>JAEZGN010000004.1 GCA_023437305.1 Bacteroidota bacterium
GTGAAAGACAGTCTTGGTAATATCAAAAGCCCGTATGACTGGACTGACACTTACGAACTGAACTATGACAATAAAGATATGAGAGCCGCAATGACAGATGCCCTGAAATATTGGATAAATGATTTCAATATAGACGGATATCGCTGCGATATGGCTCATGAAGTACCTACCGATTTTTGGAATGATGTGCGCAAAACTTTAGATAGTATCAAGCCTGTATTTATGCTCGCTGAGTCCGAAAATTATGACTTATTGGAACACGCTTTCGACGCAAACTACTCATGGGAGTTGATGCACATGATGGCTGATGTTAATAAAGGAACAAAGAATGCAGAAGATATTGCATCGTATATCCAAAAACTGGATACTATAATGTGTCCGGACGCTTATAAAATGCTCTTCTTAACAAACCATGACGAGAACTCGTGGAATGGAACAGAGTTTGAGCGCTATGGAAAAGGTGTTGAAGCATTTGCAGTTCTTACCTATACCTTGAATGGCATGCCAATGATATATACAGGTCAGGAAGTAGGGCTCAAAAAGCGCTTATCGTTCTTCGAAAAAGATATGGTTCCTTCGTGGGCAGAAAATAGCACTACACAGTTCTATAAGAAGCTAAACGAGCTAAAACATACACATCCTGCATTACAAGCCGGACAAGGCGGAACATTCAAGCGATATAATACTTCTGCGAATAAGGAGCTGTTGATATATTCAAGAGAAAGAGTTGGTCAGGAAATAGTTGTAATGCTCAACCTTTCTAACAAAGACATCAAGTATACCAGCAATGACGCCATAGGGCGTGGTAGCTATACTGATTATTTTGCGGGAGTAAATGTTCCGGAATTACCCCAGTCTCTAAAAGCATGGGAGTATAAAGTATTTGTAAGACCAAAATAATCAGAACTTCTTATATTTATTCACAAAGAAAGCTTAAGAGGAAACTTTTAAGCTTTTTTCTTGTCTATAAGCATATAATACAAAAACTCTGTGTTGCTCTTTTTACTCTGTGATAAAAAAACAGATAAGAGCGAATGCAATAATAATTCCTTTTTGTAATTTACATAGAAGAAAAAACTACCAAAACAAAAGGGTTACCCACACGGCTAACCCCTTCAATGCTGTTATATACAAATAAATTTATATTTTAGTTCTTTTGGTGAGCTGTAGCTACAGCATCGAAACGAGATTGAACAAAGTCAAGTTCGCTTTCAATACGCTTACGTTCGTTCGTTAGACTTTCAGTAGTCGTAAAATATTTAGCTAAGTCTCGTACTCCTACACGATATATACATCCTCTATAATATCTATTTCTGAAGATATCATAAAAAGAAGCATTACTCAATACAGGCGAAACATTTGCCACTGCAACCGGAGAGATAGCTCTTGCAAGATACACACTAATATCATTAAACATCACCCAAAACATTGGATACTCTCTTCCTCTGTCGCAAATTACAGGACAGATTGCCTCTACACGCACGTCACCTTTACCTGTAGCAATATCATAATACCATTTTTCCTTTACAAGGTAGCAAGTAATTTGCATATTCGCCAGGTCTTCCCTTTTTATAGCAAGCGTACGATTGTCATTTACTGTATATCCAATTCTGTTCTGATCCATCACCTCTTTTGCAGTAAATTTACTATCATCGTTGAAGTCGGGTTGATCTTCGAATTTATATGCGGCAATTGTATTATCTGATAAAAGATTAATCAGAAGAGAAAATAAATTCGCACGTTTTTCGGTTGACACTGTTGGGTAAAATAACGATTCATTACCCTCTACATCATATACTTCTCTGTATATATCTCTAGTCCAAGTAGCGGACGAATAATCGTTCATCGAATTCTCCATAAGAAATAGTTCTCTGGACGAAATCTCTGTGATCATGTCTTCTGTAGAAGATGTGATAGGCGCACCATTCATCATTCTGAATGCATTATTTGCCGAGTTTTGTGCAAAGAGTGAACTTGCAGCAAGCAGTCCACCCAACATTAATGAAACAACATATTTCATAGGATGTGTATTTTGTGTTAATTAATTAATTCTAACTTCCATTGGGTATAAATCTCTTTCTATACCATCGGGCCCTTTTGCTTTTATTCCTGATATTATTAAAATTGTACCTCTAGTCATTCGTCGCATTTGTTCTATCTGACGCGGTGAAAAATTAGCACCACTCGACATTTCGGGTGTTACATTCCCCATAGCATCCACAGACATTGTTCTGAAGCTCAAAACCTGAAATGGAATATTCAGAATACCATCATCGATAGAAGCTTTTATACCCTGTGTACCGAGTAGTATAGATCTGGCTATAACACCTTTTCTAAATACTTTCGGTGCACCGTTCTGGTCTGTATATGAAATAAACGCTAATGGTTCCGGCAATGGGCGGATCCTCAACTCTTTTCTTGCTATGAATTGTTGTGCTCCATTCACCCTTGCAGATACAGAAATAATAAATTTCTGTCCTATTTGGGATGGAGAAGGCACTGCAACCCAATCTTTGCCCGAAGGAGTTAATGTTCCTCCACTTACCACTGTAGCCTGTACATCCTGACTGGCTACACCCGGCACAGCAATAGTCAGCATATTCTGAACTCCGGCATATAGCACATCCATCCAGAATGGCGCTACTGTGGCCATAGGTTCCATTACTGTATATTCCTGAGAAAAATTACGTTTTACAGGCAATCCGCTTCTATCCATAAGTTCGATAAATCCATCAAATTTATATGTACCGGAAGCACCTGTACCTACTTCATACAAACCATTTTTTTCAGCCGGTAACTCTTTACCATTTATAACGATACGAGGTCGTTGTGTTGTATCTACTGCCGCCATTATAATATTGGCTTTGTAAGGTATACCTTTCATCACCATATTTGACTGCGGAACAACAAACGCGCTCAGTTCATTCACTCGAATATCTTTCAAGTCGATATTTTTAGAAAGATCATTCAAAACTTCTCCTTCTGCCTGCTTTATATTCATTTGCAGTTCCGATAGGAAAGTTAAAACAGCAATACTTGGCATCCCGTCAAAAGACGAAGCTATCCAATCTTTATGATCCTTTTTCGCTCTTGCAGAAGGCTCTGTAGACAAAGTACTGCTTACAATCTTACGTTTGCTCTCATCGGGAATCTGTGCAACCATAGCTTCCCTATAAGCATCCAATATCCTTTTTAGCTTCTTGCCCTGACCACCCACCGGTGAAATCATTACCTCGGAAGAAGCATCGAGATTATCTTTCGACTTTAAATTATTTACATCAGCATCGGCTCCATCGCTCTTCTTTGCAATCTCCAGTTTCAAATATTGCAAATAATCGAAAATGGAATCGGTTTTAGCCTTTACACTCTGTGCTCTGGTATATGAGTCTTGAGTTTTTTCTCTGTTAGTCTCATAAGAAGCAGCTATGTCTGCGTATATCTGTTTATTTCTCTCATCTGTGACAGTGATAGACTCCTGAATATTATCATTAATCATCACAAATCCATCCAACACCTCGGTAGAAACATTTAGAGCCAGCATCGCAATAAACACCAGATACATGAGATTAATCATCTTCTGCCTTGTCAATTGCCCTTTACTTAAAGCCATTTTGTATTCTCTTCTTTAGGTTTCTAATTCTGTTTTCTCTTTCTCCGATTAATTTAGAATTTAGGTTGGTTTGGATTATTATTAGTTGTCATAGCTTGTAATAAACGAGCATATACATTGTTCAAAGCCTCAATATGTTTTGTCATTTTCGCAGACTCTTCTCTGAACATGTAACTATCACCAATAGCCCCATCATATAAATTCTTCATTCTTGCCAAACTATCATTGATATATCTGATAGCCGACATTTGTTCAGTTATAGTCTGTAATTGTGCATTAAATACATCATTCAAACCGCTCACATTTTGATTCAATGTAGTTAGATTGTCTACAAAACCATTTGTTTCGGTGATTTGATTATATGCTTTCAATAGTTTTTGGGAAGCCTCATTCAGCGAGTTTATCGTAATGGAGAATTCTTCCAAATTTTGAGCCGTATCGGCTACACTTTGTCCATAATCTGCCGAACCTGTACGAGCTGCAGAAGGTTGTCCAGTAGAAGATGAAGAAGATGAGCTACCGCCAGAAACAGCAGTCACTCCATTTCCTGCTGAAGCACCCGAGCCTCCAAGAACAACTACCGAAGAGCCGGAAACTCCGGAGGATTTCATAGAATCTCCGGATTTCCTTGCCTCTGCTAGTTTTATATTAGAAGGGGATTCATCATATCCAACCCCACTTACTATAACTCCTGACAAAGCATTCGCCCCGACTTCATCACTGGATGCAGATGAATAGTCAAACCCTGCAGCGATAAAAACAATAACCTCGACAATCATTCCGATCATCAAAACTTCATTTCCACCCTGTACATGCATAATTTTAAACATTGCCCCTAGGATAACTACAGCAGCACCCCAACTATAAAGAATATTAAACAATGTCTGTCCTTTTTTGCTTGCAATAAATCGTCTAAAACTATGCCATGCTTTTCCCATTTTGAAAGCTCTCTTAAAAATTATTTTTAATAGAATTTACCCCTTTCATCAAAGCTCCATGTTCTTACACATCTGAAACCAATAAATGAACGGCCTTTATCTTGGAATTCGACAGAACGATCTCCGGATTTTACCGTAGAATCTTTCCATGAACCACCTTTTACAATTTTACGTTTCAACACTCTTGGATCTGCAAGTACTGCTCTATAGCTAAAGTCTGGATTAGCCTCGTCAGCCATACGGTCTACAGATTCCGTAAATGTCGTAGATGTCCATTCTGCTGCATTACCTGCCATATCGTAAAGTCCAAAACGATTAGGCAAGAAGCTTGCCACAGGGGACATTAAGTCTTTTAAATCTTTCGATGCTCTAAAATTAGCATGAGCCAGACCGTCCGTTGTATGAGTTTTATCCGAATACCATGGATAAGCCAATTCCGAACGACCGTTTCTTGCTGCAAATTCCCATTCAGCTTCTGTCGGTAAACGATATCCTTCGAAGCCTTCTATTTTGCATTTTTTATCAGCTAAATAGCGATCTGTGCGCCAAGCACAGTAAGCATCGGCTTGTTCCCATGATACACCTACCACAGGATGATTATCATAAGCCTTATCATTAAAATATTTTCCTACATATTGTTCACTCTTAGCATTAGCAAAGTCTGTCATCCATGCCATCACGTCTGGATAAACATTTACAATATATGTATTTGTAAAATCGATTTTATCCCCGTGAGATGATCTTGCTAATGTTTCGCGAATAATATCCCCCCTTTGATTTACATAAGCCGTATCTTTGGATATAACTATAGAACGTGCATCACCCTCTTTTAGTTTTGCCAAAAACGCATTATAGCTTTTTACGTCAAACCAATCATACTTAAAATTCAAAGCAGTATTTATCAAACCGGACTTATCTGCGGCATAAGGATTTCCTCCTATCACGCTGCTTATTGCAGCCTGTTCACGTTGAGTCGGATTTTTCCAAGGAATTGGCTTACTCCAGTTCAAACGCTGACCAACAGCACTGTTTTGATCTTCCGGTCTTACTAAAACTTTAAACGTAGGATCTCCGCCATATGCCGGATCAGCCAAACGTTCTCTGATAATAGAGTCACGTACCCAGTATACAAACTCACGATATTGCTTATTTGTTACTTCGGTTTCATCCATCCAAAATGGACTAACGGCAACAAGCTTACGAGGCACTTCATCTCCCCATAGAGGATCAATACCTGTACCTAATTCGATATTACCCCCCGGAACAAGAACCATATTGTCACAGGCACGGGCTATATTGTAAGGTAAGCGCAATCGTGTTTCAATAGCAGGATCAATATATTTGGGATTTGTAAACTTATAAGTTACGCCTAGAGTTGCCTGAGCTAGCCCGTTATTACTTTTATCTCCTTTTTGTCCATCAAAAGTATCACTAAGTAAAACAACTCGTCCTTCTCCAAATATTTGCCAGTTTCTGGTTAAATTAAAGCCTAGATTCAAACCACCGCTTCCGCCAAAGAAAGTACCCTGAAGAGTTCCTCTATGAGCAAAGCGCTGATACATACCTACACCCACAAAAGGGTTTATTTCGAACTTACGTTCAGGCTTATATCCTCCTATAAGATTGAGAAAATTTAACTGCACATCTCCAGTTATACTCATATAACGTAAATGTTGCATATAATATTGTTCGTTTGGTTGATATTTTGTAGGATGCCAAACCGGCACTCCACTAGCATCAACAGCATCGTACACATAATCAACACCTTCAACCCAACCCATATAATCCCAGGCAGGATCTTTAGTCAACATTTTTAAACCTTCACCATTCGTACCATGTTTCCACCACTTATCGTAAATCCCGCTCCAGCCATCATTGAAGCCGTGAAGGCTTCCTCCTGATATCTGAGCACGGAGAGTAATTAGTGTACTCATCCGACGACCAACCGTAAGTGTCGGCGCAAAGGTTATTCTACTAGAAAATGATGTCCTATTCCAAGCCACACCATTATCATCCTCACCCACATACAATTGGGCACCTCCTCCAATGGATATAAACCACACTGGATCTTTTAACAAATATTCATTTCGGGAAGGAACTGAATATTGCTCTGAGTTTCCACTCTGAGCATAAGAAACTATTGACACACAGAGCAATAGTAGTGAAGTCAGTAAAGTTTTTTTGTTCATTTGTTTTGTATCAGTTATAGTAACTATATATCAAGTGAGGCAAAGATAATATTTTTTTTTGAATATATATTTATTTTCTTATCAAATAATCACTTAACTATATAAAGGATTGAGCTTTGTGCATTCATAAAAATAAAAGAGGGGATTCTTAAAAATCCCCCCTCTCAGCGATAATATTTGTTAATTTTATAATTCTTTCGTTTCGTCAAATTTACCAAAACTACTATTAGCTAAACGCTGATAACTATTATATCTCCACATTGCATTGTTCTGCGCTGCTTCATATAGTTCTGAAGCTTCAGATGGATTTGATTTTTGTAGAGATGTATAGCGAACCTCATTACCCAAGAATGCTTGGAATTTAGACCAGTCAGGCTCTTTACTATCCATAATGAATGGATTTTTGCCTTCCTCTTCCAACATCGGGTTGTAGCGCCATAGATGCCAGTATCCGCAAGCAACTGCTGCTTTTTCTTCATCCTGTGCATGTCCCATTCCTTTTCTCAGACCATGGCTGATACAAGGAGAGTAAGCAATAACCAAAGATGGACCTTTATATTCTTCAGCTTCTTTGATCGCTTTCAGACATTGTCCTTGATTAGCTCCCATCGCAATCTGCGCTACATATACATAACCGTATGTAGTAGCTATCATACCCAAGTCTTTCTTGCGAATCTTCTTTCCTGCTGCAGCAAATTTAGCAACTGCTGCTATCGGTGTAGATTTAGAAGACTGACCTCCTGTATTAGAGTACACCTCTGTATCCAATACCAGAATATTGATATCCTCGCCTGTAGCCAACACATGATCCAATCCGCCGAAACCTATATCATATGCCCAACCGTCGCCACCAAATATCCAGATAGAACGCTTGATAAGATATTGTTTCAATGAATATATCTCTTTGCAGTAGTCACATTTATCTTTCTCTACTTCGAGTAATGGCAACATTGCAGCTGTAAGTTCTTTTGTCTTGTCAGCCTCATCTTTATTTTCTACCCATTCTTTGTATAGAGCTTTTATTTCAGGCGAACATTTATCGCAATCCTGAGCTTGGTTCATCAGTTTTTCGAGTCTGTTACGCATAGTAATATTAGCTAAGGCAAAACCAAGACCATACTCTGCATTATCTTCGAATAGTGAATTAGCCCATGCCGGCCCTTTACCTTCTTCATTCTTACGGTATGGAGTAGATGGGGCTGAACCACCATATATTGATGTACAACCTGTTGCGTTAGCAATCAACATACGATCGCCGAACAATTGAGTCACAAGCTTGATATATGGAGTTTCTCCACAACCAGAACATGCGCCTGAGAACTCAAACAGAGGAGTTGCAAACTGAGAGTTCTTCACATTCAATTTAGTATCAATAAGGTGAGCCTTGCTTGTTACATTCTTGACCATGAAATCCCAGTTGTCTTGTTCAGGGAATTGTGATCCGATCTCAACCATTGTAAGAGCAGAGTTTCCTTTCTTACCCGGACATATATCAGCACAGTTACCACAACCAAGGCAGTCTAGCACATCCACTTGAATACGGAAGCCCATACCATCAAATTGTTTACCCTGTGCTTTCAACAAAGTAACATCACCCGGAAGTTTAGCTTGCTCCTCTGCGTCCAAAACAAACGGACGTATAGTAGCATGAGGACAAACATAAGCACACTGGTTACACTGTATACAGTTTTCGGCATCCCATACAGGTACAAAAGCAGCAACACCGCGTTTTTCGTACTCTGTAGTACCATGATCCCATGTACCATCTTCACGACCTAAAAAAACAGATACAGGAAGATCATAGCCACGTTGTGCATTTATTGGACGAACTACGTTTTTGATAAACTCAGGAGCGTCATCTTCTTCAGGTTTACCTATTACGATATTTGCCCATTCTGCCGGAACTTCAACTTTTTCAACTTCAATACCACGGTCAACCGCAGCATAATTTTTATTGATAACGTCTTCACCTTTACGACCGTATGATTTCACAATGAATTTTTTCATTTGTTCTACCGCAAGATCGTAAGGAATTACATTCGAGATCTTAAAGAATGCAGATTGAAGGATAGTATTTGTACGGCCACCAAGACCAATTTCTGTCGCAATCTGAGTTGCGTTGATGATATAGAAATTGATATTGTTGACTGCTAGATATTTCTTTACATTATCAGGAAGGTAGTTTCCCACTTCTTCTTTACTCCATACAGAGTTGAGAAGGAATGTTCCGTTTTTCTTCAAACCCTTAGTTACATCATACAAATGTAAATAAGCAGGAACGTGACATGCCACAAAGTTTGGAGTATTTACCAAATATGTAGAACGGATAGGATTATCGCCAAAGCGAAGATGTGATGCTGTAAATCCTCCTGACTTTTTAGAGTCGTAAGCAAAATATGCCTGACAATATTTATTGGTATTGTCACCGATGATCTTAACTGTATTTTTGTTTGCACCTACTGTACCATCCGATCCAAGACCATAGAATTTAGCTTCATAAGTAGTATCATCTACAGAAACTTCTTCTTTAAGAGGTAATGATTTGAATGTAACATCGTCTACGATACCGATTGTAAAATCGTTTTTAGGTAAGCTCATCGCCAGATTTTCGTACACAGACATAATCTGAGCAGGAGTAGTATCTTTAGAAGAAAGTCCATAAATACCGCCAACAATTGTAGGAGCATCAGCCTTACCGAAGAAACAGTCTTTTACATCCATATATAATGGCTGTCCAAGAGCACCCGGTTCTTTTGTACGGTCAAGTACAGCTATTCTTGTTGCAGTTTTAGGAACTGCAGAAAGGAAAGCTTCTGCTTTGAATGGACGATAAAGGTGAACTGCAACTAAGCCCACTTTCTCACCTTTAGCATTCAAGAAGTCTACAGTTTCTTTAATTGCTTCTGTTACCGAACCCATAGCTATAATAACACGGTCGGCATCTTCAGCTCCGTAATAATCAAACAAGCCGTATTTACGTCCTGTTATCTTATTTATTTCTTCTAAATATTTTTCCACAATAGCAGGAACTGCATCGTAGAATCTATTAGCCGCTTCACGCGATTGGAAATAAATATCATCATTTTGGGCAGTACCGCGAGTCACAGGATTTTCGGGATTCAATGCTCTATCACGGAATCCTTTAAGAGCCTCTTGGTTAACAAGAGGAATCAAATCGTCCTGACTCATTTCTTCCACTTTCTGTATTTCGTGAGATGTACGGAATCCATCAAAAATGTTCATAAAAGGAATACGAGACTCGAGAGTTGCCAAATGAGGAACAGCAGACAAGTCCATAACTTCTTGTACCGAGCCCGAGAAGAACATAGCAAACCCGGTCTGACGAGCCGCCATAACATCTTGATGGTCTCCAAAGATAGACAAGGCCTGTGCCGCCAAAGCACGTGCCGATACATGGAAAACGCTAGGAAGTAACTCTCCTGCTATTTTGTACATATTAGGGATCATCAACAACAATCCCTGCGATGCCGTATAAGTAGTCGTTAGTGCTCCAGCTTGTAATGATCCGTGAACTGCACCAGCAGCACCAGCCTCCGACTGCATTTCCTGCACTCTGAGAACTTCGCCGAATATATTTTTGCGTCCGGCTGCTGCCCATTCATCAACATACTCTGCCATAGTTGATGATGGTGTGATTGGATATATCGAAGCCACTTCGCTGAACATATAAGAGATATGTGCTGCGGCCTGATTTCCATCACATGTAATGAATTTTTTTTGTTTAGCCATACTTTTAATAGTTGATTATCTTTTTTTAGTTTACATTGTTTTGATTTGGCTAAGTTGACAACCTTTCAATTATCAGCTCCTTATTCTTTTAATATAAAAAACCAAATAACCATAAAGGAATAATATTTCTATCACCCCTCTCTAGATTTGCTATTACGTAAAGCATCTCCGGTTTATGTTTACCTCTGGTTTTTTGACCATCTATCTTAAATTTATATTTCTTGTCATCATTTTCGACAATAAACATTCCGCTTTTAGCTCCTTTCTTCAATTTGCTATCGCTGTGATGCACCTGATTGTAGAAAAATGTTTCACGCAGCTCCTGATCATTCACATCCGATATTTTCAGGGGGAAAATCAAATTCGTATTATGCATATAGACCATGTCCGGCTTTTTAGGAAACTCCTCTCCTTCTCTATAAAGCATATTTATCAATCTGGCACTACGCAAATACTCCAGATAGTTAGTCACTGTAGCTCTGGATATCTCACAGTCGGCACTCAATTGGCTGATATTGGGTTTGCCCGGTGCAGACAAAGACAATAAATACAGCAATTTCCTTAATTTAGACAAATAAGACATTTCTATTTGTTTGATAGACAAAACATCTACCTCCAACATCATATTCACCGTTTTGAGTAAGTTTTCCGAAAAATTTCTTTTTTCAAGAAAAAACGGATAATAACCATGATGTATATATCCCCATAGATGCTCTAAAGGGTTGATTTCTGAGAATATATTCTCAGCTATTTCACGGTGATTATTTATTATATCATCTAAACCATAAGGTTTGAAATTTTTTCCAAACTGAATATTTAAAAATTCCCGATAAGAAAAGCCTCTCAAATTGTAGACATCTACAATAGATGCCAATTCTGCATCTTCTCCTAACTTGTTTACTGTAGAACCTGTAAATACTATTTTCAATTGAGGAAGGCATTCGTAACATTCCCTCAGCTCCTTAGACCATCCCGGGTACTTATATACCTGATCGAGTAAAAGAGTCTTGCCTCCTTTTTCTACAAACTCTTTTGCAAAACTAAAGATTGTTCTTACTGTAAAATAAAACTGATTCATATTGATATATAAACAGTCTCGCTTATTTAACTCAAAAAATTCTTTAGCATATTGCAAAAGGAATGTGGTTTTACCGACACCTCTCGCACCTTTTATACCAATCAGACGCCGCGACCAGTCAACCTGTTGCATTAACAGTCTGGGAGTTGCATCTTCGAAAAGATGTTCAACTAAATACTTATGTGTCCGAAAAAAAGATTCCACTCAATACTCCTTAAAACCCCGACGAAGGTAACTTTTTTTTATGTCATTGCAAAGTCCACTTAGCAATTTTAATCATTTTTCTTGAAACAGCATATAAAAATGCATAAAAATTTTATATCCGCATGATATATTTTGCAATAAAGAATAACAAACTCTATTATTTCAAATAAAATTGCTCTTCGAAAAAAACTAATTATAGTACTTTTTGTATATTTTATTGTAAGCATCCGTTCCCTTTATACGACTGATCCAAACATTGAGAGAATCGAGCAAAACAGGGGAATTTTTTCTCACAGCCCAGGCTTCTAAATGTGTAAAGCCCACAAATGTAGAATAATCGATCTCAGGCAATGTTTTGGCAATATTCGCTGCTACCTTTTCGTCGCAAACAGCAAAGTCGATATCTCCTGAAGCCACCATCATAGCCAACTGCTCGGAGCCATAAGCCGGATCTTCCTTTATATATATTGTGTCTCCTATTTCATGAGCCAAGTTTTGTATCCGAAGGATAACCGGAGACTTAGCAGGGACATAAAGCGTTTTCTTAGCCAAGTCTAAATGACTTCTAATCGGATCTATATTATCATTATACTTTTTTTTACGTTGAATCAACACCTGTCTGTTCTGAGCAATGGCTTCTGTGAAATTTACAGAGTCGCGCAGCTCTGAAGTAACAGGTATATTCCTAGCCACAATATCGTACTTTCCGGTTCTCAACCCATCCATACTTTTATCTATACTGGATTCTAGCTGAATATCTATTTTTAAAGGAATATTCTTCTGTAATAATTCAATAAGATCATGGTTGAAACCGGCAATCGTATCCCCTAACACAAAATAACCGACAGAATTATAGTCTGTAACTACACGAAGTACTCCTTCGTGCTGAATCTGAGAATAGTCACGAAAATTCTTATCTGTAGCATTATTCCGTATAAAAATCCAAACAAAAATCAGAATAATAACAATTATGGGAACCGATAAGAAAGCCTTATTCTTCATAATTTTACTAATTATTGAATTGCCAAGAAATTCCTAATTTTAAAACCCGAGGATTTACCGGATAACGATATAGCGAGAATGATTGTCCATTACCCATTCCTTCCGCAATATTATACATCATAATAAAAAAGCGGGTATATTTTAGATGAAGGTTCAGATAAGCACTCACAACAGGAAATTCACCGAGTTTCATATCTTGTTGATTATAAAACTGCATAGTCAAAGGCTCGTAGCCCGGCATATGATATTTTGCATGAATATAAGCATCTGCCCCCAACTGCAATGTCAATAC
Organism: Bacteroidota bacterium; assembly: GCA_023437305.1. Lineage (GTDB taxonomy): Bacteria > Bacteroidota > Bacteroidia > Bacteroidales > Dysgonomonadaceae > Dysgonomonas. The sequence continues at coordinate 13,064 of JAEZGN010000004.1, forward strand.
TTTAGCCAGTTTAGTAGTCAGGTATATATTTGAATACAAACTCCATTGAGGTAAAGGTAAAGCTTCTTCACTCTTGGTGTATTGATATACAGCCTGATTATCCCAGTGAAAAATCCCGGATCTGAAATTCTGATCGAGTCGTAAAGCTATTACTTGTATCTCTTCATTACTTTGAGCTATTCTCTTCTCCTTATCATAATATATAAGACCTGTTATATTTTCAACACCTCCACTTATCCGAGTCTGAGAAAATGACAGTTCAGGAAAAATAATCTCGCCTCCTATATAAACACGACGTGTATCTTTCAAACCCATATCCTTCCAGTTCCAATACTTAGATGAAAAATTGTTCTGAAAAAAACTTGGACTTATATTCTTTATATAAGCATTGGCCTTTACCGAAAAGTCTTTATTCCTAAAGTTCAATCGAGTAGTAATTTCTCCTTCGAGCCTGTAATCGCTATTATGTAAATCTTTTTCGGCTGTAGCCCTGTATCTTAAAAACTTACCCTTCTCTTTCGTTAAGACTCCCCCTACAAGCAATGAATATTCACTTTCCTTCATCGATGCACCGGGAAGACCATACATGGCCCCTGATTCTTCAATACCTAAAAAAGGCATGGAATATTTACGCAGATCATGTTCAATGAACGCCGTTAAACCAAATTTCGTCCATTTTCGGAAGCCTTCATTCATAGCCAATGCCAATGTATTCTTGAAAGAATAATATGACATATAATCATCAATATTCGCCTCATACTTCGGGTCTTGAAGGGTAGTCCAACCCTTCTCCCCACTCCAAAGCTGTGGAGTATATACATTAGCGATATCGTTATAGCTTGAATTAAATCTGCGACGTTGATCTGTGTAGTGCGTTGTAAAAATCACACTGGCTAACGAAACATAGTCCTTCTTTTTGCGTGTTCCTATCACACTGTCGTTTATAGGATATGTTTCTGTATCATCGCCCAAGTCATACCTGTTAGTTACATACAGATGACGACCTCTCAGCCTGTTCCATGTATCCTTCATCTTGGTAGGAATATCCAACGAATTCCCTTTGAAGTTTGCACCCACTACATTTGGATGATCGGGGTTTGATATATATAAGGTATCGGATATCCCTCCATTCTCGATAATAGTAAAATTATTATTCTGGAAGTAAGCATGCATCTTATACTTGTCGCCTATATAACTGGCATAGAAATCATAACTAACCCCTTTATTTGACAAAGAGTTGTAAAATCCACGAGAATATATATAGTCAAAATCAAAACCGACATTCAGCTTTTTACCCATATTCATGGATATCTCTCCCTGAAAACGATTTTCCGCACTTTCTCCGCCACCTCCACTTTGATATTTAATCTCAGAGTAAGGAATTTTAGTATTATAGAATATCTGATCCTCCGGCCCTTTTCGCCATGTACGCACCGGATCTTGAAAAATAAAACGGGAAGGCTCCGGTCGTTCGAAGAATATTTTAGATTGTAAAGGGGAGCCTACATTGCCCAAATAGCCAATGGCTACACCTTTTCCATCCACTAACATACTTTTATGAAAATCTATTACAGCCGAATCGCGAGGAATAAATATACGTTCACCCAAACGTGGTGTTATTTTCCACACATAAATATTAGGAATGTCAACTTTTACTGTATCTATCTTTCGTCCACTCGGTGGTAATTTGCCAAGACTTGCAGATATAGAATCCGCTTTCTCCACAACTATGGGAGACTGTAAAGCTTTCTTGTTTTGCGCTTCCGCAACTAGAGAAGCGAAAAGAAATAAGAAAAGAAATACTGTATATTTTTTCATTGGTGCAAACTTACACAAAAAATGAAAAATGAGTAGTTAATGTACCTTTAAAAACAGGCTCTTGCTTTATTTATTGCATCAATTTCACATTAAATAGTCAAATCACCCCTTTGGTAGAAGGTAGTTCGTAATTGAAGATATCTCTCTTCTTCGCCATCTTCAAAGCTCTAGCCAATGCTTTGAAAATGCCTTCTATTTTGTGATGCTCATTTGCGCCTTCTGCCTTTATATTGAGGTTCATTTTGGCAGAATCGCTCAAAGACTTGAAAAAGTGCAGGAACATTTCGGTAGGCATGTCCCCTACTCTCTCGCGATGGAATTCTGCATCCCAAACCAGCCAAGCCCGACCGCCAAAGTCAAGCGCAACGGAACATAAACAATCATCCATAGGCAGGCTATAACCATAACGTTCTATACCTCTTTTATCTCCTAATGCCTTATATATGGCTTCACCTAAAGCAATAGCAGTATCTTCTATCGTATGATGCTCGTCTACATGCAGATCACCTTTAACTTGTATGGTAAGATCCATCCCCGAATGTTTTCCTATTTGCTCAAGCATATGATCGAAAAAGCCTAAACCTGTAGATATCTCACAATGTCCTTTTCCGTCCAGATTGAGTGCAACATATATATCTGTTTCTTTGGTCGTTCTTTTTACCTCTGCTTTGCGCTCTCCGGCAAACAAAAATTCAGAAATAACGTCCCAATCGGTAGTTTGAAGCACACATATATCCTTTAGCTCATCAGGCAAAACAAACTCATCTTGCATAAATATAGCTTTACATCCTAGATTTTTTGCTAGCTCAACATCTGTTTGCCTGTCTCCAATCACAAAGGAGCGTTCAAGATCATAATCCTCCGTCAAGTATTTCCTTAACATACCTGTACGAGGTTTTCGTGTTGGGGCATTATCTTCAGGGAAGCTTCTATCAATAAGGATATCATCAAATACGATTCCTTCTCCTTCCAGCGTCTTAAGCATTTTGTTATGTGCCGGCCAAAATGTATCCTCGGGAAAGGATGCAGTACCCAATCCATCTTGATTGGTAACCATCACAAATTCAAAATTGAGATTTTTTCGGATAAAATAAAGATTACGAAAAACCTTTGGATAAAACTCAAGTTTATCGAGACTATCCAGTTGATAATCTATCGGTGGTTCTATAACCAGTGTACCATCTCGGTCTATAAATAGAGCTTTCTTTTTCATTATCATATATTGGAGTATGCTTTTTAGATCGGATTTTCCTCTCTATTGATATGTTTATAACGTTCGCAAAGTTTCAATTAACATCTCATTTTCTTTATCTGTACCTACTGTTATACGCAGGCATCCGGCGCAGAGAGAAACCGAATTTCGGTTGCGAACAATTACACCTTTATCGGCTAATTGCTTGTACAAGCTATTGGCATCCCCAACCTTTACCAATATAAAATTGGCATCTGTCGGGTATATTTTCTCTACAAAAGGTAATTTTGTTAGCTCAGTTATCAGATAATCCCGCCCTTTGAGCAAGGTCGCAATCCACTGCTTTCTTAATTCGAGTTTGTCTAATTCATCTCCAACAAAATTTTGAGTCAAAATATTTACATTGTATGGATACTTAACCTTATTGAACAACCTAATTATCTCAGCAGAAGCAAAAGCCATACCTAGACGTACAGCAGCCAACCCCCATGCTTTAGAAAATGTTTGCAGAATTATCAGATTAGGATATTTCTCAAGATCATTCAGCCATGTCGCTTCAGAAGCAAAATCGATATAAGCTTCGTCGACAACTACAATACCCGCAAAAGAATCTAATACCTTTTTTATTTCTTCCCTGCTCAACAAGTTTCCTGTAGGATTGTTAGGAGAGCATAAAAATATCAACTTTGTATTACGATCTGTTTTTTCGAGCAGTTTGTGAGCATCCAGATCGAAGTTTTCGTTCAGCAATACCTTCCGATACTCTACATCGTTCACCTCTGCGCAAACCTGATACATTCCGTAAGTAGGGTCTACGGCTACAATATTATCAATGCGAGGTTCGCAAAAAATACGAATAACCAAATCGATAGGCTCATCACTACCATTGCCTAAGAAGATATTCTCGGGAGCTATATTTTTTACCTTAGCTATTTTTTGTTTCAAAGACCACTGTAAAGGATCGGGATAGCGATTATACTTATCATTCAGTGGATTTTCATTCGCATCTAAAAACACAGATGCTTCTCCTTTAAATTCATCTCTGGCCGATGAATAAGGCTTCATATTCCATACATTCTTGCGCACAAGCTGCTGTAAATTCATTCCTTTAAACTGTTTTAGTTTAGATATTTTGCCTTTTCTTGTTATCTTGTTTGTTTAACTTAAATCTATGCAGCCAGCACTGCTATATGTTAGAGTAATGAGAGCGCCCAAAAGATTAAGAATACACCTTTGAGCGCTCCCATTCTCTTATACTTCTATAATTTATAATTCAATTTTAACCCCAAGAAGTTTATAAAACTCTTTTAGTATAGCCGGATGTCCGGGCCATGCGGGGGAGGTAGTCAGGTTTCCGTCTGTAATAGCTTCGGTAGCGGGAATATCTTTGTAATTACCACCGGCTAACTTTACTTCAGGCCCTACAGCTACATAGCAAGTAAGCGTCTTTCCTCTAACCACATCTGCAGCAGTAAGCACCTGTATGCCATGGCAAATAGCTGCAACAGGCAGATTTTTTTCGAAGAAATACTTTGTATATTCTATTACTTTAGGATCGAGACGAATATATTCAGGAGCTCGTCCTCCTGTAATATACAATCCTGCATAATCTTCAAGTTTTACATTATCAAAACTTTTGTTCAATGTGAAGTTATGACCTCTCAGCTCTGCATAAGTCTGAAATCCTACAAAATCATGTATCGCCGTAGCAACCTGTTCCCCGGCTTTCTTTCCCGGACAGACTACATCTACATGGAATCCTACACTTACCAGTGCCTGATAAGGAACCATCAATTCGTAATCTTCAACAAAATCGCCCGCTAGCATCAATATTCTTTTATTCATGATAAAACAGATTTTATAATTAGACAATCAATTAACTCCAATAAATATAAATAATATTTTAACAAAAGGCTCAATGAGTTAAAGTTATTTATATATTAGGCTGATATGTAGTCACAACAAATACGATCAGAGGCTCGTCCCCCGTATTGATTATAGAGTGATAATTATTATCTCCCTGAATAGATGTTACGTTCCCTTTTTTTAGGTTGAACTTTCTAGTAATTTTGTCCAATCCTTCACGTTCTATATATTCACCTTCACCATGAACCAACACATATAATTCTTGTTCTTTTTTAGTCCCATGCTCATGAAACCCTGCCTGATCACCTCTCTTCAACAGAACCATGTAAGTACCGATACGGTTATTCACCAGTTCTCCTTTCTCGAATATAGACAGCATGTAAACAACGCCATTACCGTCATACATCGGATCTCTCTTCTCTATATCTATAACTGTACGTTGAGGTTTTCCAAAAGGAGTTAATGTAATATCTACATATTTTGAGACTGTTTCCAGCACTTGTTTTTTTTCGTTTTCCATCATTATTCAATTTATATATGTCTTTATACGAATATTTTTCTTGGTATATTTAGAGTATTTTCTGCATTTCAAAATGAGGAATACCAACTTCTTCAAACTCGTCACCAACTATACCGTAGTTATATTTCAAGTAAAAGCCTATTGCAACCTTTCGGGCATGCAGTACAATTTTATCAAATCCGATTTCTTTTGCAGACTCTTCTGCAAACAACAGCAACCTTGCTCCTATTCCTTTTTTCTGGACTGAATCATCTACTGCCATTTGACGCAATTGAACTACAGACTTATCTACCGGTGTAAGAATACAACACCCTACAATCTGCCCTTCTTTTTCGCAAACACAGAGAATATCCTCTTTCTCCTTTTCGAGATATTCAGCCGAAAATGTAAGTCCCAACGGTTCTCTCAATATTTTATAACGAAGAGCAACCATCTTATCATAGTCTGCTGTACCATACTTAATAATTTTGGCTTGAATCATTTTTCTAAAAGTTTATTTAGTTCAGCCGACATGTAAGCACCTAAGCGATATGTACCATTTCCGTCTCTCAGCAATGCTCCGTTTCGCTGTATAGATATAGTATCTTTACTCCTGATAAATACAAACTGATCTTTCGGAATAAAGTCTACAACTTCTTTCTGTGCCGAACCTATGATATCAACTAATCTGGTTATTTGACCCTTGTTTCGTATTTCAACTCTCTCTCCAAAATATTTTTCGTAAATTACCTTGTCCGCATTTACATACTGAGCCTTATTGATTGTTTTCTCAAAAGCCGAACAGCCTACCAATAGTACGATTGTAACTAATAAACTAAATGATTTCATTTTTCTTTGTCCTTTAGCCGTAAAGTTACTGCATTTTTATGAGCAAACAATTGTTCGTTCTCTGCCATTACTTCAATCGTTTTGCCAAGATTGAGGATACCATCTTTTGTGATCTTCTGAAAAGTTATCTTTTTCACAAAACTATCCAAATTAACACCGCTATAAGCCTTGGCATAACCATTAGTTGGCAACGTGTGATTTGTCCCTGAAGCATAGTCTCCGGCACTCTCCGGCGTATAATTTCCAAGAAAAACAGAACCTGCATTTACTATTTCGTCTGCAATATCAGCATAGTCTGCCGTTTCTATAATAAGGTGTTCCGGTGCATATTCGTTGGTTATATCTACGATTTCCCGATTATCTTTTAATAGGATTAGCTTACTGTTTTCTAATGCCTTCTGTGCAATCTCGCGACGAGGAAGTTCAAACAATTGTCGCTCTATCTCATGTAAAACTTCGGAGATAAAGGATTCACTGGTTGTTGTTAATATCACCTGACTATCTGCTCCGTGCTCTGCCTGCGACAATAGATCAGCAGCAACAAATGCTGGTATGGATGTCTCATCTGCAATCACTTGCACCTCCGATGGTCCTGCGGGCATATCTATTGCTACATCTCTGAGACTTACAAGCTGTTTTGCAGCCATCACATACTGGTTTCCGGGGCCGAAGATTTTATATACTTTAGGCACAGATTCCGTACCGTAAGCCATAGCGCCAATAGCCTGTATTCCTCCCGCCTTAAATACTTTATCCACACCGGCTTCTTTTGCTGCATACAATATAGCCGGATGTATATTACCTTCTTTATTGGGTGGTGTACAAAGGATAATCTCTTTACAACCTGCAATTTTAGCCGGAATGGCAAGCATTAAGACTGTGGAGAACAAAGGAGCGGTCCCCCCCGGAATATAAAGTCCTACTTTTTCGATAGCGACGGCTTTCTGCCAACAGGTGACACCTTTGCTTGTCTCTATTTTTTTTGTCTCAAATATCTGACTACGATGAAATACCTCGATATTCTCTTTTGCTTGTCTGATAGCTTCCTTTAATTCCTGAGAAACTAAATTCTCGGCTTCTGCTATTTCTTCTGCCGAAACAGCCAGAGAGAGAAGTTTCACTTTATCGAATTTTTCTTCATATTCCAATACTGCCTGATCCCCTCTTTCTTTTATATCATCGAGGACAGCACTTACAGTACTATTCAATGCCGAAGTATCAAAAACAGGGCGTGCCAGTATTTCTGCCCACTGGCTGCGTAATGGATATTTAATTATCTGCATAATTCACTTCTTATATTCTTTCTTCAACAGACTATAGACTGCTATATCAGTAAATACATTATCTACCAGCAATTCACCATCACGCTCTATACCCTCCATCTGAAACCCAAGCTTCTCGGGAATACGGCGACTCTTATCATTACCTACAGCGACTTTTATCTGGATACGATTCATTTTCAATTCGCTGAAGGCATGCTCTATAAGGTTAGCAACCGACTGTATCACGATCCCCTTACCTTGAGCATATTGCGATAGCCAGTATCCTATTTCTATTTTCTTATTATCTATATCCGTATCTTTGAAACCTATCAGTCCCACAAACTGATCTTTATAATATATAGTAAATTGGTTATCTACCGTCTGCAATACATACCTCACATAGTTACCCGTATCTTCTATCTCCTTTGTTGTATCCACAAATGGTAACCATTCACGCATATATTCCCTCTCGTTGTTGAGCGTATTGAATATCTTAAAGATGTCGTCTATAGACAATGGATATAATACAATATCTTCTGAAACCTCTATCATAAAATCATTTTTTCTATAGGTAATACAATAATACCTTCAGCACCACATGCCTTCAGCTTTGTGATAACTTCCCAAAAACGTTTATCTTCTATAACCGACTGAACTGAACACCAGCCTTTTGTTGCCAATGGGGTAACTGTAGGGCTTCTCATACCCGGCAAGATATCAAAAATTTCTTCAAGCTTATCTTCGGGTGCATTCAGAAGTACATATTTTTTACCTTCTGCACTCTGAACAGCTTCTATCCTGAATATTAGTTCATCAAGAATATCTTTTTTCTCCTGTGGCAAGTTTTTTGTTGCTATCAATAAAGCTTGCGATTGCATTACAACCTCAACCTCTTTCAGACGATTACTCACCAATGTCCCACCGGAACTCACTATATCAAAAATAGCATCCGAGAGACCTATACTAGGCGAAATTTCTACCGATCCTGTAATAATGTGAATCTCTGACTTAATACCTTGTTCTGCTAAATACTGGTTTAAGATATGAGGATAAGATGTGGCTATCTTCTTGCCTTCAAACCATTGCACACCCTCGTATTTTTCATCCTTTGGAATAGCCAGCGATAAGCGACATTTGCTAAACCCTAAGCCTTTTACGACATCCGCCGCCTCAGCTTTTTCCCTATATTCATTTTCTCCTACCACACCGATATCGGCAACTCCTGTGGCCACAGCTTGCGGGATATCATCGTCACGCAAAAAAAGAATCTCTACTGGGAAGTCTTTCGCAGGAATAAGCAACGTGCGCTTAATATTATTCAGTTTTATACCAGCTTCGTGCAAAAGCGCCATCGTTTCCTCAAATAGCCGACCTTTCGACTGAACAGCAATTCTTAATACCATGATATATTGATTTTTATAATATTTTCCAGCAACAAAAAAAGAGCTTACCTCTATCAGGTAAGCTCTTCTATATTTTGGCAAACACCACATCAATATACTTACTTACCCAACGGGAGTAACATTATAATGATGATGATGGAATTTATTGCTCATACTTTTATTTTTACAAAAACAAAAGTATACATTATTTACAATAAACCAAACTTTATGTTATTATTTTTTCATTTTTAATCAGAACCTCCATCGGAACGGAATCTTTCCCTGTGACGCTTCAATTCCTCCTCCTTGAATCGAATATCAACTGATCTGTACTTTTCCAACTTCTCAGCCGACAATACTTTTGCAAACTTCTTATAATATTCGATTTGCAACTGAGAATCCCTTTGTTCCGATTCCAGATTCAATTGAACAATTCTTTTATAGTCTGCATCTGTTTTGTCTTTCTTACGCTTCAGTTCGCGCGTCTCTCTACGTGCTTCGCGGTTAGCTTCATACTTTTTCATTGAAAACTCTGCTTCCAACGGCAAAAATGCTTTAGCTTCCGCATCTGTTAAGTTAAGTTCTTTTTTTAAATACTCTGCTTTCTTTTGGTTGAATGCTTGTATATCGAACCGTCCTCCACCTTGTCTTGGTCTATTCTGGGCTGCAACTGAAAACGTAAAACAGAACAGCAATAACAAAACCAGAATATTTTTCAACTTCATATCGATATTCATTATTAATAGTTATATAACATTTCCTTAAATTGAGATTTTCTTACCTCATCCTGCAAAAAAAGATAGTAATCCTCTTCGTCCTCAGCGCTGGTATATGCAATAGTTTCTCCGGTCATATCCGTCTTCTGATTGGCATATTGTTTATCCGAAGGCATATTGTTTTTGTCAAAAACACCAACTGTGAACAAAATGCCAACAATTGCCGCAGCAGCAGCTGTCCAAGGCAATACCTTCTTCCACAACGGAACAATCTTAGCCTTTGGCTCTTCTTTAGAAGGCAGTTGTTCCATTATCCTGTTATTAAAATTCTCAAAGTAATTTTCGGGAACTTTAAAAGGTTTTTTGCTTTTGTCAAAATTATCCAACATGATTGTTTAATCTTTAGAGTCCTTATCTGTAGTATAGACTATTATTTAGATAAAAGGTTTAATTCTCCGTTGTTAAAAATTCCTCTATTTTTTTTACCGCATGATGATAAGACGCTTTTAGCGCACCCACAGAGGTTTCTAAAATATCGGACATATCTTCATATTTCATTTCGTCAAAATATTTCATATTGAAAACAATACGTTGCTTCTCCGGCAAAAGGAGTATCGCTTTCTGTAGTTTCAGTTGAGCTTCATCTCCATCAAAATACTCATCACCTTCGAGCTTACCCAGCAAAAATGTGTCTGCATCATCTATCGAAACATTGTTCAAAGATCGCTGTTTATTCAGGAATGTAATAGCCTCATTAACAGCTATACGATAAAGCCAGGTAGACAGTTTAGAGTCTCCCCTGAAGTTTTCGATACTTGTCCATACTTTTATAAATGTATTTTGCAAGACATCATCCGTATCGTCATGGCTCAATACGATTTTCCGTATCTGCCAATACAAAGGCTCACTATACTCCTTCACCAGCTCGGCAAATGCAGCCTGCTGAGTTTTAGGCTCGTGAAGCCTCTCTATAAGTTTTTCTTCTGCCTCCCGTGACATTTATTATAAATCTTCCAAATATCAATTACTCTATTATTCTAAATCCGAATCATCACCAAAGTCGGCTTCTTCATCGGCTTCTCCCTGACCATGCTCGAACCATTCGATAAAATTATCAACTTGCGTCTTATTTTTATCCCACCATGTAAGTGATTCGGGGAAATAAGCGACACTCACATAGCGACAATAAGTATCAAAATGTCCCGAGCCTAAGATTTCCTCATAGGTAGGAACAAAGAAAAACCACAACAATCCACTTTGAGAGTCATTCTGCATTTGCGCTATCGTAAAGAATATCAACTTCGAAGCTTCCACAAAATAAGAATATTCAGAAGCGCTATCTGTTCCTTTCGGTTTCTTAAGTTGTATATTCTTATACAGCCATTCACGATCTATCCCATCTTCTGGAGCCAGCCTTACAGAACCGGGCTCTAATTTAGCATTCAATATATCCAACATCTCACTGAAAGCATCTTTCGATCTTTCGGTATTGGGCTCCAACAATAAAAAGAAATGGAATGCATAAAAACTCTGAACCCACTGATCCAAATCGTTCAAAGCATAAGCATACAACAAGAATGCGCTCGAGTGTGTTGCATCTATTTCTATCGCTTTACGCAAGTGATGCGCAGCCATTTTATTATCCTTACTATTGAAGTAGCATAGCCCCAAATTGAAGTGAAGTAAATATTCGTCTCCACATCTGACAACCCCATCATTCAAGGTTTTAATAGCATCACTCATCTTATCCATATTAGCCAGCGCCGTACCCTTTACGATATACGCATCCATAAGCAAAGGCTGAAAGTTGGCATTAATAACTTTTGAGCTCAAGCTTACCGCACGCTCATAATTATTAAGCTTCAAATAAGACAAAGACATTTCGTAAACAGCAGACATTGACGAAGGATTTACCTTCAAGGCCTCTTCATAACAAGATATGGCTTCTTTATAACGTCCTTTATCATGAAGGCTGACTCCTTCTCTAATGAGTTTTTCGGAGGAAGTCTGAGCCTTTATGGATAATGTTGCGAATAATAGAATTAATATAAAGATGATATTCTTCATGCCATAAAATTGTTTAGAGCTACAAAAATAAGAAAATCCTGCTAAAATAAGTCTTTAACTAAAATTCTTAGACTTTTTTAAAAGACCGGGGTTTAAAATACACGTCCATTCATCCTATAGAAAACAGCTGCTTTATCGATATTTTGTATCCATATATAGATAATCGATTTTCAGCTTGCTTTATCTATACGCAATATAATCTTTCTATATAAAAGACGCCACATTATAGAACATTTTTATTATTTTTGTTATTCTAGGTATTTGGACATAACTAAAAAAACAATGATCGATGAAAAGTAATACGTTTGACATAGAAATGATTCGTAAATTCTATGAATCTTACCCAAAAAAAGTTGATGAAGCAAAGAAGACTCTTAAGCGACCATTAACCCTTAGCGAAAAAATCTTATATGCTCACCTATCAACGGATGAGCCTTTAAAAAACTATGTCCGTGCCACCGATTATGTAAACTTTTCACCCGATAGGGTTGCCATGCAGGATGCTACGGCTCAAATGGCCTTACTGCAACTGATGAACTCAGGGCGAACAAAAGTAGCTGTGCCTTCCACCGTACACTGCGACCACCTGATACAAGCTCACAAATCGGCAAAAGAAGACCTGAACACGGCCGAAGTAACAAACAAAGAAGTGTATGACTTTCTGAGTGCCGTATCAAATAAATTCGGCATCGGCTTTTGGAAACCGGGAGCAGGGATCATACACCAAGTAGTACTCGAAAACTACGCCTTTCCGGGAGGAATGATGATAGGAACGGACTCTCATACACCTAATGCCGGAGGATTGGGTATGATAGCCATAGGCGTGGGTGGTGCCGATGCGGTAGACGTTATGGCGGGAATGCCTTGGGAACTAAAAATGCCTAAACTGATTGGTGTAAAACTCACAGGAAAGCTATCCGGGTGGGCCTCGCCAAAAGATGTAATACTAAAATTAGCAGGAATACTTACCGTAAAAGGAGGCACGAATGCTATTATCGAATATTTCGGAGACGGCACCAGTTCGCTATCTGCTACAGGTAAAGCAACGATATGTAATATGGGAGCAGAAGTAGGTGCAACCACATCCATCTTCCCTTACGACAAAAAATCATCTGATTACCTAAAAGCAACAGAACGCACCGATGTGTCTGAACTTGCAGATAAAGTAATCGAATACCTACAACCGGACGTAGAAACAGTAAACAATCCGAAAGAATATTTCGATCAGGTGATAGAGATAGATTTATCGTCACTCGAACCATATGTAAATGGCCCTTTCACTCCCGATGCCGCTCACCCGATTTCGGAATTTGCGAAAGTAGTGAAAGAAAAAGGCTACCCTCAAAAAATGGAGGTGGGCTTGATAGGGTCGTGTACGAACTCATCGTATGAAGACTTATCACGAGCAGTATCGATCGTAAAAGATGCAAAGCAAAAGCATGTAGAAGTTAAAGCACAATTCATTATCAACCCCGGTTCGGAACAAGTACGTTATACAGCCGAAAGAGACGGCATACTTCCGGCCTTCGAAGAAGTGGGTGCTACCATAATGGCGAATGCCTGCGGCCCATGTATAGGACAATGGAAACGTGAAAGCAAAGACCCTGAGCGTGCCAACTCCATCGTCACCTCCTTTAACAGGAACTTTGCAAAAAGAAACGACGGAAACCCAAATACCCATGCATTTGTTACATCTCCCGAGATTGTGGCAGCATTGAGTATTGCCGGTGATCTTTGTTTCAACCCTATGACTGACACCTTAGTAAACAGTGAGGGAGAGAAAGTAAAACTGGAAGAACCAAAAGGATATGAATTACCTCCGTTAGGATACGATTTGAAAGAATCCGGATTTTTAGCACCCATAGCCGATGGATCGGGTATTGAAATTAGTATAGCAAAAGATTCGCAACGACTTCAAGAATTAGCACCATTTGCGGCATGGGATGGTAAAGACATTATAGAACAACCTCTTCTGATCAAGGTAAAAGGAAAGTGTACAACGGATCATATTTCGATGGCGGGACCATGGCTTCGATTTAGAGGACATTTGGATAACATCTCCGACAATATGCTCATTGGGGCGGTAAACGCTTTCAACGACAAAACAAATGCAGTACTTGATCAGGAAACGAACGAATATATTCCTGTACCAAAATTGGCTCGTAAGTTTAAAGCCGAGGGGTTAGGGTCTGTTGTTGTTGCAGAAGAAAATTATGGAGAAGGATCTTCTCGTGAACATGCTGCGATGGAGCCTCGTTTCTTGAATGTAAAAGCTATACTTGTTAAGTCTTTCGCTCGTATACACGAAACAAATCTAAAAAAACAAGGGATGTTGGCACTTACCTTTGTGGATAAGAATGACTATGAAAAAATAAAGGAAGACGACAAACTCAGCATAATCGGGCTTACCGAATTTAAACCCGGAAAGAACCTGACTGTTGAGCTTACACACAAGAATGGGACAAAAGAATCTTTTGAGGTTGCTCATACATATAATGAGGTGCAGATAGCTTGGTTTAAAGCCGGTAGTGCTCTGAACTATATGAAACAAAAATAATTCTTATTTATCTCATTATAAAGTTACACCTATAGTAAAAGGTGACATTACGAAAACATCATTAACCTGTTACTTTTGTCACCTTTGTCACCTTTTACATAGAAACACAATGTAGCAATGATTATAAACGTTGTACTATTTCACAATTTTGAAACCCTTGACGTATTTGGCCCTGTAGAAGTTTTTGGCAAATCAGACGGATGGGAAATCAAATATTATTCTCTGGATGGCGGTTTGATTTCGAATCAAGACAATATACACATCGCGACAGAAAAACTTGATCTGTTCGCCTCCGATCAGGTATTGTTTCTTCCCGGGGGAATGGGCGCAAGAGATGAAATAAACAACTCAGGCTTTATTGACACAATTAAATATCTAGCGACTAAAAGCCTATTTGTTATCACCGTCTGCACAGGAAGTGCTTTACTAGCAAAGACCGGTCTATTGGACGGAAGAAAAGCAACATCCAACAAAAGGTCTTTCGATTGGGTAAAGCAAAGCTCCGACGAAGTGATTTGGAAAAAACAGGCCAGATGGGTGGTAGATGGCAAATACTATACATCTTCCGGCGTTAGCGCAGGAATAGATATGGCTTTAGGCTTTATCGCAGACATAGAGGGGGTGGAAAAAGCAAGAGAAATAGCAAAAAGAATAGAATACAACTGGCAGGAAGATAAAACCGTTGATAACTTCACAGAGTAAGGATCAAATATGATAACAATAAAACATATTGAAGAGAATGATTTTGAACAATTAGCTGCGCTTTTTCTCGAATTTGCCACATTTCAGAAACAACCGAAAAAAATGAAAAATTCAGCAGCAAAAATGAGGTCGGAAAAAGATTTTATTCATGGTTTTATTGCCAGAGATGAAAACGATAGAATAATCGGATACACTACTTTTTTCTTTGCATATTATACATGGATCGGGAAATCCTTATATATGGATGACCTTTACATAAAAGAAAAATATAGAGGAAAAGGAATCGGCACACTACTGATCAAAGAGGTAATCAAATATGCCGAGAAAGAGAAGTGCGACAGGTTAAGATGGCAAGTTTCTCAATGGAACGAGCACGCGATCTCCTTTTATAAAAGCTTAGGAGCAGAAATAGACGAAACGGAAAGGAATTGCGACATAACATTCTAAATATATTTATATTATTCAAGAACCTATTTAAATAATTTTTTGTTCCTAATAAGTACCATTGACAAACAATTAAAACCAGATATTATGGACAGATTAAAAGATAATGAAACGATAAAAAAAATATCAAAAACGGTAGAGACAACATGCAACATTGACAATGAGCTTTTCAAAACTTTCAATGTAAAACGTGGACTTAGAAACGAAGACCATACAGGGGTTGTTGTTGGTCTGACAAAAGTGGGTGACGTTGTCGGGTACGAACGTGATGCTGAGGGAAAACTAACACCAATACCGGGGAGACTAATATACAGGGGTATTAGCCTTGAGGATATAGTAAAAGGTGCACAGAAAGAAGACCGACTAGGATTTGAAGAAGTTGTCTATCTTATCCTATCGGGTAATCTGCCAACAAAAGATGAGCTAAAAGAGTTCTCGGGTGTAATAAGCAGAACCATGGATCTGAATCCTAAGATTGTGATGCATATATTAGACTTGGTAGGAAAAGATATTATGAACTACTTGTCAAGATGTGTACTTGAACTATATACATTCGACGAAAATCCGGATGATACGACTCCAGAAAATCTAATCAAGCAATCTGTCAATCTAATCGCAACATTCCCCACCATAGTAGCCTATGCACATAATGCCATACGGCATGGACAAGGAAAGTCGCTACACATAAGACACCCTCAACCGGACGTTTCTCTTGCCGAGAACTTCCTTTACATGATGAAGGGACGCCACTACACTCCACTGGATGTAAAAATATTAGACCTTGCCATGATGGTGCATGCCGACCACGGTGGGGGGAATAACTCTACATTTACAGTGCGCGTGACAAGTTCTACAGGAACCGATACATATTCTACTATTGCCGCAGGTATAGGCTCACTCAAAGGCCCTCTTCATGGTGGAGCAAACCTGAAGGTTATAGACATGATACAAACTATCAAGAGTGAGGTTAAAGACTGGACCAGCGTTGAAGAAATAGACAATTATCTTTGTAAGATATTGAACAAAGAAGCTTATGACCGCACCGGACTTATTTACGGTATCGGGCACGCTATATATACCATATCAGACCCTCGAACTGTTCTCCTGAAAGAAATGGCACGAGATCTGGCAATCGAGAAAGGACGCGAAGCTGAATATAATTTCTACACCTTATTAGAAGAGCGGGCAATCTTCAACTTCATGGAAATCAAAGGTAAGAATGTAAACAAACAGGTATGTGCCAATGTGGACTTTTACTCCGGATTTGTATATGATATGATTGGTCTTCCGCAAGAAATTTATACTCCTTTGTTTGCTATGGCTCGTATTGTAGGATGGACAGCACATCGCATCGAAGAACTAAACTTTAAGCAAAAGCGAATTATCCGCCCTGCATACAAAAATGCGGCTGATGTCCGCGAATACACCCCTATAGATCAAAGATAATGAAGCAACTCGTATTAATTACAGCAAGTGTGTACGGAACCATATCGGTAATACTTGGGGCATTTGGAGCTCATGCATTCAAGGCGATGCTAACTCCCGATAAGTTAGCAAGCTTCGACACAGGGGTGCGTTATCAGATGTATCATGCGATTGTATTGCTGGTAATAGGCCTAACTATGTCATTCACATCCTCTCTCGAGAAATGGGCCGCTATCTCCATAATTGTGGGTGTATTCTTATTCTCGTTTAGTATTTATTTTCTAGCCTTCTCCGAATATTGGAATGTGAACTTAAAATTTTTAGGTCCCATTACCCCTATTGGAGGTATGTTTATGATTGCAGGATGGGTGCTGCTGGTTGTGTTTTTCATTAAAAATAAAATTATTTAATTTTTTTGATTTTTCCTGTAACCAAAAACATAGTTATGCCGTCATATCTATAAGTTAACAATTTTAAATTATTATAGAAATGAAATCTATTTTATACACAATCAGCATTAGTTTATTAATATTTGTTGCCCAGTCTTGTAATTTCAATTCGGTAAGAGGTAACGGAACAATAGTAGAAAATGAAGTTAGTATATCTGACTATAAAGTTATTGAGTTTGGTGGAGGCGGCGAACTGATTTATGAACAAAAGCCGGACGCAGCACCATATATACGAGTAGAGACAGATGAAAATATTTATCCATTACTGATAATAAAAACAGATGACGATGTATTATCTTTCAAAAGCAAAGAAAATATAAGCCCTACAACGTACAAAATATATACCAACTCGAAAGACCTGACAAGCCTGAGCATCAGCGGTTCTATGAAAGCTCACATAAAAGGTAAATTAGAGACTTCAAAATTAGATATATCTGTATCAGGCAGTGGCAACATCATTATAGATAGCCTTATATGTCAGTCTTTGTCAACAAGAGTATCCGGTTCGGGCGATGTAGATGCTAAAGGAAAAGTAACAAGCATAGACTCCAGAATATCAGGAAGCGGTAAAGTAATAGCTACAGATTTAGTTGCAGACTCTGTTAAATGTTCGGTATCAGGTAGCGGAGACTTTTTTGTATATGCCAACAAATATCTGGACGTAAGCATCTCAGGAAGTGGTAGTGTTAAATACAAAGGCAGCCCACAAATAGATCAGTCAATATCCGGAAGCGGTAAAATTTCGAGACAAGAATAGTATATCAAAATATTAAAACATAAAAAGATTATCCCGATCGGGATAATCTTTTTATGTTTTAATACAATAGTAACGGTATAAAATGAAACAATTACTATAATCCTATTTGAGTTTTTATAAAATTATTCGCCTCATCTTCACTTTGAAAATATATAAGTCCTTTAAACTCAAATGGGAAGTTATCGAAAGGCAAAGAAAATCGTTTCTTTTCACACGTTACGGAAAAGTCCTCATAATTAGTCGTCGTAAAATTCACAACTTCGTCAGGAGAGTCGATCTTAAATACCTTGATAGACAACTTTCTGGGGTCAACTCTATATAATATATCCCCTACCTTCAAAACATCTCTAAGTCTCATAGCAATATTATTTTAAAAAGATGGAACAATAGGTTATCATATAACAACCTCCTATAACATATTGTTCGCAAAACTATCTATTTGAGATAATAGGGATACAAGTATAGATAAGATACAATCAATATTAATAACACAACAATTAATGCTAAATATGGATATATTATCACCTAGCACAACTACAAGAAGTACAATATGCATACAAACAGTAACATATTTCCACAAATGCACAGTTTTTGGATTTCTGTGCATAATACATGTTTTTTTATAATTTTAATTTCGTTGTCTTATATTTTAATAGTACCTTTGGGGCGAACTAAATAATAACTTTTTATTCAAATATAACATGGATATTTCGCACATTGAACATCTAGGTATTGCTGTGAAAAGCATTGAAGAGCAACTCCCTTACTATGAAGGAGTTCTAGGCTTAAAATGCTATAGCATAGAGGTTGTTGAAGATCAAAAAGTAAAGACTGCTTTCTTCAAAGTAGGTCAAACAAAAATTGAACTGCTTGAGCCAACAAGTCCAGACAGCACAATTGCCAAATTTATTGAGAAAAAAGGAGAAGGAATTCACCACATTGCATGGTGTGTTCAAGACGGCGTAGCAAACGCTTTAGCTGAAGTAGAAGCTAAAGGAGTTCAACTAATAGACAAAGCCCCTCGCCGTGGTGCTGAAGGACTTGATATCGCATTCCTTCACCCCAAATCAACAGGAAGCGTTCTTACAGAACTTTGTGAGACTCCAAAAAAATAAATAAGAAGATGACTTTACTCATTAAACCAACAATGAAGTAAAGTCATTTTTGCATTATCCTATAATTTAATTAGAATCTAAAATATTAAAACATGGGCCAACTTGAAAAAGTAAAAGAGCTGATAGAGCTCCGCGCAAAGGCACGCCTCGGTGGAGGAGAAAAGAGAATAGAAGCTCAACATGCAAAAGGCAAGTATACTGCACGCGAACGCTTAGCTATCTTATTGGATGAAGGTAGTTTCGAAGAATTTGACATGTTCGTTGAACACCGCAGTACAAACTTCGGAATGGACAAACAAAAATTTCTTGGAGACGGAGTTGTTACAGGCTGTGGTACGATCGAAGGTCGTCTTGTTTATGTCTTCGCTCAAGACTTTACTGTTATAGGAGGATCACTTTCCGAAACTATGGCATTAAAGATCTGTAAAGTAATGGATATGGCAATGAAAGTAGGTGCTCCGGTAATCGGCATCAACGACTCGGGTGGTGCACGTATACAAGAAGGTGTTAACGCTCTTGCAGGCTATTCAGAAATTTTCCAACGCAATATCTTAGCTTCGGGTGTAATACCTCAAATATCAGGAATCTTCGGTCCATGTGCCGGTGGAGCTGTATATTCACCAGCTTTGACAGACTTTGTCTTGATGACAGAAGGTACATCTTATATGTTCCTTACAGGACCTAAAGTTGTAAAAACTGTAACCGGAGAAGATGTAACACAAGAAGAACTTGGTGGAGCAAGTGTACATACTACTAAATCGGGTGTTGCTCATTTCTCGGTAGCAAACGAAGATGACGGATTGTCTTTGATCCGCCACTTATATAGCTTCCTTCCTCAAAACAACATGGAAGAAGCTCCTCGCAAAGAATGTACAGACCCAATTGCCAGAATGGAGGATTTACTAAATGAAATCATCCCTGACAATCCGAATAAACCATACGATATGTTTGAAGTAATCGGTGCGGTTGTCGACAATGGCGAATTCCTTGAAGTACATGGAAACTATGCTAAGAATATAATAATTGGTTTTGCCCGCATGAATGGTCAATCTGTTGGCATCGTGGCTAACCAACCTAAATACCTTGCCGGAGTACTAGACATCAACGCTTCACGCAAAGCAGCTCGTTTTGTACGCTTCTGCGATGCTTTCAACATCCCGTTGGTGACACTGGTAGACGTACCGGGATTCCTTCCTGGAACAGGCCAAGAATACGGCGGTGTTATTACTCATGGTGCAAAACTTCTTTATGCATACGGAGAAGCTACAGTGCCTAAAGTAACAGTTACTCTACGTAAATCTTACGGAGGTTCACACATCGTTATGAGCTGTAAACAACTTCGTGGCGACATCAACTATGCATGGCCTACTGCCGAAATCGCAGTTATGGGTGCTGATGGAGCAGCAGAAGTACTTTACGCAAAAGAAATCAAAGAATCTGAGAATCCGGCTGAAGCACTTGCTGCAAAGAAAGCAGAATACAACAAATTATTCTGTAATCCTTTCAACGCTGCACGCTATGGATATATCGATGACGTAATAGAACCGAGAAACACTCGTTTCCGCGTTATCCGTGCTTTGGAACAACTGAGAACTAAAAAGCAAGTTAATCCTTCTAAGAAGCATGACAACCTGCCTCTATAATCTCTAAACGAATTAGTATTATGAGTAATAATAATATACCGTCAGAAGTATTAGCAGCTATAACCTTAGCGATATATGATGTGCAAAATCAGCATGACATAGAAAGCAATGTGCTAACGATCAAACATGTGTCGAAAGACTATCTACCATGGGCTGACAAAAGTAAAGCTATGCTTCAAATGCCAGTAAGAAAATAAAATTTGATAAATTATTATGAAACAGTTCATATATAGAATAAACGGACAGGAATACATAGTAGCCGTAAACAAAATGGATAACGGTCTTGCTGAAGTTGCCGTAAACGGAAGCAACTATAAAGTAGAATTGGTAAACAACGAGGAAGAAATCACTCTTGTTACTCGTCCGGCTTCGAAAGCACCGGCAGCTACTGCTACAGCAGCACCTAAAGCCACAACTTCGGCACCAACCAAACCCGCAAGTGGTGGTGCAGGCAGTGTAAAATCTCCGCTTCCGGGCATCATCATCGACGTATTAGTTAATGAAGGCGACGAAGTGAAGAAAGGACAAACTGTAGTTATGCTTGAGGCTATGAAAATGGAGAATGCAATCCAAGCAACTCAAGACGGAAAAGTTACCGGTATACATGTATCTAAAGGAGACTCTGTATTAGAAGGAGTTGCTCTGATTACAATCGGATAAAAAACAAATATCTATAAAGTAGCGCCGCATAAATTAATTTTTGTGTGGCGCTCTCTTTTTATTTCACCTTACGTTAAAGAATATTTTTCTATCTCCTATAACTTTATAACACCATCAAATCAAACATCTACACATTAAAGACTTACATTTCTGTGAGTTTGTTAAAAAACAAAAAAAAAGAAAATTTCTACGCAACGTTTTTATATTCCCTCCATCTATATATTGAATGAACACTAGAACAATACTTTTGTTAAAGCAAAGCTACACTACATAATTAAAGCTATATATTCTTTATTTTTTGAAGATATATCATAAGAGAAAACAAACAACATTACTACGCTTATTACTAGAAAGCTATATAAATTAATTTTTATATAGCTTTTTTTATTTACAAATTCAAAATCATGTTATTTATATTTGAATCCCCTGACCTACTTTGTTTCAAGATTAGACTTAAAATATTTATTTATTCCAAAAAAACTTTATACCTTTGCGCCGTTCTTTTGAGTTTTAAATACAATACGTGGGAAAGTTTAGCTTATATAATATCCCTTTGAGAAGTTTAGCCGAAGGGAAACATGAATTCAAGTATGACTTGGATAATAAGTACTTTGCTCTTATTGATGACGGCACAGCCGATATAAAAAGGGGCAACTTAAAAGTAGTAGTATCTTTAAAAAAGACAAGTACTATTTTTGAGCTCAATTTTGATATTACCGGATTTGTTTTAGTTCCATGCGACAGATGCCTAGACGACATCAACATGAATGTGGAAACGAAGAATAAGCTTATCGTTAAATTCGGTAAAGAATACTCTGAAGAAAGTGATGAGATTGTTATCATCCCTGAAGATGATGGAGAAATTAATATTGCATGGTTTTTGTATGAATTTATCGTACTCAGTTTACCGGCAAAACGAATACATCCTCCGGGCACATGCAATAAAACAATGTCTTCTAAGTTAAATAAGCATAGAGCTAAAAGTACTTCCGATGAAGATTCGGACGAAGAAGACTTAGACGATATTGAAATAGATGACGACTCGTCTCTTACAGATTCCCGTTGGGATGCATTGAAAGATGTCTCTATTGACGAGGATTAAATAAGAACAGCAATTTGATTTTTTAATTCAGATATATAGAAATAACTAAATAAAACAAAAAGATGGCACATCCGAAACGAAGACAGTCAAAGTCTAGAACAGCTAAAAGAAGAACTCATGACAAAGCAGTAGCTCCAACATTAGCTGTATGCTCTAATTGCGGCTCTTGGCATGTATTCCACACAGTTTGCCCTGAGTGCGGATACTACAGAGGTAAATTGGCAATAGAAAAAGGAGCTGCGGTTTAATATCTTAAACCAAGACTTTAAGCCCTAATATTAGGGCATTTTTTTTATAAATACTCACAAAACCAAAAAATACAATGATTCGAGCTGCAATTACCGGTATAGGAGCATATGTCCCTGAGGATATTCTCACCAACAGTGATATTGAAAAATTGGTGGATACTACAGACGAATGGATCATGACCCGTGTCGGAATCAAAGAACGTCGTGTACTTAAAGGCGAAGGCAAAGGTACTTCTGTTATGGGAGCCGAAGCTGTGAAAGAATTATTGAAGAAAACAAATACCAAACCAGAAGAGGTTGAGGTAATCATTTTTGCCACTACTACACCTGACTATGTATTTCCATCCACAGCAGCAATGACAGCTGAAGCTTGTGGAATAAAGAATGCTTTAGGGTTTGATATCCAAGCTGCATGTTCAGGCTTTATATATGCATTAGAGGTTGGCTCTAATTTCATTAAATCAGGCAAATACAAAAAAGTAATTGTAGCTGCAGGAGATAAAATGACATCTATAGCCAACTATAAAGACCGTGCTACATGTCCTCTATTTGGAGATGCTGCAGGTGCTGTAATGCTGGAACCGACTGAAGAGGAGTTTGGCATTATGGATAGTATTCTTCATCTTGATGGGGTCGGAATACCTCACCTCCACCAATATGGAGGGGGGTCGGCTTATCCGGCTTCACACGAGACCGTAGATAAAGACATGCACTATGTTTATCAGGAAGGACAAGTAGTATTCAAACATGCCGTATCTAAAATGGCTGATGTTTCTGTAGAGATAATGGAACGCAACAATCTATCAAACGAATCGGTAGACTGGTTGGTTCCTCATCAGGCAAACATCCGCATCATTGAGGCTGTAGGAAATCGCATGGGACTTTCGCCAAACAAGGTTATGGTAAACATACAGAAGTATGGCAACACAAGTGCTGCGACAATTCCGGTGTGTTTATATGAATGGGAATCTCAGCTTAAGAAAGGAGACAACCTGATCCTTACAGCATTTGGTGGAGGATTTACATGGGGAGCTTTATATTTAAAATGGGCATATTGATATCGCCTGTCAATTAATAATAAAAACAAAAAAGGTGCCAAATGGCACCTTTTATTCTTTATGTAGAATACTAATTAATATTCACGTCTTCTAAAACCACCGTTTCCACCTCTGTTGTTATCGAAGTTTCTACGTGGGCGGTCTCCACCTTCTGTACGAGGACGAGCTTCTGAAACAGAAATAGTTCTTCCGTCATATTCAGCACCATTTAATTCTTCAATAGCTTTTTGTCCGGCTGCATTGTCTTCAAGTTCAACAAATCCATAACCTTTAGAACGGCCTGTAGCCTTGTCCATAATAACTTTTGCTGAGGAAATTTCACCGTATTCGTTGAATAAGTCTCTCAAATCATTGTCGTTGATGCTGTAGCTCAACCCTGCAATAAAAATGTTCATTGTAAAAAAATAAAATTTAAAATTTAATACTTTGCAGAAGAAGTAAATAAGAATAAAAAGCTAAAAAAAACTAGACAAGAAAGGTTACCAAGAAGGGAAGTGACTTGCGAAGAAAAATTTAAACCATACTGTTAAGAACTCTAATGCTCCACAAATATAAAAATAAAAATCAGTTATTTAACTCTTTATCTATTATTTTTTTGTTATAAGTTAATATTTTAGGGTTATATAACCGAGATATGGTTTGGAGACTAGTTATTAAGCCCTTTATAATTTTCAATAACTTTTATTACAGTCTCTTTATCTCTACTAATTTGATCCTTTAAAGAGGAAATATCTGAGAATTTTTCGTCAGGACGCACAAAATCAAGAAATTCGGCTGTGAGGTTTTTATTATACAGATCTCCGTCAAAATCGAAGAGATTAACTTCTATACTTATATTATCTCCATTATGCAGTGTAGGACGTTTGCCAATATAAAGCATACCGTCATATTTAACACCTTCGACATGTACATAGACTGCATATATGCCAAATGCAGGAACTACCTTGTAAGTTTCCCATATCTGTATATTGGCTGTTGGGAAGCCGATCGTCCTCCCTACTTTAAACCCTTCTACAATTTTCCCTGAGATTGTATAATTGTATGATAATAGCTTCCCGGCTTTACGGATATATCCTTCTGCCAGAAGTTTGCGTATACGTGAAGAACTAACATGTTCGAGCCCCGGTAAAGCTTTGGCTTCTATGACCTGCATTTTTATTTCACTACCATATCGTTCATAGTCAGCAAAGTCATCTTCTCTATTATGACCAAAACGATGATCGTAGCCTATAATGAGAGAATCGACATTCAGTTTTTCTTTCAGGATATCCTGCATGAATCTTTTAGCAGACATTTCTGATATCTCAATCGTAAAGTCGAGACATATACAATAATCGATTCCGGTAGTAGCCAGACGCTCTATCTTTTCGTCATAGCCACAAAGTAAAGCCGGCTGATAGTCCTTTTGCAACACCTTTCGCGGATGTACAGGAAAAGTTATGACAGCAGAGGGTAACCCTCGCTTGGCGGCTTCTTCTTTCACCTGATCAATCAGATACCGATGTCCTGTATGTACACCATCGAAAAAGCCAATAGTAGCCACTAATGGCGGAAGTTCTATCTTGTTTGTCTTATCTACCAACTGCATATCCTAAGCATTAACTTATAACAGATCTCTATCAGTAAACACTTTTCTTAGGTCTTCTGTTTGATCGACCAGACAAGTTTCAAAGCCAATCTTTTTACCTATTTCTATATTCGCTTTGCCATCATCAAGAAATAGGGTCTCGGACGGAACCATTCCCGAATCGGCAAGTATAAAGTCAAATATCTCCTTGTCGGGTTTTGCATGTCCTATCTCAAAAGAAAGGTAGCATTTATCAAAATATGCCTGAATAGGCAAGCCTTCGGGCGAGAAAGCCTCGCTTGATGCCCATTTAATTACAGACGGATTTGTATTACTTAATAAATATACTTTATATTTTTTGCGGAGCTCCTTTAATAGTTCGAATTTGTATGGAGGAATCCCTGCTAAAAATCCTAACCATCCGTTATCGATATCTTCGGCAGCAATATTATCATTACCGCACAACCTGCGGAATTCTTTATAAAACCCCTCAGGACTTATTTTACCTTCTTCGTACTCCAGAAATATTCCTTCTTGACGAAACTCTCCTAAATAATCTTCAATATTAGGGAAGCCAATAGCCGTAAAACGGTTCAACGCTTCCTGTTTATTCAGGCTTATAATAACTCCCCCCAGATCAAAAAGTATATTTTTTATTTTTTGAGACATAACGTTATATTTATTATATGCGAAGTTAGTCAATTATTTTTACATGGCTGAGATTATTCATGCATGTTTAATAAATAACCTCCATAGATCAGAAATTGTAAAAAGTGACAAAAGTGACAGTATTTTATTTGTTTTTCAATGTTACTTTTATCCATTACAATATTTATTACACATCGAACGGCTCTTTATAATAAGATAATATTTGAAGATAAAGCTAAACGAGTTTATTCCTTCACATAGTATTTCTTATTTACTATCTTCTACAATCTTCTTTGCTCGAATAGGAATATGACTATAATAAAAAATAGTATTTTTGTCAAGCTAAACATTATCGAAGTGCTTTATAAGACAAGAGGACTGGTACTGAACACCATAAACTATAACGACAAGTATCTGCTTGCTCAGTTATTCACCGAATCCTTCGGACGAGTAACGTATATGGTGTCCAAAGCAAGAGGTAAGGGCTCGAAAGTTCCCAAATCCTTGTTTTCTCCACTAGCAATACTCGATATGGAGGTTGAGCATCAAAGCAATAGAGACATCCAACGAATCAGAGAAGCCCGCTCCGATTTTTATTTATATGAGATAGCGGGAGATATGGGAAAAACGTCAATGACTTTTTTCCTTTCCGAGTTTTTGTCAAGGGTCTTAAAAGATGCCGACACCAGTCAATTGCTATTCGACTTTCTTGAACAGTCGGTACAGATACTCGAGATGACAGATAAAAGCATAGCCAATTTCCATTTGGTATTTATGCTCAAACTGAGCCACTTTATGGGATTTTATCCTAACCTTGAAGAATACAGGGAAAATAATTTGTTTGATATGATAAACGGCGAGTTTGTTCATTATCAACCTTTGCATAATCATTATCTTAACAGGTACGACAGTAAAGCTTTATCTATGCTGGCACGTATTACGTACGAAAATATGCATCATTTTGTTTTCTCTCGGCAAGATCGGGTTAACATCATAAATAGAATATTGGAATACTACCGTTTGCATCTGTACGACTTTCCGGCACTGAAGTCGCTCGATGTCTTACACGAATTGTTTTAGCATACGATTAATTATAATAAAATCTATAACTTTAGCGAATGACACTAGAAGAAGTACAGGAATCATATAAGGATCTTATAAAAAGAGAAGACGAAAAGCTGACTAAATTAAAAAGTGCTATTTTCCAGATCGGAACTTTGCGATTAGTTACTGTTTTAGGATGCATCCTCCTTTGCTGGGTAATGTGGGGACATACTGTTGCGGTTGTCTCTATTATTTTTATAACAGTCGTTATCTTCCTCTATCTGCTAAAATATCACAATAAGCTATTTCTCAAAAAAAGATATTGTGAGTTGCTGATAAAGAATGCCGAAGGTGAGCTGAAAGGTATCGATTATGATTTTTCAGCCTTCGATGGAGCACCCGAAAAGGTTGATGGCAGTCATAGCTATAGTGTAGATCTCGACTTATTTGGAAATCACTCATTCTTTCAGTCTATAAACCGTACTGTTACTTCTTTTGGCAAGAATAAACTAGCAGACTCCCTGCTAAAGCCATTTGAAAAAAAGGATGATATTATTGCACATCAGGAAGCCGTAAAAGAATTGAGTCGCAACCCACGGCTACTCAACCACCTGAGAGCAACAGGACAGATGAGCGAAACCGAAGGGCTGGATATAGATCACTTCTCCCGTCAATTCATGCAAACTCGCTTATTATCTGAAAGCTATTGGCGATACTTTGTATATATCGCCCCTGCTGTATTTGCTCTATCTATTGTTCTAAGTTCCTTGGGATTGATCCCTATTGCGATACTAGGATCTTGTTGGACTATTTTCTTTATAGCAAGCCTTACTCCGATGAAAGACATTCGGCTGAAGATGAGTTTCTTTGAAAAGAAAATAGAAACACTACAGACATACTCAAGCCTATTTGAAATAATGGAGACCGAAGAGTTTAAATCACCGTTATTAATCGAATTGCAAAATAAAATTAAAGATGGAGAACTTGCCTCACAAGCTATCCGACAGCTCAAATCATATAGCAACAACCTCGATCAGTCATCCAATGTCTTGGGGTTGCTTCTTCTCAATCCCATTTTCTTCTGGAATATTATTTATTCAATAAAGATTGAAAAGTGGATAAGCCGCCATCAAGAAAATATCGGAAGCTGGTTAAAAGTTTTGGCAGAGTTTGACAGTCTGATATCTTTGGCTGTATATGCGTACAACCATCCCGACTACATTTATCCCGAAGCATCTGAAACATATATATTGGAAGGTAAAAATCTTGGTCACCCGATGCTCAATCGTAAAGTCTGTGTACCCAACGATGTAAAAATAGAGAGCCATCCTTTTTTCCTTGTAGTTACAGGGGCAAATATGGCAGGAAAAAGCACATACTTGCGAACCGTAGGCATAAACCTCATGCTGGCTTGTGCCGGAGCTCCGGTGTGTGCCTCCTCATTGAGATTCTATCCATACAAGCTAGTTACCAATCTTCGTACCTCCGATTCGCTTACAGACAACGAATCTTACTTTTTTGCAGAACTTAAGCGTCTGAAGATGATAATCGACCGCTTGCAATCGGGCGAACCGTTATTTATTATTCTCGACGAGATACTGAAAGGTACCAACTCGGAAGATAAGCAAAAAGGCTCTATTGCCTTGATGAAACAATTGGTGTCACTTGGAGCGAATGGTATCATCGCTACACACGATTTATTGTTGGGCGACCTTGAAAAAGAATTCCCTGATGCTATAAAGAATTACCGCTTTGAGGCGGATATTAAAGACGATCATCTCTCATTTACCTACAAAATCAGGGAAGGAGTAGCTCAAAACATGAATGCAAGCTTTCTGATGAAGAAGATGGGTATTACCGGATTATGATCGACAACCTAACGCTTAACTTATGGAAGACATTTTACACTACATCTGGAAATTCAAACTCTATCAGAAAGAACTGAAAACGACTGATGGTCGTCAGATAGAAGTTTTGGACGTGGGCTTACCAAATACGAATGAGGGGCCGGACTATTTTAATGCCAAAATAAAAATCGATGGTGAGCTTTGGGCTGGAAATATAGAAATACACACTAGCTCAGATCAGTGGAAAGCACATAACCATCATAAAAATAAAAGCTACAATTCAGTAATACTTCATGTAGTAGAAAAGGCAAATTGTGAAGTATTTAATGAACTGGGGCAATCTGTTATCCAGTGCGAGATAGTCTATCCGCAGCATATAAAAGAGAACTATGATTTTCTCATTCATTCCAATACAGACATTCCGTGTCGCAACTATATAGGAAACATTCCGCCTTTTCACCTCAACTCGTGGATGAATACGTTACTGATAGAGCGTCTTGAAAGAAAAGCAAACCATATAGAAAGCTTACTTAAGCGTTTCCAGAACTCGTGGGAAGATGCTTTTTATGTGCTGCTTACCCGAAATTTTGGATTCGGTCTCAACTCCGACTCCTTTGAGCGATTAGCGCTTAGTCTGCCGTTGAAATGTATTCAAAAACAAGGAGACAATATTATTCAAATAGAAGCTCTTTTATTCGGACAGGCGGGTATGCTTGATAATGTGAAAGTTGAAGATGATTACTTCTCTTTGTTGAAAAAAGAATATGAATTTCTGAAAAATAAATATGAACTGAAACCGTTAGATTCATATATATTCAAAAGTATGAGATCACGGCCTACGGCTTTTCCTCAGATAAGAATAGCCCAACTGGCTTCTTTGTTGCATAGTTCACATGGATTATTTTCTAAAATTACAGCTTGCGATGATATCGGACGTATCCGGCTGATGTTTCATGTCAATGCCTCTGAATATTGGCAAACCCATTACGCATTTGGAGTAACATCGGAACGCAAATCGAAGTATCTGGGTGATTCGTCCCTCGACATTTTACTGATCAATACCGTAGCCCCAATATTATTCATATATGGGAAAAGTATAGACAATGAAGCTCTTTGCGAACGAGCTCTAAAGTTTTTGGAAAT
Source organism: Bacteroidota bacterium (assembly GCA_023437305.1). Taxonomy (GTDB): domain Bacteria; phylum Bacteroidota; class Bacteroidia; order Bacteroidales; family Dysgonomonadaceae; genus Dysgonomonas. The sequence goes on from JAEZGN010000004.1 coordinate 43,124, forward strand.
GCTAAAGCCTGAACAAAATAGCATAACCAAACTTTTTGCCAAATTGGAAATGCCATTAAACAGTGCAGTCGACTCACAGGCTATGATTCAACTGAAGAGAGAATATTGCGAACTTCGCAAATGTTTGTTTTGTAGAATAGGACATCAATTACTGGTAGAAAAATAAAAATAAAATGAAGTACATAGACCTTTTTAATCATCTAAAGAAGATCGAGAACTATACAGATAGTGAGATCGAGATAGATAAAAATTTGGTAATGCGTAACTTTACCTTCGACTCCAATTATCGTTTTATCCTTCCCGGAGGATTGGGCAATAACGATGATTATGAATTTATACCGAGTGTACCTGAAGATTATGAGCCCGATGTGATTCAGCAAATGTTGAACAAGAAAGACGCAGAAATATTAGAGAATATCAAGTTCAGATATCACATGATAATGCCTAAAAAAGAAACGAAAGCTAAAGGCATTATACTCATGTTTCACGGCTTTAATGAGAAAACTTGGTATAAATATTTACCGTGGGCTAAGTATATCGTTGATAAAACGGGTAAATCTGTCGTTATGTTCCCTATAGCATTTCATATGAATCGTGCTCCTGCGGTTTGGAGTAGTACGCGTGAAATGTACAGAGTGAGCGAGCAACGAAAAATGCGCCACCCCGATGTTATCTGTTCCAGTTTATCCAATGTAGCTATCAGTACCCGTTTGCATAATAAACCTCAACGTTTTATTTGGTCGGGGCTGCAAACTTACTATGATGTGATCGACTTTGTAGAAAATTTCAAGGAGGGGCTACATCCTGCTATAGATAAGGATGCTTCTATCGATTTCTTTTCATATTCTATAGGTACATTCTTAGGCGAAATACTGATGATGAGCAACAAAGACGGGCATTTCTCTAACTCCAAGTATGCTACTTTTTGCGGAGGAGCAGTATTCAACAGACTATCACCTGTGTCAAAATTTATTCTCGACAGTGAAGCCAATGTAAGCCTTTATTCCTATGTCGTAGAACATCTGGATAGCCATATGAAGCGCGACGAAGTGCTTCGTCATTATATGCATACACATCCGGAAGGCAACAACTTCAGAAGCATGCTGAATTATAGAGTACTGACAGAATGCCGGGAGGAAGTATTCCGAAAAATGAGCCATCAATTCTATGCTATAACATTGGCGAAGGATGAAGTTGTGCCGGCCTATGAAGTGATAAATACACTGCAAGGTTCACGCAGAGATATCCCGATCAATATCGAAATTCTGGATTATCCATACAAATATATACATGAAGATCCATTCCCTGCGCTACCAAAAATCGCAGATGAAGTAGACGAGCAATTTAGATTTACGTTTGACAAAATCAGTGCTTTTCTTCAATCTTAGTGCTGTATTTTTTCTTTCTGAACTTAATTATATTAGAAAGCAATAATGGCAATTCGGTATGAATAGAAAACATACTCTGTAAACATCTATCGTGTTTAGTTGTTTTATTTGCAGAAAAATAAGTAGAAATGAAGATTGATAAAACAAACGCCGTCCGGCTTTTGGATAAAGAGAAAATAGAATATAAGCTTATTCCATATCAGGTCGACGAGTCCGATCTTAGTGCCATACATGTGGCCGAACAGTTACACGAACCTGTTGAACAGGTTTTTAAAACACTGGTACTGAAAGGGGATAAATCGGGTTATTTTGTTTGTATTATACCCGGAGCTGAAGAGTTAGATTTGAAGGCAGCTGCAAAAATCTCAGGAAATAAGAGTTGTGATATGATACCGATGAAAGAGCTCCTTAATATTACAGGATATATAAGAGGTGCTTGCTCTCCTATTGGTATGAAAAAATTGTTTCCAACCTATATCGATAAATCTTATGAAGCGTTCGAATATATTTACATTAGTGCCGGAAAAAGAGGTTTACAAATTCAGTTAAACCCTTTGGATTTAATACAAATAGTAAGCATAACAACTAGTATTCTTACGAAATAAAGACTAAACATCTCTAAAAATATAGATTATTAGATCTTGTATGATAAAATGCTAACTCAATATGTTTTAAGACATCTTTTTTTTAACATCTTTATTCATAAAAAAAAGGAATATAATAAGAATAACCTCTACCTTTGCGTGGGGATCAAATGAGAACTTTATTATAGTTAGCGATTACTAAAAAAATTATTATAAAGAAAAAATGGCCAAAATAAAAGGAACAGTAGTTGTAAACGAAGAACGTTGTAAGGGCTGTGACCTCTGTGTGGTTTCATGTCCTTGTGATGTTTTAGAACTTCAACCTCGAGAAGTTAACAGCCGGGGTTATCACTACGTTTACATGAAAAATCCAGATGCTTGTATAGGTTGTGCCAATTGTGGTTATGTATGTCCTGACGGATGTCTCACAGTATACAAGAAAAAATTTGAATAAATGATGACGAATCAATACAGCTTTTTCGCTTAGTAGATTCGTTTTTTTAATTAACCAAAAATTATGTCAGAAGAAATAGTTTTAATGAAAGGCAATGAAGCCATAGCTCATGCTGCAATTAGATATGGGACAGACGGATATTTTGGCTATCCTATTACTCCTCAATCGGAGATAATGGAAACGTTGATGGCCGAAGCACCGTGGAATACTACCGGTATGGTTGTACTTCAGGCTGAAAGCGAAATAGCATCTATAAATATGGTTTACGGAGGAGCCGGATGCGGCAAAGCCGTGATGACCTCATCTTCAAGCCCGGGTATGAGCTTAATGCTCGAAGGGGTGTCTTATCTTGCCGGAGCCGAATTGCCTTGTTTGTTAGTGAATGTTATGCGTGGAGGACCCGGATTGGGTACAATACAGCCATCGCAAGCCGATTATTTCCAAACCGTAAAAGGTGGAGGACACGGCGACTATAACCTAATAACTCTTGCACCTGCATCGGTACAAGAAATGGTGGACTTTGTTGCACTGGGCTTCGATCTCGCATTCAAATATCAAACACCGGCTATGATACTTACCGATGGCGTTATCGGTCAAATGATGGAAAAGGTAAAACTTCCGGAATTTAAACGCAGAAGAACCGAAAAAGAAATACGTGAACAATGTCCTTGGGCTACCCTTGGGAAACCGGCTGATAGAAAACCAAATGTAATAACCTCGCTTGAACTTGATCCGTATAAGATGGAGATAAATAACCTCCGTTTTCAAGCTAAGTTCAAGAAGATAGAAAAAGAAGTTTGTTTGCATCAGGAAGTAAATTGCGAAGATGCAGATTACATTCTTGTCGCTTTTGGGTCTGCGGCCCGTATATGCCAAAAGGCAATGGAGATAGCACGTGCTCAAGGAATAAAGGTGGGTCTTATTCGCCCTATTACTTTGTGGCCATTCCCATCGAAAGAAATTGACAAATATTCAACAAAGGTAAAAGGAATGCTTACAGTGGAAATGAACGCCGGACAGATGGTAGAAGATGTTCGTTTGGCTGTAAACGGTAAAGTTAAGGTTGAACATTACGGACGTTTGGGTGGAATTGTTCCTACTCCAAGCGAAGTAGTAGACGCCTTGCAGAATAAATTTGACTGTTGAAAAACGATATTAAGATAGGCAAGTGTCTATAGCATTTGCGAGAATAGTAAGTAGGTCTGAGACCTTAAAATTCAAAGTTTAAACAATTATGAGTACAAATATTATAGATCCGGCTAACCTAGTATATGCCAAGCCTGCGTTGATGAACGATGTGGACATGCATTACTGTCCGGGTTGTTCACATGGTGTAGTTCATAAGTTGATAGCTGAGGTTATTGATGATATGGAATTGCGTGATAAAACAATCGGTATAGCTCCGGTTGGTTGTGCTGTGTTTGCATACAACTATTTGGATATCGACTGGCAGGAAGCTGCACACGGACGTGCTCCGGCATTGGCTACAGCGGCAAAACGACTCAATCCCGATAAAATGGTATTTACATATCAGGGAGATGGAGACTTAGCTGCCATTGGTACAGGTGAAACGATACATGCGGCAAATAGAGGCGAAAATATTGCTATAATCTTTATAAATAACGGAATTTATGGCATGACCGGAGGACAAATGGCACCAACAACCCTTAGCCAAATGATAACATCAACATCTCCTAACGGACGCGACACTCACGAGAGTGGTTACCCGCTTAAGATTCTCGATTTGTTGGCTCAGTTGCAAGGTGTTTGTCTGGCTACTCGTCAGAGCGTTCATACGGCAGCCTCTGTAAAAAAAGCAAAACGCATGATACGCAAAGCGTTCGAAAACTCGATGGAGAATAAAGGGACATCTATTGTAGAAATTGTATCGACATGTAATGCCGGATGGAAAATGTCTCCTCAGGCAGCAAACGATTGGATGGTAGAAAATATGTTTCCTGCATATCCATTAGGCGATTTGAAAAATATTTAAACAAAGAAACATGACACAAGAAATAATTATAGCAGGTTTTGGAGGACAGGGTGTATTATCGATGGGTAAAATCCTTGCTTATTCAGGTCTGATGGAAGATAAAGAAGTTTCATGGTTCCCTTCTTACGGACCGGAGCAACGTGGTGGTACAGCTAACGTGACTGTAATATTGAGCGACAGCCCCATCAGCTCGCCGATAGTGAATGAGTTTGATATTGCGATTATTTTAAATCAGCCGTCATTGGACAAATTCGAATCACATGTAAAACCGGGAGGAATATTGATCTATGACCCGAACGGATTTCAACACCCGCCAACACGTAAGGATATCAACATCTATAAAATAGAAGCTGTAGATACCGCCGTGTTGATGAAGAATACAAAAGCATTCAATATGATTGTTCTAGGTGGATTGTTGAAAGTAAGCCCAATGGTAAAACTTGAAAACGTCATGAAAGGATTGAAGAAGTCTTTACCGGAACGTCATCACGGTTTACTGCCAATGAATGAGCAGGCAATACTGAAAGGTATGGAGATAATACAAGAAATTCAGAAATCTGAATAAGATTCTGTTTCTTTGAAAATAAAAAAGGATAGTAAAAAACTTTACTATCCTTTTTCTATATAAGTGCTGTCAATCAATCTTAAGATAGAAGAATAAATATTTAAAATATATCATTCAAATGTCTTACATAATCTTCTTGAGATTGTTTTATATTAAGGTTCTTCATCACGTCGTAGAAGTGAAAGCTATCAACAGGCTCCATCCCTATAAAAGCATTCATCCGATGAAAACCGAACATAACACCCTCGTCAACACTATGTTGCTTAAAGAACTCTCCTTCAAGAGTAAATGCTTCTAAGGGAGCATTCCATGTTGTAGTAAGCATATACTTACGTCCTTGCAATGAACCTCCTGTACCATAATTGCGAGTGGGATTAGCCGAGCGTCTACCATCACTAAAATAAATTCCTTTTTGATATCCTTCGGTAAAGACCTCATCTATATATCGTTTAAATTCGCTTGGAATCTGGAACCACCAAATAGGCGTATGATATACAACAACATCAGCCCATACAAACTTTTCAACTTCATTCGATAGGTCATATTCATTATTGATATCAGTATATTTCACATCACAACCTTTATCTTTAAAATAATCTACAGTCCATCCTGATAATGTTTTATTAAACTCTCCGCCGGAATGGGCAAATTTAGGGGCTCCATTTATCACAAATATTTTCTTCATGCTTATTATTGCGTTTTTAATGTTTGATGTTACAAACATAAAGCCTTTTTATTGATCAGCAAAATAATATAAATTATATATTTGTATTATAATTATAATATATAAAGTAACGTGGTAAATTTTGAATGGTTTCGAACCTTTAAAGCAATATATGAAACCGGTTCGCTCACATCGGCAGCGAATAAGTTATATATATCACAACCCGGAGTAAGTCTACATCTGAATTCTTTAGAGGCACATATCGGAAATAAATTGTTTGACAGAGGAACACGAAAGATGCTGCCCACCGAATATGGCAATATGCTCTATAACTCGATTGTAGATGCTGTAAAAAAACTGGAGGAAGCAGAAAAACATTTTTACAGAAATGCTGATTCAGGTAAATCGAGCATTAGTATTGGCATGTGTTTCGAAACATTCCAACACGTACTGGAGCCTTTTATAAGTGAACTTCCATTTAACCTTATATCAAAGTTTGGGATATATCAAGACATGTTGAATGATCTGGACAAAGGCTTACTCGATTTTGTGATATCACCTCAAAAGGACGAAGCATTTAATATACAGTATACTCCCTTCTCGAAAGAGAGAATTATATTGATAGCGGGATCGAAAAATAATATTACGGAATTCTATATGGTGATGCAAAAACCTGAGAAAGCAGAAGAATGGTTAAATAAACAAATATGGCTTGGCACAACAGGCGACATGGAACATTTGCGTAATTTCTGGCTACATAACTTTAAGAAAAGACCGGACTTTAAACCTAATTATATTGTACCCAATATAAGTTCCATTATACGTTGTATCTCAGGCAAAGAAGGATTTGCTATTATGCCGGACTTTTTAGCAAAAAAGGAATTAGAGGATGGTAATATACAGCTGGTATGGGAAGGATATACCCCTCTGGAGAATATATTATATTTCGCCCAGCGCAAGAAGACAATTTATAAAAAAGAGTTAGACATGCTACAAGAGATTTTTATAAAGCAAATGTCTATTGAGTAAAATAAAAAAACAAAGAAGGGTGATTTCTCACCCTTTCATATTATACTATTTATCTTATTTAGGAAGCTTAAGATTTGTCAACACAGGAACTTTTGTTGTTCTTACTTCTGTGTGATGCTTATCATGCTGTTGCTCAAAGATGACAATTTCATTTTGTCCTTTTTTCAGCCATACGCCCGGAACGTATAACGTTTGTTGAGGACCTACATGCCAATAACGCCCAATGTTTTTACCATTTATAAATACAATACCTTTGCCCCAGTCTTCCATATCGAGGAATGTATCCCCGGTTTCTGTCAAATTGAATGTGCCTTTATATAAAGCCGGAGCACCTAGAAGACGTTTCGCTACTGATTCTGTATTACTAAACACAGTGTTTTTTTGCATCTTCTCAAAATCAGGAACTTCATCCATCGGCATCTGATACATTTGCCAATCACCTTCTATTTCCATGCCGTTTATTACAACAGGGCCAATGATTCCTTTTGTGTTATGAACAATCTCTGATCCGTAATTGATACGTCCCATATTCTCTACTAAGATTTCTAACGTAGAATTGAATGGAATTTCAACATCTATAGAATCTTGATTAAAATATCGGTTAAGCTCCCCTACCTTTTCATCATTTGCATAGACAATACCATAATCGCGTAAACCATTTATTTTCAGTGTCCCGCTTATAGGCTGATTGAAGTGCTTTTTATATAAAACATATCCGTAGCCTTGGTTCAACTGCTCGAAAGTCATAGGTTTGTTATTTTCAACTACTTTTGAGTTCAATCCGTCTATCGTAGCTATCTTATCTAGTTTAATAGATGGAATCTCTATCACAGGTATAGCTGCCGGAGCCTTAGGCAGAGAGTAATTTACATATTTTTTAATTACATTGCGAAGCGAGTCGTATTTTGGCGTTACCCATCCGGCTTCGCTTATAGGTGCATCATAGTCGTAGCTAGTCAGATCGGGCTGAATATCATGTTTCTTATCATAGTTGGCACCACTGGTAAAACCAAAGTTAGTTCCGCCGTGTACCATATAATAGTTGATAGATACATTATTTTGCAAATACTTTTCTGTTTGACGGGCTATACTTGTAGCACTTATCTGAGGATGAGGTTCGAGCCAGTGAGCAAGCCATCCGGGATAAAATTCGGCAACCATATAAGGGCCTTGTCCTCCATTATACTTATCTACTGCTTTCTTTAGATTCTCTATATTGCTTTCTCCATTTGCAGTTGGCAAAGCTCCGGGAACAGCGCCTCCTTCAAACAACCAACTTCCATCCGAAGTAAAAGATGGAACATCGAAACCTGCATCTTTTAATTGCTGAACGATTTTTGCATTGTATCTGCGATGCTCTTCTAATGGTATATCTTTACGTTGGGAGACATAAGATCCGAACTCATTCTCTGCCTGCACCATAACAATAGGGCCACCTTTAGTAATTTGCAAGTTTCCAACTTCCTTATACAATCTGTTTATATATAACTGGGTATATTTTAGGAATTGCTCGTTATCGCGTCTCAATTCCAAACCCTCTACATTCTGAAGCCACCATGGATAACCTCCAAATTCCCATTCGGCACATACATACGGACCGGGACGAAGTATCACCATGAGTCCCTCTTCTCCTGCTATTTTTATATATTCGGCAAGATTCTTATCTCCTGTAAAATCCCATTTACCGGGCTCAGGCTCATGTATATTCCAAAATACATAAGTAGCCACAGCATTCAGACCCATTGCTTTCAGCATCTGCATACGATGACGCCAATATTGGTGAGGAATACGCGGATAATGCATTTCGCCTGAAATTATTCTTATCGGTCTTCCGTCGTAAACAAAATCTCCGTTCTTAATCTCAAACGTATGTTTCTTTTGAGAAAAAGAACTGATAGAAAAAACGAATAATAATATAAAAAAGGTTGAACAAATCTTTTTAAACATGGTTTTCTTTTTAAATTATTAATTTAAAGGTATATATTATTATAAATTAAATTTACGTTTATAAACTCAATCATAAGTGTTTATAACATTAAATATTCTTTAATATCTTTGTTGCAAAATTAAGGTTGGAATGTTAGAGTATAAAGATACAACAGAAAAAGTAAAAATACCAGCGCAACGCTTAGCCGATCTCATTTTAGATATAGGTACTTATCTACTTGCATCGGGAGCACACTGCGGAAGACTCAATAGTAATCTGGGGAGAATGGCCTCAACATGGGAATTTGAACTGCATATAGATCCTACGTTCAAAGGTCTATTAATTACTGTAAAAGACATGAACGACCCGGCAAACACAGTCACCAGATTTAAGAATTCGCCTCCTCATAATGTTCACCTTGCTGTTTTGACCGAAATATCCCATTTGTCGTGGAAAGTAAAAGAAGAGAAACTCTCTATCTCTGAAGCGGAAAATGAATTTGCTGCAATCAAAGCTAAGCCATATTATAAAGATTTATACGTTGCTATAGCTGTCGGACTTTCATGTGCCGGATTATGCCTTTTCTCATTAGGAGATTCGATGAATGCTGCTGTTGCTTTTACTGCCGCTTTTATTGGCTATTTTGTACGTGTTTCCTTTTCGAAGAGAAACTTCAATTCTATGATTTGCATCTCGATAGCAGCTTTTGTTACCACTCTGATTACAGGGCTTGGAAGACTGTATGGAATTGGAGCTCATCCCGAAGCAGCCATGGCTACAGGCGTATTATATCTTATACCCGGAGTTCCTCTTATTAATTGTGTTATAGACCTGATAGAAGGCTACCTATCGTCTGCAATCAATAGAGCCTTATTCGGCGGGTTTATTTTACTTTGTATTGCTGCGGGAATGACCTTATGTATTACATTAATGGGGATCAATAATTTTTAGAAAAAAAATGGAAGAACTTACTATTATAAATATACTACGCGACTTTGGTATAGCATTCATCGTCGGCTTCTGCTGGGCTATATTATTTGGTTCACCTAAGCGCCTGTTGTGGGTAGCCGGTCTGCTTGGAGGAATGGGGCATTGTATTCGTTTTATTCTGGTTCAGCTCGATTTCGGGTTAATAACCGCAACTCTGGCGGGGTCTGTACTGATAGGGCTGATAGGCATTTTTGCTGCACATAAGGTAGACAGTCCACCTGTTGTATTTACAATGCCGGCCTGTATTACGATGATACCGGGTATGTTTGCTTATAAAACGATGCTTGCCGGAATAAAGGTTACTGATCTAACGATTGTAGAACAAAACCCTCGCATACTCATAGAGATGTCACATAACCTTATGTTGACAATGTCACTCTTATTTACCTTGGCAATAGGAATATGTATCAGTGCGCTGCTTTTCCGAAAATCCAGTGTAAAAAATATATCTCTGAAAGATATAATAGGAAAAGGCTGATACTCTAATTTACTTTATTATTGATTATCAGTTCCTCTCTAAAGAACCGATCAATTGTTTCTTATGTATTAATTTGACTATCCATCTGGATACAAGAAATACTATTATCTGTGTAAAAATAATAAATACGCCGGACGGCACATCCAAAACAGCAGAAAGAAACAACCCTACCAAACAACCTACGAACCCTATAAGAATAGATAGCAAAATCATCTTCACAAAATTAGAAGTGAATAGATTAGCTGTCATCTGAGGAACGGTCAATATAGACATCAACAGAACGATACCAACCAAACGTATAGATAAAACAATTGTTATTGCTATAGCCATCATCATCGCATATTTAATCAGATTGACAGGAAGATTGCGCGTCTTTGCAAAATCAGAATCAAATGCTGCAAAAAGTATTTGTCGCCCAAAAAGTAAAAAAACAATGATGAGCACCAAGGATAAAACAGCCAGATATAAAATATCCGGTTTTGTTATAGTTAAAATATTTCCAAAGAGATAATCGGATAGATTGGGTGCAAACCCGGGCTTAAGATAGATGAAAATAATACCAACAGCCATCCCTAAAGACCAGAATGAGCCAATAGCGGAGTCTTCTCTAACACCCTGCCTGGAAGAAAGCCACTCAATACCAAATGCCGACAGTATAGAAAAAATCATTGCCGACAGAATTGGATTCCACCCAAAATAGAAGCCCATTCCAATACCGCCGAGCGAAGCATGTGTTATACCTCCACTAATAAAAACTAATCTGCGGATAACAACATACGATCCTATAATTCCACATGCAATAGAGGCAAAAAGACTACCTAGAAGAGCATTCTGAAAAAAGCTATAGGATAGAAGATCAAAAAATTCCATTGTGATAATATTATTTTTTCTGAATCATATATCTCCGGAATGGGGAATAATCATCATTTCTATTTTCCAGAAAAGTGACAAAAGTAACACTTTATTGAAGGTTTCTTATTTACCTGTTTTGTCACTTATTTTATATTTATATCAGATTCGCACTTAAAAATTTGCGAATAACCTCTGCGTCCTCACCTCTTCTTTCAACATAGGATTCCATCTGATCATCAAGAATATTTCCAATATTAAAATATTTCGATTTAGGATGAGATATGATTATTCCACTTACCGAAGCATTGGGTAACATAACCCCATTTTCGGTAAGTTCTACTCCTATTTCTTTCGATTGTAACAGATCATTATTCAACAAAAAGTTAATAGACTGATCGGGAATAGACGGATAACCTACTGCCGGACGAATACCCTGATATTTAAGAGTAAACATGTCATTTACGGAAATATTTTCTTCGGCAGCAAAGCCCCAATACTCTCTTCTTATTTTTGCATGCAACCACTCGGTTGTGGCTTCTGCTAAGCGGTCTAAAACTGATTTTAGTAATAGAACTTTGTATTCGTCACCCTGCTGTTCGAATTCGCTCATCAATTCATTCGAGCCGACTCCGGCAGTTACTGTAAAACCTCCTACATAGTCCTTCTTGCCGGATGATTTAGGTGCAACAAAATCGCAAAGAGACAAATATTCTCCTCTGTCATTCTTTTTTTGCTGACGAAGCATAGGAAAACAGACATCATTGATGTAAAGACATTCATTTTCGCTATATGCCTCGAAAACACCAAAAACAGCATTGATATACCCTACTTTATCAAATATCAATTGATCTAACAATGCCTTCGCATCTTTATAAAGTTGCATACCTTCGCTTGCTTTTTCTCGTTCGTGCTCGGGAAAAGAATTCAACCATGACGTACGACACGAAGAACAATCATCAATATGCTGCACGGATGCATAACGGGCTGACAAATTCCATGAATGGAAGAAGAACTTCCAGTCGATATACGGAACTATCTCATCCACCGGTATACGCTTCAAAACCTGTCGTCCTTTTACTTTCGGCTCAGGTGTTTCATATTCAGACCAGTCTATTAACATTCCTTTATCTAAAACTTCAGACAGAGGTAACAGATCTGCCTTTTTATCTCCGGCATTATCTCTCAACTGAGAGTATTCCTGTTTTACTTCGTTTATATAATTTTCTTTTGTATTCGGATTTATTAATTTACTTACAGCAGCGGGAGCCTGAGACGCATCTTTTACATACACTACCGACCCATTATTGTACTTAGGATCTATCTTTATTGCTGTATGCAGCTTAGATGTAGTTGCACCGCCAATCATCAATGGAATAGAGAATCCTGCCTTTTCCATCTCGTGAGCAACAATACTCATTTCTTCCAGCGATGGGGTAATCAATCCGCTTAAGCAAAGAATATCCGGCTGCTCTTCCTTCACTTTTTGGATAATAACCTCAGGAGGAGTCATAACCCCTAAGTCTATAACTTCATAGTTGTTACAAGCAAGAATTATAGCTACAATGTTTTTACCGATATCATGTACATCACCCTTCACAGTTGCAATAACAAGCTTTCCGGCTTTATTGCTCCCTGCCGAAGATGACTTCTGCGCTTCCAACGTGGGTTGAAGAATAGCCACAGCACGCTTCATCGTACGAGCTGTTTTTACTACTTGCGGCAAGAACATCTTACCCGAGCCAAACAGGTCGCCTACCTTGTTCATACCGTCCATCAGAGGCTTATCAATTATATCCACAGCCTTAGGATATACTCTTAGCGCTTCCTCCAAGTCTTCTTCCAAGTGATCGCTAATACCCTTTATTAATGAATATTGGATACGTTCATCAAGCGGGAATGATCTCCACTCTTCCACTTTTTGTTCAGTCTGCCCGTTCTTTTCATTTTTAATACGCTCGGCATACTCGATAAGTTCGTCTGTAGCTTCCGGTCTGCGGTTAAATATCACATCTTCTACCAGATTTTTAAGTTCGAGTGGAATATCATCATACACCACCGATTGCCCCGGATTAACAATCCCCATATCCATACCCCTCTGAATAGCATAATAGAGGAATACGGCATGCATTGCTTCTCGCACATAGTCATTTCCACGGAAGGAGAAAGATAAATTACTTACCCCTCCACTAATTTTAGCATGCGGAAGATTTTTCTTTATCCATGTAATAGTTTCTAGGAAATCAACAGCATAATTACGGTGTTCTTCTATGCCGGTAGCTATAGCCAAAATATTAGGGTCGAAGATAATATCAAGCGGATCGAACCCGTCATTTACCAATAACTTGTATGCTCTCTCACATATTTCGATTCTACGGGAGAATGTATCAGCTTGCCCTGTTTCATCAAAAGCCATTATGATAACAGCTGCACCATATTGTCTGACAAGACGAGCATGATGAAGAAATTCCTCTTCCCCTCCCTTCAGGGATATAGAATTTACAATAGCCTTTCCTTGAACACATTTCAGACCGGCCTCCAACACTTCCCACTTCGAGGAGTCGATCATCACAGGAATGCGTGATACATCAGGATCGGAGGCCATCAGGTTGAGGAAAGTTGTCATTTCTTTTACCCCATCAAGCAACCCTTCATCCATATTCACATCGAGTACCTGCGCCCCATCTTCTACTTGCTTATGAGCAATAGTCAGAGCCTCTTCATATTTCTCTTCTTTTATCAGACGAAGAAACTTGCGAGAACCTGCTACGTTGAGACGTTCGCCTATATTGATAAAATTAATTTCAGGCTTAGCTTCTAGCAATTCCAAACCTGAGAGCCACATATATTTGGGTTTTTCGGCAGGTTTATGAGGTTTTACATCCTTCACCAAATCAGCATATTTTGCAATATGCTCAGGGGTAGTACCGCAACAACCGCCAATAATATTTACCAATCCTTCTCCGATGAATTCGCTGATCTGCTCAGCCATTATATCGGGAGTCTGATCATATTCTCCAAACTGGTTTGGCAACCCTGCATTTGGATATGCTGAGATAAAACTTGGAGCCATTCGAGCCAATTCTTTTAGATATGGTTTCATATCCGATGCTCCAAAAGAGCAATTAAGCCCGACCGAAAGATAATCGATATGATTGACTGATGCTAAAAATCCTCCTATCGTTTGTCCTGATAATGTACGTCCTGCTTTATCTGATAAAGTCACCGATATCATTATCGGCAATTCAATATTTCTTTCTTTACGAACCTCTTCAGCTGCGAATAAGGCAGCCTTTGCATTGAGTGTATCGAATATCGTTTCTATGAGTAATAAGTCAACACCGCCATCCGCAAGCCCCTCTATCTGCTCCTTATAAGCAGAAGACAAGTCATCAAAAGTAACAGCACGATAAATCGGATTTTCGACCTTAGGGCTCATTGATGCCGTTTTGTTAGTCGGGCCAATAGAACCCGCAACAAAACGAGGCTTATCCGGATTCAGGTTTGTATAATCTATAGCAGCTTTTTTTGCAATTTTCGCTGCCTCTCTATTTATTTCTTTTGCCAGATGCGACATATTATAATCCTCTAAGGATATAGCTGTTGCATTGAATGTATTTGTCTCAATAATATCAGCTCCCGCATCCAGATATTTTCGATGAATTTCTTCTATTATATCGGGGCGTGTGAGATTAAGCAGATCATTATTCCCTTTTTGTAATATTGCACTATCACGAAAACGCTCGCCTCTGAAATCCTCTTCTTTCAATTTATACTGCTGAATAAGGCTTCCCATAGCACCATCAAGGATAAGTATCCTCTCTTTCAATATATCTTGTATCTTTTGCATCAATTTATTTATTTTCTAAATCAAAAGTTTTAACTGAGTTTACACCCATATAATTTCCATACGCCTTCTGCATCCACTCGATAGAGTCTAATGGAATATCTCCCGTTTTGGGACGTACCAATATAGATTCAGATGCCTTAAAACGTCCGTATATTATAATATCTTTTATTCCTTTTTGTTTTTCAGCAAGCACAATCCGATCTCTTTCGGCCCATATTCCGTGTATTCGTTTAAAGTCTTCGAGGCTTAGCCAATATGAATAAACAAACACTAAAGAAGCAACACCAACAGTTAAGTATAGCGACTTCTTTATAAAGGAGATCGAGAAATCCAGATTGGCATATAACAACCCTGTAGCAATAAACAGGAATATCAGTATAGCAAACCACACCCGGGTAGGGAAAGTAGGTGCACCGGTCATAGCCAACGTTCCCACACCTGCTGTAACGGCAAATAACAGAGACAGAAACAATGTCTTCTTATTACTTTCTTTCTTTTTGCACTTGAAATATAGAAATAAAGAGATTGCATATATAACCGTTGGAATAAGTGCATACCAAGTAGACATTTTCAAAATGCTTGTAAACCTATAAACATAAAACATGTATATAGGTTCAGTGTCTCCCGAATTCAGGTTGCTAAGTTCTCCTGCATTTCTTATATAATTACCCGGCGCTAACAGCATAAAAGCACACCCTACAATAGCTCCTATAAGCCCCAGTATCACCCATTTGTGTAACGATTGCTTTTCCTTTTTCGCTAATATAATTAAGCATATAACAAAAAAAATCATCGCCACAGCCATATTCTCATTTGTCCATCCGGCGATAATACCAAGCAAAAACATTGCAAAGGCTTTTATCCAACTATCTTTAGACTTTCCTGTAAGGTAAGCAGAGCAATAGAAAGATAGAAACAACAGGATGAGTAAGGTTCCCCACATATAATTTGCACTACCTGTAATCCAAAAAACATTTTCGATCAATGCAGGTGTAAGAAACCAGATCAACAGGTTTATCCCAACAAAAAGCGACAAATTACTCTTGTTTCCCTTATTTACTATATAATAGATTGTTACAACTAATACTATATATCCAATACTATTGATAACATCCCCCCAGAAAACACCTGCAGCAAGCATAAACTGAGCTATCGCATGAACAATTGAACGTCCTCCCCACTGGAAGTAATGAACATATTGATACGGAATAATGTCAGAAAAGCCAACTCTATTACCTTCGGCTGTCATGCTGTATGTCCAGTCATCAAGCGTGATAGGGAAATAATGATTCAGTCCATAAATACCGAAGAACAGTAATATGGAAGTCAGAACAATGTATTTTTGTTCCAATAAAATCCTTGTAAATCCCTGTGACATTACCTATACAATTAATGCTTCATAGCACGATCCATAGCACGTTTATCGTCTTTCTCGCGTAGCGACTGGCGTTTATCATATTGTTTTTTACCTCGTGCTACAGCTATATTTACCTTAGCTAATCCCCTATCGTTTAAGAAAACCCGAGTAGGAACTATCGTATATCCTGTTTCTTTTACCAACCGCTGTATTTTTTTTAGTTCTTTCTTATTCAACAAAAGTTTGCGATCTCTACGTGCAGCATGATTGTTATACGAACCATAAAAATATTCTGCAATATACATATTACGTACCCACAGCTCATTCTTTTCGAACATACAAAATGTATCCACCAAACTGGCTTTGCCTAGACGAATAGATTTTATTTCTGTACCTGTAAGCACAATACCGGCCGTATACGTTTCGATAAATTCATAATCAAAACTTGCTCGTTTATTCTTTATATTTATGTTTGATTGATTCATAATTATATAAGCATTCTTATCCAAACTTACAAAAATACTAAATATTAGGCTTAAGTATCTATTTCAACCCGAATATTCTTAGTTGATGTATCCAGAACAAGATAATCTCAAGCATTGATTATGAAAAAAGAAGAATTTCGATATTGTAAAGCTAGTTTGTGTATATATGCTTCTAGCGAGAAAATAGTGGCAAAAAAAAGGTTGAATCTTCAAATTCAACCTTTTAATTTCTTTTCTATTTCAGCAACTTCCTCTCGGAACGTTTTATCTACTTCCATTTGCTCTCGTACTGTTCTACATGCATGAAGTACCGTCGCATGATTTTTCTTACCTATTAGAGAACCAATCTGAGCAAGAGACATTTCCGTATAGCTTTTAGAAAGATACATCGCCACCTGTCTTGCTTGCACAATCTGACGTTTTCTTGATGCTGTATGAATAAGTTCGCTCTTGATATTGTAGAAATCACAAACAGCAGATTCTATTGTATTAATTGTGATTTTCTTTGCTTCTATCTTCTTTATTGCCTGACCAATAACTCGTCTGGCTAAAGGCAAATCAATCTCTTTGTTATACACCAAAGAGTGGGCCATAATAGAGACAATGATCCCCTCCAAATCACGGGCATTATCTGTTACATTTTCAGCAATATAATCTACTACATCCTCAGGAATAGACAAACCATCGTGTAATATCTTATTTTGAAGAATTTTCAACCTTAACATCTTATCCGGATTATCAACCTTAGTGGTTAATCCCCACCTAAAACGAGTCAGCAATCGTTCTTCAACTCCCTGTAGCTCCGAAGGAGACTTGTCGCAAGTGAGAATAAGCTGCTTATTGTTTTGATGTAAATGATTGAATATATGAAATAATGTATTCTGAGTTTTCTCTATTCCGGCCAATTCGTGAATATCGTCTATAATAAGGACATCTATGCCCTGATAGAAATTAATAAAATCATTGGTCGTATTGTATCGTCCCGCATCTGCATATTGTACTTTAAACAAATGAGCAGATACATACAATACACGTTTCTCCGGATATTGTTCCTTAATGCTATTTCCTATTGCATGACACAAATGTGTTTTACCCACACCTGATGTTCCATGAACAAACAAAGGATTGAAGGCTGTCTTCCCTGGATTTCTTGTTATAGTTTCCCCTGCGGTACGAGCCAGTTTGTTACTTTCTCCCTCAAAAAAGTTATCGAATGTATATTTATTATTCAGTTGCGAATCGAAATCATCCGCTACTACTTTTTGGAATGGATTAGGAACTTTGTTTGTATTCTTTCCTAGTACAATCTTATCTGTAGAAGATTTTGCATCGCCACGATAGTCGACTAATGTATTTGTAGTATTTTCCATAAGTATGCGATATTGTAATATCGTATCGCTACCTATTTCTCTATATAATGTGGCTTTGAGCAAATCAATGAACTTGTCTTCTAAATATTCGTAAAAGAATTGGCTGGGAACTTGTATCGTGAACACCCTGTTTTCGTATGAGAGTGGGACAATAGGCTGAAACCATGTCTTGAAAGCGGCCTCAGTTACATTATCCTGAAAAACCTTCAAACAATTAGACCATAATTTCTGAGCTGACACTTGTTCCATTTACTTTATTTAATATGAATTTGAATATTTATTAATTGCTTCGGAATGTAAATTTCTAAAATATTTTCAATAAAAAAAAGGGGGTATAAATTTGGAATTCCTCACAAGCAAACATCTCATTCAAGATCAACTACTTATAACACTTCACCCCAATCACTAGAGAAGTACCATCAAAAGCCTATCTAAATCAAGACCTTAGTAGTCAATAATGAAATGTAACAGATTTTTAACAATTCCGAAATATCTCTCAGAAAGCATTCGTGTTACACCTTTACAAAAAATAATGTTTTTCTCTTATTTAGAATAATTCTAAATAAACACATTAAAACACTTTGACATTAATATAGCGGGATGGGTTTTCCTTTACATCTTTAAGAAGCAGAGATGCGTTACTCATGGTATTGACAATACTATCATAGAGTTGTCTATCATTCAGCAACAGACCAATAGATCCTTCTTTCGAATTCATTTTTGCTGAAAGATTTTCTAAGCTTTTCACGGTTGCATCAACAGACTTATATGTAGAAGCCAAATCAATTTGGTTAAATTGTTTCGACATAGTAGCAAAATCGGTTGAAGCCTGACTAAGGTTTCCCGTAATTTTAGGAACATCTTTATTTAATGCTGCCATCATTACATTCAGCTGTTTTGTTGTTTTAGCTAAATCTCCTGTTATTTGATTCACATCAGACAAAGATTGAGATAAAGCAGGATTATTGACCAGTACATTTATACCCGTCAATATAGAATCTATCTTTGGCATGAGATTCTGAATTTGAGGGATCATCCCCCCTGCCGCATCCAGCATGCCTTTATTCCGGATACCTATTATAGTGTCTGAAGGAGAAATAAACTCTGTTTTATTATCACTCTCCTCAACTATAATGGTGGCAGAACCCAGCATAGATACATCTAATATCATTTTACTACCCTTAGGCAGTTGCACTCCTTTATTCATATCCAAATAAGTAATGATACGATTTCCATTTTTTGTATCTAATTCCATAGAAGATACCAAACCAATTGGATAACCGTTTAGAGTTACCGGTGTAGCCTGTGTCAATCCGGCTACATCATCAAAAACAACCATATACGAATTGGATGGCCTGAACAAATTAATTCCTTTCAAGAAACTAATTCCGTAATACAATATAAATATTGCAATTACAAAAGCCATGCCTATTTTTACTTCTTTAGATATTTTACCCATAATGTATCTCTATTCTATGTTAGTTAATCCGATGCTTATTACTTTATACGCTTCCCATTCTTCATTCTTATAACAAATGCATCTTTAAATTTCAACCTTACCTGATTCTGTATCTTTGTTATTTCATTAAAATTGGTAGTTGAACCATATGTATATCTGTACACACTACCATCCTTGTAAAAAGATACAGGAGATAATCCCTTCAGAGCCGGTGAATTTTCTGATAACTTGCGAGGCGATATAAGGAACTGCACCCTATATTCAATTTGATCTTTTTCTATTTTTTCACTTAACGATGCAGGCTTGTTTCTTACCTTCTCAGAAACTGGATCTTGAGTTGATAGCCTGTCATCATTATGATTATTTTTAACCGTTATTGTTTCTTCTTCTACATCGTCAGAACCAATATCTTGAGCATCAGCAGAGTCAACTACTAATTTACCTTGCTTCTTATCAAAGTCTCGTTTATACTTTCTAAAACCTGAATAAATAGCCGTAGCCATTGACTGTTGTCCTGCCTTTGTTGATAAAAATTGAGCTTCCGATTGATTATTTATAAAACCTAGCTCAATCAACACACTTGGCGCACTTGTTTTTCTTAACACCAAAAATCCGGCCTGACGAACTCCTCTATCCACTCGTTTTGCTACATTCCTGAAATCAGATTGAACAAAAGATGCAAATTGTAGGCTTTGTTCCATAAATGTGTTCGTCATGAATTCAAAAATAATATACGATTCGGGCGAATTAGGATCAAAACCCTCATATTTGGTTTTATAATTATCTTCTAATAATATTACAGAGTTCTCTCGCTTGGCAACTTGCAGGTTTTCTTCACTACGAGCCAACCCTAGAATATAGGTATCAGCACCCGATACTGCAGTTGACTTTGCCGCTGTAGAATTGGTATGAACCGAGATAAATAAATTAGCCTTAGCTTTGTTTGCTATATCAGCTCTTTTATCGAGATCTACAAACACATCTGATTTTCGTGTATATACGACTTTTACATCTTTATGATTTCGTTCTATCAATTGGCCTAATGCTAAGACAACCCCAAGATTTATATCCTTTTCTTTATATCCACCTCTGGTTGCCCCGGTATCTTTTCCTCCGTGCCCGGCATCAATTACTACAACAAATCTTGAGTCTATTGCATAAGTCAAATTTGCAATAAAAAGTAAAATAAGAAGACTCAAAACTTTGTTCATAAGAAAATTAATCGATGTATAAAGTTACGCTTTATATACTACTTGATTTTTAAGTTCTTTACCTGCAAAGAAATCAGAAATACTACTCATTGTAGTATTGGCAATATTACCCATTGCTTCTTGTGTAAAGAAAGCCTGATGTGAAGTTACTATCACATTGTTAAAAGACAGGAGCCTGGCCAAAACATCATCAGTCATCACAGCATCAGAGTGGTCTTCATAGAAGTACGCACCTTCTTCCTCATATACGTCTAATCCGGCATAACCGACCTTCCTGCTTAACAATCCATCAATCAAATGTCTTGTATGAATCAATTTACCTCTACCTGTATTAACAATCATTACTCCGTCTTTCATTTTCTTGATAGATTCATCACAGATGAGATATTCTGTTTCTTTTGTCAACGGGCAATGTAAAGTAATTATATCAGAATTAGCATACAACTCATCCAAGGTAACATATTTGATACCTTCAGCTTCGGCAAAAGCGTTATCAGGATACAAATCATAAGCCAGAACATTCATCCCTAAACCCTTGAACAGTCCTATAGCTACCTTACCAATCTTACCGGTACCAATTACACCGATAGTCTTTCCGTACATATCAAAGCCTTCAAATCCGATAAGCGAAAAGTTTCCATCACGTGTTCGTAAAAAAGCACGGTGAACTTTGCGGTTAAGGCAAAGCATCAAGGCCAAAGTATGTTCTGCAATAGCATGCGGAGAATAATCAGGTACACGTACTACCTTTACTCCATATTTTTCTGCAGCTAAAATATCCACATTATTGAAACCTGCACAACGCAATGCTATCAGATTAATTCCATATGATTTCAATTTTGCAACAACGTCCGAATCAACGACAGCATTAACAAAAATACATACAGCATCTGCTCCGTTAGCCAGCACAACATTATTTATATCCAGATGTTCTTTGTGGTATGTTAGTTCGAATCCATATTTCTCATTTACTCTATCAAAAGTAACTCTGTCATATGGTTTTGCATCAAAAACTGCGATTTTGTACGCCATGATCTTATTTTTTATTTCTTATAACACTAAGTCACAAAAGTAAACAAAATAACTTTTATCCTCAAAACTATCATTGAGCTATTTGTTTTACAGTATTACATTTAAAATATTTTTCACATATACCTCACCCATTATTCAATCCTGCTATACAATCAGAAAGTATATATAACTAGCCCGCGACCCCGTAACACTCTAAAAACAACGAAGGGAGCCACAAAAGCTCCCTTCATTTATAATCTTAAGTCTAATTTGTTATTTAGCGTAACTTACTGCACGGGTTTCACGAATGACAGTGATTTTCACTTGTCCCGGATAAGTCATCTCATCCTGAATACGTTTAGCTATATCTGCAGACAGTTTTTCAGTTTCCACATCATCAATCTTATCTGCCCCAACTATAACTCTCAACTCGCGACCGGCTTGGATAGCATAAGTTTTCAATACGCCCGGATACGAAAGAGCTAATTGTTCCAGATCGTTCAAACGTTTGATGTAAGCCTCAACAATTTCACGACGAGCACCTGGACGAGCACCGGATATCGCATCACAAACTTGAACTATAGGTGCCAATAAGCTTGTCATTTCCACTTCATCGTGGTGAGACCCTATCGCATTACAAACATCGGGTTTTTCTTTATACTTTTCAGCCAGCTTCATACCCAGCAAAGCGTGTGGAAGTTCCGGTTCATCATCCGGAACTTTACCTATATCGTGTAACAATCCAGCTCTTTTTGCTTTTTTCACATTCAGCCCTAACTCAGATGCCATAATTGCACAAAGATTAGCAGTCTCACGAGCATGCTGCAACAGGTTCTGCCCATAAGATGAACGATACTTCATCTTACCAACTAAGCGTATCAACTCTGGGTGCAAACCGTGTATACCTAAGTCAATAGTTGTACGTTTTCCTGTCTCTATTATTTCTTCTTCTATCTGTTTCCTCACTTTGGCTACAACTTCCTCTATACGTGCCGGGTGAATACGTCCGTCTGCAACCAACTGGTGCAAAGCCAAACGTGCAACCTCACGTCTCACTGGATCAAATCCTGAAAGGACAATTGCTTCGGGAGTATCATCTACTACGATTTCAATCCCTGTAGCCGCCTCTAATGCACGGATATTACGTCCTTCACGGCCGATTATACGTCCTTTTATTTCGTCAGATTCTATATGGAATACTGTTATGGCATTTTCTATTGCAGTTTCTGTTGCCACACGCTGAATAGATTGGATAACAATCTTTTTAGCTTCTTTATTGGCTGTCATTTTAGCCTCTTCCATTATTTCACTGATATAAGACTGAGCATGAGATTGAGCCTCATCTTTCAAAGCTTCTACCAGTTTTTCCTTCACTTCTTCTGCCGACAATCCCGACAACGCCTCAAGTCTTTCCACCTCTTGTTTGTGAAGCTTATCCAGATCTTGCTTTTTCTTATCTATTACCTCTAACTGAGCCTCTAGATTAGCTTTAATAGTATCTACCTCGCTACGTTTGCGTTGAAGCTCTTCTTGCTTCTGGTTCAAACTTAATTCTCGTTGCTTAATTTTAGCCTCAGCAGCTTGCAGCTTCGAATTCCTACTATTCACTTGTTTTTCAAATTCAGACTTCATCTGTAAAGCCTGCTCTTTTACTTCAAGTAGTTTATTTTTCTTGATCACCTCTGCTTCTTGTTCCGCCTCTTTTACTTGACGTTTGAATTTTGAATTCGCCATAAAATTCAAAACCACCCAAGTCTGTATTGCTCCAACAAGAAAGGTAATTACATACAATAATATATCCATATTCTATTTTTCTTTGATAAAAACTTATATTCAACAAACTAAAAAAACACCAACCCAAATATGAAACTTATTTCATACCTGAAATTAGTGCTTTATATACCTTTCAATTTAAAATTTTACTTTACCTGCCTTTCAAATACTCATCCAGCTCTTGTGTTAAACTTTGGATTCTATGCTCGAAAGTTTCGGCTCGCAGTTGATGTTCAACTTTCTCTGCCACTGCCTGAATTGACGTCATTGCCATATAGTCGACATCCCTCAACGGCTGAGTAGAAACTCCTGTAAAATAATTTTTATATTGTACTAACTTATAATCTATTTCGTCTGCAGCTCTACGATAAACTTCCTCATCTCTACGTTTTATACGAAGAGGGTATCTCATATCAGCCACTCGTAGATTAATAATTAAATGCTCATCCATAACATCATTTTTCGTTTACGCTTTCAGCATGGTGATACATTTATCTACATCTCGCACTAATTTCGACAACCGTTTTTTAGCATTCATCCTCTCCTCTGGGTCTGCTGATGAAAAAGATTTTGCAAACTTCAAATTGTCATATTTAGCATTTAACGCATCCAACTTTAATGATAATGCTTCTATCGCTGTTTCTTTTTGCTTCAATTCCTGCTTCATCTGTGCGTTTTCCTCTTTAAGCATATCACAGAGATACATTAACTGCCTCATTCTTATCTCAAACTCGGCAAGAAGTTTTTCATCATTTTCAGTCATATAATAGCCAAAATGCTACACAAAAATAGATAATACCAACGAATTAACAAAATTATTACGCTCCTTAATTATTGAAAAATACATTATCAGGAAAAAAAACAAAGAGGGGTACTTACTATATGTAATAAGTACCCCTCTTTTGTAAGCTTGTTTAGGTCTTTCAAAGCAAAACGACTTGCAAGTCGTCCTTTAATTCGTTAAACGCAATTTTCCCTTCCCTGGCTAGCCAGCCAAGAGCTGCATACATGTCTTTTTCTGTAAGTTTGCAGGCTTTCTTGATTTCCTTTAAAGATTTACTACCTTCCGCATCAAGATAAGTCCAAATGATTCCTGCATTTGTTCCAATTTTTTCTTTCATAATGGGTGTAAGTTAAAAAATTAAACTCATCATTAATTCTCACTTACAAAAATACATAAAATTAACTAATCCAGCAATTTAATATTACAATTATTAGCAAATAGATAATATTATGACAAAATAGTTAAATAGATGATTTATTTGGATTTTAACCAAATTCTTGTAGTTTTGTGTAAAAATAATTACCTTGCGTTTTTTTAGTCTGCATAAGAGAAAGGAGTATAGTGACGAAGAGCTTTTGTCACTTTTTAAGGATACGGGTAAAGCTGAATACTTCCAACAGCTTTACGAACGCTACATACCTCTCATCTATGGGTTGTGCCTGAAGTATCTGCAAAACACCGAACAATCTCAAGATGCTGTAATAGACATATTTGAAAATCTTTCACAGAAAATACAAGGCTATGAAATAAAGATTTTCAAGAACTGGTTGTATAGTGTTGTTAAAAATCACTGTTTTCACATTTTAAAAGAAAATAAAAGAGAAATTATAGTAAATTTCGACTCTCAACTTATGGAATCCGAGCCTATTTTGGATCTATTAAGCGAGAATACGAACGAGGATAAAGAAGATGCGTTGAACAAATGCTTGGAGCAGCTTCCCGAGCCTCAGCGCATATCGGTGGAGAAGTTCTTCTACGAAGACAAATCCTATGCTGAGATTGTGGATGAAACAGGATTTCATCTGAAGAGCGTAAAAAGCTATATACAAAACGGAAAAAGGAATTTAAAAATCTGCATTGAGAAAAACCTGAAAGAATGAATTTTTTAGATTACATAAAAGGACAAAGGAAAGGCGTTGATGCTCATCGGATCGAAAAAGATTCGATGAAAGATCCGTTTATGTATGAGGCGATAGAAGGTTTCGACAGTATCGACGATGATCACTTGGCAAGTATCAACAATATACACGAACGCCTGAATGCCAAAACACAAACAATCAAGAAACATCACCCTATATGGCAAAGTGTAGCAGCTGTTGCTGTTGTGATTTTTGCTATAGCCGGATATATGATTATCGGGTACCATGAGTCTAACGACCTACAGGCACAAGATAAAGGCATGAGTTCTATTATCAACATATACGTACCTGAGGAATACTATGTAGAGAATATAGTTGTAATAGCAAAACATAATACCGAAGCAACCAAAACATATAAGCCCAACATAAGCAAATTCAGATTAGACAAAGAGGAGTCTATCAATACCGCAGCTCTGACTGTACTATCCGAGCAAGAGGACAATGGCATGGTAGAGGTTTATGCCCCCGAGAACTTCAAAGACGAAGCAAATACTTCTCTTACTATAAAGAAGGGTAAACCCGAACCAATAGGTGGATATGACAGATACAATGCCTATTTAAAAACGGCAATGCGCCGACCTACTGACGATTCTTGTAAAGACAGGAAAGGTAAAGTAGCGATTGAATTCTCGGTTGACGAACAAGGACGCCCATATCTATTCGAAGTAAAACAAAGTCTTTGCGGAACTTGTGACAATGAAGCCATTCGCCTGATACAAAACGGAGCCAAATGGACTCCGGGTACTGAGCGTGTTATGGTGAGGGTAATGTTTTAATCTTTCTTTTCGAGCAAATCCGGACGCAAACGTTCGGTACGCTCCATAGCTTGCTGCAAGCGCCATTCATCCACCTTAGCCTGATGCCCCGACAACAAAATATCAGGCACACGCCAACCCTTGTATTCTGCCGGACGTGTATAAACCGGCGGGGCGAGTAAATTATCCTGAAAAGAATCGGACAATGCCGATTGCTCATCTCCTATTGCTCCTGGCAAAAGCCGAACAATGGCATCAGTCATCACAGCAGCAGCCAATTCTCCTCCCGTAAGAACATAATCACCTATAGATATTTCGCGGGTTATCAGATGTTCGCGCACGCGATAATCGATACCTTTGTAATGCCCACACAGAATAATAATATTGTTATAAGATGACATTTGGTTTGCTATTTTCTGATCAAATACTTCCCCATCGGGTGAGGTATAGATCACTTCATCGTACACTCGCTGTTCCTTTAATGCTGAGATAGCATTATCTATCGGTTCTATCTGCATCACCATGCCGGCTTCGCCCCCGAAAGGATAATCATCCACACGTCGGTGTTTGTTCGTTGTATAATTACGAAGATTGTGAACAACTATCTCTACTAAGCTTTTGTCTTGAGCTCTCTTAAGAATAGAACAATCCAAAAGACCTGTAAACATTTCAGGCAAAACACTTATTATATCTATGCGCATACTTATAGTAAAATGAATTGCAAAGGTAGAGTTTTCTTTCAATTAATAAATAAGAGCCCGGTATATAACTAAAAAGGTGACAAACACGCAAAACAACACAACACAGACAATCAACACATTACAGACAAAAGGTGACAAAAGTGACACTTTTTAAGTTGTTTTTATTTGTCACTTTTCTTCTTTCGAAGAAGTCAATAATAATGAATACTATAGGTCGCTCTTGCAGACTTTAGGAACGAAGCAAGAAACTCCGTGTTACTCTTCTTACTCTGTGGTTAAAAAGAATAGATGGGAACGAATGCGAGAACAATTCGTTTTTATGAACTAATAAATCAAAGAGCGTTTATAATAGATAATCTTTTTCATATAAATTATAAACTCTCATTGTTACTTTTTACCTACAGTGCACCTGATTAAACATATATCTGATCAGTTATCACATTCAACTGCTAATTCCTTTTGTTCTAATATTTGTAGCCACTATAGCCAACAAAATGAGGGCTACTCCAAGCCAGCGAAGTGCATCTACCGATTCTTGCAATATAAACGCCGAAGATGATATTGCAACAGGAAGCTCAACAGCACTAAGGATTGCACCTATCGAGACACCCACACGGGGCATACCCATCGAAAAGAAAAGAGGAGGAACCACCGTACCCAGAAGAGCGAGTGCCAGCCCCCAAAATGCCAATCCTTCGAAATATGCACCATTGAAGAAGAATAATGGAGGAAAAATTATCCATGTAATAACACACGATCCGGTAATCATCAAAGCACTCTTTTTCAGTACAGGCAGATCGTTACCTACACGTCCGCTTGTCATCAAGAAAATAGCATAACTAGTAGCCGCCAGCAACCCGAAAACGACTCCTTTCAGGTTGAGCATGATTTCCTGACTGAATATTCCACCGGCAAGCAATGTCCCTATCAAAACAATGCCAAGTAGCAGCAATTGCTTACGTCCGGGTTTCTTCCTGAAAACAACAGCCTCTATTAGCATGCTTATCCACAAATATTGCATCAGCAATATAATAGCGACCGAAGCAGGCAACAATTTCACACATTGATAGTAGAATATACCGACCAGTCCCGTAAAGGTTCCGGCAACGACTATTTTCCACCATTTAGTATTAGGTTGAGCATTTTCAATCTTTTCTTTTTTATCTCCTTTCTTTACCAATTTGGTAATGAAATACAATAGCCACAAAATGACCATTCCCGAGAAAGATTGCGTTCCTGTAATTTCGCCGAGTGGGTATCCTTCGGCATATGCGAATTTTACGATGGTGGAAAGCAGTCCGAAGCTTACCGCGCCAATAAATACTAACAATCCGCCTTTTATTCTTTGATCCATTATTTATGTTAAGTTCTAAATCATTATACCTCAGAGGTAGGCACAAAAAAAGGAATACCCTTTTTCGGATACCCCCTCCATTTACATTTTCGTTCGCATACAACAAATTCATGATTTATTATACACGCTTTGGTACTGCAAAATTACAATATTTATTTCTTCATGCAAAACGCGTTGGAAAGTTTATACATTTCTTCACAATAAAAAACGGTTCCTTTTCCAACTCTTGCGCCAACTACTTCTCCTTTTTATGGAACATATTTCCTGTAGCTTGTGCCGTAGGCATCACCAGCATATCCTGAATATCTACATGCGGAGGTTGTGATATGGCAAAATAAACAGATTCAGCAATATCGTCGGCAACCAAATTCTCATAACCTGTATATACCTGATCGGCACGACCTTTATCTCCTTTGAAACGAACTAATGAGAATTCCGTTTCTACAGCTCCGGGACAAATCTGAGTTACTCGAATATTATAAGGTAGCAGATCCATACGCATACCTTGATGCAATGCATTCACTGCATACTTAGTCGCACAATATACAGCACCATTCGGATAAACTGCCTTTCCGGCAATAGACCCTATATTGATTATATGCCCCGAACAACGTTCTACCATAACCGGAGTAACCACCCGAGTAACATATAACAAACCTTTGACATTTGTATCTATCATTCTTTCCCAGTCGTCAACTTCGCCTTTGTGAATTGGGTCTAACCCTACAGCAAGCCCCGCATTATTGACAAGGACATCGATATTTTTCCATTTTTCGGGAAGGTTGCCCAAAGCAGCCTCTACCTCATCGTACTTTCTTACATCGAAGCATAGAGGGAGAACCGTAGAACCATAGTTTATGCTTATTTCTCTATCCAGTTCTTCTAATTTATCCTTTCTTCGTCCGGTAATAATAAGGTTGTACCCTTCCTTGCCCAGCCGCAAAGCAATTGCCTTGCCCAAACCGGATGTAGCACCGGTTATTAATGCTATTTTTTTCATCTGAGTTTATTTAATCCAAACATTCAATATTTCACCGATATACATTTTATGATATCCGCTTTTACTCCAATCTTTATTCGGTAAAGATTTATCAACTACAGCTTCGGGCGTAATTGGCTGCGCTACTATTTTCTTACATTCAAAGATCATCCAGGCTTCGGCAAATGCTGTAGCACCTGATGGAGTCTTGATAGGTGTCAATCCCGATCCTTTTATTTTATCTGTAGTACGACCACTTACCGAACCGCAATACCGCAAAGCATCTTTATACACTTCAGTGTAAAACGATATTGTGTAAGTCTCTCCTTTATCCATTGTTTGTACCGAGTAGCGTGAAGGATTGAGGAAACAGAATGATACAGGCTTTTCCCAGAATGTACCAAGTCCACCCCACGAGGCAGTCATCACATTCATTTGATCGGCGGTACCCGAAGTGATCAATGTCCAATCTCCTAAAAGCTTGATAATATTGCCCGGTATTTTATCGGGCGTTATCTGCCTGAATCCATTCATTGTAGCAACCGCACCTCCGGCAATCGTTTGCGGAGAATTATTAGATGTTACCGATATCGATGGCACAACCTGAACAGGATCGGGTATAGATTGAGCGGCTACAGGCACTTCTACCGGACTTTCTTTTTGCGGTACTACAGGAGCTGAATAAGTTTTCGCCTCTGCTTGCAATGAGGTTGTAGCACCTGTTGTATTAATACCATTCAGATAAATATCTATAGATTTATATATGCTGTTTACAGAATCTACAGTATGTATCCTGAATTTATCATAATAGCGATTTAGTTTATCTCCTTTTTTGTTGAGAGCGATTTTATCGGAGATCATCTCCTCAGCTGGAAGTAGTTTCTTACTATCAGAATAGCTATATTTTATATTCCTCAACGTTACTTCGCATGCTCCATCTTTCGTTTCCAAAATCAACTGATAAATCATCTTAGCACGATCGAGTACAAGAGAGCTACGCTTAAACTCAAGATATTTCTCTCCAAGACATGCAATCGTTTTGTCGTCCAACTTACTTAATAGAACCCGATTATTCAAGTCCTTCTCATCAGTCTGTGCATTATCATAGTTGCTTGTTGCCCATTTTTCCATCAATGAAAAAAGCTGCTCGTCCGAAACTTGCCCCTTTACATGGATCTTCTTCGAAAAAACAATCTTACCGTCCACCTCGGGGACAGCTCCTACTAGATATTTCGGGTTGTCTTGTGCACTTACTACCAACGAGAAAACAGCACATAAAAAAAACAGAAGACTATTTTTCATTTTATCAGAGTTATTATGTTATATACCATAAAAGTAGTATAATTTCAGAAACAAGACAATAGAACATTAAAACAAAAAAATGGTATCGACCGGTTACTGTCGATACCATTTTAGTCTATATTAATTTTTTTCTTTAGAAATTATATGCAACTCCTATACCTAGCATTTCTTTGAACTGCACCTTCGGTCCTTTTTTTATTTCTGTGCCGTCATCTGCTTTTTCTATAATCTTCACATCATCATCGTACTTAAGTGTTGTGTTGATCGATGCCGACAAGAATTTATTTATCTTCATACTGAGCAACAAGTCCCAGTTAACATCAACGTTACCAAATGATTTGTCGTACGCTGTAAAAAGATCCACAGTAGTTATCATCTGTACATTTTCCATTATTTTCTTTTGGGCACGAGCTTTCACATATGTACCTAATTGGGCTTTAAACTTATCGCCCGGATCAACTCCAAAAGCACCTATACTAGACAGGTAGTCATCTTGTACAAATGTTAGTTTTCCGGCAAGAGGAGAAAAGTAAACCGAGTAGCTCTCATTAGGACGATACTCTAAACCCAATGAGATATTAGAATATGCGGGAGCAAAGAATTTTGAGATATAATATTCCTTATTCGGATAATTATATCCTTTATAAAACTGAGTTTTCAGGTCACCCATAATTGTATAATACCACTTATTGTTGGTAGAATATCCGAGCTGTGTTGTAAAATCGATCTTATCACTTACCTTCTGAGTTCCCTGTGTTTCGGTTCTGGTCAAGCCATAATCAAGAGCCAATGCATTTGACCAAAGCCAATTTCCGCTTTTGCGATTCAATGTTCCATTCAGATAGAGATTTCCGGCGAAGGAACTTTCTCCACCTGCTGACCAATTACTAAGAGAAGTTTGTGATAGATTGAATCCGGTAACACCTTTTAGGTTCCATTTGCCGTCTTCCAATTTGTTTTTGTCGTCCTGAGCCTTAACCGACAGAAATGAGCTCGCAATAATAAATGCGATAAGTAAATGTTTCATCATAAAAATTTAAATATTGTGTATATCGAAGTTGTTATCTTAGTTTTAACACATCTCCTTCGGTAGGAACATATTCAAAATCTTTTTTGTTCATTTTGTACAAGTTTTTCACCTTGATGCCATACAGCTGGGAAATACTATACATAGACTCTCCCACCTGAACTTCGTGCTCATAATATGGCTTATCGGCTTTCGATTTTTTCTTCTCAAAATAAACCAAATCGCCAGACTTCAAAGGAAAACCTTCGGGCACTTCATTGTATTTATACAGGTCTTTTGGCTTAAAATCAAATTCGCTTGCAATACCCTCGTACGTATCACCGGCCTCTGCTATCACATAAACCAAATTGTGAGTTTTATATGGAATGTGACGATATTCCTTATTTCTTACCTGAGTTTCTTCTATTTCTCTTATTTTCTCCTTAGAGAATCCTTTTTTATCATGTTGGTAAAGCTCATAATCTTCAATTAACTTTATCAGCTTGTTCGCATAAGCTTTATCGGTTGCATAACCTGCTTGCTGCAATCCTTTTGCCCATCCCCTATAGTCGGTAATTTCTAAAGCAAACAGACTTTTATATCGTGGTTTATCGGCTAAAAATCTGGAATGGTC
This sequence comes from Bacteroidota bacterium, assembly GCA_023437305.1. GTDB lineage: Bacteria > Bacteroidota > Bacteroidia > Bacteroidales > Dysgonomonadaceae > Dysgonomonas. The sequence continues at coordinate 75,215 of JAEZGN010000004.1, forward strand.
TTCAAATGAATCTTCAGCTCTCTTATATTTTCTGAAACAATCATTCGGTGTATCATCCGCTTGATAGACTTTCCCCCCTGTCCAATCGTTGTGACACTTAATACCAAAGTGATTATTCGAATTTTTAGTCAAAGCACTTTTACCCGCACCCGACTCTAACAATCCCTGAGCGAGCGTTATACTTGCCGGAATTTTATATTTTCTCATGTGATCTACAGCTATGCCTTTGTAAGTCTCAATATACTCTTCGTATATCTTGTATCGTTTTGCCTGAGAATAGACGGATGTAGTAGACAGAAAAACAAGTACAGAAAGGATAATAAATTTGAGAGATATATCCGAGCTATTTGCTTTTTTCATATATTTAGAAGTATTTTATTTGTAACAGTAATAAAATGGAAAATTTAAATTTAACAACAAAGATACTCGTTTACACCTTTGAAGAGGCTACCGAAAGTATAAAAAAACTTATAATAGAGGCTAAAGTGGCTGTTGAGAAGGCGTATGCACCCTATTCAGGCTTCCATGTAGGAGCGGCAGTTCTTCTTTCTGATGGAAAAATTGTTACCGGCAACAATCAGGAAAATGCGGCTTACCCTTCAGGGTTATGTGCCGAGCGGGTTGCTATGTTTTATGCAAATGCACAATATCCGGAGACTTCAGTGGAAGCGATTGCTGTTGCCGCTTGTCATGACGGAGCCTTTACTGCAAACCCTTGCAGTCCGTGTGGCAGTTGCAGGCAAGTTTTGCTAGAATCAGAGAATAGACACAACTCTCCAATGAGAGTAATATTGTATGGCGAAAGTAAAATCTATGAATTAAAATCAGCAAAAGCACTTCTTCCCGTAGGATTTGGAAAAGAATCGCTCGACGACTAACCTACAGCATTGTTTTATGATCTTTTAGAGCCTTTGTTAACTCTTTTGCTTTATCATCCGACACTTTATCCAACAGTTGCCAAAAACGTTCTCCATGATTCATTTCTACCGTATGACACAGTTCGTGCAAGATCACAAAGTCTATAAGATGCTCAGGTAAGAGCATGCAGTAAAATGATAGGTTTATTGTCTTCTTAGACGAACAGCTTCCCCATCGGGTACGGCTTTTATTAATCTTTACTTCGGTATATTTAAAACCATATCTTTCTGCAAATAATTTCACTTTTGCCGGAAATAGCCTGTTTGCCTCATAGCGAAGGGCTTTTTCTACAAAGCCTTTTATTGTCGATTGAACTGTTGAATCATTGTAATTTATATCAGCCGGACATGAGATGGATAGTATGCCTTCTTTCAGACTCATATAATAACTCTTAGTCGAAGCTCCGGTAATCAGCCTCAAGGTAAAACTAAAAGTCTTAAATTCTATATCGGGAGTGAATAATATGCGGGTAGTTTGTTTTTCCACCAAAAATATCAGACGAGGCTTCATATCACGAATAGTCTTCTCTACAAAAGACATACTTACTGATGGTGGATATGTAAGTTGTAGATAACCATCCTTTTTTCGAACGATTATCCTTTTGGCTCTTACATTCTTGACAAGCCTTATTTCTCCCAAATCTTTATCTACAATAACCATCAGAAATGATATAAAAAAAGCTTAACCCAAAAGTTAAGCTTTATATTTTATTTGCTTCAAACCTATTTGGCTTTATGATTTTCCTTAATAAATGCCTCTAATGCTGCCGTCATAGATGGCATACCGGGAAGCGGAGCTTCACAATCGAGCCTCAAGCCGGCATCGCGAACAGCTTTTGCTGTGGCCGTACCAAAACAGCCGATAGCCCTCTCTCCTTGTTCGAAATTAGGCACATTCTTAAATAATGAAACGATACCCGCCGGAGTAAAAAATATCAACATATCGTAAGATAATATCTCAGACTCGGTTATTTCATTACTCACAGTTCGGTACATGACTGATTTTGTGTAATCAACTTTTTTCTCGTCCAATACTGCCGTAAGGTCTTCTGTATGTACATCAGATACAGGTACAATAAATTTTTCTTTGTTGTGTTTTGTTAAAGCTGTTGCCAGACCATCCATCTTACCTGTTGCACTAAAGAATATCTTACGCTTTCTGTACACAATATATTTTTGGAGATACAAAGCTACTGCTTCTGATATACAAAAATATTTCATTGTTTCGGGCATCGTTACTCTTAGTTCCTCACACAGTGAGAAGAAATGATCTATCGCAATCCTTGCTGTAAAAACTACTGCTGTGTAATCTTGTATATTAATACGCTGTTGCCTAAACTCCTTTACGTCAATCCCATCTACACGAATAAACGGACGAAAATCCATTTGCACATGATATTTTTCGGCAATATCAAAGTAAGGCGATTTCTCTGTTGTCGGAGCAGGTTGAGAGATTAATATCTTCTTTACTTTCAGGGTCATAATAGTGTGTTAAATACGTCGGTTCTATATAATTGAATCAATCCTATCGATAAATACACATATGGTAATATTTCAAAGGTGCAAAGGTAGGCAATCAAATACAAAAAGTTAAATTTTTGACCAATAAAAAAGACTATTATTTGATAAAAAAGTGTTATTTGAACTATTAGGAACAATGTTAATATAAATATCAATATCTGAGTATGGTAGAAATTGGAATAAATCAACAACAAAGTAGGCAGGAAATATAGTATACCTAACAGCTCAATAGATACCATATGCACTCTTCGCCACGAATTCATCGCTTTCTTTTGATCAAAAATATAGCCTATCAGTTTGTAAATAAAATCTTTGATACCAAAAAACAAAGCTATGGCAATAATAAAGGTAACGATAGTCAGAAAAGCTTTACTATTGCTTTGGCCGGAAGCTTCATACTCGACAAAGACATCATAAATACATATTGCAGACAAAACAACAGACTGGAAAATAAGAAAATAGCTATATATCATTTCCCTAGAAGTAGTCTGATTATGTATTCTTGAGGCCTTTACAGGAGTAAACAGGTAAGAGATACTTTGTTTCAAAAAAGACAACCCTCCACTATATATATATGTAAATAGGAATAAACATAAAAGCAATAAGCAGAAAATCCCATCTACTTGTTCCAGATTGAAAGGCAAAAGATCGCCGGAATATCTTACAACATCTCCTATATTGTCTTGATGAGCAGAATATAACTGTTTTTGGGTCATATCCACAACCTCACCTTTCACAGGGTTTAATGAGAAACGATGGATATAGACACTATCTTGCAACAAGACACTATCTTTCATTACACCTACGTATGGAACTGTATCGCTAATCAAAATACTTATATACTTCAAAGCACATACTTGTCCTGTTGCAGATCAAGTATGTGCTATATTATTATCTTACAGATTAAACTCTTTTTTTATCACATCTACATAGTCTAGCTTCTCCCATGTAAACAACTCTACTTCGCGTGTTATTCCCTGCGGATTGTAGCGCGATTGAAAATGCTTAGTAATAGTTTCCGGCTCACGGCCCATATGTCCATAAGCAGCGGTCTCTGCATAGATTGGATTCCGTAGCTTCAGGCGTTGTTCTATTGCTTTTGGTCGCATATCAAACAACTTCTCTACCCTCACGGCTATTTCTCCATCCGAAAGATTTACCGTTCCCTTACCATATGTATTTACATAAATATTCATAGGCTTGGCAACACCAATCGCATACGATACCTGAACAAGGATTTCGGAAGACACACCGGCAGCGACAAGATTCTTGGCAATATGACGTGCCGCATATGCAGCCGAACGGTCTACTTTTGAGGGATCCTTACCTGAAAAAGCACCACCACCATGTGCACCTTTTCCTCCATAAGTATCAACAATGATTTTACGTCCGGTCAAACCCGTATCTCCATGAGGACCTCCTATAACGAAACGTCCGGTAGGATTTACATGATAAGTAATATCAGTTGTAAAGAGTTTTGTAATATCATTTCTGAACTTATATTTCTCTTTCACACGAGGTATAAGGATATTGATAACATCTTCTTTTATTTTAGCTTGCATCGTTTCGTCGTCAGCAAAATCATCATGTTGAGTAGAAATAACAATTGTATCTATTCTCAAAGGAGTACCATTATCATCATACTCGATAGTTACCTGCGATTTTGCATCAGGACGGAGGTATGGCATCAAATGTAATTCATTTTTACGTATAGCGGCTAATTCTCTCAACAATGCATGAGACAAATCCAGTGCTAATGGCATATAATTATCCGTCTCGTTTGTGGCATAGCCAAACATCATACCTTGATCTCCTGCTCCCTGATCCATCGGATCAGACTTACCATCAACACCTCTGTTGATATCATCGGATTGCTCATGTATAGCAGACAGCACTCCGCAAGATTGAGCTTCAAACTGGTATTCACTTTTAGTATAACCTATACGCTCAATCACTTTACGCGCTGTTTCGGGAATATCAATATATGCTTTTGATTTTACTTCTCCTGCCAAAACTACCTGTCCGGTAGTTACCAATGTTTCGCATGCGACCTTCGAATCAGCATCATAGGCCAAAAATTCGTCCAATAAGGAGTCTGATATCTGATCTGCCACTTTATCAGGGTGACCTTCTGATACAGATTCAGATGTAAATAAATAACTCATAAATATTGTTTTATTGTAATAAAAACAGGAAGATATGTATTATAATGCAGTGCAGAAAATGGTTTAGCATTTTTTCATGTGGTTGCAATCAATACAAATCTATCCACTTAATTGAGTGCAAAGATACATCTTTTTCTCAATTTAAAATTATTCTATATAAAAAAACAGCCTGTATCAAAAATCGACACAGGCTGTTTTCATATTTTATATCTATTTATTTACTTGCCATTAGCAAACTCAAATAAAGCTTTACCATTTGCATTTTCAGGATCTAATTCAAGAACCTTTTCTGCATATAATTTCACATTTGCCTTATCGTCAGCTTTCTTGCTTTTCTCGAATTGTAAATAATAATAGTAGCTCAAATAGCTATATGCTTCTATCAATATTTTGTTATTCGGTTCCGGATCAGCCAATAGTACCTTAATTGTTTCTTCATAGAATGGTTTTGCCAATCCTTGCTCCGAATCCGGGTCCATCTGATAGTTTGTACGTGCTCTCTGATAGAATCCTAAATAGCTATCAGGCTTACGCTCTGCAACCACACCAAAAGCCGCATCAGCTTGTTTGTATAGTGCAATAGATTGTTCTTTAACCTGCTCCGGAGTTAATGATTTATCAGACTCAACTTTAGATGCAGCAGAAAGATAGTAGCTACCTAATTGATAATAATCTGTTGCTTCTGCTTTTTCACCAAGCATTTGGATATATTCTTTGTAATAATTAGCTGCTTCAACGTACATCTGATCTTTAGCTGAAGCTGTAGCAATGTCTTTAAACAAGCTTACTTTGCTAGGATCTAGTTTTATTGCTTTCTGATATTGTTCTATAGCCTTAGTTTTATTACCGGTTTCGGATAATATGTTTCCATAAGCCATATAGTCTGATACAAGATATTTAGCTGTATCAACTTCTGATCTAGGAATACTGAAGAATTTATCTCCGGCAGCTAAACCGTCCTGATAGTTTTTTGTTTCATTTTCAACATACATCAACAAACGGTTCAACACGAAACTGTTTGGCTCACGTTTCAAACCTTCTTTAATCAGGTTCTTTGCATCCGAATATCCTTGTTTAAAATATTCTGAAGCAGCATAACGAGTAATATCATCTATCGTGTAATCACCACCCTTGAAGAATTCTTTGTATGCAGCAATTGCTTCAGGATAAAAACCGTCTCTGTAATACAAGTCTGCAAGATCTTTGTAAGCAATCTTATATTCAGGTCTTATTTCTATTGCTTTTTTTAGCAAATCAGCTGCTGTATTACGATTAATATATTCATATACCTGTGCACCTTTCATATAAGCCAATACACAGTTAGGGTCAAAGTTGATAGCCTGATCGTATTGACCGGCTGCACCTCCGGGATTGTTTTCTTTGGCTAACATATCTCCTTCGAGAATATATGAATATGGAGATTTCTTATCAGCCTTCTTAGCTTCCGCAATCATCAAAGTGGCTTTATCCTTCATGCCATTATCGAAATATGCTTTTGCTATAGCCAAAAGAACAGTTACATTCTTTTTGTTCTTTTTTTGAACTTCTTTTAATTGATCTTCTGCAACCTTTTGGTTTGATTTCAATTGCAATTTAGCTAATCCTACAGCACCAAGACCTAGTTCAGGACTTGCAGCTGCACTTTGTTCAAACTGAGACTTAGCTTCAGCCAAGTTGTTTTCCAGAATTGCAATTTCTCCCAGATAATAATGAGATTCTTCAGGATTCTGCGCTACGTTTTTCGTAAAATATTCTTTCGCTAGTTTGGTTTCACCAAGGCTCAGATAATCTGCTCCCGGGCTATTTTGCGCAAATGCCGACAAGCTTATCGCTAAGCTCAAAAATGCGCTCACTAAATACTTCATTTTCATCTTCTATACTATTTTTATTAATATTTATTTATATGTGACAGATATTAGGCCTATCCTAAAATGTTGGGTTTGCTCTTACCAGTCTGGTAGGTACATTTGCAGGATAAAGCCCGGCCTTGAGTATAATACGTTGTCCTTTCTCTCCTGCTGCAAAGGTAACAAAACCTGAAGGTAATCCACCTTTAACATCTGAGATTATAATAAAAATATCTCTCGTCAGCGGGTATTTCTTTAAGACTAAATATGCGGCAAATGGTTTAAAACTGTTTTGCTCAGTGGCTTTGTCCTCTGAGCTTACCGACATAACATTTATACTATTAATAAAACTTAAATTTTTAGGATCGGATGGATTACTGATCCAATTGACACCGATAATACCGATTGCATTAGGAACAGCCGCAACATAATCTATTACTTGCTGATTGGGTGTACGTTCTTGCAGATTGACATTTTTAACGCTGTCTGCCGACCTCGCTTTCACATTCTGACTGAGAGGTTCGCCTCCACAGATCGAATCTTTTATAAATCTGACAGTACTGGAATTAGGACTATCGAATACGACCGATATTTCACCCAGTTTAGATTTCGGATTTATCTCCTTCCAATCCTTAATCTTACCTGTCATTATTTTTTTTATATCAGACACTGTAATTAATGTGTCCATATTTTCTTTGTTTACAATAAGGGCAATACCATCAATGGCAAGCCGCTGTGTACGTGGCGCTTGTTTGCGTTCTTTTATAATTTGTGTTTCGTTGGCAGTAAGTTGTCGTGTGGCAATAATCACACGCAAGCTATCTTTCATAAATAAATTAAATGCTTCATTTTCACTGGTAAATATAGGAATAACCAGTGCTTCGTGATTTAAAGCTCCAAAAACATCAACCTGCTCTTGTATCACAGGAGCAAAACATTCGTCAACAGCTATCTCAGCTATACCACTAGTAGGTGTATCTGTTCGTGTTATCTTTCTCTGATCACTACATGAGAAGAAAGAGATAAAAATAAAAACACAGATAATAAGACTAAGATTTTTCATAACCAAAAAACAGATAATTCATTTAAAATTGTTTCCATGCACGGTATCCTCTGAATATGCCATATAAAAATAATAGCACACCCATAGCCACACGAAGCAAGATATGTATATTCGCAAAAATAGGGGTAAATACCATCAAAACCGACACACATAAATAAAACAATACCATAAAAATACCAAATATTGTTTTTCCTGATATTTTTTTTCCTTCTTTCATACCTTTTTTTATTGGAAAAAGAAGAGAAGATGTGTCTTTCATACTCCAACTTCTCTTCTTTACTAAGTCTTATTTACAATTTTTTATAAAAATCTCAATAGATATTCGCTTTTACTGTTTCAATCGGAATACGATAGGGAGAGTAAAGTACACAGGTACATTCAATCCATTTTGTTTTCCCGGTATCCATTTCGGCATCGATTTAACCACACGTACAGCTTCTTTGTCGCACGAAGGGTCGATACCACGAATTACATTCACATCTTCAATTGCTCCTGTTTTAGAAACAACGAAACGCACTGTTACACGTCCTTGAATACCTGATTCTTGAGCCACTACCGGATATTTGAGGTTCGATGCAATGTATCGTTGCATTTCAGCCTCTCCACCAGGGAAAGTAGGCATCTGTTCTACAGTAACGAAAGGTTTTTCTACAGCAGGTTTTTCTTCTACTATCACCTTGTGTTCTCTCAACTCGGCAATATCGACACCTGTCTTATCATTTGTACCTTTCACGTCAGCCACAGAAATCTGGATTTTAGTTTCCTGAATTTCGTCCTGTGACTTCATTTGTTGATCGTCACGCACCTCGTCATCTTTTGCAATTTTAGGAGGCACAAACTTCACTGTTGTTTTCAACGGTGGAGGCGGAGGAGCAGTTTCTTGTTTAATCTTATTCTCTTCCGGAATTTCTTGTTCTACCGGAATATTAGATAACTCGAAAGTATCTTCCATTGGTCCTGTATTGCCTTGTGTTAGGTTCTTTACCACTGATACCAGACTCGGTAAAGCCGACACAAATATTGCAAGCGCAAGGATTACTAAAAACGCAACGATATGTCTCTTCGATGATGATTGACGTAGCCTGTAAGCTCCATAGTTTTTATTCTTACCTTCAAAAACTACATCACACCATTCGGAGGAATTCAATTTTATATCTTTTCCCATAATTTTACTCCTTTCTTAATGTGATTAATTTTTTGGTGGTGCAGCACTAGCGCCATAAGCTCCTTTACTTTTCAGGTTCTCAAGCAAGAATTGGTCACCCTCAGTCATATCCACAATTGCATATTTTGCAATACTGCAAATTTGCATTTCATCAAGAGCATCAACAAGATTTTTATAACTAGCTTCGGATGTAGGTTTAATAACCACTACTTGTCCATCCTTATCATCCTTTATTTCTTTTGATCTTGTCTTAAATTCTTCCTCTGACATTTTATTCTTCTTCTCAAATTTTTCCTGTCTCAATTCCCTCATTTTTGCTACAATAGGGGCATTGCGTTCCAGTAATATTTTACGAAGTCCTTCAGGGGAATAATCAGTTTCTTTCAAGGTAGTATAATCACTATAATTAGGTATACCTGTATAGTAATATACTTTATTGTCTTCTCCTAGAATCAAAGTAATAGCTTTAGACTCCTTGACCTTCACTTCATCCTCTTCTGTCAGTTTCTGATCTGTAGGCATCGCAATATCCATGATTTGCGGTTTACTCAATGTTGTACAGAACATGAAGAATGTAATCAAGAGCATGTTCATATCCACCATCGGAGTAAAGTCTACTCTCAGGGTCTGTTTCTTGGGTTTACCTTTTTTCTCTTCTCCACCACCGGACTGTTGTACTTCTGCCATAATTTTTTCTTTTTTTAATGTTTAAATCATGTTTTATACGCCTTCCGGCATTCCCCTTAGAGATGTTATGAGGCTATAACGGTTTTCTTTCATCTTCACAAGACTTTTCAATACCTTATCCACCAATGGATAAGCTGTTGACTGGTCTGCTTTGATAGCAATACCCATCTCATCGCCTCCAATTTCGCGTGCATGCTGTACCCAACGTGAAAACTGATCGTTAACACTGTCGGATGGCACACCCCATTTCTTTATCTCACTATCTTGAGCGCTCAATGGCATATCAAGGAAAGCAGCCATTCTGTTCATAGGCACACCAATGTGTGTTTGTTCTATGAAAGATCTAATCTGCTTATCGGTGAATGTAATACCATAATCTTGCCCCATCTTTTCCAATATTGCCTTTTTATTTTCTGGTCTGTCTATATTCAAGAATACTTTTCCTTGCGGATCTATCAATATATTCAACACATTATATTCAGGCACCTTTACTTCCGATACTGACTGTGGAGTCATTACTTGTACCGGTTCTTTTGGTAAGAAGGTAGCAGTAAGCATAAAGAATGTGAGCAAGAGTACAGTAACGTCACTCATCGCGGTCATGTCGATGAATGTGCTCTGTTTTTTTACTTTTGTCTTTCCCATTTTCTTACTTTTACTTATTAGAGTGGAATTTTATATGAATTCCACAAATTGTTCTGAAAAAAATTGTTAATTATTTAGATAGACCTCCGTGAAGAGTTGTATAAGTTTGGCCGATAGCAAAACCTACTTCATCAACAGCGTTAGTTATATCTTCAACTTTTCCAGAGAAATAAGAATAAGAAATGATAGATGCAGCACCAGTACCGATACCCATAGCTGTATTGTAAAGTGCTTCAGAGATACCAACTGCAAGAGCTGTAGAGTCTGGAGCTCCTTCTTGACCCATCGCACCAAACGAACGGATCATACCAAGTACTGTTCCGAATAGTCCCATCAAAGTACCTAGAGTAGAAATAGTAGCGATAACTGATAAGTTTTGTTGTAGATATGGAAGTTCTAGAGTTGTAGCTTCTTCCAATTCTTTTTGAATCATTGCAGCTTTTTCGTCATTGTTTTTGTCTGCAATTTTCTCAACATCTGCATATCTGATTAATCCTGCTTTTAATATATTAGCCACAGATCCTTTTTGTTCGTCACACAGTTTTGTTGCACCTGCGATGTCACCAGCTTCTAATTTAGCTTTAGCGTTCATCACAAATTTAGCTGTGCTTCCTTTTCCACTAGCTCTGTTCAATGCAAAGAATCTCTCTACAGAAAGAGTAAGTGTAGTTAGTAACAGCGTGATAACGATAGGAATTACCCATCCTCCTTGGTATAATGCACCTAGTGAATTGCCTGGTAGCGGATGACCTTTTTCGTCAAAGTTTGCTTTATCCCCAGCAACTAGGTAGAAGAATAGGTGAGCTACAATCGCACATCCAATAACGACTATCATAGCTGAAACGCCTTTAGATCTTGGTTTTTGTTTTGGTTGTTGTTTTTTAGTTTCCATAATGATAATAAATAATTTAAGTTTAGTGAATCAATTTTTAAATTTATATCTTTTAATTTTCAATAGTCTCCTCATTTTTAAACAATAAAATTACACAGTGTCAATTATTGTAGGATGCAAATATACTATTATTTTGATTTTTTAAGTATTTTGCACCTAATATTGCACTTTTGTTCACACTTCTAATCAAATGTAACGGTGAAATCAGTTTTTTATTTTCCAATAAAAGCAACTTTTGTAATAGAGAATGTTCAAGCAAATTCAAAGGTCTATATATCTGTAATTGTGGAAATTCTTTTTAATTCAAGTGTCCCACAAGGTATTAAATGATCACTCTAGTTTCAGCTAACAAAAATAGAATTAAAAATCAATTCACACAATAAAAAAAATATAAAAAAACCCTTATTAACCTATTTCTCTATACACAGTTCATCATTCAGTGCAATTACCGCGTCTTTATAAAATTCTCTTTTTATTACAAACTGCATATTCACCTGTCGCAGAGATTGAGCAAAACTCTCAACATTGATACCTTTTTGGAACAAAGCTTTCGACGCTCTATACAAGAACCCCGGCAACGCGATATTAGTACCCATAACACAGACTAAGGCTACACGCTCTACAATAACCTGATAGAATGTCGCCTCTAAGTCTGTTATCATTTCGCGTGACTTATAATTGTCCCATACTACCATTGTAATAGAGTTTGCATTTGTAGATTTGAGAATGTAACTCACGTTAAACTTGGCGAATATCTGCATTATTTTCAGGTCAAATCCAACCTCTCCAACCATCATTGGATCGTGAATTTCTACAGCTAATACCTTATCTGTACCTGAAACAATCTCTATCTTCGGTATTTCCGACACATATTCCTTTGTTATCAGTGTACCCGGATGCTCCGGTTCAAAGGTGTTTTTGATACGAATATCGATATTTGCAAGCTCCAAGGGTTTAGATGCTTTTGGATGAATAGCCTCCATACCAATATCAGCCAACTGATCAGCGACGATAAAATTGGTTCGTCCTACCGGAACCACCTTATCCACACCTACTATATTAGGATCGGCACTTGATAAGTGGTATTCTTTATGAATAATAGCCTCACTGGCCTTTACTTCTACCGCAATCTTACTAAAAGTCACCTCAGTATACCCACGATCGAATGCACGCATAATACCTTCTGTACCTTTTGTATAGCCGGTAGCAACACATACATCCTTACTAAAATCGACCCCTTTGAATGCCCTATGAATACGCTCATCTATTGTGAGAGGCAGAGAGTCATTGAATCCGCAAAGATCGATAAATCGCGCAGAGATACCATTATTGTTCAAAATATTTACAGTATTCCATGCAGAATGCGCTTCTCCTATTGATGCCAATATTTCGCGCGCAGCTAAACAGATATCTTCGGCATTTACGTATCCTGAAGCTAAAACTTTGCTCAAACTATGAAGCATTGTTTTAGCCTGTTTGAGGCGAAAAGTAATAAATTCTCTTGCTTCTAAAAGATTCAGACCGATTTCCTCAAAACCTTTATTTATAAGCAAAAGTCTTTGACACAGACTGTCTAATCCGATACTATAATCTGCATTTTCGAGAAATTGAACATATACTCCGGGCTCTCCTGTTTTTTTATGTTCCAATAGCCAGTTAGTAACATTATTATACGCAGATACAACAAATATCCGATTATACATTTCTTCCGGCTTTCTCTTTCCTACAATGACGTTCTCCAGCACATCTTTAAACTGCGACATGGAGGTTCCGCCAATTTTCTCAACTGTAAGCATTTTAATCTTTAATATTTTGAAAAAAATTTAGCGCAAAAATAATAAAATAATCTTATTTTATAGGGGAATATAGAATAATGTCATTCTTTTGTAACATTAAATCGAATAAAAAACAGGAAATAAATAAAGATAGATTGATATTTCCGATATATTTGCATAGAATGTTAAAAATTAGCACTAAATAATACACTAATAATGAGACTATATATTGCCCTGATTTTATCTCTTTTTTGCTTTATTCATTTGCAGGCACAAAACTTTAAAGGAAAAATTACAGACACAAACGGCGAACCTCTATACGCAAGTACAGTATATATAAAAGGTATAAATCAGGGGTTGGTGTGTAATGAAACGGGACACTATCAAACAACTCTACCTGGCGGAGAATATGAAGTAGAATATAAGTGCCTGGGATTTAAGCCTGAAGTGCAAAAAATAAAGATCAATACAGACAAAACAACCACACGAGATGTAACATTATATGAAAATCCTTTCAGCCTAAAGGAAATTACTGTTTCAAATCAGGAAGATCCCGCCTACCCTATTATGCGAAAAGCAATACGCAGTGCCCCATTATATGCCAGTTCTGTAAAAGGATATACAGCAGAAGCCTATATAAAAGTAAATGCAGAATTACTTAAAGTTTCATCATTGATAGACAGAATGGCAAAAAGAGAAGAAGGCGTTAAACTGTCAGATTTCAAGGAGTTGCTATTTACACAAGAATCGTTCAATGAAATACATTTTACAGCACCCGACAAGTACGAACAAACAGTAAAAGCATTCTCAAGCAGTATTCCCGACAATATAGACTCGAAAGACGCGATAGGAATACTAAGCACTTCATTATACAATCCCAAGATTGGTTTATACATTTCACCCTTGCATCCTCAGGCATTTTCTTACTACAAATTCAGATACGAAGGATTTATAGAAGAGAATGGATTAACAATAAATAAAATTAAAATAGAACCCAAATTAAAAGACCCTTCGCTTTACGAAGGCTACATATATATAGCAGATTATACATGGCATATATATTCTGCAGAACTTCGCTCTAATCCATATGGAGCAAAACAGGTATATACAATCTCCTTTCAGGAATTAGCACCGAATGTATATCTGCCTATCACTTATTTGATAGCATCTGACATTGACATCTTCGGAATTAAAGCCACAATGAACTACTATACATCACTAACTTATAGTAATATTAAAACGAATGAATCGGTAATAAGTAGTACAAAAAGCAAAAAAGAGAAAAAAAACTTCGAAATCGCACGTCAAGACTCCTTATATATGATAAAATCGGATAGTTTGGCATCTAAGCGTGATGCAGCATATTGGGCCAACAGAAGAACGATACCTTTGGAAGAACGAGAAATAAAAACATTAATTAAAAGGGATTCCATACAGCAACATCTCGATTCGGCAAGAGAAAAGCACCGCAATCCCAAACTATCATTTTCGAATATAATAAACGGAGGTCAGATAGGAAGTGACTCCAGCAAAGTAAAAATCAGATTCAACGGACTGCTTGAAGGAAGTATATATGAATATAATTTCGTAGATGGGCTCTGGATAGGACAATCATTCCGATTGATGAGTAATATAGGTAAACATAACAAACTTGAAATAACACCTTATATATATTATACATTATCAAGAAAAAGACTGGTGGGTGGAGGTAGTATAAATCTGAACTATTCACCTTTAAAATTAGGCAACCTTACCATTTCTGTAGGAAGCATAAGTGAAGATTTCAACCCGCAAGGCATCCATCGCTTCAATAACTTTTCTAGCTCACTGATCAGAGGCAAAAATTACAACTATTTCTACCAGAAGGATTTTATTTCCGCGACAAATAGTATAGACGTCTCTAATGGATTATCTGTATCTGTAGGATTAGAGATAGCCCAGAGGCATGGATTATCAAACAACACGGATTACACTTGGGGAAAGAAGAACAAAATCACACCTAATATATACCCTGACGACAGATTTGACAAAACAGCACTCAACCTAGGTATAGAATATACTCCTCATGCTTATTACTCAATAAAACATGGGGCTAAACGATATGAGAAATATACTTCTCCTACATTCTATATTAATTATGAGCAGGCATTCTCTGCATGGCAAACCAACAATGCCCGGTATCAAAAATTTACGGCAGGAATAAAACAACAAGTCAAATTGGACGAATTTAGTAACTTCAATTATCAGATCGAAGGAGGACGCTTTATCGGACAAAGAGACAAAATACACTTTGCCGACTATCAGCACTTCAACACATCTAATGTAACAGTGAATCTAAAGTCTCCATTTACATCTTTTATGCTGTTAGACAACTATGTTGCTTCAACAAATAAATATTGGATTAGAACCAACTTCAACTTCGAAAGCAAGTATATATTAATTAAGCGATTACCTTTTCTTCAGGGAAAAATGTTTACAGAAAGCCTGCATCTAAAAAACCTATACACTCCCCGCATGAAATACAGCGAAGTTGGCTATTCTTTAAATTTTACAAAATTGCTTAATCTAGGAGTCTTTGCGTCATTCAAAACAGCTAAATATCAAGATTTTGGAATAAGAGTATTGTTCGATTTAGATAATATAAAGAAAACTGTGAATAGGTAGAAATAAGCATAACGTCATCTTTCTATTTTTAGGTAATATTAGAATTTGACCTGATAAGAATATTTTTCTCATCAGACTAAAATACATACCTTTGCACAAATTTAATTATGGCATCTGTAAAATCTTGGGTATCGGCTCTGCGTCCACGCACACTATTCTTGGCGGGAGCTACGGCACTATGCGGCAGTGGAATCGCATATAGCACAGGAAAATTCAGCATACTTGTATTTATTCTGACCATTTTGGTAGCGAATGTATTACAACTACTATCCAATATGGCAAACGACCTTGGCGATTACCAACAAGGCACAGATATCACAGGCGAAAGAATAGGACCTCAACGAACAGTCCAAAGCGGAGCCATTACTCCTAAAGAGATGACAAAAGCAATAAAAATAGCTATAGCATGTGCTATCGTTATTGGAATCTTGCTTGTTTATGTTGCTCTTCAGTTTATGGCATGGCAATACATTTTACTTTTTCTGGGATTGGGACTAGGAAGTATTGTAGCTGCAATAAAATATACAGCCGGAAAAAATCCTTATGGGTACAAAGGATTGGGAGACATTTTCTCTTTTATCTTTTTTGGTCTTGTATCCGTAGTTGGAACATATTTCTTGCATACCCACACTATAGATTTCAAACCGTGGCTACCGGCCATAGCTCTAGGTTTACTGACAGCGGCCGTACTCAATCTTAACAATATGCGCGATATAGACAATGATAAGAAATCAGGGAAAATAACAATCCCTGTACGGATAGGAATCAAGAATGCTAAAATATACCACGCCCTATTAATCATAGGAGCGTTCGTTTGCCTTACAGCATATTCTATATTATATAGTACCTACTGGTATCAATATATCTACCTATTAAGTTTTCTTGTATTTTTTAAATTGTTAATTAACATTATCAAAATAAAAGAGAATCGTCTACTCGACCCATACTTGAAATATACTTCGATGGGAACATTTATCCTATCTGTTTGTTTTTGTATTTGTATCAATCTATAATGAAAAAGATAGGATTACTTTCCGACACCCATAATTGGTGGGATGAGAAATTTGCAAAATATTTTTCCGACTGTGACGAAATATGGCATGCCGGAGATATAGGTTCAATGGAGTTGGCCTCGAAGTTCGAAGCTTTGGGCAAACCCTTTCGGGCTGTGTACGGGAATATCGATGATAGTCGTGTACGTGCAGCATATCCCGAAACGTTACGCTTCACTCTCGAAGGTGTAGATGTATTTATGATTCATATCGGAGGTTCTCCGGGAAGATATAACCGTAAAGTACAATCAATATTACTTATGAATCCGCCAAAATTATTTATAACCGGACACTCACATATACTGAAAGTTATATTCGACAAAAAAATAAATGGTTTATTTATCAATCCGGGAGCAGCAGGCAAATATGGGATACATAAAGTCAGAACCCTTCTTAAGTTCAACTTGAGTGAAGGTAATATCTCAGATTTGGATATCATCGAACTTCATGACGAATCTTAATTAATACTTGTCTAATATTTCTATTTTAACGAAATTTGCAACAGTAAAAAAACAGCAGCATGAAGGAAAAATTATTGAGCTATGATGATGTTCGCAAAATGAGCCCCATCTTACGTGGTCCATTTGGAAATATACTTATAAAATTTGCAATGTGGCTGACCGGAATGAATAAAGTCAATCGCATCTATGATGCTTCAAAGCAATACGAAGGTCCTGAATTTTGCAAACATTTGCTACAAGACGTCGGAGTCAATATAGTAGTTGAAAATATAGAAGTTCTTAACCAATACAAAGGCACATCCTTTATCACCGTCTCAAACCATGCATACGGTCATATAGATGGTATTGCCGCCATTGCCACAATCGCATCGGTTCGCCCCGACTATAAAATGATGGTAAATTTCATCCTCGGAATGATAGACACGATGTCTCCCAACTTCATCGCTGTAAACCCTTTCCAAAGCGGGAAAATAGCAAGTAAGTCAAGCCTCGAGGGGATAAAACAATCCATCGAACATATTAAAAGCGGGCATCCACTGGGATTCTTCCCTGCGGGAGCCGTATCTAAGACAAAAGTAAGAAACTTCAGAATGGAGGTCGAAGACCGTGAATGGCAAGAACCGGTACTAAAGTTGATAAAAAAGTCGAAAGTACCTGTGATACCAATGTACTTTAGCGGTAAAAACTCTTGGTTCTTTAACTTTCTTGATCTTGTAAATTGGAGACTCCGCTCATTGAGATTAGGACACGAAGTGTATAACAAAAAGGGTAAAACTATATACTTACGATTGGGTGAGCCAATATTACCCGAAGAGCAGGCAAAACATACAGATATAAAGGCGTTCGGAGAGTTTTTGAAAGCTAAAACATACGCTTTAGCTAAATCTACAAATTAAACTCATCACCTTTAGAAATCTTCACTAAAAAAGACTGACAAAACTGAAATTAATATGTAATTTTGTCAGGTTTCGTTAAACTTCACATATAAACTTTTGTTTATTTGTGACTTATCTATCTAATAAAAAAAATGGCAAGACCAGATATACAACAGGTAAAACAACGCTTCGGCATCATAGGGAATACACCCGATCTCAACCGGGCTATAGACATAGCACTCCAAGTAGCACCTACCGATATGTCTGTACTGGTGACAGGAGAGAGCGGAGTGGGAAAAGAAAGTTTCCCGCAAATTATCCATCAGTTCAGTCATCGCAAACATGGAACTTATATTGCGGTCAACTGTGGGTCTATCCCCGAAGGAACTATCGACTCAGAACTTTTTGGACACGAAAAAGGATCCTTTACCGGAGCTACAGGCGAACGAAAAGGGTATTTTGAAGTGGCTAACGGAGGTACACTGTTTCTCGATGAGGTTGGAGAATTACCCCTTTCTACACAGGCGCGTTTACTGCGTGTGCTGGAAACGGGTGAATTTATAAAAGTAGGATCATCAAAAGTTGAGAAAACTGACGTACGTGTTGTAGCGGCTACAAATCTGGATATGATAACAGCTACACGTAATGGACGTTTTCGCGAAGACTTATATTACCGATTAAACACTGTCCCTATTCGGATACCTGCCCTAAGAGACAGAAAAAACGATATCCCCTTACTCTTTAGAAAATTTGCAAGCGACTGTGCAGAAAAATATAATATGCCGTCTATTGTTCTGACCGAATCGGCAAAGCAGATGCTCAAAGACTACTATTGGCCGGGGAATATTCGCCAGCTAAAAAATATTACCGAACAGATATCAATCATAGAACAGGCTAGAGAAATAACTCCAGATATACTAAAACTTTATCTTCCGGCAAACGAGGTTGGCTTAATTCCCATCCATGCTTCTGCGGGACATAATGATCCTAAAAACTTTAGTAATGAACGAGAAATACTCTATCAGGTACTTTTTGATATGAAAAAAGACATGAATGAGTTGAAAAAAATTGTTCATGATATTGTTGCCGGAAATCTGAAAGCCTCAGATGCTGTATCTGCATCCACAATCAGCAAAGGCGATAGTACTTTACCAACTATGGTAGTAAGTACTACTGACAAAGGAGCAACTACACCTCTGACTATAAAAAATGATCCTCATACTATTACCCCTACCAGAAATGATATTGCTGACGTAGATATAATAGAAGCTCCCGAATATGAAGAAGAAACACTTTCTCTACAAGATGTAGAAAAAGACATGATAATAAAAGCGTTGGATCGCCATAACGGAAAGCGCAAGAATGCGGCTCAAGACCTAAAAATATCGGAACGTACGCTATACAGAAAAATAAAAGAATATAATCTGGAAAATTTATGAAAAAAATCGGTCTGTTGATTTTAGTATCAATCATGATGACAGCTTGTACAATTTCATACAAGTTTAACGGTTCGAACATTAACTATTCCGAAACGCCCACTCTAGAGATTCGCGACTTCCAGAATCAGGCGCCAAACGTATATCCTATGTTAGCTCAAATGTTTAACGAGGAAATGAAAGATGTATTTATACGAGGCACCAAACTACAGCTTACCAGCGTAGCACCCTCAATGGAAATAGAAGGTGAAATTGTACGTTGGGATCTGACACCTCTGGCTGTGCAGGAAAACAACCTGGCATCGCAAACTCGACTTACTCTGGCGGTTAAATTCCGATTTAGAAATAATGTAAGACCGGAAGAGGATAAAGAGGAGACAATCTCGGCATATCGAGATTTTGAGAGTAGCAAAATGCTTACCGATGTACAAGATAAACTGGGAGAAGAACTTACAAAAGAAATAGTAGACCAGATATTTAATGCAACCATGTCTAATTGGTAGTAAACAATAATCTTAAATATTGCTATAAGATCATAAACATGGATATTCAGAAGCTTAATGAATTTATTATTCAAAAAAATTCTCCCTCAAAATCCGATATCGGAAGTTTGGAGAGGATTGCTTTCGAATACCCTTTTTTTCAAGTTGCCATTTTCATATACCTAAAAGCTGTATACATACACGAACCTGAAAGATATAAAACAGAACTGGAAAGGCTGAGTATTACAATAGCCGACAGGAGAGCATTGTTTTATTATATATTCAGCGACGAATATGAGCGCTTCTTTACAGAAACAGGTAAAAAAGAAATTGCTGAAGATAAAACGAACATTCTATTAAACGCGTTCTTTGAATCACGAGGCGAAACAATCAGCGATGATATGCAACTGGAATATAATATATCCCATTCGAGCATAGCCACAACCGATTATTTTTCATACATACAGTATCAGCCTCAGGAAGAAGAGAACAAAAAAGAGAGTAACCTGCAACTCAAGCATCAAGATATTATAGACACCTTCATTACTAAATCGGAAGAAGATGGTATCCACATCCAAATAGAGAAAGAAGATGAGTCGCTCCGAGATCATACTTATGAACTAAAAGACAGCAATGAAGATCAGGATGAATTAAATGAAGACTTGTTTTTCACCGAGACCCTTGCCAAAATATATATAAAGCAGCAGAAGTATGAGAAAGCATACAAAATAATTAAACATTTAAGTTTGAATTATCCAAAAAAAAATATTTACTTTGCAGACCAATTGAGTTTTCTCGAAAAATTGATTATAAATTCAAAATCTAAAGATAAAAAATGATCGCACTTATTACCATATTAATTGTGATAGCAGCTATAGCCTTGGTACTTATAGTTCTTGTTCAAAACTCAAAAGGCGGAGGCCTTTCATCAGGATTTTCATCTTCAAATGCAATCATGGGAGTTCGTAAAACCACAGACTTCTTAGAGAAAGCAACTTGGGGGTTGGCTGGTTTCATCATGATAATGAGTATTGTTTGTGTTATGATCAGACCTAAAGGTGGTTTAGGAACAGCAAAACCGGATATAAGCATACCGGCTACTCCTACTACAGGAACACCTGATATGTCTACTACTCTACCTCTTAATCAAGGTCAAGGTGCAGCAAGTACAACTACTCCGGCTCCTACCCAACAGCCAACAACACCTCCTACTGAATAAGGAAAATATAAAAATCATATAATATAAGGAAGCTTATCTGATTGCAGGTAAGCTTTTTTTGTATACCTAATACACCGGAAACAGAAGGAGGCTTCCTTATAATCTAAATCAAGAACAATATTTGTAACTCTCTTTGGTAAAATAGAGAACCCACAAAATAAGAATCCCTCCAAACTTCTCCATTTTCGGGGAGGCCTTTGAAGGGGTTCCTATTATAAAACGTAGACCTTAGTAAACACTTAGAAATACTTTTAAGGTCTGATAATAATATTTTACTTAACAAGCATTACTCGTTATCTTCTGTATTCTGTTCACCGCTGTTATCTTCTTGCTCGAAGTCGAAATCAGATTCGATAATGATATTATACCAATTTATTAT
Organism: Bacteroidota bacterium; assembly: GCA_023437305.1. Taxonomy (GTDB): domain Bacteria; phylum Bacteroidota; class Bacteroidia; order Bacteroidales; family Dysgonomonadaceae; genus Dysgonomonas. The sequence goes on from JAEZGN010000004.1 coordinate 96,460, forward strand.
TTTCTTGATATCTGTCGGATAAACACGGTCTTTGTCAAACTCAGGGAGGATTTCTTCGAAGTATTTCTTTAACTCTTCAGGCTTTGAGTTTGCACTGATCGATACTTTAGCCCCATTTTCTTTCTCTTTGATAGAAGCAAAAATGCTTTTCAAAGGCACATCATCAGTTTCTGTGTATATAGAGATATCTCCCAATGATACTACTTTATCACGTGGATGAATCGGGATCTTTTTGTTATCTGCGAGAGACTCTACAATAACCATATTCTTACTGTTCGATACAAGTTTGTAAAGTCCGGGTTTTCCAGAAATAGATAAGATTGTTTTAAGCATAAAGAAATAATTTAATTAAAATACTTTTCTGATTTTTAGTTAAGACACAAAAATAATATGAATACATCGAATATAATAATTTAATGTATTCAAATTAATAATATATTTATTAACCTGTTAATTAATAGACACTCCAACTATTCGAATATCTTTTTATATACATGGCAATAAGGAGTTGTTCCTTTGTGCTCGTAATATTGTTGATGATAATCTTCTGCTTTCCAGAATGTAGATAAGGGTTTTAGCATTGTTGCAACCTTATACCCTTTTTTTTGTAGAATCGATATATATTTTTCAGCAATACTTTTTTCATTCTCATCGGCATAAAATATACAAGACAGATACTGAGGTCCAATATCCGGACCTTGTCCATTTGTTTGAGTAAAGTCATGCGTTTCGAAAAACAACTTGACAAGGTCCTCATACGTGGTTTTCGAAGTATCATATTCTACTTCTGTTGTTTCCAAATGTCCGGTATTTTTCTGACAAACTTGTTCGTAACTAGGATGATCTACATGTCCACCCATAAAACCTACGGCGGTATGTGCCACACCTTTAGCTTTCATGAAATAGTATTCTGTGCCCCAAAAACAACCGGAGGCAAAATAAGCTTTCTTTATCATTTTATTCTCTTGAGGTATAAATTTTAGTGATATAGAGTTTACACAATGTCTTGTCTCTTTTGCAGTGAAGCCTTCATTGAGAAATACATGCCCTAAGTGAGCACCACAGTTTGCACATATTATTTCGGTTCGTCTTCCATCGGCATCAGGAACACGTTTTACAGCACCCTTTATTTCATCATCAAAAGAAGGCCATCCACAATGAGAGTCAAATTTATCAGATGAATTATACAGCGGGGCGTTGCATCTTCTACACACATACACGCCAGCCCGCTTATTATTTACATATTCTCCTGTGTAAGGAGCTTCTGTACCTTTATGTATTATTACCCTTTCTTCTTCGGGCGTCAGTTTGTTGTATTTCATATTACCTTGTTCTATTTTATTTTGACTCTGTACACATGATACTCCCCCTACTATCACGGTACACAATAAATATATGAGTAGTCTAAGTTTCATACCGTTTTTTATAATAATTTTTAAAAGTAAAAGGTCTTCTCTTTTTCAAATATTCAATATCATACATATTACTATATGCTTCGCGCTCGTATGAAATATTTATATAAGCATCAAACATATTCCTATATTGTATCAATCGAACGATCCACTCTATCAAATAGCTTATATAAAAGAATATTACGAGCATTTCAAGCATTTGCCGTGTATGTATACACTCATGGTTTATTTCGGCATCAGATAGCCTTCCATAATCCTTGCGAGCAATGATTATTCCAAACAAATTGATGGCTCCGAAATTCCCCGGTGGAAAATGTTTACTGTATAATATTTTCATTCCTTTATTTACCAGACAAAAATATCTTTGAACAAAGATGTTCACAAGTTTTTTGAGGCAAATTTTGTTAAAGGGAATCTTTTAAATAACTTTCCGTTTCTTTTAAAACAAATCAATATGGAATTAGTTTATGCCGGCGTAATATTGATCCTGGCTACAATTGTTATTTATTTAATACAAAGAAATAATAAGCAGAGAGAATCTGAACTAAAGGAAGAAGTTGTTCGCTTAACTCGCGATAAGGAGTCTTTACAAAAGGCTCAATTAGAGCATGTGAAAGAGATTGCAGAAAATAAAGCTTTGCTACAGTCCAGAGAGGAACAATTACGAATTCAGCAGGAAGAGTTATTAAATACCCGTACTCAGCTCAATAAAGATTTCCAAATATTAGCAACACAGATATTGGAAGAAAAAACCCTTCGCTTCACAGACGTGAACAAGGCGAATATGGAAGCTATACTGAAACCCTTGAATGAAAAACTGATTGAGTTTAAAGTAAAAGTAGAAGAAACTTACGATAAAGAATCGAAACAGCGTTTCTCTCTCGAAGAACGAATCAAAGATCTGGTTGCTCTTAACAACCAGATAAGCGAAGATGCTAACAACTTAACGAAAGCATTGAAAGGCAGCAATAAGATACAGGGTAACTGGGGTGAAATGATTCTGGAATCTATATTAGAAAAATCGGGACTCAAGAAAGGTGAAGAATATTTCACTCAGGAATTTATTACCGACGAAAACGGAACACGCATTCAGAACACACAAAATAAATATATGCAGCCCGATGTTACAGTTGTTTATCCCGGTGGACGAAAAATCATCATAGACTCGAAAGTATCCCTGAGTGCATACATTAAGTATGTGGAAGCTGAAATAGATGCAGTAAAAATCTCTGCCGAAAAAGAACATATTACTTCTGTAAGGCAGCATATTGATGAGCTGAGCCAAAAAGCATATCAAGACTATGTAGAATCTCTCGACTTTGTGATGATGTTTATCCCTAACGAACCGGCTTATATATTAGCGATGCAGCTCGATTCCACCTTGTGGGATTATGCATATCGCAAACGGATCTTATTGATAAGCCCTACAAACTTGGTAGCCTCATTGAAAGTGGTAGCCGACCTGTGGAAACGCGAATACCAAAGCCGCAATGCCATAGAGATAGCCAAACGAGGAGCTGCCTTATACGATAAGTTTGCAGGCTTTGTAGAAACGCTTCAAGATGTAGGAAAAAACATAGAACGTTCTCAGAAAGCATATGATAAAGCTCTATCACAATTGAAAGAAGGCAATGGAAATCTCATACGACAGGCAGAAATGCTTAAAGATCTAGGAGTTAAGGCTCAAAAAGAACTACCTGACAGTATCGAGTAAGTTAAATAGAGTTAAATAAATAAAGAAAAAACAGCCAAACATGTTTTATAACATAAAAATTCACTTATCTTTGTACTGTGTTTTTCATGGTATTAGATTTAAGGTTAACAATGAAGATTGGTTGTCGTGATGACAGCCTTTTCTTTTTTATATAGTATCCGTTCTATAGATATTACAATTAAGACCTTCTTTTCTCGATACTAAAGCTTTCATTGAACATTATACAGAAAATGATTCACTGTAGAAACAACAGATAAACAATACATTATAAAATAAAGTCTCCTTATTCTTTCAAATCCGTATTAAACGATATTTACAAATACAGTCTTTATAGAAAAATTTTGAGGTATTGATAGAGTCCTTTTTATTTTGGTAAAGCCTGCTAAGTTATTGTTTTATATAGCGTTAATTGTACGTTATAATATACATTTATAGTAATATAAGAAGAATTCGTGAGATTCAGGCAGATTTTGGCGGAATAAAGTAAGTGGTTGGAGACTAAAGGAATTGGGTGTTGAATGACTGTATTCTTCCTTTTTCCAAAAAAGCGGGATATTGAGGAGTTGTGAGGTAATTTTGCTACCTATCCGTTGCCTTTTTTAGTGTCGAACGACATCGAAAATGAAACGTGAAACTACTCTGATTTCGCCTCTGCCATCTCAAAGAACCCTTGTTTGAGAGAATAAAGATACGCAGAATTTTCCGTATATCGGTAAAATATGCCTATTGTTTTCTGTTTCAAGGGGCTGTTTCTATGTTCTGCCATATTTTTCATGCTGACAGGTAACTCTATACCGGTTAATTTTGCAATTAAAAGTATAGAGCTATGAATCAAGAAGATGTAAGGGTTTCGTTCTACCTGAAAAAGAGCGAAGCGGACGAGCAGGGAGAGTGCCCGATTATGGGCAGGTTGAATGTAGGCAAGTATTCCGAGGCGGCCTTCAGCATGAAGATGACGGCTCCGGAATCGGCATGGCTTTCCGGTCGTGCCACGGGGAAGAGCGCAAGGTCAAGGGAAATCAACCGGCAGTTGGACGAGATACGCGCTTCGGCACTCTCCATCTATCAGGACTTGTTTGCCCTTCGGGAGAAAGTATCAGCCGAGGAGGTGAAATGTATCCTTTTGGGCATGGCTTACGGGCAGGAAACTTTGGTGGCGTTCTTCCTCAGTTTCATAAAGAAATTCGAGAAAAAAGTCGGAATCAATCGTGAGGAAAGCACGGCCACATCCTACAAGTATGCTTGTGGCCAACTCATGCAGTTTCTCAACAAGGAATACAACCTTTCGGACATTCCCTTCACGGCATTGGACAGGTCTTTCATAGACAAATATGATCTATACCTGCGGACGGACTGCCAACTGAGTGCGGGAACTATTCTGCTGCTGACCACACAGCTGATGACGGTTATCCGGAAAGCGAAGTCGGCAGGTATCCTGACGTCCAATCCGTTTGCAGGCTATGAGGCGGAACGACCGGCAAGGGAAATAAAGTATCTCACGGAGCATGAACTGGAACGCATCATGTCGACACCGCTCCATAACAGGAAACTCTACCATATCCGTGATCTGTTTCTCTTTTCCTGCTTTACCGGCATTCCATACGGGGATATGTGCCGCTTGTCGGATGAAGACCTCGTGGCTGTCGAGGACGGCACATTGTGGATTAAGACCTCCCGCAAGAAAACAAAAATCAGCTATGAGGTCCCCTTACTGGATATTCCGCTCTATATCCTTGAAAAGTACAGGGATGCCGCACCGGAAGGAAAACTGCTGCCGATGTACAGCAACAGCGAATTGAATAACGCGCTGAAAACCATCGCAGACCTGTGCGGTATCAAGCAACGACTCGTATTCCATCAGGCCCGCCATACCAGCGCGACGACCGTACTTCTGTCGAACGGAGTCCCGCTTGAAACCGTGAGCAAGATATTGGGGCATGAACGGATAAGCACCACCCAGATTTATGCCCATGTGACCGATGATAAAGTAGAGAACGACACCCGTATGCTCGATGCCAAGATTGCCGAGCGGTTCTCGGTTGCCATTTAACCTGTATGTCTAATATTAAACTTATCAGCCATGAACGTAAATAACAACATTCGGAATAAAGAGATAAAGCACCGCAGCACGTTTGCCATCCTGTTCTATATCAACCGCACAAAGGTACGCAAAGATGGAACATGCCAGCTGTTGTGCAAGGTAAGTGTCGATGCCAAATGGGAACAAATAGGCATCAAGGTAGCCGTAAATCCCGCCCTGTGGAATCCGGAAACAGGACGTGCCGACGGCAGAAGCGAAAATGCCATTACCGTGAACCGCGCCATAGTCGACCTGGACAAACAGATCCGTGGACATTACAAGCGTATCAAAAACAGTCTGGGTTTCGTTACAGCGGAATTGATCAAGAATGCCATGCTGGGTATCGGTGAGAAAAAACTGACCTTACTGGCACTGTTTACGGAACATAACGAGGAGTTCAAGAAAAGAATCGGCGTGGACCGGGAGGAAGGGAGTTACGAAAGCTATACCCGTTCCTACAGACACTTGCATGAGTTTATACGGGATAAAAAGAAAACGGAAGATGTCACCCTGAAAAGTCTCGACCAGGATTTTTATGATGATTTCGAGTTGTACCTGCGAAGCAATTGCGGTATGCAGCAGAAAACCGTGCATGAACACTTGTACCGCTTGAAAAAGATGACCAAACGAGCGGTGAGCCAGGGAACATTACGCCGCGACCCTTACGATGAACTGCATCCGGCACTTCCGAAGCGCAAAAGCCGCCATCTGAAATACGAGGACCTGACGAAACTGATGGCGACACAACTCGATAAACCCAACCTGCAACGTGTCCGTGACTGGTTCATTTTTTCGACGTTCACGGGTCTGGCTTATGCCGACCTGAAACGCTTGTCGGAAAAGGATATCATACAGAAGGAGGACGGAAGTCAGTGGATTCGTATCCGGCGAAAAAAAACGGATGTCGCCTCTTATATCCGATTGTTGGATATTCCCTTGCGGATTATAGAGAAGTACAAGCCGGAACGTCGGAGCGACAAGATTTTCAACGTGTATTGTCGCGGATATTTGATTAAACTCACGAAAGAGGTCGGAAAACAATACGGATTCTACATGACTTTCCACAAGGCGAGGCATAATTTCGGAACGCATATCACGCTCTCGTTGGGTATTCCGATAGAAACCGTGAGCCGCATGATGGGACATACCAGCATCACGACTACCCAGATATATGCTGAGGTGAAAAGCCGGAAAGTGGACGAGGACACGAAAGCATTACGTGAAATGTCGGCAAAACGGCCGGTAAACCTCTACGAAGAAGAAGTTATCGCCAAGCCCAAGCGGAAAAGAAAGACTGTGTAAACAAGCGGCAATAAAAATGAGAGGAACAATCCGTATTATCGGGCTGTTCCTCTCGTACTGTTCCGTTGGAACCGCTTGCTCAGATCATAACCATTTCTGTTGTTCGTCAAGGCACTTTCTATGCGCCTCTTCCAGCAGTTGCTGAATTTCCGATTCCTTGTACAGCACCTTGCCTTGTATCAGGTAGTAAGGCAGGATGCGCAATGACCGGTATTCCTGCAAGGTGCGGCGGCTGATACGCAGGAGTTTTGCCAGTTCCACATCATTCATGAAACGTTCGCCGTTGAACGAGCGTTGACAGTTCGGTTCCATTTTCTTCAGTGCCCTGCCGGTATTCTCCAGACGGCGGAGAAGGTCGGCTACACGCGGGTCTTGCTTGTCAATGAAATAATGGTTCATAGTTTCTTTGAATTAGCATGATAATACGACTGTAATACTTTCTCCACGTCTTCAGGCTTGTAGAACAGCTTGTTCTTGATCCTGCCGAAAGGCAGTAATCCTTTGGCCCGGTACTCCTGTAGGGTACGCTTCGATATGCCAAGAATGTCGCATACCTCCTGGTTGTCCAGCCATTTTTTCAAGCCGAGGTCTTCCTGCCGTTTACATAGTATGTCGGCCTTTTCCTCGATGGTTTTCACACGCGTCATGAGCGCGTCGAAAGTCCGGATGTCCATACTGATAATTTCCATTGCAATTCTTCATTTTAATTTGTTAAACATTGATTCTGTTTCGCTCCATTTCCGCGAGGGAGAGCCTGCCTTTCCGGTTCAGAAATTCCTTGACCTCGGATGATTTGTAATAGGTACGCCCGTCTATCATGTAGTAAGTCACGAGTTTTTTCTGGCGGTACCGTGCAAGGGTACGTTTCGTGATACCGAGCAACTCGCACATGTCCTGGTTATCCAGCAGCTTGTCGCCGTCAAGGGCAGAGGTCTGCCGGTTCATGCGGCTCAGCTTGTCTTCAATCTTGTCGAACCGTTCCATGATTTGGTGAAGCATCATCTGGAACGTCTCACGGTCTATCTGTATCATAATATGATCTGTCTTTTGAGTGTAAATAATGACTGATTACACCTTGTCGCGCAACAGGTTATACTATGATATAGGGCTAATGGCATACCAATGACCCTGCATTTCACGGAATAACACAGGCATTCCGCTGAAATACAGCGAAATAAAAATTATCAGAGGAAAGTTGAAATGAAAAAACGGTCTTGCAAAATGCAAGGATTCCCGCAATGTGCAAGTTACATCTTGCGAGGGTTGCGATAAATCAACCGGCAGATACCGTTGGAAAAGGTAGTGGCTTCATGCAACCGCCATTGCAGAGTAGGAAGAATGTTTTGTATGGAAGTTCCCCCGCCGGAGGAAATGGGAAGCAGGTAAACGATCAGTTCGTCCACGAGGTTGTAAAGGGAAAGCCCTCGGAGCAGTTCCAACGATTCGGAATCGGAAACTTCGGCCAAATAGGTAAAGGTATTGCCTTTGCCGTCTTTTTCGCAAAGCAGGTCCAAAATGGAATGGGGTAAAATCCTTGCGTCACAGCGTTCCCGCCAATGGGCAAAACCTTTCCTGTGGTTCATTACCCATCGCATCGACATATCGGCGGCATCCGGCAGAAAGCCGTCCAGTGTCATAGCCGTTACTGCTTGGATTTTTGGCATATACCCCGGTTTTTAATTTTACTCTCAACCGGAAGCCGTCAAAAAAAAGAAGCGTGCAAACACGCTACTTCTAATGGAGGCTCTGGAATACCTTAACAGGAATAGGTGAATGCACGCTATGCGTAGGCATAGCATAAGCAATCACGCAATAGTTCCTGTTAATGTTAATTTACCAGATTCCCATTAGAAACGCCTTGCGGTCTTATGTTATATATCGTCGGCAACTGCCCTATTGACAGTAAGCCGATTTTTCTCTATTTAATTGCAAAATTACATATATTCAGCGATATTTCCATTAATTACAGTTATCAATTTCACTTCAGCCCGTATTTCTTCATTTTCCGGTACAGCGTTGCCGGATTGATATTCAGCATCGCCGCGGCTTGTTCCCGGTGTCCGTTGCAAACCTTCAGAGCATTGATAATGCTCTCTTTCTCCATCGATTCATCTCTCAGGGGCAGGACGGTACGTGAAGGGGCATCGTCATTTACGCATGGACGGATTTCCATATCCAACGCTTCCATATTCAGCATCGGCGTTTCCGTGACCAGTACGGCACGTTTGATTCGGTTCTGCAACTCCCGCACGTTGCCCGGCCAGTGATAGGCGAGCATCCTGCGCCTGGCATCGTCCGTAAAGCCTTGCGTTTCCCGTTTCAGTTCTTTGGAATGACGTTCACGGAAAAATTCGGCCAGCGGCAGGATGTCTTCCGGACACTCTGCCAACGACGGCTGCCGAATCTCGAACTCGTTCAGCCGGTGGTAGAGGTCTTCCCTGAAACGTCCCTCCCGGATGGCCAGTTGCATATCCTCGTTCGTGGCGGCAATTATCCGCACATCGGCTGTCCGTTCCCTGCCGCCTACCGGAGCATAGGTATTCTCCTGCAATACCCGCAGGAGCAAGGACTGTATCTCGTAGGACATCGTCCCTATTTCGTCCAGAAACAGCGTGCCGCCTTTCGCCATGTCGAAATATCCGGTCTTGGCGCTGTCGGCACCGGTAAACGACCCTTTCTCGTGCCCGAAGAAGAGCGAGGCGGCCAGTTCACGCGGTAACGCCCCGCAGTTTATCGCGACGAACGGCATATTCCAGCGTTCGCTGTTGTTATGGATGGTTTGTGCTATCGATTCTTTGCCGGTTCCGTTGGCACCGAGAATCATTACCGACATATCGGACGGAGCAACCAGCCTGGCAAACTTTTCCGCTTGCAGAATCCTGGGGCTTGTTCGGTGAAACAGCTCCTTCTCTTTCCTGCGCACCGTAGCCACCGGGCGGAACACATCTTCCGCCAACTCCAGCAGATGCTCCCGGTGTACCGGTTTGGGCAGGTAATCCCTGGCTCCGAGCTTGATGGTACGCACCACATCCGAAACGGAAACATATTCCGTGGTCAGGATGAACGGGATGTCCTTCCTTTCCTTGCGCAACCATTCCAGCAGGGAAATGCCGTCCCCTTCAGGTAACCGCACATCCGACAATATCAGGTCGAACTGCGTTCTGCGTATCAACGAGCGTGCTATCGTCTCGTTCATGGCCGTCACGGCATCATAACCGGCCTGTGAGAGCCAGTCTTTCTGCATCTGTGACAGACCTACATTGTCTTCAACTATCAGTATTTTCCGTTTCATTCGTCACTCTTTTTATCTCGGCTTCCGCCACTTTAATCAGTATGGCGGCGTAATCCATAATCTGCCGGGTATGTTCATTCAATATCTTATCGTTTATAGTCTCGTTTTTCAGTAAAGCGCGATAAGCCGACAAGGCTTCTTCCATTTGCAGTAATTCCCACATCGGTTGCATCCGGTGGGTGATTTCACGCAATTTCTGCCTGTCACCGTTTTTCATTGCCGTACCGAGTTCCTCCCGGTCTTTTTCTGACTGGGATATAAAGGAAAGAAGCGTTTTTGATTTGTCGCTGACTTCAGAGAGTATCAGACTGAAATCGACGCTATGGGTCTCTTCCTGCCGGTTTCTTCTTATCGTTGAAAGCAGGCTGAGCAACTCGGAGGAAGAGAAAGGCTTGTAGATATAGTCTGTAAATCCGGCATGGAGAAATGCCTCCTTGTCACTGTCACCGCGTGCTGTCATGGCCACAACAGGTATGGTACGGGAGTTCCCGATATTTGAGTTCCGCAACAGAGTCAGCAGATCGAAGCCGTTGGTGCCCGGCATTTGGATGTCGGACAGCAGCAAGTCATAATCCTTGCCCCGCATTGCCTTTACGACCTCTTTGGAGGTGGCACAGGTTGTACAGTTCATTCCGTTACGCTCCAGCATCTCCTTTATCACATCCAGCAACATGGTGTCATCATCAATGACAAGTACATTTTGGGGCAGGTGCACCGGGTGTGGGATTATCCGGTTCTCGCTTTCTATCGGTTCATCCGTCATCTTCATGGGAAGTGTCACGCGGAAAGTACTGCCTTGGTCTATACTGCTTGTCACATTGATGGTTCCGCCAAGCAGGTTGACAAGTCCTTTCGTGATTGGCAGCCCCAATCCGAATCCATGGGCGTTGGCCACTGAACTCAAACGTTCGAACGGACGGAAGATACGGGAGAGCGTCTCCTCACTCATACCAATACCGGTATCTTTGACTTCTAACAGCAGCTCTCCTTCATGATAACAGGCATTCAGACTGATTGTACCGGCTTCCGTGAATTTGACTGCATTGCTGAGCAGGTTGTCTATAATCTGCTCGATACGGTCCACATCGCCGTAAAGTTTGACATCGGTATCCTTGAAATCGTGACAGAACAGGATTCCCTTGTTATTGACCACGTGGGAGAATCCGAAAACGGTACGTTCCAACAAGTCTTTAAGGCTGAACGGCACATCGTTGCGGGTTTCTTTGGCCTCGTTCAGACGGTACACGTCCAGCAGGTTGTTGAGCAAGTGTACCACGTGTTTACATACAATTCGGATGTTGTTCATGTGATTGTTCCTGCGTTTCTTTTCACGAGTATCCATAGCCAGTTCGGCACTCCCGCTGATGATGTTCAGCGGGGCGCGGATGTCATGGGAAATGGTCAGGATAATATTCTTCCGCATTTCCAGCAACGCATAGTTCTGTTCTATCGTTTCTTCCAGGCGTTTCCTGTTCCTTGCCTTAATCTTGATATCCCGTTGTATGATAAGATACAAGACAAACAACAGGATTATGGAGAAGATTATCAGGCCGGTTATTACAAGGGTGGAATGCTCGTATGAATCCTTCAAACGGACTTCTTTGTTCCGGAGGGCGGACAATGCCTGCTCATCCAGGCTTGTGATTAACGTGCGCAACTTACCGTTGAGTTCACGGTTATGCAACCGCAGACTGTCCGTATAGGTCTCGATGTTTCTTCTGCGTTCTTCCTGCAAGGAAATAAGCTCGTTCCCCCGTGCTCCCACTTTGGTATTAGCGGATGGCAATTGTACGGTTTCCTTGCCTCCGAATAATCCGGCTATCCCTTTTTTCTTGCGGGTGACAGTACGGGAGGTATTTGCTTGTGATGTGACAAGTGAATATTGGCCGGCCAGCAGGCTGTCGATTTGTTTTTGTTGCCGGAAAATCTCTTTCATCCGCAACAGATGTTCCTCTTTGTTGAGCAGTAGGGAACGGAGGGAATCCACTTGTTCCGGACGTACAAATTCCTTGCATTGTTCACGTAAAATTTGCAGCAGGGAATCCGCCTTCAGACGACGTGTACGGTATAACTCACAATCTTTATCTGTCCACGTCATGACGGATTCCCCGAAAGTAGCAAGCACGGTGATATGGCGATGGGTAGTGCTGATATTGCTTTGTGTCTGGAATATGGTTATCGACTCCTGCTCTATCTCCGCCACACGTTTACGCTCGTGTAAAACGATGGCGACCATACTACCGATAATCGCCATTAGAAGAAAATATCCTATGAATATCTTATGCTGCAATAGTAATTTCATTAGCTTTTGAGTCTTTATTATATACTATTGAGCCTTTACGATTCCGCTCAGCGGGTCGAACCGCATGGCTTGGTTGCTGAACAGCCGTTCGATATAACCGCTCCGGCGCATCTCCTCTGTTGGCATACAATGAAGTCCGGGGGTGTCTATGAGGGCTATTCTGTCGCTCAGGGAGAGGGCTATGTCGAGTTCGTGGGTGGAAAACAGGATGCACTTTCCTTCGTTATGGGCCAGCCGGGCGAGCAGCGAACAGAGTTCGTAACGGTTGGGCATGTCGAGGAACGAGGTAGGCTCGTCCAGCAGGATGATGGGTGTGGACTGTGCCAATGCGCGGGCAATCATGATGCGCTGGCACTCGCCGTCCGACATCCTGTCCATCGTGCGTTCCGCATAGTCCTCCATGCCTACCGAGGCGAGCGACCGCATAACGATCTCCGTGTCGGCCTTCTGCATCCTTCCTATCCAATTGGTATAGGGTGCGCGGCCGATAGCCACGACGTCCTCGCATTTGAGGTTGGCGATGCGAGTGCGCTCGGTCGTGACGAATGCCAGTGTTCTTGCCCTCTCTGCAACCCGCATATCGGCGGCGTTATGCCCGTCGAGCAGGATTCGACCGGCATAACGGCGGTTCAGTCCGGCGATGGCGCGGAGCAGCGTCGATTTGCCCGTGCCGTTGCGCCCGATAAGGGCTGTCAGTTTGCCTTTTTCTATGGTGGTTTCCACCTCGCAGAGCAAAGTTCGCTCGCCGTAGCCTATGGAAAAATCGTGTAACTCTATCATGCTGTAACGGATTTGTTGCGCAAGACCACCCACACCACAATGGGGATTCCCAGCAATGCGGTGATGGCGTTGATCGGCAGGGTGAACAGTTTGGAAACGAGGTCGCAAAGCAGCAGCACGGAAGCACCCGAAAGAACGGTTCCCGGCACGAGCACCCGATGGTCACTGTTGCGGAACAGCATCCGCGTGACGTGGGGCATGGCCAGCCCGATGAAACCTATCGGACCGCAAAAGGCGGTCACAGTGCCGGCTAGCAACGTCGTGGAGAGGAACAGCAGTCCGCGTGAGCGACGGACGTTCAGCCCCATCGTCACGGCATACTCCTCGCCGAACAGCAGCAGGTTGAGCGGCTTGATCGTCACCACCGCCAACAACAGTCCGGTGACAATCGACGGGATAAGCACAGTAAGCTGGTTGAGGGTCACATCGCCGAGCGACCCCATCGTCCAGACGACGAACATTTTCAAGGATTCATCGTTGGCAACATACTGCAATATTTGGACGACCGCACCGATTCCCGACGAGAACATCATGCCGAGAATCAGAATTACCATGATATCCTTGATGCGGTGTCCGACGGCGGCGATGACAACCAACACGATTGCCGCTCCGAGCCATGCCGCCCCAGCGATGCCTATCGACGAGCCGACACCGGCAAGTACGACGAGTGCCACGCCGAGGCTCGCGCCCGAACTGATGCCGAGCACGTAAGGCCCGGCAAGGGGATTGCGGAAGAGGGTCTGCATCTGAAGACCGCTGACCGACAGGGCGGCTCCGGCCAGCAACGCGACCACCGCCTTAATCAGTCGGATATTCAGTATGATTTTCGCCGTCGCTCGCGGACAATCGCCACCCGTCAGGGCCGCCCAAACATCGCCGAGCGGCACGGCGACAGCCCCCACCGCCAAATCCAGCAGAAACAGGAAGAGGGTGAGGGCAACCAGTGCGGTAAATAATAGGACGGAACGGGAGCGCATTTATTTCAATTGCTTGTAATAGACGAAATCTTCTGCGACCAGTTCGGGGTGGAATATCTTTACGAGGTCTCGTAGCACGAGGTCGGGATTCACCACGGCCGACTCGTAGTAGTCGTTGCCGCCGGCGGCATTCGTGCGGGCGTTGTTGTTATAGACGTATCCGTTGCGGAAGCACCGGGTGTCGGTGAACTTCGGGCAGGCGGCTCGCAGTTCGTCGAGCGTGTTCGCCATACCCACATGCAGCCACATATCGACTTGCGAGGCCAGCAGATACGCCTCTTCGAGGTCGATGGGCGCAGAAGCGTTTCCCGTGTTCTTCTTGTAGATGTAATCGCCTCCGGCATCTTTGATCAACCGGGCGACATAGCTTTCGGTCGAGGGCATGAACCAATTGTCGCCGTAAGGCGTGTTGAGCATCACTGAAGGGGCATCGATGGCTGCATCGGTTACTCGCTTTTTCAAAGCGTTATAGCGAACCGGGATATCGGCAAACACTTTCTCTCCCTCTGTCCGTTTCCCTGTAACCTCCGCTAATGCCACCAGCCATTCGGCCTTGCCCAACGGAGACTCTTCCAGGTAATCGCCAACATACATGAACGGGATGTTCAGTTCTTTCAGTTTTCCCTCCATCGAGCTCGCGCCGTTCACGCCGTAAAGCAGCACGAGGTCGGGGTCGAGCGAGAGCAGCAGTTCGTAATTGATGTTCCCTTCGTAGCCCACGTCGCCGACGCTGTCACGACGAGCCTGAATATCGGGATTGGAAATGTAGTCGATACCCGATACGCCAACGACGCAACGGTCTTCGTCAATAGCATCGAGCATGGCGATATGGGTAGAGGACATGCAGATGATGTGCTCGGCATCTTTTCCGAGCACCTGACCTGTGAAATCTTCGGGTACGCTTTCTCCGTCACGGGCGATGAACAGGTATGTGGTAATGCTGTCAGCTCCCTGCCAAGGGTTCGTGACGGTAACCAATACGCTCTTTTTACCGTCTGCACCTTTTATGTCAAACTCCGAAGCGTATTCGGGTGTATAGACCGCTCGGTTGAAATCGGCAAGTTTGGAACTCTTATCATGGCAGCCTGTGAATGTCAGTACAAGCAGCAATATCAGGCTCAGATTTTTCAATGCTTTCATATCGTTACAAATTTGTGTTTACGGACTTTTTCTTGTTTTTCCCGAACTTCGGGGTGATACCGATGAACAGCTCGAAGTTGATGCCGGGCATGGGGCGCGAGAGTACCGAGAGGTAATCTTCATTGAAAAGGTTGTTGACAGCGAATTTCAATTGCACGTCCACCGGTTTGAAAAAGAGGTTTTTCTCCAAGGAGACGTTGCTCATGAAATATTCGGGCAGGTGTCCTGTCAATGTGTAGTCGTTGCTCGACATGGTGAAACGCTCCGAGTAGAACGTCCACTTGTAAAGGAACGCCCACGACCGCCACGACAACCGTCCTGTCAGCGAGGCGGAATGCTCCGGCACGTAGGGTAACTGTTTGCCCACCGACTGGTCAGCAGGTGACATTTTCTCGCCCTCGTTGATAGAGGGTGTCCACGAATAGGAACCGTTCAGGTCAATGAGCCAATCCTTTGCCGGCTGCACGGCCAGGTTCGCCTTGACCTCGATGCCGTAGGCGTGTACCTTCTTCACGTTGCGGGGCGAAAAGAATCCTTTGGTGGTGGGCAGCCAGATAATCCAGTCGTCGATGTAGGAATCGAACCAGTTCACGCCGCCGTTCAACTTATAGACATTTTCTTTGCCGACCTCGAAACTTACACCTGCATCGTAGCTGAAACCATGCTCGTTTCTCAGATTGGGATTGCCACCGGGCAGGAAATAGAGGTCATTCAGCGTCGGGAAACGGTAATTGCGTGAAACAGAAGCTTTGAGCATCACATTCCCTTTCGGAGAAATGATGCCGTCAATAAAAAAAGCCGGTATAAGCGGAGCCCACTCGAAACCGTACATTTCTTCTCGCAACACAACCGACATGCCAAGCCGGTCTATCGGTTGCCACTTGGCAGATACGGAGCCTGAAAGTTCCACGCGTCCTTTGTCATAGCCCACGATGGCTTTGCCTCCGTCCTGCAAGATGATATTCTTGTCCTCACTGCGTACCAAATGCTGGTGAGCCGATACGTTAGCGGTGAAAAACCAACGTTTTGTCGGACTGTATTCACCTTCAGCTTGCCCGTAGAACGTATTTACCTTGCTGCGGGAACGGGTCATCGACGCCCAGTTATCAGGTGCGACCTCACGCTTGTAGTCGTAGGCCATCCATGTGTGTATGTAACCGCCTTTCACGCCGAGTTTCCAGTTGCTTTTGATATGATCCCACGAAAGGACACTGCGGAAAGTCTGTTCCCGCTGGCGGTTCTCGAAGTCGGTTGCATCTCCGTAGTCGGTCGTCAACATCGGAAGTTCCCGGTTGGAATTGATATACCATGCGTTCAGGCCTAATTTGTCGCCTTTGCGGGTGTTGTAATAGACCTCTTGAAGCAGGTGCAGGTCCTTGAACGCCCCGGAGCGGTTGCGCTCTTTAGGATGATACTGCCCGATGATGTTCTTGTCCTCGTCGTAGATGTTTATCTTCTTGTCGTGGTTGGTGTACTTGTAATCGTTAGGCGAGGAAGAATAGACCGCACGAGTGGAGACGTGCCACCTCTCGCTGCCATAGGTGAAGCGGGCGAACTCGTCGAATGTCCGGAACGATCCGATGCCCTGCACGTATTGGGCGTTGAACCCTTCGGCAACGGTGGGGGTGGTACCAAGCTTAACCAGACCGCCCAGTCCGCCGCCCGTTTCGTTCACCGATGAAGTACCGTGCAGCAGCGATGCGTTGTCTATGAAGTAGGACGGAATGGTGGAGAAGTCCGTCATGCCGAGCATGGGGTTGTTGATGCGCATGCCGTTCCATGTCACCTGCGTGTGTGAAGGCGACGTTCCTCGGAATGCGACGGTCGAGAGCGTGGCGCGTCCGTAGCTCTTGACGAATACGGACGAGTTGAACGTCAAGATGTCGGCCATCGAGAGGGCGATGTTCTCTTTCAGTGCGAGCGAATCGAACTTCGTCTTCTGCACGCCGATTTCTTTCATCGGCCGATGGCCGACGACCGTGACTTCCGGTATGGTAAGATGCCAGGTCGACCGCTTTTTGCTTTCCGTCTGCTGCGCAAAGAGTGCCGTGGGGAGACATGCCGCCAAAGCGAATAACAGATATAGTCTTTTCATATTGCCTCCTTTCTTATTTCCAACAGAATGCACCGGGAATAATCCCGACATAAAATTCATCTATCAATTTCCCTTCGGGCGAGTAGCGGTAAATCATGCCCTGCTGCTGGTAGTCGATGGCATCGGCGATGTATACTTCCCCGTTGGCGGGGTTTACCGTCAGTCCGTAATAAATCGTGCCGCTGTATTCGAGGAACGGACGCACCGGCACATGGCTGGCTGTCACGTCCATACTCCAAATGGCCTTGTTGATCCAGTAGAGTTTGTCCCTGTCGCCGTTGAGCTGCACCTCCGAGGGCCAGTCGCCCAACTTGAACTTGAACTGCTTCTCCACCGTGAATGTCCCGGCGTCGATGCGGTAGAGCGACGGGGCTTCGTAACCGTAGGGGCTGCCCTCATAACCGCCGTCAGTCACCGTCCACATCTTGTTGTACTTGTCCATGACCAGCGATGTCGGTTGTATGCCGACCTTCAGTTCATCGACCACTTGGTCGGTTTCGGTGTCGATTTTGATGATGCGGTTTTGGTAGCTCCAGCAGTTGCAATAGACGTATTTGCCGTATTGCACCATCTGTTCGGTGGAGCCACTCTCCATCGTCATGTCCGGCACTTGAATGTAGCCGGTAATTTCATATTTCTTCGGGTTGATGATGAAGATGCGGTTGTCCCACAGTTGGGTGACGTAGGCTTTTTCGTCGCTCAGGAAATGGATGTAGCGCGGGGAGGTCAGATTCTCGATGCGTCCTACCTCCTTGAAGGTGTTCAGGTCGATGGCGAAAATCACATGGGAGTTGTTCACCACGACCCAGCCCTTGTTGTCGTAGATGGTCATCGACTGCGCCACGTCGCCGAGCTTCATGCCGTTGGCTCGGAAGAAGACCTCGTTTTGCACTTGTTTGGTTGCCGGGTCGTAATAGGACAAGGTAGCATTGCCGTACTGGAAGTTGCCCTCGTTGGTGATGAACAGTCCGGCTCCCGTGGCATTGAAGTCTTCTACGGCATCGCCGTAGTCCCACTCCATGCAGGATGTCAAGGATAGTGTCACTCCGACAACTACGCTCCATAGCAGATATTTCAATTGGTGATAGGTCATACCGTTATTTTTATAGTTAATCCCCGGTAGTCTTACCTTACGGTAAGCATACCGAGGATTGGCAGAAAATTTATTGTTTGGTTATTTATTGCTTGTACTTCCCGTTTTTCATGTCTTGGTATGTGGGGTTATAAGCACATTCTCTGACAGACCATTGAGATTCTCCTGTTAGAACATTGTTTTCAAACAGGTATTTGAAAGAACTAAAATCGGTAACATCTCCTTGCCCGCTTATACTAATCCCTTTTACTGATTTGAGACCTGAAAAATCAATGGACAAAATACCATTAGAACCAAAATCAGAATACGGGCATGTTATTGAAAGATTTTCGGATATTGATTCTACGTTAGGATAAGATACCTGATCTGCCTCCATATCAAATATAACAGTAGATGTTGTAATATCAAACTTCCCATTTATTGTTTTTAATTTGGGACATAGAATATTAGTACCATCAATCTCAAACTTAATTTGTGCATTTGCTCCATCCGTTCCAATGCTTTCCAGATTGGTAAACTCAATATCATTCTTAAGGTGGGAAGTCGTAACTGAACATGAACCGAGAATTTTTTTCAATGACGGAAAGGTAATATTATTTGCATTCTTATTATTTTCTAATGTTAAGGTTCCTCCAATTTCCAGCAAATTAGGAAATTCGATTTCCGCCTCCGTATTAACACTTCCCGAATTCAATGCAATAGTCATATTTCCTGCCACACGAATAAATGGCATAACAAATTCTTTTACATAAAAATAATCTTTGCATTGGAAGTCTCCCTGTATATTTGAGATTCCCTCAAGAGTCAATTCTGTCAATCGACAATCTTTAGGAAGTAGAAAAAGGCTACCGTTAAATGTTTCCGATCCTACGATTTTATTTAGTTGCTTACATTGTAGGGTAAGTGTATTCCCGTTAAAATTTATCTGGGACAAATCCAGTTCTTCTATGAGCAGATTAGTTAAAGTCATATCACCGAGTACATCTTTCAAAGAAGCTATATTGAGTTTATTGACTTTATTCGCATCCACACTGGTCTCTCCGCAGGAAATAAGACCGGGAAGTTCAACAATGGAAATCTCTTTGCAATTTTTTATAGCCAGTCCTCCAACCGAATGTAATTCGGTCATTGCAAGACTTCCGATGGAGGACATATCGGAGAATGAGGCAGTACCGGCCACACTTTCCAATGCCGGTAGATAAATTCCTTGCAGTTTGGGAAAATATTGGATTGTAAGTTCATTCCCGATCTGTTTTAGTGCTGAGAAAACAATGGCTTCGGTTGTCGCTGATTCTTTTTGTGCTACCGAACCTTTGACAATTAAGGAAGCTCCGACAGATTCAACGGCATTTGCATCCAAATCAAGCAAAGCATCGGAGGTTATATACATATCCTCACCAATGAACTCGACTTTGGGTATGGATATTTTTTCAATGACAGAACTGTTAACGACAAAATCGCCGGTCACTCCAAGCAAAGAGGGCAGATTAACCGTTTTGAGCGTTATGTTTTTACTGGTAGAAGTTGTCGATCCTAATTTGAAACTTCCGAGTTGTTCCAGATTATCCAACCCCGTCAAATCCGCTCCTTTGTAAGACGGATTGATAACAAGAGAGTTACTGATTTGTTTCAGGTTGGCAAGTCCGTCCAGATTGGTGATTTCTTCTCCGTCTGCCGTTCCGATGGTCAGGCTGCCTTCGATTTTGTTTATTCCTGTCTTTGCAAAATTATCAACCTCGGCTTGCGTGGCAAGTACTACGCTGCCGCTCTGTTCGATGTCTGCATATTGATAAGTATAGGAATATACTTTGCTATCCTGCATTTTGGAGGTAACTACGAATTTCCATTCATTCTCCCAATCCTCAATGGTCGATGGATTCGGGTTAATAGAGACTCCCTCGCAAAGGGCATACTCTACGGTAGCCCCTTTCAGACTGGCATTATAAGGTATCTCAATTGTAATCTTGTCCCCGACTATCATGGCTTGATAGGTAATGCCATCTACAGTTAGAGCAAACTCGGAGATGAAGTGATCCTTGCCGTCTATTCCGCTTACTTCAGGGTCGTCATCACTACATGCAGCAAGGCAGAGCGTAGCGAAACAGAATAGGATGAAATGATATATTTTGTTCATAATGAATTTTATTTGTCGTTATTGTTGTTTTCATCACAGAACTTGAAAACTTCTGTGGAATTTTCCCCTAACCATCCAGCTTTTACATTGACACCGGTCTGCACCTTGATAAAGTCAATATGGGAAAGATTTGCAGACGTGCCGTCGATATTGACTGCATCGGAAATCTTAAAATAGTTTCCAAGTGCTCCCGCGTTAGGATTGTCTTTATTGGGCATATCATCACCGATATTATCGGCATATCCCCATCCAAACGGATTATTGGACCACATACCTGTCGACGGGCTTTGTTCGGTACGTGCTTTCAGGCATGTGCCGTATAGCGTATAGGAATCCTCTTCAATCCACAAAGGATAATAAAACTCTTGCGGGTGATAGTTGCCGAGACGGTCAATCGCCCCTTTATTTCCCTTGTTGTCTTGCCATTGGGTGTCCATGTTGGGACCGGGACGGAAATAAGTTACGGCATAGTCCTGAATGGTTTCGGGTTTTCCATATTCAGAACCCTTCAGTTCATACCATTCATCGTTGGGCAAGCCGTCTCCATTGACATCTTGCATTACCCATACAATGCCCGGTTCATTTGACGAATCAAAGGCATTTCCTTTGATGGAAAAATCATAACCGCCTTTGTTTTCGATACTATGGTCGAATCCTACTACAATATATCCTCCCCAACCTCCGAGAGAAACATATTGTTCATTATCAAGACGTTTTTGTGCGTAAGCACAGGCTGCTTCGTGCGTGCTTTCCCCATTGAAACCTGCTGTATTCGTTTCGTTTACAAATTGTCCCGGAGCCGGAACAAATTCATATACTTTATTGCTGTAAATGGAATTTCCGGCAGCAAAAGGTCTTTTTCCGGTCGCTTCACAACATTTCACCGGAATATTGACACTGACTTCATCGACACCGGAAACAGCAATATTACGAGTGAGGGCTGCTTTTGTTCTTTGATTGTCGTATTTCACAGTAAAGGTAAGCGTGTGTTCTCCGGTTTTAGCGGGTTTGAAACCGTAAACCAAGGAATTGGCTCCCTCAATCGGTTGCCCGTCCAAACTCCATTGATAAGAAGGCTCGGCACTTATTGATACAAAGGGGCGGACAAACAAAGTACGTCCTAATTCTACGTATTTGGTATTATCCTCGGTGAAATATAAAGATGACGGAACTACGATTTCAATCGGAAGTTTATCGACAACCTCAATAGAAACTGTCTTCTCTGATTGTCCGTCTTCATTTGTTACGGTTAAGATCAGTTCATAAGTTCCCAACTCATCTTGCTTGAATGTATAAGTATTTTCCGTTCCGACTTCGTTCCCGTTAAGAGTCCACAAATAAGTAGCTCCTTCTGCATTTTGAATGTCGGGAGTAAGGATATATTCACGTCCTGCGACGACTTTAAGCCCTATAGAGGGGGTTACCAATGAAATGACGGGCGGAGCCAATTCATTGACATCCACGCGGATTTCTTCTTCCGCGCTGGCGTCTCTTGTATCTACCCGCAAAGTAACATAATACGAGCCGCATTCGTTAAAAATGTATTTCAATTGAGGCTCGTCGGAAATAATACGACCGTTGCATTTCCATGAATAAACGGCGTAATCGACATTCTGATAGGTCGGCTCAATAACGATCTCTTTCCCTATCTTTACAACATAGATTCCGTCCTCGCTATCCAACTCAATGACAGGAGGCACGACCACGTCCTGCGATATTTCTTCGTCTTTGTTACAAGCAAATAGAAATATCGTCAAGGAGAATAAAAGCAAATACTTCTTCATTATATTTATAATTTTAACGCTGAAATTCCCTTGAAGAAAGTATTTGATTTCAATCTCCATTGGGATATAATAAAAAGGGGCAAATACTTTGCACTTACCGTTAAAAAGCATTTGCCCCAAATTCATGTTATTCGTTTACGGTTACATCAATATCGTCTATAGCAACGTAAGCAGGAGTGTTCAATCCGTATGCGCTTGAATCGCTTCCTTCGAAATTGATAGCTACAGTACATACGCTGTCACCTAAACCGCTTAAATCCACTTGATTCCATCCGGTGCGGATTTTATTGGTCAAACCTGATTCTGCATCTTTACTGGAATCGAAGTTTGCCAAATAGTATTCTACTTCTTTACCTGTAGGTTTACCCGTCGCATCCAACGCAACAAATACCACCTTAAACCATCCTTTTTGTGCCGACAAAGAGCCTTGTGTAAACGAGTTGCCATCCTTCATGACTAAGTAGGTATAAGTCGTATTGCAAACCCATACGCTGTTGAATTTACCATATTTCGGTGTACCCTTGACAGGAGTGTTTGTGGTAACGACTCTGTAGCCGGTTGCATCGGTCAGGTAAATCTTCGCACATTTGTCATAAGTTGCTTGTGAATCATTGTATGAATCGCTATAACCGAAAGCTACAGCAAAATTTTTACCGCTATGACCGCCGTTGGGCCAGTACACGCTACATTGGTTTTGATAATCCCCCTGTGTCAGATTATGAAAATTAGAGATGGCAAAACCACCATTCCAAAACTCATATTCCCAAGGTTGTCCGCTTACCCATTCCTGTTTCAAATAGTTAATCGGGAACTGAATGTACGTACCGGTTTGCTCGATTTGAGTGATGTAGCCGGTCGTTACCTGATTGCCGTTGGCTGTGGCAGAATAGAGATTGTTTCCATACTGATCGGAAGCCATTACGCTGGATGGTACGTTATCAAAATCGATAATCGCATTGGTAGAACTTATCGCGCGGGTTTGAATCGCACTCTCCTCATACGGAGTAAGGAAGTCATCGTCGGACGAACATCCCGTGAACACTGCGGCGGCCATTGCTACAACGGCCATTGCCATGATTTTGTAAAAGTTTCTCATATTCAGTTGTTTTAGTGAAACATATATATACAAAAAAATCCGTTTGTCACGATGGATAATCGTATCAAACGGATGCAGTGCCTGTATCAATTTCGGGGAGTCAGCCTTGAAGCCGGAAGCCCACAGTCTATTATGCTGTAATTGAACAAACGCCAAATACCCGTGGCGGTTATCTCATCGCGTTTGCAGCAGGTCTTCTGACTTATTCCAGTTTGCCACGCCTTCCCAGTCTTACGACCAGTGGCAGGTTGCGGCAACCTTTTGTTGGAACTTACAGCAGCAGGTACTGTTCCGGATTCTCACCGGATTCCCTTTTAATCCTTGTCGGGTCTTCAGACCGTCAAGGAACTACAACGCCACAAAGGTAACAAAAATGTTTTAAAGTCCAATTATTAACCCAATAAAAATTTCAGCAACTGAATCCATAAGTGACCCAGAAATTTGAGTTTCAGGGATATGACATTTAAATCAAAACCGGATTTACTTTCATCGTTCCCAAATTCAGAAATAGTCCGTGATGTTCAATCATTCCGTTCCGGAACATTTTCCAGAGAATGTTGCATCCGAGTTGCGCCAGCGTAGAGTTGATGAACAAATCCTGCTTTTCTAATGCCTCCGCCAGCGAACAACTCGGACCGGAATCCTCTTCCTTTACTCTTGCGTATTTAACCAATCGGGTAATGACTTTTAGGGAGCCTACCGTTTCATATAACTGAGATGCGGGTTGCTTTATCTTTTTCGGTACGGTTCCCAGAACGACTTGTCCCGATGTCTGCGTGTTCCCGAAATCCATCCAATAAAGCGGGGTTGTATAATCGCGGTAATCCGGGATTTGTACGGCCTTCAGGATGTTCCATAAATCAAGGCGTGATTTGATCGTGTCCGTACAAGTGATGGTAATGTTTGCCATATTATCCCGGCAAGCATTCTTCATCATGGCCGGAAAGATGTCCGGTACTGCTTTCCAGTCGTTTCCGAAGAAGTTGTTGATACGGGTAATAAGGCATTGCGCCTTGTTCAGTCCCATGTCGGAATACCCGAACAACTGGCGTCCGATGTTGGCCTCGGTTACAATGTCCGGATCGTAAAGTGTCACGAACAATCCCGGATGTCCGAGTGCCCGGAGTGTCACATCGAGCCGTGCCAGGCCGGTCAGCACCTGCGAGCCGGTTCCTCCCGCACCGATCAGGTTAACCGTTACCGGATGCTGCGGGTTTATCAGGTAGTTGTCGATATAATGTACTCTTTTCATTTCAGTATGTCTTTAAGTTTCAAATTTCTTAACGGTTTCAACTCTTCAAGGTCGAAGGGCTTGTCTTTGGCCGCTTTCGTCACCAGCACCAGGTTGGACTTGGTGGGGTTCCCGCCACCTCCCAGATGCGAGAACTCCGTCAGCCAGAATTTCTTTTCCCAGTATTCCAACAGGTTTTCATAGGTCAGGTTTTTCGGTTTCTCTATTTTAGCCGAACCTAAACAGACGCTCGCGCCTGTGACATTGAAGAACGGTGCAGTATACAGTTCTGTCTCATCCGTCAGAACCTTGCCCTTGCAGGCATAGACATTCAGGCTGTTCCCGTTTGTCTCGTAAATGATTCCCGGCAGGTTGTATTCCGCATTCTCAACCTTGAGCGATTCCTTGAAGAACATCATTCTTTTCCGTGGAGGATTGTACCAGACGTACTTCTCGCTGCCTTTGCGTGAGTCGCACCACAGCATATTGGAGGGGATTCTCCCGTAAGGGGTATTGCTGCGATGTTCGGAATACCCCCGTACAAGTTCGTTCATGAACTCTACCGTCACGGGCACACCTTCACCCATTTTACCTTTTCCGTCTATTTCCCTCGCTTCCACAAAAAAGGATTCTCCCTCTCGGGAAGCATAGGCAATCAACGCAACACGCGGATGCAGTATGTCGTTGATTTCTTTGGTAAGTTTGTTCGTCTCCATGCTGTCAGTAAATAAAGTTTATGAATCTGTCCGCCCATCTGAAGAAACGTTCCGGATAGTTGTCTTCCTTGGAGAATACCTTATCCGTTTCCGGAGACAAGGCAAATGTCGTAATGGGAATTATGTCATACGTCTCCTGCCTGCTCGAATTATAGAAATCAATCAGGTATTCCGTCATTATGTCCTCACAATTATAAACCACCCGGATTTGTTGCTCCAGCCCCTTAGGATAATACTCCGGCTCTTCATCGAACCACGGGTCATAGGCATAGGACATGATGGATTTGTCTGGGTTGACGAATTCCAGCCCTTGCCTCATGAGGGCGATGAGTTCCTGTTCCAAGCCGTTCCGGCACTCGTACTTGTCAATGGCTTCCGGCAGATTCTTGTAATAGGATTTGCGACACACCCTGTCGAGCAGTTTGTAAATCCTGCCCTCCTTGTATGATTGCAACAACCTGTGCCGTTCCGCACGTTCTTTCTTGTCCTCGCCGTCATCATCCTGCGAGAACATTTCAAACACCCAGTTCGTATCCTCCTCGTCGTTTATGGTGGAAAAACCGTTCGCACTCATCAGGTGATGCAGGAAGGACAACGCGATGCGTCTCAATTTCGGATTCAGGGCTTCCACGAATTTGACCGGGAAATAATACAGGGTATACTTTCCCCACGTATGGGCCTGCCACAAGTTGAAATACAACCGGCCGTTCCGTTCTTCATAATTTACATGCACCGTTTCATCCAGGAGTGCCGCGAATTCATTATAGAGGTTGGCAATGCCTTCCCCGATACTTTTGCCCCGGTCATGCGGTGCATCGACATTCAGCAGTCCGGCATAGCGGAAATAAGAATCACGCAGGAACTCGTAATTCTCCTGCGTGATCAGATTGTGCGATATCCCGTCATGGTCTTCCCTCGTGACCGATTGCGGGGCTATCGGGACGAATGATACGTTTAGAAAAGAATTACAGCCCCGCTCGGAGCCGTAATTCTTTCCGTCCTGTCCACTCCATGCCGGATATTCCGTTCCGTCTGGCTGATGGCCAGCCTCGCGAGTTGTTCCAGTTGATATTTTTTCAAGGGCGTACATGACTTTTCCTTTCTTTTGCTTTTCTTTTTATCCATATCTCCTAACCTTTGGTTCCGATGGTCGTCTTGAACTCGTACACTGCCGTGTCGTTCTCGATGACCGGACCGTGTACCGTTGCCGTTGTCAGCTCCGGATACATGTTGGCATAATAGTTCATCACCGCGTCCGGCATCTCACCCGGCATCGGGTCGGCCAGTACGATTGTTTCACTTCCTTTCCTGAATTTGAAGGTCCGATTGAGACCGTTTACTGTCATTGCCATAACTTATGCTGTTTGATGTTGGTAATGGGGTGTCTGAATCATGTCTGCCGGGAAGTCCAGGTATTCCTCGTAATCCTCCGGCTGGTAAGTCGGTTCATCCTGTGGCGGATATTGCTGGTGCTGGTACGACGCCTGCCGTTCAGTGTAATAAGGCGGCATTTGCTCCCCGTAATGCGGCTGCTGTCCGCCTTGTCCGTCCTGGGGATAGGCTCCCTGCTGCGGATACGGGTACGGCTGTTGCGGCGGCATCTGCGGTTGTGCCGGCCGGTGATACGCCGGTTGCTGTCCCTGCATCGGCTGCGGTGCAGGTTGCTGTGGAGGCTGTTGTACATACTGTCGGGGTTGCTGTGGAGGCATCTGTCCGACCGGCTGCTGGGCCACCGGTTTCTGTTCCGCTACATACTGGACTTCCTGTTGCGGAGGCTGTTGCTCGGCCTGCTCCATGAGGTCGAACAGGCTGCCCTGATTCATCGCCCTTTTCTGCTCCTCGATTTTCTCGTCCACCGTCTTCCGGTTCTGCTCGGTGGCGTATAACCGGGCTTGTCCCAGCGCGGTGATGGCCTCCTTGTGGTTCTTCGCGGCAATCAGTTCCTCCGCCTTCTTCATGTGCTTCTCGTATTTCTCACGCTTATCTTTCTCTTCCTTCGTCTCCTTGGCTTTCTCTTCCTTCGAGGCCTTGCTGTTTGCCGCAGCCTTGTCCGCCTGCTTCTCGAACTCCGCCATGTTGGTCAGGAGTCCGGAAACCTTCCGTACAGGATTGGCAATCGCGTTCATGAATCCCGCGTCAAGTTCTTCGGGCAGTCCCGACAGCGTAAGCGGGACGATGTGGTTCTGGGCCTCGTCCTTGAGACCGTTCGACTTCGGCAATACGGATACCGTCATGCCGGTGGCTGACTTGCGGATGACCATCGTGATATCCACGCTCTGGGCCATCAATTGATTGATTTGAGTAAAAAACATAACTTGAAGTATTAAATGTTAGACATTGATTTTATGCGTCCTTGAAAAATTCCGCCAACAGCCGGTTCCTGTCCGGGTGGCGTATGATCTGCTGCAAGGGTTCGAGCAGTTTTGATATATGCACCGGTCCGGTCGTTCCACGGGGCGGAAGTTTGATTTCCGGCATTTCGGGTACAGCGGGTGCGGTCGGAGGCGTGTTTTTCCTGATCCGGATACTTGCCGGCATTCCCACTGTCAGGGGCATCATCGGCCTTGTCTGAGTTGTCATTGCTTGTTGTTCCATATTTTCATTTATTAAATTGTGGATACTCGGGGCTTTGGCAGCCCCTTTGAACTATAAGGGCGGTACAGCGGCCGCTTCCGGCAAGGCAAGGTTTTCGGGAAAAATACCGGAGCGAAGCGAGGATGATTTTTGCCGAAACCTGAAAGGTCCGACCTTGCCTGCCGTACAGAAGCGGTCGCTACCTTTGCCCGTTAGTTCAATGCGGGTTGCCAAGGGCTGATGTGTTCCCTTTTTCCTTTCGGGATTCTCCTGGTGCCGGTTGTCCTTATCCTCCCAAAGCAAAAAGAGCCGCCCTGAAAAGGCAGCTCCCCTGAACGGATGAATCATGCACGGTTTGTATTCACACGACCTGTTCATAACTTTCTTCTTTGATGCGGTTCTCGTACTGCGTCACCCTGGCCATGACCATATCCATGAACAATGCGCCGTTCTTACGGTCGTTCCCGAAATACCCGACCATCCGCCAGATATTCCGGTCATAGGATTTCCATTTCTCGTGATAGTGGCTTCCCATGCGTCTGCCGTAACGTTCCCGGAACAGTTCTTCCGACAGGGCTTCATCGTTGTTATGGTTGTACCACCAGCGGTAGACGCGAAAAAAGAAGTCGTAACAGGCATCCTTGTCACGGCTTTCGGGCAAAGTGATTGCTTTTATTTCCATACATTATATAATTAGAAGATTAGAAAACTCAGTATGGCGGCGATGATGGCCAGTGTTACCAGGAGGCAGGCTATCGCGTAGAGGAACCGGAAGAATCCCCTGCAAAAGACGATGGCGACAGCCGCCCACACGGGAGATACTCCCCGCGTGTAGAGATAGCTGAAACCAAGTGCCGTGAGCAGTATGAGGATAATTCTCCATATCCGTTTCTTCCTTTTTGATGCGGTCGTTGTCTTCATTGTATTCCTTATTTATGTGAAACATCCCGTCGTTTCCGATTCGGGGGCAAGACAGCGGAGCGCCCCCGCACGCAAGGTTTTCGGAAAAAATACCGGAGCGGAGCGAGGATGATTTTTGCCGAAACCTGAAAGGCCCCGACCTTGCGCTGCGGAAAAGGGCACGGAGCTACATTTGCCAAGAATCGGAACGGCGGGATGCCTTTCTCCGTCTTTCGTCTTCTACAAGAATAGCGTGTAACGGCTCCACGCTATATCTTACCG
The DNA here is from genome assembly GCA_023437305.1 of Bacteroidota bacterium. GTDB lineage: Bacteria > Bacteroidota > Bacteroidia > Bacteroidales > Dysgonomonadaceae > Dysgonomonas. The sequence continues at coordinate 125,364 of JAEZGN010000004.1, forward strand.
GTTGTATGGTCCGTCAATGTCCCGTGGACTTCCTGCCCGTGTTCTTCCGTCCCGACTGTTTCGGGGCGTTCCTTACCTGCGGTTTGGGGAACGAGAGCGTAACGTTATACTCCTTGTCGAATGCCAGGGCAGCGTCGAACGCCGTCCCTTTCTTGCCCTTGAAGCCCTTGATGAGCTTGGTGGTTCCCGAAGAAAAGAGCTGCGCGAGATGCTGGTCGGTCAGCTCCTTGTTCAGAAAGCGTCTGAAAACGAGCAGTCCGCACCCCTCGTTGTTGCATTTGGCAAGTTTCTGCCGGAGGATGATTTTCCCTTTTCCGCACTTGGGGCATACGATGCCGCCGCTTGCCGTTTCGGGGAAACGGATGGAAAGTACCTCTTCGGTGACCTGGCGGGCATAGACGCTGATGGAGCGCATGAAGGTTTCCGGGGAGAGCTTGTGCCGCTCGATCTGCATGAGCGTCTTTTCCCAACTGCCGGTCAGTTCCACGTCCGCCACGCGCATTTTTCTGACGGCTTCATAGACGGCCATTCCCTTGTCGGTCGGCACGAGTGCTTTCCCGGAACGTTCGACGTATTCCCGCTTGAAAAGGGTGGCGATGACGGCCGCACGGGTCGCCGGAGTTCCGATGCCCAGCTCCTTCATCGCCTCGCGCGCCTCCTCGTCTGCCAGCTCCTTGCCGCAACTCTCCATGGCCGCGAGCAGGGTGGCCTCCGTGTATAGCGGCTTGGGCATGGTCTTTTTCTTTGCAAGACTGCGCCCCGACACGGGGACGGTTTCCGATTCGTCGAATCGGGCCGTGCCTTTGTTTTCCGTCTCTTCGTCGTTCTCCTTGTCTTCCGAACGGTTGAATACGGCTCTCCAGCCCGGTTTGACCACGGAAACGGAGTGGGAACGGAACGTCAGCCCGTCCACCGCAGCCTCGATGACCAGTGTCTCTTTTTCGCATACGGGCGAGAATGCTTCGAGCATACGCCCGGCAATCATCCGGTAAACGGCCTGCTCCTGCTCAGTAAGCGTTTCCATGACCGGCTGTACACCGGTGACGATCAGCGCGTGGTGGTCGGTCACTTTCCCCGCGTTGACGCTACGGGTGGAAAGATTGTCCCAATCCAATGTGCCGCCGTATTCCCGGAACTCTTTCATGCCGATGACCCCGCGGAGCAAATCGGGAACCTGCCGCATCACGTCGTCCGGGATGTAGCGGCTTCCGGTACGGGGATACGAGATGAGTTTCTTCTCGTAGAGGGACTGGGCGACAGCAAGCGTCTTTTCCGCCGAAAGGTCGAGATGCACGTTGCAGTCCTTTTGGAGTGCCGTCAGGTCATACAGCAATGGAGGAGCCTGGAAACCCCGTTTGCGCTCCGTTTTCGTAATCGCCGCCATCGAATCGGTGGTGATCCGGTCGTAGAGCCTGTCGGCCTCCGTTTTCTCCGGGATATTCTCCACATGGCGGAACTGCCTGAAATCGTCCCCTTTTTTGAGGGTCACGGAGAGTTGCCAGTAATCGGTCGGCACGAACTCCCGGTTTTCCTTGAAACGGGCGCAAATCATGGCGAGTGTCGGGGTCTGCACCCGTCCGAGCGACTGGTTGAACGTGCCGGAGGCTATCGCAAGGGCCTGGCTCGCGTTGATGCCCACCAGCCAGTCCGCCTTTGCCCGGCAGTCGGCGGCATGGTAGAGGCTGTCGTATTCCGTTCCCTCTTTCAGTTCGGAGAGCCCTTTGCGGATGGCTTCGTCCGTGAGCGAGGAGATCCAGAGCCTGCGGAAAGGTTTCGTGTACCCCAGGTAGGAATAGATGTACCTGAATATAAGTTCGCCTTCGCGACCCGCATCCGTCGCCACAATAATGGCGCTGCACCTGCTGAACACGGAATCGATGGTGCGGAGCTGTTTGGCGGCCACCGGGTCGGTAGCCATACCGCGGTCGGTCTTGCGCTGCCGGATGACGAGCTGGAACGGGTCGGGCAAGAGGGGCAGGTTGTCGCCCGATGTACGCGTGTAACCGTATGTGCCCGGAAGGGCGAGCTGTACCAGATGTCCCAGCGCCCATGTGACCGAGTAGCCGTTACCTTCCATATACCCGTCTTTCGCTTCCGTCGCGCCCGCGATTCGTGCTATCTCCCGGCCTACACTCGGTTTTTCTGCTATAATTGCTATCATAAGTGAAAAAGATTAAGCCGTTCCCCGAAACGCTTAAGCTCAGGGAAACGGCAGGTTGAATACTATTGTCCGATGGGTCTGATACCGTTGATTTCCAGTAACGGGGTGTCGTTCTTCCGCACCAGCTGAAGGGTGGCGTCCATAACGACATCCACACCGAGCAATACCAGGCTGAGGGCTATCACGTTCGTTCTCTCGCCTCTGAGGAGGGTGTCAAGTTCCCCCGCCATTTCCAGTTCGTCCTTCAGGATGCCGATGGCGGCGAGCTCTTCCCAGTTCACGTCTTCCGCCTTGAAAGGCGTGTTGTTCTTGTTTTCTTTCATCTTCGTGAAAATTTTAATCGGTTTATACTGCTTTATCCGGCCTTATTGGCTTACGCTTCGTCTGGAAGAGCGTTTGTTGCCCTGGCTCTCTGCCTGTTTGTTCTTGTTGGCCTCGGCTACCACGTTGCGTTGCGTCGCGCTGCGGTCACGGTCGGGATTTCCGTTGTAGTAGTTCAGCTTACCGCTGTTGAAGTCGGCCTTGACATACTGCGAAAACTTCTTGCCGTCGTACCCCGTCATGCCCTCCACGAGCACGGCCTTGCCGTCCTGGAGCTGTCCCCGCTGTTTGGCCGTCAGGACAACGCCCCATATTTCTGCCGGAATCTTGAACTCCTCACGCTGGTCAAAACCGTCGGGAGTCTTGGAATACTGCGGGTTGCCCGTTTCCATGTTGAGCCTGACGAACGAGGAAAAGACCTCACCTCTGCGGCTGATCATATCCTTAATGAAGATAGCCTTGCCTTCGCTCAGTTCCTTTTTATCCTCCGGTGTCAGCTTGACCCCGTTGAGTTCCTTCGGGATATAGATTTCCCTTGCTCCCTCCGGGGAGTCGGGGTTATATCTCGTGTACGCGGGACGGCCGCTGGCCTCGTCGAGCTTGACGAAAGCGGAAAAAACCTCGCCGTCCCTGCGCTTCATGTCCTCCACGAAAATCGCCTTGCCGGCGTTCAGCGCCTCGACCTGTTTTGGGGAAAGTGCCACGCCGCCGAGTTCCTGACGGTTGAAAATCCTGTCGTTCGGGAAGATGTATTCGAGTCCCTTGCGGTCGGCGTTGAACTGGAGGTAGGCATCGAACAAATTACCGGCTTTCGATGTCATGCCCTCCACGTAGATGGCCTTGCCTTCACGAAGCTCGGCCTTTTCCTGGTCGGTCAGCGTCACGCCGCTGATTTTCTCGGGGATATAGGCATTTTCCGCCTTCATGGCCACGATCTCGTTGGTCAGCCTGTCGATGCTGAGGAACGAGGGTACCTCCTCATTACGTACCCTGAGGTTCACCACACGTCCCATGTTGCCGCTTTCACGCAGGTTTTTCTTGTCCTCTTCGGAGAAGATATGCCCGAAGAACGGCCTTTCGAGGTCGGGCTGCTGGCGTATGCCGTGTATGCCCAGCACCACGGGGCCTTGCGGGGATTGCTGGAAAGAGAGACGGGCATCCGTGCGGAGTACGGCGGAGCCGAAGTTCATGGTAATGGGCACGACCTGGTTGGTCTTGTAGCCTTTGAGCATCGAGTCCAAAAGCCCGCGCTCCTGAAGGTATTCACGGGACAGCCCGAAGTGCTTGAGCTGTTCCCAGTCGATCATCGATTCGTTGAACCGGTACTTGGGCTGGCCGTCCTGTGCGGTCTGCGCCTGGGTGGTTTGTTCTTGCTTTGCCATTTCTTTGTCATTTTGATTGTTGATACTCTGTTCTTTGCCTTTCGGCGTGATGTCGTACTTCGCGAGGAACTCCTCCACCGCGTCGGTCTTCTTTCCTGCGGCGAGGTCTTCGATGGCCTGTCTGACTTTCGGGTCATCGAGCGCCTGCTCCTTGACGGAGAGGATGCCGAACCGGGTCGGGTCTTTCAGCTGGCTCCAGAGGTTCTTGACGAAACTCTCGAACATGTTCGCGTAACGGTCGAGTTTGAGGAACGAGTTGCGGTTTTCCTCTTTGGCGGGTACGGATTCATACCTGCCGTTCTTGTCGAGTTTGGTGACTGCTTGCAGGAGCAGTTCCATTTTGTCAAGAATGAGGATGATGTCGCTGAACTGCTCGTTCTCAACGACCGGAGGGCTTTGCTTCGGGGTGTCGCCCCTGATGTTTTCTGCTGCCATAAACGGATGTTTTAAGCGTTAATAAAATCGTTTGTCGATGCAAATATATAGGCTTAATCTATTCAAAATATTGATATACAAATAGTTGTCGATTTGTTTCATCGGATGACATCACGTTACACCGCAAAAGGGGAAACCGTAGTGGAGAAAAAGCCGGAAAGGCACGAAAAAAGAGCGGCGGACACGACAAGGGGTGCAAAGGGAACGCAAGGGGCAGGACGCCCGCAAGCAAAGAAACAGTATTATGCAGAAGAGTGAGGCGAGCCGCTTTTGTCCCCGCCTTCTTCGGGAGGATGAAAACAGGAAACAGACTTTTGTGGGAGCGTGATAATATCGGGAAAGACCCGGGATTTTTCGGGGAGCGGACGGAATACGGCTTTCCCGTCCTTGTCCGTATTATGCGTCATCGTTCGGCTTCGCCTGCTAAGTCCCAGGCCTTTCCCCAACTCGGAAAGGCTGAACCTGCGCGTTTTTTAGGCGGAAAAATTACCGCAGGGAATTTTTTGCCTAAAACCCGCAGGGCTTGAACGCGACACGGTTCGGACTTCCGAGTTACCTTCAAAAAGGACTTGGCCGGCGGAGCGTACCATGATGCCTGTGGCGCAAGGATGGATGAAGTCTGCAAATTATCGGCACTATTCCGGTTTAGTGCCGAAATTTTGTGAATAATAGGATTTCGATTGGACTGATTGTTGAGACGTGGTATTGGAAATACAAATTATTGGCACTATTTTGAATTAGTGCCGAAATTTTGCTAACTTTGCAGAGAAAACAGATTCAAGATGAGTAACGAAACGACAACAGCCATACTCGATTATGCCGAAATGCACCATGATTTCAGCATAGAGGACTTGTTTGCCTATCTTCACGAGAGAACCGGCATCAACAGGTCTTCCTTGTCATGGTATCTGTTCAAACTTGTAGATGATAACGCACTCGTCAGAATCGGACGCGGCATGTATGGCAAAGTGGTGAAGCAATCCTTTTCTCCGAAACCGACAGATGAAGTGAAAAAGGTATATGAACTGCTGCAAGCCAATTTCCCGTTTGCCAGGTTTTGTGTCTATCAAGGTGAAATCATCGCACCGTTACAACATCATCTTTCTTCCAACAGTGTAATCTACGTGGAAACGGAAAGGGATTCGGCGGAAACCGTTTTCAATTTTCTGAAAAACGAAGGCCGGGAGGCTTACCTTCGACCGGACAAGGAAATGATATACCGTTACGTGGATATGGACCGCAGGGCGTTCTTTGTCAAAAATCTGGTTTCGGAAGCACCCTTGCAGAAAGTGTCCGATGTACCGATGCCTACATTGGAAAAATTGCTGGTCGATATATTGAGGGACTCCGACTTTTTCTATCTGCAAGGCAGTGAAAGCGAACATATCATAGAAAATGCCTTTAACCTTTATGCCGTTAACCGAAGCCGGCTTTTCAGGTATGCCGGCAGACGGAAGGTGAAGGAAGAATTATCGTCCATCCTGAATAATTTGAATATACAATGATAAAGAAAGAATGTTTCACGACAGAATGGATCGGGCAGGTCTCATCCGCATTGCATTACAATGACAAGAACCTGATAGAAAAAGTAATCCGAGCATTGTCGCTGCTTGAAATGTTGGTCGGGGCCGGCTGTCCTTTGGTTTTCAAGGGCGGAACGGCACTGATGCTCATACTCGGAAAGTCGGCCCACCGTCTGTCCATCGACATTGATGTGATTTGTCCTCCGGGGACAAATATCGAGGATTACCTGAAAGCGTTTGCCGATTTCGGTTTTACCGATCTGGAACTTGTAGAGCGCAAGCAAAGGAATGACGCCAACATCCCTAAAAGCCATTCCAAGTTTTTCTACCAGATAGCCTACCGGAATGATACGGACGCGCAATCCTACATCTTGCTGGACGTATTGTACGAAGATGTTCATTATTTACGGACCCGGCAGATAGCCATAGACAGCCCGTTCATCCGTTTGGAGGGAGAGCCGCTAATGGTAACGGTTCCTTCCGCGGAAGATATTCTCGGGGACAAGCTGACGGCTTTCGCTCCCAACACGACCGGAATACCTTATTATAAAAACGGCAAGTCCTGCTCGATGGAGATTGCCAAACAGCTCTATGACGTGGGCAGGCTGTTCGAGAATGTATCGGATTTGCAGATCACCTCACAGGCGTTCCGTAAGATTGCAGCGGTGGAACTTTCATACCGTTCTTTAGGGACTGATGCAGGACTGGTGTTCAACGATATTCGCCAGACGGCTCTTTGCATATCCACACGGGGCAAAGCAGGAGAAGGAGATTTCAATCTGATGCAGGACGGTATCATCCGTGTCAAGTCGTTCATGTACAAACAACGTTATCTGATAGACAACGCCATTATTGATGCAGCACGGGCGGCTTACCTGGCCACGCTGATTGAAAAAGGCGTTACACAAGTGGAACCGTACCCGGAAAATCCGAACGATATAAAAGATTTGGTTATCCGGACTTCATTGACAAACAAGTTGAACAAGCTGAAATCCAATTTGCCGGAAGCCTACTACTATTGGGCTAAAACGAGTGAGTTGCTGGAATCTTGAAAAGGAATACCCAAACTTGCGGTGGCGGATTAACACAATACAAGAGAAGCCGGTTCAAATTGCATACGGACTTGAACCGGCTTTTTCTATAAACAGGTATTTTAATGAGTATCAGGTGTGGATGCTCCATCCATGAAACGGTTCCAACAGAACGGAATACGACCGGTCGGGATTGCCGTGATAGATTAATCCCCCGACGATACCTGTCTTTCCGTCCGGATAGCATTCCCTGAACCCGAACGAGTGGGGAGCGAAATCCCGGTAAAGTTCTATTTCACACGGGCAGTTGGGATTGTTCTCCCACTGTTCCAACCTTTTCAGGCAATTATCCAGCGATGTGTCGCCGATTTCCTTTGCATATTTCACTACCTTGTCGTAGTGTTCCTGACATAGAATTTTCATATTGCAATATTGTTTAATGGGTTTGACGATTGTGTGGGATTTAGCCGTTACAGCATTTATCTAAGTCATGGATTTCCGTTACGATGAAGTCCTCGCCGCCAAATTCGCACAATGATTTGAGACCGGAGAGGCCGTCGCAGTAGAAGAAAATATCATCCTCTTCATCGGGATTGCAGTCTGAAGAGAGCCGGATTTTTACATGTTCGCTGTTATTGTCGTCTTTCCACACGACAACGCAAACGGCGTATTCGGGTTCCTCTTTCTTTTCTTCCACGTACCGTTGATATATCCGGTCGATATCCTCCTTTACCTCGTCCGTGTCGGTCAACACGGTTCCGTGACCGCACTTCCCGCACCAGCCGTATTGGAATGACTCGTCGGTATAATTGTGGAACTCCTTTGTGTTGGGGTCAATCATGGCTTCACAACTTACTTTCGTGCCGCCGCATTTTGTACAGATTACATTCATGTCATTTCATTTTCAGATCATAAAATCCGGCTTGCAGACCGGGAGGAGCATTTACGTCCGCAAGTCGCAAGCCGGGAGATTGATTCATTCATACGATGTCTACGCTTCCGTTTCTTCAAGCAGTTCTTTAATGAAGTCGATGTTCCGGCGGTTCATGTACGACTGCCAGCAACTGTTGTGACGCGACCAGCGGAACCCGTGCTGTTTGAGAGAATCCCGGATCTCCTTGGCGGGGATATCATCGAAAAATACCTGAAGGCGGTTTTCCGGATAATTTTCCACCACCCGCACACCGTTAATCGTGTATTCCTTTTCCGGTGTGCCTTTCATCCGTTTCGCCAGTTCCAGCCTCTTCTTGATACGGTTGATGTTGGCGTTGTTGTTGGAAAGTGAGAATGACGGAAAACCGATGTGCCCGTAACACGGGGTGAGCAGTTCGACGGCACTTTTTTCCGAGTATCCCAATTCCATCAGCCGGACCTTTTTCTCCTCTTCGGTCAGTTTCTTGTTCTTGACCACTTTGTTTGCCGCTTTCATGTCTTCTTGCGCCTTGACCAGTTCGGCCAGCTTCTGCTCCAGCTTTTCCACGGCATTGTCGTCATCCAGATAGATGGCGTTGTTGTTCTCCGCCGCTTCCGCTTTCCGCTCATAATAATCCGCTTTCTCGGAAGCCTTCACGCTTTGCCCCATCTTGTTCCAGATTTTCTCCCGATAGTTCCTGTCCGCTTTCCCATGCACGGGCTGTCCCATCGGGATTACGCTTGCCATGGATTCGGACTGCCTGAAACATTGTTCGGATTGCTTTCTCGCATTGTCTGCAAGCTCACGGTATCTGTCCGTTCTTGCCTGTTGTCTTTCTTCTCTGTTCATCGCTTTTTGTTTTAAGTTGTCAATAAAGTAATTCCTTGATTCTTTTGATGGTAAATATTCCTTTCAAGGGCTTCTCCAATTCCTTGTGCCGGAGGATACACTTGTACAAACCGGCATCTGTCCGTTCATACAATCTCACGGAAATGAACTCGTCATTTTCAAAGAGATACTCCATTTCCTTCTGTGATGCTTTGATTTTTACATGACTTTCCATCGTCTTTTAATTTATGGGTTAAACTTGGGTTTTGCCCGTCTCAGGATATGCAGGTTATCATACCCGACCGATGTCAGTTCAGCCAGCAGTTCCCTGTATTCTTCCGCGGTGGCGGGTCTTGTTACGGCAATCACGCCGGCATAATCCGCCGCGGCATGCTGTCCCGTGTGCATATAGGATGTGACGGCATTTCCATGCGCATTCCACGGCATATATGGAAAGAGGGCGATTATCTCTCCCTCTTTGAACCTTCTGAATACCACTCTCGTCAGCTGTCTTTTCTCTGCCATACCGTTTCATTTTCTGTTATGGTTCCATTACAAAAGTGACCTTGTAGGTCTTGCAGGGCTTGCCGAATGCCGGATAGCGGTCGAACTCGCTGTACGATTCCCAATCCACCGACATGACATAACCTTTGGGGAAATTTTCGGTGATGAACCCGGTTACCATTTCCCGGTCTTCGTCGGTGATGAAAAGGTCTTCATCCATACCGTATTCCAGCGCGTAGAGCGCCCATTCGGGAATGTTGTCCCATACGATTGTTTCTCTGCGGTCCTCACTCATGGCATCTGTTTTTATATCATTGAACCATCAGTTCACGGATAATGCCGTCCAGTTCCGTTTCCCATTTTCCTGTTCCGTCTGTCATCGACGGGTAGGTCAGTTGCTGCCACTGACGGTAATCGAAAACTTTCATTCGGAGCGGATAATAGTCGAACAGTTTCCGGTTTCCGAAGAATACTCTCAGGTGATTGGTTCCGACTTCCATCAGTTTCAGACCGTAACGGTTGAGAATCTCGTGGAATCTTTTCATCGGTGTGAAGTTGCTTCTGCTCATAACTGCATTCTTTTTGAGTTAAACATCTGAGGCTCCGGGGAGCCACTATTTCCTTTTCTTACCTGCCTGACCGTCCTGTGCCCGGATAGTGCAAGGCTTTGCGAAAAAATACCGGAGCCGGAACGGCGAGGATGATTTTTTCAGCAAACCCCAACGGGGCCCCGGCCTTGCACTATCCGTCGGGGCGCAGGACTACCTTTGCAGGTAGAAAAGAAATAGTGCATTTGTTTTTTAGAAGTGCTTGTGATGAAAGCATAAAAAAAGAAAAGCGGAACATGCCGTCCGACACATTCCGCCACGATGATATAATATATAGGTATGACAGTTACTGCTTCTCTTGCTTTCCGTCCTCCTGCGGAAGCAGGTGCCTGAGGTTCGGATCATTGGCTATACGCTCCATCTCATCCTCGATAATCTGCACCACGTCCGCCTTGATACGCGTGTAGTTCCGTTCTATCTGTTGCTGCATGATGTCGTTGCCCTCGCTGTCCTTGAACTCGTTGATGACGGGTATCTTTTTGTAAGCCTTGGTTTCTGCCGCCACTTTCTCGGTATCCACGATAATGCGGGCATGGAAAATCTTCTGTTCGATTTCCTCCCCGAAATTATCCGCCACGCTGCCCACGAACGTACCTTGCGAGAGATTGGCGATTTTGGATGCAGGAATAAGCGAATCCATCTGCGTGTTGATGGAAGTCGAGGTATCTTGCCGGTTGATGGAGAGCGACTGCCGTTGTTGCAGGATTTTACCGAAACGTTCCGAGAGATTCTTGGCCGTTTCTCCCACGACCTGCCCGCTGAAAATATTGCCCACCGTATTTTGGATCACTTTCGCCTCCTTGTCCCCGTAATCCCTTGCTAACTGACTGAAATCCTGAAAACCGAGACAAACGGCCACCTTGTTGCTTCGGGCAGTGGCGATCAGATTGTCGATACCCCGAAAATATATGGTAGGAAGTTCGTCAATGATGATAGAGGATTTAAGCTGTCCTTTCTTGTTTACCAGTTTCACGATTCTGCTGTTGTACAGTCCGAGCGCGGCGGAATAAATGTTCTGCCTGTCCGGATTATTCCCCACGCAAAGGATTTTCGGGTGTTCGGGATTGTTCAGGTCAAGCGTGAAATCATCGCCCGTCATCACCCAGTACAGTTGCGGGGAAATCATCCTCGAAAGGGGGATTTTCGCGCTCGCGATCTGGCCTTGGAGCTGGTCCTGCGCGCCCCCTTGCCAGGCATCCATAAACGGGCTCAGATAATTTTCCAAAGCGGGATAAGAGGTCAGAATCGTGAAGATATCCGCGTAGGGCTTGTTCAGAAATTCGATGGCGTGCGGGAACGTGCAGTATTTCCCGCCCCTGTAAATCCGCAAATACCAGATAATTGCCGCAAGCAGGATAATCGGCGACTCCACGAAGAAATCACCCTGTTTCTGTATCCAGGTCTTGTTCAAATTGAGCATGATGGTATAGGCACTTTCATAGGCGTCCGAGATGTCCGCCATGAATTTCGGGTTGATGGGATTGCAACGGTGCGAGCGGCGCGGGTCATCGAAATTGATGACGTAAAATTCGGGCTTCACCTTGTATTTGTCGAGATTCTTGAGCAGTTCGTTGTAGGCGATAATGGAGAGGTCATCGAATTTGTAGTCATAGATATATACAGCGAACCCTTTGGATATCTGCTGTTTGATATAGCTGTTTACCACCGCGAAACTCTTTCCCGATCCGGGAGTGCCCAACACGATAGTGGCCCTGAAAGGATTGACGATATTGATCCAGCCGTCCCATTCTTTCTTCTGGTACACGAACTTGGTGGGCAGATTTACCGAGTATTCGTTTTCCATCAGGACGGTGTTCTGCATGAATGATTCATTCTCCATGTTGAACACGTCATCCATCAGGTCGTTTTTCAGCATACGGCTTACCCACACGCCGGCCATCAGCATCAGGATATATCCGGTCGTGAGCGTTGCCGTGTACAGTCCGGCCTTGGCTATGGAAGATACCGGCAGTTCCAGCATCCACCAGTTCATGAAGAACAGCACCAGCCCGCCGAGAAAGAAGGCATAAATTTTATTCCAGGTCATATCCCGGTTCTTGACCCCTTTCGTGCCCAGACAGGAAAGGGCGAGAAATATGAGCGCGAATACCTTTGTCAATAGAAGGCTCCTGAACAGTCCCGCAGTCCGTTGGAAGTTCAGCAGGATCTTATCCACAATTCCGATGGAGATACCCATGTCGGAAAATGCCTGATAACAGTACCAGTACACATGAATCACTAAAAACAGGATGGATACGGCCCGCATGAACTCCATTGTCTTGGCCAATCCGCGAATGTCGTCTTCTTGTTGCATAATCGTAGATTTTAATTGAATGAATAATCGGGTTTCAAAGGCCGCGTGAACGGCGTTTTTTCTTTTTCTTCTTTTGCAGCATTCGCGCGAGGGCTTCCTCTTGCGCGTCAGGACCGTTGGCATCGAAAGAAAACATGCCGAAGACCTGCTCGATGGAACTCTCCATGTCACCGGAGCGGAGCGACTGCATATCCTCGCCGAACAAGGGGGCTTGCGGCAGGACGGCATCTTCCGGAGAGCGGAATAGTTTCTCGAACACGTTGGCGGAAAATTCTTTTCCCAACCGGGAACCGTTGTACACCTCCTTGTTGTTATGGTCGATAAACGTGACCCCGTAGATGCGGCCTTCATCGTTGGTTCTAAAAACCGTGTCGATGCCCCGTTCACGCAACAGCTCCGTGAACGCTTCCTTACTGCCCATGCAGCCGTGCATGGCAAGTGCCACATCGTTCCGGATTTTCGGTTGCCATTTCTTCGCCTTGAACTCCCCGGTGTTGTATCGGAGCCGTTTCTCCACCCCCTGATACCCGAAACGTTTGTCGATAAGCGAGGACTTGATGGGTGCGCTGACCGCCTTGCCGTTGTCGTCCGTAACGGCATAGACAATGCCCGTGTAGGGAACGCCCCCGTGTTCCCCCTTGACCTGTTTGGCTTCGATGTTGAAACAGGAAAGCAGGGCGCTGTACTCGCCGAATGTCTGGAAACAGTAGGCCGTGAAGACGCTTTTGAGGATATTGGATACCTGCCGTTTCAGGTCGCCTTGCGTGTAGTCAGCTTTTTTCAGGTAAATGCCGAGCTGTTCATCCTTCTTGTCCGCGTGTTGCTTTAACCCGAACTCCCGTTCCAGTTCCCGGCAGGCTTTCATCGAACGGTTCCATTCGTAGGCATCATCTATCTTTTCGCCTTTCTCGTTCACGCAGGTGGAAACGATGTGGATATGCCGACGGCCGATGTCCTCGTGCATATATACAATGTACGGCTGGTCGCCGTACCCCATTTTATCCATGTACTCCTTTGCCAGATTGGCAAATTGCGCGTCCGTCAGCTTGTCTTCGGGAGACGGGTTGAGCGAGATGTGCAGGATGGGTTTCTCCGTGTTCCTGTTGGCGAGCAGGTAACTCTCGAACGCCCACATCGTCCGTTGCATCAGACGCTCGGGACTGTCCGTGATGTCGGCAATCATCCGGTTGCCGGAAATGATGCGGGCATGGGAATCGCCGACCTTCTGCTGGTTGTAGGCTATCGCCCCGTAGAGCGATGCGCCGCGGTTGATTTTCGCTACCATAACTTATAGGGATTGACGGTTACGGTTCAGGTATTTCTCCTCGTATTCCCGGGTCAGCGCGATGATCTGCCTGCTGAGAACCACTAATTCCATCGTGGTTTTCTCCAATTTATACAGTAAGGCAAGCGCACGCTTGTCGCTGAAATTGCTCTTGACAGCCTTTACCGTCTGGTTGTAATTGTTGCCTATCGCCTGGAACTGGTGGTAGAAATTGGTCAGCCGGATGTAGTAATCCATCGTTGCCTTGTCGATTTTTACCACCTTGATTTCACGTCCGAAAAGCATGGACTTGATGAATTTCGACCGTTGGGAAAATCCCGACTGCTCGAAAAGAAGCTCGAATTTCCCGTTCTCTTCCGAGTTCAGTTTGATGCCGTAGCGGAAAACGGCGGGATCACTCTTGGGCTTTCTGCCTGCCGTCCTTCTCTTTTTAGGGTTGTTTTCTGTTGCCATATCACTTGTTTTTTTGTTGTTCCTGTCTGTCCGTCAGGATTTCCGACTTTGGAGGAAATCCCTCCCGAGCCGTCAGGCGAGCGGCAAGTTGTTTTGGGATGCCCGAATTATTTCGGGCGGCCCAAAACACAACTTGCTATGTTCGCTTGAACATGAATTTGCCTTTCGTCAAATTATCGGGGCCGGTGAAACTTTCGGGTTTCGCGGGGTACATCCGATGCCTCTGCAAACCATGACGGGACCGGTTGCAAAGTTACCGGTAAGAATCTGTGTGATAAATAGTTAAGTCGGTGTAACAGAATGTCATACGGTGTCATATATCGGCATCAGGCTCCGATTCCGCACGGGATAGACGATAAAGGCGTTTATTTGCAGCATGAACGGTTGCAGCACACCGGACAACAACGGTTTGGGGCATGATTGCACGGACGGTTGCATGAAGGCAACCATACAACCGGGCATTATTGGTTGCAACCATATAACCGTGCCACCATGCCACCATGCAATCAACCATGTAACCGTGCAATCATTCAAGGGTGTAACCACCCGGACATGCAACCGGCCAGTGATGCACGCAACCGTTCATGCAGCCGGTAAACCATATAAGCAAACAGTGATGCAAACAACCAGTAATAACTTAAAACAATAATGATTATGGACAAGGAAACATTATTTGTTGCACTCAGCAACCAGAAAGGCGGCGTCAGAAAATCGGCTTTCACGATTCTGCTCGCCAGTTATTTTCATTACGTGGAAAATCTGAATGTGGCGGTCATCGACTGCGACTCTCCGCAGCACAGCCTCGTACGTATGCGGGAGAGGGACAAAAAGGCCATTGACCGGAGCGACCATTATAAGCAGCAGATGATGGCGCAGTGGGAACGCATCAAAAAGAAAGCCTATCCGATTATCGGTGTCAGGGCGGAGAAAGCGAGGGAAGCCGCCGATGAGCTGGTGAAAAACAGCGAACATCCCATCGACCTGGTTCTGGTCGATCTGCCGGGTACGGTGGACGCGCAGGGCGTGTTCCGTACCATTGTCAATATGGATTACGTGATTACCCCGATTACGGCGGACAAGATGGTCATGCAGAGCAGCCTCTCTTTCTCCACCACCGTGCTGGACTATATTCGCGACAGACCTGAAATCCCGCTGAAGGACATCCTTTTCTTCTGGAACAAGATAGAACGCAGGGCCAATACCGAGGTGTTCGACATCTACCGGATGATGATGCAGCGACTGAAGCTGACAGTGTTGGAAACCACTGTTCCCGACACGTGCCGCTACGATAAGGAGCTGTCCGTCAGCAGCAAGAGTTATTTCCGCTGTACACTGCTGCCGCCTCCGGCCAAATTGCTGAAAGGGAGCGGATTCGTGGAGCTGGCAAACGAACTGAAAGAGAAACTTAAACTGTAACGCGTATGGCAAAGAAAATAGTCGAGGTGGATGAAGACCTCCTCAAAGGAATGATGACGAGCGATATCCCCCTGTATGGAAGGGATACGGAACGGAAGGAAACGGAACCTGCACCGAAAAAAGCGGCGACAGCCGAACCGGAAAATATCTCTGACGCTCCGGCGGAAAGAGAGATCTCGGAGCAACCGAAGTCAGTCAGGAACCGACGAAAAAAGGAAAGCGGTTCGGATTACCGGGAGCTTTTTCTGGTCAATACGCCGAGTCCGAACCGTTCGCAGACCTATATCAACCGGGATATATACGAACGAATCAAACGCTTCCTGCCGCTTATCGCGCCGGAGGTCAGCATCGCCAGTTACATCAGCAATATCCTGGGTGACCACATAGAGCGGCATTGGGAAGAAATCAATGAAATGTACAGTCGGGAACTTTCTAAACCGTTGTAACCATGGAAACCTATTTTTATTTCAGTGTCAAGACGGTATGCTGCGGGTATCTCTTTTATCGCCTGTGGATTTTTCTGTTCAGGCAGCGGATATACGGCTTGTGGGAGGATATGGTAAAATACCTTCCCAAAAAGAAAGGGAAATCGGCTGAGCCGGTCACCGCTCCGAAGGTTGATGACAACGAGGTCATCGGCAAGACGAATATCGTCTATCTGGAAGATCCGGAAATCGACTGCAAGGTTCCGGCCCGTAGCGAGCCGCTTCCTCCGGCGGAGGAGATGGAAGAAGAGGAGGATATTTCCGCGGATGATGTGGAATCCACTTTTACCGGTAACCCTCCGGGCGGATTGTCCGAAGAAGAGAAAGCGGAACTGATGTCGGATTATGTATCGGAAGTGGACGAGGACTTTTCCACGGGTATGACCTACGAGGACATGATGAATGCCGTCGGCGTGTTGACGGAGGAAAACCGCAATATGAACGATGAAAAGGTTATCCGTACCGTCAAGTCGATATACGACATCCGGCAGACCGAGATATTCGATTTTTTCACCACCGAAGTGAGTAACATCGAACTGGTGGAGAGTCTTTTCAAGGAGTGTCTGGACGAATACGGTGAGCCTTTGCCGCAACGGAAAAAGGAAGCACCGCCGGAATCGGAGGAAAAGTTCGATTGGGATAAATATGTCTGATACGCAACAATTGGATACAGGTAAAATGGCAGAGCAACATCTGCCATTTTTCTTTTGCCTTGTCGGCAGGTGGATTTTCAGCCTTTCACCTCTCTTTTTCTAATCCTCAAAATCAGCTTCCGATGTAACGTGACGACATCCGGTGTAACGCATCGTCAGCTTTGTAAATCAACGAATTAAAGCCTATATATTCGCTGTCGAAATCAAATTTTGTCTCACAATTTAAAGTTTTCGACAATGAAAAAGAGAGTCATTTTTTCGGCAGCCATGCTGCTTGCGGCAACGGGGGCTTTCGCCCAGGGTAACGGAGTCGGCGGTATCGTCGAGGCGACCAACATGGTCACTTCCTATTTTGATCCCGCAACCAAACTAATTTATGCAATCGGGGCCGTGGTCGGCTTGATCGGAGGGGTAAAGGTCTATTCAAAATTCTCATCCGGCGACCCCGACACCTCGAAGACGGCGGCCAGCTGGTTCGGGGCGTGTATTTTCCTGATTGTGGCAGCGACCATCTTACGCTCATTCTTCCTGTAATATGGCGGAGTATTCTATCAACAAGGGAATCGGCCGCAGTCCTGAGTTCAAAGGATTGAAGAGTATGTACCTGTTTGTCTTTGCGGGCGGACTGCTCGCCGTGTTCGTGATTTTCGTAGTCATGTACATGGCCGGAGTGGGACAATGGACCTGCATCGCATTCGGTGTCCTGTCGGCCTTTCTGCTGGTATGGGGCACATTCCACCTCAATGCCAGGTTCGGAGAGTACGGCCTGATGAAGTTGCAGGCCCGCGGCAGCCATCCCCGGTACATCATCAATCGGAGGGCTTTCTTCCGGTTGTTTTCCCGTAACCATAACACACGAAGCGTATGAGAAATGTAATGAAAGCAGCCACGCTGGAAAGCAAGTTTCCGATTCTGGCGGTGGAACACGACTGCATCATCAGCAAGGACGCGGATATTACGATAGCCTATAAGGTGGAACTGCCCGAACTCTTCACGGTGACGCGGAACGAATATGAGGCCATCCACTCGGCATGGGCGAAAGCGGTTAAGGTATTGCCGAATTACAGCATCGTGCACCGGCAGGACTGGTTCATCGAGGAGAACTACACGCCCGACATCCAAAGGGATGACCTCAGTTTCCTCTCCCGTTCCTTTGAAAGGCATTTCAATGAGCGGCCGTATTTGAGGCACACAAGCTACCTCTTTCTGACCAAGACGACGAAGGAACGCAGCCGTACCCAAAGCAATTTCACGGCACTCACCCGGAATTTCATCATTCCGAAGGAGATGCAGGACAAGGATACGGTGACACGTTTCCTGGAGAGTTGCGACCAGTTCGAGCGCATCATCAACGACAGCGGCTTTGTCCGTATCACGCGGATGCGGAAAGACGAGATTACCGGGACGGAAAACAGCGCGGGCATCATCGAGAAGTATTTCTCGCTCTCGCAGGAGGAAACGACCTGCTTGCAGGACCTCACGCTCGGGGCCGCAGAGATGAAGGTCGGCGACAACTGCCTCTGCCTGCACACCCTGTCCGATACGGACGATTTGCCGGGCAAGGTGGCGACGGACATGCGTTATGAACGCCTGTCCACCGACCGGAGCGACTGCCGTCTTTCGTTCGCGGCTCCCATCGGGGTGCTGCTCACGTGCAACCACATCGTGAACCAGTATCTCTTTATCGACGACCCGGCCGAGAACCTGAAGAAGTTCGAGAAGCAGGCGCGCAACATGCACTCGCTGTCACGGTACAGCCGCAGCAACCAGATCAACCGTGAATGGATTGAGGAATATCTCAATGAGGCGCACAGCCTCGGACTTACCTCCGTCCGTGCGCATTGCAACGTGCTGGCATGGAGTGACGAGCGCAACAGGTTCAAACAGATCAAGAACGATGTGGGAAGCCAGCTTGCGCTGATGGAGTGCAAGCCCCGCCATAACACCGTCGATACCCCGACCTTGTTCTGGGCGGCCATTCCCGGAAACGCGGGGGATTTCCCTTTCGAGGAGAGTTATTACACTTTCATCGAACAGGCTCTCTGTTTCTTCATCGGCGAGAGCTGTTCCAGGGATTCGCTTTCCCCGTTCGGTATCCGCATGGTGGATCGTCTGACTGGCAAACCCGTCCATCTCGACATTTCGGATTTGCCGATGAGCAAAGGCGTGATTACCAACCGCAACAAATTTATTTTAGGGCCGAGCGGCTCCGGCAAGTCGTTCTTTACCAACCACATGGTTAGGCAATACTACGAGCAGGGAACACACGTCCTGCTGATAGACACCGGAAACTCCTACCAGGGGCTTTGCAACCTGATTCACAACAAGACCGGTGGCGAGGACGGTATCTACTTCACCTACGAGGAGAACGACCCGATTGCCTTCAATCCCTTCTATGTGGAAGACGGCGTTTTCGACATAGAGAAAAAGGAGAGCATCAAGACGCTTATCCTCACCCTTTGGAAACGGGATGACGAACCGCCGACACGGGCCGAGGAAGTCGCCCTCTCCAACGCGGTGAATCTCTTTCTGGAGAAGATACGCACGGACGGCAGGCTGGTTCCCTCGTTCAATACCTTCTATGAGTTTATCCGGGACGAGTATCAGGAGATACTGAAGGAGAAACGGACAAGGGAGAAGGATTTTGATGTCTTCAATTTCCTGAATGTCCTCGAACCTTATTATCGCGGCGGGGAGTATGATTTTCTGCTGAACTCAGACAAACAACTGGATTTGCTGGGCAAGCGGTTCATCGTCTTCGAACTGGATAATATCAAGGACAACAAGGTTTTATTCCCCATTGTAACCATCATCATCATGGAAACCTTTATCAACAAGATGCGCAGGTTGAAAGGTATCCGTAAGATGATCCTTTTGGAAGAGGCTTGGAAGGCCATCAGCAAGGAGGGCATGGCGGAATATCTGAAATACCTCTTTAAGACGGTCAGAAAGTTTTTCGGCGAAGCCGTGGTCGTCACGCAGGAGGTCGAGGACATCATCTCCTCGGACATCGTGAAAGGTACGATCATTAACAACAGCGACTGCAAGATTCTGCTGGACCAGCGGAAATATGCCAACAAGTTCGATTCGATACAGGCCCTGCTGGGACTGACTGACAAGGAACGCGCGCAAATCCTATCCATCAATATGGCCAACAATCCTTCCCGCAGGTACAAGGAGGTCTGGATAGGGCTTGGCGGCTCCCAGTCTGCCGTGTACGCCACAGAGGTATCACTCGACGAGTATTACTGCTACACCACCGAAGAAACGGAAAAGCTGGAACTCATGCGCCTGACCGAGAAACTCGGGGGCAATATCGAGCTTGCCATCAGGCAGCTTGCGGCAAGCAAACGGGAGGGAAAATCATCATTGACCAACTAAAGCAATACGGATATGGGATTAAGGGACTGGGCGCATGAATGGCAATGGCGGGCACGTAACGGAATCGGTTACGAGCAGTTGAAAGCCATTCGGAAAGATACAATGGAAATGCTGGAAAACAGGGACATAAAAGGACTGAAGGGCCTGCTGGATACCTATGCCGGGTCTTACGATATCCCCGAAGAAATAGCAATGGGGATAGCGAGGAAGAATTTCATACTTACTCCGGAAGATGCGGCAGACAAGGATATCCTGGCTGCGATGGAAAGCCTGAAATCCACTTGGTTCGTGCAGCAGCAAGGCACTCTTGCCTCGCTTCCGGTTGAGGAAGCCGACGGCATACACGGTATGCTTGCCATGCACGTCTTTATGCTCGATGCCTATGTGGAACGTCATCCGGGATGCGGCATACCCCGTCCGGAACCGGAAGAGGTGGATGCCGCCCGCCGGATTCTCGACCGGCGGTACGAGGGAAAGGCAGACTGGCAACTCTGTCAGTTCATTCTTGTCCGGACTTTCCCGTCGGATTATGTCATGTATCGGTACGGACTCGCGGAGGATTTCAACAGGTACTCCAAACTGAACGAGGAGTGTCTGAAAGCGATTGAAACGGGAGATAAAGACCGGGAAAAGAAATTGATGGAAGCCATCGGAAAGATGGAAACCACCCTTGAACGCAAGTCTGAAAAGGCTCTGGACAGCATCGAAGGAGCGCGTGTGCCGGATGAGTACCTCAAAGAGTTGGACGATGAACTGAGTAGACTTGCCGGACTTGTATGGGACCCGCGCCGGATTGAGGACTGTTACGGCGGCTTCCTGGAAAAACACGGCATCCGTGCGGACAGCCCTGTGCCGGAGCTGGAAAAGCAGATAGAGGAAGCCTATCGGTCGCTGGACGACAGGATTGTCCGGCTATGCGGCCGGAGTCCTTACGCGGACAACTTGTTCTCCGCCAAGAAAAGACAGACCGAGGCATGGGAAGTGGACCGGAAACATGCCCCGCATCTGCCCCGGCTGCCACCGAAACAGCAATCGTCAGGCGGGATGAAACCCGCTTTTTGAACCGGCAGACAAAGAGTATCAATCATTAAAAATTCAACAGTATGAGATTAAAGATTTTTATGTTGTGCGTGGGTGCTTTGTTCATCACGCATACCTCCCGGGCACAGTGGGTCGTCACCGACCCCACGAACCTTGCCCAGGGCATCATCAACGCCACCAAAAACATCGTGCAGACCTCCACGACGGCCACGAACATGGTGAAGAATTTTCAGGAAACCGTCAAGATTTACCAGCAGGGAAAAGAGTTTTATGACGGTCTGAAGAAAGTGAAGAATCTGGTCAAGGATGCCCGGAAAGTACAGCAGACCATTCTGATGATCGGGGATATCACGGACATCTATGTGATCAATTTCGAGCGTATGCTATCCGATCCCTATTTCAGTACGGAGGAACTCAGTGCGATAGCGGCGGGCTATACGATTCTGCTGGAAGAGTCCGCCAATGTCCTGAATGACCTGAGGAACATCGTCAACGAGAACGGTCTGTCCATGAGCGACAAGGAGCGCATGGAGGTCATCGACCTCTGCTACAATCGGGTTTACAGCTACCGGGGACTTGTGCAGTATTACACGAACAAGAATATCGGCGTATCCTACCTGCGTGCGAAAAAGAAGAGCGATCAGGACCGTATCCTTGCCCTGTACGGTAGTCCGGCAGAACGCTATTGGTAACCATTCAAAATCATAAGAGTTATGATGTTATTGTCAATAGATTTTGAGAACCTGCACCAGATTCTGCGGAGTCTGTACCAGGACATGATGCCGCTCTGCTCCCAGATGACGGGAGTGGCGAAAGGCATCGCCGGGCTGGGCGCGCTGTTTTATGTCGCGTACCGGGTATGGCAGTCCCTTTCGAGGGCGGAACCCGTCGACGTGTATCCCTTGCTCCGGCCGTTCGTGCTGGGATTCTGCATCATGTTTTTTCCCAGTGTCGTGCTGGGCACCATCAACAACGTGCTGTCGCCTGTGGTCAAGGGGACGAACAACATCTTGCAAACCCAGACATTCGACATGAACGAGTACCGTGAGCAGAAGGACCGGCTCGAATACGAGGCGATGAAGCGCAATCCCGAGATGGCCTATCTGGTGGACAAGGAGGAGTTCGACAAACGGCTGGAGGAACTCGGCGTGCTGGACGCCATCGAAGTGTGCGGCATGTATATAGACCGGGCGATGTATAACATGAAAAGGTCGGTGCAGGCGTTTTTCCGGGAGTTGCTGGAGCTGATGTTCCAGGCGGCGGCCCTCGTGATAGACACCATCCGCACGTTCTTCCTGATCGTCCTCTCGATACTGGGACCTATCTCCTTCGCCATTTCCGTCTGGGACGGCTTCCATGCCTCGCTCACCCAGTGGTTCGTCCGCTATATCAGCATCTACCTGTGGCTTCCGGTCAGCGACCTTTTCAGCAGTGTGCTGGCACGTATACAGGTGCTGATGCTCCGGCAGGACATCGAACAATTGTCCGACCCCACGTTCATTCCGGACGGCTCCAATGCGGTGTATATCACATTCCTCATCATCGGCATCATCGGGTATTTCACGATACCCACCGTTGCGAACTGGATCGTGCAGGCCGGAGGAGGCGCAGGAAACTACGGCAGGAATGTCAGCCAGGCAGCGGCACGTACGGGCTCCGTGGCGGCGGGAACGGCTGGTGCGGTCATCGGCAACATCGGTGGCAGGCTGATTAAAAGATAACCTATCAAAATTTTCATTATGGAGTTCAAATCATTAAACAACATCGAGAGCAGCTTCAGGCAAATACGCCTGTTCGGAATCGTGTTCGTTTGCATGTGCTGCGCCGTCATGTGCTATTCCGTGTGGAAGGCATACGGCTTTGCGGAGTTGCAGCGCGAAAAGATTTATGTACTCGACCAGGGTAAATCGCTGATGCTGGCTCTCTCCCAGGATTTGTCGCAGAACAGGCCGGTGGAGGCACGGGAGCATACCAGGCGTTTCCATGAGCTTTTCTTCTCGTTGTCGCCGGACAAGAGTGCCATTGAGGAGAACATACGGCGGGCGTTGTTCCTGGCCGACCGTTCCGCCTATACCCGTTACCGGGATTTGGCGGAGCAGGGATACTACAACCGTATCATTTCAGCCGGTATCAACCAGCGTGTGGAGATTGACAGCATGGCGTGCAACTTCAACGTGTACCCCTATGAGGTCATGACATACGCACGGCAGCTGATTATCCGCGAGAAAAGCATTACGGAACGCAGCCTTGTGACAAAAGGCCGCCTGCTCAATTCAAACCGGAGCGACAACAATCCGCACGGTTTCATCCTCGAAGCCTTTCAGGTCATCGAAAACCGGGACCTGCGTGTGACGGACAGATAAAATTCAATACAACATGAGAAAATTATTTATCAAGGCCAGAGATTATCTGGATGACGGACTGCGCGGGATGTGCGGCCGTCTGACACCCGGAAAACGGGTGGCTGCCATCGTCGGGATGGTCGTGGTGTTCGCCGGAGTCAATTTCTATATGCTCTTCCGGGCGGTCTATAACATCGGCCGGGAAGACGCAAGGCGGGAAAAGGTGATTGAGATTACACCGCTCAGTGTGCCGGACATCGTGCCTCACGGTACGGACACGCTCTCCCGGCGGACACAGCGGGAAATGGAAGAGTTCTTTAACCAATTTAATTTCGATTAGCGATGACACAGGAAGCAAATAAACTCAAACGGAAGCAGGACTTGAAGAAGTACCTGGTCTTCGCGCTGATGTTCGCCGTATTCGTAGGTTCCCTATGGCTGATTTTCGCGCCCTCCGAAAAAGGGAGGAAGGAGCAGGAGCAATCGGTCGGGTTCAACACCGAACTGCCCGATCCCCGCAATGCCGGGATTGTCGGGGACAAGAAGACGGCCTACGAGCAGGATATGATGCGGCGCAAGCAGGAGGAGAAGATGCGCACACTCGAAGAACTATCTTTCGGTACGGAAAAACCGGACAGCACGGTACGGCTGTCCTGGCAGGATGAAATTCTCTCTCTTGATGCAGGCGGGACGAAAGCGGAAACAGCGTCTTCAGGCAGAACGGTCTACCGTGGCAGCGGCTCTTTTCAATCTTCGACCTCAGCTTACCGGGACATCAACCGGACTCTGGGCAATTTCTACGAGGAGCCGAAAGAAGACCCGGAAAAGGAGGCCTTGCGCAAGGAAGTCGAGGAATTACGCAATTCGATGGTGCAGCAGCATAGTATCCAGCCATCCTACGAGGAGCAGGTTGCCCTGTTGGAGAAATCCTACCAGCTCGCCGCCCAATACACCTCAGGGGAAAACAGTGCTGCCCGGGAAACATCGGATAGAGCTCCGGGGAAAGCCGACGGCAAGGCTGACATCATACCTATCGGACAGGTGTCCGTTCCGGTCGTTTCCTCCCTCTCGCAACCCATGAGCGATGAGCGGATTCTCGCCGGACTATCGGAATCCCGCAACTGGGGTTTCGTCACTCCGGTAGGAACCGGGGGTACTGCGGAGAAGAACACCATCCGTATCTGCGTACATGGCGACCAGACCGTACTCAACGGTCAGAGTGTGCGGCTCCGCCTGCTGGAACCGATGCGTGCGGGAAACACCCTGCTGCCCCGCAACACCCTCGTAACTGGTACGGGGCGTATCCAGGGCGACAGGCTCGGTATCGGCATCGTCTCGCTGGAATACGGCGGATTGATTATCCCGGTAGAGTTGACGGTCTATGACTCCGACGGGCAGGAAGGCATCTACATCCCTAATTCCGCGGAGGTCAGCGCGGCGAAAGAGGTGGCCGCCAATCTGGGGCAGAACCTCGGTACGAGTATCTCCATCACCAACCAGTCCGCGGGGGACCAATTGTTATCGGAACTCGGCAAGGGGGCGATTCAAGGGGTGTCGCAATATGTCTCCAAAAAACTGCGGGAGGAAAAGGTACATCTCAAATCAGGTTATACTCTGATGTTGAGCCAAAAGAAAAACAACTGATTATTCACCATTTAATTTTTAAGCGTATGAACAAAGTAATTGTAATGTTTGCCCTTGTACTGGGCATGACGATGAGTGCTTTCGCACAGGAAACGGACAAAGTGAACGGCAAAACGGAGTGCCCAACCGACAATTCCGTGAAATGGACAAAGGAGGCCTATCCCCGGATGGATACAGAGGGGGACTTGTACCACGGTCTGACACGCAAACTGACGTTTGACAGACTGATTCCGCCGTATGGTCTGGAAGTGACTTATGACAAGACCACACACATTATCTTCCCGTCGGCGGTGCGCTATGTGGACCTCGGTTCCCCGCACCTGATTGCCGGAAAGGCGGACGGGGCGGAGAATGTTATCCGTGTCAAGGCCACAGTCAGGAATTTCAGGGAGGAAACCAATTTCTCGGTCATTACCGAAAGCGGGAGTTTCTACACCTTCAACGTGAAATACGCGGAAGAACCGCTGCTTCTGAGCGTTGAGATGAAAGACTTTATCCATGACGGAAGCACGGTAAACCGTCCGAACAATGCCCTTGACATCTATTTGCAGGATTTGGGCAGCGAGTCGCCGAAACTGGTGCGTCTGATTATGGAGGCCATTCATAAGGACAACAAGCGCAACATCAAGCATATCGGCAGCAAGTCTTTCGGCATCCAGTACCTGCTCCGCGGACTGTACACCCACAACGGGCTGCTCTATTTCCACACGCAGCTCTGCAACACCTCACACGTGCCTTTCGATGTCGATTTTATCACGTTCAAGATTGTCGACAAGAAGGTCATGAAGCGCACGGCTATCCAGGAGCAGGTCATCTTCCCGCTCAGGGCATACAACTATGCCACCGTGGTGGCCGGAAAGAAGGACGAACGTACCGTTTTCACGCTGGACAAGTTCACGATTCCCGATGACAAGATGCTGGTTGTGGAACTGCATGAGAAAAACGGCGGACGCCACCAGTCGTTCACGGTGGAGAACGAGGATATCGTCCGGGCAAAGGTCATCAACGAACTTAAAGTGAAATGACCATGAAAAAGCACGTGTTTATCATAGTTGCGGCAATGCTTGTCCTCTTCGGGGGACAGGCAAACGCCCAACGCTGTCTGCCCGGTATGCGGGGGATAGAACTGAGGGGAGGTTTCACGGACGGTTTCGGCAAGCCGGTGGATTTCTACACGGGTATCGCGATGTCGACCTATACCAAGCACGCGAACCGTTGGGTGGTCGGTGCGGAATATCTTCAGAAGAGCTACGGATACCGAAATATGCAGATTCCCCGTGCCCAGTTCACGCTGGAGGGCGGTTATTTCCTGAAATTCCTCTCCGATCCGTCCAAGACCTTCTTCCTTTCCATCGGCGGCTCCGCCCTTGCCGGCTATGAAACGGTGAACTGGGGCGACAAACAGTTACCCGACGGCTCGCTGCTCACGACAAAGGACGCCTTCATCTATGGAGGGGCGGTCACGCTGGAATTGGAGAGTTACATTACCGACCGTATCGTGCTACTCGCCTCCATTAGAGAGCGCTGTCTCTGGGGCAGCAAGGTGGGACTGTTCAGTACGCAGTTCGGCCTGGGATTGAAATTTATCATCAATTAAAAACAAGAATGAATATGAATACATTGAATCAAAAAAGAGTATGGAGCGGACTGGTGTCCGTCCTGTTCGTAAGCCTGTTGGCTTGTCTGTTCACAGCCTGCAACGATAAGATTGACGTGCAGCAGGCGTTCCCTTTCACCGTGGAAACCATGCCTGTGCCCACTCGTCTTGTGTTGGGCGAGACGGCGGAAATCAGGTGCGAGTTGAAGCGTGCCGGGCGTTTCGAGGATGCACGCTACACCATACGCTATTTCCAGCCGAACGGAAAAGGCTCGCTGCTTCTGGATAACGGCATGAAACTGCTACCCAATGACCGTTACCCGTTGGACCGTGAGGTGTTCCGCCTCTATTACACCTCCGGATGTACGGACCAGCAGACCATCGACATCTATTTCGAGGACAATGCAGGGCAGGTGGTATTGCTCTCTTTCTCCTTCAACAATGAAAATGAAGAGGAAGAGATGACCGAAGTAACGGAAAAGAGTAAAGACCTGCCGACCATGCAGATCGATACGACACCTGTTCGCTTCCCGCCCGATTCGCCGGATGAACCCTTTTTCACTCCGCTGACAATGGAAACCGGTCTTTAAGACAAAACTGCCTTATGAGAAGCAAACTGTTTGCCCTTTGGCTTTTGGCCTTTTCCTTTGTTCCCGGGCTGTTTGCCCAGACTGGGATTTCCCCACCGGATGCCGGGCTGTTCAACAAGGCGGTGGCCTGTATCAAGGAAGCGGAAGGCTGGCACGGAAACCATCTGCCTTATGTAGGGTACGGCCACAAAATTCTTCCCCACGAGAAACTGACGACCGATATGACGGAAGCGCAGGCGGATTCACTGTTGAGAGCCGATTTGAGGAAATTGCATAAGATGTGCAGCCGCTTCGGAAAAGATGCCCTGCTCGTCGCAACGTTGGCCTATAATGTCGGATATTACCGGTTGGTCGGGTACGGGAAGATACCGAAAAGCAAGCTGATCCAAAAGTTGGAATCCGGCAACAGGGATATCTACGAGGAGTATATCTCGTTCCGATGCTATAAGGGAAAGGTGGTGCCGAGCATCGAGCGACGACGGAAGAAAGAGTTTGAATTGTTGTATATTCCCTGATATATGTTAAGAGGAACAATCGGAAACGGTTGTTCCTCTTTGATTAGCCGGTATACGATGCTTTATGGGTAGCGACAGCAGTCTGTATCTTTTCTGCCAGCAGGTGATAGCTCTCCTTTTTTGTCCGGAGTTTCTGCCGGAATTTAAACAACTGCTCGTCCTTCTGTTCATCGAAGAAAAGGTTGTTCAGTCTTTGGTATGCCAGATATTCCGCTTCCTTGCGTTCAGCCCGCGTAATCTGCGCTTTAGCGGCGGCGAGTTTCATCAGGCAGGAATTGAAATCGGTACGAAGACCGGTACGCTTGTCGTAATAACTATAATATGTATTGATATTTTCACGCGGGTATTGGCATTGCAATCTGGCCTCGCGCCAACGGATTACCCAACGGTAACGTTCATGCAATTCACGAGGCAGGTCATACGAATGAAGCCGGCACTTCCGTCCGGCTTCATCCTTATACTCGATGGAGATATACACCCAGCGTTCAATCTGTAATTCCCTCTCGGCTCTTGCCAGGTCCTTGGCATATTCCCACCAGTCGTCAATTCGTTCTTGTACCATAACAGATAATTTAATCAACCCAGAATGTCCCGCAATGCGGACATTTGTGCCCGCACGGGTAGTCGTTTATATAATACACATCCCTATGTCTGCTAATATTTATATCCCCGGCTGTACAACCTCCTTTCCTGAATGTTTTGACATATTCGGCCTCTTGCCGCTGGTGTTCCGTCATGTGGCTTTTGGAAAGTTTCTTTTTAACAGACTTCATTCCGGTTTCCCATTTGGTGGAGTCACACCAGTCATGCACCATACCGCAGATTTCGTCTGCATAGGAATAATGCACCTGCGAATCCACAAAGAGATTATCCCTGTTGAACGGGAGTGTGATGTCAATAGGTAACATGGTATGATCCCCCGAACCGATACGGCTGTCCGCTATCGCAACCACGACATTGCCATAAAAACGGATGGTCTTGAAGTCCTGTCCGGAATCTTTGGAAACAAGATCGTTGAACATGGCATTGAAATAAATTCTCAGCTCTCCACCGTATGCGGCTGCCATCAGCATTTCAAGAATCCTGTCGTCATACGGCCCCTTTCGCAACCTGATAATCCGTCTTATCCTGTTGCACCAGTATGCTTCCGATTTACTGCGATGGCACTTGCCGTACTGGTATCCTTCGATCTCCAATCCTAACGAATAAAACATGGTGGTCGTGGAAGTGTTTTTTATCAGGCCTTCAGTCGGATAGGTGTCATTCCGCTCATAGAGCATGTCACAGATGTTATCTTCATTTTCGACATAATCGGTGCCAAGTCCGGCTTTCTCCATAGACTCTTTAATGTCACGCATCTCGGTACGAAGATTTTCCGAGAATTGCTCCGAGTACCACTCGGAAGATTCTTCATCCAACGGAAGCATACTGTTCTGCCGGATGCACTTTTCCTGCAAATCCTCGTGTTCGTCAAGTGACTCATTATAATCCACGAAATAAAGGCTTACCGATTTGGGCACGTGGCACTCCCAAGGTTGTATGGCTGTTGTTGTCATAGCTTTCATTCGTTTTAATATGTTTGATAAAAGCAATGAAGCCCTGCCGGTTTTCGACAGAGCCTCATTGTTCAGTTCGTTCGCCTCGGTTCATGGTTCGTCAATAGTAAATTCATCTTCATAAACTTCTATCTCCAGACCGCTTTCACAAATGCGTACAAGCCAGGTGTATTGCAGGCGTTCTACCAGTTCGATGTTACGATAGCCCCTGTATGGGCGTATCAATGTTGCCAAATCTCCGACTTTCATAATCTTTATTTTTAAACGGTTTATATTGGTTATACTGCCAAAGGCTGTTGTTTTGCCTTCCATTGCCGATGTGCTACAATATATTCCTGACGTTCCTGTTCCAGCCTTGCTTCCGTTTCGGGGGTATAACCGAGAAATTCGATACATCCTCCGTTATAACCGGTCATCCGGCATCGCATACCCGCTTCGGTGAGTTTGTCAATCCGCTTTTGTGCGGTCTTGGCACTGGAATACTGCTTGGGCCAGAAGTAATGCTCGCCTTTCGACCCGTAGGTGTCTTCACCGAGAATTAGTTTCCCGGCATTTGCCCGGCTTTGGATAAAGTCGAAGCGAGCTTTACCGAGTGCCTGGCGTATGGCCTTGTGGGCGGCTCCTTCGGGATGCTTGAAAACCTCAGGCAGTTTATCTTTGGTTTGCAGCTTCGGCAGTTCCGTCTGATAGGGCTTGTCATACCGTCCGATGCCCAGTGTCAGATAGAAATTTGTATCGAAGTAGTCGGTCATGATGTCGCTGTTGTCGTAGTTGTACGACATGGTAAAATCACAGACGTTGAGCATGACCTCGCGTGCCCGTTCCGTAATGGTCCGGTCTGTTCCAATGTGATAATGGTTGATATCTTTATAGATAAGACCGGACTCTTTCGTGAAGGCCTCGAAATCGGCTTTGACCAGATAGATGTTGATGGAACGGTAACCGTTCTGTGTGACGGAGAATTTATACCGCGGATAGGTCTCCTTGAGCCATTTGCGGATAATCTCCACGATTTCCCCGCGCATCTGTCCGTTGTAGTTCCTGCCTTTCCAACGGTATTCGTTATAGACGTATTCCGTGTACTCGTTGGCTGATGCGCCGGCATAGTCGTTTTCATAACCGGATGCAGCGGCCGATACGGTCGTGTCATCCTTCCATTTGGCGTACAATCTTTCAAATTCGAGATTGATCTGCTGCATGGTTTCCGTACTGCCACCCTTGTCGGGATGGTTCTGCAATGCCAGTACGCGGTAACTCTTCTTCAGTTCCGCAAGGCTGTTTATATTCTGAAAGTATCCCATAATGTTGATTTTTAATTGATGACCATTAAAAAATGAGTGATTCGCAGAAAAAAGGCAGGAAGTCCTGTTCGATGCCGAGGTTATCGCATGCCGATTCCAAATCACCTTCCCGCAAATCGTTCGCGTCGCGTAATTCACGCAGGTTTCTTACTTCGGCATCAAGGTATTCCCGAGCCGTCTCTTTGTCACACCCGCAAGAAGTGCATATCCTGTCAATGATTATTGTTTCCATCATTATTTTTATTTAGTTTTTGTATTGGAATCGGATAAAAGCTGCACGGTTGTCCGGAGTATCTCGTCCAGCCAGTTGATACAACGTGCCCCGAGTTCAAAAGGACCGTCAATTTCGTACAACTCATGGGTATGTTTGTCTTCCACAACGAGATGAAGTTCCTCCCCGAAGAATTGTATCCTGCGCACCAGGCACTCATAGGGATCGCCGTCATGGTCGAACCATATCACGTACACAGCGTCCACCGTATCGGGAAACTCCATTTCCGTTTTCCCATATTCCTCCAATACCGCTTTTATGGCGGCTGTAATCTCCTTGCGGAGTTTGTCTACTTGTTCGCTGAAATCTGTTTTCATAAGGCATAAAAATGAATGCGGGAGCCGCCAGCGGACTCCCACGATTAGACATTCGGTTTATTTATCGGAAACATTACGCGTAGATATTGATGCGATTGAACGATTCCGGACAATGCTGGAAGACAAGCGGCAGATTGACGTGTACCATCGGGTACTCCACCCAGCCGCTGCCTCTCCGGTAGCCGGTATCGGTAGCGAGGTTATTCAAAACCAGAAACTCCATCGCGTCGGGATTGTTGTTGATGTCGATGAAAGCCTTGTCGGGCAGTCCGATGGCATCCGTCTCTTCCAGATTGACCGTCAGAATTGTGTAAGGCTCTTCCGTATCGGCCAGTTCCAGACAGAGGGCGAGCCAGCCGTTGCGATAGATTTGCGGAACCAGCCGTACAGCCTGCCCCTGATAGATGTAGAGCTTATCCCGATAGGATTTGTCAGTCGGAACGATTTCAAATTCGTCTTCCATTTCCGTGAAAGAAAGCATCTGGTTATGGACTGCCACGAATGTATCGTTCTTCACCCGGTAGCACAGGTGGTCCGTTCCTGCCGAACGGATGATTTCAAATGAAGTGTTCATGATTCGGTTGTTTTTGAGTTATTACTGGTTAATTGCTTATGGTATTTGCCTTTACGCGGTCTTCGCACACGAGAGCCACGAAGTGTATTTCCATTATCTTGTGTCCGAAACAGACATCCGAGTTGTACTCCGCCCTCTGCCACAGCGTGAAACGGTCATTGCGGAACGACCACCGGAAATAACCGGAAAGCGATCTGTAATGCGGGTGGACGTTTCTCTCTATTAGTCGCCTGTTTACCTCCATGATGTTGGCCGACATCAGGATGATGTTCATGATTTCGATAAACGCCCTCGGCGCGCAAGGGTCTATCGGGAATATCGGTCCTATGAAATTCATATTCATAATTGTATGTGTTAGTCGTAATTGTCATCAAATACCTCATACGGGTAACTCGTCACGAATGAATAGTAGGAAGAGATACCCTGATAGACCAGGTTGTCCTCCTCCACATCGGGTTCTTCCTCCTCCCGCACAACCATCCGTGCATGGGGGCTGTCCTGAAAGTAGGATACGAGCAGGTGCGGATCTTCCGTCGCCAGGTTGTAGCCGTAATGTCCGCACCACTGCTCGAAACAGTCCTGCTGAAACTCGTCCAGCCGTTCCATTGCGTCACGTACCTCGAAAAAGTTCGGGCACAGCCATTCGCTGCTGACCATGTATTCCGGAATGTTCTCCCAGTCCGTGTAACGGTATTCGGGCTCGGCTTCTTCCGGGAAACGGGTGGCACAGGCATGGTGGAACTCGTCAATGTCGCAATAGTCGGCCAATTCCATCCGGTAGCTTTTCTTCGGATTGACCGTTACCAGCCGTTTTGTCGTTACTGCTATTTCTGCTTCATTCAGATTCATGGTTCTTATTTTTTATGATTATGGATGATGAATCCGCAGGGTTCACTTCCACAGGCTTCAAAAGGTCCGTGTTCCGGCGGTGCAGGGTTTTTGCGGAAAATACCGGAGCGCAGCGAGGATGATTTTCCGCAAAACCGCTTGCGGCCCGACCTTGCACAGCCGACAAGAACACGGAGTTACCTTTGCCTGTGGGAGTGGGCTCTGCGGATTTGACATGGTTATTTCCTTCCTGCTGTCAGGTACGAAAAATCCGGCATTGCCTTCGGGGAGGACGGATGCCGGATATATGTGCGGATTCGTTTTCATGGTCAGTTTGCTATGCGTTGACTGCCCCAGCTGATATGTATCTTGCCCTCGCTGTCCTGCGTGCGTATGAGCAAGCTGTCTATAACGGACATCGTAATGTCGAACTCGTCGAATATTTCGGACTGTTCCTTGACCTCGCCGCTCTTGATGAACTCGTTCAGCCGCTCCTTGGTCAGCACCAGTGCCATGAGGTTCTGTTCCACGGAATCCTCGTAAGTGATGAAATGCACGTTCTTCGTGTCACGGGAATCCAGCCGTATGAAACGGAAGTAGTATTGCTCCATACGCGGTATGTTCCATTGGAGCGATTCGAGAATGACATCGTTGCAGGAAGGGATGTTTACGGAACTGCTCAGGCTCTGCTGGGTGCATATCAGCACGCCGTTTATCGTGGCATCGAAACGGCTCACGATTTCCTGCCGTTTTCTGAACGATATGTCCCCCCGGACAATGAATAGCGGCCGTTCGGGGAAATGTTCCTCAAAGTATCGGCGGTAGAGGTCGAAAGCGGCGATGGAGGTGCAGCCGATGGCTACCTTGCCCGGAATTTTCCTGACCAGTTTATGTATGTATCTCGTCTTGCCCGGATAGGGGTCTCCCGAATAACCCTCTATCAGATGCGGGACCGAGCAGGCTTTTATCAGCAGCTTGATTTGGCGCATCAGCCGCAGACCGGCTTCCTTGCGGGTGTCGCCGGTGCTGTTATAATAAAGTTCGCAGATACGGCAGAACTCCTCGATGATGACACGGTACACCTCGTGTTCGCCGTCCGACGGGGTAACGGTGTGCATCCTGACCTTGTATTTCTCGCCGGCGAAGTCCTTGAACTTGCGCGTGATGATTGTCCTGGCAATAAGCGAGAACAATTCGTCCTTGTTATACACATCCTGGTTCTGCTTCTCGATACCGAACACGGACGCCTTGCCGGGGCAGTGGCAGGCCTTGAACAGCACATGTCCCCGAAAGGCAGGAAATGGTTCTCCATAATAAGGATTGCTTTCCGATTCTATTTCACGCTCCTTGTTCTCGCGGTAGATGCGGTCACACCGGCATATCATGTTCACGGAGTTGTTATACAGCAACTCGAATTGGCTGTACAGTTCCGATATGTTGTTGCGTGTAGTGGTTCCCGTGTCGAGCAGCTTGTATTTCAGCCTGCGGAAGAGGCAGAGGACATATTTCGTCCGTTGTGAGTTGGGGTTGGTGATTTCGTCCGACTCGTCGAATATAAGGCACAGCTTACGGCTGCGGAGCTTTATGAACCGGGCAAGACTCCGTTTCAGTTTGCCGAGCATGGAGGTGGAAACAATCAGGAAGATGCCCTCCGGCACATCTTCGAGGTCTTTGGAGGTACGGATCACACGGTATCGTTCCTTATTGGTTTTCAGGAAAGCGTCCCAGGTCATGTTGATGGCGATGGCAGGAGCCAGTATGACTACATTGCGCACTTTGCGGAATTTAAGCAGGTATTTGGCCCGGTGGTACGCGGCGGCGGTCTTGCCGGAACCTTGTTGCCAGTTAAGAAGGGCGTACCTCTTTTGCAGGACAAGATTGAGGTCATGTTTTTGCAGGTGGGTGAATTGGCAGGTTTCGTAGTCCTTATTGACGAATGTCGCGTTGTCCAGATACTCCGCCAGTTTGTGGTCGGGCTGCATATCGGGAAATTCCCGGTTCTGTATGTCATACTGCCGCTGTTTACGTGCGATGAATTTGCGGGCGGCTTGCAGTTGTCTGATATTGGCTTCGGTAAGAAATTCCGGTTCCGGCAATGCTGTCCGCTCCAGTATCAGGCTGTTGATGCCGGCCGCCTTGTGTTCCACCTTATCCAGCAGACGTGGCGCATAGGCTTTCAGTTTGAAACCGTAGGAGGTCTTGACCAGCGCGATTTCCTTCCGGGGCACGACATTCTGTGTTGTGATGTACTTGCGGATGACGGCAAGCACTTTGGCAGTCGTCAGCTTCTTGCGTTCCCACTCCTTGACCTGCTCGTTGGTGGCATTTTCGGGTGGCTTCTGGTTACGGAATTTCGTGACAAGAGCCGTCGCCTTGTCGATATGCCTGTTCAGACTTGCGTGGGCTTTCAACTCGTACATATACTTGGAGAGCTTGTACTCGAACTGCTCCAGCTCTTCCTTGTCTATCCGGTTGGTTTCACGCATCAGGTCAAAACGCAAACGATGCTTCATATCACGGGCTTGCATGACGCGCTCTTTCAGTTCCTCCATCGTGACAAACTCGTCGGCATTGTAGGGCTGCATCCCTATATGCCGGGAATGCCGCAGGAATACCATGACCTTCGTGTTGAAGTTATCCACGCCGACCGATGTGAAAGCATGGGGTGCGAGCCCGCATTGCCCGACAAAGGAAAACTTATCGTTGATGCCCGTTATCCTGCGTTTCTCCCAGAACTCGCTCTGCATGAACGAAGACGGGACGACAATCATCAGGATGCCCGCCGGATTGAGCAGGTCATAGGCCTTATCCATGTAATACTCCTGTGACAGCCGGAAGTCGAACTTCAGGTTGAACGGCGGGTTGCCGATGATGATGTCGAAACGTTGCTCCGGACGGTATTGCTGTATGTCGCACTTCTCGATATGTGCGTCCGGATAGAGATACCGTGCAACGGCGACAGCCTTGCCATCGATATCGAAACCGTAGGTGTTGTGCCGGTTGGGCAGGTGGTTGAAGAAGTTGCCCATGCCGCAGCACATATCAAGAACCATTTCCGAGGAAGTTGGCGACAATACATCGACCATCTCCCGGCATATCTCGTGAGGGGTGAAGAACTGTCCCAGCTCGAACTCTTTCTTGGCCCGGGCATACTCGTGATAGCTGGCAAAGTCTGATTGCCTGAGGTTATGCAGCCCGCTGACGCCGGTATAGCAGTTGTAGATGCTCTCCGCGGGAATCAGGTCCTTGCCGGAGTTTATGGCAAACAGGATCTTCTCGTTGACTTCAGCCCGCTTGTCTTGCGGTATCTGTTGGGGAATGATTGCATACATATCTTTGATGATTGTTGGTAAGACGAAAAACACCCCGCAAGGACTTCCTTACGGGGTGGCTGTGGCTGGTCTCTCATGGTCAGTTCTCGTTTCTCAGTTTGATTTCGCCCAATCGAAGACGGTCGAAACAGTTACGGGCAGCTATGCTGTCCTTGAATTTGAGGTCTATACGACCGTTCTTGTAGAACTTAATCTGCTCGGCATTGGTGGTCGTGAGGTCGTACCATCCAGTTATATCGACATTTCTGTCACATAAGCCGACAATCATTCCGATACCTCCACATAAGACGTCATCCGTACCGAAAGCAATGCCCTCGCAGAAGGTATCCACCTTTTGTTTTGTACCATATTCAAACTCGTACTCTTGGTGATATTCAAGATGAATATTATCCCAGCGAACGATGTCAGGGAATATGATTTTGTCTTTCTTCAGTTCGGGCTTGACCTTGCTCCAACAGGAAGGCGTGACCGTTTGCAAAAAACGTTTGAGCAGTTCCTCTTCCGCAGTTTCACGGAAACTTTTGCCGCCAAGATGTTCTATGACCATATCCACATAGGTTTCATAGACGGGACGGAATCCCATGTGCAGTGTCTTCTCGTCAATCTTCGGAACAGGTACGGACACGTTATAGGTCTTGTTAAAATAGGAAATGATACGGTTGGCGAAATTTGCATTTGCATTGCAGTTCTTATCCACCAGATCGTTGATGATGTCGAACGGTTTGAACTCGTTGTGGGAATAGCTTTCGTCATCGTAGTGATTATACGCATGATAGTTTTTGTACGTGGTTTTGCCGTTCTCCTCGTATTTGAACTTGAATTTTTCTTTGTACTGTTCCGCGTCCTCTTTGAAGAGGGCATACCATCGGTCGATCTGGTCGAGCGTCTCGTAGAGCAAATCCTGCTGGCTCTGACAATAGATACGGTCATGTTCCGTAATCTTGTCCTCGTTTCTTACTTGTACACTTAAGATGCCGGAAAGCAGGTCGGGAGTGTTTCCTCTTTTTGCAATGTTGTCGGTCTGCATAATCTTATTTTTTTTAGTTAGTCCGGCTTATGGGGCCGGAGTTCCCATAGTCGCAGGCTTAAAAGGTCGTGTTCAGGACATGCAAGGTTTTCGAGGGAAAATACCGCAAGCCCTCCGGGCGAGGATGATTTTCCCCGAAACCCGAAGGGCTTGACCTTGCAATGTCCGACAAGAACACGGGCTACCTTTGCCTGTGGCTATGGAAACTACGGTCTCTCTATGACGAGTAGCTGCATTCTACTCCACAGAACATGAAATGATAAGATTTTAGATGGATTTCCGACTGAAACAGACTGTTTTTTCCGGAATAAATGTTACCTTTGTACCCAGTAAGAGAGTTATTTGAAAGCGTGAGAAACATGGTGTTCCACAGAGGCTTACTAATTTCTTATCCGTTGCCCACACCTCACGCGAATTCTTGTTAATCTATTTACAGTCAAATAAATAGCGTCAGACTGTATCAAATATAGGAAAAAATGATAAAAAAAAACCTTACAATATGTTTTACAACATGAAAAATATACTATCTTTGTACTGTGTTTTTCATGGTATTAGATTTAAGGTTAACAATGAAGATTGGTTGTCGAGATGACAACCTTTTCTTTTTTTATATAGAACCATTCCTAAATACGCTGAAATTCACACTTCCATATACTCGTTGATCTTCGAATAACGGATGATTAGAGAAATTATAATCCTTAGAATGTTCTAGAATAAATATCCCCCCCAGCTTTATCAATTCTTTTTCGAATACAAGCTTAGGCACATCTTCAAAATGCTTTAGATCATAGGGCGGATCGGCAAAAATAAAATCAAACTGCTCTTTACAATGTACCAAATAACTGAATACATCCATCTTGGAGAGCATCAGCTCTGATTGTATTTGTAATTCTGCTTTTGTTTTTTCGATGAATGAAGCATGAGCAAAGTTTTTCTCTACACATACAACACGTGGACACCCTCGCGAAACCAGTTCGAAACTGATGCTCCCGGTACCCCCAAAAAGGTCTAATGCTGTAGTTTCCTCCCAGTCTATAGAGTTGTTCAGGACATTGAATATATTTTCTTTTGCAAAATCTGTTGTAGGACGTGCTTTAAAACTTTTAGGAGGATCAAATCTACGCCCTTTATATTTCCCACTGATGATTCTCATAATGATAATGTTAGTAAGTCTAATGGAGCTTTTTGAGCATCGTCATTCCACAAATAAATCTCACTTGGAATATTCTGTTGCTCAATGTTTTTTATATATTGTTGCAGAAGTTTCACCAATTGCAGATCGGGATTACCGACTATAAAGAGATAATCATCCAGTTGACTGAATCTGCATTGCTCCCAAAGTTTAAGAATATAATATAGCTGGTTTGTTATTTGTTCATTATTATACGTTAAGCTATGAACCAACTTTGGTCCGGTAAAACAAATAATGTCAAGGAAATTATCGTGAAAGTTTAAATACATCCTCGAAGCATTCCCGGTAAGCTTGTTTTTATCTTCAAAGTAATTGATAAGCAGATTTGTATGATGAAAGAAGTGTGGAGCCCAAAGGCTTCTGGATAGAAAATCAAAAATGTCTTTATTTAAATTAAATAATGTGACCACATCCTGATTTTTGACAAAACCGATAGATAGATGGCTTGCTTTCTCAACATGTGTAAAATTATACAAATGCTCTTTCTCTTTAAGATCAAAATATCGGGCAGGAATCAGATCATAGCTTGATGAAACGAAAATGACATTCGTCTGCTTAAACTCCTGCGTAAGAAAATTAAAATCAAAAATGATCCGTTGAATATTTGCCAGAAGGTTATCGCTCATCGAAAAGGATGTTTCACGCAGACAATAGTTCTCTTTTGTCTCAGGATCTGAAATAGAGAACATAAAACGATCCGGCGTTATTCGTATCGATAACACATATCTATCTGATTGTCCGAGGTCTATACTTTCCGGTAAAAACATATTTTGGTATTTCTATACACAAAGTTAGAAAAAGATATTTTTATCTGCTATTTTTGATCTTCAATTCACCATTTCCTTCCGCTATGATCAATGATTTCTTTCGCAGTAAAATAATAGAGAATTTCCCATTCGAACCAACAAGCCAACAAAATGAAGCCTTGGAGAGGATCGTAAACTTCTTGTTTTTACAAAAAGAAGAGACTCTGTTTTTGTTGCGGGGATATGCAGGAACGGGAAAGTCATCCTTGCTGGGAGCCTTAGTGAAAACGATGACCGAGTTTAAGCAAAAAACAGTATTACTAGCACCTACGGGACGAGCAGCGAAAGTGTTTTCATCCTATGCCAGCCATCCTGCTTTTACCATTCATAAGAAAATATACCGACAACAAAAGTATGCAGGAGACTTCGGAAGCTTTGGACTGATGGATAATCTACACAAAGACACGCTTTTTATTGTAGATGAAGCTTCTATGATCAGCAATAGTGGAATGGATGCATCCTTCTTTGGTACAGGGCATCTGCTCGATGATCTGATCCATTATGTCTATTCTGGCGAAAACTGTCGCTTATTGCTTATTGGCGATTCGGCACAGTTGCCTCCTGTTATGGAAGAAGACAGTCCTGCCCTACAAACGGCAGTACTCGAAGGCTACGGACTCGATGTTTATGAAGCTATGCTCTCACAGATAGTGCGACAAGCTGAAAGCTCGGGCATCCTTTATAATGCCACCAATATACGTAATCTGTTGAGCAAGGGAGAAACCGGAGCATATCCCAAGCTTCACCTTGATAGTTTTAACGATATTGTACGCATCAACGGAGAAGACCTTATCGATGAGATATCCGCATCTTATGACAAAGAGGGACTGGACAATACGATGATTGTGTCCCGCTCCAATAAGCGATGCAACATCTATAATCAGGGGGTGCGCAACAGGATTCTATACAGAGAGGAAGAATTATCGGCGGGAGATATGCTGATGATCACCAAAAACAATTATTATTGGACAGAAAA
Source organism: Bacteroidota bacterium (assembly GCA_023437305.1). Lineage (GTDB taxonomy): Bacteria > Bacteroidota > Bacteroidia > Bacteroidales > Dysgonomonadaceae > Dysgonomonas. Next base: position 164,966 of record JAEZGN010000004.1, read on the forward strand.
CATAGAAGGGATTGATTTCTTAGCGAATGGCGAAATAGTAGAAGTACTTCGTGTTCGCCGTGAACAAGAATTGTATGGATTCCGCTTTTGCGATGTCTTGGCACGAAGCCTCGATTATGATATAGAGTTCGAAATCAAGATACTTATGGATACGCTTTACTCTGATGTTTCGGGTTTACCTCGTGAGCGTGCAGAAGAATTATTCCTAAATATATTAGAAGATTACTCCGACATATCTACAAAGGCTGGGAAAATGAAAAAGCTGAAAACCGACCCTTTCTATAATGCTGTACAAGTAAAATTTGCCTATGCTGTCACCTGCCATAAAGCACAGGGGGGTGAGTGGAGTACTGTCTTTCTTGATTTAGGCTATATTTCGGAAGAGCATTTAGGAATAAACTTTTATCGCTGGCTATATACGGCAATTACCCGAGCCGGGAAGAAACTGTACTTAGTAAATCTTCCCGACGAGTTTGTATAAGATAAAGTGATATTTAAAAGGCTATCCTCCAAAGTTAGCTTTTATATAATCCATTAAGTCGAAGTCTTTTTTCAATTCGGATTTGCCGATTTCTACCTCACCTGTATTTATTATCAGGTTGTCTTTGCCTATGATCAGCTTATCAATAAATGAGCATATTTCATTTATATTCTCTTTCATCGGACGTTCGGCTATTTCATGTGCAGCATTTTCTACTTTGTAGAAATAATATGGAGTATTCAATTCTTGGAGCTGTTTTGCAATATGTTTCGAACCATACAGCCCAACCTGAAGCATTTCTGTTTTATCAAATGGAACATTTCTGTCGGCATCTCCGTGAAACATCTGTATAGGCGATGGTGCTGTTTGCCATTTCAAGTCTCCACTTGTACTAAATATGGCTCCGGCAAAAGCAATTGTTCCGGCATAATTGAATCCTTGAGGAAGCCTCTCCGTAAGCTTACTCTTATTGCATATTGCATATTCTCCGTGCAGAACGGCAACAGCTCCGGCACTCGAACCATTCGTAATAATTTCATCTTTTTCGATATTCCAATCGTCAGCATGATTATATACAAAGGTTGTTGCATCAAAAAGATCTTCTACAGCCATTGTTATACTATTGGTCAATAATGCAGCAAACCGCATTGGATCTATCTGCGAGCCATCCCCTATATTTTTCATCCCCAGTCGATAGTCAATGGATACAACTTGATATCCTTTTTCTACCAACTTATGAAAATAGTCCACATACTGTTCTCCGTCACGTTCACCGGCTGCAAAACCGCCTCCGAACATAAAAACAATACAAGGAGTAACCTTTACAGCTACTGCTTCATCATCTTTAAGATAGTATCTATCTAGTTTCAACGAGTTACCATCTTTTACAGAATACACGTACGTCTGCTTGTCAATATATTCATCAGCAAACAATGAAATAGAGACAAATAGCGAAACAAGTAATGATGTTATTATTCTCTTTCCCATAATCTACAAATTCAATGAGTTATTTTATATAATAATTCTTTCAGTAATTCCCCGTCAGGGGCAGAGTTGTTGTCAACACCTTTTGATTTGGCATCGTATATACGTAACAAGCCAATAATTTCCATGCATTTAAACGCATTATAATTCTTCAAGGCAATAACGTAGTCTTTAGCCTGATAGGGATTTCTAAGTCCAAGTTCAGTTGCAAGCCCTTGCTCTGTTTTATTTTTTGCCCAATAGCAAATCATCAGGTTGCTGAAAAAGTTAAAGAGCACCGACATGGTCATAATCATCGGATTGTTCTTCGGATTCTTTTCGAAATAGTCGGCAATCTGATTTACCTTAAATATGTTTTTATTTATAATTGCATTTAGCAATTCAAAATTATTAAAATCTTTACTGATACCTATATTTTCTTCAATAAGGTCTGCCGTAATACGCATCTGCCCGGGCGGTATAGCTATTAACAGCTTTGCGATCTCATTCGTAAGTTTACTCAAATCATTCCCCAGATAGTCGGACAGCATCTGTGCAGATTTCTGGTCGATACTCAAACCTTTTGATAATATATAGGAAGTAATAAATGCCGGAATCTTATACTCCGGTATTTTTTTCGACTCAAAAATGGCTCCGTTTTTGTCTATCTCGGCATATAGCTTTTTGCGTTTATCAAGAGAGCCTCCTTTATAATTGAGAACAAGTATAGTCGACTGGAGCGGATTCTTTACGTATACCTCCAACTCCTCTATCTTGCTTAGGTTTTGAGCTTCTTTGATTACAATGAGCTGATGATCCGACATCATCGGGTAACTACGAGCCATTGTTATGACAGCTGTAACATTCGTTTCCATCCCATACAGTATGCTCTGATTGAAATCGCGTTCCTCTTCAGGCAAAACGGATTCAGTCAACATATTCGTAAGCTCATCTATATAATAAGGTTCATCACCCATAAAAAGATATACAGGTCTGTACTTTCGTGCTTTAATCTCTGTAACTATCTGCTCAAATGTTACCATGTTTCGAAGCGTAGGTGTTTTACTGTTTCTCCGTTATTAATTAAAGTCATTAGCGATTCGATACCCACTATGACATGTTCTTCTACAAAATTCTGTGTGACAATGTTATCACTTTTTTCGGTTTTTACACCATCAGAAATCATTGGCTGATCCGACACCAAGAGTAATGCTCCTGTCGGTATCTGATTTGCAAAGCCGCAAGTAAACAGTGTTGCGGTTTCCATATCTACAGCCATCGTTCGTATCTGAAGAAGATACTCCTTAAACTTATCATCGTGTTCCCATACTCGGCGGTTTGTAGTATATACCGTGCCTGTCCAGTAGTCCTTGTTATGGTTACGTATCGTGGAAGATACCGATCTCAAAAGGCTGAAAGCAGGTAGAGACGGCACTTCGGGAGGAAGATAATCGTTCGATGTTCCTTCGCCTCTGATAGCTGCTATCGGTAATATATAGTCACCTAAATTATTATGCTTTTTCAGACCTCCACACTTTCCAAGAAAAAGCACGGCTTCTGGCTCTACAGCACTCAACAGATCCATTATAGTAGCAGCATTGGCGCTACCCATACCAAAATTTATAATTGTAATTCCTTCTGCCGAGGCATTTGGCATATTGCCATCCAATCCTAAAATAGGAACATTAAAGTGATGAGCAAAAACTTCTACATATTTGGCAAAGTTGGTCAATAATATATGTTTGGTAAATTGTTCGAGCGGTCTTTTCGTATAGCGTGGTAGCCAATTTGCTACTATTTCTTGTTTTGTTTTCATATAAATTCTACTTTTGTTCTTCTAATAAACAAGCACTATCCCTTATTGTTTGATATGCGGATTTAACAAAGGTAGCAAATGTTGGAGTTAAATTTACCGTCCTTCGATATAAATGTAAAAAAGATAGATGGAAAATTCTCTATCCTAGACCCTTTACGACGTAAGTTTGTTGCCTTAACTCCAGAGGAGTGGGTAAGACAACATTTTGTTAACTTTTTGTTAAAGGAAAAAGGTTATCCTGCTGCGTTGATAGCGAACGAAATTCAGATTGATCTTAACAAGCTAAAAAAACGCTGCGATTCGGTAGTGTATAACCGTGACTTATCTCCCCTAATGATTATAGAATATAAGGCACCGGATGTAGAGATTACACAACAAGTCTTCGATCAGATTGTAAGATATAACATCGTACTGAAAGTTAAATACCTGATTGTATCCAATGGATTGAATCATTACTGCTGCATAATGGACTATGAGAAGCAGTCATTCAATTACCTATCAGATATCCCTAACTACACTGATTTATAATAAACCTCAAACCACATCTTAAATCAACATTTCTAGCTTAAAAGCAGTTGGTATCCATCTCTCATTGTCACAAAAATGTGATAAAATGTTATAATTTCTCTTGTTGAATAAGATTGACAATAAGCAAAGCTTTTTGATTCTTCAATAATATTAATTTTGAAGGGTGATAGTTTATTATGGAAATCAAAGGATGAAGCCTACCCTTGCTTTAGTTGTTTTTGTGTTATTTTTATACCCATGTGAGGTCTTTTCCCAATACCTTAAAGGTTTTGTCAAAAATTCCTCAGGAGTCGCTGTCCCATATACTTCTATCTATATAGAAGAAGAAAAAAGAGGATTCCTGACCAACAATGAGGGATTATTCCAAATCAATCTTGCAGCGGGAAACTACACTTTTGTTTATAAACAGATAGGATACAAAACCCAGAAACAATCTGTTTCTATTCAAAAAAATAAAGCGTGTGAAGTAGAGATTACACTCATACCATACACATTCTATGAATATCAAAATACTGACAGGAAAATAGAACTGACTGGAAACGATATACTAAATAAAGCAGCAAGAAAAGCGGAATCTTATACATCGTACCGTGCTGATGCCTACATCAAAGGTAACTTAACATTAACCAGAATAACAGAGCTCACCAATACAGTTGTAAAGAAAATAGAGAATGTAAATGTCTCCGACCTCGAGAATAAGATCATACATCAGGAAATCAATTGTGCATTAAAATATACAGCTCCCAATAACTACGAAATTCAGGTAAATGGATACGCCGGAAATATCGCTGATGCGATGAATACAAGAGGAGCGATCGGGCTTCTGAGTGAATCTTTATTCTCCGATTGGTTCAATGGCAGTATTTCCCCCTTAGGGAAGAGAGTATCCTCCTATTATAAGTTGAAGTATAAAGGCTATTACTTGGAAGATGGCAAAGTCATCAACAAGATAGAAGTTGTTCCACGATATGATGATTACAAATTACTGAATGGCGACTTGTATATAACAGATGAGGGTAATATAACCTGCGTCAAATTGTATAGAAAATTCCAAGGTCTGGAAACAGTTAATCAAATTACATATCAGACAATTGATGGCCACCCGAACCTCCCTATTACCTATCAAACCGATATAAGCATCAATATATTAGGAAACAAAGGAAACGTTACATATCTGACATCTCTAAAGTACAACAAGATAGATAATAGCGAAGATAATCTAATAATCAAAGGAGATCCACAGTCCAAAACAAATGACAAAATAACATTTAACAAAGATGCTTATTCTCAAGACTCCACATTTTGGGATAGTATAAGAATGTTTCCTGTACATACAGAGCGATTGGAGATTCTCGATCGCTTTAAGCTAAAAGAAAGAATAGCCTCTAAGCCTTGGTATGGAAAGGCTTTGCTGGGAGATTATTTTTTAGGAAATGACTCTAGTAAGTTGTCATTGAGATATGGTGGTGTAAAAATGATATTCAGAGATTATAACTATGTGGATGGTTTCTGGCTGGGAAATCGCTTTTATCTCAAATCGCAAATAGATAAGGATCAACAGCTCGAAATCAGCCCTTACATATACTATACGACAGCAAGGCATCGGCTTATAGGGGGAAGCGACTTTACGTATAATTACCTGCCCGAAAGAGCAGGAAAACTAAAGCTCTCCATCGGCTCCCATACTGCTGATTTCAATAGCTTAAGCATAACACGATATAATAACTATTTCAGTTCTTTGTTTCTAGGCAAAAACTATAATTCTTTCTATCAAAAGGATTATATCTCAGTAGATAATGACATAGATCTCACAAAGAAGCTAAAGTTAACAGTCGGGCTTGGAATAGAAAGACGGGCAGGATTAGAAAACAATACAGATTTTACGATTATAAAAAGAGACAATATCACACCTAATATAAAACCCGATAAGCGTTTCGACAGAACATATTATTCTGTAGGACTCTCTTATGTTCCGTATGCAAACTATACAATTCAGAATAATGAATCGCCCCTTGTTTTTCATCTTCAGTATGAAGAGGGTTTCTCTTCTTGGCAAACGAACAACTCACAATATCGAAAAATAAAAGGCGGTGCTGTGCAAAATATCCGATTGAATTATTTCGACAAACTAGACTATAAGTTTGAGGCAGGGGCTTTTGTAGGTCCTAGAAAAAATTTGCACTTTGCCGATTACCAATTTTATGGTGCGCCCGACCTTGTCTTCAACTTGGGATCGTTGTTCGATTCATTTCTTTTGCTCGATAATTATGAATTGCAGGCAAACCATTACTGGGTTACACTTTCATTCAATTATGCCAGTCAATATTTTTTACTCAAACGCCTCTCATTTCTACAAGGGAAACCATTTTTTGAAGGACTGCACTTTAAGACATTATATACTCCCGATATAAAGTTTTATTCAGAGATCGGTTATTCAATAAATATTACAAGACTGTTTGGGATGGGAGTATTCTCTTCTTTCAACAACTTCGATTACAAAGCAGCAGGAGTCAGATTTTCTTTAAATCTTCAGTCTCTCCTATTATTGAAAGATTAATCACTTCAGGTATGTATATAAAAAGCAAAAGAGTCACATTTTCATGTAACTCTTTTTGCTCTTCCTCTTGGACTTGAACCAAGGACCCTCTGATTAACAGTCAGATGCTCTAACCGACTGAGCTAAGGAAGAATGTACTTTTGGAAGAAATCTTGTTTATTTTGCTCTTCCTCTTGGACTTGAACCAAGGACCCTCTGATTAACAGTCAGATGCTCTAACCGACTGAGCTAAGGAAGAGTGTTTGTTTCTCTCAAAAGTGACGCAAAAATAGACCTTATTTCTGAATTATGCAATATCTTTGCAAAAAAAAACGAAGAAGAATGGCAAAAGTATTAGGAATGGGCAATGCATTAGTGGATGTTTTGGCAATTATAGAAGACGATAAGACGTTAGAACTCCTTGAACTACCGAAAGGTAGCATGCAGCTTATAGATGACAAAAAGTTTGAAACGTTATCGGGCGAAATAAATAAATTAAAAAAGAATATTATATCAGGTGGTTCGGCATCGAATACAATTGTAGGATTAGCCCGTTTGGGAATCGAAACCGGCTTTATGGGAAAGGTAGGAAAAGACTTTTATGGAAACTTCTTCAAGGAGGATTTAAATAAATACAAAATCAAATCTCACCTGACCGAGGTTGATGAACCTTCGGGTGTTGCATCTACGTTCATCTCTAAGGACGGAGAGCGTACTTTTGGCACATACTTAGGTGCTGCTGCCCTATTGGATGCAGAAGAGCTTAAAACAGCCGATTTTGAAGGTTATAAGTATTTCTATATTGAGGGTTATCTGGTACAAAGCCATGCGCTGATCCGTAGAGCAATCGAATTAGCCAGAGAAGCCGGGGCAAAAGTTGTACTTGACCTTGCCAGTTATAATGTAGTGGAAGCAAACCGTCAATTTCTTCTAGATATCATCCCTACATATACAGACATCGTCTTTGCAAACGAAGAGGAAGCAAGGGCACTATTGGATGTAGAAGCTGAAGAAGCGGTCTCTTTGTTAGCTAAACAAACAGATATAGCTATAGTGAAAGTTGGAGACAAAGGATCGTGGATACAACAAGGAGACGAAAAGATATTTGTTCCCGCATACAAAGTAAACTGTGTAGATACAACGGGAGCAGGAGACCTATATGCAGCCGGATTTATATACGGGCTGATACAAAACTATTCACTTTTTATCAGTGGGCAAATAGGAACTCTATTGGCGGCATACGTAATTCAAAAGATAGGAGCTAAAGTGGGCGACAACGAGTGGAATGATATAGATGACAAGATCGAAAAAATAAAGAACGTATTATAAAATACTATTGAGTAACAAAAAAAGCCTGTTTGCAAACAGGCTTTTTTTATTTATGATCGGCTCTTTTATTATTTCAAGAGCTCTTCTATCTTTTTAGTTGCTTCTTCAGCATTCAGACCTCTGGCTAATATTTTACCATCTTTGTCTAACAACATCAAGTGAGGAATAGATGACACACCATAGATTGCAGCACCTTCACTATCCCAGAATTTAAGGTCTGAGATTTGAGGCCATGTAATATTCAGGTTCTTGATTCCTTTCACCCAGTCTTCATTTGTTTTATCTAACGAAATACCTACTATCTCTACCCCTTTGGCACCGTATTGCTTATAAAGTTCTACAAGCTTTGGCATTTCGGCACGACATGGAGGACACCATGAAGCCCAGAAATCGACCAAAACATATTTTCCTTTACTTGCAAAATCCGCCAAAGCTATATCTTTTCCTTCCGGAGTTTTACCTTTTATATCGGTAAATGTTTTCCCTACAGACGTTGCATCAAGAGCTTTGGCTACTTTTTCTACTTTTTGAATTCTGTCTATAGACTTATATTCAGGTTTGATAGACGGAATAAGTTCATTAAGCTGTTCGGCAGAGAAACGATAAAAGTTTCGAGATAAGAAATAAACTCCCAATTGGTTTTGTATATTTTCTTTTACAAAGTCGAAAGTCTCTTTTGTCCAAACATTATATTTGTCTTCATACTGTTTTTCAAGTTCAGCTTTATTGCCTGTATTCGTTGAATCATCCCTCAATTTGGAAGAGATAGACATCATCTCATTTTCTATAGCTTGGCTCTTTGTATTAAATGCTTGGCAAGCATTATTCAAAGGAGTCCCTTTTACTGTAGAAATGCTATCCAGAGAAACTTCTATCTGTCCGGGTTCCACTACTACCAAAACAGGTCTATTCATATTGTCAGGTGCATCATCCAATGAAATGAAATGTATTTTTGCACCGTCTTTGGCTAGTCCTTTGAAAACGAATTCTCCGTCAACAACATTTACTGTATCAACAGCTACCAGGTCTTTCCAATTCTCATCTAAAGTCTTTAGATATACTTGTTGTCCGTCATACGTACCATTCGGCAATTTCCCCTTAATGGTAAAAGCATCTTTTTCTACACAAGATGTAGCAAATATCGCAATTGCTGCAAGAAACAAAATTATTTTCTTCATTCTCAATCAAAATAGTGGTTAATAAATAGTATATCTTAATTTTCTAAGAGTTACGTTTAAAACAAAGATAAAACTCTTATTGTTTATGACTTAAAGATTATTTTAGGATTTCAGCTATTTTATCTTCCAAATCTTTACCTCTTAGGTCTGTAGCTATAACAACACCATTTTGATCTATAAGTAATGTATGCGGAATACTTTGTACTCCGTATAATTGCGAAGCCATTGTTGTTGCATCTGCCAATTGTACCCAAGTCATTTTATAGTTTTGAACAGCGGCTGTCCATTTGTTTTTGTCATCATCTACCGATATACCAACTATTTCAAGACCTTTAGACTTGTATGCATTATAAGTCTTTATAAGATTTGGTATTTCCTGAATACATGGCTGACACCATGAAGCCCAGAAATCGATCAACACTAATTTGTTTTTACCTACATAGTCAGACAAGGATACCATCTGTCCGCTTTGATCTATCAATTGAGCATCGCTGTAAGGATTCCCTACTTCAGGTTTTACTCTGTCCAATTCTTTTACCAATGCCTTGATCTCATCTCTGTTTCGGAATGTGCTGTCGCTGGCAGCTATCAATTCTTTTAGTTGATCTTTGCTAAATGATTTTGCTGAAGAGTAGAATAAAAACTCACCGGCTTTATTCGAAATATTTGCCTTTGCAAAATTGAAGGTCGACATTTGCAATTGTTTTTGCAAAGTATCTACTTCGGCTCTTATTGCAGGATTGTTTGCATCCTGAGGCGTAATTTTAGATATCTTATCGGTAAGAGTGTTCATTACCTTGTGTATATTATTAAACTCGTCATTCTTGGGTGTTCCTCCAAGAGTTACGTTTGTTTTATCAAATGTAATTTTGATATTTCCCGGTTCTAATATCAATGTACCTATTGGAGTGTCATTATCAGCGTCTTCTAGTTTGCCTACAGATACAAACCCCATCATAGGCTCATCGGCTGTTCCTTTAAAACTGAATTTTCCATCAGAGATGGTTGCAGAGTCGATTACTGTTGCCTTCTGAGAGTTGATGCTATCTATTTTTTGTAAATATGCAACTTTTGTGTCGAATGAATTATCCGAAAACTTTCCTTCTATGGAATAAGAATTACCCTGACAAGAAACAAGTAAGATTGCAAGGGCTGATAAAAAGAGAAATATGATTTTTTTCATTAATAAGAGGTATTAAGTAAATATCAAGCAAAGATAAGTAAATAGTTCATAATCTTGCTTATTTAACACTTAATACTTAAAACCGAGAGATGTATTATTGTAACTTTCAGGCTTAATTTATTTTGCATTTTGAACGATTAAATTTATCTCATAAAGAGATGGTTCGATATAAAAACAGTGACACTCTAAATGAAGCAAATAAGTGTTACCTTTGTTACTTTTTGTTTTATGTGTAGATATAAACATCGAACAATCAGGCATTTTTATTGTTTGTATCATATGTGACAAAAATGAAATATTGGTATTTAAATTATATCATATAAACTTCAAGAAACATTTTACGTTTTGATGAAAGCGACAACAATTTCTTTATTTTTCGTTTGTTTATTTTTATTTAATTCTTGTTCCGAAAAAACCGGACAAGACTCATTTCTCAGCCAATTACGTCAGGATTCTCTCTTGATGAAGAATGCACAAAAAATGCAGAGGATAAAAGCCAAAGATATTATCATAGAGAAGGATTTTCTTTACGATAAATACACCCTGCAAGACACATACCCATATCGCGATACAACACGGCAGTTCCAATGGGAGAAGATCAAACAAGGCTTGGCTATTCTCGAAAATTTCCAACAAGAGTTCTTTGCTTGGGGAATTTTACAGAATTATCGCAACAACAATGGTGAAGCTCCTCTAGTAAAAAAATACAAAAGGAATGAATACAAACGCATTGCCGACACTTTGGGGGTAGAAAGATTTCAGGGGATTCCTCTCTTTCTTCCTACCGATACTGTTACAGGAGAGCGCTATGGCAGAGATGGAGCATTGGTAAAACTTTTCAAAGACAATGTCGGAAGTTTTAGAAAAATAACGACAACAGATTCCAAAGAATTATGGCTTGTTCCTCAAAAATATGTAAAGCCAATCCACGATACCGTACAATTTCAACATGCAATATTTGTTGACCGCAACAATGAGAATATTGTCACCCTCGAAAAAGTAGATAAAAAATGGATTGTAAGAAGTATGAACCCGGCCACAACAGGTTTACATAAGCCACCATATCAGCAAGAAACGCCTCTAGGGTTATTTGTTCTTCAGGAGAAAAAAGTAAAAATGTTTTTCCTTGTCGATGGCACAACCGAAACAGGAGGCTTTGCCCCTTATGCCAACCGCTTTACAAACGGAGGATATATACACGGTATTCCGGTGAATGCACCAAGTACTACCTTCATAGAATACAGCCCTTCGCTAGGCACGATACCCCGTTCGCATATGTGTGTGCGTAATGCTACATCGCATGCAAAATTTGTATATGACTGGGCGCCGACAGAAGAAACCATCATTTTTGTTATAGAATAACTATTATCTCTATTTTGATAGGATAATACGAGCCAAAATGACTACTTGTCAGTTTGTCATTTCTATGATTCTGCTGTTTTGACAGAAATATATTTTGGCACGCATTTCGCTAATCTCTAAACAGAATACATAAAATAAATTAATATATAACTATTAAAAATTTAAGAATTATGAGTATTAAACCATTAGCAGACAGAGTGCTTATTAAGCCGGCTGCAGCCGAAGAAAAAAGCGTGGGAGGTATCATTATTCCGGATACAGCTAAAGAAAAACCTCTAAAAGGTGAAGTTATTGCAGTAGGCAACGGAACAAAAGACGAAGATATGATCGTAAAACCAAAAGATCAGGTTCTTTATGGCAAATATGCCGGAACAGAAGTAGAACTTGACGGCGAAGTTTTCCTTATTATGCGTCAATCTGATATTCTTGCAATTATTTAATACTAAAAGTTTTAATTAATATAACATTATGGCTAAAGAAATTAAGTTTAATATAGATGCTCGCGACGAGCTAAAAAAAGGTGTTGATGCATTAGCTAATGCAGTAAAAGTAACCCTTGGACCAAAAGGTCGTAACGTAATCATCGAAAAGAAATTTGGAGCACCTCACATCACAAAAGACGGTGTAACAGTAGCAAAAGAAATAGAACTGGAAGAAGCATTCCAGAATATGGGAGCTCAACTTGTAAAAGAAGTAGCTTCTAAAACAAACGACGATGCGGGTGATGGTACTACTACTGCCACTGTATTGGCACAGTCTATCGTTAGCGTTGGTCTTAAAAACGTTACTGCAGGAGCAAATCCAATGGACTTGAAACGTGGTATCGATAAAGCTGTAGCAAAAGTAGTAGAAAACATCAAGTCTCAAGCTATAGCTGTAGGCGATGACCTACAAAAGATAGAGCACGTAGCTAAGATATCTGCTAACGGCGACGAAACTATAGGTAAGCTGATTGCTGAAGCTATGGGTAAGGTGAAAAAAGAAGGAGTAATCACTGTTGAAGAAGCAAAAGGAACAGACACTTACGTGGATGTAGTAGAAGGTATGCAATTTGACAGAGGTTATATCTCTCCATACTTTGTAACTGATACAGAGAAAATGGAAGCTGACCTTGAAAACCCTTATATTTTGATTCACGACAAGAAGATTTCAGTATTGAAAGATATTCTTCCTATTCTTGAATCTGCGCTTAAATCAGGTCGTTCATTGCTAATCATTGCAGAAGACATCGACTCTGAAGCATTGACTACACTGGTAGTTAACCGTCTTCGCGCAGGCTTGAAGATTGCTGCTGTTAAAGCTCCCGGATTTGGTGATCGTCGTAAAGAAATGCTTGAAGACATCGCTATCCTTACAGGAGGTATCGTAATCTCAGAAGAGAGAGGTATCAAACTTGAGGCTGCTACTATCGACATGCTTGGTACTGCTGATAAAGTAACTATCAATAAAGATAACACTACCATCGTAAACGGTGCAGGTGAGAAAGATGCTATAGCTGCTCGTGTATCTCAAATCAGAGCTCAAATGGAAAAAACAACATCAGACTACGATAAAGAAAAACTACAAGAACGTCTTGCTAAATTGGCCGGAGGTGTAGCTGTTCTTTATGTAGGAGCTCCGTCAGAGGTAGAAATGAAAGAAAAGAAAGACCGTGTTGACGATGCTCTTTCTGCAACTCGTGCAGCTATCGAAGAAGGTACAGTTCCCGGAGGTGGTGTAGCTTACATCCGTTCTATTAGCGTTTTAGAAAACTTAAAAGGTGAAAACGAAGACGAAACTACCGGTATCGAAATTGTTAAGCGTGCTATCGAAGAGCCTCTTCGTCAGATTGTAGCCAATAGCGGTAAAGAAGGTGCTGTTGTAGTACAGAAAGTACGTGAAGGAAAAGCTGATTTCGGCTACAACGCTCGTGCAGATGTTTACGAGAATCTGAATGCAGCCGGAGTTATCGACCCTGCTAAAGTAGTTCGTGTAGCTCTTGAAAACGCAGCTTCTATTGCAGGTATGTTCTTAACTACAGAATGCATCATCGCTGACAAGAAAGAAGAAAACCCTGCTCCAATGCCTCCAATGGGTGGTGGAATGGGCGGAATGATGTAATCAATCTTTCGATTGCCTCAGCCGATAAAGGTTGACAGGACTTATATAAAAGAAAGAACCGATGGATCAATATCCATCGGTTCTTTTTTTATATACTGTATCCTATACTCAATCGTGATTTACCCAAACCAGCTTATCAATATCAAAGTCTAGCTTTTTAGCCAAATCAAGATAGTTATTTTTTACATCATCGGGAATCGTTTTAGTTCGTGAAAGAATCCACATATATTTCTTGTTTTTGCCCACAACAAGCGCATATTTATAATCCTTATCCAAAGCAATTATATTATACGAACCATAAAACGGACGGAAGAAAGAAACCTTAAGCCTGCCTTCATCTTTGGGACCAACAAATTTCGCTATTCCTTTTGCCGATTTCCAAGTATCCTTGATGTAATCATGCCCTTGATTTAGCACCCCTACTGTTTGGTTTTCATTCAACGTGTATTCAGCTGTGGTGTTATCTAAATTTCGTTCAAACCGAAAATCGAACCGGGCTATTTCATACCACCGTCCCATATACTTTTCAACTTCAAAATTTTTGACTGCTGTTGCGTTTTTAGGAATACCTGTACACGATGCAAATAAACTAATCATAATGATTGCAATAAACGGAAGTTTGAGATTCATAATTCATACTAATAATTTATCTATAAAAACAACAGATATACAATAATTGTTTTTGAAAGAGAAATGTTAATCAAGCATTTTTATCCATGCAACCACTTCGCTATCTTTCCCTCCGCAACCATAACAAAAAACAGCTATCATACCTTCATCTGCGGCTATACCATAGCATCTTTCACTGTTCGGTATTTCTATCTGTGCCCCAAGATATTTCTTATTGTCGTCTAGAATCTTACCTGTTTCTCCGTTTGGCAATCGACTTTCAAGATTAATATAATCTCCATTTAGCTATTTTAGAGTATCTATTATTATCCTCTAATTTGACATTGTTTTGCTATTTAGCACATCTTTTCGATCTCTAAGACATTGGACTAAATTTGCAGGAATAAACAAACATACTTCATGGCAATGCGCAGGTATAGAATTTCATATTTTGATCTAAGGATAAACAAGTTGCAAAAGGTTATTTGCGGATAAGTAATAATTTGGAAACGAGCGAACTTACTTCAATCACATACTTATTCCCCTCAAAAGTATTAAAATGGTAAAATGATTTAAAAATGCAGTTATCTGCGGGGATTAATTGGGGAAAAATTGCTAATACTGAAATAAGCTAGCTCTTTGCTTCTCTGATAAACATACAGAGAAGACAAAGAGATAATTTTTGAATTGAATAAACTAAAACTAAAATTTATATTTAAGCGAAAATTCTACTGTAAATGGTCTAATATATGTACCTGATAGTATCGCGCCATTGGTGCCAATGAGTTGTTTTGCTTGCTCGTCGGTCATCAAGTCTGTTCCCGATATGGCTCCTCGTGCTCCACGTTGGTTGAGTAGGTTAACTACGGTTACACCCAGATCGAGATTTTTGTTGAATACATAGTTAGCTCCGGCAAAAGTTTCCCATCTACCCTTAAATGTAAGAGAGTTGTTTAAGTTTGCATATTGTTTACTGAAGTAGCGTGCGCTTCCCCATATTCTCAAATTGTTCCATTGGTAGCTTGGGTCTATCTCTATCAAAACTTTAGACACTTCGTTTACGATTTTATCGTTGAAATTGTAGTCGATTTTTTCTCCATCTTGAAAATTCACAGTACCTGCATATTTTTTATACTTCGGGGCCTGTACAGTTAATAAAGCGTGAAGGCTAAAATTTTTGAATGGAGTGGCTACAATGTCTGTCGTCCATCCCAAAGTTTCGATGTCATAGCTAACTGTCGGACGAGCCACATTATTAGTTGCTGGGCTTGTAAAGTTGACTGTACCTCTGTACTCATCTCTTTTTATATAGGTAGCCTTAGATACTACACTTACGATCGGGTGATTATAGAACACTCCGATACCGGCTCCGGGTATTTTCGATTTTTTCAGATTAGGGTCATTTCCCGTAGAGTAATTTTCAAGATGTCCAGCTTGTTCGTTATATGTCGCTTCTCCCAACAATCCGAATTTGTCGGTTACTTTATAAACAGCACTCACCATAAATGCTTTGTTGAACCAATCTTTCTTTATATCAGTCTTCTTGGCCGTTGTCACATAACCTGCATCTAAGTTGGGTGTTCCATTATCTTTGTTGTTGATATAGTCTCCTCTTAGTGAGTGATACTCGAATCTGGCTCCCAAATTAAGACTCAACAGATCGGTTACATTCCACTTATCGGTAATAAAGAGGGCTGTTTTGTTTTCAGTTCCGTTGTGGTACTCATAACCGATGGGTATATTGTTGTAAGCATTAGAAGTTTTTCTCCATGCATCTTTTATTCCGTCGTTATTAGTATCTACAAATTTTTCAGAATATAGTTTGGTAGGATTAGCCTGCACTGTTTGGTGGTAAATTACTCCTTCCGTTGAAAACTTATCGATGTTAAACAACCACTGATTTAGTCCAATTTTCCAATCGTGATTACCTGATTTTTTACCAACTTCGAATAAACTGGTCAACGATTTGATAGGTGTTTTTCTAGAAGCTAGAATCATGACATCCTGTACATCCCCCGTATACCGGCTGTTGTCGCTTACGTTAAAGTAACGTGTTTCTGCTGATTCTTTGCTAATACCGGTCATGATGGGTATGTAGTTACCAGACTTAGATATACGCCCCCTGATTATATAATTGAACATAAGACCATTGTCGAATTTGTTTTTACCTATCAAATCTATTGTATGAGACGTTGATCCAAAATCTTTAATGCCATCTTTTTCTATAAATTTACCCGAAATAGCATCCTGCAAAGTGACTTTTTGTCCCAATATGTAATTATCACTTCCTATTTTGAAACCATCCAACTCTTTAACCGATCCATCGGAAAAATAGCGAAAAGGTGCATATTCTCGAATTGCCATCGACTTGTGGTCTACAAATTTGTACATGGCCGAAATAGAACCTTGTCCACCCTCAAAAGTATAGTCTTTAGTGAGTGCCGCTTTGTACATTTGAGTCTGATCGTTAAAATAGCGATCTATGTTGTTTTTATTGACTTTGTATGTTCCCGGATCGAAGTTGACATATGCCCCCAACGAATATTTGAATCCACTTGTTCCCATAGGTCCACTCACATTCATGGTTCCGTTTATCAAACCAAAGTGGTTTGACTTTAGTGCTACATTTCCTTGGAAACTGCCTGTACCCAAATTGTCGTAAGTACCGACCGAGAAACCAACATCTCCGATATTGATCGCTGTTTGTCCTAAATCCAACAATTTCACTGCGTTTGTCATCGCATCCATACGCCAGGCCTTAAATGGCATTTCGGGCCAAAAGAAATATACTACCGGTAGGCCATTCTCTAGTACGGTAGTCCCCCCCACACTGGCCGGAAGTCCAATGTTTACGTTACGCGGCCCTGCATTGGCAGAAGCTGCGTTTAGCATCACATTGCGATCACCTTCTTTAACCTTTGTAGTATCAGACTCAGATTTGTTTTGTGCTACAACGGTACCTGTACATAGTATACTTGCAACGATGATTGTAAATAGTTTATTCATTTTGATTTTCATATCTGTATTATTTTTTTACATATTTCTGTGTGCGAATATCTTTTATTACTCCTTTCCAATTAAGACCATACCCAAAGTCATATACATTACCTTCGGAGTCTTGATGACATTCCATATCGAACGGCACATCTTCTTTTTGTTTTTCTACTGTCGACATATTGGCAGGCATCTGCATAGGCAATAGTCCCGATGGCTCATATTTACCAGAAATGATATCTAGTATCGGCTGTTCAGTTACTGAGAAGCGAACTAAAATAGCATCCGCTTTATCTTCAAACTCTTTGAATACCATACTTCTCGAGAGGTTTGCAACAACTATTACAGGTTTATCGCCCATCATTTCTTTCGTATCGAGTACCGATTTCAAATCCATCGTATTGGATGCTGTAACACTCTTTCCATTATACGATCGGTTCGATATAGTTGAGTCTATAACAGGATCACCTGCTGCAATACTTTGTTGGCGAGCATCGGTCGCTGTGTATGTTCCGTATTGTAGAGTAATAGGCACGTATCCGTTACCTCCTTTTTTACGATCGTTCTTATCATAACCTCCTCCATCGTTATTACTATATGGCCCCGATATAAAGACAATTGCAAAGTCTGCTTTAGTCGGATCGTCAGTCAAGTTATAGTATTTACTTAACATTTTTTCATCAACAGGAAATGCCAAATCAGCTTTAGACCAATTGCCCCACCAGTCTCTTACAGCAGGCTTGTATACACTTGGTATATATACAGTTTTCTTCTCTTTTATAGGTAGTAGGTTTTGTTTGTTTTTAACCATTACCACTGATTTAAGTTGTGCGTTATAACCTTCTTGCATAAACTCGGGGTTACCTACAATTTGTTTAGTTTCCTGCGGATTGAGATAAGGATTTTCAAACAGTCCTAAGCGGAATATGTTTTTCAATAAACGTACGGCCGATTGTTCGAAACGGGTTCTTATAAATTTCTCACCATGTTCTTTTTCACCCATTTTGTATGCTTCTATGACCGGACCCATTTCATTGTTTCCTCCAAACTGATCAACTCCAGCCATCAAAGCCAGATAATGTCTTTCGGCGATAGATAGTTTTTCTGCACCCCAAGGTTTTCCGGCAAAGTCTCCCGGAGAAGACGGTTCATTGGCAGTAATCAACCAATCGGTACAAACAACCCCATCATATTTGTACTTTGTTCTTAATAAATCAGTTATAATGTATTTACTAAATCCATTTGCATAGTTTGTTCCGTCCTTAGCTTGATTATAAGATATTGTATAATATGGCATAATCGCAGAAGTCATACCTGTTTTCCCATCCAATTTGAGTGCACCTTCAGTAAATGGTTTAAGGTGAGTCTCAAAATTATTTCCGGGATATACGGCAAACTTTCCAAATGCCCAATGCCCATCACGTCCTCCTTCTTCGGGACCTCCGCTAGGCCAGTGTTTAGACATCGCATTTACACTTTTGTAACCCCATCCGTCAGCTATTTCGTATTTACCTGTCGATGTCTGAAATCCATCTACATAGGCACGAGCCATATCAGTAGCAAGTTTTGGACCTTCGCCAAATGTCATGGAAGCACGATACCAGCGAGGCTCTGTAGCCAAGTCTATTTGTGGGGAAAGGGCTGTAGCTATACCGAGGGCTCTGTATTCTTGGGCTGCAATACTTCCAAATTTGCGAACTAGTTCAGGATCAAATGTTGCTGCCATACCTAATCCGTCGGGCCATATAGATATCTCGCCTCCGGCTCCGGCATTAAACTCAGCAACAGTAGATCCGGTAACTTGACCCGAATGACGAGGGTCGGAGCTGTTGTTAGCAGGGATCCCTAGCCCGATTCCTTCGACAAAGGCTTGCATCACATTGTTCCACTTAGCTGCAACTTCGGGACTTTGTACTCCAACCAAAAGTACGTGACGAAGATTATCCTCTTTCAAGAACTGTTTTTGTTGGTCTGTTAATACCCAAGGACTAACTCCGGCCTGAGAGAAAGGCTTACCTCCGTATGTTCCCGATGCAAAACCGGCATCCCTAGCTGGAACACCTTGGTGTCCACTATATAACATGAGACCTGCAATTTGTTCAGCGGTCATTTTTTTTGCTAAATCTTTTGCTCTTTCATCGACGGGAAGTCTCCAGTCTTCGTACTTGTCCAGTTTGCCGTTTCTGTTCAAGTCCTTAAACTTTAAACCATCTTTTGTGATAATCTTAACTCCCGATGTGGGAGAATAACCTAATGTCGCTCCATTTTTGTTCTCGACGAGGACAAATCCATTCTGTTCCTGTGCACCGAGATGGAAGCTAAACATGATTGTTAAGGCTGAAATTAAAAATTTTTTCACAGCTATTTATTTTAGTTTGACATAGTTTCTTTCCATAAAAAACGATATGAAAAGTGTAATAAAATCCACAAATGTGTCATTATGACGCAAATTTAGTTTTTTTTATTTATAAAACAATAGCCAACAAAATTTAAGTTATTTTATACACCTTAGAATATACTCACAGCATATTTACAATCAATAACATAAACAATGCAGATTTATGTCATTTGACATATTTTTGAATTCGTATATCTTTGTATTTATATTGGAAAATCCGAAGAAAGATGTTCCCGGTAACCCTAAATAAAGTGATCACATATTCCTGCGCAAAGAGATCCCCTGAATCCGAGTGAAAGTGTCCCCCTTTAAAAAGGGGAATAAGTATTGATTGAAGTTGTCAACAATGATGTTCTTTAAACAAAAATTAATACAAAAGAACTATAATCTACACAAAAAAAAAGGACTACGTTTTTAATCGTAATCCTTTAATAATAATGTACTCGGAGCGGGACTTGAACCCGCACAACCGTAATGGTCACAAGATTTTAAGTCTTGCGTGTCTACCATTCCACCATCCGAGCAGCCTATGAGCGAAAGACGGGATTCGAACCCGCGACCCCGACCTTGGCAAGGTCGTGCTCTACCAACTGAGCTACTTTCGCAATTACTGCTATATTCAAGGCTATAATTCCAACATTTTGGAAGCCTTTTCCGTTTAGCGAGTGCAAATGTAAAAAATGTTTTCCTTTCTACAAAAGAAATTGCACCTAATTTTGCCCATAATATATATGAAACTCATTTTGTCCCCTTGGTGCAATATAATACGATTGCAAAGAGCTCCTTTTTTCTAAAGCTGGTCCGCTCTTGGGAATACCCGTTCCAGAAATAATATCATATATTGAATTACATTGAGGACATTTTGCTATACCGTCATTTGTAGGCAAAACACGAACATGCTCCAACCCTTCTACAGGACAACATAAATCAAAAACAGCAAATGGAGTTGGTGTAAACGTAGAGCCTGTATTAATCACAAGAAGACCAGAATAGCCAATATATGAAATACCGGCTCTATCTCCATTTAGAACTTGCAGGCCTTTTACGCTTGCCACTAACTTTTCGTAATTTGCCTTATCCTTACTCCTTAAATATACATTGATATTCCCTGTATTATTTAAGTTATTATCTAAGAATGATGTATTGATGTTAAAATTGACACGACTAGCAGGAATAGTATACTTTGGTTTTTCATTTTCACAACCCCAAAACACCAACACAACTATCAGCACTATGTATTTTATCTTTTTCATATTCTTACAAAACGTTATCAACGACTTAATATTATTTCATATTCAGCCTTAATGCTTCCAGATTTCTTTTCAGCCCGGTAAATTTAGCACGCTTCACGGCCGAACCCTTAAATATCTTCTGGTAGTCTTCAACCGACAGCTTATCGAGGCGGTCAAAAGACAGGTCTAGAAAAGCCTGAGAGGGGTTAAACTCCACCGTCTGATGCGGCTGCGAGTATCTGTTCCAAGGACAAACTTGCTGGCAAATATCACAGCCATAAAAACGATTATTCATCTTCGGGATTAGCTGTTCATCAATCTCGCCACGATTTTCGATAGTCTGATACGAAATACACTTACTCGCATTCACCACTCTAGGCTTTACAATAGCCCTTGTAGGGCATGCATCCAAGCAGCGAGTACAGTTTCCACACGATAAATTCAATGGAGTGTCGTATGTCAGCTCAAGATTGATAATCAATTCGCCCAGAAAGAAATAAGAACCCTTCTTCGGGATGATCAGCAACGAATTTTTTCCGATAAATCCCAATCCGGCCTTGGCTGCCCAATAACGTTCTAAGATTGGTGCTGTATCCACAAAAGCCCGTCCTTCGGTCGTTGGCTCTAGGCTCTTAATGTAGTCTAATAACGTTTGTAGCTTGCTCTTCACCACATCGTGATAGTCTTTGCCATAGGCGTAATAAGCAAATTGAGGATTTTCTTGCGGTTGCTTTGTTTCGGGGTAATAATTCAATGCGACACTGATCACCGAACGGGAACCTTCAACCAATAAAGTAGGGTCGCATCGTTTCTCCGAATTTCTAGCCATATAATCCATATCGGCATGATATGAATGACTAATCCAGTCTTTAAAATGCTGTTGTTCCTCTACCTCTATTGGCTCAGCCTTACAAATCCCGCAAGCATCAAACCCCAGACTATAAGCATAATCTTTTATTTGTCGGGAGATATCTTCGGTTGCCAACATTTTACTTTTGGTATCTATCAACTCGCTTCAGCCCAAGATATTCATCCACAGTAGGATCTACGTAGATTTCCTCTTTCGTATTCTTATTTCTGAATACAACAAAGTCATGATCTTTAAACCACCCGCTCTTAGCATCTTTAGTCATGTTGTTTCCAAAGAGGTACAGCTTGCCTTTCTTGGGCTTAGCCTCCCACTCCTTATCCATTCCAAACCTCTTGATAAGGTAAGTACCTACAGCAGATGTAAAGGCAGCATAGCCTATATAATTAGCCTCTGTGGCAACAAAAAGCTTCTGCGGATCACTCTCCTGAGCATCAGAAGAAAAGTCCAATACTTTTGTAGTTATCTCCTGAGATAAGTCGATAATCTGCTCAATGCTTATAGTAGCATCTAATGCCTCATCGTTGGGTAGACTCTGATTGATGAATGTTGCCAAATCACCTTCTTTTATATCATAAGATTTACGGCTTCCGCCATCTTCATATTTTACAGCCATGCGATAGATGTTTCCTCTAAACAAAAAGAGTAACACGACAACAACCACAATAGCGGCAACAACTTTCAATAAATTACTATTAGTCTTCTTTTTCATATTTTAATCACTAAAAAGTGACAATGTCACATAAAATTAAGAACCTAAAGAACAATACATTACAAGCAAAAGGTGACAAAAGTGACACTTTTCAGATCATTTTTATTTGTTACCTTTTTTTGTCATGCATCATCCTCTTTAATAGATAAAAGTACAATTATTTTATTATATATGAGGTCTATACAGAAAAATCTACTTTCCCAGCAGCCCTTTACTTACATACCATCTGAATTGTATCAGCTTCCAACCCTTATTGGGAGATAACCTCAACGTATAAGCAAAAAACAAGACAATAGAGCCTGCCCATTTTTTACATTCAGCGAAAATTCTATTTTGATAAGTCTTGGATGATATCGATTTAGTACGAATACGTTCGCTTTTTCCGATAGAATAAGTTAGTTCCCTGAAGTGAGATTCTGTAAGTTTCTTTTCGGGTATATAATGATGAATGCCCATTTGTGGGAGGTAATAAAATTTCTCACCACCTCTTGTCAGTCTGTCATAAAGGTCTTTCTCTTCAGCGCCGATCAGCCCTGTTCCCTTGCGTCCCAGTTCTACATTAAACAGTCCGTATTTATCAAATACTTCTTTTCTGAATGCCGAATTTCCACCTCCGGGATATTTACCGTTGCTGAAAGGTTTTATCTTATCTCCTTCGTACAGGGCTCCACCAATAAGCTGCTCGGTATAATGAGACAGCCACTTCGGTTTTTCTACTTCATATACAGGCACAATAGGCCCGCCACATGCCGATACGGTGGGGTGAGATTCGAAGAATGATTTTATGGACGAAAGATAGGATTCGAAGGCAGTAGCATCATCATCTACAAAAACAAGGATATCTCCCCTACTCTCCTGCACACCTCTGTTGCGTGCATACGAAAGTCCCTGTTGCGTTTCAAGAAAATATCGGAAATTAACACCCGGAAAGTCGTATCGAAACTGCTTACAAATACTTTCTGTAGAATCTGTACTGTTGTTATTCACCATAACTATTTCATAGTCGTGATATGGAATATTCTGTTGCGAAATACTTTTCAACGCATTGTACAGATATTTCTCCCTATTGTATGTACAGAAAATAACAGATAGTTTCATTTTTAGTTACAAATTACTAATCAGCTTTTTACAAATTGGCGTAGGGGTGTATTAAAAGTATTTTTTACTATTATTCTGTCATTGACTACACTTCGTTCCGTCGAACGTTGTTTCTGACCGAAGGGAAGGATCTCTTTCGAGACAAGAGATGTTTGGCTCCGCCGATTTTCAATTCACTATCGTTCAACATGACAAGAGAAAGTAACACTTTAATCGTATGATTTTACTTTTGACACACCTTCACATTTGGTATCCACTTACTTATTTTCTTTCTTTCAACACTTCGTGTAATAAAGCAATAGCTTCTTCTTTCTCTTTCAGCATCCTCTCATACAAAGTGATCTTTTCATCATACAACTGAACGACTTTATCGATTGGATTAAATGTAGGATATGAATTAAAAATAGCAGCGTTATCTTTAAAATCAGAGAAAGTACCTGAAAAAATATTTATAGCCGTTCCTTGTTCCAATTCTGTAATTGCTTCAATAGGAATATCCAAAGCCTTTGCTATTTTTTGTAAGATATCCTGATCCAGTTTATCCTTTTTCTCATAGCCCGAAAGTGTAGCCTGCGACACTCCGATCTGGTCGGCAAGCACTTCCTGATTTACATTGCGCCACTCTCTCCAACGACGCACATTGAGACCATGATTGCTCTTCTTTAAGGTTGTTTCTTCCATGTCTTTCTATTTATGAATTTGTTTAAATACAAATATAAGCCGATTTTATCTCCTTTTATCAGAAATTCTATCTGAAAAGTAAGATCAGAGCACGACCATAGGAATGCACCCGATTTCCTCACAGAATATCAATATATAGAGACAGGTTGCTACTCATCCTTTCTCTTCAAAACAAAAGGTCTTATAATTATGCCGATCAACAGCAAAACAAGTACTGCCGAAGAGGCTGTTGCCACATGGCGGCTATTATAATATCCTTGAGGCTCAAACTTGAATATAATTTCATGCTCTCCTGCCGGTATACGCATTGCCCGCAATGTCCAGTCGGCACGGAAGTGAGGCACTTCCTTTCCATCAACATAAGCTTGCCAACCATTCGAGAAATAAATCTCAGAAAGTACGGCTAGTTGCTCTGACGCAGCCTTTGTTTTGTAAGTGAGCTCATCCGGCTTATATGATACAAGTTCTATTGTAGCTGTAGAGTCGGGGGTAATTTTTAGTCCCGACAGTTCGCTTTCGAAACGCTTATCCACAACGGCTGTTGTGTGCGGATCTAAAGTATTGATTGCCGCTATTTCTTCGTCAGCATTATTTACCAACTTGTATTCATTTACAAACCAAGCGTTGCCCATTGCATTCGGATTTACCAATGGTGGTTGTTCAGGATGATATATTACGTATTTTGCATTCAACATATTCAGTGCTTTCGTTTTATTAAACGATGCCATGATTGTATCTATATTTTGCGAACTGAATGTACCGATGATCTGATTAACTTCACCATCCAGACGGCTATCGATCAATTCCTGATAACGTTTCAGTTTGGCTGCATGATAGCCTCCAATAGATTTATGATAATAAGAAGTCGTTGTTTCCGCAAACGGATTATTGAGATTCAAAACCCTGTAGGAAGGGTGTTGATCTTTCAAGATAGCTTGATCGGCTACCGACGGAGAAAACGTTTCTGTTTTGTAGGTGCTTTTAGCCACAAAGTTATTCTCATTCAAATAGCGTTTGTCAATTCCCCACAAATCAATCAAGACTAAAACGGCAAGCCCCAGCGAACCGTATATTGTCATTTTCTTTGTATCAACCTTCGTCCGAAGAGAGAAATACAAGATTGCTGCGCCCAACAAAACAAACACCAAAGAGCGTAAAGCATCGGACGACATCAAGTCTTGACGATCGGCTAGCAATGCATTATAATACCATTCAGGAACCTGTGCTTTCCATTGTGCATCTGCACCCGAAGTGAAATTGAAGAATGCTCCCGGTGCTATCCAAAGGATAAGACAAAGACCACCAACTACGCCTAACGATATATAAAGTGCTTTCTTAAGTTTCTTTTTATCTATTTCTCCCGAGAAGAATTCTTTTATTCCCCACACGGCAACCATAACAATAGTGAGTGCAGGCACTACCAAAGCCGTAGACACCGCCCTGAATTTACTATAGAGCGGGAAGTGATAGAAAAACCAGTCGTTGAACCATTCCAGATTTTTACCCCAAGCCAGCAATATGAAAAAGATAGTAGCCACGAGTAAACCCCATTTTACATTGCTTCTTATAATGATCATACCCAACAGGAACAAGAAACAAACGATTGCTCCCAGATATACAGTTCCCTGAGTAAACGGCTGGTCGCCCCAATACTGAGGAATGCGTGACACCTGATTGGCAAATTCGGCAGGAATTTCTCCCGATTGCACTTTCTGAGTCAATACTTTTATACTCTGAGCATCTTTGTCATAAGGCTTCGATTCTCCCCCATACAGATTAGGAACAAGGAATGTGAATGTTTCCGCTTTGCCATAGCTCCACCCAAAAGCATAATCTTTGTCGAGTCCTGTCGATTGCTTTTCCGACTCGGACTTCGGCGAAGTCAATTCAGACTTTCCACGGGTACTTTCTCGTGCCATTTCCATATTGCCGTATATATTCCCCAGATTAGCCAACACAGCCAAAGCCACAGCGATAATCATCGCGCCGCACGACATAAGGAATGACTTATAATTCTTTTTTGAGAGCACCTCTACTGCATATGTAATGAAGAGTATAACACTGAGCAGACCTGTATAATAAGTTACCTGCAAGTGATTACTTTTTATTTGTAGAGCCAGCCCCAAACCGACCAATACACTACCAAGCAGGATCTTATTCTTGAACAACGACATAAATCCTGCCACTATCAGCGGCATATATGCCAGTGCCCATGCTTTGGTCACGTGCCCGGCGTTGAGTATAACAATATTGTAAGATGACAGGGAATAAGCTACAGCCCCCAATATAGCGACTGCCGGACTCAATCCCATCAAGCAAAATAAGATATAAGCCATGAGCATACCTGCAAAAACAGGTCCTGCCGTGGTGTTACCCAATGCTTTTACAGGAGCTTCGAGATAGTCAAGAAAATTTGGACTGCCTCCATGCACACCTATCTGATACGCTGGCATACCGGAGAACATCGAGCCTGTCCATGCCGAAGTCTTACCCTCATTATAGTAATAGTCACTAATTTCCTTTGCTGAACCCTGATATTGGGTTACATCGTGCTGCGACAATACTTTACCTTGCAACATAGGGCTAAAATATGCCATTGTTATAAATAAAAATGCAACCACTGCAATTATATGTGGCAACAACATCTTCACCAAAGACTGCTCTTTTTTTATCATCTTATTTTGTGTTTGTTATTTTCTTCTTTAATATATAAATCAACGAACTACTGCCATTTTTATTCCTCAAGGTACGTAAGAAATAAACGCCACCTCGAATCAATCCTCGTACACTGGCAAACGAATGTCCCATATTTTTCTCACTCAGCATAGATATATAGAAGGCATCAAAATACATCGGTTTCACTTCTATAATTTCGAATTGATGCCTGTTTGCTATGCGCTGAAAATCGGAACTAGAGAAATGCCATAGATGGCGGGGCACATCGTAGGCAGCCCAATATTCTTTATAGTATCTTGCATCAAACGATTCTTTATTAGGCAAAGCGATAACGAGAGTACCGTCATCTTTCAATATTTTTTGTAGATAGTCCAGTACACTATTCAGATGTTCGAGATGCTCCAGCACATGCCACATCGTAATCACATCTTTTGTCTGGCAGGGAATTTCGTAAAGATATTCAGAATCCTGACAGTCTATGCCGAATTTTTGTTTTGCATACTTTCTGGCTGATGCCGATTTCTCGATGCCTGTTACAATCCATTTCAGTTCTTTCATCCGATTCAGGAAGTAACCGGTTCCTGAACCTATATCAAGCAACATCCCTTTTTTACTGCCCGCGCACTTGGTAACTAGCTTCGACTTCGATTTCAAAGCTATCTTACGAGCCAGATGGTACAGACTGTTTATTATTCCCCGATTTGTATCCGAGTGTGAAATATATTCAGGTGCTTCGTAGTATTTTCCGATTTCATTTTCGACAGGAAAATCCTGAGTAAAAGCAAAACCACATCCATTACATTTATTGATTTCAAAGACTTCCTGTGTTGTAAGATAATCTTTACAGGATAGAAAAGGGTCAATTCCACGACTTCCGCAGACAGGACAAATTACAGTATGAACTTTCTTTATAGAGCTCTCCATTTTCTTTATAATACAAATTGCGTTCTATCTACTTCATCAAAACTTTTAATTATCTGGCAATCCGACCAGTCTGTATAATCGTCATCATTTGAGTTTACAACAATTATTTTTCCGGCTTTTGCATTTCGTGCAGATTGCAATCCGGCTACAGCATCTTCGAATATAATGACATCTTCAGGTTGTTTATCTATAATAGCCAGAGCATTGTGATATATCTGAGGATCGGGTTTTCCTTTTATCTTTCCGTTGTTATAAACAACCTTATCGTATTCGAACCATCGGGTAAGAGGAAGATGCTCGAAATAAAAATCGAGATTCTCTTTCCCTGAGGCAGTGGCAATAGTAAATGGTATCCGGTTATCTTTCAGGAAGTCCAGAAAATCAGAAGCCCCGGGTGCTAATTGCATATCGGTTTGCAAACATAGGTCCTGATACAGTCCTTCTTTTTCAAGCACATATTTTTGAATCTCAACGTCAGACAAGGGCTTATTAAATAATTCGATAAATAAATCTTTATTGTTTTTACCGTGCATCTTCTTAAACTTGTCCTCATCGGATAAAAACAAACTATGTTTAGTCAGAAATATATCCCATGCTTTATTATGCAGCTTAGTATCCCAAAATAATGTTCCGTTAAAATCAAATATTACTCCCGAAAAAAGCATTATACCATTTGTTAAGAATTCAGCCACAAATGTACGAAATACTTAGATATATAGATATTTGAAGAGATAACTATTATTATTTTTATACAATTCATCAAAACATTTGCTTTAACTTTGACGTTAGAGTAACAAAGCTAACTATAGTATTTAGACACTAATTAAATAAAATAAACAATGAAAAAGAATCTTAAAGAAGCAATAGAAGGTCGTAGAACATATTACGCTATCAATGACAAGAGCCCTATTTCAGATGATCAGATAAAAGAAATTATAGACTTCGCAGTTTTGCATGTTCCATCATCATTCAACTCGCAATCTACAAGGGTAGTTCTCCTGTTGAATGACAATCACAAGAAACTATGGGATATCGTAAAATCGGTATTGAAGAAGCTTGTTTCACCTGAAGCTTTTCCGGCTACAGAAGCGAAGATAGACGGCGCATTTGCTGCCGGACACGGAACCATACTTTTTTATGAAGATACAGATGTTGTAAAAGGCTTGCAAGATGCATTCCCTGCATACAGCGAAAATTTCCCTGTATGGTCTCAGCATACATCGGCAATGCACCAGTTTGCTATTTGGACAATGCTCGAAGAAGCCGGATTAGGCGCATCACTGCAACATTACAATCCGATAATTGATGAAGAAGTAGCCAAAGCATTCAATATCAACCCTAAATGGAAACTGATAGCTCAAATGCCTTTTGGTACACCAACAAGCGAACCGGGGAAGAAAGAATTCCAACCGCTAGAAAGCAGAGTAGTAGTATTTAAATAAAAAGAATAAGATCATTCTTATCGAACAAAAGGGAGCGGTTTTTTACTGCTCCCTTTGTTTATATAACTTAAGATCAAAATCTGTTTATTATAATTCCTCAAATCGTCCTTGGAAAAAACGAAGGAATTTAGGCTCGTACACCATCTTTAAGCCACGGGCTTTATCTCGATCTTTAAACATCTCTATTATACTCCATGCTGCTACATCGAAATGAGCCTGTGTATATACCCGACGAGGAACAGTCAATCTTACTAATTCGAGCTCGGGATAATAGTGATCACCTGTCTGTTTATTCCTTCCTGCCGATACAATCCCCCGCTCCATACCTCTCACTCCTGATTCTACATAAATATCCGCTGCCAGTTTTTGCGCAGGAAATTGATCTTGTGGTATATGTGAGTAAAATTTCTTGGCATCGATAAATACACCATGCCCGCCGATAGGCAACACAATTGGTATCCCTGCTTCATGCAACAGATTACCGAAATATTCGACCTGACGAACACGTGAAGCTATCATATCATCCTGTACAGCTTCGATCAATCCCTGAGCCATCGCTTCCATATCTCTTCCGGCAAGACCTCCGTATGTTGGCATTCCTTCGTATACAACGATCAGGCTTCGTAAATCATCGTAAAGATCAGGATCGTTACACATAACCAATCCCCCGATATTTACATACAAATCTTTTTTGGCACTGACTGTCGCAGCATCGCTATAAGAGCAAAATTCACGATTTATATCCTCTACACTGCGGTTTTTGTAACCCTCTTCGCGCTGTTGGATAAAATACGCATTCTCTATATTGCGTGTAGCATCCAATACAACCTTGATACCATGCTTGTGAGACAGCTCCGAAACAGCTTTCATATTCGCCATACTTACAGGCTGCCCTCCTGCCATATTCACAGGGGCACCAACAGTAATGTAGGCTATATTTTTTGCACCTTTTTCGTTAATCAGTCTTTCATATTTTTCGAGATCGATATTCCCCTTGAAAGGATGTGTAGACTGACTTTTGTGCGCTTCATCGATGATCACATCCACAAATGTACCTCCTGCAATCTCCTGATGCTGACGTGTAGTTGTAAAATACATATTACCGGCTACATACTGTCCCGGAGTAATCATACATTTGCTTAATAAGTTTTCGGCTCCACGACCTTGATGAGTAGGCAGAATATATTTGTAACCGTAATATTTTTTACAAACTTCTTCCAAATAGTAGAAACTGCGGCTACCGGCGTAAGCCTCATCTCCGATCATCATTCTCGACCATTGCATATCACTCATCGCATTTGTACCGCTATCTGTCAACAAATCGATATAGACATCATCGGCATGGAGTAAGAAGGTATTCCATCCGGCTTCTTTCATACATTTCAAACGATGCTCCCTTGTTGTGGTTTTCAGGGGTTCTACTACTTTGATGCGATAGGGCTCTGCCCATGGTTTCTTTGAGAATGCCATATTCGTAGATTTTTGGTTAAAAGAATTATTTATCGAAAAGAAAATAAAGCAAGGTTAACTAACCATTTGACAATTCAAACAGCACTACACTACAAATATAGAATAAAAACATCAAAAAGAAAACAGAATCACCCCTTATTTACTTACAATTTAATAGACATCAATCTTGTTCACAAAGTTGATTATACAAGTCTTTGAGATTCTCCAATATTTTCTTTTTATACAGACTTATATTCCTCATAGCCAACAAGCAGGAGACAGACCCTCCAATAAATACGACAAGAAAGCTAAAATGAAATTGTTCATTCGTAACAACATCTATAAAAGACCTGTTTATTGAATATACGAAGAAAGACAGATAGCATGGCAAAATCATCATGATCGCAAGAAAGTAACGAACCGGATACATCTTCTGCGATTTGGATATCTCATTTATTTGATACCTTAACCAATCTCTCAAAGGAAGCCCCATCGTATTATGACTCATCTTATAATGTGACCGAATACCCAATGCAACAAAGATTGTAACTACGAAGCAAAGCACCATGTTATTCATCAGGTAATAAGAGTCAGCAGCTCTCTTTATTCCGCCATATATCAGCAACACGACAAGAGTAAGTCCTACCGATATGGATACATAATTGATAAAAGAATGTTTTCTCATCACTTTAGCAACCTTCTTCTCAAGCAGCTTTTTGAGGTCTTCAACAGACTGAGTTTCTATATTACAACTTCCTTTATGCCATATATTTTGTAATTCATCCCTTTTCATAACCCATCTTGATTAAATTGTGCTTCAAAACATTTTTTGCTCGGTTTATCCTAGTCCCTACATTGGATTTACTGATCCCTATGATTTCCGAGATTTCTTCATAGCTTTTCTCCTCCAGATAAAGCAGGATGATAGATTTATCGATATCATTCAAATCATAAATAGCTGTCAGCAGCATACCCATATCTTCATCCACAGCCCATTGCTTAGCCATATCTACACAAGCCTCATCGGGCAATTCTTCCCGGTACTGTATCCGGGAATCTTTTCTTATTCGTGATATAGAAGTGTTGATAGATATTGAGTATATCCACGATACAACGTTCTCTCTATTTCGTAAAGAGGCGTATGCCTTCCACATCTGATAAACAATTTCCTGAAAATTATCTTTCCGCTCATCTTCATGCCTAAAGTAGATAAGACTCACCTTATGCAGAATGGATTGATATTTTTCCAGCATTTGTAGAAAGTTCTCTCTCAGATCATCCATATCATTATTGTCCTTTTACTATATAGTAGAAGTTATTTGAATTTTATTACAAGAAAACTATTTTTTATAACAATATCGTATAATTTAGACAAGAATACTGTATGTACAACTATAAATAGAACCACAATAGAAATTACATCAGTTTTACTTGTTTGATTGTAAATATTAATTAATTTTACATAAAATGACATTGCCTTAGTTGATGCTGTACATGATGCCATGTAACAAATACAAATATATATTCATACTATCCTTGCTTTTGTCAATTAGAATAATTGAAGTATTCGGACAAGTACCTGTAGTAAAAATGCCACAGCAAGCGACTGTGTCACATGCTGCTATAGTAGAAAACTCCAATAACCGAAATAGCTCACCCCTTAATATTGCAGCTTTCCCCACTGTCAACAGTAGTAATCAGCAACTTAATATGTACGAACGTGATAGATTGGAAGTACAACACATGAATATGCAGCAAAAATCTGATGAAGATTTAGGAACTTTTTCATCTATACAGTATGATTTGCCATCCTGATCAGGTGCACAAGGAGCAGAATATTATTATCAGACAGCAAAAGAAATATTTGACATGTTTTCTGCCATACATGCACAAGAAGACATCTTTAAGAAGCATGGGGTTACAAAAGAACCGCTAACATTAAGTAAGGGAAAATATAAGGAAACATTTTACAATGAAGAGGTAATGCAGATCGGAACAGTATTGATTAACACTCAAACTGAAAAGGTTATAAGATTTCTGGATGAGGATTCGACTAAATATGCATATAAGGCTGAGACAACAAGCCGTTTTTTGACTGTTGACCCACTAGCTGAAGAATATTACTCTTGGAGTCCATATGTGTATGTTGGCAACAATCCTATTATAAGAACTGACCCAACAGGTATGGATTGGTATGCAGATAAAGACGGTTCGTATCAGTATGACCCTAAAATAAATAAAAATTCAAAATTGGAAAAAGGGCAGAAATATATTGGAGTAACTGCAACAGTTAATGATATTAAAGGAAATGCTTTTGCTACTTTTAGAAAAGATGGTAGTATTATGTTTGCAGATGAAGGTGCTGCTTATGCACGAATGGTAACAAATACAAAAAAGACAGGAAATGAGGAAATGGGTGTTATCGGAGATAAAGAAGTGTTAGTGTTACCAAGTTGGGATAATAGTTCAGGAGAGGGAGGAATTACTAAATATGGTTATAGCTTCAAAGATGGTAATCTTGTTGACCGCGTATCAGGAAAATCATTTAACACAGTAGCAACAGCTCATACCCACCCTTCTGGTGCAGCAATGGGAAATGATGATTATTCTGTGGCACTTAAGACTCAAGGAAAACCTGTTTACGCATTTATGTTGAATAATGGAGACTATGATGGTGGGACAATATGGGGAATGACAGTTCCAAAAAGTCAACAAACCCATCAATACATCAATGTATCAGGAAAAGAAGCTCCACATATGACCGTTTATACTATCTCGGATAGCTTCTATGGATATAGTTTAAGAAACTTCACTAAAAAACGAAAGAAATAATTTTATATATCTATGAGAAAATATTTATTGATAGGGTTGGCATTATTACTATTGTCTTGTAATAATTCAGCAATAAAAGAAGAAAAGAAAGATAAGCGAACTGAATTAATTGTCAGAGAACCTTTAAAAAGCATTTTAGATTCACTTATCGCAATTGATGCAAATAAGGATTTAATACAAGAGATATGCCTTGAAAGATATGCCGCTAATGATTATAGAATTAGTATAATATCACGTTCTTATTCTTTAGATAAAACCTACGGTAAACCTATTAATTATTTTATTTCAAATGAGAAGAAAATTGATATTTATACAGGGCTCGAATATTATTTTCAGCCTATAGATTCAGTACCATTCAAAGAAGAAAAGCAAATTAAAGAATATAAAGAATATATTCGATATAGAATTATCGAATTTCATGTGGGTGAATGGAAAAATAAGTTGGAGGATTTAAAGATATGGGAAGTTCCTGATTATATACCATTTCTTGAGATTTCTTCTGATTTTAAAACTGAATAAAATATCTATAATAATATGTTTAAGCGGACTCTATTTACTCTAACAATCATTCTAGTAAGTCTAAATATTAAAGCACAGAGTACATTTTATGAACATGCATATTCTAATATAGAGAATATGCTTTCTGGCAAAGCATATCTCAATTTTAAAGAGGCTGTCCTACTAACAGAAAATGCATATTATGATGGTAAGTTAGACATTCATAAATTAGCTCAACAGGATGAAATACTTTCATATATAATTGGAAATCTTTCCAAAACAGAATTAATAAATTATTCTGAAAAAGATAAAGACATAGTTACAAAACATGCTGCAATATTTAAGATTTTGACAGATACAATCTTAGTGCCAATGGACTCAAACCGTATTTTTGTTCATACCCCATACACTTACGACTTTGAAGATCCTCTAGGTCAGTCGAACTGGTCAAAAATGTTTGTATCTAAACTGTTAGAAAAAGGTAAAGGCAACTGTCATTCATTGCCTTACCTATATAAAATTCTGGCAGATGAACTGAATGTTCCCTGCAATCTTGTTTTTGCCCCGAATCATATTTATATCAAATCGTTTTCTGAAAAATCAGGATGGTACAATACAGAGTTGACAAGTGCAACATTTCCCATCGATGCATGGATAATCGCTTCTGGTTACGTAACCATAGATGCCATACGTAATGGTCTGTATATGGACACCCTAAGTAATAAGCAGGCAGTTGCGAATTGCCTCGTTGATCTGGCACAAGGTTATCAACATAAATACGGAAAAGAAAACCCCGAATTTGTAATAAAATGCTGTAATACCACTTTACAATATCATCCGACAAATGTAAATGCTCTGTTGACCAAAGCCGAGGCTCAAAAATATTATATCCATTCCTTGATGAAAACCAAGAAACTAAAAAAAGTAGAAGAACTTTTTCATGATCAATCTATAAAAGAAATGTATTCGGAAATGGAGTCAATATATATATGGTTACATAAGTCTGGTTATCGGCAAATGCCGGAAGAAATGTATATGCAATGGCTCGATTTACTTAGGAAAGAACCAAATAAATATACAAATACGAAATTAAATATTAACTAGAAAAAAGAAGCCGCCAACAAATCAATGTCAGTGGCTTCTCATTTATAACAACCTGCCTAAATTATTCATTCTTATAACTTGTGTAAATACTTCGTGGTCAAAAATCAAAATAAGTTCAAATAAAAAACCGACACACCTATTAAGGTATATCGGTCTATATAGAATATACTATTTCTTTATCCTATCTGACAACCCGGCTCTACATCTTTAGAAGGGGTAATAAGCGATAAATTACCGCCCCCATCTTCTACAGAAAGAATCATCCCTTGCGACTCTATTCCTTTTAGTTTGCGTGGTTCGAGATTTGCAATAAAACACACCTGCTTACCTACCAAATCTTCAGGCTTATACCAAGCTGCTATTCCCGAAATAATGGTACGTTTACCCATACCGTCATCAATTAAGAATTGCAACAATTTATCAGCTTTAGGTACTTTTACACACTCCAAAACTGTTCCAACACGCAGGTCGAGCTTCGAAAAATCGTCAAAAGCAACGTTTGGCTTCTGCGGAGCAACTTTTACTTCCACAGCCTGTTCATTTGCTTTTTTAGTATCCAAGAGTTTTTGGATTTGTTTTTCTATCGTTTCATCTTCTATTTTAGAGAACAACAATTCAGACTGATTCAACGGATGCCCTACAGGCAGCAGATCAATGCGTCCTAGTTGATCCCATGTGAGGTTATCAACATTGATAAACTGGCGTATCTTTTTCACGCTGAATGGCAAGAACGGCTCGAAAGCGATTGCGAGATTGGCAGTAATCTGTAGAGATATATTTAATATTGTTTCTACTCGTGCCATATCTGTTTTAGCTACTTTCCAAGGCTCTGTATCTGCCAGATATTTATTACCGATACGTGCCAAATTCATGGCTTCTTTAAGCGCATCGCGGAAACGGTATGTATCGAGATAAGATTCGACTACAGCCTTTACATCTGCAAACTCTTTTAGGGTTTCCTTATCATAGTCTGTCAGTTCATTCAACTGCGGTACTTCATTATCAAAATATTTTTGGGTAAGTACTAATGCACGATTGATAAAGTTCCCCAAAATAGCAACAAGCTCATTGTTGTTGCGAGCCTGAAAATCCTTCCACATAAAATCGTTATCCTTCGTTTCGGGAGCATTAGCAGTGAGTACATAACGAAGTATATCTTGTTGTCCCGGAAAATCTTCGAGATATTCGTGCAACCACACAGCCCAGTTTCGTGAAGTGGATATTTTATCTCCTTCCAGATTCAGGAACTCATTTGCAGGAACATTTTCCGGTAAAATGAAAGAGCCTTCAGCCTTCAACATGGCAGGAAAAACAATACAGTGGAAAACAATATTATCTTTTCCGATGAAGTGTACCAATTTAGTATCTTCCGATTTCCACCATTTCTCCCAGCTATCGGGCAGCAATTCTATTGTATTAGAAATATATCCGATAGGAGCATCGAACCACACATAAAGCACTTTTCCCTTTGCATCAGGCAGTGGAATAGGCACACCCCAATCGAGGTCACGGCTTACGGCACGAGGTTGTAACCCCATATCCAGCCAAGACTTACACTGCCCGTAAACATTCGATTTCCACTCTTTATGATCTTCCAGTATCCACTGACGGAGCCACAACTCGTGCTTGTCAAGAGGCAGATACCAGTGTTTTGTTTCACGCATCACAGGAGTAGAACCTGATATTGTAGAGCGAGGATTTTTCAGATCGGTAGGGCTAAGCGATGTTCCGCACGACTCACACTGATCTCCGTAAGCATTCGGATTGCCACAGTGAGGGCATTCGCCCATAATATAACGGTCGGCGAGAAACATCTGAGCTTCCGCATCATAATATTGTTCGCTTGTTTTTTCTTCAAACGCTCCTTTATTATGCAACGTAAGGAAAAAGTCTGAAGCTGTCTTTTTATGAATATCGGAGCTTGTACGGGAATAAATATCGAAAGCTATTCCGAAATCTTCAAAAGACTTCTTGATAATTCCATGATACTTATCAACAATATCCTGAGGTGTAACTCCCTCTTTCTTTGCTCGGATGGTGATAGGTACACCATGCTCATCAGAACCACCTATGTGTATTACATCTTCACCTTTAAGCCTAAGGTAGCGCACGTAAATATCGGCAGGAATATAAACTCCGGCAAGATGTCCGATATGTACAGGACCATTGGCATAAGGAAGGGCCGATGTAACAAGGGTTCTGTTGTATTTCTTGGTCATATATAGTAAGTTATTTTATATTTAGTTCCCGTAAAATGCATTTTCGTGGTGCAAAGATAGGAACTTAGAGACAAAAAATACAGTCCTTTATGATTTTTGTTTGGGGTTTTGTTTTATGATCAAAAACTCCGCTTTACTCTTTTTACTCTGTGGTAAAAAAAGAAGCGGAGATTATTTTAATTAAAAATGAAACTCTTAGCCTTACAAACCCAGCGTTTGCTTTAAGAGCCTATACCCATTCATACTAATCCTCACCTGTGAACCATCTTTGAGCTTTAGTAGTTGGCTTTGTTTGTTATATAATTCTATTTGCGCTATAAAATCAACATTTACGATACTGGAGCGATGTACACGCACAAATTTAGTGGAAGGCAAGAGGCTTTCGAAGGACTTCATCGTTTGTTCTTTGAGGAATTTACCTTTATCCGAGTATATCATTACATAATCTCCCTCTGCCTGTATATAAATTATATTGGAGACAGGAATCACCTCTATTCTTTGCCCGTTTTTTACAGCCACACGCTCCAATTCTTCATTTGGTTTTATTTCTTCAGCCACGTGATTCTCCACATTGTTATCTTCTATAATAGAAAACTCATCCGTATTTTCGTCTGAACTCTGTACATTAGACTTATATATATTATTATAAAAAAGTATTGCAGACACATACACTAACAAGCTTAAAACAATGCGAGTTGTAGAGATCGGCAACAAACCGATCCATTCCTCTTGGGGGAAAAGTGTATACAGAGCCAAAAGATCTGCTCCCAACCAGAAAAACACAAATAATATAGCTAATGCCGTATAATTAACGACCTGCTGCTTAAAAGGCAAAGTAGCAAAGCGAGTATATTTTACAATCTCATATAATAAGAACAAAAGAATAGACAAAACAATCCCCGAAACACAGGCGTCTGCCCACAATACAGGCAAGGAAACCATCACCAAAGGCTTCATACAGCCGTATATAATAACAGCTGTGAACAGTGCTATAAAGATGTATATTGTAATTATTAAGCGACCCTTCATCCTAACGGCTATCTGTTTAATTTCGGATTTCTATATTTCCAAATATACTATTTGTCTCCATTATAACCCGTGCGCTTTTTTCATTCTCCAAATATTCGTCTTTGTGCAAACGTCTGTCCTGAAAGGCACCTAAAACAGTAGAACTATCCACCTTTAATGTCCATTCTGACGGGATATATACAACCAAGCTGCCAAATATCGCATTCAACTCTAAGTATGCTATATTTTCACCCAATTGAGCCTTACGCAAATCTAGGATCAATTCTCCAAAAATAACATTAGCCTCCCCTCCTTTGAAATTCTGAGATAATATGATCTGCTCAGAACCTCCAAAAATCATATTCTTTTCGAAAAAATCGGATTTATTATGTATTGCCTGAGCAGACTCGTGCCACTCATCAGTATCTGCATTATATACTTTATTCCATCGCTCACCTTTTTTATTGTCAGAAGATCTCATCCAGTTTAACACTAAAACTGTACCCACTGTTATCGGTATTATTGGCCAGTATGTTCTGAAATCGATATCAAGATCCATGAAAATAGCCGGAAAAGCAGAACTCAATTTGGGATAGATAAAAAACAATCCAAAACCAATCAATAAGAGCCCCTGCCCTAGCTTTCGTTTTACAACAAGAGACCATATACCAACTCCGATCAACAACATCTGCCACGATATAAATATCGGTCTTAGTACATCCGGGAGAATTCCCATATTAAAGAACAAGAAAAAACCTCCTACTAGAATTAGCAAAACGGCAAAACCAATACCGTCGTTATTTGATTTTTCTCTTCTACCTCTTTTAAAAAAATGTCTATCTTCTAAATTTCGTCTCATAATATACTTATTTAATGTTATGATGTAAAATTAATCCGACCGGCATATATAAACAAGGAATAATCGATGAACGAATTCTATTTCCCGACAAACGAAAGATAAAAACTTGCAAATAAAAGGATCGGATATAAACCTTTACTACAGGCACTTGTTATATTCGAATATAAAAGTAGAGGTTTAACACCAAACAAGCATCTTAAACCTTTATCTTTTTGCTTAGTCATATAACGGCAAAACAATATTAGAAACAAATTAAATATAAACAATTAAAACAATAACATGATGAAACGAACTACATTCGCAGCGTTAACACTACTTATGATGAGTCTGTGCTTATCTTTTGCTTCGGTAGCAAATGCACAAAGCAAACAAGAAAGAGCCAAAATACTAGAACCCTATCCGGCAGCAAAAGATGGGATGGTGAGACATGTGATTTATCTAAGCAAAAAATCGGATGAATCTAAATTCAAGATAGAAATAGTTCCCGGAAAAGTAATGAGCGTGGATTGCAATGTGCATACGCTGATGGGTAAATTGGAAGAAAAAGATTTACAGGGATGGGGATATACTTATTACGAATTTACATCTGATGGAAAAACAGCCTCTACAATGATGGCATGTAATAAACCGAACGAAAACAGATTTGTATCAAGTCAGTCTCTTATTGTTAGATACAATAGCAAACTACCTATAGTGGTATACGCTCCACAAGGTTATGAGATTAAATATCGAGTATGGAAAGCCGGCAAAGACCTAAACTCTGAAATAAAATAAGATTATTGATAATGATCAAAAGAGAGAGACAAGTCAATTTCGACCTGTCTCTTTTTGATTAAAGGGAGTTTACTATCCTTTGTTACTCGCTAAAACAAAACAAATAAAACTTGTATAGATATATAAATAACATTTTCTTAAAATATTTATAACTTTGCAACATAAACAAAAATCAGACTTATGTTAACGCTGAAAACAATTAGTGAGAATCCTGAGCTAGTAATTAAAAAGCTGGCTAAAAAACATTTCGATGGAAAAGAAATAATCGAAAAGGTATTGGAAATAGACCAGACAAGAAAAAGAACACAAACTTCTTTAGATGCCTGTTTGTCAGAATCCAACAATCTATCGAAACACATAGGACAACTAATGAAAGAAGGCAATAAGGCCGAAGCTGAGATTGCAAAAAACAAGGTAGCCGAAATAAAAGGACAAAGTAAAGTTCTCGAAGATACACTTCGTCAAGCAGAACAAGATCTGCAAGAATTGCTTGTTCTCATCCCTAACCTACCATCGGACGAAGTTCCTGAAGGAAGAGTAGCCGAAGACAATGTTGTAGAAAAAACCGGAGGCATCATACCTGAACTTGGAGAAGATGCTCTCCCACATTGGGACTTGGCTAAAAAATATGATCTTATCGATTTCGAACTTGGCGTAAAGATTACAGGAGCGGGGTTTCCGGTATATAAAGGAAAAGGAGCACGCGTACAACGTGCATTAATAAATTATTTTCTTGACAAAGCTCGTGAATCCGGATATCTGGAAGTACAGCCCCCTTATGTAGTAAATGCTGCTTCGGGTTATGGTACAGGTCAGTTGCCGGATAAGGAAGGACAGATGTATCATGCGACGTTGGATGATTTGTATCTGATACCTACAGCCGAAGTTCCGGTAACAAATATATATCGTGACGTTATTCTCGAAGAAAAAGATCTGCCGATTATGAATACGGCATATTCTGCTTGTTTTCGTCGCGAAGCAGGTTCTTACGGAAAAGATGTTCGTGGATTGAATCGTTTA
The DNA here is from genome assembly GCA_023437305.1 of Bacteroidota bacterium. GTDB lineage: Bacteria > Bacteroidota > Bacteroidia > Bacteroidales > Dysgonomonadaceae > Dysgonomonas. The sequence continues at coordinate 205,839 of JAEZGN010000004.1, forward strand.
CACCAGTTCGACAAAGTTGAAATTGTTCGTATCGACAAGCCTGAGCACTCTTACGACTCTTTGAAAGAAATGGTTGCACATGTTCAATCACTCGTTGACGAACTTGAACTGCCTTGGCGAATACTTCGTTTATGTGGAGGGGATATGAGTTTCACTTCTGCCCTTACATTTGACTTTGAAGTATTCTCGGCAGCACAAAAACGTTGGCTTGAAGTAAGTTCGGTATCTAATTTCGAAAGCTATCAGGCAAACCGTCTAAAATGTCGCTATCGGGATGCAGACAAAAAGATACAGTTGGCTCATACTCTGAACGGCAGCGCATTAGCCTTACCCCGCATTGTTGCAGCATTGTTAGAAAACAATCAGACCGATGCAGGCATTCGCATACCGAAAGTATTGGTGCCATATACTGGTTTTGAATTTATTAATTAAAGTGAAAATCATACTATTTGCCACAAAAAAGCGTTATACTAAATGGTAATGTATTATTTTTGCGTCGAATGCTAAATCTAACATATTAAAATAAAGGATATGAATAAAAAATTAATTGGAATTGGATTAGCTCTAGCTTTCCTTATTGCATTTGGATCTTGTAAACCTAAACAAAGTGCATATAAGTCGGTATATGAAGCTGCGAAAGAAAGAGAAATGGAAGAGAACTCAGTGTCTTCAACTCCTGTTTCGAAACCAGCGACTACGACTCCTAGCTACAGTAGCGAAACCGTTAGAAAAGAAAAAGTTACCCCAGTATACGAAAGTGATGCTAATGGGTTGAAAGCTTACAGTGTAGTTGTTGCTGCAATGGCAATGAAACCTGGGGCAGAATCTTTGAAAGAAAGATTTGGAAACGACGGTTACAATATAATATTGGTTCGCAACGACCAGGGAATGTACCGTGTAATTATAGCAAGTTACGATTCGAAGGAACAAGCTGTAGCCAAAAAGAATGAAATCCTCGAAAAATACCATGCAATGGGAGACGTATCTACTCTAAAAAGCAAATACGGAATTCCATTCAACGATTGGTGGATATTACAGAGAGAATATTAAACGAATATAAGAGGAGAGCTTTAACAGCTCTCCTTTTTTTATGTTCATTCTGCAAGTTGAAGACTGACAAGCTCTTCATTTTTAACGTTTAGAATACTTTTCACGCGTCTTTTTTTGTATCTTTGTATAGTGATATAGATTATATTTTATTAAACAAACATCTAAGAATGAAGATAATTTACACAACTTTGCTACTGTCTATTATTATGTTTACATCCTCATGTGGTTCACAGGAAAAATCTATTGCTAAATTTTATCGTGATATAAATAATCAGATGAAAGGTGAAAGTTTCTTAGTAGAGTCAAGTAATAGTACTGGAAACAAAGAATCTAAAAGCAATAGCGAATCAATAAACTATTCGGCCGAGTCTGCTTATATGGCTCAAGTAAAAGCAACATATGAACATTATAAAGTGAATTATGATGATTCGGAATATGCAAATGGCGATGTGTATTTAGAGGCTGCAATGCGTAGAGACTCTCTCATCAATAAATGTCCGGATTGTCCAAAGAAAGCATCTGTTGTAGTACCAACAACGACATCCTCTAATCTTCAATCGCAAGTAAAGGACACAAATAAAGAGCAGGGAGGAAATCCTGAAACTTCAGATTTTTTTGCACACCTGCTAGATAGTGATAAGAAAACACTCAAGACAGAAGGATTATCCTACCTAAATAAAGAAGATAAAGAAAAACTTAAAAAATATAGTGTAGTTATAGCTTCACTAACGAATAAATATAACGGATCAGAACACCTAAAAAAAACATTAGGAGAAAAAGAGCCATTAATTGTAGTGAAAAATAACTCTGGCATATACTATGTAATTATCGGCACTTATGACTTGGAGCAGGAAGCTATGAATAAAATAAAGACCGTAGAAAAACAGTATAATGCTCGAAGTTCTTCGACCCAATTGTTAAAAACATACGGAATCCCATTAACAGATTTATGGATTCTGCGAAAATAGTGTAAACTAAGATATTTGATAAGGATGAAGATAAAGTTCTTGGGCACAGGAACATCCACAGGAGTCCCTGAAATTGGCTGCAAATGCGAGGTTTGTACCTCAACTAATATAAAAGACAGACGCCTGCGTGCGTCTGTTTTATTGAATATAGAAGATAAAAGAATCCTTATCGATTGCGGTCCTGATTTCCGAGAGCAGATTATGCACGAGGAGTTTTCACACATGCATGGAGTATTACTTACCCACGAACATTATGATCATGTGGGTGGATTAGATGACTTGCGCCCATTTTGTAGATTCGACGACGTAGACATATATTCAAACTCTATCACCTTAGATGCGCTAAAAAAAAGAATCCCCTACTCTTTCAGAGAGCATCGATACCCCGGAGTTCCTACCTTTAGGCTTCATGAGGTGAGTCATGAAACACCCTTTAATATCGGAAACATTCAAATCCAGCCTATAAAAATCATGCATCACATGCTTCCCATTTTAGGTTACCGAATCAATAACTTCGCATATCTTACCGATGTAAAACAAATACCTGAAGAAGAATACAAAAAATTGAAAGATCTGGACGTCTTAATTATCAGCTCACTGCGTATCAAAGAACACATATCTCATTTAAATCTGAAAGAAGCTTTAGAAGAGGTAAAGAAAATTTCTCCCAGAAAAGCTTACTTTACGCATATCTCTCACCAAATGGGACTGCATGATAAGGCACAAGGTATATTGCCTGAAAATGTATATTTATCATACGACGGGCTTGAAATAAATATATAGCAGAAGTGCTATATCTATTCAACTGTAATATTATCTCCCAAGAAACCATTAGACTCTTACTATTTAACATAATATTTTCACCTAGAATATTTAAAATGCATAATTATATATTTTAGTAGACATTACTAACTTTTTATTTAATAGTTATCAGTTTTAAAGATTTTATTATATTTAAAAAATATTTTAGGCTTAACTTGTAAAATAAATACTGAAGGAAAACATTGGAATTATTTTTATATCTGAAAGCAATACAATCAAATGGATATTGAGTTAATATTACTACAATACAATTAAAGAGTTTTATGTCAATCATTTTTACATTCATGATATTATAAAAGTTTAAATCTCGAACGATTTAACTATATTTTTACAATATTATCTCTTATTTTTGTAAAATTAAATGCTCTAAATTCTTTGTTCTTCAAATACTATGTTAGGCTATATATTGTAAAATAATTTAGTTCCTCTAACTCATGAAGAAACATATTCATGAATACTTTGTTATTTGTGATATACTAAAACCACCATACAATTCGAGAATGAAACAGTCAACCACCTTATTTCTTATTTGCTGGTTATCGATATTTTCAATTCTAAGTTCATATGCTGCATATGGAACTCATAGAGTAGGAAATCTTGACCTGTCAAATAATGCTGTATTATGCATGTACCAAGACCAAAATGGATATATGTGGTTTGGTACATATGACGGACTTAATCTATATAATGGAAAAAACCTGTATGTGTATCGGTTTGAACTAGACAACGAATATTCACTTTGCAGTAATATCATACATAAAATTTCGCAAGCAGATGCTGACCATTTGTGGATATCCACATTTCTTGGACTTAACAAATTCTCATTAAAAGACAGGCGAGTAACAGAGTCGCACCCCGAATGCCCCGAAGCTAAGCTTTTAGCGGCAGACAGCCAAGGAAACACATGGGTTATATGCAAACGAGGATATATTTCTTACTATTCATCATCTTCTGATTTAAAGAGATTTCAGGATATCCACCTACCTGAAGCTGATACAGAAAGTGTAAAGGATATATTCTTTACTAAGAATGACAAACTTTATCTGATTACAAACAATGGTAAGCTACTGAATATTGAATATTCGAAGAGACAAGATTCCGATATAAAGCTAAAAACTCATGAAATAACAATGCATGATAAAAATATAGAGTATGCATCTTATGAGAACAATAAGATTTACTTCGTTGATAAAGATCAAAAGCTGTACCTATATGACATAATTGCTTCAAAAAAAATATTACTATCGGACATATCTCAACTTACAACCAAAAATGGAGGTATATCAAGAATAACATCGTTCAAATATGATATTTATATCGCATTCAAAAATAATGGTGTAATAAAATTAAATGTAGAAGACCATTATAGACCGGAAGTCGTAACTAGTGGAATAGGTGTTTTCTGCTTGCTAAAAGATAATAAACAAGATATACTATGGCTAGGTACAGATGGCAAAGGTGTAGAAATGTTTTATCAAAATCACGATATGTTTGGCAACATCTTACTGGAAGATTTACCCTTCGATAGTCAAAAACCGGTTAGATCAATCTATACTGACGAATTCAACAATCTTTGGGTAGGCACAAAAGGTGACGGAATTTTTTTGATTAAAAATTACGATAAACTGAATAATATAAAAATTCCATCATCTGAGATAGTTCATTACACAACAGCGGAGGGATTAGTCAGCAACCTTGTATTCTGCTTTTTGAGAAGTAAACACGAAAACATAATTTGGTTAGGAACCGAAGGTCCGGGGCTTTCCTATTATTCATACAAAGACAATAAAATAAAAACAGTAATAAATAAAACGCCAAACGAAATAGGTAAAGTTCATTCAATATGTGAGGTAAATGATTCTACCTTATGGATGGCTACAGCAGGAAACGGTCTATTGGAAGTTATTGTTAGTAAACACAACCCAACAATTGAGATCAAATCTATAAATGCCTTCTTTCCTAAAAAAAACGATAAAACGTGCAACGAATTCCACTCTATGACTTATGACGGAAAATCAACATTATTTGTTGGGAATAGAGGTGGTTATGGAGTGACTCGGTTTAACATCACTAATAAACAATACGAATTTATTCCCATCAATAAAGCCGAAAGTACTGCTATCGGAGATGTATTAAGTGTATATCAAAGTAAAGACTCAGTGTTTTATTTCGGAGCGAGCTCGGGCTTAACTCAAATGCAATTTTTTAAGGACGGAAATCATACAATTAAACAATTTGACAGGAAAAGTGGTATTATAAACGATATGATACATGGAATATTAGAAGATAAAGAAGGCTGTATATGGCTAAGCACAAATAAAGGACTGGCTAAATATAATCCACATAACGACTTTTTCCACAATTATACATTTCCAGACCTAAAGGTCTTTGAATTTTCTGATGATGCCTACTGGCATTGTCCAATTACCGGACGTCTTTTTTTTGGTGGTATAAACGGACTCACATGGCTAGAGCCCGGATATAGTTTTGAAAACAGCTATAGGCCCGATCTTTATTTTTTTGGACTAAAAATATCAGGAGAAGATCGTCCTTTGTCAAATTACATCAACAAAGACACGAAATATCTCGAAATCCCGGCTAATGTTGCTGCCTTTACGCTATCATTTATAGCTGTTGACTATATTGATGGAGAAAACTATGAATATTCGTATATGCTAGAAGATTACAATAACGAATGGACAGATTTACAAAAGTCAAATGAGATAACATTCACCAATCTGCCTTCGGGAGATTATGTCTTGAAAGTTAGATATAAGAACGATGTGTTCAATTCCGATGAAAGATTCTACACCCTCCATATAAAAAAATTGCCTCCTTGGTATTTCACCACATGGGCAATAGTTGGATATGCATGCTTATTCATGCTTGTTTGCGCATATATCATTTATATGATTCGCAAAAAAATAATAAACAAGCAAATACAACTTGCAAACAAAATAGAAGAAGAACAAAAAGAGAAGTTGATAGAAGCTAAACTAGACTTCTTCACAAATGTTACTCATGAGTTTTGTACTCCTCTAACTCTTATAAATGGGGTGACCGATCGCATAGAGAAAACCCCAAATATGGATAATAACTTTCATAAGTATATCGAGATCTTACGCAACAATGTCGATAATCTGAATGAACTTATCCAAGAAATACTCGATTTCAGAAAATTAGAAGAATCCAAATACAACCTCCATATAATAAAGAATGCTCCTGTTGCCGAACAAATAAGGAAACAGTCTGAGTCATTCTTTTCTATTGCCGAGCAAAATAAAATACGATTCAACCTGCAAGTCTCGGATAAGCTACTTTGGAATACAGATATAATATGTTTTAATAGAATATACACCAACCTTGTATCCAATGCATTTAAATACACAAAAGAAGGTGGAGAGGTAAGAGTTACCTTAAAGGCTGACAACGATACCTTATCTCTAAAAGTATACAACACAGGGAAAGGAATTGAGGCTTCTAAAATTCCGATCATATTTGACCGCTATAGTATCCTCGAAGAAATAGGGAGTGACAATCAATATTCCCGTACATCTTCACGGAATGGAATAGGGCTGTCTATTTGCCAAAGCCTTGTTGAACTATTACAAGGAAGCATAAAAGTAGAAAGTGAGGTAAATAGATATGCAGAGTTTATTGTAGAGCTACCTCAACTGGAAATAAAAGAAGCACCTGCTGCTATTCTTCAAGAACCGGTAAATGTTCTACCGGATGACAACTCAGGCAAGAGTTCTAAACCAATAATACTCGTTGTAGATGACAATGAGGATATAATATGGCTCATCAATGATATTTTATCAGATGAATATATTATTAAAGGAGCTAACAATGCAAACGAAGCGCTTAAACAAATAGAAAGCCAAATGCCGGAACTGATCATCACTGATATTATGATGCCTGAGGTAAGCGGACTAGAACTAATAAACCAAATAAAATCAGACAAAATCACCAGACACATCCCTTTGGTTATCATTTCAGCAAAAATTAGTGACGAAGATCAATCGGAAGGTCTCGATGTTGGAGCAGATGCATATCTTACAAAGCCATTTTCTCCACTCTTTTTACGCTCCGTGATTAATCGTCTTCTAAATACAAAGAAGAAGCTAAAAGACTACTACTATTCACCCGAAAGTGCACTCGAGTATTCAGAAGGACAAGTAATACATCAGGAAGATAAAGAGTTTATGGAGTCCGTTATTTCGATAATAGACAGCAATATCGAAGAAGAAAATCTTCGACCGGAATTAATTGCAGATAAACTTGGTACAAATACACGAAGTCTATACAGAAGATTCAAGAAAATAACATCACTTACACCTAGCGATTTTATAAAAGATTACAGATTTACCTGTGCTGCTAAATTATTAATCACAACAAACCTCACCATCCAGGAAATTATATATAAGGTAGGGATAAATAATAAATCTTACTTCTATAGAGAGTTTTCAAAAAAATACAATATGACACCTAAAGAATACAGACAGCAAAAATAACAAGACTGAGCCGAAAGTGTCCTAGAAAACCAAAAAGGTATCCTCGTTTACAACATGTAAATAGGGATACTTTTTTTTGCTTTTAAGACATCACAATAAACATACATAAATATTAACATTGCATGTTCCTTATTAGGGATAAATATTAAACATTCAAAGGAATTCTTAAAGATTATAATATCCAATTAGAAATTGCCCAAGGTGTACAGGAAGTCATAAAAGATCAAATATCAACCTAGAAATTAAAAGACTTATAAACAGGTAGAGAATTTATTTAGAAGAATTTTCACACATGCCTAGTAAGAGAAAAACATTACACTCCCTATAATATTAACCTCTAAAACCTAGAATTTATGTAACATTCATTAAAACCAACTCATTTTTAATTCAAAACAGAGACCAATGTCTCAAATAACTAATTACAAGTTAACTTAATAAAAATCATATTATGAGAAAAAAATCTGCAAGTAATACTTCTAAAAGTTACTACAAGGATTATGTCAGAAAGGCACTTTTTCTATTTCTTTCTCTCATGATCTTTCAGTACTCATCTGCTTCAGCTCCTGCAGCCGTAAAGGATGCAAATGAAAGCAAAAGCATTGAACAGAGTAACATCACTGTGAAAGGCACAATAAAAGATGCAACCGGCGAGCCATTAAGCGGCGTAAGCGTTGTTGTTAAAGGTACTACAACAGGAACAATATCAGATCTAGACGGTGCATATACTATTACTGCACCAAATTCAAACTCAACACTTGTATTTTCTTTCATAGGATTCCATACACAAGAAATAGTTGTAGGTGGAAAAACAAGTATCAACGTGGTATTAGTAGAAGATGCTAAAGCTTTGGAAGAAGTTGTAGTAGTAGGTTACGGTACAATGCGTAAATCGGATGTAACCGGATCTATATCAACGGCAAAAGGTAGCGACATCATCAAAAATCAATCATTTAATGCCCTTGAAGGATTAAAAGGTAAAGCTGCCGGTGTAAACATTTTCTCTAATACAGGACAACCTGGAGGAGAAGTACGCGTCATCATCCGTGGTATCTCTACTATTAATGCTTCTGCAAGTCCATTATACGTAGTTGACGGAGTGGTTATGTCAAACTTCCAATATCTCAATCCAAATGACATTGAGTCTATTGAAGTATTGAAAGATGCTTCTTCTGCTGCTATCTATGGTGCACGTGGAGCAAATGGTGTTATCTTGGTAACAACTAAGCGTGGGGGCAATACCGGAAAACGTGCTCGTATTTCTTACGATGGTTCACTATCCGTTAGCACAATGTCCAGATATATGGATGTTATGAATTCTAGCGAATGGATGGCTGCATTTAAGCAAGGTTTGGAAAATGCCAATGCTTGGCAAGGTAAAAACTTCACTACAGATCTATCTCAGATTTTCACAGACACACGTTTGTTTAATTCAGATGGTACACCTATATATGATACAGATTGGCAAAAAGAAGCAAGCAGAACTGCTTTCTCTCACAACCATCAGTTAAGCATCCAACGCGGTGATGAAAACTCTTCTGTAGGAGCATTCTTAAACTATACCGACCAACAAGGTATTATGCGTAATTCTTATTTCAAACGTTTGAATGCCAAGTTAGCTTATGATGACAAACCAACTACATGGTTGTCAACAGGTATCAATTTATTAGTGAACCATACTTGGGGTAACAGAACTTCTGACAACCCATACGGTCAAGGTGCTTTACGTACAATGATCGAACAGTTGCCATTCTTGCCTGTTGAACTGGATGGAGTATATACTCAAACAAATATCATTAAAACAAATTCTATTCTCAACAATAAGGACAATCCAGACAGCGGCAAGCAAGGATTCAGCCCTGAAGGTGTTGGTAACCCGGTTGAGTTGCTTGAGCGCATCCAAGCCATGCAATACAAAACGCAAATATTTGGTAATGCAGCTTTGACTTTCCATCTTGCAAAAGGTCTTGATTTAAAGACACAGATTGGTGTTGACTATCAGAACAACCGTAATACCAATTACACACCATTCACTCCACGTCCATTAATCAATCAAAGCTCTACAGGTTCTGCTTCTGCAAACAACTCTAATACATTGTATTGGCAAGAAGAAACATACCTGACTTACAATAAGACATTAGGAAAGCATTATATCAATGCTATGGCGGGTATGTCTTGGCAAGAACGTAACTATACATATTTCAGTGCTTCAGGAAGTAAGTTCTCCGATGACTTTTATGCTTACTACAACTTAGGTAAGGGTGAAGATCGTCCTTCAGTAGGTAATGATCACGATAAATGGACAATGAACTCTTATTTCGTCCGTGGTGCATACTCTTATGACAATAAGTATATGGCTACAGTTACAGGTCGTTACGATGGAGCGTCTAAATTCGGGGAAAACAACAAGTATGCTTTCTTCCCTTCAATCGGTTTGGGGTGGATGGCTTCTAATGAAAACTTCTTGAAAGACAATCAGGTTATAAGCAAATTGAAACCGCATGCATCATTTGGTGTAACAGGTAACTCTGAAATAGGCACTTATGCATCATTAGCTACTATCGGTCAATCAACTACTATTATTGGTAATGGTTTACAAACCGTATCTTATATGAGCAGAATGCCTAATCCGGATCTGAAATGGGAAAAAACAAGTCAATTAGATTTCGGTATTGATCTTGGTTTGTTCAACAACAGACTGAACTTGGAAGCGTCATATTACCACAAGTATACTACCGATTTATTGCTTAGCCGTCCTTTACCTCTATCAACGGGTTATTCTTCTATCACAACAAACGTAGGAGAAGTTTCTAACCGTGGTTTGGACTTGTTGATCAATGCATATCCAATTGATACTCGTGACTTCCAATGGAATACAACTATCAATGTGAACTACAACAAAAACCGTGTAGAAAAACTAGACCCAAGTTCGTCTGTTGACCCGATTACAGGCAAACGCCAAATCCTTCTTGATGGTTTTGTTGGTTATGACATGTTAATCCGCGAAGGTGAAGAACTTTCTACTTTCTATGGTTACAAACGTGCCGGTATCTATGATGGAGTTCCTTCTAACTGGGATGCTGAAACAATGAATATACCTTCAACTATTGGTGAAAAGGTTACATATAAACAACGTCAGATTCTTGGTAATGGTTTACCTGATTGGACCGGATCATTCATCAATACATTCAGATATAAAGGATTCGATCTAACATTAGATCTACAATTCCAATGGGGTGTAGATGTTATGCAAGAGTTCTTCCACTCTACAGAGGCTCGTTTCTTAACTAGTGGTCTTACTCGTCTTTACAAAGACGCATGGCACCCAACGCTTAACCCTACAGGTACAGCACAAGCTATTCGCTTGAACAACTTTGGTCAAGGTGCAAACAATCAAGCTGACGACACTTGGGTTGCCGATGGTTCTTACCTACGCGTAAACCTAATCCAATTTGGTTACACATTCAATCCTAAAATTATCAATAAAGTAGGTCTTTCTTCATTACGCTTATATGCTAGTGTAAACAACGCGTTCCTACTTACATCATCTGACTATTTAGGATATGATCCTGACAACTCATCTCGTTTGGGTGACAATAAATGGGGAACCAACCGCCAGTTCTTTACCTATCCACGTCCAAGAACATTCACGTTTGGTCTTAATGTAGCATTCTAATTAATAGTAATAAACAATAAATTCATAATCATATGAAATTGCATAAAATATACAAATCCATCTTTTGCATGATTACATTATCATTAGTAATGAGTTCATGTGATGGCTTCTTGAAAGAAGAGCCGCTGGATGAAAAAACTGCAGGTCAGTTCTGGAAAACAGAATCTGATGCTAAAACAGCTGTAAATGCACTTTACTTCGGTGGGGTTCCATATTTGAATAATATTGATGTTGATGGTGGTTGGACACCTAAAGCCACTATGTGGGGCGGTATTATGTCCGGCTTGTTTGTAGATAAACGTAAAGATAGAACGTTTACGACTGCATCCGAAGGAGGTAACTTTAATATTGAAGCGTTCGATGCTACAGCAAGAAAGCTTTGGTCTGAATTCTATATCGGTATTTCACGTGCAAACTTCGTTATTGCCAATATTCCGACAATGACTAACGTATTAAGTGAAACACAAATAAATAATTTTGTTGCACAAGGTAAGTTCTTCAGAGCATACGCTTATTATTATCTGGTAAAAGAATTTGGAGATGTTCCATATATAGATAAACCTTATACATCTTTGGATGGTATATATGTAGAACGTACTCCTGCTGTAGATGTATACAAACACATCGAAGAAGATTTGCTTAGCATCATCTCCGGAGATGTATTAGCTAACAAAGCATTTTATGCTAATGGTTGCTATGTAACAAAACCAATGGCGCAAACGCTTTTAGCTCAAGTATATTTACAATGGGCTGGTGCACCTCTTAATGGAGGAAACGAGTATTATACTAAAGCAGCTAACATGGCCCTTGAAGTAGTAAATGGAGGACAACACGCTCTTATACAACCTGAAGGAAGTAGCGATGACCTTAATTCTGCATACAATGTCATTAAAACAACAAAATCTTCGAATGAAATTATCTATGCTAAAGAATACAACCAAACTAGTTACAATGTAGGTAACTCTTATGCTTGTCGTTCAATTGGAACAGATGCTTTCCAGTGGGGTATTTTCAAACCGGGTGGAGACGTTCTTTATAATGCATACTTGCCTTGCGATATGTTGATCAATAGTTATGCCCCTGGTGATATTCGCGGACACGAAAAACAATTTTTCTTCAGAGAATACACCTATGTTTTAGATGGTCAGACTATTACCAGCACACTAAACAATGTTGGAAACTGGGCTTGGCTTGATGAAAATGGGTTGAAAACAGGTAAAGATGGCGACTACAATATGCCTACATTCCGTTATGCTGAAGTATTGCTGATTGCGGCTGAAGGTCTTGCTCGTACAGGAAAAGAAGGTGAAGCTAGAACTTATCTTAACCAAGTACGTAAACGTGCCGGACTAGCAGATGAAACAGCTACAGGCGATGCGTTGATACAATCTATCTTAACTGAGCGTTTCCATGAGTTCCCATTAGAGTTCAAGATATGGGATGATATCCGTCGTACTCGCTTGTATCCTGAAGCTGACGGAAATCATTCAGGTAAACTGAAATGGGTTCCACTTGCAACTGCAAAAATTCAAAACAAACCTGATGGAAGTATTAGAGTTGGTGCTATCCCAGAATATGCTCTATTATGGCCTATTCCATTGAGTGAAATGCAAGCTAACCCGGCTCTGCAAGGACATCAGAATCCGGGATGGAATTAAAATGAAGATTTTCACAAATAGTGAATCTTATTTGAAACCTATATAAAATTAATAACCTGCAATTCCTTTATTGCAATGGGAATTGCAGGTTGTTTAACTATAAATTACAAAAACAAGTATCTCTTTTATTTCTCAAAACAATTGACAGAATATAATGAAAAAGCTAATATTATCTGTTCTACTTGTTCCTTTTTTAGCTTGTCAAAGCCAATCATTATCAACGAATCCCAAAGAGCTGTTGGATAATGATCTTACAACATCTTACATAGGGAAAAGGAAACTGAATCAAATTATATTTGATACAGAATACACCACCCCTGTGTTAAGTTATAAAATATACTCTACAGGGGAGCTCCCTGCTTATGATCCTACTAACTGGACGATAAAAGGATCGAATGATAGAAAAAAATGGACAATAGTAGATGAGAGAAAAGATCAGAGTTTTTGTTCACGTTTTCAGGAGATATTATGTGTAGTGCAAAAGCCTGCGATATATAAATATTATATGCTGGAAGCCAGAACAACAGACAATGACACACTGAAGATTGCTGAAGTTGTATTATCAGATAAAAACCTAAAAGCTGGTTGGGAAAACTTCAAATACCCCAAAGTAGTATTTGAGTCTCTCGATCCCGATACTGAGGGTAATAAGATATATCATCAGCTAGTACAAAATCCTGACGAATATGTAAAATACCACACCCAAAAGGTAGCCGAGATATTGTATTATACGGCTAATGATCCAATGGTAGATGTACAGGAGATAGACTATACACTAAAAAATTACAACGGAGTATCAGCTAAAGGAGGCAGTTCCCCCAATATAAATATAGTCTATAGCACACAGCACATAGAAAAGTCGGCTAAAGAATCATTACATAAATTAGATTTCGAAACACGTGGCGTTCTTTATCACGAATTGACTCATGGTTACCAGTTTGAACCAAAAGGCATTGGAAACTACGGTAATAATAAAACTTTCTGGGCATGTATCGAGGGTATAGCCGATGCCGTGAGAGCCGAAGCAGGACTCTTTGATATGAGTACACGGAAACCCGGAGGCAACTGGATGGATGGTTACCGCACCACAGGATTTTTTATACAGTGGCTCACAACTAAAGACCCGGATGCAATCCGTAAATTCCACCTTACAGTAAGAGATATGGAGGTATGGAGCTTTGATGGCGCTATCAAAAAAGTTTTCGGCCCCGAAGCAAGCATCGAAGGCATGTGGAATGAATATCAGGAATATTTAATAAATAACGCTAAAAAATAATATGCAATTCAACAAAATTGTCCTCACTTTTTCTTTATACATTTTGTGTGGTATGGTATCCGGACAAGAGAAGACATCCTATGTCAACCCCATGATTGGCACTGTAAAAATGGGACATACGTTCCCGGGAGCCTGCGTTCCTCATGGCATTGTACAGTTAAGCCCCGACACGGATACTATACCTCATAGTATAAATGGTGTATATCAGAAAGACACATATAAATATTGTGCCGGATACCAGCACGACGACAAAACCATTGTAGGTTTTAGTCATACACACCTCAGTGGGACAGGACATTCCGACTTAGGAGATATTTTGATCGTTCCCGTAACAGGACCGCTCAAGTTTAATCCCGGCACTGCCGACAAACCCGATTCAGGCTATCGCTCACGCTATTCGCATGATACAGAAAAGGCACGTCCCGGATATTATGAAGTTGTACTCGACGACTATAAAGTAAAGGCACAGCTAACAGCAACAGAACGTGTTGGTGTACATAAATACACATACCCCGAAGGTGAGGTTCAGAAAATATTATTGGATCTTACACACGGAATCTATAATTATGACGGGAAAGTACTTTGGGCAAGCCTGAGAGTTGAGAACGACACCCTGATAACAGGCTATCGTATCACTAATGGTTGGGCAAGAGAAAACTATACCTACTTTGCAATCTCTTTATCGAAGCCAATAAAAAAGTATGGATATGTAGATAAAGAAAAGCCTAAATACTCGGGATTTTGGAGAAAGTTTGACTTACAGAATAATTTTCCTGAAATAGCCGGACGAAAGATTGTTACTCATCTCGAATTCGATAATAATGCATCAGCTCCTCTTGTTATCAAAGTAGCTTTGTCGGCAGTGAGTACGCAAGGAGCCATAAAAAATCTTGAGGCTGAAACGAAAGGAAAATCTTTCGACCAGATAGCCGCAGAAGCAACAGCAAAATGGAACAAAGAATTGAACGTAGTAGATATAACAGGAGACATTGATAAGAAAACAATGTTCTATACATCATTATATCACACGATGATCAATCCTTCGGTATATATGGATGTGGACGGGCAATATAGAGGTATAGACCATAACATACATCAGGTTGAAGGCTTTACTAATTATACTATCTTTTCTGTATGGGATACCTTTAGGGCCCTCCACCCATTATTCAACCTCATCAACAGAGAGCGAAGTACCGACATTGTAAAATCGATGATCGCTCACTACGAACAAAGCGTTCACAAGGCATTACCTGTTTGGTCTCATATGGGTAACGAAAACTGGTGCATGATCGGTTATCACTCTGTATCGGTTTTAGCAGATGCTTTAGACAAGGGTTTGAACATAGACAAAGACAAGGCATTGGAAGCGATGATAAGCAGTTCTAACCTCGATTACTATGATGGTACAGGATATTACAAAAAGCTTGGCTATGTCCCTGTTGACAAAAATGGAAGTGGCTCGTCCATCACCCTTGAATATTCGTACGACGATTGGACAATATACAATACCGCTAAAAAGATAGGTAACCAAGCTGTAGCAGATGCTTATCAGAAAAGAGCTTTAAATTACAAAAACGTATTCGATCATCAAATAGGTTTTGTACGTGCTCGTTTAAGCAACGGTGAGTGGAAAACGCCATATAACCTGCTAAGCACACATGGAGAAGGATTTATAGAAGGTAATTCATGGAACTATTCGTTCTTTGTTCCACATGATGTAAAAGGGCTTATCAAAGAAATGGGTGGCGACAAACATTTTGTACAACGTCTCGACTCACTTTTTACTATGCACCTACCTGATGAGTTTTTCGCAGAAACAGAAGACGTTACCCGCGAAGGGGTTATGGGTAATTATGTACATGGAAATGAGCCAAGCCACCACATAGCATATTTATATGCTTGGACTTCGCAGCCTTGGAAAACACAGTACTGGGTACGGGAAATTATGAATCGTATGTATCGCAATAGCATCGATGGTCTCTGTGGTAATGATGACTGCGGACAGATGTCAGCTTGGTATATATTCTCTGCCATGGGCTTCTACCCTGTTTGTCCGGGTACAAACCAATATATTCTGGGTGCTCCTTATTTTCCTTACATGAAAGTAAATCTAGGAGATGGACGATACCTGGAAATTAAAGCAGATAAAGTAAGTGATAAAATGCGCTATGTAAAATCGGTAAAGCTAAACGGTAAACCGTATACAAAAGCTTATATCAATTATGATGATATCAAAAATGGAGCTGAGCTTACATTCGAAATGTCTTCAACTCCAAACAAAAAAAGGCTGTTCAATGAAGACGAAAAGCCATATTCTCTTTCTAAATAACTTGTTACACTAAGATAAGAGTCATCTATTTATTCCGTTTGCTAGGTCTGGAGTTTGGGACAATACTTACCTAAACTCCATAGCAAACAAACTCTCAATTTTATTACAAAGATTATGAATAAACTGTTTCGGGCCGCTGCCATTCTTATTATACATCTCACAGTCTTATCATGTAGTCAGAAGACACCAACGGAGGATATATCTATTAATATGACTTTAAATACCTATGTCAACCCTTTTGTTGGGACATCCGGATTTGGTAACGTATACCCGGGAGCTCAGATTCCCTTTGGAGGGATACAAATAAGTCCCGACACCGATTGTGACTATTACGATGCTGCAGCAGGCTATAAGTATAACCATATGACGATAATGGGATTCAGCCTTACACATCTTAGTGGTACAGGAATCCCCGATCTGGGTGACTTCTTATTTATCCCCGGCACAGGCTCAAAAAAATATACTGCGGGCACACACGAGAACCCCGACGAAGGATACCGATCACGATACAGCCATGATAAGGAATGGGCATCACCAAACTATTATGCTGTAGACCTGTTAGATTATAATGTGAAAGCTGAAATGACTTCTGGTATCCGATCCGGAATATTTAAATTCACATTTCCCAAAACAGATAGTGCTTTTGTGATGATAGACATGGATCATGTACAATGGTTTAAAACAGCATGGTCTCAATTTAGAATAGAAAATGATTCAACCATCTGCGGATTTAAGCTGGTTAATGGATGGGGACCCGAACGCTATGTTTATTTTGTAGCACAGTTCTCCAAACCATTCAAACGCTCAGGTATCATGCAAGACGGCAAACCTGTGATCTATGATACAAAACGTTTCCGTAGCGATAAGGTCGCCTATGGAACTAAGATTATGGGATGGCTTGATTTTGATGCTACGCAAGGAGCTGAGATAGAAGTAAAAGTTGCTATCTCTTCTACTGGCACATCAGGAGCTTATGCCAATCTGAAAGAACTGGATAATCAGAACTTTGACAGCCTCAGAAAGAAGGGAGAAATACTCTGGGCTAAAGAACTAAACAAGTACAAAGTAAAAGGAACCAAAGAGCAACTGGAAACATTCTATACCTCTGTATATCATGCCTCGCTACATCCTTTTATATATGAAGATATAGATGGAAAATACAGGGCACACGATTCGAATATTCGTAATACCGATAGCAAGTTTACCAACTATACCGTGTTCTCATTATGGGATACATACCGGGCTCAACATCCTCTCTTAAACTTGACGAACCCTGACAGAAATGCAAACATGATCAACTCCATGCTGGCTCATTACGACCAGAGTGTAGAGCACATGTTGCCTATCTGGTCTTTCTACGGAAATGAAACATGGTGTATGATAGGCTATCATGGGGTGTCGGTTATTGCCGATGCTATAGTAAAAGACATCAAGGGCTTTGACTACGAACGTGCCTATGAAGCAATGAAGACAACAGCGATGAACCCTCATTACGATTGTTTACCCGAATATACAGCTATGGGTTGGGTACCTTTCGACAAAGAGCGTGAGTCTGTTTCCAAGACATTAGAATATGCCTATGACGATTATTGCGTCGCTATGGCTGCCAAGAAATTAGGAAAAGAGGCAGACTATAAATATTTTCTCAATCGTTCTCTATCTTATCAAAACCTGATAGATCCGGAAAGCAAGTTTATGAGAGGACGCGACTCTCATGGCAACTGGCGAACACCATTCGATGCGATAGCTTATACAGGCCCGGGATCTGTTCATGGCTGGGGAGACATTACCGAAGGTTTTACCTATCAATATACATGGTATGTACCTCAGGACGTACAAGGATATATAAACGAGATGGGCAGTGATGTATTTGAACAACGTCTCGATTCTATGTTCACAATGGAACTGCCTGATGATATTCCGGGTGCACATGATATTCAAGGTAGAATTGGTGCATACTGGCATGGCAATGAACCTTGTCATCAGATAATATACCTCTACAACTATATCAAACAACCTTGGAAGGCACAGGAAAAGATACGCTATGTCCTCGATACGTTCTATGGTAATAAGCCTGATGCCCTAAGCGGGAATGATGATTGCGGGCAAATGTCGGCATGGTATATCTTCAACTGTATGGGGTTCTATCCTACATGTCCGTCTAGCAATATCTATGCTATAGGTTCTCCGGGACTGGAAGCTGTAGAGCTTACATTGGCAAATGGGAAGAAGATATCCATGACTACCGAGAATTACAGTAAGCAAAACGTCTATATACAAGCGATGTTCCTCAATGGAAAAGAATATAACAAGACATATATTACTTACGACGATATAAAGAACGGAGCCGACATCAAGTTTGTATTGGGTAGCAATCCGAACAAATCATGGGGAACTGCAGACGAATCTGTAGCACCATCGTTATCTAAGCCAAAGGAGACACTTCGCTATATAAAGAATTAGACTTGTAATGGAGTCTTAGTTTTCACTACATTACTAAAGCCTGCCAATTATCTTATCGGCAGGCTTTTTTTTATCTTACTTCCTTGCAAAGTTTTTCAATGTAAATATCCCCTCTTTCTTATACCTGATATCTTCAATCAGATAGAAAACCTTCGAATCAAAATCAGAGATTATACCAATAACTTCATTCAATGATTTACGTCCTATGACGATCTCCACAATATGAACCTGAGATACAGCTCCTTCTCCTTTTACAAAGGTGGCTCCAATATTCTTGCTGTTCAGCACTTTTATAAGTTCCAATGCTTCTTTCTTGGTGTATACACGCAGCAGCTGATAGCCAAAAGCAATCCTGTTCTCTACCAAGATACCAACATAATTACCGGCGGCATAACCGGCAGCATAAGCAACATAAGCGATCAGGCTATTGGCTTGAGCGAATATCTGAGAAATAATAACAACCCAGATAAACACTTCAAAAAAGCCGACAATCGGCGCTTTATATTTTTCACCCTTTGATACAAAAATGATACGCAATGTACCCAACGTTACATCGCATATACGCCCAAAGAAAATCATCACCGGCAATAGCCAAGGATAAGTCTCAAAAATGGTAAACATAATAATCCTTTTTTATTTTTTGAATAAATATAAAGATACAAAATAACACTCCTCACATCTGAAACAATACGAGAAGAAACTATTATATATTAGATATCTTTACCCTTAAATAAGAATAATTAGAGAATGTCAAGACAAGTAGTAGCCTTGTGCATTCATTTCGCTGATCAAAAGATAGCGGTAGTTTTCTTCATCCAGCAGATAGTCCCAACAACCCAGATGATGAAACAGTTCTCCTCCAAATCCGGTCTTGAACTGATAGAGTCCATACATGGGGTGTGAATGGTCAGGTCCCGGCGAAACGCCAAACATATCATACTCAGTACAACCATATTCCTTCGCTATTTTTATAGCTTCCCACTGAAGGGCATAAGTTGGCATATAGTTTCTCTTGCTAGAAGATGAAGCCCCATATAGATATGTCCCTCTATGCCCCGACATTACCAGGAATATAGCAGCCAAAGGCTCACCTTCATGTTCTGCCAATAGGAGTTCGACCCGAGCGGGAGAAGCAGTATCATCTGCTTTTGCAGTCAACACAGAAGTGAAATACTCTATATCATTTATATATAGTCCGTTTCGTAAAGCGGTCTCTTTATACAGATCGTACCAAATAGATATCTTATCCAACCCTACACGATTGACGCGGATACCTTTTTTCTCAGCCAGACGTATATTGTAACGTGTCTTGGGTTTCATTTGCATCAAAATCTCATCTTCCGACAGACTCAGATCAAGATATATAGTAGTAGATGGTAAGATATCGGAATTGCTCTTCCGAAGATTCCACTCTACTGTACCATAGTTTAATTGGAACTCCTGATATTTTTTTTCGGGAGGCCCAATCCATACACCTTGGTCATCATAGTTGCTCTCGTCGCACCAGTGCGATTGCCAGTTGAGATCGTAGCGGATAGCTATACAGCACTTAGGTAGATAAGAACGTATTATTTCTGACAACTCTTCCAAAAATCGCCCTTGAAATTCTTCAGATGGCTCTATCTCAGGACCATAAGGCACATAAGCCATGCTATATTCAGAGTTTAAAGGTTTTTGTAATACCAGTACATCAGCATTGGTATATGAGTGTCCTCCTACATTTGTGTATATATCTCTATTCTTTACCTTAAAGTCAAAAGCTTTGGTTCCCAATCCCTGATGACTCTTCACCTCAGACCAAAAGGCTGTTTGTTGTACAATCGGTGTATCGTTTATGTCTCTTATTTCTTTTTCAAATACTTCAATTACCATGATTTTTCACAAAAATAGTTGCAAAGATACGCATAATAAAAATGCAAAACCAACCAAGCTACAAAAGGCAACAAATACAATAACACTCATTAAGCTAATTTAGAGTCGATTAACACCTAAAAAGTGACAAAAGTGACACTTTTAGCAGTTTTTCACCTGTCACTTTCCCCTCTCCTCTTTCAGACCTAAAATCCTTTATATAAGATAATTTGAAAAAAAATTAAATACAAAAGAGACTGCCGGAGTAATGTTTTTCATCATCTCTCTGTCATGTTGAACGAAGTGAAACATCTCGTTTCTGAATGGTCGAGATTCTTCATTTCATTCAGAATGACAAAGAGGATTAGCAATTGAGAAAAACATCACTCCGACAGCCTCTTACTTTGAAGCTATCAAAAAACTTATTTCAGTTCTTTAATCCTTATATTTCTAAACTTAACCGGCGAACCATGCCCCAAGAAGCCTATATGCCCTTTCGGATTGAACAAACCGGGATGCTGATGCCCGTCTGCTGTTCCGTTCTTGGTTGCTTCCTTGATATCTCCATCGAGAATAACCTCTCCGTTGAGCGTTACCTTTATATGATTACCATTTGCGATTATCTCCTCTTCGTTCCATTCGCCCATTGGTTTGAATTTAGCGCGTTTTGCCCCTATTATGCCATACACCGAGCCGTGCACTTGCAATGGTGTGATATCTTTATAAACAGGATTATCATGATCTAAGATCTGGATTTCCATACCATCATACGCTGCATCTACACCCATCGGTGTACGGATACCTACCCCGTTGTTAGCAGCAGGAGTAAGCTGAAACTCGAAACGGTATATAAAGTTCGCAAACTCATCTTTTGTATAAAGATTTCCGCCATGACCACCTTTCGGGTCGAGAGCTATACAGCCATCCTGCAACTGGTAATCGGTTGTATTTCCTGTCCATTGGTGCATATTTGTACCATCAAACAAAATCTTGAATCCTTCCTTTTTCTCGTCTGCCGATAGCTCAAAAGGTCTGGCCCTTTCCAATTCTTTGACATATATATTACGATAATATACTTTACTGCCATGAGCTTGCAGTTCTATCTGCTCGATAGGCGAAATTGGCTGGCTGCGATCCCAGTAATTTTCAAGAATCACATTATCTACTACCAATACTCCATTCAATTTTACAGTAACACGATCTCCTACCATTTTAATATAAAACGTGTTCCATTCACCTAACTTGTTATCGGCCAAAGTCAATGGGTTTCTCGGATTTTTCTCGTTGTTATACAACCCTCCCGATCCTACTTGAGCTCCTACATTTACACGTGACACATCCCATATCTGCACTTGAGGAACTCCCCGCAAATAAATTCCGGCGTCTGCCTCAGGCCCCGCAGGATCGAGGTTCCAGTCAACATACATTTCAAAGTCGCCATACTGCTTCACAGTGCAAAGGTTATCTCCTCCTTTTCCGTCGAAGACAAGGATTCCATTTTCAGCTTTCCAATGTTCTGCTGCTACCTTATCGGCTGCTTGTTGCTTTTTAGCCAGCACAGCCGGTTTCATTTTTGCACGGGCTATCGGATTATCTACGATGCCCTTCCATCCATCTAAGTCTTTCCCGTTGAAAATAGAAACAAAGCCTTCCTCTTTCGGCATTTCATTCAGATGCTTGCGGATAGCCTGTTTTTGGTAATCAGCATCAGCATTGCTCAATACATCTATCACCTTATTCAACAGTTCTTCTACGGTCTTGCCTGTATAATTTTTATTGCCTAAAGCTATTTTCATCACCGCATTTGCTGCAGCCTGTTGCAAAGGCTTACTGTCAAGATACTGTCCGGCACATAGCAAAGCCAGATAAGAACCTGTATTACCCAACTGAGACAAAATGCTATTCTTTTGTGCATCAGTACGTGCTATCTCCAAAGCATTGGTAAGAAGCAAACGTCTGTTTTCTCCTGTAAGCTTAGGATTAGCCACTAATTGGATATATCGGTTAATTGCCCTGTCGAAATACAGGATATCCGCTCTGTTTTTGCAAATAGCAAGCAACTCAGCCGCAGCACCGATATCTTTCCAATCTGATAATGCCTGAAAAGCAGCATCCTTTGCCACTCCACTTTCTTTGTTGAAACGATCTACAATAAAGCTCAATGCCTTTTCATCACCCGTCTTTGATAACACAGGATAATATAAATACTGTTTATCGTTACCCACCTGCCCCATACGAGCCATGATGACATCATATTGTTTTTCTTTTGGATATGATTGGAGAGCACTTGCAATCGCCTGCTGAACAAAAGGAATATTTTCTGAAGAAGCCGCCTCTAGAAGAGCATACAACTGGTTTAGGTTTTCAGCCGAAACCACATCTTTGAGAGCTGTATATGCAGCAGTCTGCACATCCGGCGATGTCGAATTTATCTGTTCGAGCACTGTAGCTATATTGGCCGAAGATTTGCGCTCAGCCAACAATTGCAATCCGGCAACTTTCCCCGCCGCGTTTGCTCCTGCTATTACAGGAACAACGGCAGAAGCAATATCTCCATTTGTAGCAGATAACGCGTCTTTGGCTATTGCTACCGTTTTAGGATCGGCATCGTTCAATAAATAAGCAAGAGCAGCTATCGCCTTCTGGTCTGCGGTCTTAGCCAGTATATTTGCTGCTGATTTTTTCATATCAGGACTACCTGCTGTTAAAAATCCAATTGCAGGTTCTATGATCAAAGGCTTTATTTGGTTTCGCTTAGTCTGCGATTCGCATTCTTGCCCGAGCCAGTTAAAAATATCCAACTGTGCATCAGATTTTGCTTTTTTCAATGATTTAATCAGCTCCGCATACATTTTACTATCTGCATAATCAGAAGCGTATGTCAACGCAGCATATCTGTAATTACGATTATCGTCTTTCAGTGCACTTTGCAGTTGCTGTAAGGCATTTGCAGGATTCGCCTCCATCAGTATTTGCAGTGCTGCTGTACGGGTCTGTGTTTGTCCTGCTTTTTCGGCTTTTTTCATCAGGTCTGCAGCTGCTTTTTCTGCCTCTTTTTTATCTCCCTGATTCAGTACACGTTTGATGAGGGCAATATAGGCTTCGTTAGCACCACTTTTACCCATCGTATAATTATCTTTCTCGGCTGCTAGGACTAAATCCTGTAAAGAAGCCTTTGATCCAAGCTGGCTTAATGCATACAATACAGTTTTCTTTTTGTTAGTATCATTGGTATCTAACAAGCGCCTGAGTGGATTTTCTGCATCGGTTACTTTCAGTTTAGCTAATGCCAAAATAATACTTTCCGAAGACTTATCGTCGGCAGAAGCACTTAAAGCATTCAACAACGCTTTTTGCGACAACGGCGTGTTAATCTCTGATAGGGCTGCGGCGGCAGGGCCACAGAGAGAATCGTCATTGAGGTATGTAGCCAGTTTAGCAACAGCCTCATCCTTGCCTATCAGCTCAAGTTGTCGGATAATAAAAGCTTTGATCTCACGATCACTCACCATATCAAGGGCTTTGATATAAGCTCCGGACACCACTTGTCTTTTATCGCCCATTCCTTCGGCAGAAACATAGTGAGAAAGTCCGCTTAATGCAAATTCTACTTGCGAATTAGCTCCTTTACCTAAAGGATTCATCATCTTCACCAACAGCAAAACACCTTCTTCTCCTGTAGAAGCCAAGTCTTTTATCTGAGTATAATATTGTTCGGTTTGCTGAGCCGGCATTTGTGCCAAAACATCAGCAACAATGGTTTTAGCGGTTCTGTTTGTCGGATATTGAGCAAATGTCATCACTGAACAAAACAGAAATACGCCTAATAATGAGTATATTTTTTTCATGATTATATTGTTATCTTGTTTGTTTTTGATAGTACAGATTAAATATTCCAAGGGGCACGCATTGGTTGGTCAAGCAAACGGTTAGCCGCATCATCATTCACAAACTCAAGTTTTACGGGATCAAAATGCAGCGTGCGGTTTAGCCTCAACGCCACAATCCCCATATTTACTATTGTAGACGAACGGAAGCCATTCTGCTCGTTAAGGGCAAACTGCTTGCGGGTTTTCACACTTTCGATGAAATCTGTAACCTGTTCTTCGGGCTCCGGATAGGCAGCCAGTTTCTTTTCCCAATAAGGTATATCACAAACAAAATTTTTATAAACATTACCGTTTGGCCCTGATATATACGGCGTGTTAGGATCTCCATAATCATCACCCCACAGTACGATCTGGCAACCATCATCGTAAGTATATGTGATAGAGCGCCATGTACCTATTGCATCGGGGTGTTGTTGTGGCGCATCTACTTCCACTTTCACCGGGCTGGTATGATCTTTACCAAGGAAATATTGTACAGGATCGATATAATGCTGTCCCATATCTCCCAAGCCTCCTCCGTCGTAATCCCAATATCCGCGAAACGTTTGATGCACACGATGGCTATTATAAGGCTTGTACGGTGCTGGGCCAAGCCACATATCATAATCGAGCTCGGCAGGAATAGTCTCCGGCTGAAGGTTTTCTTTTCCTACCCAATAGAATTTCCAGTCGAAGCCTGTATGCCTGCTGATCGTAACCTTTAATGGCCAACCCAGCATACCGCTCTGCACCAGCTTCTTTAGCGGACGGACGGGAGTTCCCAAGCCATAGAAATTATCAGCGAAACGAAACCATGTATTCAAACGAAACTTCGAACCATATTGCTTAACGGCCTCCATCACACGTTTTCCTTCTCCTATGGTACGGGTCATGGGTTTCTCGCACCAAATATCTTTTCCGGCCTTAGCGGCTTCTACAGACATTATACCATGCCAATGGGGAGGTGTCGCTATATGAACAATGTCAACATTTTTGTCTAATATCAAATCGCGGAAATCGTGATATGCTGCAATATTATCAGTTACAAGGTGTTTACCCAACTCCAGGTGTTTCTTATCCACATCACATACTGCAACCAACCTTGTGCCTGCGTAATCCACATGACCACGCCCCATGCTGCCTGTTCCTATAATCCCTTTAGTCAACTGATCGCTGGGGGCAATATATCCTCTACCCATCACATGACGAGGGATAATGGTAAGAGCAGCTGCGCTTCCTAAAATTTTAAAAAAGTCTCTCCTATTTGTTTTCATGATATAAAATAAATTGATAATATTTCGATTTAAGAATACTTGGGCTAAATATCATTATGTCATATCCACCCGATGACAGGCATAATAAAACAGATGGAATTCACCATATGTATTACAAAGATAAGGAAGTATAGCAAAAATAATAATTAAAATCAGAATTATATAGGCAAAATTCACAACCGAAAATTTGAGCAAAAGTATAGTACATTTTCTTCATTTGCCAATTCTCTAGTACGTCATTATAAAGAGTAAAAACAGGATGCTATAATTAACGCTATGAAGTATCCTTTCTAAAATAAAAATCCCTACAAACCTTCTGTCTATAGGGATTCAATAAATCTCCAATATCGATTACACCGCAACATCCGCCCAAGAAGATCGGAAGCTTTTCCGATATTGAGCCGGAGTAATCTCCATAAAGCTTATAAACTGACGGCGAAGATTTTCGCCTGTCTTTAGTCCGCAATTATCGGCTATTTCGTCAAGAGATAATTGTGTTTCGATAAGGTGTTGGCTGGCATTTTCTACACGCAACTTGTTAATAAACTTCGCAGGGGTTACCCGCAATTCGCGCACAAAGACACGTGCAAAATTACGAGGACTCATTGCCGCATATTCTGCCATTTTCTCTACCGTGATGTCTTCTCTCAGGTGTTCAAGTATCCACTCACAAACCCTTCGGATAGTTGGGTTTCCTATCATTTTAGAATCTAAGTATGAGCTGAACTGTGTCTGATTGCCCGGGCGTTTCAGATACAAGACCAACCAGCGAGCGATATGCAGAGCAAACGACTGTCCCAAATCTTCTTCGATGAGAGCCAAAGCTAAATCCATACCGGAGGTAATACCTGCCGCTGTATAAATATTTCCATCCTTAATAAAAATACGAGCTATCTGCACATTTACTAAAGGATACATTTGTTCCAACGCTTCATTTCTCGACCAATGGGCAGTCGCTTTCTTCCCATCCAGCAATCCGGCTTCGGCCAGAATAAAAGCCCCTGAGCAGACCGAACATATCCGACGGGTCGTTTTTGCCTGATCTCTTATCCATTCTATCATCTCAGTCTTCAGATTATCTTCAAGATGGCGAGCCAGTCCTGTTACAATCAGCGTGTCAATCGGATAATCTATCTCGGTATAGCATCCTTCACTTAATATCGATAAGCCCGAAGATGTATTGATCTGTCTCTCCTTACCCATAGCTACGACATGCGTCTGATACGTGAAATCAATATTCTTATCTACCTGATCAAACTGTTCGATTGCTTTAGTAAATACCTCCAATGGGCCAACCGTAGTAAGCAGTGTGGAATTGGGAGGAACAAGAAACACAATGTGCCTTATTTTTAACTGTTTACTCATCTGTTTTTTATTTTAGAATCTAAAAATAAGTATTATTTAGCAAAACCAATCCAACTTGGCAGGATTTGCATATTTTTTGTCATTTCAGACAAAGATATTATAATGTATCTTTGTAGTACTAAAAAGAACAAGATATTTTATCATTTAAAAACCAATTCATTATGAAAGCAATTAAAGTAGGTATTAATGGTTTTGGACGTATCGGACGTTTGGTGTTTAGAGCTGCTCAAAGCAGAAGTGATATACAAATAGTTGGCATCAACGATTTGATGGATGTTGAATATATAGCTTATATGCTCAAATATGATAGCATCCACGGCCAATTTGATGGTTCAATTGAGACAAAAGACGGCAAACTTGTTGTCAACGGAAATACAATCCGCATCTCAGCAGAGAAAGATCCTGCCAACCTGAAATGGAATGAGGTTGAAGCCGAATATATAGTAGAATCTACAGGGTTATTTCTTACTAAGGAGAAAGCGCAGGCACATATTACAGCAGGTGCAAAATATGTAATTATGTCGGGCCCATCCAAAGATGATACTCCAATGTTTGTTCCGGGAGTAAATGACGACAAGTATGTAAAAGGTACTCAGTTTATATCCAACGCATCGTGTACTACGAACTGTCTGGCATTGGTAGCCAAAGTACTGAACGACAAGTTCGGCATAGAAGAAGCCTTGATGAGTACCATACACTCAACCACTGCCACTCAAAAAACAGTAGACGGGCCATCATTAAAAGACTGGAGAGGTGGACGTGCTGCTTCGGGTAACATTATCCCTTCAACCACAGGAGCCGCAAAAGCAGTAGGTAAAGTGATTCCTGAACTCAACGGAAAATTAACAGGTATGTCTTTCCGTGTGCCAACCCTTGATGTGTCTGTTGTGGACCTGACTGCACGTTTGTCTAAGCCGACTTCTTACGAAGAAATTTGTAAAGCAATGAAAGAGGCTTCGGAAGGATCATTAAAGGGTTATTTGGCATATACCGCCGACGAAGTTGTATCATCTGATATGATAGGTAATCCGAACACTGCTATTTTTGACGAAAAAGCGGGGATTATGCTTAGTCCTACTTTTGTAAAAGTAGTAGCGTGGTACGATAACGAATGGGGATTTTCTTGCAAAGTATTAGACTCTATTGCTGCAATGAAAAAAATAAACGGATAAGAGTAAATACAGCTGACAGATAATATGAGGCTATTCCTTTTAGGAATAGCCTTTTTGTCTTTTTCATTTTAGGCAAATTGAATAAAGCTCATGAAAATATACTCGAAAAGGCACAATTATGAATATTTACTCTTCTCACTGAAAAGATTCAATAAAATATAAAAAAAAGAGTTATTCGTGATACATAATCCACATCTATATTAGTCTCAAAAACCGAGTATAGATAAGGATTACAAGTATATCACCAAACCTATTATTGATTATCTATAAGAGTAATAGTCAAAATCGATAAAACTTATCTTCTTCTCATTTGTTTATAGGGTGATGTGTAATATACACATTGCAAAACGAACTTTTTTTGACAACTAACAATCAATAGATAAACTATGGAATTTGATATCGCAATTATCGGTGGAGGTCCGGCAGGGTATAATGCAGCCGAAATAGCTGCATCGAACGGATTAAAAACTGTCCTATTTGAAAAGAAATACATTGGAGGTGTATGTCTCAACGAAGGATGTATCCCCACAAAGACACTTTTATATTCAGCCAAAACACTGGATAGCATAAAAAATGCAAGCAAATACGGAATTACATTAGACAACGCCCCTTCTTTCGATGTATCGAAAATAATTGACAGAAAAGATAAAGTCGTGAAAAAATTAACGGCGGGAGTCAGTTTTAAATTATCATCATACGGTGTTACTGTAGTCAAAGATACAGCAACCATCACCGGTGAGAAGGATAATAAGATCAACATTTCGAGTGGTAAGGAAACCTATTCGGTAAAATATTTGCTATTATGCACAGGTTCCGAAACTGTTATACCTCCAATAAAAGGCTTGTCTGATGTAGATTACTGGACATCAAAAGAAGCCTTAGAGTTTGGAGACTTACCAAAATCACTGGCAATCATTGGTGGAGGTGTTATTGGTATCGAATTTGCATCTTTCTTTAATAGTATGGGCGTAGAAGTCAATGTTATAGAAATGATGCCTGAAATACTCGGAGTAATGGATAAAGAAACATCAGCCATGCTTCGCAGTGATTATGCAAAGAAAGGAATTAAATTCCATCTGAATACAAAAGTTACAGAGGTTACTAAGAAAGGTGTAGTTGTAGAGAAAAATGGAAAGACTCAAACAGTTGAATCCGAAAAGATACTGGTAAGTGTGGGTCGTAGAGCTATTACTACAGGATTCGGACTAGAGTCGTTAAATATTGAGCTTCTCAAAAACGGTGTAAAGGTTAATGAATATATGCAAACCAGCCATCCTCGTGTGTATGCCGCAGGAGACATTACCGGCTTTTCGTTACTGGCTCATACCGCTATCAGAGAAGGAGAAGTAGCTATCAGCCATATTCTTGGCGAAGATGACAAAATGAGTTATAATGCTATTCCAAGTGTAGTTTATACAAATCCCGAGATAGCAGGAGTAGGAAAGACAGAGGAAGAACTGACAGCAAAGGGTGAACCTTTCCGTGTGCTCAAACTACCGATGGCGTATTCCGGGCGATTTATTGCAGAAAATGAGACCGGAAGCGGACTCTGTAAAATAATAGTAGACGATAGCGATCGCATTATAGGATGCCACATGCTTGGTAATCCGGTATCAGAATTAATACTGCTGGCAGGAATTGCGATAGAAAACGGTAATACTGTAGAAGAATTCCGTAAACATGTATATCCGCATCCAACTGTAGGCGAAATTATACACGAGACTTTATTCTCTTAACAAAATGCTTTGTATTAACAATACATATACCGACGCTTGGTTCAACATGGCCAGTGAAGAATATCTTCTGAAAAATTTCTCAGAAGAATTTTTCATGTTATACCAGAATGAACCGTCAGTGGTTATAGGTAAGTACCAAAATGTATTGGCCGAGGTTAATCTCGACTTTATACAAAGGAATAATATCAAAGTAGCACGACGCTCATCGGGAGGAGGAACTGTATTTCATGATCTAGGTAATTTGAACCTGACCTTTATAGAAAACAATAAAGGCATAGGCTTTCACCGGTTCACAGAAAGAATAGTTATGCTTTTATCCACTCTGGGCATCCATGCTGAGGTAGATACCCGCTTGGCTATAAATATTGATGGTCTCAAAATATCGGGGAGTGCGCAATGTGTGCACAAAGACAGGGTTATGTTTCATGCGACATTACTTTTTTCATCCGACCTCAACAGACTCACTACTACGCTTGAAAGTGATCCGAAGCAACTGGAAAATAAAGTCGATAAGCGGATTTATGTCAAATCGGTAAAAAGTCCGGTTACGAACATCCTGAATCATATAGATAAGCCATTAAATATAAATCGTTTCAAAGATTATATCATGGCTTATTTCATGAATGAGAAAGAGGGAAATTCTATTTATCAATTCACGAGTGAAGATGTTTTAAATATAAAGAAACTGGTGAATGAAAAATATGGAACAGATGAATGGAATTATGAAGGAAAGAAACCTAAAGTATCGGAGCAAGCACTTCAATTTATAATTTAAAAGAAATTACTATAAAATATAATACAATATAAACCATGGCAAAATTTGAAATTAAAATGCCCAAATTGGGCGAAAGTATAACCGAAGGGACTATCATTTCGTGGTCGATCAAAGTTGGGGATACAATTAACGAAGATGACATTTTGTTTGAAGTAAACACAGCAAAAGTCAGTGCAGAAATACCATCTCCTGTATCAGGAAAAATTCTTGAGATATTGTTCAAAGAAGGAGATACAGTATCTGTAGGTACTGTTGTAGCTATCGTTGAACTGGAAGGTGAAGAAGGCGAAGAAGAAGTAAGCACAGAAACTGCAAAGCAAGAAGAACCTGCTCCTGCTCCTACCCCAGCTAAGGCTGAAGAAAAAGCAACTCCGGCTGCACCTGCTAAAGTATCGGAAGAAAAAGTAAGTAAAGGCACAGCAGACAGATGGTATTCTCCTGTTGTTCTACAGAAAGCGAAAGACGCAGGAATCAGTCAAAGTGAACTCGATTCTGTACCCGGAACAGGCTACGAAGGACGCCTCAGCAAACGTGATATTGAGCTATACATCGACAATAAGAAAAAAGGTATATCAACAGCTCCGGCACCGGCTGCAAAAGCTTCCACTCCGGCTACTCCGGCAGCTCCGGCACCATCACAAGAAAGCGCACCAAAGGCAGCACCTGTACAGGTTGCAGAAGGAGATCAAGTGATCCCAATGGATGCCATACGTCGTATTATAGCCGACCGAATGGTTGCTTCTAAAAAAATATCTCCGCATGTTACCAATGTGATAGAAGTAGACGTCACCAAACTAGTAAACTGGCGTGAACAAAACAAAGATACCTTCAAGAAACGCGAAGGTGTAAGCCTTACATATATGTCGCCGATAGTTGAAGCAACAGCAAAAGCATTGAAGGATTTCCCTCGTATCAACTCTTCTGTTGACGGGTATAACATTATAGAGAAAAAACGTATCAACATTGGTGTTGCTGTTTCTCTGAATGATGGAAATCTGATTGTACCCGTAATCAAAGATGCGGATAAGTTAAGTTTAA
Organism: Bacteroidota bacterium; assembly: GCA_023437305.1. Lineage (GTDB taxonomy): Bacteria > Bacteroidota > Bacteroidia > Bacteroidales > Dysgonomonadaceae > Dysgonomonas. The sequence continues at coordinate 237,672 of JAEZGN010000004.1, forward strand.
GCGGTTTGGCTGTATCGGTGAATAATATGGCAAACAAGGCTCGTGCCAATAAATTGTCACCGGATGAAATTCAAGGAGGAACATTCACTATTACCAACTTTGGTTCATTCAAGAGTTTGTTTGGTACTCCGATTATCAACCAACCCGAAGTGGCAATACTTGGTGTAGGCATCATTGAGAAGAAACCTGTAGTAGTAGAAACGCCCGAAGGGGATGTTATCGCTATCAGACACAAGATGTACCTTTCATTATCGTACGACCACCGTGTGGTAGACGGTATGCTGGGAGGGAACTTCTTGTACCGCATAGCCGAATATTTGGAAAACTGGAATGCCTAACCTAACTCAAAACAGAAAAACAGATATGAAAAAATATGATATAAAAACAACAGATAAAGAAACTTTAAAAAAGTGGTATCACCTGATGACATTAGGACGGGCTATCGACGAAAAAGCACCTGCCTATTTGCTACAATCTCTCGGATGGTCGTACCATGCTCCTTATGCAGGACACGATGGGATTCAGCTTGCTGTAGGGCAGGCATTTACTAAAGGTGAAGATTTCATGTTCCCTTATTATCGTGATATGCTAACAGTTCTTTCTGCAGGTCTTACTGCAGAAGAACTGATACTGAACGGTATTTCGAAAGCAACTGATCCGGCGAGTGGCGGACGACACATGTCGAACCACTTTGCCAAACCTGAATGGAATATAGAGAACGTATCTTCTGCCACAGGCAATCACGATCTACATGCCGTAGGAGTAGCCCGTGCCATAAAATATTACGAGAAAAAAGGGGTAGCCATCACGTCGCACGGAGAATCTGCCATGTCGGAAGGCTATGTTTTTGAGGCAATAAATGGAGCATCGAAAGAAGAACTGCCTGTAATATTTGTAATACAGGATAACGGTTACGGGATATCAGTCCCTAAAAAAGATCAGACAGCAAACAGAAAAGCCGTAGATAATTATTCAGGGATAAAAAACCTAAGAATAATGTATTGCAACGGTAAGGATGTTTTCGACTCGATGAATGCAATGGCCGAAGCACGCGAATATGCTATTGCAAATCAGAAACCTGTATTACTGCATGCCAATTGTGTACGCATAGGCTCGCACTCCAACTCGGACAAGCATACACTGTATCGTGATGAAAACGAATTGAAATATGTAAAAGAAGCCGATCCTTTACATAAATTCCGTCGGATGCTGTTGCGTTACAAACGCTTTACTGAAGAAGAATTGCAAGCCATAGAAGCCGAAGTAAAAAAAGAAGTAAGTGCCGCTAACAAAAAAGCCTTAGCTGCACCCGATCCGGATCCTAAATCTATTTTCGATTTCGTTATTCCTGAACCATATAAACCTGAAAAGTATGTGGATGGAACTCATAATGAAGAAGGCGAAAAGAAAAATCTGGTAACGGCTATTAACGAAACACTTAAAGCGGAGTTTAGACACAATCCCGACACTTTCTTGTGGGGGCAAGATGTGGCAAACAAAGACAAAGGGGGAGTGTTCAACGTGTCGAAAGGCATGCAACAAGAGTTTGGAGAACAACGTGTCTTCAACGCTCCTATTGCAGAAGACTTTATCGTGGGAACAGCAAATGGGATGAGCCGTTTCGACCCGAAAATACGGGTTGTTATAGAAGGTGCTGAGTTTGCCGATTATTTCTGGCCGGCTATGGAACAATTTGTAGAATGTACGCACGATTACTGGCGCAGCAACGGCAAGTTCTCACCCAATATCACCCTACGACTTGCATCGGGCGGATATATCGGAGGTGGAATGTACCACTCTCAAAATATTGAGGCTGCATTGGCAACATTGCCGGGATGCAGAATCGTTTATCCTTCTTTTGCAGACGATGCAGCAGGATTGTTGCGTACTAGCTTACGTTCGGAAGGATTAACCGTATTCTTAGAGCCAAAAGCTTTATACAACTCTGTAGATGCAGCAACAGTTATTCCTGACGATTTTGAAGTACCTTTTGGTAAGGCGCGTGTACGTCGTCCGGGAAAAGACCTTAGTCTTTTCACGTATGGAAATACAACATTGTTTAGCCTCGCTGTAGCAGAACGCCTGGCTGAAGAAAATTGGGATGTAGAAGTAATCGACTTGCGCTCTTTGGTGCCATTAGATAAAGAAACTATTTTCGAATCGGTGAAAAAGACAAGTAAAGCACTTATTGTACATGAAGACAAGGTATTTGCAGGTCTTGGCGGTGAAATTGCAGCGATGATTGGTTCCGAAATGTTCCAGCATCTGGATGCTCCTGTACAACGCGTGGGTTCTACTTTCACACCTGTGGGCTTCAACCCGATATTGGAAAAAGCTGTACTTCCGAATGTAGATAAAATCTATGAAGCCGCTAAGAAATTATTGGAATTTTAAATAAAAAAACACTATAACTATATATGCAATGAAGAAAATAGGATTGTTTTATGGAACAACTACAACCAAGACAGCCTCTATTGCTAAAAAAATAAAAGAGGCTTTTGGTAGTGATAAAATTGACCTTGTCTCAGTTGAAGATGCTTGGAAAAAGGATTTTGAAAGTTATGACAATATTATTGTAGGAGTAGCAACATGGTTTGATGGAGAACTCCCCAATCATTGGGATGAGGTAAAGCCCGAACTAGAATCTTTGAATATGAAAGGTAAGAAAGTTGCTATTTTTGGACTTGGAGATCAGGTGAAGTACCCGGAAAACTTTGTTGACGGAATAGGTATTTTGGCTGAGACATTTGAGTCTGTTGGCGCTAAGATCGTTGGCTTTACATCTATCGAGGGTTATGATTTTGAAATGTCACGAGCTATCAGAGACCACAAATTCGTTGGATTAGCCATAGATAAAGAAAACCAGTCGAAACTAACAAACGATCGGATAAAAAACTGGGTAGAACAACTGAAAAAAGAATTTGATTAAACAGCAAATTGCTTTATTATAAGAAAGGAACTTAATCGTTTAGGATAAATAGCGATTAAGTTCCTTTTTATATACTTATATATAGCCAGCATAAAGAAAAAATAAAGAAAAGGAAGGCATATTGAAATAACGGTAAAGCCATGACCTTGATGTTTTATTCTTTATTATAACTTTGTATAGAAGATGAAAAGAGCGTGCGACTCAAACTTTAATCTTTAAAATTACCCAAAGGGAATAAATTTTAATTAAAGTAGAATAAAGATTGTACTATCGAATAATACAACCGTTATTCATTATTTCTCAGTATTTTTATATATTTCGCAAGAAAGAGTGTTAGTTCATCTTGGTATTCTTTAGGAATTGTTACAGCATTATGAGCTATTGCATTTCTAATTTTTCCAAGTGAGTTGAGATGAGCAAGAATTTCATCTTTTTCTTTTACTATTTTAAATATAGAGGGATAGATTGATATAATTTTAGCATAGTCATCCCACATACAATAATATAAAATATTATCCCCTCTTTCGGGAAGCATTTCTGAAAGATTTACTTCCTTTCTTATTGCAAAAGCCTTAGCTAAATCGACCTTTGATATAATTTCACTTTCCCAAGCACCACCAAGTATGGAAGTCAATCGTTGAAGGAGAAATTTACGTATACTATTTTCCAAATGGTAAAACAAATAATATAGCGTTGCGAAGAATTCTGCATTTTTTCTGATCTTACTATTTGTAAAAGGGATATCACTAGGCTTCCATGTTAAACTTGTTGTATCTATTTTATAATTAATGAATGGTATTTCTTCTTCTAACTTTATTTTACTTCGTAAATCCAATTCATAATTTCCTTCAAGTTGATACCCCCTTTTAGTCTTTATAAACTTTACTTTTTTCCCCTTTATTTTCTTATTTGTATTATAGGACAAATAGTTAGGAATATTAGAGTAAGGTGTCAGTCGCAAAAGAGAAAATGCTTCTGATATTTGAGTTGGAACAAAATAATCAGTATTCTTAACGATTGAAAAGTAGTAAGCAAAATAATCAATTTGTTCAGATGCTTTAAGTTCTCTGAAATTTTCTACTTTTCCAATAAAATCCTTTAATTCTAACATATTGCAGATTAAATTATTCGTCTGTTTGTTCTGCTTTATTTTTTCGTTTTCCGATTTTCCTTTCTTTTCCTTGGGAATTTCCACAGATAATTTGTTTTGCATAGTTTGAGCCTTCAACTTTCACAACAAATTCTGTATCATTAATAGATTTAATCCAATCTTTTTTAATACAAGAAGCCAAATTTTGGCGGATATTTTTTCTCCTTGTATCAGTCGCTCTGTTATTTTCTTTATACCTATCAAGAATATTTTCTCTAGTAAATGTAGTACTACCAAAACTAGATGAGTAAAAAGCATAACAAAGAATCCATTCAGGTTCGCCTTTAGGATAATCTTTTATAACCAGATCATTTAGAGTTGGATAATCACCTTCAGTAAGGTTAGATGTATCAATTGCGGTTGTAGTGTTACTTTTTTGTACGGATGCCTTATTCCCTAAATTATTTCTTTTTGAATTACTAGTTAAGTTCCAAGAGCTAATAATAGATGGATCTAATGATTCTTTTAAATATTTTTGAGCATTCTCTTCTCCTTCAGGGCAAAGCTCTAAATTTATAGAATCGCTATTAATAAGATTGCGAGAATTAGCAATCCAACCTCTGAAATTAGCATCATATAGATTTTCTGATTTTAATAAATTATTAAGTTCTTCTCTATCCACTTTATCAAAACCTAATTGCTTTTTATAATATAGAAATAGAAGAGTCACTTTTGCGACAAAATCACCTTTACCTTTATTTTTAATTTTTCTTCGATCATATATACTAATAACCCCATTTTTATTTTTAAATATTTTTTCCAAGATAACCAAATCTTCATTTTCATCTACAATTGGTGCATGTATAGGATGGACTAAGGACGGTTTTGATGCTTCTACTATATCTACATCTTCTATCGTTTTCTGAATATTACTGTCATATGATTGATAGATAGCTTTAGTAGAGTTGTAATTTTTAAAAGGCAATAGCTGGGCGAATGTTTCAACAACATTTCCTGCAACTGTATCAGTAAATGATGCTCTAAAAGTTTTTCCATTCTCATTTTCTGTAAATTCAATATTATTCACAGCCGAATTATTTGTATGGTAGCTATCTTTTAGTTCTTTACCACAAGATATACATATTGGAGAATCTTTATACAAGATCTCATTACAATCTAAGCATATAACTTGACTTCTACACTTTGGGCAAAATTTCGCATTGCTCGGCAACTCAAAATTACAATATAAGCACTCCATAGAAATATTATTTTATTATAAGATACAAATTAAACTATTTTTGTTTATTTTATCAATAAAACTTTTGAACAGCAAAAGATTAAGATTAAATATTATTCTCCCCATACTCCCCAATCTTCTCCTCACAAATTCTTTTTGTAATATCCCTCAGCAATTCCACTTTGGGAACAAGGGCGTCAATATCCTCCTTGGAGACTACAAAATCAGGGTCGTAGCGTCCGTTTACATAAGCAGCTTTGACAAGTTCAAAAAGCCGTTTCTCTTCGGGGGTATGCTGTGGAAAAACTTTGATAAACTCATCCGAATATTTTTTGACCGAGTTTAAAAGTTTAGTCAGATTATGTTGTTTGGGATTTTCTAAGGTAAACACTAAACGGATTGCATAAATATAGTTTTCACAGGCTTGATGAAGCATAAAAGAAGACATTCGGTAATCTCTTTTATTTAAATAAAATTCTACACCATCATAAAAGCTATTTGCTCTATCGAATTTATCATCAAAATATTCCTGAGCCTGTTGTTTTATTTCTTCGAAGTTAAGTTTGCGTCTACGGGCTAGCTTATGTTTTTCACTGTCGTACAGTATTACACCTTCTTGTTTTATTTGGCTGTAAAAATATCTACCTTCTTTCAGGTATTTGTTCAGCTTTTTCATGTCCTCGCTGATAAACTGAACAGGCGGTTGTCTGTCGGGGTCTTTTGCCCGATCATAATATAAATCTTCTATATTACTGAGGGTTTTGATAGCAACACCATCCGAGATACCGCTTGTTACCACCAATATATCATAGTCGCTTACATAAAATTGCCTTTTGCCAAATTCATATTTTTCGTCATACAACACATAATCGTTTCGGGCATAGCTTCCGAAAAGAATTATCATTTCGGTTTGTTTCAGCCGTTGCAAAACAGTCTCAACAATAAAATATAAATCTCTCTGATTAGTTGAAGGTAAATATGATATGGACTTTTTCATTTTATGATTTAATATTAATCCTTTCTACAAAAATAAATAAAAAGGTCTGCGACCTTAAAGATATGCAAAAAAGAAAAATCAAGATTAACTTTTTGTGTGTTAATTGTATCAATGAAACTCGAAAGCGGATATTTATCACTTTATAGACTACAAAATAGCCTAGAGGTGATCTTCGGGATTGCCCGAAAAAAGAAAAATCCGTATAAATCAACTGTTTATACGGATCTGTCTTTTCTAAAAAAATGTGGAGCTGGAGGGACTTGAACCCTCGTCCAAACAAGGAACTAATTTGCTTTCTACATGCTTATCTCCGCTTAAGTTTTCGTGAATGAGCAAGACCGAAGCCACCAACTCAAACCTTAGCTTTTTTATTTCAGATAAGAGCCAAAGCCTCCCCTATCCTATCTCCGATTTGTCTGCACCACCTGATCGGCACGCTTCGAAGCCACAGCTTCCGGGTGATGTCTTGTCCTTACACCTGTGCAAGGATTAAGCTAGAATCTACTATACTTCGATTAAGCAGCAAGAGCGTAATTGTTATTGCCAGTTAAATTTGTGACGTCTGAGATTATAGTGCCAGCCGACTACGCACTGCATGCTTACAAACCACTTCATCTCGCTGTCAAAGCCAGTCAGCCCCGTTGGATTTGTTTTTGCCTGATATACAACGCTTTAATATCAGACTTAGACATTGAAAAACAAATAATGCGAAACATTTGTAAAATACAATATCGGATACAAAGATAACTCTTTTTTAGTATATACAACAAGCCAAGCCAAAGCTATTATAATTTCTCGTATTGTAAATAAAAGGTACACTACTTTAAAACACTTCAAAGCCTTCTAAAATCATCTTCCCTAAACGACTAATACTTTCCCTCTTCTTGTCAATTCAAAAATATCCTTTATCTTTGCACACGCTACAACCGGAGGACAAAGGAGAGGTGCTCGAGTGGTTGAAGAGGCACGCCTGGAAAGCGTGTATACCCCTAAAGGGTATCGAGAGTTCGAATCTCTTCCTCTCCGCTTAAAACAATGACAATCAAGAAATAAAAAAGGACTAAAATAAAATTCAGTCCTTTTTCTATTTTATAGATTTCTATTTATTTGGATGCTGAATCATCTTTTTCAAGCTCAAGATTAACTGTTGTGTTATCCCATTTGTTCATTTGTCCTGTTCCTAAATCTACAATAAAACCAGGCCAAAATAGGATATTCCATAGAGAGGTCGTATTGAAAGTAGACTCTAAAATAAAAGGTAATGTCTTATATCCTTCTTTTTTAGCCAAAAGTTGCTTGTCGCTCATTTTCTTTTTAACTGAGATAGTCGCAGTTTTGTCACTTCCTATTTCTGCTAATTTCACATTATTACTTGCATCATAAATCTTTGTACCTTCAATCCCCGAGAACGTTATGCTTTGCTTAGACGGAGTAAATATTGTAGCACAAGACGAAAATAAAAAAACGACAGATGCGAATACAACTAATTTTTTCATAATATGTAATTTTATATTGATAGATTTAGACAAATCTATGAAATCATTTTTATTTTTTGTTTATTTCTCCCTATATTTTTTAACAACTCTGAGAACTTATTTTATAAGGCTTATTCATTCAATTATTTAACTATCTACTAGCTTATCCATAAAAGAATATTAGATATAGTTATCTTTTGTCTGTCTCTTTTTATTTAATTTAGATCTCTAGTTTATAATATACGAATCCTATTTTAGAGATAAAACGAACTCTTGTAACGAATGAGAAAATTTATATTCATACTATTACTATTTATCTCCTGTAACCCGCCTTCCACTGAACCCTCAGAAACAATAAAGGGCAAGGTAGTCAGTGTTGCAGATGGAGATACAATGACCATCCTGACAGATAGCAAGGAGCGAATAAAAGTGCGACTCTATGGTATCGATGCCCCCGAAAAAGGACAAGACTTCAGCAACAAAGCCAGAACCTACCTGAACGACCTTTGCTACGGGAAAACCGTAAAAGTTGAGAAAAAAGGTGTCGATCAATATGATAGAGTTTTAGGTATCGTTTATCTCGACGAGTTGAATTTAAATCAGGAGATGGTCAAAGAAGGTTTAGCATGGTACTACAATCACTATGTTGAAGACCCGATACTCGAAGAGTTGGAGAAAACAGCCCGACAACAGAAACTGAATATCTGGAGCTTAAAGAACCCCACACCTCCTTATGAATATAGAAAAAAACAAAGATCCGAAAAGTCAAATAGAGAACCAAGGAACTGAGTTTACAGTTCCTCTTTCTTTTTTCTAACAGTCCAGCCGAAACCTCCGATTTTATCTCCTAAGCCATAGTACTGACCATGAGAATATGCAATCGGTTTTGCGCTTTCGAGACTAAATTTTCCGGTTTGCGGATCAATATACTTTTCATCAGCTTTTACATTTACCACATCGGCAATAAACATATCATGCGAACCTAAACTCAGTATCTCGCGTACTCTACATTCGATATTCAATGGAGACTCTTCAATGATGGGAACCTGAACAATAGAGGCCTTGCCGGGAGTAAGTTTCATTTCGTCAAATTTACTGAAATCCTTACCCGATCTCACGCCACACCAGTCGGTAGCAAAAGCCAGATCTTCCGTTGTTATATTTATCACAAACTCCATATCCCGCTTTATAATCTCATACGAATGTCTTTCGGGTCTTACCGAAATATAGCACATCGGGGGATTGGTACAGATCGTACCGAGCCAACTCAGAGTAATAATATTATATTCTTCGGGGGTGCTGCCACAACTTATCATGGCAGCAGGCAAAGGATATATCAGTGTCCCCGGTTTCCAATCTTGCTTCATTTCAGGATAATCTCGTCTTTCTGAATTTTAATGTTACAATAGTGACAGCGCAGCTCTGTGTTGTTACAATCAATGACTTCAAAGCGTGTAGTCATAGGCTCATTGTTTGTAATACACTTCGGGTTGTTGCACTTTACAATTCCCTTGATTACTTTAGGTAGAACTACTCTTTTCTTTTCTACAACTTCGTAATCCTTAATGATATTGAGAACTACATTCGGCGCTATAATCGCAATCTTATTGATCACGCTTTCTTCAAAATATTTACCCGATATCTTGATAATTCCTTTTGAAGCCATCTTCTTACTTTCGAGATTATTCCCGATAGTAATAGGATTATCCAGCTTTTCGAGCTCCAACAACGATACTACTTTAAACACTACGCCGGGAGGAATATGATCTATTGCTGTTCCATTGCATAATGCTGCTACCTGCATTGCTTTTCTACGTGCATTCATATCTTGATATTTTATTTATTCAACTTCTATACCCAACGCATCACATATCACAGCCTCACGGGTAAACATACCGTTCTTAGCCTGTTCGAAGTAATAAGCCTTAGGGCTATCATCCACATCCTGCTGTATCTCGTTTACACGAGGCAGGGGATGCAATATTTTCAGGTTGTCTTTTGCTCCTGCCAGCATATCATTTTTGAGAATATATACATTCTTCACCTTTTCATATTCCATCAGGTCGGTAAAACGTTCTCTCTGCACACGTGTCATATACAGTATATCCGCTTTGTCTATCACCTCTGAATCAAAATCTGTGTGCTCCGAATACTTTATCCCATGTTCATCACAGAAGGCTTTATACGGATCGGGAAGATGCAGTTCTTCGGGTGCAACAAATATAAAAGTAGGGTTGAAGTGGGACATCCCGATGATCAGGGAGTGCACAGTACGACCATATTTCAGGTCACCAACAATCGTTATTGTCAGATTATCGAGAGTACCTTGTGTCTTAAATATAGAATAGATATCAAGCATTGTCTGCGTAGGATGCTGATTGGCTCCATCTCCTGCATTAATGATCGGTATAGAAGAAATTTCCGAAGCATAACGTGCAGCTCCTTCCAGATGGTGACGCATAATAATAATATCTGCGTAGTTGTTTACCATCAGTATAGTATCTTTCAGAGTCTCACCTTTCGATGAGCTGGTAGTAGCCGCATCCGAAAAGCCTATGATGCGTCCACCCAAGCGGTTTACTGCAGTCTCAAAACTAAGGCGTGTCCGTGTCGACGGCTCAAAAAAAAGTGTAGCACACACTTTGCCTTCCAATAACCTACGGTTAGGTTGCTCGTCAAATTTTTTAGTCAGATTAAGTATTCTCAGAATATCTTCTTTCGAATAATCTGTAATTGAAACCAGGCTTTTATTGCACATAACTATTTATATTTTGTAAGAGTAAAATTTATATTCAACAAAAAGACAACAGAAAAAAAGTGACACATTCCACTATATCACAAACAACTAATAAACAACACAATAAACACCAAAAGGTGACAAAAGTGACACTTTTACAGTTGTTTTTTATTGTTACTTTTCTATTATCAGTCAACTACCGCAAAGATCTCTATATAAGACAATTTATTTCAAAAAAAATCCCCGAAAAAGAATACTTCTTCGAGGATACTATCTATATCAATAATAATTCATTGGAAATACAGGAACCACTGTCGTGAAAATAATACTGTTGCATATAAGCTATTTTTTCCATCATAATTCTCTATATATTATAACAAAGGTAGTCACTTTTTTTGAGATACAATTTTTTACGAATCAAAAAAACTAAAAAAATAAGCCCCAAACTATAAAAGTCCGGGGCTATATTTTATAAAGAATTTTCTCCTATCACTGCAATGCCGAAGCACCACCGATAATATCCAACAATTCGTTTGTAACAGCTTGTTGACGCGACTTGTTGTATTGAATAGTCAGATCCTGTACCAGTTCATCGGCATTGTCTGATGCTATTTGCATAGCAATCATACGTGCGGCATGTTCCGATGCATTAGCATCGAGCAAAGCAGCATACAAGCGTGAATAAAGCACGGTAGGGATTAAAGAGTCGAGAATTTCCTCCTTCGATGGTTCAAGGATATAGTCTGCAAACATATTATCGTCTTGCTGACCTTCGGGCTTAGCACTCTCCAAGTCGAAAGGAAGGAATTGTATCTTCTTTAATTTCTGAGATCCGGTAGATATGAAATGATGATAAATTAAGATCACCTCATCTATTTCTCCATCAATATATTTCTTTATCAGTTCTTTGGCCAGATCCTGTACGGCTAAGAAAGAAGGCTTATCGGCCATATCCCTATAATCGCCCTGCGCCGCTATTCCTTGTTTCTTTAGGGCGTCGGCCAATTTTTTACCGATAGGATACACCAAGATATTCTCTGCTCCTAGTTCTTCTCTTTTTTTAGTGTAAACAAGGTTGAACTCTCTTATTACATTCGAGTTATATGCACCACAAAGCGAAGAGTTGGAAGCAAAACCAACTATAGCGACTCTTTTTGTTTCTCTTTTCTGGATAAAAGGAGACTCATAGCTTGTATCAGAAGACAGAAGATTAGTCAGAATGACATCTAACTTTTGCTGATAAGGCAAGAAGTTGCTGATTGCATTTTGCGCCTTGTGCAACTTAGATGAAGCAATCATCTTCATTGCAGAAGTTATCTTCTTGGTACTTTTTACAGAGCCAATTCTATTTTTTATTTCCTTAAGAGATGCCATAATTCATTATTTTTTGTACTGAGAAGCAATATCTGCGGCTACTTTTCTGATTTTAGTTTCCACATCTTCGTTGATGACTCCTTTTTTCAGGACATCCAGCACATCAGCTTGATATTGCATTTCCAATGTTCTCAGAAATTCGGTTTCGAACTCATGTATTTTATCTTCCGGCACTTGACGAAGCAAACCATTCGTTCCGCAATACAATATGGCGATCTGTTTTTCAACAGGTACAGGCGCATACTGAGGCTGAACAAGCAATACAGTATTCTTCTTACCTTTATCGATAGTCATTGCCGTAACGGGGTCCATATCGCCACCAAACTGGGTAAATGCTTCCAGTTCACGATACTGAGCCTGGTCAATCTTCAATGTTCCGGCAACTTTTTTCATCGCTTTCACCTGAGCCGAACCTCCCACACGAGATACAGATATACCCACATCAATAGCCGGACGCATACCCGCATTGAAGAGGTCTATATCGAGGAATATTTGTCCGTCGGTAATAGAGATAACGTTGGTAGGAATATACGCAGATACGTCACCCGCCTGAGTCTCGATAATAGGAAGAGCAGTAAGAGAACCTCCCGCTTTCACCTTTCCTTTAAGGCTTGGAGGCAAGTCGTTCATCTGTTCGGCAACTTCCTGCTGGCTGATAATTTTAGCCGCGCGCTCCAACAAACGGGAGTGCAAGTAGAAGATATCACCCGGATATGCTTCACGTCCCGGTGGACGACGAAGAATCAAGGATACTTCACGATATGCAACAGCCTGTTTCGACAAGTCGTCATATACCACAAGGGCATGACGTCCGGTGTCGCGGAAATATTCTCCGATAGCAGCACCTGCAAACGCAGCAAAATACTGAACTGCTGCCGGCTCGGCTGCTGTAGCCGAAACTACGACCGTATAGTCTAGCGCACCTTTTTCTTTTAGTGTTTCTACTATATTGGCAACTGTAGATGCTTTCTGACCGATGGCTACATAAATACAGTATACAGGGTCTCCTGCATCATAATTGCTTCTTTGATTGATAATGGTGTCTATCGCAATGGCAGTTTTACCTGTCTGACGGTCACCGATGATAAGCTCACGTTGCCCGCGTCCGATAGGGATCATAGCATCTACAGATTTCAATCCGGTCTGTAGAGGCTGAGTTACAGGCTGACGGTATATTACCCCCGGAGCTTTACGTTCCAGTGGCATTTCCAGCAGTTCGCCGATAATTGGGCCTTTTCCGTCCAAAGGCTCGCCCAGAGGATTGATTACACGCCCTAACATGCTTTCACCCACGTTGATGGATGCAATACGGCCTGTACGTTTTACGGTAAATCCTTCCTTTATCTGGTCTGACGGGCCTAACAATACAGCACCTACATTGTCTTCTTCCAAGTTCATCACAACAGCCATAATGCCGTTGTCGAACTCAAGAAGTTCGTTTGCCTCTGCATTTTTAAGTCCGTATATGCGAACAACACCATCTCCTACATAGAGAACTGTACCCACCTCCTCGAACTGTACGCGGCTACTGATATTCTCTAGCTGCATTTTCAGCACATCGGAGACTTCGCTTGCTTTTATATTTTCAGACATATTTTATTCAAATTATTAGTTACTATAAAGCTATACGTGGATAGCTCTTTTCAAATAAGTAGAGTATCTATTATCCAATCTTACTGTTTTCGGCGATAAACTTTTGCTTGATACGCTTCAACTGACTTTTTACGCTGGCATCCAACCTGTATGTGTCGATATACAGAATAAAGCCTCCTTCGATATCCGGATCTACACTTGTTTCAAAATCAAGCGTCCCCGGTTTAATCTTCTGTAGCAAGCTTTTCATCTTCTGTTTTGTAGCATCATCCACAGGGGTAGCAGTAACAAGCTTCCCGGTATTGATATGCTTGGCTTCACAATACAAATCGATGTAACTGAGCGCAATATTTCGAAGATACATCTCACGTCTTTTTTTCACTACCAGCTCGGCAAAACGAATATACTCGTTACTCGGTTTTGCACCCACAGCAGCCTTTATCAGTGTAAGCTTATCTTCGGCATTCAACGTAGGATTATCCATTGCCATACGCAAACGGGGTTCGCGGACAAATGACGATGCTACCTTTTTCATTTCGGCAAACAATACATCCTCCGCTTTCTGATCCACTGCATATAGCAACAGAGCTTTAGCATATCGCTTAGAAATCATCCCTTCATTCATAACAGTTGATTAAGATTTAGACACCATAGCTTCATCCACTAGGCGATCAATCATTGACATTTGTTCTTTAGGGTCTTTCAAGGTATCTCGAAGAACTTTTTCGGCAACATCCACAGATAGTTCAGCTACCTGACGACGAATGTCGCGTATAGCCTGATCTTTTTCCATTTGGATCTGCTTTCTTATTTCTTCCATTTCCTTTGCCCCGGCTATCTTGGCTTGCTCACGTGCTTCGTTTATAATACGATCGCGTGTATCAGCCGCCTCTTTCAAGATCTTCACCTGTTCTGCCTTAGCTGATGAAAGTATTTCATCACTTTTTTCTTTTATCGAAGCCAATTGCTCATTGGCTTTCTGGGCTGCATCCAACGAATCTTGTATATAGTTTTTGCGTTCTTCCACCATTTTGGTTATCACAGGGAAACCAAATTTGGCCAGAACGAAGAAAACTACTATAAAAGATAGGAGCATCCAAAAAAGAAGGCCGGATTCAGGTAATAGTAAATTCATATCTATTTACTAATTTATAGAATAAATCCGCAAACTACAACAGCAAACAAAGCTACCCCTTCCACTAGGGCTGCAGCGATAATCATAGATGTACGAATATCTCCTGCTGCATCCGGCTGACGGGCTATCCCTTCCATAGCAGAACTACCGATTTTACCAATACCGATACCTGCTCCGATTACAGCTAATCCTGCACCCAGTGCAGCACCAAAACCAGTTAAGCTTGTTGCAGCTTCTGCTGCTTGTAATAAAGTTGATAGTAACATAATTCTTTAATTTAAAATTATTTAATTGTTAATTTACTTTTTTATATTAATGTTTTTCTACGTGATGATGTGGCTCTACCTGTGCCAGCCCGATAAATACAGCCGACAACATAGTAAATACATAAGCCTGAATATAAGCTACTAATATCTCTAGCAGACTAATAAAAATCATCAGCAATACTGATACTACAGTCATCGAACTGTTAATTAATGTTCCAAGATTTGCAGTAACAAATATCAAACATGTAAGGCCTAATACGACAGAGTGTCCCGCAAGAATATTGGCAAAGAGACGAATCATTAACGCAAAAGGTTTTGTAAAGACACCTACTAATTCTATCGCCGGCATAATCGGAATTGGAATCTTGAGCCAGGTAGGTACATCAGGCCAAAATATTTCTTTCCAATACTCCTTCGAACCGAAAAGATTAACGATAAAGAATGTAAACAGAGCGAGCACCAAAGTCACAGCAATATTACCTGTAACATTTGCTCCTCCCGGAAAGAGAGGTATCAAACCCAATAGATTGTTAAACAAGATGAAGAAAAACACAGTAAGCAGATAGGGAGAAAACTTTCTGTAATTCTTCCCTACACATGGCTTAATAATATCGTCTTGCACACTCATTATAAACATCTCCATAAACCCGACAAAGCCTTTTGGAGCTTTCTTTTCGCCTGTCTTAGCTTGCCTTCTGTACCATTTAGATACACTAAGGATTATGATTATAAAAAGTGTAGAGCTGATCAGCAAGCTTGCCGCATTCTTAGTTAACGAAATGTCCCAAGGACGTATTTCTTCACCCGAAGCATTCTTTTCTACAATCTTACCTCTGTATTTACCTTCTTGTGCAATATAAAATCCCTCGTGTGCCTCATGCCCATGATGAAATCTGGACGACATAAAAACATGCCAACCCGAGGATTCTCCCTTCACGATTATTGGCAACGGAATGGAAATATGTGTATCTCCAAACGAAGTTAAATGCCACTCGTATGCATCAGCAAGGTGATCTAGTATAAGTTCTTTAACGTTCAATTCTTTCTCAGATTCAGCCTCATGTGCGTTTTCTGCTGCCAGAGGTTGAAAACCCATTACGGTAAACAAAAGAACTGAAGTTAAAATGTATTTTAAATAGTGTTTCATACTATTGTTGTTTTTTCTTTAACCGTTTTTCTATCCTTAGAAACAAATATGCCTCGAAGGCCAGAAAAAGAAGATAGAAAATCATAAATATAAGGACGAAGCTTTTAATATTTTCTTTTATTACCATGGCATAGATTGCTATGAAAATAAGCGAGGCGAATACTTTAACCACTTTAGTCAGCATATATACATTCAGCATTTGCCTTTGTGTTGCTCTACTGCTCGATGAGTCTGCATACAAGACAATCAATGATTCCAGTATTATAAAGAAAGCCAGAATGCCTTCGTACCACTTGGGATAAAACTCAGGAAACTGATAGTTGAGCAAAGCCTGTATAAGAGCTCCTGTAACAATCCCAAACAGGGTAATAGAAAGAATTAATTTTACTTTTACATCCATCCCTTTAAGATACACAGATTGTCACAACCCCATTATTCACTTCCACCATGCCACCGCCTACTTCGAGAGATTTTTCCACACCGTTTTCGGTATAGGTAATAACCCCCTTTTGCAAGGCCGAGATCAAAGGAGCATGGTCGGGATAAACCCCGAAACTGCCTTGAATCCCCGGAATTACAACCGAAGCAACCATTCCTGAAAACAGCTTAGCCTCGGGTGAGATAATATTTAGTTGAAGTTCTGATTTTTTCATATGTAAATTCTTTATCCTGCAACTTGAGCAAGAATCTTCTCGCCTTTAGCCATTGCATCTTCTATTGTACCCACGTTCAAGAATGCCTGCTCAGGAAGGTGATCAACTTCACCATCCAGAATTCTTTGGAAACCCTTGATTGTATCCTGAATATCAACAATTACTCCCGGAACACCGGTAAACTGTTCTGCAACATTAAAAGGTTGAGATAAGAATCGCTGAATACGTCTTGCACGGTTTACAGTCTGCTTATCAGTATCCGAAAGCTCTTCCATCCCGAGGATTGCAATAATATCCTGAAGTTCTTTGTTGCGCTGCAAAATTTGTTTCACTCGTTGAGCTGTATCGTAATGCTCCTGACCAACAACGTTAGGGTCTAAGCTTCGAGAGCTGGAACCTAGAGGGTCTACCGCCGGATAAATTCCCATTTCGGTAATCTTACGATCGAGCACCGTTGTGGCATCCAAGTGAGAGAATGTTGTTGCCGGAGCCGGGTCTGTTAAGTCGTCGGCAGGCACATAAACGGCTTGCACCGAAGTAATAGATCCGTTCTGTGTAGAAGTAATACGCTCCTGCATGGCGCCCATCTCAGTAGCCAATGTAGGTTGATACCCTACGGCAGACGGCATACGTCCCAACAAGGCCGACACCTCAGATCCTGCCTGAGTAAAACGGAATATATTATCGATAAAGAATAAAATATCTTTAGGACCTTCGGCTTTCGAATCGCGGAAAGACTCGGCTATAGTCAACCCCGAAAGAGCAACATCGGCACGGGCTCCCGGCGGTTCGTTCATCTGACCGAAAACAAGTGAAATCTGTGATTTCTGAAGCTCATCGTAGTCAACCTTCGACAAATCCCAGTTACCTTCTTCCATACTTTTTTTGAACTCTTCTCCATAACGGATAACGTTTGATTCTATCATTTCCCTTAGCAGATCGTTACCTTCACGGGTACGTTCTCCTACTCCAGCAAATACGGAATATCCATTATGTTTTTTTGCAATATTGTTGATAAGTTCCATAATCAATACAGTCTTACCCACACCGGCTCCGCCAAACAGACCCACCTTACCTCCTTTTGCGTATGGAGCTAATAAATCCACGACTTTGATTCCGGTAAATAATACCTCGCGAGTTGTTTGCAGTTCTTCAAACTTAGGCGGCTCTCTATGAATAGGCGCACCACCTTGATTGCTCAGAGGTTTCATACCGTCGATAGAATTACCTACAACGTTCATCAGGCGGCCTTTCACATGGTCACCGATAGGCATTCGAATAGGCGATCCCAACGGTATCACTTCAAGCCCTCGGCTTAATCCGTCTGTACTGTCCATAGCTACGGCACGCACTGTGTCTTCGCCTATGTGTTGCTTTACTTCGAGAATCAAAGAGCGACCATCAGGTCTTTTAACTTCAAGGGCATCATTGATCTGCGGCAGGTTTAAGGAAGGGTTGGCTGTATCAAAAAATACATCCACCACCGGCCCGATAACCTGGGAAATGTGCCCGACTAATTGTGACATAAGCTTTTGTATTTATATTGTTTGTTTCTTATTACTTTACATTTAAACTAAGACCTTATTAACTTAATAAGGCAAGAAGAATTATAATCTTATAATTCTATAAATATTTCAAAAACCACCTAATCTAAAGGGATTTTGTGTGAATTAATAAAAGCTTGAGGTATCTATGCGAAATGAATATGGTACCAGACCCCTCTATCAATTGCCAAAGACAAATATAAACAATATTAATTTTTAAAGGTATTTTTGTGCAGGAAAAAGTAAGCAGGCTTAGTTTTTTTTGTTTATTTTTACATAGCAGATTAAATATTAACACAAGCTACCAGAATGATCTCAATCTTAATATCCTATCTAATAATACTTTATATTGCATTTTCTTTGGGTGATTTTTTCATCTTATTATATAATAAAACATGTAAACGTGAAGAAACCTATAATTTATTAGAAATATTTATATTAGGAATATGCTTTATTTCGGTTTTATTGTCTGTATTTTCGATATGGTTACCTATCAATCAGTATATCCTCGCTGTATTTTTTGTTGTAAGCTTTATACACTGGGGTTTGAATAAAGACAGATTGTCCACATATATTTCTTCTTTAAAGTTTGTGTATAGTTCATTAACCTTTAAATATTCTTAACCCGTAGTGCATTTATTATGTTCTTTTTCTTATTTTTCGAAAAGATAATATTGTTTTTCCACGATTAGGAAAAACAATAGCCTTTGCATATCTAATCTTAATTCTTTTGTTTGTCACCACCAATGTTTACTTATCACAAAAATTCGACAGCAATGATTTGCTTAAAACATGTTATCTACCCAAAAGGAATAAACCTGAAATAGAATATACCAAATATCAACTAGGAGGTATACCTATTTATTTGTTAGATGATGAATATGTCAGAGTGTTTGACTTTTTTCCCGCAACAAGTTCCAAAGGGTTACCTTTCGAACCATTTATAGGATATAAAATCCAAAGTATAAAAACTATTGAGCCACGAGGCAGTTCATTTCAGGATGGATTTAGAACCAAAGAGGAATATATAAACATTATAAATGAGAACGTAGAATTATATAGAGAAAAATATCTGACAAGATATCAAGACTTCTATCCTAAGGATTTCTGAAAAATAAAATTTTATTACATTCAAATAATATTTACCTTTGTCTCTTAAGATAAAACCACCTCGCGTATTAATTTGTGCGCGAGTTTTTTTTGATTTAGTAATATGAGAATTTATTGTTTTGTATAACTGAAATAATACCATAAGGATCGGATTCGTTGTTTCATAGAAGGTTATGCAAAACATAGAAGCGTTTACTAAACGAACACTTAGTAATCGAATAAAATGGAAATGAGAAACTATTGCTAAAGCTATAAACGAAGATAAAATACAAACAGTAGATGAATGTTGAAACACTAAATCAGATAAGAAGATAAATAGATTTTACAAACAAGCTTATTAAAAGACCCAATTAACAATAATAATTAAAGTTGTCAATAAATGCTAGCTATTACAATCTCATGGCTTACAATGTTCTTTGTTTTATTCTCTTTAGGCGATATTTTCGTGAACATATATAATAAGCTTTGTAAGGAAAATGAACAATACAATATATTAGATACAGTTCTGCTAGGGCTTTGTTTTCTATCTCTTATACTATCGGCATCTTCTCTTTGGCTGCCATCCAATCATTACATCTTATTTGCTTATTTGGGTGTCTGTCTGGTTTATTGGATCATAAAAAGAAAAAGACTCAATCTTATTATCAAAAGATTCAAATTAGAATTTAAATCAATGTCTTTGATAGAAAAAGGGATCCTATGCAGCTTTGTATGTGTTATAATTTGCTATTTATTATTCTTCTCCAATTTTTACGATGCTGAGTACTATCACTACCAGAATGTGAGATGGAACGAAATGTATAAAGTAATACCGGGCCTGGGTAATTTAGAAGACAGATTTGGTTTCAACTCTAACTATTTCTTACTGTCGGCAGTTTTCAGCTTCAGTTTTCTATTTACAGACTCCGTGTATCTTCTCCAATCACTGTTGTTTATAATTTTACTTATCTGGACACTTAAGGAACTATTTAAGAGTAAATATAATATACTCTATCTCACTCTTTTTTTCTTTTTATTTTTCATATTTTGTTTTTGCGGATGGATGTTAGCTGATTCTTGTACAGATATCCTGCCTCTCCTATGTGCTTTCTACTATATTACAAAAACAGCACTCAAACCAGACTGGTATAAACATCAAATTTTGCTTACCTACATATTACCTGTTTCGATGATTGTATTTAAACTGTCAATGGTTACATTCAGTCTTGCCAGTTTATTTCTTCTCATATACTTAATTAAACACAAAAAGAGCAGGATTGTAGCTTTTCTTCTTACTACATCTTTGTTAATTATTGGTTTTTGGTGTATTCGAAATGTGATAATTACGGGATATTTGGTGTATCCGCTCTATCAAATAGATTTATTCTCATTCGACTGGAAAATGCCAGCCACAACACTTGAGCTACAAAAAGTTCATATCTACAATTGGGCTAAATATACTTTTGATGTGGATTATATTTATACTATATTCAAAGTGGGGCTTCAAGGTGATAAAAAGATACTCTTGATAAGAAGCCTTAATTTTTTATTTTTTATATTCTCAATAATATCAATATTACCGATTGTATATTATGCGATAAAACGTAAACAGACACAGGTTAGCTTATACATCATCTATCTTATTTCCATACTATGTATGGTTGTTGCTTTGGTAGCAGCTCCTGATTTTAGATTTATGAACGGATACATTTTAGGCATTTCTTTTTTGACTATTGTTGTCTTATTTGCAATATCAGGGAAAGAAAGGGTATCATTTCCTAAGACAATAGGTAAATCCGCAATATTCATAATATTAATTTGTTGTGGTACCATCACAATAAAGAATAATCAGAAAACAATAATGCTTTATGGTTTTGACTATAAAGAACATTTGACTTCGCTCTTAATAAAGCCATGGAAGCCTAAACCCGCAGAAGAAATATATACAGAATATTATTTAAAAAATATAATTATATATATAACCCACGACCAACATTACAAAACATTCGATAAAATTCCTTGTACGAGCCTCACCGGGTTACCGTTCAATCCATTTGATGGAAATAAGATACAAAGTATTGAGACAATCGAGCCAAGAGGCAATGATATTGAGAATGGTTTTAGAACAAAGAAAGAGTATATAGATATTCTTAACAGAAATATTGACATTTATAAAGAAGAATCTGATCGTTTTCATAAAAAGAAATATCCTAATGATTATTTTTAGAATATCTTTGAACTTTGAAATAGATGAATTACTCGTTTTGTAAAATAATTATCAATAAATAAAAGTAGAGACATGGGAAAAGTATTAATTATCGGAGCCGGAGGAGTCGGAACCGTAGTTGCACATAAGGTTGCACAAAACATGGATGTGTTTACCGAAATAATGCTTGCCAGCCGTACAAAATCGAAATGTGATGCTATTGCTGCAGCCATAGGCGGTAACAAGATACAAACAGCACAGGTAGATGCTGACAACGTGGAGGATCTGAAAAAGCTGTTCAATTCCTTTAAACCCGAACTTGTGATCAATGTAGCGTTACCTTATCAGGATCTTACCATTATGGACGCATGTCTGGCATGTGGAGTAAACTATCTGGATACGGCTAACTACGAGCCTAAGGAAGAAGCCAAATTCGAATACAAATGGCAATGGGCATATCAGGATAGGTTTAAAGAAGCCGGGCTTACTGCAATATTAGGTTGTGGTTTTGATCCCGGTGTAACGAGTGTATTTACTGCCTATGCTGCTAAACATCATTTCGATGAAATACATTATCTTGATATTGTAGATTGCAATGCGGGAGATCACGGAAAAGCTTTTGCAACAAACTTCAATCCGGAAATCAATATTCGTGAAGTAACCCAAAAAGGAAAATACTGGGAAAACGGAGAATGGATAGAAACCGAACCGCACGAAATACACAAGCCGTTGAATTATCCTGAAATTGGACCAAAAGAATCGTATGTCATCTATCATGAGGAACTGGAATCTCTGGTAAAAAATTTCCCGACTCTGAAAAGAGCTCGTTTTTGGATGACATTCGGACAAGAATATCTTACTCACCTACGTGTAATTCAAAATATCGGAATGGCTCGTATCGACCCTGTTATGTATAATGGTGTTGAGATTGTTCCAATCCAATTCTTGAAAGCCGTACTGCCTGATCCGGGCGAGCTGGGAGAAAATTATAAAGGACAGACTTCTATCGGATGCCGCATAAAAGGAATCAAAGACGGAAAAGAACGTACCTACTATGTGTACAACAACTGTTCGCACGAAGAAGCTTACAAAGAAACAGGCACACAGGGAGTAAGCTATACTACAGGAGTTCCGGCTACAATAGGCGGTATTATGTTTATGAAAGGTCTGTGGCGCAAACCGGGTGTATTCAATGTTGAGGAGTTTGATCCTGATCCATTTATGGAACAACTGAATAAGCAAGGTCTGCCTTGGCACGAATTGTTTGACATCGACTTAGAGATGTAATCTCTATCATATTATAAATCACGAGGGCGTGTAAAAAGTAATTTTCACTTTCTCTTTGTCATGTTGAACGGAGTGAAACATCTCGTTTCTATAGAGTCGAGATTCTTCATTACATTCAGAATGACAAAGATAATAATAGCTAAATAGTGAAATTTACTTTTTACACGCTTTCGTTTTTTCGCTAATTAAAAGTTTCTTTATTCTATCTCAAATGAAAAAGAGTATTTGCCCGAACCAACTTTATAAGTATTATTTAGATCAAGAGCTACTTTTTTTCCCGACTCTGAAACATCTCCTCTTCGTATATCTGGAATTATCACATCTGCGATTGTATTCGGCGGAACCTCTACGTTCATTGTCATCTGCTTTCCTTCTATATACCAAGAACATGCAACTTTACCATAAACAGATTCAAACTCGATAGCTGATGATGAAATATTGCCTCCCGGTTTTGGAGAGATAATCAGATTCTTATAACCTGTAGATTCTTTTTTCTGATTTATACCTCCTATATTTTTATACATCCAATCACCAATAGCACCATAAGCATAATGATTGAAAGAATTCATGGCCTCATCCTGAAAAGTTCCATCAGGCTTAATACCATCCCAACGTTCCCAAATAGTGGTTGCACCTCTTTTTACAGGATAGAGCCAAGATGGAAAATCCTCTTGCAACAGTAGACGATATGCAACATCTTGATATCCGAAACGTGAAAGGACGTGGCAGATATGCGGTGTGCCCAAAAAGCCGGTAGAGATATGATTTCCATATTGTTCAACTAAAGCGACTAATCGTCTTGCAGCCTCAGCTCTCATTGCCTCAGGTAGTATATCAAACTGTAATGCCAGCACATAAGCTGTTTGCGTATTAGACATTATGGCCCCCGCGGGAGTTACAAATTCATTTACAAACTTATCTTTTACTTGTTGAAGTAATCTACTGTACTTAGCTTCATCCTCTTTTTTATCCAATACTTGCGCGGTATTTATAATATTTTGTAACGTATATACATAAAATGCTTGTGCAAGCAGTGTCTTATCTGTAAATGCAGGAGCATTGTCCCACACATTATTAGGCATATAGTGCAGCCAGTCGCCATGATGCCAGCTCTTGTTCCATAAATGATCTGTACTCCGGCTTTCTATATAATCTACCCACTTCAACATAGAGCTGTAGCTATCTTCCAACATTTGCTTATCTCCATAGGCTTTATACCATTGCCACGGAATAATAGTTGCCGCATCAGCCCATCCTGTCTGTCCTATGTTTTGTTCGCCTGTACCCCATATATTGGGGATTATGCCGGGCACTCCTCCGTTATCCAATTGTTCGGCACGTAAATCAGCAAGCCACTTTACAAAAAAGGAAGATACGTCCATATTAAAAGATGCCGTATTGAAAAACACTTGTGCGTCACCTGTCCACCCTAGTCGTTCGTCACGCTGCGGACAGTCTGTAGGTATATCAAGAAAATTACTCTTTTGCCCCCAAAGGATATTATGTTGTAGTTGATTGAGCAGTTCATTTGAAGTTGTAAATTTTCCTGTCTGAGGCATATCCGAATGAATAACAACCGCCTCAATATTATTCATATCAATCAATTCTTTCTTACCCTCAACACGAACATAACGAAATCCTTGAAATGTAAAAAGCGGCTCATACAGTTCTACTCCGCCTCCTTGTAAATGATAAACTATTTGTTGCTTTGCAGAGCGAAGATTATGAGTATAAAAGTTACCCTCCTTATCTAAAACTTCGGCATGCGAAAAGCGAATAGAATCTCCTTTTTCGCCATTAACCGAAAAACGTAAGCGACCAATAAGATTCTGCCCGAAATCTATTACAGTTTCATCCTTCGGGGTAGTTATAATCTGTTTGGGCTTCACTACTTCATGTCTTCTCACAGGAGGAGCAATAGATGAAATCAATTCTTTATATGATTGTTTGTCAGATAAGACGGCATTACTCCAAAGTGAATTTTCTTTATAGTCAACACTAGAAAAACTATATTTCTTTCGGGCATCATAAATCTCGCCATTATAAAGGCCTGATCGTACAACAGGACCTTCTACTGTTGTTTTCCATGACTGATCAGTAGATACAATTTCTTTACTTCCATCTTTAAATACAATTTCAAGCTGAGACAACAAAGCCACTTTATCTCCATACACATGATGAGCCCCAAGCAGCGGACCTTTATACCAACCTTCCGATACACTTATAGCTATTGCATTTTTTCCTTTCTGCAATTGTTTTGCCACATCATATACCTGGTATTGGAGACGCTTAGGATAGGTAGTCCATCCCGGAGTAAAAAGCTGGTCACCTACTCTCTCTCCATTTATTTCCGCTTCGTAAATTCCATGAGAGGTAACATAAAGATAAGCACTCTGTATAGGCTTAGGTGTATCAAATATTTTTCTGAACAGTACAACTTGCTCTTCTCCTTCTTTGCCTTCTCTTTGTATCCAGTTTGCCTGCCAGTC
This sequence comes from Bacteroidota bacterium, assembly GCA_023437305.1. Classification (GTDB taxonomy): domain Bacteria; phylum Bacteroidota; class Bacteroidia; order Bacteroidales; family Dysgonomonadaceae; genus Dysgonomonas. Next base: position 262,920 of record JAEZGN010000004.1, read on the forward strand.
TGATTCAGACAAGCCGCAAATCCATTCTTGCACAGAGCTGCGAAACGAAGCACCTTTGTTGTCCCAAACTGTAACCTGCCAATAATATTTTTGTCGACTTTTTAAGGTAGTTCCATTATAATGAATATAAGCCGATTGATCACTCTGAATTTTACCCGTATCCCAAGCCAACTCTTTCTCTGCTTGCAAGGATTTTATATCAGTTGCTACCTTTATATGATAAGCTGTTTGGATTACATCTCTCTTATCGGATAATAGTTTCCAGCTAAAGACAGGTTTTGCCAGACCAACATCGACATACCTAAATTCACACTTTACATCCTTCAAGGTTAAAGGTTGTGCTACGACAGTAAGACTACTTAATAGAATAAATAGTAGAAAAGAAAGGGCATTTTTCATGATCTATATTTTAGTTAAACTTAGTTCGGTTATTTCAAATATATCTTATAAGAAACTTATCGATACGTTTTCCGTACTGATTACTAAGAAAAAAGAATATCAGCGATGTGCAACTGACTAAAGCTTCAAAGCAAAAAGTTTTTCAGCATTTTCTGTTGTAATTTGTCCAACCTCTTCCACTGGCAAGCCATATATTTCAGCCAGCTTATTTACAACATTCAGTGTATATGAAGACTCATTCCTCTTACCTCTGTAAGGAACCGGGGCTAAATAAGGAGAATCGGTTTCAATAATTATATTAGACAAATCGGTTTTTTTCAGAACAGTTGACAATGTAGAATTCTTAAACGTGACAACACCGTTGATACCTAACATAAAATTCTTCAAAGAAAGAATTCCTTCAAGTTCTTCTTCCGTTCCTCCAAAGCTATGAAATACTCCTCTTAGATTCTTTTCTCCAACATTCTCAATACAGGATATACATTGGGCTATTCCACCTCTTGAATGTATAGCTACAGGCAAATCATATTCGATACTCCAACGCAGTTGTTCTTCAAAAACCAGTCTCTGTTGCTCCTCAAAGGTTTTGTCCCAATACAGATCAATCCCAATTTCTCCAATTGCAATATATGTGCGTTTAGAGAGCTCTTTTCGGATAATATCCAATTCCTCTTTCCAGTTTTCACCCACACTGGTAGGATGTAATCCCATCATTGGTATACAGTAGTCTGTATATCGATCAGATATATTGTGTAAACGATCTATAGAAGAAGCATCGATGTTAGGTAGCAGTATTTTCTCTACTCCGGCTTGTTTTGCACGTTTAATAACATCATCTATATCGTTATCAAATTCTTCAGAATAAATATGTGAGTGTGTATCAATAATTCTCATTTCAATCTGTCAGGTTCTCAAATTTTTCTTTTTCTTCTTTTCTCAAATAATATACAACTCCGTATTCTTTACACCTCTCCAATCGCTCTTTTGGCGGCAAACTAGCAAAGGCTTTCTCTATCTGGTTCCATACCAAAGTCAAGGTAGCGTCTATATCTTCGCGTTGCAGGCTTAAGCTTTCCAGTTGGCGGGAGGTTGTATTTTGATATGTTTTTTGTGCAAAATATGCATCTTTAAACAACGAAAATGCGACGTTCACCCGAGCAATTGTAGGATTGTAAATCGGCGCTCCTCCTTGTGAGATACGGGTCTGCTCACCTTTTATTAAATTCTCACCCCAAAAAAGTAGTGAATCGTTGCTGGTTAGATCGGGCACAGTAAAATCGCTCGGATCAATCCCATATAGTTGCTTCACTTCTTTTTTTATCTCATTGCGGATAACACTGAAGTTGAAAACTTGTATAAAATGTGATATATACAATCTTGCATTTTTGACTAATCGTTGAAATTTGCGGTTAGCGGCAGCCTGTACTTCGAGGCTATCACGATATCTCACCTGAGCTGTTTCAAAGTTGCGTAATAAATGTTGTAGTTTGTGGATATCCAGAGTAATTACATTCTGACTAAAAAATGTATTGCTCTTTTCTATTGCCGTTTTCAAAGCCCTTATCCGAGCATTATCGGTATTGGGTAAGCGTCTGTAAGGCATAGTGGTTATGTTTTGTGTTATGAAATTCTAGACATGAGGCTTTCTGCTAATTTGTAAAGCTCTTTTTTCCGTGAGGCATCTATACTTACTTTGTCCAGACATGTCACTGCCTGCTTATAATAATCATTTATAAGATCTTCTGACTTCTGTTTCAAATTCAGTTTATTATATATGGCTGTCACAGCCTTTATTTTCTCCGCAGCATCATAATTCTCTTTATTAACCCAGCTAATCAAATCATCTTTCACTTCTTCGCTCAATAAAGCATTGATAAACAAGAAGGTTTTCTTATTACAAAGGATATCCCCTCCTATTTTCTTTCCAAAGTTGGAACTATCTCCGTAAACATCAAGCAGGTCGTCCATAAGCTGAAAACCGAGTCCTACATGAATGCCATAATTATATAAATTTTCAGCATCCTCAGCCGAGGCTCCTGCAACAATAGCACCTTCCTTTAGTGAGCAAGCCAAAAGCACGGCAGTCTTCAAACGTATCATCTCCAAATATTCGGCGATAGTTACATCCATACGTTGCTCAAACTCCATATCGTATTGCTGCCCGCAACATATTTCGGTTGCAGTAGTAGAAAACAAATCCAACACAGGCTTTAAATATTGAGGATCTATCTTTGCTATCTCTTTATATGCCTCTATCAACATGGCATCGCCGGATAATACAGCCGTATTGTCATTCCACTTGATGTGCACCGTTGGGTTGCCCCTACGCATATCGGCTTTATCCATCAAATCGTCGTGAAGCAATGTGAAATTATGAAATATCTCTATTCCCAGAGCAATTGGGATCACACGTTCCACATCTTCTTTATACAGGTTGTAAGACATAAGGGATAATGCCGGACGAACACGTTTCCCTCCAAGTGACAGGATATAAGATATTGGCTCGAAAAGAGACTTAGGTGCAGAACTGTATTCTATCTTTTTTATCTCTGTATTTACTATACTCAATATCTCATCAAAAGTATATAAAGAAGCCATGATTTCGTCTGGATTTTAGAGGTTGGACACTGTGATTTTTCGTACGATAAATTTTGCTTATCTTGATCTCAACAAAGATAACTTTTTAACTACAAAAATCAAAATATTATAAAAACTCAATCTTTCTAATCAAAAAAGTCCTATTTTTATGGTTCGGTAATAAAAAATGTATTATTAAATGAAAAACAATTATTTACTTATTTTTGCATGTCTCTCTATCATGCAGGCTTGTACGCCCAAGCAAGCCAACCCTGAACAAAAAGTCACCGCAGGAAACCCAATCGTTGAAGGATGGTATGCCGACCCTGAAGGCATAATCTTTGATGACAAATATTGGGTATACCCGACTTATTCTGCACCATATGACGAGCAAGTCTTTATGGATGCCTTTTCATCGCCAGACCTCGTAAACTGGACTAAACACGAACGGATAATCGACACAGCATCTGTCAAATGGGTTAAACGGGCCATGTGGGCTCCGGCAATTCTCAAAAAAGACAACAAGTATTTTCTTTTCTTTGGAGGGAATGATATACAAAGTGATAACGAGTATGGCGGTATTGGTGTAGCCGTTGCCGACAAACCGGAAGGGCCATTCAAAGACTACCTTGGCAAACCCCTGATCGACAAGGTCTATAATGGAGCACAGCCTATCGATCAGTTTGTGTTTAAGGATAAAGATGGTAGCTACTATATCTATTATGGTGGCTGGAAACATTGTAATGTAGCCAAATTGAATGATGACTTCACAGGCCTAGTTCCATTCGAAGATGGAACAATCTATAAAGAAGTAACACCCGAAAACTATGTAGAAGGTCCATTTATGTTTATACATAACAATAAATACTACTTTATGTGGTCGGAAGGCGGATGGACAGGCCCTGACTATAGCGTAGCTTACGCCATCGCAGACAGTCCGTTCGGCCCATTCAAACGTATAGGTAAGATTCTACAGCAAGATCCGAAAGTAGCTACAGGAGCAGGACACCACTCTGTGATACATGAACCGAAGTCGGACAAATGGTATATCGTATATCATCGTCGCCCTCTTACGGAGACAGACGGAAACCATAGAGTTACCTGTATCGATGAAATGCAGTTCGACGAAAATGGATATATAAAACCTGTGGTTATCACCAACGAAGGAGTAAAAGCAAATCCTCTTAAATAATAATTAAATCTAAGTTATGAAGAAAACGTGTTTAGCTGTATTAACAGTATTACTGTTGGCTGTTAGTTGTACAGAAAAAGCTCCCGTAAGCCAATTGACTGAGTCGGGACTCGACAAAAAGAATTTTGAAACAGAAGTAAATGGTAAAAAAGTAGGCCTGTTTGTCTTAAAAAACACAAATGGAATGGAAGTATGCGTTACCAATTACGGGGGACGCATTGTTTCTGTACTTGTACCGGACAAGGATGGTAATAAGAAAGATGTCGTAATCGGCTTCGACTCTATACAAGATTATATTAATGTACCCGGTAATAATTACGGAGCGGCAATAGGACGCTACGGAAACAGAATCGGAAACGGAACTTTCGAACTTGACGGTGTAAAATATGACTTGCCTAAAAACAACTTTGGTCACACGCTGCATGGTGGCGACAAAGGCTTTCATACTGTAGTATTCGATGCCAATCAAATAGATGATAAAACAATCGAACTGACTTATCTTTCGAAAGATGGCGAGGAAGGTTTTCCGGGAAACTTAAAGACCAAAATCACTTATACATTGAAAGATGACAACGCGATTGACATCAAGTACGAAGCTGAAACAGATAAGCCAACGGTGGTAAATCTGACAAACCATACATACTTCAATATGGATGGAGATCCGGATTCAAAAAATACTGATTGGTTGCTCATGCTGAATGCTGACAAATACACTCCGGTAGACTCTACATTTATGACTACAGGCGAGATACTTCCTGTAGAAGGAACAGATATGGATTTCCGCACACCAACTGCTATTGGTGCAAGAATAGACAATTATGACTTTGTTCAGTTGAAAAACGGAAAAGGCTATGACCACAACTGGGTATTAAATACCGGTGGAGACATCAATAAAGTAGCAGCCACACTAGAATCACCTAAAACAGGAATAGTATTGGAAACATATACTACCGAACCAGGGCTGCAATTCTATGCGGGCAACTTTATGAATGGTAAAGACAAAGGCAAAAAAGGCAAAGCGAATCAATACCGTGCTGCTGTTTGTCTAGAGACTCAAAAATATCCTGATACACCGAACAAAAAAGACTGGCCTTCGGCAACTCTACGTCCGGGTGAAAAATACACAAGCGAAACAATCTATAAATTCTCTGTAAAGAAATAAGAGATTGAGCTTAAACAATAAAAAAGAGAAAGATTGAATCTTTCTCTTTTTTTGTATTATTAAAAAGCTGTTTAAATTTTATTCGTTCGCGAAACTATAATAATTGGTTATTGGAATTGATATACAATGAGTATCATTAGTATTTCGTAGGAGTATAACCTACCAGCTTTCCGAGCTTCTTTATATTTACATGCAAAAAGTATAGAGGTATTAGTCCAAACACACAAAAAGAACAGTCAATCAATCTCCACCAAAAAGGAAGTCCTCGTATTGCTCCGCAAATTAGAGCCAGAGGAATAACACCTACACATGCTATCATTGCAAAATATACAATCCAAATATTTCGTACAGGTTTGAAGTAAAGACCAACAAAAGCCACAGCTATAACAAGGTGTGAGAATGCAAGCCAGTCTGTACCATAAGAAAGAAACGGGTAATTATGATTTGTGTCAATCACGCCATTCGCTACCGTAGCAATCCATCCTGTAAATCCTGTATACACATCGGGAGATGCATCTAATGATATACCAAGCAGACCGCATATAATTTTCAGTTCCGTCTCTATCGGAAATGCTGTTATCCCCCAAAAGAACAAAGCAAATATATAGAAGAGAACTAGTACCCTAATTTTTAGGATCAATTTCTTCTCTTGTGTTTGTATAGCTTCGTTTAGTTTCATAAGGCAGGTTGTTTATTTCTTCTTTTTCTTTACACTCTTCTTTACTTCTTTCTTTTCCTCTTTGTCAAATTCTACAGGCTTTACTTTCCACATCAAATCTAATATTTTAGCCTGACGCCTTTGTATATAAGCAGACGGTTTTGCCGAATTAAATCGGATAGGATTAGGAAGCGTTGCCGCTATCAGCGCAGATTCTCCTGCTGTAAGAGCTTTTGCCGATTTCCTGAAATTCACCTGAGCGACAGCCTCAGCACCATATATATTTTTACCCATCTCGATAGAATTGAGATAGACTTCCATAATACGTTCTTTACCCCAGATATGCTCTATAAGGAATGTGTAATATACTTCCAGTCCTTTGCGAATATATGAATGACCCGACCAAAGAAAAACATTCTTCGCTGTTTGCTGACTAATTGTACTTGCACCCCGCTGGCGTTTTCCTTTTTCAGCCTCATTCATAGCCTTCTCTATCTGATCGAAATCGAAACCTGAATGATCAAGGAATAAGTTATCTTCGGAAGCTACTACAGCAAGCGGCAGGTAACCTGAAATCTTATCTATCGAAACCCATTTGTGATGACAAACGACAGCTTCTCCCGAAAACAATTGCCCCATATTGTTCCATACCATCAATGGAGTATAGTATACAGGGACAAATTTGAATAAAACGACTTGAAATATACTGAACAGAAAAAGAAAAATGATAATTCTTTTAGCCCATTTCAAAAGTTTCTTTACCATATACGAAATTTAGTATAAACGTCTCACTTTGAACCGCAAAGTAAGTAAAAATTCAATAATTAAGGAAGCAATTAAGAATATATTTTTTATGCTATCCTGCCTTACCGTGCCAAGTGTAACAAAGAATTCCCGCCCTCTTAGTTACAAATAATACCGAAAGCGTTCTGAATAATGCAATTGCCTTCTACGAATTAAAAAAGCCTTCTAAATTACATGAATTTAAAAGGCTTTTCAAACGATTGATTTACAAAATCAGTTATTATATAACTCCTTGCGCTATCATTGCTCGGGCTACTTTCATAAATCCGGCAACGTTTGCCCCTTTCACATAATTAATATATTCACCGTCGTCTTTTCCAAATTTGAGACATTGTCCATGTATATTTTTCATAATACCATGCAAACGCTGGTCGACCTCTTCGGCACCCCATTGTATATGCATCGCATTCTGACTCATTTCTAAACCCGATGTAGCAACACCGCCTGCATTCACAGCCTTACCCGGAGCAAAGAGCGCATGCTGCTCGATGAAAAAGTCTACAGCTTCTGCCGTACAGCCCATATTAGACACTTCGGCTACACATGTTACCCCATTAGCTATCAAAGCCTGAGCATCCTGAAGATTTAACTCATTTTGTATAGCACATGGTAAAGCAATGTCCACTTTTTCACCCCAAGGTTTTTTGCCTGCATGGAATACTGCATTCGGAAATTTCTCCGCATAAGGTGCTACAATGTCATTACCTGAGTCGCGCAACTCAAGCATATATTCTATCTTTTCTCCACTCACTCCGTCGGCATCATAGATATAACCGTCAGGCCCGGAGATAGTCACCACTTTTGCTCCCAGCTCGGTAGCTTTGAGTGTTGCACCCCACGCTACATTTCCAAAGCCTGAAACAGCGACAGTCTTACCTTTAATGTCTATATTTTTTGCTTTGAGCATTTCATTCACAAAATAAAGAGCCCCGAATCCTGTTGCCTCAGGACGCACCAATGAACCTCCGTATTCTAATCCTTTTCCGGTAAAAGTACCGGTATTTTCACGAGCCAACTTTTTGTACATACCATACATATAGCCTATCTCGCGAGTACCTACACCTATATCTCCGGCAGGAACATCTGTATCAGGGCCAATATTGCGCCAAAGCTCGAGTATAAAAGCCTGACAAAAACGCATAATTTCGGCATTAGACTTTCCTCTCGGACTAAAGTCTGATCCTCCTTTACCTCCACCCATCGGCAAAGTAGTGAGCGCATTCTTAAACGTTTGCTCAAACCCTAAGAATTTGAGTGAAGAAAGATTTACCGAAGCGTGAAATCTTAAACCTCCTTTATAAGGGCCAATTGCATTATTGAATTGTACCCGGTAGCCGATATTCACCTGAATATCGCCACGGTCGTCTACCCAAGGCACCTTAAAGGTGAATATACGGTCTGGCTCTACCAGACGTTCTATAATCCGGTTCTTTTCAAATTCGGGATGTTGATTATAAACATCTTCGATAGATACAAGCACCTCTTTTACTGCTTGCAAGAATTCGGATTCTCCTGGATGTCTTGCCTCTAAAGATGATAAAATGTCATTAATATTCATAATATAAAGGATTAAGTCGGTTATTTTACTATACAAAAATATAAATAAAGAAGCTATTTATATCAATTTATTTTTAAAAATTTCATCTATAATAGCATGATTTATAACATATAATAATTTAACATTATCAAATTTCCAGAGATATTGTTTTAATTCTTATTTTTGTTTTCCACAACACTGAAAATCATGACTAATATTTACGAAATAGCGAATAAATTAAGAGCAGAATCAAAACATTTACCAATTAACAGAATAGAACTGGAAGATGCTTTGAACACATTGATACACCGTGTACTATTCCCAATTTGCGACCAGGAGAAATCGAGAGAGAAGAAGCTGTATTATTTTTACTCCATCATGGTGGAGAATATTTCGGCTTTGCTGGATAGGGCTCAAGCAGAAGAAACAGTCGGAAAATTCATTTCTCATCTGCCGGAACTACAAGATCAACTATATGACGAAGCGGAAGTATATTACAAAAACGATCCGGCTGCAAAATCGATAGAAGAGGTAATATTAACTTATCCCGGTTTTTTTGCGCAGGTAGTTTACCGTATATCGCATGAGTTCTACAAGATGAAAACGCCGATTATCCCTCGCTTATTTTCTGAATATGCACACTCGAAAGTTGGAATAGATATTAACCCCGGTGCAGAGATAGGAAAAGCTTTTTATATAGACCACGGTACAGGTATCGTTATCGGCGAAACAACAATTATTGGCGATAATGTAAAAATATATCAAGGCGTTACTCTCGGAGCGTTATTTGTGACCAAAGGATTGGCAAATGAAAAAAGGCATCCGACCATTGAAAACAATGTGGTTATATATGCAGGGGCAACAATCTTGGGAGGTAATACCGTTGTAGGGCACGACTCTACCATCGGAGGTAACGCCTGGCTGACAAAGAGTGTGGTACCATATTCATTAGTACAACAAAATGCAGAAATCAGAATACACAATACCCTAAAAACAGGTGAACATATTCTGGATTTTAATATATAATAATCTTAATAAGAAAGAATAGAATATTTTTCGTACTTTCGTATAAAATAACTTTGTAGCTGAAAAAAAGCCAATGGAAGAAGTTCGTAAAAGTCCGTCATCGCTAATCAGAAGCACTTTTGTAGAGGCAATAGATACCCTATCAAAAGACTACCAAGGCAGCTCACTCACCGATGTATTTATTACTGTAGATAAAGAAAGTGGTGAAGTTGCATTCTACGATGATGAAGAGAACAAAGTCGCTGAAATCGTTATTTTCGACTGGGTAGATAAAGTTGAAGAGTTGAGCGACGATAAGGTTATTTCTATTCTACGAGAAGTTACAGAAGACTTGGATAAAGAAGAAATGTTTTCATCTTTAGATTTATACAAGCCTTTTTCTGTAAATTATGCCGACGATAATCTTGAGGTAATAGAAGAGTTGTTGCTGATAAACGAAGATTCGACAATCAAGTTAGACAACGACCTAATGGAAAAGTTTGATCGTGAATTCGACGACTTTCTTAACAAGTTATTGAATGAGTAGAAGTTTTTACACCTCTACTCCTATCATCAATTTACCTTTTTCTACATAACTCATATCAGCCATCGACTCTACTGTAAATTCACCATTCTGATAAGTGACTTTACATACCGCTGCATTATCCAATGGCTTGGTAAATAATCTGTCGCCTCCCAAACTGAGAAGCATTGCCAATATACTCATTCCATGAGATATAACAAGGACATTAACATTCCCTTTGCGTATCTCCTTTTCGGCAATCTCTTTCAGACTAGCCTGAGTACGTTGTTCTACCTGAGAAAAATTTTCAGCCATCCCCAGCTTATCAATTTTTTTTATGGCATTCAACACATCTCTGTAATTGATTTTCTTTGCTAATATATCTTTATACATTGCATCTACAGATGTGTAATGCAGATAAAGAGCCGCACTATTCCACATCGTATGATTGAAATCGGCTTCGAAACCACCAAAACACGCCTCACGCAGTCCGGACAGTTCATATACAGGTATATCTTTTTGCCCTTTGGCCTCCAGAATAACCTCTACGGTCTGTTTTGTCCTGCGAAGATCGCTACAATATGCGGTTCTAAATACCACATCATTGAGACCATGTCCCAAATAACGTGCTACATCAATCCCCTCATCAGTAAGAGGAGAATCACACCACCCTTGAACTCTATCAAGAGTATTCATCAACGTTTTGCCGTGACGGGCAACATATAATGTTATTTTTGAATTCATTTTTTCTTATTCCCAATTTATATAATCAGCAAAAGCCTTGTCAAACATATCCGGCTTTGCCACTTTACCATTAATCAAACAAACTACCTCTATAACAGCGTCGGCACACAAAGTGTTGTCGGGCACACGGACGATTTGTTGATGAAACAGATACCGAAGACCTTTGCGCATGATCTTAATACTACATACAAATTCTTCAGATCCCCGTAAAGAATTCCTATAGCTAATATTTACATTACGCACTACAGGTAGTATATTTGCTTCGGTAAGATCGCGCAAACGAAGTCCACATTTTTCCATTAACTCGTGACGTGTAGCTTCAAAATAATGTAAATAAATAGCATTATTAACCACACCTTGCGAATCGCACTCGTAGTCGCGAACTTTCATTTTGTTTTCAAACGTGAGTGCCATAAGCCTATCTGCTAATATTCCGTTTATTGTAAAATATATTTACCCAAAACCTCATCAAAAATCTTAGGCTTTCCTACTTTACCATTTACCATACAAGCAATCTCAAACCGAGCTGTAGAACAAACTTTATTATCCTTTAAACGAACAATCTTCTGATTGAAAATATATCGTATTCCTTCTCTTTCGATAGAATCAACGGTACAAACAAAGTCGTTGCTACCGCGCAAAGAATGCTTGTAGCGGATATATACACTCACTACTACCGCATCTACACCTTGCTGATGCAGTTCATAAAAATTAAGATTATGCTTTTCCAAAAATTCATGGCGCACAACTTCGTAGTAATGTTGGTAATTAGCATTATTGACAATACCTTGTGCATCGCATTCATAGTCGCGCACCTTCATTGCCTGTTCGAATAAGGAATCTTTTATATCTATCATTATTAATCTTATATTTCTCAATACAAAGTTAACATTATTCCCTTGGCATTAAAAATCACGATGCAGCTATTTCTCTATTACGTCCGAATACCGTTTCTTAATATCTACATACTCACCTATTTGCTTACTATATTCGTCTACATCTTTTGCTGTACGCCAATCGGGATCGGGCATGTGCTTTTTGATTTCTGCCCAACCTCTATTCTCAAAGTATAAAGAATCTATAGTACACCCCTGCAAGTTTCTGAATGGACTTATAAATATATAGCCATCAAAGAAATCTTCCATACGAAAATCATTATAACACACACTGAAAAAACTATTATCAGGGAGTTTACCTAATGGCGTATCCTTCAGATCGAACCCAACAGACTTATCATTATTCATAGCCATAATGGCTTCAATGGCTCCATCTGCCGGAGATACCCAATTAACCTTAGATTTATCTTTGGCTTGGAAAGGAAAGTGCAGCATTATATTAAATATTTTTTGAGGATATTTCCGATAAAGCCTATTTCCGACAAAACCCGTGTCATAATCGCAGAAATTATCGTTATTAATCTTTAGTATCGGCAAATAATACTTCGTAAAAACATGTACCGATCCCATATAAACGAGTGCCTTTTCCTGCTTAGCAATTACTTCTTTTTCTATAATCTTAGTTCTAAAATCATCCGGAGTTCCCAAATAAAACACCTTACTCATATTTTCAGGGGTTCTGGGAAAACTATATTTAGTCCAATCATACTGATAACTGAGATTAACGATCCTGAACTTCTTCTTGTCGGCAGGTAATGCCTTATTAAATTCCCAAACCTTTCTATATATATCTGTATACTCTTTATATGCCCATCCTACATTATAGTAAAACATCATATCTCGGGCAAGTTGCTCATTATACTCTTCTGCATTCATTAAAGAGTCTAGTTTGTTTTGCATCTCAAAAGCCCCAAACTCCATACAAAGATTTGTTACTCCGTTTTCATACAATCGGGGGATTAGATCTTTCACAAAGTCCAAATGATCTTTGATAGCATGGTCTTCGCCAAGCAGAACCAGATCATAACGCTGAAACTTAGAGACAAGATATTGCGAAGGATCCATTCCTTTTTCTTGGATATGATTATATTCCAAATTGTATGAGCTCTGGCTCTTCAAGAATGAAGAAAAAATAACAAGAACGAAAAGAAAGAGGCATTTGTTTTTCATGACATATACTGAATTAGTTTTAAGTAAAACTAGTTATTTAACATATACATCATATCCAAGAGGATATAAATAATAATCCTTTATCTTCGCAAACGATTGCAAAAAACAAAGGCTGCTACTTTCGTAACAGCCTCTATCAATTTATTTTATAAGATTATTTCTTTACGTTTTTCACCCACTCTCTTGCATTTACAAACGCTTCTATCCAAGGAGTAAAATCATCTCTACGATGTTCGAATGGCAGATATGCACATTGCCAAGGGAACAAAGAGCGTTCAAGGTGAGGCATAATAGCCAAGTGACGTCCATCCTTAGAAACAACACCGGCAATATCATAATCAGAACCATTAGGGTTGCCCGGATATTCGCTGTAAATATATTTAGCTATAACATTGTATTCCGATTCAGCCTTTGGCATCGAGAAACGTCCTTCACCATGCGCTACCCATATACCAAGCTTACTGCCCGATAGAGAACCAAACATAACAGATTCGTTCTTAGGAACCTCCACACTCACATACGTAGATTCAAACTTATGAGAAGCATTATGTTCCATCTTAGGTTTCACATCGTGATCAGGATATACCAGCCCAAGCTCTATCATCAGCTGGCAGCCGTTGCACACACCAAGACTCAGTGTATCTTCACGCTGATAATATTTGCGAAGAGTTTCCTTCGCTTTTTCGTTGTACATGAAGCTTCCTGCCCAACCTTTAGCCGAACCAAGTACGTCCGAATTAGAGAAGCCACCGCAGAAAACAATCAGATTGATATCTTCAAGCGTTTCTCTGCCCGAAGCTAAGTCTGTCATATGCACGTCCTTCACATCAAACCCTGCAAGATACAAGGAATATGCCATCTCACGTTCTCCATTCGTTCCTTTCTCTCTGATAATAGCCGCTTTTAGTCCGGTAGGTTTTACTCTGTCCGGATCGATACCAAACTGAGCAAATTTGCCTGTAAAAGAAGGATTATAGTTAAACTGTAATGGCTGATTTTTATAGTTTTGGAAACGCTCTGCGGCTAGTTCCTCTCCGCTTTGCTTTTTATCGAGCAAGTATGAAGATTCGAACCATACATCACGTAGCTCGTCTATATCAAATTCCTGCACAAACGCATCTTTCTGAATTACAAGCTTTCTCTCCTCAATAGGTCTGGCAATAATAGCAAAACCAATACCATAATCATCCAGAATTTTTTCTACCAGATGATGATGTTTTACCTGAATAAGAATACCCGGATTTTCAGAGAACAATACTTTTATTATATCTGCATGATGCAGCTTATCCAATCGAGATTCGAGACCTCCCTGAGGATTTGCAAAACACATTTCAAGCATTGCGGTAACAAGACCTCCAGCTGAAATATCATGTCCAGCAAGTATCAGTCCTCTGTCTATTAACTCCTGAACAGCATTAAATGCATTTTTGAAATATTCGGTATCCTGAACGGTTGGTACTTCCTCTCCCAGCTTATTCATAGTCTGAGCAAAAGCCGAACCTCCAAGTTTGAAGGTATCGAAAGAGAAATCTATATAATAGAGGTACGTTCCTTTTATGTATGCCAATACAGGAGAAACAATCTTGCGTATATTCTTTACTTCACCTGCTGCCGAGATGATCACAGTGCCCGGTGAATATACTTTTTCGTCTCCGTATTTCTGAGTCATCGAAAGAGAGTCTTTTCCGGTAGGAATATTTACACCCAATTCGCAAGCAAACTCAGAACAAGCTTCTACGGCTTTGTATAAGCGGGCATCTTCTCCCGGATTTTTGCAAGGCCACATCCAGTTGGCACTCAAAGAAATACCCTTCAACCCATCTTCGATAGGTGCAAATATTATATTTGTAAGCGATTCGGCAATAGCAAGCACCGAACCTGCAGCCGGATCTACCATCGCAGCCTGAGGCGCATGTCCTATAGATGTTGCAATTCCTGCTTTCCCTTTATAGTCTAAAGCCACAGCTCCAAGGTCACTCAGTGGCAACTGAATTTCACCTTGTGTCTGCTGACGGGCAACTTTACCTGTCACCGAACGGTCAACCTTGTTTGTCAACCAGTCTTTACAAGCAACAGCCTCTAACTGTAGTACATTTTTTATATAGTCTTCCAGTTTTGAGAGATCATATTCCGGATTGGTATATTCTTCTTCAAGCGTATCGTCGCGCATTATTGTTTTAGGCGCTTTACCAAAAAAGTCTTCCAGCTTCAAGTCTATCGGACGTTTTCCATCAGCCTGTTCAAACACCAATTTCATATCGTTAGTAGTTTCACCGACTACGTACATCGGTGAACGCTCACGCTGAGCAATTCGTTCTATTTTATCTACAGCTTCTTCCGGGATAAGCAAGCCCATACGTTCCTGACTTTCATTTCCTACAATTTCTTTCGAAGACAAAGTAGGGTCTCCCACTGGCAGCTTAGATACATCTATCTTTCCTCCCGTAGCCTCTATCAATTCCGACAAACAATTCAAGTGCCCCCCTGCTCCATGATCGTGAATAGACACGATCGGATTATCTTTCGATTCTGCTAAAGCACGAATAACATTAGCTGCACGCTTTTGCATTTCGGGATTTGCACGCTGTACGGCGTTCAGTTCTATCCCGCTTGAGTACTGACCTGTATCAACAGAAGAAACAGCTCCACCGCCCATACCGATACGATAATTATCACCACCCAGTATTACTACCTTTTCTCCGGGTTTAGGTTCGCCTTTGAGCGCATCGCGCTTGTTGGCGTATCCTACCCCTCCGGCTAGCATAATTACTTTATCGAAAGCAAATTTCTTTCTGTTTTCTTCATGCTCGAATGTAAGTAATGACCCACAAATGAGCGGCTGACCAAATTTATTACCGAAATCAGAAGCTCCATTAGATGCTTTTATCAGTATCTCCTCCGGAGTCTGATATAGCCAAGGTCTTTCTTCAATTGCCTCCTCCCATGCTTTTCCTTTTTTGGTTCTTGGGTAAGAAGTCATATAAACGGCTGTTCCTGCAATAGGCAAGGAAGCTTTACCTCCGCCCAAACGGTCACGAATTTCGCCTCCCGAACCTGTAGCAGCACCATTGAACGGCTCTACAGTTGTAGGGAAATTATGCGTCTCGGCTTTCAGAGAGATAACCGATTTGATCGGTGTTACCTCAAAATAACTTGGTTTGTCTCCTTCTGTAGGAGCAAACTGTTCTATTTGAGGCCCCATATTGAAGGCTACATTATCTTTATATGCCGAAACTAATTTGTTCGGATTTGTTTGAGATGTCTTTTTTATCAGTTTAAATAAAGAACTTTCTTTTTCTTCACCATCAATGATAAATGTTCCATTAAATATTTTGTGACGACAATGCTCTGAATTCACCTGAGAGAATCCAAACACCTCGCTATCTGTCAACTTACGCCCCAATCGTTGGCTTACACTGTTCAGATATTCAACCTCATCTTCACTTAAGGCTAAACCTTCCTGCTGGTTATATGCTTCGATATCATCTATCTCTATAATAGGTTCCGGCGTCTTATCTATTGTAAAAATACGCTGATTAAGCCCATTGTATATACGTTGGAGCATAGAATCATGCTCTGCATCGATACCTGCGACAGGAAAAAATTCTTCGATACGCACAATTCCCTCTATTCCCATATTCTGGGTAATTTCCACAGCATTTGTACTCCATGGGGTTATCATCTCGCGGCGGGGACCAACAAAAAAGCCTGAAACTTCATCAGAATCAAGCATAGTTGCGCCACTGAATGCCCATGTCAGGCGTTGGATAAAATCATCGTTGAGGGTGGAGCTTGTTTGAACAGCAATAATGTTCCCGGAAGGGTTTTGAAAGAAAGAAACCATATTTTTATTTCAAGTTAATGATTGACTTATAATAGGCATACAAAGGTAATGAAAAGTGACAATATATAGAAAGAAAAAGGAAAAATAGCAAACGTCTTTTATTACAGCTTTATAATATATATATGACCAATATCCTTTATACAACAAAACGCTAAGGCTGAGTGTTATTTTTAACAGACAAAGCCAAATATAGATTTAAGATAAAAGATTAATACTATATTTGTATTTCAAAATTAAGCACTACAAATATTTAATTATTTATAATATTTAATTCAGGCATGAAAATCGCTATTGTTGGTACAGGTTATGTAGGTCTCGTTACGGGAACTTGTTTTGCTGAAATGGGAACGGAAGTTTTTTGTATTGATATCGATCAAAACAAGATAGATAAACTGAAGAATGGTATCATACCTATTTTTGAACCGGGACTTGACGAAATGGTGGAACGTAATCATAAAGCGGGACGCCTAAATTTCACTACCGACCTTAGCTCTATCCTCAACGAGGTTGATATTGTATTCTCAGCAGTGGGTACACCTCCGGATGAAGATGGGAGTGCAGATCTGAAATATGTGCTTGATGTAGCACGTACTATTGGACAAGAGCTAAACAAATATATGGTTATTGTAACCAAAAGTACCGTACCTGTAGGTACAGCCAAGCTGATAAAAAAAAACATTCAGGACGAATTAGACAAAAGAGGTTTAACGGATCTGAAATTCGATGTGGCTTCAAATCCCGAATTCCTGAAAGAAGGTGCAGCCATTACAGATTTTATGCAACCCGACCGTGTTGTGGTTGGTGTTGAGTCTGACGAAGCCAAGCAATTGATGGAAAGATTGTACAAACCTTTCACATTGAACAACTACCGCATTATATATACCGATATACCTTCGGCCGAGATGATAAAATATGCAGCTAACGCTATGCTGGCTACCCGAATCAGTTTTATGAACGATATTGCTAATATGTGCGAAATTGTAGGAGCTGACATCAATATGGTGCGAAAAGGAATAGGAGCAGATGTACGCATCGGTTCTAAATTTTTATATGCCGGATGCGGATATGGTGGTAGCTGCTTTCCGAAAGATGTAAAAGCACTTATCCATACAGCTCAAAATCTGGGCTATGAAATGAAAATCCTTGAGGCAGTTGAAGAAGTGAATGAGTTCCAGAAGAAAATTCTCTTCGAGAAACTAATGAAATACTATAATAACGATATCAACGGAAAAACTATTGCCGTATGGGGACTTGCATTTAAACCAAAAACGGATGATATGCGTGAAGCGCCATCGCTGGTTATCATTGATAAGATTTTAGAAGCAGGAGGAAAGGTTAAGGCTTATGACCCTGTTGCAATGGAAGAGGCTAAACGAATTCTAGGCGACAGCATTACATACGCAAAAGACATCTACGATGCTACATTAGAAGCAGATGCGATATTGATGGTTACCGAATGGAACGAGTTTCGCTTACCTACATGGGAAGTAATAAAGAAAACCATGAAGAAACCTGTCGTTTTTGATGGAAGAAATATATATAACAAACAAGAGATGAACGAAATAGGATTTGACTATTTCGGTATTGGTATAAAATAAAAAAAATGATTACTGTAGAAGGAATAACTAAAAGTTTTGGCTCGCTTAAAGTTCTCAAAGGCATAGATCTTCATGTAGAAAAAGGGGAGATAATATCGATTGTAGGTGCTAGTGGAGCGGGAAAGACAACCCTTCTGCAAATTATAGGGACACTGGATAAGGCTGACAGTGGTACAGTACACATTAATGGGCAAAAACTGAACTCACTAAGAGATAGCCAATTGTCTGATTTCAGAAACAAAAACATTGGATTTGTATTTCAGTTCCATCAGCTTTTACCCGAGTTTACAGCATTGGAAAATGTAATGATACCTGCCTTGATAGGTAAGGTTAAAGATTCTCAAGCAAAGCAAAAGGCAAAAGAATTACTCGACATGCTCGGCTTAGTCGATAGACTTGGACATAAACCAAATGAACTATCGGGAGGCGAAAAGCAACGTGTTGCTGTAGCGCGTGCCTTAATTAATAATCCGGCGATCATCTTAGCTGATGAACCGTCGGGTAGCCTCGACACAGAGAACAAAGAAGAACTACATCAATTATTTTTTAAACTTCGCGATACATTAGGACAAACATTCATTATAGTAACTCACGACGAAAATCTGGCTTCTATAACAGACAGAACCGTACACATGAAAGATGGTCAGATTTTTGACCCTTTAAAAGAATCTATCTAGTAAATGAACCTTTCCTCTGATAAACGTATTTATCAGATTGCCCTCACCCTAATTCCGGGAGTGGGTGATATTACTGCTCGCAATCTTTTACAGATAATGGGAGATGAGGAAGCTATATTCAGAACGGAAAGGAAATCTCTTATCTCCAAAACAGGGATCTCACATAAGCTGGCTGATGGTATACTCAATCCCGAGGTTCTTATAAAAGCTGAAAAAGAACTCTCTTTTATAGAGAAGAACAAGCTCAAAACCTACTTTATCAATCAGACAGATTATCCTAAACGACTGAAAGAGTGTGCAGACGCTCCTGTCTTATTTTATTTTGAGGGAGATATTGATTTCAATACCGAGAAGGTAATAAGCATAGTAGGGACAAGAAACTCCACAAATTATGGCAATACTTTTTGTGATACTTTTTTGGAAGAAATTGCACACCTATTACCTAACACCTTAATTGTAAGCGGACTCGCTTATGGAATAGATATCAATGCACATAGAGCCGCACTGAAACATAATTTGCCGACAATCGGTATACTGGCTCATGGCTTAGATAGAATATACCCGCATGTACACAAGCAAATAGCTAGAGAAATGGTCGGTAAAGGGGGATTGCTTTCTGAATTCCCAAGCAATACTGAGCCTGACCGATACAATTTTGTAAAAAGAAATCGAATAGTAGCAGGCATTGCCGATGCTGTTATTGTTGTTGAGTCTGATATAAAAGGAGGTTCGTTAATTACGGCAGAGATTGCGAATTCATATTGTAAAGATGTGTTTGCCGTTCCGGGAAAAATGACTGATAAGTATTCTCAAGGATGTAACAAGCTTATCTCATCACACAAAGCCGATTTATTTCTATCAACAGAATATTTCCTGCAACAAATGGGATGGGATAACGAATCGTCAAAAAAGAGGAAAGCGCCAATCCAACAAAATCTTTTCACTACACTTACCAACGATGAACAAGCCATCGTTAATAAATTATCAGAGAAGGAATCCATACATATCGATCAGTTAGCCAGAGAGCTTGGAGTACCTGCGCATTCTCTGTTTTCTATATTACTGGAGATGGAGATGAAAGGCATGATAAGAACTCTTCCCGGAAACCTATATGCAATATCTTAACTAAAAATCCTTTAGATTAGCCATATTCCACAAATTAAGATAGGTTGCTTTGGTAATATTAACCACCTTTTCGTAATTAATTTTATCTGCATGATCGGTAGGCTTATGGTAATCTTCATGCAAATCGGTATTGTAAAATATAACAGGTATCTTCTTCATCGAAAAAGGAATATGATCGCTCCCTCCCGGAGAGTCATCCATAGAGCGGAAATCGGGAACCAGATTCAAATTATATACTGCAATATCGTTCTGCAACCATTCTTTAAACACGGGCTTTTCCGGTGAAAAAAAGCATGCTACACGATTATAATCAGCCTCAGTCTTATTTCTACCAATCATATCACAATTGATATAGCCTCTTATTTTAGGCGCTGATAGTAAAGGAAAAGTTATGTTCTTAAAGTAATCTTCAACAAAATAAGATGAACCCAATAAGCCCAATTCCTCGCCATCCCACAAAGCAAAAATCACTGTGCGTAATGGTTTTTCGCCCGAAGCGACAAAAGCCTCTGCTATCTGTAAAATTGCCGATGTCCCCGAAGCATTATCATCGGCTCCATTATATATACTGTCATTCGTTTTGTTCGCTTTTACACCTACATGATCATAATGTGCTCCAACTATAACAACCTCATCTTGATACTTCCCGGGGATATATCCCAATACATTACGCATCTTTAGAGAAGGATATCGATCGTTTTCGAAAGGTTGATAATAGGTGTCCCTCCAAGGCTTAACGCCTACTTTCTGTAATGTACTCTCTATATATTCCGAGGCCTTTAAACCACCTAATTCGCCGGCTTTACGTCCCTCTAAACTATCACTGGCCAAGATTCCTATGTACCTTTTTGCCTTTTGCAAAGTTATTTCTGCCAAACCTTTCTCTTTAGATGTTTGTGCGAATAAAGAAAATGGAGCAAAAAAGAGTGCGACAAGGATAAGTTTGAGTCTCATTAATTAGTATGTTTTTAAGTTCGCTAAATTCCAAAGATTAAGATAAGCAGCTTTCGTTATTTCAACAAGTTTATCCCAATTTATTTTATCCGCATGATCGCTCGGTTGATGATAATCGGGGTGTCCGTCTGTATGATACCAAATCACAGGAACATCTCTTTTTGCGAATGAAGCATTATCGCTACCACCAATAGGCTTATCCCAAGGTCGATAATTAGGTTCTAAACCTAATCCGTATGTCTTAATATCGCTCTTCAACCATTCACCAAACAGAGGGTGTGCTTCGGTATAAAAATACACGACATACTTTGGTTTCTGCTCGTCATTGTTTCGTCCAATCATATCAAAATTAACATATCCTTTAATATCTGATGCGAAAGGGCACGTTTGCATAAAATACTCCGAACCTAACAGCCCCAGTTCTTCACCATCCCATAGTGCAAATATAATTGTACGCTCAGGCTTTTCTCCACTCGCAAGAAAAGCTTTCGCTATTTGCAAAACAGCGGAAACTCCCGAAGCATTATCATCGGCTCCATTATATATCTTATCCCCATCGAGAACTTCATCTATACCCAAATGATCGTAATGAGCACCCATTACAACATATTCATTCTTATTTTTGCCTTCAATATACCCCAATACATTCCTTAACTCTAACTTACGATGAGCCGGAAGTTGACTATACTTCTGAATAGAATCGGGATGAACCGAAAAACGCACTCTTTTTTGTCTCTCGGAACTATAAGCTTCAAAAGGCTGGAAATAAGAATCCTTATTCAGAGGTTTAAGTCCCATATCCTGTAATACAGACTTCACATATTCTCCGGCAACACGTCCACCGCGCCTACCGGCTTCTCTGCCTTCTACAGCATCACTTGCCAGAAAGCCAATATATGCTTTTGCACTTTCTTTATTAATTGCTGCAAAACCTTTCTCTTTCGCTGACTGAGAGAACAAAGAAATAGAGATAAATAATAAAAAAGGAAATATTGTCTTCTTCATATCAATGTAATCCTAAAACCATATTGGCTACAATAATTAATAAAACGACGATAGTTATCGCCACATACATATAATCTTTCTCAATAAGAAAGCCTATCACCGAAAATGCTACACGCAAAATAGGCGTGGCAATCAACACACAAACGCCCAATTGTATGATGGCTGCACCATCAAACTCTAATACTCGAGGAATAATCGTTGACAACTCACGTAAATATTGAGAAACTCCCGGAAAGGGCTGATCATCGGGTGTAGGTTTATAATGCTCGATAGGCAAACCGTGATTCTGGAATAAATAGATCAGACCTCCAAATACGGTAATACCACATGCCAACATAACTCCATATCGCAGCAGTTTGCCAATAAGAAGCTCCATGTCTCTTTCTTCCCAAAACTCTTTAGAAAAAACTTTCTTCATCTTATTACATTTTACCGGTTAAAGCATTATAAATCATAGAAACAGCCAAGAAGAAAATGACAACACTAAATAGTAGTCTTAAATTTCTTACATTTGCTTTAGGTAAGATTTTTGAGCCAAAGAATGCACCCAAAAGGACTCCCACAACAATAGGCATGGCTAATCCCGGATCGATATATCCTCGTTGAAAGTAGATTACAGCACTGGCGGCGGCTGTTACACCAACCATAAAGTTACTGGTTGTTGTAGATACCTTGAAAGGAATCTTCATTGCCGTATCCATAGCCAATACTTTCAATGATCCCGAGCCAATACCAAGCAGCCCCGATAAAACACCGGCAACTGTCATCAGTGAATACCCTCCAATTACATTATGAACATTATATTTCTCTACTCTTCCATCTTTGGTTGGGTAAGAACCATTTAACTTTAACTTTTCTCCCAATTTATCGCCCGGAGCAGAATAATCAATCCCATCTTCCTTCTTTGATACAGAGCGTATCGCAGAAAAAATAAGAACAATACCCAAAATTATAGCTATATACATCTTATCAAGATACATAGCTACAATTGCGCCCACAACAGCACCTGTCGTTGTGGCTATTTCGAGAAACATACCAATACGCACGTTGGTTATCCCTTCTTTTATATATGCCGCCGCCGCTCCGGAAGAAGTGGCAATAGATGTAACCAAAGCAGCACCTACTGCATATCTGATATCTACACCGAATCCAAGGGTTAAAATAGGAATTACAATTACACCTCCTCCTAAACCGGTAAGCGAACCTATAAATCCGGCAAAACATGCCCCAACAAATAAAACCAGGGAAAATATCTCTAAATTAAAATCCATATTATTTTGTTTTGACGCCGTAAAGGTAATCTTTTTAGAAAAGATACAAGGAAACACAGCATCAAATACTATAAAATATAATGAAGATGCAGCACGTTTATTCTATATTTATTAACAAAACATTCTGCATATACTAGTTGTTTTAATTACAGTCACTAAATAACAATACAATATGAAACATTTAATTTTTGCAACACTATTCAGTATAATTTCTACAGTTATGATGGCACAAGTATCCTTATATGATTTTAAAGTTAAAGATATTGACGGTAACGATTTTGATCTTTCAAGCCTAAAAGGTAAAAAGGTTTTAGTTGTAAATGTTGCGTCTAAATGTGGGCTTACTCCTCAGTATGACAAATTGCAGCAACTTTATGAAAAATACAAAGATCGGAACTTTGTCGTGATAGGTTTTCCAGCCAATAATTTTAAAGGTCAAGAACCGGGAACAAATGAAGAAATAAAAACATTCTGCACTCTCAACTATAATGTATCATTCCCTATGATGAGCAAAATAGACGTAGTAGGCGACAACAAAGCACCCCTCTATAAATGGCTGACAGAGAAGTCACAGAACGGAAAGATGGATGCAGAAGTACAATGGAATTTTCAGAAATTTATGATTGATGAGGATGGACAACTAGTCGATTTTGTAGCTCCACGAGAAGATCCTTTTTGTGATAAAATCATAAATTGGATAGAGAAATAATCTAGATACATGTAAATTAAATCAACAGAATAAGCCCCACTTGCTGTATAGCAAATGGGGCTTATTCAGACATTAACACATAGGAGAGTAAAATCAATACTCTCCTACTTTATATTGTTATAGACTTGTATATATTAGAGGTTATTTCTTCTTTTTGAAGTAGTAACTCCTCTATAAGCGAAATAAATAACCAACGCAAATAGAATTATAGGCAATGTAATATCTCCTATCGGAGCAGCTTCACCTACTTGGCCAGGATCTGTTACTTCCCCACCTTGCCCGGGCAAAGTTGGATCTGCACCCCAGTCCGTAAGCGCTCTTGTACCTCCAACTTTATTTAAAGTCGTAGCCATCGAAGAGTTATCCGTCCTGCTTGCAATAGATAGATTTTCAATCTTTGATAAAGTTACAGCAGAAGGTGACTTGCTGGATATTACTTGCGCATCCATCGCATCCGGCTCTGCAGCATTTATTGAAACCGCTGGTATAGACAGCCCAAAGCATGTTATCAAAAACACAAATATCACTAGTTTTGTTCTCATTTGTTATATTTTTCGTACGTCTGTGTTCTAAAAAGTTAGTTGTGTAAGTTCACAAATTTTGTTGTAAAAGTTCTGTTTCCTGCTATTTTTACTATGTATGTTCCTAAGTTTAATGTTTTAGAATATTCCATTGATGGGTAGTCATTTTTACCTACTCTGGTTTTTCCCATCAGTCGTCCTTGCATATCATAAATCAACACTTCGCTATTCACATCTTTTTCATTCAAGCCGGAAATATGCAATACTGGTTCATTATAATAACAAGTTATTTCTGTAGCTTCTTCTTCTAGAATATCTTTAGTTTCGAAAAAGCGCAATATAAATCGATTTTCGTCTACACCTTTCAGATCTGACGGACCTGATGAATATTCATAAGACATTCCAGGTGTGACTTTCACTGTTTTATTATTCTGGTAGCGGTCTATTAACCAAACATCCTGAACAGCAGTAACATTCTCCAAGTTGTAGAAATTCAAAGACAAGGTCTGTTGAGTAGCCGGAGGAGTTACATATAATGCTAGCTCTTTAACATTTAGAGGAACTACATTCCCTAACATATTTACGCCATCACTCGATTTGGTGTAAATGAAAGTAGAGCCTTCTTCCGGATATATTTGATCGTTCTCGTTAGGTACAGTAATCGACTTTGTGAAATTTTTCGGAGTATCCAAATTATCATCACCAGTCATTTTTGCGTCATCACGCAGCACAACAGCCGTTCTGTCGGCAGCTTTATCTGTAGAGCTGGCAACTTCAACAACAAAAAAGTCAGACAAAAGATTAGAAGTGCTAGCACTCTTTAGGTATCTTGTTGTCCCTAATGTTCTTAAAGTAGGACTTAATGAAATTTCAAAATTTCTGTTAGCCTGTACAATAAACATTTGCATAGGAGCAATTAAGAATTGTAAAGGATTTATGATACTGCTACCCGGTTGTGTCGGTGTCGATCCACTTGTTACAGTAGTCCCATCTGTACTGATATAATCATAGCTAACCTGCATATGATATAGTTTATCACTATTATCATATCTGATCAAACCATTATTTACAATCCAATATTTAGACCTCAACACATTTTTTGTAGTTTCATTTTTAGCTGATGTATTTACATCTTGCCCAAAGTATTGCGATACATCCAAAAGATTGTTACTCAAATCTGTACCAAGTGTATTACCTTCAATATCGTATCCTAATAGTGGATTCAAACTGATTGGAGCCATAAATGGATTTCCTAAAAAGTTAAGTCCTTGCTCTAGCATAACCGTTACAGCATCTGTTTTGAACTTCTCTTTTTCCAACAATTCAATCCTATCTCTTCCGAAATCAGGCCAATCTCCTAAACCTTTCCAATTGCCAGGTTTTGTTCCTGCCGGATCCGGAGAAAAGCGAGCAAATCCCATTAAATAATCAGTAGACCCAAGATTTGGCACGCCACCGGTAATAATATTACTATTATCTATTTTTGTAAAGTGATATCTCATCAAACGACGATTGAATTCAAATCCACCTCTAGATCTATTCTGAGACTTTACATTCAATGCAGCCCACCTGTCATCAATATTTTTACTTCCGTAATCAGTAACATCCATACTCATAAAGTATCCGTATCCGGCCTTCATTTTGTATAATGGATCCATTATCGTTCCTTGATTAGAGGTCAGACTGTTTTTGTTTGGTTTCATAAATACATGGTAAAACAAATAGTCTGTACCCATTTCTTCAAATGGAGGCGTAAATCCGGTCAAGTAATTCCACACTTTACCATTTACTGTCTTACGCAGTGTATTATCTGCAGTAGCAGCCTCATGAGTCGAAGGATTAATAGCTCCATCATCGTCACTGGCACCATTATATTTGTAGTATGTCAGATTTACCTGACTATACCCGGGAAGATCTGAACCTGCATCATTTAGAATAAGGGCTTGCCCCAAATTCATTTTTTGCGTATTGCCTGCATCATAGCCTCCCTGTATAACAAATCTATTCCCCCCCAAAACATTTTGAGCATTGAGCGGAGCGTATAATTTATTCACAACAACAGCAGCAGACGAGTCTACAGCAACATACCCTACCAATCGAGGATCAGCCGCATTAATATCTGTTACGGTTTTGTCAACATGCAACGTCGGAAAAGCTATGTAATTGTATTTTTTTTGAGAACCTTTGTTAGCTAAAAGGCTTCCGGTTCTCCGAATAGTTTGTTTGTTATCTTTGCCAACAAAAGCAACAACACCGTTGCCTGAATTGGGGTCTTTAAACAGATGCGCATATTCACCCCCAGCATCAACTCCATTTCCTGCAACTCCGGGATCTTTACCATTAATAAAATCACCCGTCAACTCTGTACGACCATTCTGAATTATGCCTGAACCATCAGCAAACTCAGCAGACCCTTTAATATACAAAGTTGTTGACTTAGACTGCGTTCCATCAGTCTCACTTCCGTACTTAACGTACATCTTACCCTTAGAGTAAAACACTACACTTTGAGGAGTGGATTGCCCTTTCACGAGTAAAGGCAAAAAGAGTAGTACAACTAATCCTAATCGAAATTTCATATTGTAGTTTTAATAAAGTCAGTAATAGTCTAAAAAAGTGTGTAACAGTCAATCAGTTACGATTGGGTCTAGCTTTAGGAAAGCTATATTGTAATAATGTATAAAAATTTATTCCCGAACAAAGATAATTCTTTTTTCTTTAAATAAAAACTTTAGCTATCTTTTTTTAGATTTACATATATAATATTTTGCATTTGGTGAAAATATAATAAAAAATAAAAAATCACAGGTGACAATCTCTTAATAAATCATTTACGGTTTTTACAGGATTGAAAGTTTCACTCGGAACCTCAACAAATATTGTATTCCAATCAGACATGGCACCATTCCATAAGCCCGGAAGTTCTAAGGCTTTGAGCTCCTTCCCATTTTTTGATTTAATAGATATAAATCCGGTATTATAATCTACATAGTCTTTCAGATTGAAATGTCGTCCTCTATAGTCTTTAATTCCACAAACTAAGTCAACAGGATTAAAGTGAGTTCCTTTTTTGAACATCTCCTGTTTCACAGGATCAGACATATCAATTTGTGAGCTTTCCAAGATTTGAGGAGAGATAGTTCCATCCGAATTTACAGCTAGAAAAGGTCCGCCTCCCGGCTCCCCTACATTTCTCACCATACCGCATACACGACAAGGTCTATCGAGCTTTCGCTTCAGATAAAGTACTAGCTCTGCATCTTCCAATAATTTTGTGTCCGGATTTTTTATATTTAATTCTTTTTGCAGAAAATATAGAATTTCTATCAGTTGATCGTGTGTATATTTCCCACTATCAATAAGCTTCAAATAATCAAACACTTTTCTTTGAACATCAACCAATACACCGGCTAATATTTTTTTATATTTAGTCTCTGTATCTTTATATTTATCGGGTACAGTATTATCTATATTTTTTATAAAAACAATATCAGCGTCCAAATCATTCAGATTTTCGATCAATGCACCATGCCCTCCCGGACGGAATAACAACTCACCATTTTCCCTAAACGGCTGATTATCGGCATCTACTGCAATCGTATCTGTACTGGGTTTTTGCTCACTGAATGTGACATCGTATGTTACATGCAGTTCGTTTTCAAATTTTTGTTTTTTTATCTTTATTAAGTCATCAAACAAAGGTCTATGCTCAGGCGATACTGTAAAGTGAATATTTACTTCTTCTTTATCATTCTTTGCATAAAGATACCCTTCCATCAAATGCTCTTCGACAGGTGTACGGGATGTATCACTATATTTATGAAACTTAAGAAGACCCTTAGGTAAACTTCCGTAATTAAGCCCCTTCGGCTTTAGAAGATTTTCAACAACCGATTTATATTTTCCTGCCGAAAGCAAAGCAGCAAGAGTTTGCCCTTCATTTTTCAGACATACAGCATTCAGATCATTATAAAATGCAAACTTCTCTATCTGTCCAAAAAATTTCTTTTCAAAGTCAGTGGTAGGTACTGAATAAGGAGCATCCAAAAACTCGAACAAGTCTTTAAACATCCGACTAGCCGCACCCGAAGCGGGAACAAATTTAACAATTTGTTTTCCCGATGATGCTTTATACTCATCCCAGTCGGCCAGATATTCTTTTTCCTGTTCAGTATCTATCACTTTAATACCTTTGTCTACCGATGCTGCAGCGGCAATACCTAAGAAGGGAAATCCTTTTTTAAAGTTCTCCAGTTGTTGGTTTAGTTGGTCTTCGGTAATACCCTTTCTTGCAAGATGGTTTTTATCTGATTCAGTTATCATAGTATAGTGTGTTATATACGTCTTATATGCAAAACTAGGAAAAATATTGATAAATCACTTCAATTGTTTAGAAAATTCCCATATAACCATTCCCGCAGCTACAGAAACATTGAGGGAGTGCTTTGTTCCATATTGAGGAATTTCGACACAGCAATCACATTGGCTTACAATATCCTGCTGTACTCCCTTTACCTCATTTCCTAAAACAACCGCATATTTTTTTATAGAATCTAATCGAAGCTCATCCAGCATAATACTGTTTTCAGCTTGCTCTACAGCACATAAAGTATATCCGTTCCTTTTCAACTCTTTCACAGCATGATCTGTATCCGAGTAATATGCCCATGCTACCGAATTCTCAGCACCCAAGGCTGTTTTATGTATTTCCACATTAGGCGGGGTTGCTGTAATACCACAGAGATAAACAGCCTCGACAAGAAATGCATCCGAAGTACGAAACACAGATCCGATATTATTAAGGCTTCTTACGTTATCCAACACAATGATAAGCGGAATTTTAGGTTCAGACCTAAACTCTTCGACCGAGAGTCTATTCAGTTCTGTTATCTTTTTTACCCTCATCAGCCTAATCTATTAAAACAATACTAGCACAATCTAACTGAGCACCCATAGGTGGATTTCGTTTCGAAAGCTTAATTTCCACATGTTCGATCTTTGTATATTTCTGCTTCAAGCATTGAATTATTCGAAATGCTACATTCTCTAACAACTTAGACGGGATTTGCATTTGTTCCTTCACATCATTGTATATATCGGCATAACTGACCGTATCGTCCAATGAGTCGGACTGAGCTGCGTCAGTTAGGTTTACTTCTAACCTCAGATTCACCACAAACTCGTTCCCCACCTTGGTTTCAAGAGGTTGTACGCCATGATAGGCATAAAAAACAACATTCTCAAGCAAAATAAAACTTTTCATAAAGAGTTAAAATAAAACGGCACAAAGCTAAGTTTTTTATCTATATTTGTTCATTATTGAATTTACAAAGATATAAAACCTTGAGAAAACAGAGAATGATAATTATGAGTAAATCAAGAGAAACAACACCTTACACAACATCCGGCACACACAATATTTTAGCGTCGGGCACACAACTAAAAGGAGAAATATCTTCGGAGGAAGATTTTCGCATCGATGGAGCAATAGAAGGCAACATTCAGTGTCGTGGAAAAATCATTGTAGGTCAGAGCGGTTGCGTTACCGGCAATGTAAATTGTTCGAATATAGATCTGTTCGGCAAAGTAAATGGAAACATTATATGTTCCGAGACTATTGTTCTAAAAGCAAGCTCTTATCTGACAGGGGAGATTAAAACCCGTACGATTGAAATAGAGCCCGGAGCCAACTTTGAAGGAACTTGTTCAATGTTAAATAAAAATAACATAACTGGTTCTTTGGATGAGTAAGAGAATACCAAAACAAATATAGTTATGAATATAAATAAAAGACTTGCCGCTCTACGCGAATTTATGGGAGAAAAAGGCTTACATGCTTTTATCATCCCCAGCACCGACTCCCATCTAAGTGAATACCCGGCTTCGCACTGGGCTTCGCGCGAATGGATCAGTGGATTCACAGGGTCGGCCGGAACAGTTGTAGTCACTCGCGAAAAAGCCGGACTGTGGACAGACTCCCGCTATTTTCTGCAAGGAGCAAAAGAACTGGAAGGAGCTGATATCGAATTATTCAAAGAAGGACTTCCTTCTACCCCAAGTATAGAAGAATGGCTAACCGCCGAACTGGGAAAAGGAGAATACGTTGGTATAGATGGTACTGTGTATGCGGCTAAAGAAGCCATGAGCCTTACCCACAAATTAAACATGAAAGGATTGCACCTTATCAGTGATTACGATCCGTTCAGCAAAATATGGAACGACAGACCCGAAATTCCTACAAATCCAATCTTTGTACTGCCTGAAAAATATACGGGCGAAGCAGCATATAAAAAAATAGCACGCATCTGCGACGCTGTAGAGAAGAATGGTGCAAAATCTTTGCTTGTAGCGTCATTAGATACAATTGCTTGGATTTTTAATATCAGAGGCAACGACGTAAAGTGCAACCCTGTAGCTGTTAGTTACGCTTATGTTTCGAGAGAAGAAACAGTATTGTTTATCAATCCGAAAAAACTAACATCTGAGGTTTCTGATTACCTGAAAGCAGAAGGAGTTACAATTGCCGAATACGATAAGGTTTTTGATTATGTATCGAAACTTAATACTCCTGTTTGTTTGGATGCAAACAAAGTAACCTTCAAGCTATATAATACGATACCCGACGGATGCCGCATCATCGATATGCCATCTCCGGCAGACTTGATGAAGAGTATCAAAAACGATACGGAGGTTCAGGGTATCCGCACTGCGATGGAACGCGACGGAGTAGCACTGGTACGTTTCTTCATGTGGCTCGAAGGAGCAGTACCCGGTGGAAATGTGACGGAAATTATGATACCCGAAAAACTGGTGGAATATAGAAGTCAACAGAAAAACTTTGTAGGAGAAAGCTTTGATACAATCTCGGGCTATGGTCCGAACGGGGCAATCGTTCACTATCATGTAAGCAATGAAAGCTCACTACCGGTCAAACCCGAAGGTTTGCTGCTTGTAGACTCCGGCGCTCAATATTTCGACGGCACAACAGATATAACCCGTACACTGGCTGTAGGCCCGCTTACCGACCAGATGAAAAAGGACTATACCATGGTACTGAAAGGGCATATCAATCTGGCAACAGCAATATATCCTCAAGGCACAAGAGGAAGCCAGTTAGACATCTTGGCTCGTAAAGCATTGTGGGATGAAGGACTAAACTACCTGCACGGAACAGGGCATGGTATCGGACATTTCCTGAATGTACACGAAGGTCCTCAAAATATCAGAATGAATGAGAACCCTACGACACTACAACCGGGAATGATAACATCGAATGAACCGGGACTATACAGAGCAGGGCAATACGGTATCCGTATAGAAAATCTCATCCGTACCAAACATGAAATGACTACCGAATTTGGAGATTTTTATTCTTTCGAAACCCTGACTCTTTGCCCTATAGATACGACACCTATAGTAAAAGAAATGTTGACAGAGAAGGAAATCGTCTGGCTTAACGAGTATCACAAATTTGTATACGATCGTCTTTCTCCACTATTGACCGAAGACGAAAAACAATGGTTAAAAGAAAAAACACATGAGATTTAAAATAACTGTTATATTATTGAGCCTCCTTTTCACGTTTGAGATGGAGGCTCAAACTATTAAAAGTCCCGACAATAAGTTCAACCTAGAAGTAACTTATCCGGGACAAAGTGGCAAGAAACTGTATCTGGGACAGTATTGGCGGGGCGCTACATACGCAAAAGACTCCGTTGTTCTTTCTGCGGCAGGCAAAGGTGTATTTACAGCAAAAGAGAAGTATCCCGAAGGGCAATATTTTCTTTACATAGCACCTGACTTCAGAACAGACATGCTCTTTGGCAGCGAACAGAGTAAAATGCAGATAACAATCAACAAGGATAATTTCTTAAAAAGCACTGTAACAGGGAACGATGACACGCGCCTACTGTGGAGCTATCTCAACAAAGTAGCAGAGAATGACGCTCTGAGAGAAACACTCGAAGATCAGCTATCGGCATCGAATCTTACTCCGCAAAAAAGAGCCGTCATAGAAAAGGAAATAGCAACCGAAGAGCAAATAGCGCAGACCTATGTAAACAATCTTATCAAAGAAAATAAGACGAATTGGTTTGGAACTTTCCTAAAGGGTATGACTCCGATCACGTTACCTTACACCGACCCTAAGAATGATAAAGAGTTTGCAGAAAACAACAAGTACGGGAAAATACATTATTTCGACAATATAAACCTTACCGACCCTCGGCTGTGGCGAACCAATTATCTGACCAGCTACATAGAATCATATATGACTCAGTGGGTAAATCCTATGCCCGATTCTTTGGCGGTGGCAGCAAGTAAGCTTGTGAGCAGAACAAAAGAGAATGAAGTGTGTTTTAAAGAAATGTTGTCTTATCTTATAAATACAACCACTTCGAGCGACAGAATGGGCGATGAGAATATCTGGGCAAAGCTTTGCGAAGATTACGTCTTCGGCAAAAACCTGGCATGGATAGACAGCGCTCAAGTGTCGGGATTGCAATATATGTATGAGCATATCAAGAATAATCGTATAGGTATGAGAGCCCGCAATATAAAGCTGACAACAATAGACGGCAAGACAATTGAAACAAACGATATAAAAGCCGAATTCCTGATACTATATTTCTATGGTCACGACTGCAATCACTGTATAGAAGAAACACCTCGCATATACAATGAGGTATATACCAAATACAAAGACAAAGGGTTGCAGGTAGTAGCTATCGATATAAAGGGAAGCGACAAAAAAGAATGGGATAAGTTTGTAAAGAATAATAAAATGACCGGCTGGATCAACGCTGCCGACCCAAATAATATATCACAATACTGGTTGAACTATGATACGTCATACATTCCGTCGGTGTTTGTGTTGGATAAAAACAAAAAAATAGTTGCAAAGAAAATAGATTCAAAAGGACTGGAACAGTTTTTCGATTATTATACAAAATAAAAGATAATGGCATTAATAAAGGAAGTCAGAGGGTTTACACCTGAGATTGGAGATAATACATACATGGCCGAAAACGCTACAATAATCGGTGATGTGGTAATAGGTAAAGATTGTAGCATTTGGTTTAACACCGTATTGCGTGGCGACGTAAACTCGATACGCATCGGAAACAGGGTAAACATACAAGATGGCAGTGTATTGCATACATTGTATCAAAAATCTGTAGTAGAAATAGGCGACGATGTATCCATCGGTCATAATGTAGTGGTGCATGGTGCAAAAATAGAAAACGGTGCACTGATAGGTATGGGAGCCATTGTTCTCGATCATGCAGTGATAGGCGAAGGTGCTATTATTGCAGCGGGATCGGTAGTGCTAAGTAACACAATAGTAGAACCCGGAAGTATCTATGCCGGTGTACCTGCCAAGTTTGTAAAAAAAGTAGATCCGGAACAAGCAAAAGAAATGAACCAGAAAATAGCAAAAAATTACTTGATGTATTCGGGCTGGTTTAAAGA
Organism: Bacteroidota bacterium; assembly: GCA_023437305.1. GTDB lineage: Bacteria > Bacteroidota > Bacteroidia > Bacteroidales > Dysgonomonadaceae > Dysgonomonas. The sequence goes on from JAEZGN010000004.1 coordinate 296,762, forward strand.
AGAATAAAACCGATTAAGGAAAATACTTATAATTAAATATGGGCAGAGGAATTTCACACCCTGAGAGATACGCTACATGAAGCAATCGATCAGCCGGAAAATGAAATTCCTCTGCCTAAAATAAAATACAAACAAAATTCACTAAGTATTGATAAAAGGAATCGTGCGGTAAGATTAAACTTTCAGATCATAAAAGGAAAACGAGCACGACTCCCCCAGACTATTTAAACTAAAACAATAATATGAGCTTAATAGAAGATCTTAAATGGCGACATGCATGTAAAGGCATGAATGGAGCCAAAGTTCCACAAGATGTAGTAGAAAGAATACTTGAAGCAATCAACCTCACCCCCACTTCTTTGGGAATGCAGGCATTCAAAGTATTTGTTATAGAAAACAAAGAGTTGAAAGAAAAGATATACAATGAAGCATGCGAGCAACAGCCAATTACGGGATGTTCTCACCTACTGGTATTTGCTTCATATACACAAATTACAGAAAAGTACCTTGACGACTATTTCGATTTGATAAACAAAAAACGGAATCCGAGCAAAGAGTGGTGCGATAAATATAGAAAAAAGATAGAATTCTTTATTGAAAAAAATGGCAGCAATCTAAAAAACTGGCTATCTCAACAAACTTATATTGCTCTGGGAGTGGCATGTACTGTTGCTGCCAACGAACGCATAGAAACACTCCCTATCGAGGGCTTTGACAGGGATGCATTGAACCGTATCCTCGACTTACCAACACAGAGCCTTTCTGCGACATTTATTCTTCCTTTGGGATACAAAGACGAAAACCTTGATTGGCTGCACAATCAACCGAAAGTAAGAAAAGACCTCAGCGACCTAATTGAAGTTATCAAATAACTTTATGTGGGAATAATTATCTTTTTATATACAGATACTAAACAAAAAGCGATGAAATAAGGTTACAAATAGAGACAGGGTAAAAGCTGTCACCTTTGTCACTTTTTACATTATTGCAAATGACAGAAAAGAAATATAGTAATCTGGTTAATGTTATCATAGGAATATTACTGATAATACTAAATATATGCTGGATATATTTCCAACTCAGATTACTATATAATTACAACTTTGGCAACATCCTCTATCTCTACAAGATACCGGAGTGGATACTGGTTTTGAACACAATTTGCGGACTGATTGGAATTTTACTTGCAGTCAGACTTATTAAAGACAAGATAAGCGCATGGACTGTATTGCCCGCCAACTTCGGGCTTTTCTGCATCTGCATTTTGATTGAAAGTTTCCTAGCATAATAGAACTATAAATTAAATAGTTATGAAAAAAGAAATTCTGAAAAGGATAATTGCAAACCCCGGAGAAAAGCATAAAGTATCCGACTTCAAAACAGATTACACCGCCGGATTATCAAAACAGAAAGGAGAAAAGCTCCTTGAAGAAAGTATCGATAAACTATCGAAACTACAAGACAAGCTTTATGCACAAGACCGCTATTCTGTCCTGATCATATTTCAGGCAATGGATGCCGCGGGAAAAGACGGCACAATCAAGCACGTTATGTCGGGTATCAACCCGCAGGGCTGTCAGGTATTCGCATTCAAGCAACCATCGGCAGAGGAACTAGACCATGACTATCTGTGGCGTATCTACAAGTGTTTACCCGAGCGTGGAAGAATTGGTATATTCAACAGGTCTCATTACGAAGATGTACTCGTAGCAAAGGTTCATCCGGCGATTGTACTAAACGGAAAATTACCCAATATCACAAAGACGGAAGATATCGATGATAAGTTTTGGGAAAAACGTTACAGGCAGATAAACGACTTTGAAAGGCATCTGACAGAAAATGGAACAATCGTATTGAAGTTCTTTCTCAATGTTTCGCACGATGAACAGGAGAAACGCTTTCTTGCCAGACTGAATGATGAGTCTAAGAATTGGAAATTTTCGGCAGCAGATCTCAAAGAGCGTGCATACTGGGACAACTATATGGAGGCATACTCAGATATGCTGACATATACATCGACCGCCGAGGCGCCTTGGCACGTTATTCCGGCAGACAACAAGTGGTTTATGCGCTACATCATAGGTCAAATCATCAGTGACAGAATAGAGGAACTCGACCTTCACTATCCCGAGCTGACAGAAGAAGCCAAGATAGAGATAGAGAACGCAAAGAAATCTATGGCAAAACCGCAGGAGGAAAAGCCTAATAAAAAGAAAGACAAAAAGAAATAAGAAAAGAAAGAGGGTGTGTCAAAACTAAAAACATACTATCGGAATATTACTCTCTTTTGTCATGTTGAACGACAGTGAAACATCTCTTCTCTCACAAGAGATCCTTCCCTCCGGTCAGGATAACAGAGTGATAATAAAAAAATGCTTTTGATACACTCTCCTTTATTTTAGAGAATAACTATAACCACTTCTGCCGTCTGAAATAAAAGAGAATAACGGCAACAGCGGCGATCATCAGTCCGATAGAAAATTCGTAGCCATATTTCCATTCCAGCTCGGGCATCTCTCCAAAGTTCATCCCATAAATACTTGCGATAAGTGTAGGAGGCATAAATATAACGGAGATCACGGTAAACATTTTGATGATCTTATTTTGCTCGATATTAACAAACCCGAGGAATGTATCTTGCAGGTAGTCGAGCCTGTCGAAACTAAAACGGATATGTTCAAGCAGTGAGTTTATATCCTTTATCAGAATCGTAATTCTGGCATGCAGCTCTCTTGGCATCAGTTCACTTTTGAGCATACTCGATACAGCCCTTTGCTTGTCGATAATATTCTCCCTGAGCATCATTGTCTTTTCCTGCAAGTCTTTGATTTCCATCAAAAGCTCTTCGTCAGCCTCTTTTATACTGATGCTATTAGACAATGACGTAATCTGCTGAGTCATGCGTTCGATCATGTCGGCATCGAGTTCTACCCGTGTCTCCAAAATAGCGACAAACACATGATAACCGGTAGGATACATCTTGGGGTTAGCCGAGATTTTCTTTATCGTTTCATGGAAGGATGACAGATCCTCGCTACGGACAGTAATAAGGATATTGTTCTTTATGATAAAAGAAACCGGTTCTCTTTCGAAAGTTCCAAGTAAGAAGTTGGAATTCACAACCAATGAGTCTGCCGTCTCCATATAACGCGACGACATCTCGATCTCTACCATTTCCTCTTCTTCCTGGATATATATTTTCAGATAATCTTCTAACTCGCTTTCTATCTCCTCATCTACATTATTAAGGTCGATCCACAGAAAATCCTTAATAGGGGTGGCTTTCAAAAATTCAATGCTACGGCTCATTCGTATAACATTGTCTTTGTGATAGAATAATTTTACTTCTGACATGAGCTATTCTTTTTTAAGTGTTAGGACTTCCTTTACTTCTCACTACTTCTCCCGGGCAGAAAAGCTGAGACTATATTTGTCAACTTTTCGAAATCTGCAACCGAGAGGCGCTCGGGTCGTTCGTCAAAGATAGGGTCGGCATACGCTTCGCAATCTTTTCCCAACAGAGGCTTCATAGAGTTCCTAAGGGTCTTTCGACGCTGGTTAAATCCTGTTTTCACAACAGTTTTAAACAGCTTCTCATCACAGTCCAGATGTTCCCTCTTGTTGCGAACCAGTTTAACCACGGCGGATTTTACTTTCGGCGGAGGGTCGAATACCTTTTCGCTCACCGTAAAAAGATATTCTATATCGTACCATGCCTGTAGCAGAACGCTTAATATACCGTATGTCTTGCCTCCCGGCTTAGCGGCTATACGTTCGGCAACTTCTTTCTGGAGCATTCCTGAGCAACACGGAACTTTGTCTTTATGCTCAAGAACTTTAAAAAATATCTGGGACGAAATATTATAAGGGTAATTCCCTATCACACAGAACTTGTCCGGATAGATAGCCGACAAGTCAAGTGTGAGAAAATCGCCTTCTACTATATGCCCGTGCAAAGCAGGATAATGCTGGTTAAGATATGGCACAGAATCGCGATCGAGCTCAACAACGGTTAAGTCTCTCTCCTTTTCGATAAGAAATTGAGTCAGCACACCCATTCCCGGACCAACCTCAATTACCGGCACATCGGCAAAGTCATCTAATGTATCGGCAATCCGACGTGCAATATCCAGATCTTTGAGAAAATGCTGTCCTAAGAATTTCTTCGGCTTAACTGCCCCCATACTTATAATTATCATTATATTTGCAGCGGCAAAGGTAGTATTTATTACTGAAAATCGTTCGTATTAAAACACCTTTATTCTGAAACCACTACATTTAAATTTGGAGAATGGAAGAAACAGATGAAGTTGTAACACAAAAGAAAAGTTCTATATTAAACAATCTTATAAAAGTCGTATTACCCTTAGCATTAGGGATTGCGATCATATATTATCTTATTAGTAAAATTGACCCAAATCAACTTTGGGAAATACTGAAAGATGCCAATTGGGGGATACTATTATTCTCTCTATTATTTGGGCTTTTAGGGAATACAATCAGAGGATATCGATGGGCTCTCTTCATTACACCCTTGGGATACTCTCCCAAAATATCGAACCTCAATTATGCAATCTATGGCGGGTACGCCGTAAATTTTGCATTGCCACGAGCGGGCGAAATATGGAGATGCGGGGTAATAGCCAAAGAGGACAAGATCCCTTTCTCTAAATTATTCGGAACAATGATTCTCGATCGGATTTTTGATACACTTACCGTTGCTATAATATCTTTGGTGGCATTTTTGTTCAATATGCAATTCTTTTTGACGCAACTGGAACAAAACCAAACAACGTTCAATACTATATCCAACATATTCAAATCCCCTTTATTATACTTAGCTATCGGCGCTGCAATAATAACTACATACATTGTCTTTAGGTTTTTCAAAGAAAATGTTATTGTACGTAAGATAAAAGGATTCCTATCAAGCATGGCAAATGACTTGAAAGCAATTTGGAAAATGAATACCAAAGGTCGTGTATTCTTATATACGATAGGCATCTGGGGTTCTTATTTTTGTTATTTCTACATTACATTCTTCGCTTTCAATTTTACAGCCGACTTGGGAATCACCGCCGGACTGATCGCTTTCGCCTTGAGTAGTATTAGCATGGGAGTACCATCTAACGGAGGACTAGGCCCTTGGCAAATAGCGGTAATAGCATCGTTAAGTCTGTATGGGGTAGACAAACTACATGCAACAGCGTTTGCTACAGGCGTGTTTGCAGTGCAATCTATCTGGGTAATACTTTGCGGTCTGTTCGGCATTGCTATGCTGGCACTTAAAAAGCAAAAGAAATAATTCTTCCATCATTTTCACATCTACACTTTTATATTTTAGATTTATCTAATAATATAAGAACTTTGTACTTTCGTCTCATAAAGAGGAAATCCCTGGTAAATTAAAGAAGAAAAATAAATAAGCACGTTATCCTTATTTTTAAGATTTCTATTTAATTTTAAGATCTGATAGCGCATTGAACCAAATTTCAATCTAATACAATTATATCACTAAAGCTCATGAAAAATATATTTATAATATTATTCGTCTACCTATCCGCTTGTAGTAATAAAACACCAGAGCAGAGGAGTGATATACTTGAAATTGATACAACAATGAATTATAACAGAATAACTGAAAAGAATTCTTCCTTTTACTCATCAGAACCGAACTATCACATTTTCCTTGCGCTATTTGACACTTTATCTTCCAAAGAAAAGATAAAAGATATAAACGAATTAAAAAAAGATATAGATCCAATCATTCTGAATTATTTCGATAAATTCTCAGAGATAGAAAATATTGATTCAATTTTTGCTGTAACAGTTGCTATTCAGTTCGATTCCATTAAGAATACGAAATTAATACCAATGAACGTGTATATACTATCTCAAATTGAAGAAAATAAAAATGTAGATGGCTATGTTGGAGAATTTATCTGTGACCAATATTATAAACTATTTATCAATTATCCTGGATATTTCTATCAATATATCGATTTCCTTAAGAACAAGAAAAAATCTCAGTCTGACAAATTACAAGGTATTTTATATACTCTAACTAATGGTATTTATTTAAATAGTGAAAAAAACGATCTTAATAATATATTCAAAGAGCACCGTTCTAATCTAAAAATTTATTCCTCATCAATAACTTTTACTGAAATATTTATAAAGGATCATCTCAAAGAATTTACAGACTAGATTTAAGTAAAAATAAATAAGGAGCGACAAGGGATGTAAAACTTTCATACCGCCTACTCTTTTCATTATATATGTAAAAGACTTCATCGAAAATTCTTATCTTTGTTACTATTCGTAATTTTAAAACATAACATATTATGTCTAAAGAAATACTTAAACTAAAACCGCAACAGTTGTGGAAACACTTCTACGACCTGACCCAGATTCCTCGCCCTACAGGACAGATGAAGGAGGTGACAAAATTTGTCATCGATTTCGGAAAATCACTGGGACTAGAAGTAAAACAAGACAAAACAGGCAACATCGTTATTACCAAGCCTGCTACCAAAGGAATGGAAAAAGCTCCGGTAGTGATACTTCAGTCACACTTGGATATGGTTCCTCAGAAGAACTCGAATGTAAAGCATGACTTCACAAAAGACCCTATAGAAACCCAAATAGAAGGCAACAGAGTAAAAGCCAAGTCTACCACATTGGGAGCAGACAACGGAATCGGAGCTGCCGCCATGATGGCTGTCCTCGAAGACACGACACTGAAACATGGAAAAATAGAAGCCTTGTTTACAGTAGACGAAGAGGTCGGTATGGTTGGTGCAAGCGGATTGAAGAAAGGGTTTCTTTCAGGAAACGTATTGCTGAATCTAGATACCGAAGAGATCGGCGAGCTATGCGTAGGTTGTGCCGGAGGTGCAGACGTTAATGCCGATTGGGAATTTAAAGATGCAGAAGTACCAGCGGGTGATATTGCTTATAAAATATCGCTTACAGGTCTTAGAGGAGGTCACTCGGGAACTGAAATACACATGGGAAGAGCAAATGCCAACAAGCTTATGTTTTACTTCCTCAAAGAAGCAGTAAGCAATTATGAGGTGCGTTTGTCTGCCATCGATGGCGGTTCTCTAAGAAATGCGATTCCTCGTGAAGCTGTTGCTATCGTTACTCTACCCGAAGAAGATGAAAAAGACTTCCAGAAACTTGTGAAGGAATACGAAAAGATATTTAAAGAAGAATATAAAGCTGTAGAAGCAAACCTTTCATTCAAAGCAGCAAAAACTGACTTACCCAAAACGCTTATCCCTGAGGAAATACAAGATAGTGTCATCAATGCTGTTATTGGTTGCCAAAATGGAGTCATCAGCATGCTAACCGACTTTGAAGGCATTGTAGAAACTTCTACAAATTTAGCCTCTGTTAAGTCTGAAGCAGGTCGTATTTCTGCAAAAATGCTGGCCCGTAGTTCATCCGAAACACGCAAAGATGAAATTTGCTCAAGCCTGGAAAGTGTATTTGCCCTTGCAGGCGCAAAAGTATCTATCGAAAATGGTTATCCGGGATGGCAGCCTAATGCTCAATCGGATACACTAAACATGATGGCTAAATTATACAAAGATATGTATAACGAAGACGCCCATGTAGTAGTGGTACATGCAGGATTAGAATGTGGCATTATTCTGGGTAGCACACCGGGATTAGACATTGTATCGTTTGGCCCTACAATCTTAAATGCACACTCTCCTGATGAGTTTGTAGAAATAGATACAGTAAGTAAGTTTTATGATTATTTGGTGAAAACCTTAGAAAATATAAAGTAAAAGAAGAAACGGCGGGAAATACCCGCCGTTTATATTTCTTACCTATTGTTAGCATATCATTCAAATGGAATTACTCCACCATCGGTCAGGTCTGATAAAGACACGTTGAATGTCCCTATTGCACTGGTCCTACCCAATGTTCCTCTGAAAGTTATACGTTTACCTCCTTCGATATTCCCTTTGTATATCTCCCTTTCGCCTAGAACAGTATCACCGGAAGCAATCTGTTTTACAAATACCAACTTCACTGTAACATCTTTACCTGCCGTTGCGTGTCTATCTGTAATTATTTTGTGTTCTCTAAATTTATCAACATTAGTATTACATAGGTCATTCCATCCCCAAGATGCTTCTGAACCCCGAGTAGGAACACCCTCCGCTATAGATACCCCATAAAAGGAAGGAGTTATAACACAGCCGATTGTAGTTGTACCTTCGGGCAAAGAACATGTATTGGCATCGGTCACTTCAATGGTCACCTCAGACCACATCGGTTGTAAGGTTACCGGTATTGGCATATTCGAATTATTAGCAGCAACTGAGAAGCTAACCTTTTCGTAATATATAAATCTATTACCCATATTTCCCAATATCCACGTAGGAGGATTTTCAAAATAGTCAGTATAGAAATTATTATCCTTTACATCAATCGCCCCTTCTGTTGGAGGAGAACTCATACCTCCTCTAGGATGAGAAATAAAAGCAATATAGTAGTTACCTTCGGGGAGTTCTTCAGTTACCTGCCCAACCATTCCTTCAAACGTCCACCCTTTCACGCCTTTACCACTCTCTTTTTCGTAAATGACATAAAAAAGTCGATTGCCAAAGGTTTCTGCTTTCAATGATTTAACATCTACACTAAAGTTTGATACATCAAATGTAACTTTATATGTTTTACCTGTTGTGACTGCTTCTTCCGAGTCACTGCTACAAGACGCGAACAAAATAGTTGCGAATAAGAAAAATAGTAGTTTTTTCATAGTGCTAAAGTTTATTGAGTTATTCAAAAGGAATTATTCCGCCATCTATTAAATCACCTAGCGATACATTGAATGATGCATTTGAAGTAGAATTACCTAATGTACCTTTAAATGTGATGTACTTACCATTTTCTATATCCCCTGTATATATAACCTTTTCACTCAAAACAGAACCATTTGTAGAGAAACATACAAATTTTACTGTAGCATCTTTTGTAGCTGTTACAGGTATAGCCTCCATCAAACCGTGAAGACCTCTAAATGCACCTACTGTCATTGGCAAACCACTGCCTACTCCAGGGCTCTTGTCATATTTTTTTGTTGCTATTCCATCTTTTAAACCAAATCCGTAGTAAAAAGGAGTTGTGGTACACTGAACATACGCTGTACCCTCAGGAAGATGACATGTAGCGGCATCTAAAACATTAACATACAAAAAAGTCCACATAGGTTTAAGTACAACATCATTAACTAAAGCAACTACATTATCTCCCACTGTAAAAGCGAGTTTTTCATAATAAACAGTCTCATTATCATGTCCTCTATCAATACGAAAGTTTCCATTACAATAGTCTGTATTGATGTTTGATAAATTAGAAAGTACAGGACCCTCATTATTAAACTTATTAGCTGCAACTATAGCTATCCAATAAGTTCCTGCCAAAATCTCTTCTTCAATTTTTACACTATTTTGGTCAAAAGAGCTTGATTCTATTAGTCCCGATTTTACAAACTCTCCACCATACTTATAAATAGCATATTCAATAGAATAGTTAGTGATCTGACCTTCATTGTCCACTTTCAAAGGTTTCTGGTCAAGTGCAAAATTTGATACATTAAACGTAACCTTGTACGTTTTACCAGCTGTGACAGCTTCTTGCGAGTCATTGCTACAAGACGCAAACAGAATAGTTGCGAATAAGAAAAATAGTAGTTTTTTCACTTTCATAATAGTTTTGTTTAGTTTGTATACTTAATAGTATTGCTCCAGTCAACCAAAGCATATCCGCAAAGATATATAAATTAATTAACTATGAGCATTTTACATAAAAAAAAAGAGAGTAAAATATATTTCATTTTACTCTCTTTGGTTTTTATATTATTTGCTAAACACCTCTCATTTTGTCTCCGGCTTCTGCTTATACTTAGACAATATCGCTAATACTTCGTCGGTAACATTACCAAAGATAGAAACGCCCGAAGCTCCGTTTTCCAAAGCATATTTTATTCCGGCTTCGATCTCTTCATTATTCTTAAAGTCGGGCATATACAATCCTGCATAGAGAGGGAAACGACCGTCTATACCTCTCAAACCCTGCTTAACGGCATCACCGATCCATGGTACGTCTTCTTTATAGAAACCATGATAAATCATCGGGTAAACAGCATCCAAAGGCCAGTTTGTCCAATCCTGTCTTACCAAACGTTTCGCTACGTCCGGAGTCGGAAACACGGCAGCAGTAAGCGGCTTATGATGGGCTTTTGCTACATCTCCAATCTTATTCACAATTGCCGTTACAGCATCATATCTGAAAGATTTCCACGAGAGATTTTCCTGAGGATATTGAATACTGTCTATGTCTTTATGATATTTTTCTTTAAACTTAGCCTTACATACATTGCAATAGCAAAAATCATATTCGGGCAATTCTTGTGTTTGAACAATACCATAAACGTCCCACAGATTAACCGCCAATATCACATCACTGAAGCGAACATAATCCATGTGGATGCCATCAACATAATCTTTAGACAATGCATTCTCTACTTCTTTGGTCAGAAACTCCGCAACCTCGGGACGAGAAGGACACATCCATCTGTAATAATCTACATACGGCGGATGATCGGCACACGATTCGCCCTTTCTGTTTACAGCTGCCCATTCAGGGTGAGCCTTCAATGCATCTCCCCTATTCATTATCCACATCCAACGATGAGCTTCCAATCCCTGAGCTTTTGCCGCCCTATAATGCTTCTCGCTATCGGCTTCGAAGAAAATGCCCGCAATACCCGCATCATGATATTTTTTATACCTCACGGCCAGCTCCTCTTCCGTATCAGAATCCTGAGGGTTAATCCACACCCAATGTTTGTAGGTATTTTCTGCCTGCTTATTACCAATATTGCTTGTACAATTCGAGAACAAAAAAGGCAATAGTAATAAGGTCAACCAGTAAATTTTAAAATGGTTTCGCATAGTTTTTTATTTTTTATTTAGTTATCAATCCTTCTTCATTAAGATAAATCTTCTTACCCGAAGCATCTTTGATAGAAACTTCGAATCTCCTGCCGGTAGAAGACAGCTCGAGTCTGTTTTTTTTATTATCAATATCGAACTCCGGCTTGTCCATTTTCAGCTCTGCAAAGGTTGTCGCATAACGTTGGTGCGCACGTCTATAGTCTTGCTGCTTATAGTACACCAGCCATAAATATTGTTTTTGCTTTTCAGTATATGGCAATACAAACTGAGGCTGTTTTTCCCCTGCTTTGTTTTTCGAAAAGAATAAATAGCCCCATCTTTCAGGCCTATGCATATCGATAACCCCTTGAGGAGACCATACCCAGTTATTTTCAGGTAATACTTTCCCTGCACTATCTTTTCTTTTCACATACTTACCATTTACAATATCTGTTTCCCATTGCACTCTCGAGAAGTTAATACGCCAAACGTCTTTATCTTTAGGAGCATTTACACCATTCCCTAAAGTAAGAGCCCTGAAAGGAATTGCCATCTCTACCGTCCATCCGGTATCTGTATCATCCGCCTTATTGATAGTACCCTGCACTTTTACGGCATGTTGCATCCCCTGCGTATCCCAACTAAAGAGCGCTGAGCCTCCACTCCGATAAGGCTTATGCATAAACAAGTCGAAAATATTATTAAATGCATTAATCTCTATTTCAAAGTAATTGTGGGCTGTGTTTAATGGATCTATAAACACTTCGAAATCATTATCAAAAAACACAATCTCATCACGCTTAGTCAAGGTAGCCCATACATGCGGATCTTTCAACTCGGCTGCTATATAAAGATATGATTCGTCCCAAAGCATTTTTACACGGGTATCGTAATACGGTTTAGGCTTGGCATCTCCCTCTATATCTTGAAAATGATCAGACCAAACGGCATTCAGCCACACTTGATCATTAATATCGCCATCAATTGTCGGAGCTTTGGATGCATAAGGAACTACGTAGTTTGCCGGAATAGTAAATAAATTTTCATATCCCTTAAAGTGGTTCTGGGCATAACAAAAATTAAAAACAAGAAGAAAAGAAATAGAACAAAATAATTTTATATAATTCATTTTACTGATTTTGAAATTTAAGAATATCGCGAAGCTGAGCCACTCCTTCAGAAGCACCCTTCTTTATAAAGTGTATTCCGGGCTGATGCACATTTACTTCTTTCGGGTCGATCAGATAAACAGGCACCCCCGCATGCACATAGTTGAGCAAGCCAGCGGCAGGATATACGTTCATCGATGTTCCTATCACGACAAAGATATCGGCCGTTTGTACAATTTTCATTGCTTTTTCTATCATGGGCACAGCCTCTCCAAACCAAACAATATGAGGACGAAGCTGTGAGCCTTTTTCACACTTATCTCCAAGGTGAATCTCACAATTATCAGGAGCCAAGGTATAAATCAACGAAGGATCGACCGTCGAACGCACTTTACTCAATTCTCCATGAAGATGTAAAACATTTGTGCTGCCTGCTCTCTCATGCAGTTCATCTACATTCTGCGTTATAATGGACACTTTATAATCTTTTTCCATCTCCACTAATCCTACGTGTCCTTTATTGGGCTTAGCCTCAAAAGCAGCCTTGCGTCGGGCATTATAAAAATCAAGCACAAGTTGAGGGTTTCGGCTGAATCCTTCAGGAGTGGCAACATCTTCGATAGAGTATTGCTCCCACAGTCCGCCGGAGTCTCTAAAAGTGGCAATACCACTCTCTGCACTCATCCCTGCACCGGTTAATACAACAATATGTCTCATAAACTATTAAAAAAATGTAAGTAGCATATACAAATATAGTTTTTTCAGGGGTAATTTTTATTAAAGTCCCATGAAAAGAATTACTTTTGTTGGCAAATTTAAATAAACATTCAGTCATATCATGAAATAATACTTCTTTGACATACAAGACTGATATAAAACGAAAAGAATATGGATAAAATTAGTTACGCTCTAGGTTTAAGCATCGGAAATAACTTCCTTAGCTCAGGTATCAATAAAGTTGATTTCGACTCTTTCCTTAAAGGAATGAAGGATGTAATCAACGGAGGAGACACTGACATGGATTATGAAGAAGCTAAACAAGTGATTAACGACTATTTCACCAAATTACAAGACGAGAAATTGGAAATTAACCTTAAAGCAGGTGAAGAATTTCTATCTATCAACAAAAACAAAGCAGGTGTAGTAACACTCCCTAGTGGATTACAATACGAAATACTAAAAAAAGGCGATGGCCCTAAACCGGCTCTTACAGACCAGGTTAAGTGCCACTATCACGGTACGCTTATCGATGGCACAGTGTTCGATAGTTCTGTAAAACGCGGACAGCCTGCCACATTTGGTGTTAACCAAGTAATACCGGGATGGGTAGAGGCCCTTCAACTAATGCCTGTAGGTTCGAAATGGAAATTGTACATCCCTTCTGATCTTGCCTATGGCAAAGCCGGAGCAGGACAATCGATCGAACCTAACTCAACTTTAATTTTCGAAGTGGAAATTTTAGATATTGTCAAATAATAATTCAGTTAAAAAAAATGAAAAAAATTCAAGTTGTGGCTCTTTCGGCTATTGTAGCTTTCGGAGCATTATTTACATCTTGTGGTGGAAATGTTTCTACAAACGTTCCATTAAAGACCGATCTCGATACTATTTCTTACGCTTTTGGTGCTAGCCTTTACGAGCAAGGATTGTCTATGCATCTACAACAACTAGGTATAATAGGCGATACTACAAGCATCAAAGCCGGATATCTTAGCAAAATAAGTGCAGAAACTGATGCTCAGAAAAAAACAGCATTGGAAAAAGAGATGAAAGCTAAAATGGATTCTGTAGTAAAATCAAACGCAAGAAACATCTCTGAGTTCTTAAACGGACTAAAAGAATCGTTAAATGCACCTGAATCAAAAGCTGCTTATATGGCCGGAGTATCAGTTGGAGGTCAGATATCAAAACAAATGATGCCTGGTATCATACAACAAATATATGGTCCTAATTCGAAAGAAAAACTAAACAGCGATGCATTCCTTGCTGCAATGGCTACAGCTATGAAACAAGGCAAATTTGCAGTTGCTGATCCATCTACAGTATTCAATGCAAAAATGCAAGAAGCTCAGGCTAAAGCTCAAGCAAGAGAAGAAGAAGAATTGAAGAAAGCAAATGCAGGAGTAATTGCTGAAGGAGAAAAATTCCTTGCCGAAAACAAAACAAAAGAAGGTGTTGTTGCTCTACCTAGCGGATTGCAATACAAAGTTGTAAAAGAAGGAACAGGAGCTAAACCAGCTGCAGCAGATATGGTAAAAGTGAACTACAAAGGTACACTTCTAGACGGTACTGTATTTGATAGCAACGAAGGTAAAGAGCCAATCACATTCAACGCTAACCGCGTTATCAAAGGATGGACTGAAGCTTTACAGTTGATGCCTGTAGGATCAAAATGGATTCTTTATATCCCTTACGATCTTGCTTACGGTGCACAAGGTAGCGGAGACAGAATCAAACCTTTTTCAACTCTTATTTTCGAAGTAGAATTGCTTGAGATCAATCCGAAACAATAATCTGACATTGTCAGAAAATAAGTTAAAACAACGGATTTAAATAATAATTTGGCACAAGTTCAGTAAATTATTGAGCAAAAAGCATACAGATTGTAAAAAATATCATATATTTGAGATATAATAACGATAAAACGCTCATATTATGCAAAAAATTGACAAACTTGATAAAAAGATTCTAGAGATTATATCCCAGAATGCAAGAATTCCATTTAAGGATGTAGCTCTCGAATGTGGTGTTTCACGTGCCGCAATCCATCAGCGTGTACAACGCATGATCGAGATGGATGTAATCGTAGGTTCCGGATATTTTGTTAATCCTAAAGTTCTTGGTTACAACACTTGTACATATATAGGAGTAAAACTCGAAAGAGGCTCAATGTATAAAACGGTAATTCCTGAATTGGATAAGATTCCTGAAATTGTAGAATCTCATTTTACAACCGGCCCATACACCATTCTGATCAAGTTGTATGCAAAGGATAACGAGCACTTGATGGACTTGCTGAACAACAAAATCCAAGACATTCCGGGAGTTGTAGCTACAGAAACTATGATTTCTTTGAGTCAGGGAGTAAAACGCCAGATTCCGATATCTAAATCCGAATAATCGAAACTTATTATATACTATTATAGATGAGAAGGATAATTGAAGCGAAATCAATTATCCTTCTCATTTATCTTATTATAACTTAAATAAGTAAGGTAAAACAAATGAAAGAAGTATTTTTTTAATATTTTTGTACCGTCGTTTGATAAGGATAGCCATACATGAAGAAAGAGAATATCATATTGAGGTTATTAAAGAATATTTATGTAAAGAACATACTGATGATGATCGGGGCCTTTGTAGGACTGGTTATAATCGTATTGTTTCTTCTCAATTTTTATACCAAGCATAATGAGTCCATCACTGTTCCTACCGTAAAAGGACTGCAAGTACAAGAAGCAGCGGGGATACTGGAATCGTCGGATTTGAGATACGAGATCAGTGATTCCATCTTCCAAGCGGAAGGTGCTCCCGGATCTATTATCGAACAGATACCGAAAGAGCAATCGAAAGTAAAAAAAGGACGCACCGTATTTTTAGTTATAAAGGCTAAAGGTGTGCAATTGGTATCTGTGCCCGAACTGAAAGACTATTCGAGAAGGCAAGCCGAAGCCCAGCTAGCATCGTTAGGCTTTAATAAAGTAACCATACAGGAAGTACCTGCCGCTTATAAAGGGTTAGTTATCTCTATTTCGTATAGAGGAAAACAACTAACACCAAATCAGAAAATACCGAAAGGATCTCCGCTGGTTATGACCGTAGGAGCCGGAGGTGATATAAGTGAGGGAGACAGTATATCTGAAGAGTCTGATTCACAAGACATCGAAAAATCTTTTTTTGAATAATGATCGACGATTCATTTGATGAAATAGATGACCTTTCGGAAGACGAACTTGTAGAAGATCAGAACTCCGAGTTATTT
Source organism: Bacteroidota bacterium (assembly GCA_023437305.1). Taxonomy (GTDB): domain Bacteria; phylum Bacteroidota; class Bacteroidia; order Bacteroidales; family Dysgonomonadaceae; genus Dysgonomonas. The sequence goes on from JAEZGN010000004.1 coordinate 312,811, forward strand.
GAACATTATCGCTTTGTAGCCGATAAAGGTCAGGGTATGATACGCGTTGATAAATATCTGGCTATGCATATAGTTGGAGTCTCGCGCAACCGCATACAACAAGCAGCCGAAGCAGACTGCATATTAGTAAACAATAATCCGGTAAAATCCAACTACAGAATCAAACCGCTAGATGTTATATCGGTGGTTATGAATCGCCCTCCCCGAGAGTTGGAAATTATACCCGAAAACATTCCACTAGATGTAGTATACGAAGACGAAGATCTAATGGTGATAAACAAACCGCCGGGTCTGGTTGTACATCCCGGATTTGGTAATTATCAGGGCACGATGGTAAATGCTATCGCATACCGATTGAAAGATACGCCCGAATATGATTCGAAAGATCCCAGATTAGGTATTGTGCATCGGATCGACAAAGACACATCGGGGCTTATACTTGTGGCTAAAAATGCGTATGCAAAAACGCATCTGTCAGCCCAATTCTTCAATAAGACAACAAAAAGACAATATATAGCCTTAGTATGGGGCAATGTCAGTGATGATGAAGGGCGTATAGAGGGCAATATCGGCCGCAGCCTCAAAGATCGTATGCTGATGACTGTCTTCCCCGAAGGAGACTTCGGTAAACATGCCGTAACGCACTATAAGGTGTTGGAAAGATTAGGATACGTCTCACTTATCCAGTGTAAGCTCGAAACAGGGCGTACCCACCAGATACGTGTACACATGAAATACATCGGACATACCTTATTTAACGATGAGCGGTATGGGGGAAATGAAATATTGAAGGGAACTAACTTTGCTAAATACAAACAGTTTGTACAAAATTGCTTTAATATCTGCCCAAGACAGGCGCTTCATGCTCAGACATTAGGGTTTGTACATCCGCGAACAGGTCAAGAATTGATGTTCGAAGCACCATTGCCCGACGACATGGCTCAGCTGGTAGAGAAATGGCGTGGATATATAGCATATAGAGACATTTAATAAATATATAATCATTCGTATAAAATGAAACGTAATATAGCCATTGTATGGGGAGGCTATTCCTCCGAAGTTATCGTCTCAGCAAAAAGTATGGCTGGTGTTTATTCTTTTTTGGACAAGGAAAAATACAATCTGTATAAAGTAAAGATCGTAAGAGAAGGGTGGACTGTTGAGATCGACGGAGAAACACTTCCTGTTGACAAAAATGACTTTACCTTCCATACACCGAGAAAAGAAAAGATTAAAATAGACTTTGCGTTTATCATCATACACGGAACACCCGGAGAAGACGGTCACCTGCAAGCGTACTTCGATATGCTTGACATCCCCTACTCTACATGCGGCATGATGGCATCGTCGCTAACAATGAATAAGTTTGTATGCAACAATTTTCTTCGAAACTTTGGGATAAGAGTTGCCGATTCATTATATTTGAATAAGGATTCTAAATACGATATAAATAATATCACCGAAAAATTGGGCTTACCCATGTTTGTAAAGCCGAATACAGGTGGCTCAAGTTTTGCAACAACTAAAGTAAAGTCGGTTGATCAACTACAAAAAGCAATTGATGTGGCATTTGGCGAAACACCTGATGTAATCATCGAAAGCTTTATCAAGGGCACAGAAGTGACATGCGGCTGTTACAAAATAAAAAACAAAGAGGTTGTTTTTCCTTTGACAGAGGTAGTTACATCGAATGATTTTTTTGACTATGATGCTAAATACGAAGGTCAAGTTGAAGAAATAACGCCGGCAAGGATATCACAGGAAATAACAGAAGAGATACAACGATTGACTCGTAAAATATATGATTTGGTAGGAGCGAAAGGTATTATCAGAGTTGATTTTATCATTTCAGATAATAAGCCTTACTTATTAGAAGTAAATACCGTTCCGGGCATGACTCAGACCAGCTTTATCCCTCAACAAATAGCTGCTGCGGGCTTAAATATAACTGAAGTCTTAACAGAGATTATAGAAAACGAATTTAATGTAAATTGATACCATGAGTAGCAAATTTGATGATATAGCACCTCTTTATGACCATGAGGTGAAGCAAGCCATTCAAGATATACTGGTTGACCCCGGTTTTCAACATGCAGTAAAATATATTATGCCCGAGATAGATTGGGCTGAGTTTTCTGCCGAAATGTCTAAGTACGAAACAAAAAAAGAATTTCAAAGCCGGATGATATACCCTGTGATAAAAGCATTGGGTATGAGAGTATCATCGAGCATGAAGCTCGACAACTGGGAGAGTATCGACCGTTCGGTAGAGCACCTTTTCTTATCAAACCACAGAGATATTGTACTCGACGCGGGATTGCTAAACATTTTGCGTCACGAGAAAGGCTTTGAGACCACAGAAATTGCAATAGGAGACAACCTGCTTATCCACCCTTGGATAGACAAGCTTGTGCGACTCAACAAGAGTTTTATTGTAAGACGTGGGCTATCTATAAAAGAGAGATTGATAGCGTCAAAACATATGTCGGAATATATACACTATGCCATTTCTGAGAAAAAAGAATCGGTATGGATTGCTCAACGTGAAGGACGAGCTAAAAACTCGGACGACCGTACCCAAGACAGTCTATTAAAGATGCTTGCTCTATATCCAGAAGACAAGTCTTTTATCGAAAGTCTTAAGGAGCTAAACCTCATCCCGCTATCCATATCATACGAATACGATCCTTGCGATTATCTGAAAGCAAAAGAGTTTCAACAGAAGAGAGACAATCCTGATTTCAAAAAAACTCAGCGTGACGATCTTTTAAACATGGAAATCGGTATTTTAGGCAAGAAGGGCAATGTTGTATTCCGTTTCGGCAACTGCATCAATCCTGAGCTGGATAAGATCACCGAACCCGACAAACGATTGCAGCCCGAAATTGCAGCCCAGATAATAGATAAGGAAATACACCGCAATTATGAAATATTCCCGTGCAACTATATAGCCTATGATCTCTTCTATAAAGAAACAAGGTTTGAGGACAAGTATACATCCGAACAATTGGAAGAGTTTAAAGTCTATCTGGATAAGCAAATAAAGAAAATAGACCTCGACTATATCGACTACGACTTTGTATGGGATAAAATGCTGGAAATGTATTCGAATACATTGAAGAACTATCTGACTACAATAGAGTCTTGATTGGAGGATAATTCCGATCAAGGGTTTAACTTAAAAATATATTCATATATTTGTATAAATCAAAAAAGATAGAATGATGAAAAAGTTTTTGATTTATATTGTATGTAGTCTCATTTCTGCCGCATGTTTTGCTCAAGTAACAAAGCAAGGTCAAAAATTTACGTCTATCCCTGTATTTGAAGGGAAAGTGACGTTTATAAAGGAAATTCCGGCAAAGCCAAACTTATCCATAGAAGATAATTACAAGATACTAAAAGATTGGGCCGGAACAAAGTACGGGAAAGACCCTTTTATATCCAGTATACGATATGGTTATCAGAACCACGAATTTATAGCTAAATCGAGGATAGAATTATTACTGCCTGCCGACTCGAAAGGGGTACGTGAAAAAATGATTATGCGTTACCGTGTGAACGGGTTCTTATTTCAGGATAAATGTGTACTGGAAATTACAGATATCTCCTATCTGTATGAAAATTCAGGAAAAGGCAATCTTCTTGCTCGTATAATCAGAGCAGAAGACTTTATTACGAACGATGCAATAAAAGCAAGTGATGGCTTCCAAGAGCTAAAAGTGAATACAAGCAAAAGCACATTGTATTTTCTGAACGAACTTAACGAGGATTTTGAAAATATATACAAATCTCAATAAAGATTTTCAACAATACACAAAAAGGGCTATTCTGTCGAATAGCCCTCTTTTGTAATTCTATGAATTATTTTTTTATTTCTTTTTCCAGTATGAAAATCTTCCGGACAATACTATTTCTAATTTTACATCGGAAGATGTTTTCTCGGTTGGAGTAAATGTTGCTTTTGTTGTGAGTTTCTTATCTTTAATCATTTTATCAAATACCTTTTGGAAGTAGGCTGAGTTACCTGTATAAAGATTGGTATGAGTAACAGGAATATCTCCAAAGTCATTCTTAAGTCCATTAATTTCTAAACTAAAGTTTTTCAGAACAGTGTTATCCGGAAGACCTGTTATCTTCACAACTGTATTAGCTCCATTTACATGAAATTCACCGGTTGAAACCGGAGAGCCATAACCTGTTGCATCCTTTAACATATCATCAAGCGTAGCTGAAATTTCGCTTGTAGTTATTGATGAATTTGCCGGACCAGATTCTAATACAATAGATTGTTTACAATCTCCATTAAAAAACACTTGTTCTTTTTCATCATCACTACCACAAGATGTTAAGGCAAAAACCGTAGTTATTGTAAATAAAATAAATGCTAATTTTCTCATAATTTAATTGTTGTTTTAGTTTTATTGGTTTGTTTAGGCACTGTGTATTTAGAAAATTTCTGTTAATGATGACACAAAAATAATGTTTTTTTTGAGAATAAAACAAATATACTCTATACAGAAGAAAGAGTCTGGTATTTTTTCATTCATATTTTTACATTAATTTATTACCTTTAAGGATTGATAATCTTAATTTTACAATGGAAAACAAGACAAATATTGTAATTAGGCAGGAAACAGCTAAAGATTATCCTGCTGTGTATGCTCTCAACTTATCAGCTTTTGGTAGAAAAGAAGAAGCAAGACTGACTGACAGACTCCGCTTAAGCGATGCTTTTATCCCCGAATTATCTTTAGTGGCAACGATCGAAAATAAAATAGTAGGTTATATTTTATTTACCAAAATCAGAATTGTTAACAATGCTGATGAGACTCAAAGTTTGTCTCTTGCCCCAATGGCTGTTCTCCCTGAGATGCAAAGTGAAGGTATTGGGAGCCGCTTGATAAATTATGGATTGCAAAAAGCCAGAAAATTGGGGTATAAATCTGTAATTGTTTTAGGTCATAAAGAATATTATCCAAAATTTGGATTTGTACCCACTACAAAATGGTGTATAAAAGCCCCATTCAATATTCCTGCTGATGCATTCATGGGATTGGAGTTGGTTGAAGGCGGACTTGAAGGAGTAACAGGAACAGTAAGATATGCAAAGGAGTTTAATAACATCTGATTTAACCTCTTACTTTATCAATCAATTTACTTAATTTATCAGGAGTCAATATTTCGTTAGTATAAAATTTACCATCCACAAATAGGCTATAAGTTGTTACAGGCGAAAAATGATTCTGAGCGGCTTCCTTTGTATCTATTTGATGGCATCTTACAGGATAGCCTGAGGCTTGGACAATCGGGTCTAATAATTTTATGTAAGGAACGGTAAAAGGACATTGCTCTGTATAAAAGATATCGATACCACTTACCCCGTCTCCCATCCCGAACTTTGCTGATTGCCTAAAAGACGGCATTATTGTTTGTTGATCGAAATTTTTTACCAAAAGTTCAAAATAAGGGTCACAAGTATCACATACCTCATATCCATTACGAAGCATAAAAGCTTTGTCCGACAAGAAAGGTTTCTTTTTATTTCCAACGATCAATACCACACCTTTGTAACCCTGTGAGCGGGCATCCTCTTCACATTCTGCCAACAAACGTTTACCGTAACCTTTTCCCTTAAACGAGCCCGATACCCAAAAACAATTGATTAAAATATAGCCCTCCGCATCAATAGGAATCCATGCATTCTTTGCGGGAATATACTCTATAAAGACCTTCCCTTTTACATCGAACTTTATAAATCTTAAGCCTTCTTTAAACCGTTCGCTCAACCACTTTTTTTTGACTTCAACTCCTCTGGCTGTAGACTTACTACTGATTGCACAGCAAATATGTTCTGTTAATAAGTTTTCTTCTGTGAGCTTAATTATATTCATATTTTTCAAAAATAACGATTCTAACTCCCCTTGTTGTAAAAGTAATAATTATAAAAATAGTTGGCAATCCAGGCTTCTGTCTATAATCTTATTTTCTAGTCGATTATTTGATTCTGCACTCTAAAAGAGACGATAAGCATAGCCGAATTTGTAAATATGAAACAATACTTTTTGTAAATATGAAACACCATACTTTCCGATTCTTCATACTTTTATACCTCCAAGGGTATTAGTAATTAATGCAATCTGAATGATGTTGATTATTCGATTGCTTAATCACTGATTGTGCCGACATTCTGAGAGAGATTCTTGCTTCTCTCGAGTTTTTGGTTGCCAATGGATTTTAACAGTTAAATTTTCTTGATCTTTAATTTTTTGACTTCCTTCCTTAACTTTTTTTGGTCATTGACCGCTGATTCTTCTACAGAAGAACTATAAATTGTGAATCAAATCTCATCATTCTGAGAGCAAGGGCCTCCCCTTTGGGGAGGTTCGGGATGGGAGTTATAGCTGAATTTTGATTTGGTTAATTCATACCACCGAAAGTAACAGTTACAGAAATAGTGAGTGGCCAAAACTATCCGGCTTGGAAATGGGAATGTATATTTCGGTCAGTATATCATCCTCCGAAACATTGTTCGGGTTGTTCAGATATTTTTCAAAAGCATACCCACCCCGCAGTTTATAGCCACTTTGCGGTAACCACCTGAGGTAGATATTATAATACATATCCAACAATCCGCTATATGAACCTTTGAGCGTAAAAATGGCATACATACCCCCACTTATCTTTTGCACGCCGAAAGCTCCCTGAGGTCTCACTTCTCTATCTATCGTAAAACAAGCATAGAATCGGCAATTTTGAGGATGTGTTATGGTTGGATTATCGAAACTGAGTCCTATAAACTCAGTTTTATCATTCACCAGATTGTTCTCTTTTGCAAACTGTCCCAGTTTCTTCCATGCGATTGTATATGACTCCGCAGCACCGTAGCTGTCTATTATACGAATATACACAACCTGTTTGGAGGGGATTTTTCTTATTTCAGGAACAAGGGCGATGACCGCTCTCTCTGTTTTTCTGAAAAAATTGGACGCATCCTCTTCCTGCATACGAAAAGCCGAAGGAGAAATCCCAAAATGCTTCTTGAAAGCTTTTGACAAAGCATACTTTGTTCCATAGCCGGTTTTCACGGCGATTTCGCTCAACGTATGCTTTGTCATCTGCAAATATTCTGCAATATATTCTAAGCGAAGACGATTGACATACTCCCCTATATTTTCCCCAATTATAGCTTTAAATATACGATGAAAATGGTATTCGGAGATATTAGCTATCTCAGACAACCTTTTTATATCGGGCACTTCAAACAGATGACCATTGATATAATCAACTACATTATTTACCGCTTTTTCGTATTCGCTTTGGGTAGTTTCCTTCATTAAGAGTAATTATGCTTGTGCCCAACGCTTCAGCTTTGGAAAATACATTTTCATTTGTTCTATAGCTTGTTCTTTTGTCATCTTTTGATCCGAATCTTTATTAAATTCATCTACAAACTGAGCACAATGCACAATCATTTCGTCCATTGTAAAGTCTTGCGTAAACTTACCATCAGCAAAGCAGTAGCGGCAATAATCTTCGCTCTTACTGTTGTCGGCGTTATTTCCGAAATCTTCATTCACATTAAGAGGCATACCACAACTTTGGCAAAATTTCTGATCCATAATAGTTCTTGTTTTATTAATAATTAATTGGCACTACAAATAACGGAAATATGATAAAATGAAGGGTTATCCAATCTTGCTTATTTAGTTTTTTAATATACAAACGCAGATAGCTCACTTATCCACAAAACGCAAACAACAAATTAAAAATAAGACATTTACACAGAACAACAAAAGAAACCCCTCGTTAATTAACGTTAAACAAGTCTCTGCCGATTAATCTTTCTGATATTAATCGAATCAAAGATACAAAGAGATAAAAAAAGTATTCACCTTTTAATACATATAGTCATGAAAAAGTTTCTATTAGCATTCGCATTATTGATTGGTGTAGCATCATTCTACAATACATCAGAAGCTCAAAATATAAATATTAGTATCAATATAGGACGCCAACCTGCTTGGGGACCCGTGGGATATGATTATGTAGACTATTACTACATGCCTGATATTAACTGTTACTTCAATGTAAATTCAGGGTTATTCTTCTATTTTGACAGAGGAAGATGGATCTCGGCTCGTTATTTACCATATGCTTATCGCAATTACGACTTATACAGAATGCACAAAGTAGTTTTGGTAAATGTAGCAAACCCTTGGAGATACAACCACATACACTGTAGAGACTATGGTCGTTATAAAGGACACCACTCTCAAGTGATCATCCGTGATAGCCGCGATTATCGCTACAGAGACAGCCGTAACAACAGAGTAGCATGGTATTCGGGCAATAAACATAACAACTATAGAGGTAAGGAATATAGGTATAACGAAAGAGATAATGACAGATATAATTATAATAAAAAAGACAACAAACGTAAAGATTATAATTATAATGGACGTGAGCAAAATCGCAAAAACGACAGAAACTTAAACAACGGAAAAAACAATAATAAAGAACAAAGATACGATAACAGACAAACCGAAAGGATTAATAATAACATTAGCAGCAGACCGTCTTCTAGCAGAGAGACAAGGAAAGAGTCGAATATAAAACGCTCATCTTCTGAAGAAAGAGGAAACTACAGACTGGCTTCGAACAGAGACAGAGCAACCAGAAGCAGATAAAAAGATAAATTAGGTCTATAGGTTTTTATAGTGAGTAGTAAATAAAGGGTGCGAGGATAATTCAGAGTCGAATTATCCTCGCTTTATTTCTATTACCTACAGTTAATGATAGATTAACTATAAATACTTTTACTTCCAAAAATCAAGATACTTTTTTGAAACGGTAAGGAAATCATGATTTTTTTCTACAAACTCACGACTCTTTCTTGATATTTCAGGGATTTGCTTTTTATTCAATACCACCCACTCCAGCTTATCAAAAACATCATCTTCGGTAGGGTGCACATTAACTATTGGCCTATTATCATATTCACCGTATAGGTCGTAAATATAAGGCTCTCCCCCTCCTATCAACACTTTACCTTGCGCCATAGCCAGCAACGCATTCATCGCAGGGGTATGTGAATATAGCTGATCGAGCACAACATGTGCCTCCGACATCAACTTTTGATATACATCATAGCTTACCGATTCTACCCGAGTAACAATCACCTTATCCGGATATTTGTCTTTTACTCTGGCCAATGCCCGTTCCATAACATCGGTTCCTTTAAACTTCTCGCGTACTTTATTGATACCAATAAAAAAGTTTACTTTTTCGGGTTCTTCTGCTATTGGCTGAAACTCTATTTCGGAGGTATTCAATGGCAGAGGTATATATCTTACTTTATCTTTAAAAAATGGCTCGTAAGCTACATAATATTCATACAAGCAAGCAACAATTCCATCGGATGTATTTGCCATCATTACGTTAGAATCCTCGAGAGGAGTATTTATCCATTTGTCGATAAACCGTTGGTTGAAGTCTACATTTATAGGTTTGCCGTCAACAAAGAACTCGGAATAATCAAATATTTCGTTGCCAAGACATGCCTTTACCCAATAAGAGTCATCGCCAAAAGCCCCTAAGAAAACCTTATTATTATTCTTTTTCAGTTTCTTATACAGGTAATTATTAACCTTTACATTCTGGGTAGTAAAGCATGGATTTATTAGCTGAACAACATCGTAGCCTTTAAAATTTTTAAATTTCCCAAGAACCGACATCAGGCTCGTAAAAGTATCTACTATCCCTGAACTTTTGCGAGATAAGTCGATATCTCTCGGATAATTTTTAAAACCATCTCCGTCTGAAGCTACAACAACCTCATGCCCCATGCTTCTCAGACCTTCGGCAAGAGTAAGATGCACTCGACTATATTCTCCTATCAAAAGTATCTTCATATATTATAGTATTTGCAAAATATTAAGTGTATATCTGATTTAAGTCTCTAATCTGGTTTAGTTTATATTTTGTGTATAAAGATAATAGAATTTAGATTGATCAGTAAAATTAATCATCTTCGTACTATAATCATTCATATTCTCGGGATTATATATCTTCACCCGATATATCCTCTACGTATGCCTTTAATTGGGGGAAGAATAATTTATAGCTCTCCTGTATGTCTTTATAATGCTTTTCGAAGTCGGCAAATACAGGCGCATCATCATCAAGATAATTTGCTCTGTTTTTCAGCCTTTCGAAGCTTCGTTCTATCAGCCATCTGTGGCGATAATTATAAAGCCAATCTTCTTTTTTCATATACATATACATCGAGCAAAACTTAGAAGGAAGATGCTTCACACTTTGCTCTATCTGGGCATAACATCTCTGAGCAAATGCCTCCCAGCCTTCCTCGGGTTCGCTACTATCGTCGAGAGCTAAGAAATGATCGTAAGAGACATCTAAAAAAGGACCGGCATATCTGCCAGCCGATTTCTTGAATATAGTCATCGTATCCAAGGGTATGGGATGCCTGTCGGTAAAGGTATCTATCTGCCTGTGTATATGTATACCACGTTGTATACCTTCGGGATATTGTTCTATCTGTTTACCTTTTACCATATCGGCAATCATATTCCCCACTAATATTTCAGGATCTCCGAAAGAAAGGTAAGCATGTGCAAGGAAATTCATTATGTCTCTAGTTTTCTGGATGCAAAGATATGCTTTTTTAGTTATATGTAAGTATTGCCTCTGTCCAGCTTAAACAGTTCGGCATATCCCTACCCATAAAAAAGCACCAGCTATAAAAAACTGATGCTCCAACAAAATTAAAAATTTGATTTACTTTTCTATAGTGATAATTCTAAAACGAATATCTCAAACCTCCACTCAAGCCAAAGACATGAGAGTTTTCTGAACGTATGCTAAACGGCTGATTATTGTCAAAGAAATAAGAATAGCGAGGTTCGAAATATATTCCCCAGTCACTATAAAGTTTATATGTTACACCAACAGAAGCATTTAAAGACCATTGAAGCCCGTGAATACTCTGATGGGTAGAATAATTTAAAGAATTAGACTCTTCTCGTTGTATAACGCTCTGCGTATAATTCATTCGTAATCCCTTCTCTACCATTCCTCCGGCAGATATGTATATATTCCAATTCGGGTTATTCCAGAGATACACAACAGCATTGAGTGGAATACCCAAATAATGCAATTCTTGTTTGGCAGTGTGATAAGATGTTCCACTCCTCCTAAATTTAGAAGACAAGTAAGTGTATACCAACCCGGTCTCGAAACCTACCCTCTCAGTCAGATCTTTACGAACAGTAACACCAAATGATAACGGAACGGAGTGACTAACATTTGTAAAGTCGTTGTAATCCAAAAACTCCTTTCCATACGAATTATGCGCTCCATCAGAAAGCGCATCGCTCTCACTCGAAGGAAGGGAATTCATCATAGAATAATAACCATTCTTATCCGGTCCCCCTCCTCCAAATGAAGCGCTTCCTCCCGAAGAGAAAGAAGCGGCTAATAACCATTTGTCTTGTCTCTTCGATTTTTCAATCAGGATTCTAGTTGGTTCATTACTTTTCTTTACATCTTTATAAACACGAGAAGGAACAGAATCTTTCTTTACTTCAGGTAAATCGGATTCGTTATCAGGCTCCGCAACTCCGAGAGAATTGCCAATTTGAGCAAGCTGCACAGTATCTATCATCAACAGAGAATTTTCAACAGATTTCGTTGTGCCGGACGAACTGTCATCTATCGATACTGCTTCACTTACTTGTTGCGAAATCAACCGGACGCTTCCTGAAGATTTCTTAGTTATTCTTATTTTATTTTCTTCTTTTACGACATTATCCTTGCCATGTACGGCATTATTATCTTTTTCTACAAATGTTGTTATTTTAGCAGGTGTTGCGCCAGTGCCCATTTGAGTAATAAAGTCTTGTTCTTTTAATGGTAACATCAACAAGACTAGCAAAACGACGGCAACAGCAGCCCCGGCAATAGTCCACCACATCGTACGCCTGTTGCTCACAGGTTTGATGCGCTGCTCTATTGCATTCCAGCTATCTTCATCGACAGGCATACGGTGGTCTTCGAGCCGCTGCTTTATCAATTTACTGAAATCGTCAAGTTGGTCTTTATATTTTTTTTCGTTCTGCTGCATTTTCATGCATAATTAAAGATTCCACATTTTTTTGTAAAATTTTCCTGGCTCTTATAAATTGAGACCGGGATGTACTTTCGTTTATACCAAGCATATCTGCTATCTCGCTATGCGAATATCCTTCGATCACAAACAGGTTGAAAACAGTTCGATACCCGTTAGGCAATTTAGCCACACAAGCCAATATCTCATTCACTGAGAGTTGTTCCAATGCCGAAACATCACCGCTTTCCATTGCTTCGTCATACTCATTTATATCTGAGGTCACACGAAGTATATCGTTGCGGCGCAAATGCTCAAGAGCAGTTGTTACAAAAACCCGACGCATCCAACCATTAAAAGAACCCGTTCCGGAATAGGTATGTATTTTGGTAAATACCTTTACAAACCCATCCTGCATTAAATCTTTGGCTGTCTCCCTATCATTAACATACCGCATGCAAACAGACATCATGGCAGGAGCATGTAACTCATAAAGTTCTTTACGAGCCCATGACTCACCACGTTTACATCCGGTGATTAATTGCAGTTCGTCCATTAGCTTTTCTCTCTATTAGTATGATGCAGGTTAAATTCAAAAAGTTGCATCGACTATAAAAATAAACTTTTTTATTTATCTATTTAACAAAAAAGCCTCACCATATAAAGAGTGAAGCTTTTACAAACGCGTATATTATTAATTTATTTTTCTGCACTCATATCCGGATTATCTGTTACACCATAGCATGTTTTGCCATCTACCGACAGTACAAAATTTTTCAGCAAATCTGTTTTTTCTTTAGCCTCATTGGTTACCGTATACTTGCATTCTACAACAACAGCCAAAACCTGATCAGTCTTTTGTCCTTCATACAACCGAGTAGGTTCGGGTTTTACAGCTTTCAGTGAGTCAATCGTTTGTTGTGTCTTTGTCAATTGCACAGTATATGCATCAGTTACAACTTTCGACGATGTACCTATTCTCACAAGATCTTGCTGATAGCTCGCCAATTCTTTCTCAGCTTGTTCGATCCGTGCTCTCAGTTCTTTTTCAGCTTTCATGTTAAGGAAGTTGATACTGTCGCCTACCGTTACTTTCTTCAGCTCCTTCACTTCATTCATCTTAACTTCTATTTTCGAAGTTTGTCCTTCAGTAGACTCGATATAGCTTGATATGGCTCCATCGTATTTACCTGAGCACGATACCAGAAAGAAACTTACGGCCAAAGCCAAGAACAGGAAATAATATTTTTTCATAATAGTTTATTTATTGTTTTATTTTTGAGTCTTAGTTTGTTTAGCAAATGTAGAAAAAAATAAGAACACATACCCGCATATTATTTAAAGAAATTAGTGATATACTTTGTTGGCATGACAAAGCGATTATTCATAAACTTGAAAAAAGAAAACCTTCTATTTTAAGAAGTTTTTGAATTTAGCAACTAAAAACCAAGCAATAAAAAATAATACTTTCATCGTTTTAACTATCTTTGCACCCAAATGTATAAAAAACAACTGTTTAATCAAGCAGCATATCATTCAATAACTGTTCATTATGAAGAAATATAACCTGATAAACAATATTTTTGGTTGGTTTAGTTTTGCCGTAGCCGCTATTGTTTACCTGATGACAATTGAACCTACAGCCAGTTTTTGGGATTGTGGCGAGTTTATTACTTCAGCCTATAAACTGGAAGTGGGACATCCACCCGGTGCACCATTCTTTATGCTCACAGGGAAATTCTTTTCGTTATTTGCTTCCGATCCCAGCCAAGTTGCTGCAATGATAAATAGTATGTCTGCGCTATTAAGTGCTCTCACCATCCTATTTTTGTTTTGGACTATTACACATCTTGCTAAAAAGCTCATATATACCGATACCGACAAAGAAATGACTATGGGGCAACTTATAGCCATCATCGGAAGCGGATTGGTTGGAGCTCTTACTTATACATTTACCGACACATTTTGGTTTTCGGCTGTCGAGGGTGAAGTGTATGCATACTCGTCTATGTTTACCGCCCTTGTATTCTGGTTAATCCTGAAATGGGAAAACCGAGCCGATCAGCCGGGAGCAGACAAGTGGCTTGTGATTATAGCTTATGCGATGGGATTATCTATTGGTGTCCACTTGCTCAACTTGCTTTGTATACCTGCCATTGTTTTGGTATATTACTTCAAAAAAGCTAAACACGCCGATGTAAAAGGCATATTGCTTGCGTTGGCTGGCTCACTGCTACTTATTGTAATTCTTATGTATGGTATTATCCCGGGATTTACAAAAGTAGGAGCATGGTTCGAAATGCTGTTTGTCAATAGCTTCGGATTCTCATATAATACAGGTGCATTATCATATATTCTACTGACAGTAATTTCTATTGTTTGGGCAATATACGAAACTCTCTCATCGAAGGGAAGCATCAAAAGAGCCAAGATCGCTACATTTATTGCTTTAGCTCTAAGCGGCGTTGTATTTATTGGTTCAAGTGTAGTACTGTGGATCGTTTTGATTGCTGCACTCGCCGGTTTCTTATTCTTTTATAAAGGAATCAACGCTCGTTTTTTGAATACAACCGTTCTGTGTCTACTTGTTATACTGGTAGGTTATTCATCGTTTGCATTAATCCCTATCCGTTCGATAGCGAATACTCCGATGGATCAGAACTCTCCCGAAAACGTATTTACGCTGGCAAGTTACCTCAACCGCGAACAGTATGGCGACAGACCGCTATTCTATGGCAGGACGTATGCTTCTACCGAGAAAAAAGACCCTTCTACCGGCAGAATGGCAGCACCTGAAAGCGAAAAGAAAACATATGATAAGGTGGTAAAAAAATCACCTGACCAAAAAGACGAATATGTAGTAACAGGTACGATCCCAACATACGCTACAACCAACAATATGCTGTTGCCTCGTATGTATTCGACCGAAGACAGACATGTTCTGGGTTATCAGATCTGGGCGAACATTAAAGACCCATCTGTGCCTCCGACAATGTTTGAGAACATGAAATTCTTCTTTAGCTACCAGCTAGACTTTATGTACTTCCGCTACTTTATGTGGAATTTCTCAGGCCGCCAGAATGATATCCAGTCGGTAGGAAATATAAGCAACGGTAACTGGATTACAGGTATCAGCTTTATTGACGAATTGCTAGGACGTGGACCACAGGGGAATCTTCCTCCGGATATTACAGAGAACAAAGGGCATAATAAATATTACATGTTGCCACTCATACTGGGTATTCTCGGTATTGTTTTCCAATTGACCAAAGGACGTAAAGGAGAGCAACAGTTCCTTGTAACGTTTATGCTATTCTTTATGACAGGTATCGCTATTATCATATACCTAAACCAGCAACCATTCGAACCACGTGAGCGTGACTATGCTTATGCCGGATCGTTCTATGCCTTCTGTATATGGATAGGGTTTGGTGTTGCCTTTATATGGAAAACATTAAGCAAATGGGTACCAAGCACAGTAGCAGCCGGAATCTCCACAGCTTTATCTCTGTTTATACCGATACAAATGGCAGGGCAAAACTGGGACGATCACGATCGCTCTGACAGATATACAATGCGTGACTTTGGGATGAACTACCTCAGAGGATGCGAGCCGAATAGTATCTTATTCTCGATGGGAGACAACGATACATTCCCATTGTGGTATGCTCAGGAAGTAGAAGGTTTCCGCACCGATGTGCGTGTATGTAACCTCAGCTATCTGCAAACAGACTGGTATGTAGACCAAATGCGCCGTCAGGCATACGATTCGTCGCCACTGCCTATCAATTGGGAATCAGACCGCTATCAAGGGTCTAAAGGACAATCGGCTTACGTTCTTTCTCGAAAAGATATCGAAAGCATTATTACCCGTGAACTCAAAAACTCACAAGACGGAGCATGGCTGGGAAGAATCAACTTCAACGACTATTATGATACATCAGCATATAAAGATACCATGCAAGTGAGCGAGGTATTGGATATACTGAAAACAAAAGACAACTACGCCCCTCGCAATCCATTCGGCATCGACAAAGGCGTTGTAATACCAAGTAGTGTATTGAAAATGTCTGTGAATGAATCGAAAGTAGACTGGAAGAAAATGGGTGCAAGCCCTCAATCTCAGTTTATATTCAACCTTGGAGACAACAAGGGCGGTATCTACAGACAGGAAATGATGATATTAGAAATGTTGAACAATATCAACAATGACGACTGGGAACGTGGCATCTATTATGCGATGACTATCGGCGAGCCACCTTTGAAACTTGAGAAACAATCGATCAAGGAAGGTATTATATGCCGTATCATTCCGGGTGTGGCAGACAGTACAGGAGTAAATACCGATGTGATGTTCGACAATATGGTCAACAAGTACAAATGGGGAGGTATCGAAAATCCGAAAGTATATCTGGATGAAAACAACCTGAGAATGTGCCGTACGTTCCGTGTATTGTTTGGCGAACTCATCTCCGCCTTGTTAGAAAAAGGCGACAATGAGAAAGCACTTCAAGCACTTGATGCATGTATAACAAAAATACCGGGCAACACAGTTCCGCGCGGTGGAGAATCTGTTATGTTTGCTGAAGCATATTACCAACTCGGACATGCCGACAAGGCTCAAAAGATAATAGATGAAATCATGTACAGATCAAATGGCTCTTTGGAATGGTACGCCAGTATGAAACAAGCTGATATGGTTACATGCAGTTCTGATATACGGGATTATATAAATACCGAAATTCAGATTTTAGATATCTATCAACGCTACGACAGAGCTAAATATAAAGTGCTCCTCAACAAATTGATGAGTCTGTCTGAGCTATACCTTAGCAATGGTGTAAGTTTCAGTGAAAGCAGACACCCTCTCGATTATCTTATGCGGGTAACAATGAGAGGTTTCTACCTGTCGGGTGAAGATACTATAGCCGAAAAAGAAGAACATGCAATGGCCGAACACATCGCCGGCCTGATGCAGAAATATAATCCTCGTCTTTTGCAAAAATACAGATCTAACTAGAATAAATAAACAAACAGATAATCGTGAATACTTACGATTATCTGTTTGTTTATTATATCGATTATGCTAATAGAACAACCCCCTAAGATATACCGGATGCTATTTCCGGGAGCATTGTGGCGTAAACCTGTAGAAGGACAAAAAACAGTCTATCTCACATTCGATGATGGACCTATACCCGACATTACCCCGTGGGTATTAGATCTTTTGGACAAATATGGCATCAAAGCGACATTTTTCTGTGTAGGAGACAATGTTCGCAAACATCCCGATATCTATAAAATGGTATTGGAAAGAGGACATCGTGTAGGCAATCATACTTTCAACCATGTGCAAGGTATACGCAAATTCTCGAAAAGATACCTTGAAAATACCCGCCTGGCTTCGGAATATATCGACTCGGAACTATTCCGTCCGCCACATGGTCACATGCGAGTATCTCAGTTCTTTACCCTGAGACGCTATTATAAAATTGTGATGTGGGATGTGGTTACCCGAGATTACAGTAAACTGATGACTCCTGAAAAGGTATTCGAAAACGTAAAAAGATATACCCGTGATGGTTCTGTGATCGTTTTTCACGATTCGCTAAAAGCAGAAAAAAACATGAAATATGCTCTACCTCAAAGCATAGAATGGCTAAAAGAACAAGGGTACACGTTTAAACTTCTGTAAAAAAACATTCTACTGTTTATAGCATACTCCCAACTATCAATCAGAGCCGACGAATCAACAACAGGCTATATTATCCCGTATTGTTAATAGATGAGAGTTTTATTAATATTTTTTAATTATAGCATGCTGCAACTTTTCTGACATCTAACTCATCATATATATAGAATCAAATAATTAATGATGTTAGAACTATGAAAGCGTTGAAACTTTTTTTAATGACTATTGGGATCATCGGCATGACTATCTTTTTTCAGTCGTGTTTGGATGATGATGATGACTCAAGTTGGAGGTATCCAAATGCACTGGTAACAGTAAAGCCGACTGACGGAAATTCTTTTTTCCTACAGCTGGACGAAAAGACAACATTACTGCCTACCAATATGACAACTTCGCCTTACGGCAACAGAGAAGTCAGGGCACTTGTCAACTACGACGAAGTAGACAAACCTAGCCAAGGATATACGAAGGCCATACATATAAACTGGATAGACAGCATCCTTACAAAACAAACCGTTCCCAACTTAGGAGCTGAAAACGATGCAAAATACGGAACAGATCCTATCGAAATAGTGAACGACTGGGTAACTATTGCCGAAGACGGTTATCTTACTCTCAGATTCAGGACTTTGTTTGGTGATGCAAGTAAGACTCATTACGTAAATCTGTTAGTAAACACAAATCCTTCAAACCCTTATGAACTGGAATTCAGACATAATGCAAGTGGAGATACCTATGGACGTGAAGCTGATGGGCTAGTAGCATTTAATATCAACAACTTACCGGATACGGAAGGTAAAACAGTGAAGTTAAAATTGAAATGGAAATCATTCAGCGGCAACAAGTCTACCGAGTTTGATTTCACTACACGTAAATCAACTCCTCAGAGCTTGGCAATTACAGCTCAAAGAAGTGTTTCGAACATAAAATAACTTCTTGTTATAAACAAAACTCTAAAAAGCGGGTTCATCATCATAAACGGTCGGAAAAAATCCGACCGTTTTTTATTTATCACTTACCTTTCTTTTATCCACAAATTGTTCTGGCAACTGTAGGGGCGATCCCTTGTGGTCGCCCGAAGACTAACGGTCAGGGACAAGCCGCTGCCACAGCCTATCGTATATTCTCTTTGTCATGCTGAGGCAACGAAGCATCTCGACTCTCTAAAAGATAAGAGATCCTTCACTATCGTTCAGGATGACAACAAAGACGACAATAAGCCTTTTGATCCATATTTATCACTTTTCTAAATAATTATCTATTATAAACAACATTATTATAACAGATATGGCAAAGTATACCGAAAGACTGGCAGAAAAGATTGTCTCGCTGATAGAAGAAGACACATATTCTATCACAGAGATTTGCAAACACCTGAAAATAACCCGTAAATCATTCTATGAATGGCGAGATAAGAAGCCCCAATTTAGAAAAGCAATAGAAGCGGCAATGGAAAGCAGAGATGAGACGCTGGCAATCACTGCCCGCCGATCGTTAAAGAAAAAGTTGGAAGGTTATACTCTCACCGAGATACGAACGACCTATGTTCCTGACAAAGAGAATCCCGACAAACTAGTACTGAAAACCCGGGTAGTCAGACAAAAAGAATATGCCCCCGATACACACGCTATCAGGCTGGTGTTGTCGCACAACGAAACAAAGGAAGAAGAGAACAAAGAGCAAAGTCAACCCCTAACGATAATCGTACAAGACCCTAAAACGAGAGATAGTTTGAATGAGCTGCGTGAGAAACTAATGAATAATAATGTACCAGTCGAAAAGAAAATAGAAAAGGAAGAGTTTATTTCTGAACCGACCGAACTGGTCTCTGATTCTGGTAACTTGCAGGATGTACAGATTGAAGAGGAGGACGAAACAATAACTCAAGAGAAAAAAGAATCGGAATATGTCTTTATCAGAGATTATTGTCTCCCTCCACCCCATTTGTACCGAAAAGTGAAAAGGAGTGAAGTGAAAGAAGGTGACATAATAAGACCATACTGAAAAGTGTCACTTTTGTCACCTTTTTCAGAGTAAACAAATAAGAACAAACACGTTACACTGATACCGTTTTATTACCTTTGATGTTTAGATGTAACTATTGGATTAAAAACTTTAGTAACCCTCACAAAAAATCGTATTTTTGTATTCTATTAATTCTACAGAGCATGATATTAGAGCGGTTGTCCATACTCAACTATAAAAATATAGAGCAGGCAGAACTCAGTCTGTCTCCCAAGATCAATTGCTTCTTGGGTAGTAACGGTATGGGAAAAACAAATCTGTTGGACGCCATCTATTATCTCTCGTTCTGCAAAAGCCACAACAACCCCATCGACAGCCAAAATATAAGGCACGATGCCGATTTTGCCGTTATACAGGGATGGTATGTCTTGGGCGACAAGCAAGAAGAGTTCTTTTGCAGCCTCAGACGGAAACAGAAGAAACAATTCAAGCGGAACAAAAAAGAATATGAACGCCTATCCGATCATATCGGCTTTCTGCCTCTTATCATGGTTTCACCTTCCGACACCGAACTGATAAACGGAGGAAGTGACGAGCGAAGAAAATTTATGGATATGTTCCTTTCGCAGTTCGACAAGGAATATCTGCATTCTCTCATCCGCTACAATAAAGCCTTGCAACAGCGTAACGCACTTCTGAAAACAGATTCGTATATCGACGAGACCTTGTTCGACCTTTGGGACGAACAACTGGTAGAAGAAGGAAAGGTTATCTATTCGAAACGTAAAGATTTTATTGAGAAATTCATTCCGATCTTTCAACGTTTCTATGATTTTATATGTTTATCAAATGAGAAGGTAGAGTTACGGTACGAATCGCATTTCGACGATGCAGACTTTGCACGTTCGCTGAAACAAAAGCGGGAGCGAGACCGCATATTAGGATACACGAGTATCGGTGTGCACAAAGATGACTTGGATATGCAGATGGATGGATATTCGATAAAACGAGTAGGGTCGCAAGGTCAGAACAAGACATACGTTGTTGCGTTGAAGCTTGCCCAATTCGATTTTCTACGAAAGGCAACCGAAACAACTCCCGTGCTGTTGCTCGACGATATATTCGACAAACTGGATTCGACACGTGTAGAGCAAATAGTGAAGCTTGTATTGGATAAAGACTTTGGGCAGATATTCGTTACCGATACAAACCGTGAACATCTCGACGAAATACTGTCACATACAAACAGCAGTTATCACCTCTACGAAGTAAGCGGTGGCGAAGTCGTACAAAAGAATAATAAAGCCTTATGAGAAAACGAAACACTGAAAGTATAGGTGAAGTACTCAGACAGTTTTTTGAAGAGAATCAATTCTTCAAAAGAAAGTTTGCCGAGAGCAGGGCTGTTACAGGCTGGTCGAAGCTTCTGGGGTCTATGATTTCATCTTATACAACAAATATTTACCTGCGGAATGGGGTGCTATATGTATCACTCAGCTCATCGGTATTACGTTCCGAGCTCATGATGGCTAAAGATAAATTAATAACAAAATTGAATGAACATGCAGGCATGCCTGTTGTAAACGATATAGTATTCAGATAAGACAAATGGAAATAAAACCAGAAACATTTAAAGCTACACTCCCGGTTCAAATCCGGTTCAACGATATAGACGCGCTAGGACATATAAACAACAATATATACTTTAGCTTTTTTGATTTAGGAAAGGCCAATTACTTTGAAGTAATCAAGCCTACTTCCGTCAGTTGGATTGAGGGAATGATTGTACTGGCACATATCGACGTAGATTTCTTTTCCCCGATCTATTACAAAGAAAAGATTGTTGTTGATACCAAGATTACAAAGTTGGGCGACAAAAGCGGCGTATTCCTTCAACAAATACGGAGTGTAAAAAACAACGAGATAAAATGCCGTTGCGAATCCGTCTTCGTAACTTATGATGCAGATACACAATCGTCGATGCGCATACCCGACATATGGCGTTCAGTCATTTCTAAGTATGAAGGAGTAGAATTGTAAAGAGACTGTTTTTTGACAGCCTCTCTACATTTATTCTATTGTTTTACTTCTACTTTTTTGGCAAATGTATCGGGGTAAGTTACAGGGTATAACTTGTCACCACCCAGCAGTCGTATATAAGTGGAGAAAGTTCGTTTGCCCTCTTCGAGTTCTATGACACGGCATCCGTTCTTCCCCAGGTTGTTGTACTCGGTATTGCCTCCCGAATAACGTCCATAAGCGAGGTATATGTTATAGTATTCTCCTATATAATCGTTGTCGTGGTCGTGCCCTACAAAAGTACCCATCACATCTCCGGCCTCACACATGGCTGCAAACATTCCGGTGTTCATCTTTCCGTGGCACTCTTTCTCATCACGGCTTCCTATCAGCTGGTCGTATTTCTCAGCTTTCATCATCGAGTACTCAACCAACGGAATATGGAAAAAGGCAAGAGCAGGATAAGGCGCTCCGGCATTTTGTTTGGTGTATGCAGCACTTTGAGCTCTATACCACTCTACCTGATTGAATGCAAGCCAGTCATAAGTACCAACCTCTTTGATAGGTGCATAAGCTCCTGAATCGAAAAAGTAAAGAACCGACTTTACCTTATCTTCCGAAGCTCCCTTCACCTCGAGGATATAGTTACCTACTCCTTTCAGAGACTTGTCTCCTGCCTGAGCAAGACAGTATGGTTTGAGGGTTACGAAATCCATGAGTTCCTGACGAGACGTTTCGTGTTCGTCATCATGGTTTCCGAATACGTAAGCCCAAGGGATCTTCCTTTTTATCACAAGGTTGAAGATATCATCGAGTCCTTCTTTTACAGGCTTCGCATAAATGACATCACCAGTGAATACAACTAAGTCCGGTTTTTCGGCATCAAGTACTTCACTGATTAGCTTTAAGGCAACTGCCGATTCGGGAACATTCTTCTTATAGTGAATATCGGTAAACTGGATAATCTTAAATTTTCCATTGTTATTAAAGCTTAGAGACTTGTGTTGGGCATTCACTGAGATAGAAAATAAGATAAGGAGAGTGAGAATGAAATTACGCATGTTTTTTATGTTTAAATATTTATTATGTACGAATAGGATTCGGTGGTTGATACTGTCTTAACAAAGATAAAAGCTTTCATAGTGATAAACAAAGGGTCGATTAAAATTTAAACAATTCTTAATCAAATCAAAAAATATATTTGAAGCATTTGTTCGTTTCATTTTTTTTATATCTTTGCAAGAACAAAAAGAAAGTATAATGAATCTTCTATTAACAAATACATATTGGTGGTGGCACTCTCAACTCAAAAAGTCGTGAGCCAAATCGGTGTGTATTTACAAATAGAAATTTTTTAAAATACAAAGCCTATCGTAACTCACGATAGGCTTTTTTTATGACAATAAAATAAACACTATATAAGATGGAAAAATTCGCAGTTGATACAAATGGCTTTTATGGAGAATTTGGGGGAGCATATATCCCTGAGATTTTATATGACAATGTGGAAACATTAAAGAACTCATATCTGAATATCATAAACGACCCCAGCTTTCAGAAAGAATATAACGACCTGCTAAGAGATTATGCAGGACGCCCATCGCCTCTCTATTTAGCAAACAGACTTTCCCAAAAATACGGATGCAAGATATATCTCAAACGTGAAGATCTTAACCATACAGGTTCGCACAAGATAAACAATGCTTTGGGACAAATCCTTATAGCCCGCCGGATGGGGAAGACACGCATACTTGCCGAAACAGGAGCCGGACAACATGGTGTAGCCACTGCCACAGTATGTGCTCTGATGAATATGGAGTGTATTGTATATATGGGAGCCACGGATGTTGCCCGCCAAAAACTCAATGTTCAGAAGATGGAAATGCTGGGAGCAACAGTAGTTCCTGTAACCAGTGGAAACATGACATTGAAAGATGCAACAAATGAAGCCATTCGTGACTGGTGCAGTCATCCGTCTGACACTTACTATGTAATTGGTTCTACCATAGGGCCTCATCCTTATCCTGATATGGTAGCACGTCTGCAATCTGTAATAAGCGAAGAGATCCGTAAGCAGCTCTTAGAAAAAGAAGGTCGAGAAACGCCCGATTATCTGATCGCTTGTGTAGGGGGAGGAAGCAATGCCGCGGGGACAATTTATCACTTTATAGATGAGCCCCAAACAAAGATCGTACTTGCCGAAGCTGCCGGAAAAGGAATAGATACAGGTGAGTCGGCTGCAACAATCCACTTAGGCAGATTAGGTATTATACATGGCTGTAAAACACTACTCATGCAATCGGAAGATGGACAGATAGAAGAGCCTTACTCTATATCAGCCGGACTGGATTATCCGGGGATTGGACCGATGCACGCACACCTTGCTCAGATCGGTCGCTCTGAAGTACTTGCCGTAACAGACGATGAAGCCATGGATGCTGCTTTTGAACTCACCAAACTGGAAGGAATAATACCTGCCATAGAATCGGCTCATGCACTGGGTGCTCTGAACAAAAAGCAATTCAATGCCGACGATGTAGTTGTGCTTTGCCTATCCGGGCGTGGCGACAAAGACATGGAAACCTATATAAACTATCGCAACCGCTAAACAGACAATAGATTAACAATATCAGCTAAATAGTATGAAATACAATATACAGGTAAAGACAAAAAATCTTCTGGCAGATTTACAGACTCCTGTCGGAATTTATCTAAAGGTAAGAGATGTGTATCCGGAGTCTGCCTTACTGGAAAGTTCCGATTATCATGGAGGCGAAAATAGCTATTCTTTTATAGGTATAAGTCCGATTGCTAGATTCAGAGTAGATAATGATGAAATAATCACGACTTATCCCGACAATACAACACATCAGGAAACCTTGTTAGGACACGAAAAGCTTACAGATAAATTCAATGCTTTTATCAAGCAGTTTGATGTACAAGGAGAAAACAAGACAAATATAAACGGGTTCTTTGGATATACTTCTTACGATGCCATTCGCTATTTTGAGGCTGTTGATCCGGTGAATACAAAACTAAGAAATGCGGATGTCCCTGAATTTTACTACATATTGTACCGTTTCATATTGGTTATTAATCACCTGAAAAATGAACTTACCATCGTAGAAAACATAGTGGAAGGTTCTCAAGAAAAGACACCTGAACTTGAAGCTATCCTAACGAACAACAATATCCCATCCTACAATTTCGAAGCCATCGGAGACGAGCAATCGATGATCACAGATGAAGAGCATCAGGAAATGATAAAGAAAGGTATCGCACATTGCAAGCGTGGCGATGTATTTCAGATTGTTCTTTCTCGCTGCTTCACCCAAAAATTTGCAGGAGACGATTTTAAAGTATATCGTTCTTTACGCTCTATAAACCCTTCGCCATACCTCTTCTATTTCGACTTTGGTTCGTACCGCATTTTCGGTTCATCACCCGAAACACACTGCAAGGTAACAAAAGATAAAGCTTATATAGACCCCATTGCCGGAACGTATTTCCGCACCGGAGACGATGAGAAAGACCGCATCCTTTCAGAGAACTTACTGAATGATGAAAAAGAAAATGCAGAACATGTCATGCTTGTCGATTTGGCGAGGAATGATCTCAGCCGCAACTGTCACGACGTGCAAGTAGAGTTTTACAAAAATGTTCAATTCTATTCGCATGTGATTCACCTCGTTTCTCGTGTCAGTGGAACTGTAGATAGAGACAATAACAGTATATCTGTTTTCGCCGATACATTTCCGGCCGGGACACTCTCGGGTGCGCCCAAAGTACGAGCGATGCAACTGATACGAGACATAGAAAAACAAATGCGTGGGGTATATGGCGGCTGCATTGGCTATATAGGTTTTAATGGAGATCTCAATCAGGCTATTACGATACGTACATTCTTGAGTCGTAATAACACACTATACTATCAGGCGGGAGGTGGAATTGTCTCCAAATCAAATCCCGAGACAGAGGTAATGGAGGTAAAAAACAAACTGGGAGCTCTAGCCAAAGCTATTCGGTTTGCAGAAGAATTAAAAAACTAAAAGTAACTTTCGATATGAAAATTCTGATATTCGACAACTACGATTCATTTACATACAATCTTGTTCATCTGGTAAAGGAGCTAGGCTATACAGATGTGGATGTTTTCAGGAATGACAAAATAGCACTTGAAGATGTTGCTAAATATGATAAAATTATTCTTTCTCCGGGTCCCGGTATCCCTTCCGAAGCTGGATTACTTCTACCTCTGATAAAACAATATGCAGGCAAAAAACCAATATTGGGCGTATGCCTTGGACATCAGGCAATAGGCGAAGCTTTTGGTGCTCAGTTGAAAAACCTAGAAGATGTGTATCACGGAGTAGCAACCCGAATTAACATCACACAGCCGGATTATATATTTGATACGCTAGGGAGCGAATTAGAAGTCGGGCGCTATCATTCTTGGATCGTAGACAATAACGGACTTCCAGACTGTATTGAAATAACAGCAACGGACAATAACGGGCAGATAATGGCGCTAAAGCATAAGGAGTTTGATGTGCATGGAGTACAATTCCATCCCGAGTCTGTTTTAACTCCTGCCGGAGAAACAATAGTAAAAAACTTTCTGAACCAATAATTAATACTAATATAATGAAAAAGAAAATCTTATTAAGCGAGAACGACATTCCTAGAAGCTGGTATAACATTGTGGCGGACATGAAAAACAAACCTCTACCACCGCTTCATCCGGCAACAAAAAAGCCATTAGAGGTAAGTGATCTGGAACCAATATTTGCGACAGAGCTGGCTAAACAGGAACTAAACGATACCGACCGTTGGATAGAAATTCCCGAGCCAATACGGGAACTATATAAAAATTACCGTCCTACACCGTTGGTAAGAGCCTACGGCCTAGAAAAAGCGTTGGACACACCGGCTCATATTTATTTCAAAAATGAAAGTGTCAGCCCTGTAGGTTCGCACAAACTAAACTCGGCAATAGCACAGGCATATTACTGTAAAGAGCAGGGTATAACAAACATCACAACCGAAACCGGAGCCGGACAATGGGGTGCCGCCTTATCGTATACAGCAAGTCATTTCGATCTGAATCTGGCTGTGTATATGGTTAAGATCAGTTACCACCAGAAACCTTACCGCCGATCTATCATGCAGGCATATGGAGCCGAAGTTATAGCTTCGCCGAGTATGAGTACGAAAGCCGGACGAAAAATAATTACAGAAAACCCCACTTATCAGGGAAGCCTCGGTACAGCCATCTCGGAGGCGATAGAGCTGGCATTGAATACACCGAATTGTAGATATACATTAGGTAGTGTTCTGAATCATGTGTCTCTGCATCAAACGATCATTGGGTTGGAGGCGGAAAAACAAATGGAAATAGCCGGAGAATATCCCGATATAGTAATAGGCTGTTTTGGCGGTGGATCGAATTTCTCGGGTATCACATTCCCGTTTCTGCGTCATAAACTGACCGAAGGAAAAGAAGTACGCCTGATTGCGGCAGAGCCGGCATCATGTCCTAAACTGACTCGAGGTAAATTCGAATATGACTTTGGTGACGAAGCCGGATATACACCACTTCTACCGATGTACACACTGGGGCACAATTTTGCACCGGCAAATATCCATGCGGGTGGACTTCGGTATCATGGAGCAGGAACTATTGTCAGCCAGTTGAAAAAAGACGGATATATAGAAGCTGTAGATGTGAAGCAACTCGATACATTCGATGCGGCTATCCTGTTTGCAAAATCGGAAGGTATAATCCCGGCACCCGAATCATCACATGCTATATATGCTGCCATTCAGGAAGCATTGAAAGCAAAAGAGGAAGGAAGACAAAAAACAATTCTGTTTAACCTATCCGGCCACGGGCTTATTGATATGGCTGCCTATGATCGTTATTTCGATGGCGAATTATCTAACCATGAGCTAGCCGACGAAGAGATTACCAAAACAACAGATACACTAGAACATCTGGTTCCGTAAAATAAACTTTTAGCTGATAGCCGTTAGCAAATATAATAACGGCTAAAAGCTATAAGTTAACAGCTAAAGATATGAAACAAATATTAAACAGACTCTTTGAACATCAATATCTCAACAGATGTGAAGCAAAAGAAATATTGACAAAGATGGCTGCCGGAGACTATAATGATTCGCAAATCGCAGCATTCATCAGCGTCTTTCTTATGCGCAGTATCAGTGTTGATGAGTTTCTCGGATTTGCAGATGCACTTTTAGATCTGCGAGCCAATGTAGATGCGCTGGCGGCTTACAACCCGATCGACATAGTAGGTACAGGCGGAGATAATAAGAATACATTCAACATTTCAACGCTGTCTTGCTTCGTTGTTGCCGCATCAGGATATAAGGTTGCCAAACATGGTAATTACGGGGCAACCTCAGTCAGTGGGGCATCCAATGTGATGGAACAGCACGGAGTGAAATTCACATCCGATGTAAGCAAGCTGGAAGCATCTTTAGACAAAACCAATATCGCTTACTTGCATGCCCCTCTGTTCAACAACGCGCTTAAGGTGGTTGCACCCGTACGTAAGGCACTCGGTGTTCGTACTTTCTTCAATATGCTCGGGCCTGTGGTTAACCCTATAAAGCCAAAACGCACGGTATTAGGTGTTTTCAATCTAAAAATGGCACGTCTGTATTTTTATATGTATCAACAAACGGATGTAGATTATTCGATTGTACATAGTTTAGACGGATATGATGAAATATCATTAACGGGAGATTTCAAAATAATCAATAAATTTGAAGAAAAAATATACAGCCCTGAACTAATTGGTTTTGAACGTTGCAAAGAAGCCGACCTGGATGGTGGTGCAACGCCGGAAGATGCCGCTAAGATTTTTGATAATATCATCTGTAATACTGCGACTAAAGCACAAAAAAATGCGGTGATTGCAAATGCAGCTACAGCAATTCAGACAATTGATCCGAATATGTCTTTCGAAGATAGCATTGCACAAGCGCGGGAAACAATAGAGAGCGGAAGGCTAAAGGATACATTTTTGAGATTCTTGGAGTTAAACACTTAATATATCAACGATATTCTGATATGAAAAAAGTTTTAATAATTAACGGACATCCCGACAAAGAAAGCTTTTGCTTTGGGCTGCATCAGCAATACAAGAAAGGTACTCTGGCAAAAGGAAATGAAGTAAAAGAGATCATCCTCGCTGAAATGACTTTCAATCCCATACTTATGTATGGCTATCGCAAAAGAACGAAACTCGAGCCCGATCTGTTGGAAGCTTGGGACAAGTTGCAATGGGCAGAACATATTGTTTGGATTTACCCTACATGGTGGGCATCCCCTCCTGCTCTTTTGAAAGGATTTATAGAAAGAGTATTCCTTCCGGGATTCACTTTTGAATATCAGGAAAAGTCTCCGTTTCCAAAAAAACTATTGATAGGAAAAACATCCGAAATCATCAGTACGATGGATGCTCCTGTTTTTTATTACAAATGGATAGTAAAAGATATCGGAGGAAAAATGATAAGAAAAAATATCGGTGCATTTTGCGGTATTAAAAATATCAGGACAACTTATCTGGCAACACTAAAAGGATCAACTCCCGAACAACGGGAAAAATGGTTAAACAAAATAGAGCTATTAGCTCGTAAATAATGGATATAACGACGAATACAATATCGAAAGAACGTATACGATTAGCTATTTTCTGTCTGTATTTTTGTTCGGGTATGTGCTTTTCCAGCTGGGCTAGCCGGATTCCCGATATAAAGAATTCGTTGGGACTGGGTGATGCCGCATGGGGTACTATCCTGTTAATGATCCCTATCGGACAAATATGTGGAATGACCATATCAGGCTTACTCATATCCAGAGTGGGAAGTAAACGTATTTTACCCTTAGCTCTTACAGGCTATGTCTTAGCACTACTGCTTATAGGGCTTTCAGGTTCTGAATATGCCTTGATTATGAGTCTAATATTTTTCGGATTTTGCGGCAACTTCTGCAATATATCGGTCAATACTCAGGCTGTAACGCTTGAAGCTACTTATAATAAACCGATCATGGCCTCCTTTCATGGGGGGTGGAGCTTAGCCGGGTTAGCGGGTGCATCTGTAGGGTTATTAATGGCATCGTTAAAATTCAAACCTATCTATCATTTTTGCATTATCGGAACGCTTGTTCTTATAGCTCTCTATCTCAATATGCGCTATCTTCAGACAGATATAAAAAAGCAAAAAGACCCGTCGGATGTTACAGCCAGAAAAAAGAATAAGCCGGAGAAGTTTCTGTTCTTACTGGGTATCGTTGCTTTTTGTGGCATGGCTGCCGAGGGTGCTATGGCCGACTGGAGCGGGCTTTACCTGATAGATGTAGTAGGTACTCCCGTACATATGGCTCCTATCGGGCTAGCGGCATATATGATAACGATGGCATCAGGAAGATTTGTTATCGACAAAGCTACTCAGAAATGGGATTCGCAACGTGTTGTTCAAGTCGGAGGTATCCTTATAGCAACAGGACTGTTCACTGCTGTAGCATTTCCGCATTTCATAACTACTATCATAGCCTTTATGATTATCGGGTTGGGTACGGCAGGTATTGTGCCCACAGTGTATAGCATTGCCGGACAGAAGACAAAGATATCAACCAGCATAGCTTTGACGCTTGTATCCAGTGTAAGTTTCCTCGGCTTTCTGATGGGACCTCCTCTGATCGGGTATATTGCAAGTGCAACCAACTTGCGATATTCTTATGCACTGATAGGTATGTTTGGTATTTGCATTGTAGCATTGGCGTCTGTTATTAACGTTCTGAAGAAAGAAAAACAATAAAATAAGATATGACTAATATTTTAGATAAGATAATTGCAAACAAACGGTTGGAAGTAGAAAGACATAAAAAAGACACCTCTATCAACGAGTTAGAAAAAAGATTATCGACAATCACTACTCCTGCCTCATTTAAAGAAGCTATCAAGAATTCAAGAACAGGAATTATTGCGGAATTTAAGCGTCGGTCACCTTCTCGTGACTGGATCTTTAAAGATGCAAAAATAGAAGACGTAATTCCTCTATACTCCCAAAACGGAGCCAGTGCCATATCTGTACTTACCGACATGGATTTCTTTGGAGGGGAATTAGCTGATCTGGAATTAGCCGGAAGTCTTACAAAAACGCCATTATTACGTAAAGATTTCGTAGTGGATGAATACCAATTGTATCAGGCTAAAATATCGGGAGCCAGTGCCATATTGCTGATTGCCTCAGCTCTGACGATAGATGAGACAAAACAACTGGCACAGAAAGCAAAGGAACTAAACCTTGATGTTTTGTTAGAGATTCACCACGAACAAGAGCTTCATCATATCAATGATAAAGTAGACGTTGTAGGAGTCAACAACCGCAATCTGGGAACCTTTGTTACAGATATACAAATCTCTTTTGACTTGGCAGATAAGATACCGAATGACTTTATTAAGATATCCGAAAGTGGTATATCTGAACCTCAAACGGTTATTGAACTGCAACAGGCAGGATACAAAGGATTCCTGATGGGAGAGAACTTTATGAAAACAAGTAATCCGGGGAAAGCATTGGAAGACTTTATAAACCAATTGGCATGAAGATCAAAGTCTGCGGGATGAAATATCCTGAGAATATACAGGAGTTAAACAAATTATCTATTGATTATATGGGAATGATATTCTATCAGAAATCACCCCGCTATATCGATTATCAACTATGTCAAAACGTAGGGAATATAGACTCTAGTAATATAAAAAGAGTAGGCGTATTTGTGAATTCAACAGTAGATTACATCGTTGAAATGATTGATAGATATAAGCTAGACTTAATCCAGCTACATGGAAACGAATCTCCTGACTTTTGCGCCGAGCTAAACAAGTTTATCCCTATAATTAAAGCCTTTAGTATTTCCGAAGCTTCTGACTTTGAACAGACTAAAGCATACGAAGGGCTTCGGGGATATTTCTTATTCGATACCAAAACTTCACAATATGGAGGCTCGGGGAAAAAGTTCGATTGGAATATACTAGATGCTTATGACGAAGATACTCCATTCTTCCTTAGTGGGGGAATATCAGCTGAAGACGTTAAGCAAATAAAAGCAATAAAACATCCTCGGCTATACGGAGTAGACCTTAATAGCAAATTTGAAACAGAACCGGGGTTAAAAGACATACAACTACTTGATCAATTTATAAAACAACTAAGAAATGAATAGAATAAAACAACTGTTTGAAAAAAAACACAAGAATATATTATCTATCTATTTTACAGCCGGGTTTCCGCAATTAAATGACACCGGCAATGTTATTCGCGAATTAGAAGCAAATGGTATCGACCTGATAGAAATAGGTATTCCATTTTCAGACCCGATGGCCGATGGCCCAACTATTCAGGAAAGTGGAACAATTGCTCTTCGCAATGGCATGACATTAAAGGTCTTGTTCGAACAGTTGAAAGACATCCGCAGCGATGTGACTATACCTCTCATTCTGATGGGTTATCTCAATCCGATTATGCAATATGGTTTTGAGAACTTTTGTAAACAATGTAAAGAAACAGGTATAGACGGAGCTATCATTCCCGATCTTCCGTTCAATGACTATATATCTCAATATAAACCAATAGCAGACAAATACGATATAAAAATAGTTATGCTCATCACCCCTGAAACTTCAGATGAGCGTATCCGCTTGATAGATGAACATACCGATGGTTTTATCTATATGGTTTCGTCGGCATCGACTACCGGTGCACAAAGTAATTTTGATGATAAAAAGCAAGCTTATTTCCGAAAAATAAACGAAATGAATCTTCGCAATCCCCGCTTGATCGGATTCGGTATATCTAACAAAGCCACGTTAGAAGCAGCACAAGAGAATGCTAGCGGAGCAATTATAGGAAGTAAATTTATCACATTGCTAAAAGAAAGTGCCAATATAAAAGAGGCAGTAAAAGCTCTAAAAGAAGCGTTGAGTAAATAAAAAATCCTTTACTTATCATAGTTCTATAAGTAAAGGATTCCGGTTATTTTGTAATATCCAATTAGAAGGTATATCCTAAAACTATGTTATAGGATTTGAATCGATCATTATAGTTTTCTTTTGATGTATCTTCTTTCAGATATCGTTCCATTGAAGCCTGAACAAAGACAGAATGTTTGTTTTTCAGCATATAAGATGCTCCTATATTAAGATAACAACCTACAAATGGGCTTCTAAGTTCGTATTTTTGCCAACTATTAGACCATTCACTAACCATAAATTTACTGTCGTCCCCCAGCAAGTTTGTATAAGCTATTCCGGCACCTACCATTGGCTGTATTTTGTTTAATGAAAATTTGTACTCTGCACCTAACTTTCCTGTAATAATTATAGCTTTCAATTTGAATTCTGATTCTCCATCAAGAAAATATGGAAGAGCTTGCGAAAAAGATAAACGCGAGAAGGACATATCCAATTGCAAGGCGAATGATTTAGACCAGCGAGGATTATACAATTTCATCTTTCCTCCTATAACAGGTTGTGTTCCTTTAAGAGTACAGTAGCTATATCCCGAATAGCTATTCAACGAATAAGTTTGTAGCTGTACTCCTGCATAAACAGAGAATGCCGTTTTGATAGAATTTTCATCCGGGTGCTTATTTTCAAAGATAACGCATTCTTCTCCCGTAGTACATACTTTATCATGATATGTTTTTGCTATTTCAATAAAAGTCTTTTGACTAAAATCCATCTTATTCAAATTATTCACAATAGATGGATAATCATTAAAATAATAACTAATAAGATTCTTATATTTATTATCCTGAATAATACGTCGATCTCTTTCAACATCAGGAGCCTTCGATATTTCTATCATCTTACCATCTTTCTCGAAGAAAAAGTATTTTTTAGCAGTCGTATCATAGTAATACAGGTTCATCATACCTTCTACCAAATATTCAAGAAAAAATTTCTGGGGAATACTATCTATTGTCACTTCACGCGTAACATAGTATTTTCCTTCATCTGAGAATCTATAACCTGCAATATCACCGGGATAATATATTTTTTCAGCCTGCTCAGATTTGAATGTACATCGTGTTGCATTTATGGCATCCGTTCTAAAATCAATCAGGCCAGATATTGTATCGTTATCATTGGTGATTATATAGCCTTTTTTATAATTATTTTGGGCATTAAGAGAGGCTAATAATACTAAAGAAATAAATGGGCATAGAAATAGTTTTCTTTTCATAAATTCAGTTTTTCATAGTGTGGGATTTTAAAAACGAAAAGCGAATGTATTAAAAAATTAAACAAAAAAGAACATCTTTTAATATATATTTCATAGCAAAAAATAATATCTTTGCTCAGCAACTCAAGCACGACTTTTTACCCCGTTAATGACTAAGATTAAAGAATATACAAAGTGGATAGGAAAGCTTATATACAGATATAAATTTACTATACTTACTCTAATATACATTGGACTCATAGCCTTTCTGCCTATCCATTTGGCACCAAGTATCCCGATGGCTATACATGTAGCTTCATTCTTATTCATCATTAATACATTAGCCAAGACCAAATACACATTTCTTCTTACCTTTATACTCGCATTTATACTTACGTTCAATGCATATTTCGCATTTGTCTTAGGGAGTGATATCTCATTGGATATGATGGCTTCAATATTCGAGACCCATACGACAGAAGCCGCGAGTATGCTGAAAGGCGGAGTGCTGATTGGTAGCCTGATAGCATTAGTGGCTACAACCTTGCTTCTGTGGCTATCAGAAAAAGAACTTAAGGAAGCTAGGCTTTCTATAAAATGGTCTTTAATCGGATTGTTTATTTATCTCTTATTATTCTTGCCGTTTGTTTGTTACAAACGCATCGCTTACGAATATCAAGAAGACCTGTTTTCAGAATTCCCTCTTCGGGTAGGGCAAGATAAAGTAAA
Organism: Bacteroidota bacterium; assembly: GCA_023437305.1. GTDB lineage: Bacteria > Bacteroidota > Bacteroidia > Bacteroidales > Dysgonomonadaceae > Dysgonomonas. The sequence goes on from JAEZGN010000004.1 coordinate 347,601, forward strand.
TATGTATGCACCTATTCTCTATGGCAATATAGCAACAATTCTGGCTTACCAAGAAGAGATGGCGCAACTACGGAGGTTCGCTGATCAGAGCAGCAAAAAGCTGCCCGAAGGAATACTACTCAGCGATACAATACAAAAACCAGAGAAAATATATCTTGTAATCGGAGAGAGTGCCTATCGTAAGCATCTTTCTCTATACGGTTATCCGATAAAAACAACTCCGTTTTTGGATAGCTTGGCACAGGCTACACCCTCCCCTATAAATTACTATAATGGTATTGCAGCAGCACCTTTCACACGGAATGCTTTACGTATAGCTTTGTCTTTTGCATCGCCAACAGATATAACCCCGTTTTATGAAGAAAAAACACTTATAAACCTAGCCAATGATGCGGGATATGAAACTTATTGGTTATCCAATCAAGGAGCGTCGGGTATTCAGGATTCTTATTTGGGATATTTAGCTGCCGGAACAAACAAAGCTGTATTTACTCAAGGTGGGTATCTGGCCAATGATGATTTCGATTTGATTCCGATACTAAAAGAAGAACATAAACCGGATAAAAAACAATTCTTTATTCTACATCTGGTAGGAAGCCATAATAACTATTCGGACAGATATGATAAAATAGATGCCGAAGCAATACCAAGCTCGGGCTCATCTCTGCAAACAGACTACGACCGTTCTATACATCATACCGACAGGGTAATGCGTGAAATATATAAGGTGATGCAACAAGACTCTACGGCTGTCTTCTTGCATTTTTCTGATCATGGAGAAATATTAGGTAAAGGACACGGACCTTGGAAAAATGGTATTGCCCAATATGATATACCACTCATAACGATACAAAAGAATGAAAGTAGGATTAACTCCGTAATGGCTAAATACGTTGATCCTGTAACCAAGCTGATCAACAATTCGAGCACTATATATGTACTGGGAGAGATGATGGGATATATTATCCCACAGAAGTATATAGACAAATCGATAGAAGATGGACGCTATGTACGTCATAGCGATCAAAGCTATTCTCCATATTCTGAAATAAAAGAAGAACCCGAATACATCAAGTTTAAGTATTAATTAATAAAAAATAAAGACTATTACGATAAGTAAATATCTATAAATATAAATAAGCAAATTAATCATAAAAGCAATCAGACTGTTTTATCTATATAGAGTCTTTTTGCTAACTTTGAGCTTTCTATTTTAAAATAATTTGTATAGATACTTTCTATGAAAAAAATAACATTCTTATTTTTCCTATCAATCGTTCTGTCAATATCACTTTATGCTCAACAGCCTGCATCGTGGACAACCAAGCTTGTTGATAAAGGAAACGGAGAAGTTGAGTTAACCACAACTTTTCGGATAGATCCTACATGGCATATCTTTGACATAACTATTCCCGAAAATGGGCCGATGCCCACAACTATATCAATCGATAAGTTGAAAGGTGCAACTAAGATCGGCAACTTGAAAGCTGTCAATTCTAAGTTGAAGAAAAAATATGATGACATATTTCAGATGGAATATGGCTATTATGAGAATCAGGCTACTTTTGTTCAAACACTAAAAATAACCGACAAAGCAGCCTTTGCCCTCGAAGGAGATTTTCGTGGACAGGTATGTAGCGAGATTGACGGGCAGTGTATTCCAATAAAAATTGATCTGGACTTCAAATCAAAGGATTTACCGGCTACAGTTGTTGCATCTAAAGCAGGCGAATCTGACAGCGCATCGGAAGGATTATCGGCCGAACAAGTTCCGGCAGACAGCTTATCTTCATCCGTATCAAGTGCCACGGCAAGCGTAAGCAGCGAAGAACTTTGGACTCCTGTAATAAGCGAACTGAAAGCTTATGGTGCTGCCGGAGACACCTCCGACATGTCTCTCCTTTGGATTTTCTTGGGAGGTTTTGGTGGTGGGCTTATTGCCCTACTTACACCTTGTGTATGGCCGATGCTACCTATGACCGTCAGTTTTTTCCTTAAACGAAATAAGAAAGACAAAGGCAAAGCAATAAAAGACGCTATTACCTACGGAGTGGGAATTATCATTATATATGTTACTCTCGGCTTATTAATAACCGGAATATTTGGAGCCAGTGCTCTGAATGATTTAGCCACGAGTGCTATATTCAATCTGTTATTCTTTGCTTTGTTGGTTGTATTTGCGATATCATTCTTCGGTGCATTCGAGATGGTTTTGCCATCTTCATGGACTAATAAAATGGATCAGAAAGCCGATTCTACAACAGGTGTTATCAGTATCTTCTTTATGGCTTTTACACTGGCACTCGTTTCATTCTCGTGCACCGGGCCTATCATAGGCACATTATTGGTACAGGCCGCCGGGTCGGGCAGCATAATAGCTCCCGCAATCGGGATGTTGGGCTTTGCTGTAGCTTTGGCGATTCCATTCTCTCTATTTGCAATATTCCCTTCTTGGCTCGAAAGTATGCCGAAGTCGGGCGGATGGTTAAACTCAGTAAAAGTTGTATTAGGATTCTTAGAACTGGCGCTGGCACTGAAATTCTTATCAGTAGCCGACCTTGCATACAAATGGGGTATATTAGACCGCGAAGTATTTCTCGTATTATGGATTGTGATATTCGTTTTACTTGGAGTTTACTTATTAGGTAAATTAAAACTACCGCACGACAGCGATCTGAAATATGTATCTATTCCGCGTTTATTTATGGCTATTGTATCATTTGCTTTTGCGGTGTATATGGTTCCCGGCCTATGGGGTGCTCCTCTTAAAGCAATCAGTGCATTTGCTCCACCATTATATACTCAAGACTTTAGCCTTTACAATGGAGTTGTTCATGCCAAGTTTGAAGACTATGAGGCAGGAATGAAATATGCTCAGGAGAAAAACAAACCTGTTATTATAGACTTTTCGGGCTATGGTTGTGTAAACTGCCGCAAGATGGAAGCTTCTGTTTGGACAGACCCGCGTGTAAAACAATTGCTTGACGAAGAGTATGTACTCATCACTCTGATGGTAGACGACAAAACCAAATTGAATGAAGTGATGGAAGTTCAGGAAAATGGTAAGACTACAAAATTGAGAACAATAGGTGACAAATGGAGTTATCTGCAACGACATAAATTTGCGACAAACTCTCAGCCTTATTATGTTCTTTTAGACCATGCCGGAAAACCAATAGGCCCATCATACGCATACGATGAAGATGTAAATAAATATATCGAATTCCTGAAAAAAGGACTGGATAATTTCAAAAAGAAAAAAGAAGACGTAAAATAAAATGAAAGCAGGCAGTAGCCTGCTTTCTCTAAATTTATACACGATGATGCATACAAGAGAACAAAAAATGGAAGCCTTTGGACGTTTGCTCGACATCATGGATGAGTTGCGGGTAAAGTGTCCGTGGGATGCAAAACAAACAAATGAGAGCTTGCGTACCAATACGATAGAAGAAGTTTATGAACTATGCGAAGCCATTATTCAGAATAGTGATGAAGCTATCAAGAAGGAGCTCGGAGATGTTTTGCTACATGTTGTATTTTATGCAAAGATCGGGGAAGAGAAAGGAACGTTCGATGTAGCTGATGTATGTCATGCTTTGTGTGACAAATTAATATATCGCCACCCGCATGTATTTGGAGATGATGCTGCTAAAACAGCCGGAGAGGTTGAAAAATCGTGGGAACAACTAAAACTAAAAGAAAAGGGAGGAAACAAAACTATTCTAGAAGGTGTTCCTGCATCATTACCTTCTATAGCAAAAGCGCACAGAATACAAGATAAAGCACGTAATGCCGGTTTCGATTGGGAGAATAGAGAAGACGTTTGGGATAAAGTTTCGGAGGAGCTTCAAGAGCTGAAAAACGAGATATCAAAAATGGATGAAGATAAGACAGAAGCTGAATTCGGAGATATGTTTTTTAGTCTTATTAATGCAGCTCGTCTATATAAAGTCAATCCGGATAATGCTCTTGAACGCACCAACCAGAAGTTTATACGCCGTTTCAATTACATAGAACAAGAAGCAAAAAAGCAAAATAAGAATTTAAAAGATATGACCTTAGTCGAAATGGATGCTTTCTGGAATCAGGCTAAAGAGATGGAATAGTTTTCTTAAAAAGAACTTAACTATTTGATATAAAGAAAAAAGACGCATTTAATTAAATGCGTCTTTTTTGATAGTATATTATTTACATTATATCCAACGAACAAAAGCAAAGTCCTGACGATGTGCCATATCAGCATGTTTCGGATATACACGATAAGCAAAGTTGCACAGTCCCGGAATTTTGGCTATTGCATTCAGTTCAAAATATAATTTCGAACCCTCTGTCTTAACAAGTTTAAAATCTTGAGAAGAGATAAACTTGTCTGTTTTCTTATCCGCATCATATTCGGTAAGCACACAGTCTATACCCAAATCGCCTTTCATATCTCTCTTGTCGATAACAACTTCCACTTTAATCTTTTCACCTTCCGTAAAGTTATTTGATGCAAGCGGAGTTCCGTCTTTTATATTCTGACCATTGAAAGTAATCTTCTCTACTACAAGCTTGTCCCAATTAGCGGCAGTATCTTCTTTCCATGCTGCCAATTCTTTTGCCTTAGCATAGTTATTCGCTGTAACTAGTTTGATGCGTTCTCGTTCAGGCTTGTAGAAGTTCTTGATGTAATCATCAATCATTCGCTTAGTTGTATATTCAGGCGCAATATTAGCGATTGAGTTCTTTATAAACTGTATCCACTCAGGCGAATACCCCTTAGAGTTACGTGCATAATAAAGAGGTAATATCTCATTCTCGAAAGTAGAATAGATTTCTGCCGCATCTAATTCATCCTGATAAGCCTGATTAGAGTAAGTACGTTTATCTGTCAGACACCAGCCGGCTTCTTTCTTATAACCTTCGTACCACCATCCGTCAAGTACAGAGAAGTTAAGAACTCCGTTCATTTCGGCCTTTTCGCCTGATGTACCCGAAGCCTCAAGCGGACGAGTTGGCGTATTCAACCAGATATCTACCCCTGAGATCAAACGTTTCGCTAAACGCATATCGTAGTTCTCAAGGAAGATTATCTTTCCAAGGAATTCTGGACGGCGTGATATCTCTACAATCTGTTTGATCAAACCTTGTCCTGCTCCATCTGCAGGGTGAGCTTTGCCTGTATATAAGAACTGGATTGGATATTTTTCATTATTTACCAGCTTTGCCAAACGGTCAAGGTCTGTAAATAACAGGTGTGCACGCTTATAAGTGGCAAAACGACGACCAAATCCAACGAGTAATGCGTCGGGATTGATCTTATCTACAATATTGAAAATCGCTGAAGGGGCCTTTTGACTCTTTATCCAGCCTTCTTTCATTTGTTCTTGCACATAGCTGATAAGACGTTTCTTCAAGATAGAACGAACATTCCATAGATCCTCGTCTTTTACACTATATATATTATCCCATATTTCGTGATTAGACTGATCTTCATAGAAGTTCTTGTCAAATGTTTTTTCATACAGCAACTTCATTTCTTTTGCTGTCCATGTTGGCATGTGTACCCCGTTTGTTACATGCCCTACGTGCAACTCTTCAGGGAAATAAGCCGGCCAAACAGGTTGGAACATCTGACGAGAAACAATGCCATGCAGATAACTAACACCGTTAGCTTCAAGACAGGTATTAAGCGCAAATACACTCATGCTGAATTTCTCTCCACTGCCCGGATGCTCACGCCCCATGTCTACAAAGTCTTGCCAAGAGATACCTAACCGTGCAGGATAGTTGCCTAAATATTTACCAAGAAGACCTTCGTCAAAATAATCGTGTCCTGCAGGAACAGGAGTATGCACAGTATACAAACCTGAAGCACGCACAACCTCTAACGCTTGATTAAATGTCAAGCCTTCCCCTTCGATCAGATCAAGCAAACGCTGTACATTAATAAGGGCTGCATGCCCTTCGTTGCAATGATAGATTTCTTTTTTGATACCCAATTTGTTAAGCAACAAAATACCTCCGATACCAAGTAAATATTCTTGTTTCAGACGATTTTCCCAATCTCCGCCATATAGTTGGTGAGTAATAGGTCTGTCATATTCACTATTCAAGTCGATATCCGTATCGAGTAAGTATAAGCTTATACGCCCTACATTTACTTTCCATATATTTGCGTATATATCTCTATCCGGATACGGAACAGCCAAAATCATTTGGTTGCCATCCTCATTCAGCACCGGCTCGAGAGGAAGATCTCCAAAATTTTGAGGTTCATAATTTGCTACCTGCTGTCCGTCAGGAGAAATAGACTGGGAGAAGTACCCATAACGATAGAGGAAGCCCACTCCTGTAAGATCTACATGACTGTCACTTGCTTCTTTCAGATAGTCTCCGGCCAAAACCCCTAAGCCTCCCGAATATATCTTTAATACATGAGTAAAACCATATTCCATACTAAAATATGCAACAGACGGTTTTGATGTATCAAATTTTTGAGACATATATTTTTCGAACTTCTTAATAACGTTATTTACCTTATTCATTAAGGTAGCGTCTTTAAGAATCTCTTCTATTCTTTCATTAGATAGTTTGTGAAGCAATAGAACCGGATTATTGTCTGAATCTTTCCAAAGTGCCGGATCAAATTCGGCGAAAAGATCAGTTGCTTCATTGTTCCATACCCACCATAAATTACGTGAAATTTTTTCAAGCGGTAATAATTCTTTTGGTAAGTTCACTTGTGTATGCGCACTTCTCCATGTAGGATTATTCGAATAACTTGCTTTAATTCTCATAGATGTTATATATTTAAACTTGTATTGATTATCTTAAGATGTTGCTATGTATAACTGTAAAAATACAAATATAACATATTTAGCATCCTTTATCGTTATATTACCCAATTATAACTTTTATAAAAGCTGCAAACGTTTGCAAAGTTTAATTTACTTTCTTTCAGAAGCTTTAGCTAATGCTATATCATATGCTTCTTCATAATATTTGAAAAAATGCCCCCAATCTGCCAAGGCAGCCCTATCAAGTGCAGCCTTACGCAGTATACGTTCTTGTTCTGCACTTTTGGTTGTCATTTCAAACACTCTGTTACAAATATCTTCTGATACTTCTATAAAATTATAATCGTCTCTGGTTACCACTTCTGCTCCGTCATCCATTCCTTTTTCGTCTCCCTCTTTACGCATCCACAAGCCAAATCCGGCTAAAGATGTAGTAATAGTAGGAACTGAAAAAGCAATACTTTCGTGTGGCGTATATCCCCAAGGCTCATAATATGAAGGGAAAACAGATACATCCATTCCTATCAGCAAATCATAATAAGGGACATTAAAAATACCATCATTCCCATTCAGATATGATGGAACGAAGATGACTTTCACTCTATCTTCTTTTCTGTTTTGTAGTCTCAGATATGAAATTTGGTTCAATATAGAATCATTATTCATGTTTCTCAACCAGTGTGTTATATGAGGATAGCTCAAAGATGTATCAGGAGTCTCTTTTCGGGCTAGTCTCTCTTGTAAATCGGCACGAGCGGTATCTATCCAGGCTGGAACCATAATAAATGCAATCACATCTTTTTCGAGCTGTTTAATATTTTCCAGCCGACTCATTGCATCAATAAAAACATCAAGACCTTTGTTTCTGTACTCATAACGTCCGCTTGTTACCACCAGAAGGGCATCCTCCTGTATATCATATCCTAATAGTTTTTCAGTAACATTTATTAGTTTTTTTCTTGCAGCAAGGCGCTTAGCTTCATGCTCTTTGCCTACAGGTATAAAATCTTTTTCGAAGCCATTTGGTGTTACCAAAGGTTCACGATGGAGCAACTGCTTACATTCTTTAGCTGTTATATCACTCACTGTAGTAAAGCAGTCTACTTGCTGAGCAGCAATTTTTTCTACAGAATGCTTTGCCTGCATATTTAATTCACGAGCCATCTGATCGCTATCGTATGCAAACAGGTAGTTGTATAAAGGTTTACCATTTCCTGCTATAGATCGGCCTATAGAAGTAGCATGGGTAGTAAACAGGGTTCCCACCTTGGGCAAACGGTCTTTCACATAGAGTGCACCAAGTCCGAGCATCCACTCGTTGAAGTGTGCAACAACTTTCTTTTTATCAAGATCATAATATCTGTAGAAGCTTTCTATAATGGCACCTGTAGCATAAGCAAACATACAAGCTTCGTCGTAATCGCCATATGCATGCAGCGAGTCTACTCCAAATTTGTGCCACATATAGCTATATATCTCATCTTTATGAGCAAACAGGCTTTCAAAATCAACGAGTATCACAATAGGCTCACCCGGAACGAGCCATCTACCGACTCTTACCTTCAACCTATCGTATATCGAAATTGTCTTTACCCATTCGGCAAACAACTTATTGTCTTCTTCAAACCAAGGGCTTGTAGTCTCTTTCCAAATATCAGGACCGATGAAGATTGTTCTGTCTTTATACTTTTCCTGCATTGTTTTTGCTTTAGTCGACAGCACAGTGTAAATACCACCAACCTTGTTACATACCTCCCAGCTTGTTTCAAAAATATAATCAGGATTATTGAGTTGCTTTGCCATATATGATGCTAATTCGTGTCTTAAGTTTATAAATAAATAGAATTAAATAAAAGCAAATAAAGGCTATCGTTCTCTTTTTTTAGTAACTTTGCCCTCGCTTTTAGAAACCGCAAAGGTAACAAAGATAATAAACTTATAAATATATTTTGACTGTGAGTAGTAGAAGAAAGCTTAAAAAAAGTATAAACGAATCAATAGATTTATTGTATACTGACTGTGTATTTTACAAAGTATTTGTAATAGATGCTGACCAAGCAGCTGCAGATAAAGTAATAACCCGAATAGTAGAAACTCAGGAAGAATTTCTGAAAAGAGTGAATGTAAACGAGGGTAAAGAAGTTAAAGGCAGAGTAAAAACTTATTACAAAAAGGTTAAAGCTGATTTCAAAGAGCAGATCAACTCTATTGCCAAAGAAATAGAATCTTTAGGTTAATGAAAAGTATATGTAATTTTATCCTCCGCCTTATAGGTTGGAAGATTACAGGTCTGAATAATTTACCAGACAAATGTGTTATTTGTGTTGCTCCACATACCAGTAACTGGGATCTACCATTGGGATTGATTGTCTATAAAGCGATGGGACGAAAAGCATCCTTCCTAATTAAAAAAGAATGGTTTTTCTTCCCCATGAATCTATTATTCAAGTCGTTGGGAGGGATTCCTGTCGACCGTTCCAGAAAGTCATCGCTAACAGAACAGATGGCAGAAATATATTCTAAAAGAGAAAACTTTCAACTAGCCATAACTCCTGAAGCCACCAGAAAAGCCAATACCGAGTGGAAAAAAGGATTTTATTTTATAGCCATGGAGGCAGATGTACCTATTGTAATTGCAGCCCTTGACTATGGAAAGAAAGAGGCAAACTTCAAACAAATAGTAATGCCTACAGGTGACGTAGAAGGTGATATCACCAAAATAAAAGCCCTTTACAAGGATGTTGTAGCTCGTCGTCCTGAGCACTTCTCGATATAAGATAAGGAATAGAATACAAAAATATTTGTTGTTTTAAATACTCTCGCTTCAAAGTTAAAGTGAGAGTTTTTTATGTACTCCTATTATTCGCTATCATTGAGATAAAATTGCCTGTTTCCTTAATATTATATTAAGTCTATACTTACGAAAAGTATAACCGAAAATGACAATAGAGTAAACCTTTGAACATAACGACTTAAATATCTGTTTATTTATATACATGATCTTAAAGTTATAGTATAAACTAAAAATCTGTAATAGATAAAACAGATATTGTATGCAACGAACCAGCCAACTTTCCGTCTAAATGATAAATTACAATAAGAATGAATATAGTATATATTATTTGGTATGTACAATTCTAGGGGTTAGTTCAAGACAGAATATTCATTATTAAGAAAAAACTACATAAATATTGACAAAATTAAAAGAAAAACATTATGAAACACTTTTTAAAATCAGCAACCTTTTTTGTTACACTTCTTACTTTCACTCTCATTTTTCAAAGTTGTAATTCTGTAAAGCCTATCGAAAAAGCTCAATTAGAAGGTAACCCTTGGGTTTTGAAATCTCTTAAAGGAGAAGCTGCACAAACAGCATTTTCGGGAGAACTTCCTAATATAAATTTTGACTTTTCTAAAAACCTACTCTCCGGTAGTGGTGGTTGCAACCGTTATACCGGCGGATTCACATTAAATGATAAGAATATATTTTCTGCTCCTCAATTAGCATCTACTATGATGGCCTGTATGCATGCCAATAAAGAATCTGAGTTTTTAGCAGCTTTATCAACTCCTAATCTTGTGGTTTCTCTCTCGAATGAGGGACACCTTACATTTTCGCAAGGGAAAAATGTACTCTTAGAGTTCGAGAAATCTCACAAAACAGCTACATCAGAGGTAACAAATATCGTTAATGCTGATAATATATCAGGAAAATGGATATTGGCTTCTATAGAAGGAGGAGACATGACATCATTATTCCCGGACAAACCAGCCTCTATGGAAATAACAGCAGATGGTAAAGTTTTTGGCAATGCGGGATGTAACACATATCGCAGTACTTTCACTTTGGAAGACAACACCATTAAATTCGGTCCTGCCATGTCAACCAAAATGGCATGCCCTAGCCTAAAAGGTGAATCATTATTTCTTTCTAAACTGTCAGCACCTCTACAAGCAGGATTAACAGGAGACAAGCTTACATTTTTGAGCGAAGGTAAGGTTGTACTGGAATTCACAAAAGACACAAACGCTAAATAAAAACGATAAAAATAACATAAAAAGAGCTGTATCTAACTAGAATACAGCTCTTTTATTCTTTTAATACTTTTCCTTATTTTCATTGTAACAAATTTTCGAGTTGTTTCGTCTTAGTAATAGAAAGTAGATGATAGCGCACATCTAATAAATTTATAACGACTCAAATATAAAAACATTTATGAAAAAGTATTTAATTTGTCTGGTATTAACTATTGCGTTGGGCCAGATAGCATACGGCCAAAGTTTAAACAAATTGATGAATAATCTATCTAAAGTAGAAAACATCGAAACCGTTAAAATCGGACCTTTTATGATGACTTTAGGAAAAGCATTTGGAGGAGTGGGTGATATGCCGGTTGCCAGAGGAGTACATTCGATGGAAGTATATGACTTATCAAGTTGTAGGTCTGATGTAAAGAAAAAACTAACCGATCAAATGGAAAAATTAAAAGATGGAGACGGTTACGAAACGCTGCTGATGGCTAAAGACAAAGGTGACAATGTACGCATTATGATGAAAAAGAAAAATAATACAATAAGCGACATGATTATACTTTGTATGAGTACAAACGATCCTACTATAGTGAAGTTTTCGGGAAAAATAAAAGAAGAGGATCTGACCCAATTAGTTCAGAAATACGACAAATAGCATCTATTAAAATTACGTAAACACAATTATAAATAAAAAAACAGAACATTATGAAAAAGTATATTTTTTCTTTAGTATTGACCTTTGTTGCAGTACAATTCACTTATGCTCAAGATCTGAATAGTTTTATGTCTGAGTTTTCGAAACAAGAAGGCGTACAACGACAATTAGTAGATCGCTCTATGCTCGAAATGTCTATGAAGGCAGCCATGACAGCTGATTCAACCGGACAAATGGTTTCCAAAATGCCGGCATTCATGCAAAAGATAGACTCTATAGAAGTTCTTGCTATTGAAAAATATAGTCCCGAGGTAAAAACTAAGTTTTTGGAAGGTATTCAAAGCTTCAAAGATGGTAATGGATATGCAACCCTACTATCGGTAAATGAAGCCGACGACAATGTAAAAATTATCTCGCACAAAGAAGGTGACTTATTTACCAGTGTATACATTTTGGTATTAGATAATGAAGATGCTGTGATTGTAAAGATGTCAGGCAATCTTACCGAATCGGATGTAACGGAAATACTTAAAGAACAAAATAAAAACAAATGAGATGGATGCAGAAACTTTCAAAAAAGTGTTTCTACCATATCATCAGAAGTTATACCGAATAGCATACCGAATAGTACAGGATACAGCCAATGCAGAAGACATAGTGCAAGAAACGTTCATCAAGCTCTGGAATAAGAAAGACGAGCTGGAGCAGATAGAAAATACAGAAGGCTTTGCCATTATCATTGTCCGCAACACTTGTCTCGATTACCTGAGAAAAGCAAAGAATGACTATCATACGTCATACGATACCGAAATACCCGAGACCTCATCTCTGTCTAAACAATTAGAAATTCAGGATGACGCTGCATATGTAAAAGATCTGATAAATAAGCTACCCGATCAGCAACGGCAGGTGATAATGATGAAGCACTGGGATGGATATACCGATGAAGAAATAGAAAGCATTACCGGAATAAGCCCCGGAAATATACGGGTTATACTATCCAGAGCAAGGAAAACGATAAGAGAGCAATACTCTAAAATAGAACAAAGATGAAGACAAACGAAGTAAAAAAATTAGTCGAAGCCTTTTACAATGGAGAGACTACAATAGAAGAAGAAAAACTATTGCTAAGTTACTTTCAGAGTGAAGATGTTGCAGAAGAATTGCTAAAAGAAAAGGATTTATTTCTCGACTTATACAAATCCGAGCCTATTGACGTTCCTCTTCATTTAGAAGCTAAACTTGGCACTCTGATAGATGAGTTGGCTGCAAAAGAAACAGTAAAGGTAGAACTAAAACCTCTATCGAAGAAGAAATATATACTGAGGTGGGCAGGAAGCATCGCTGCCGGTATAGCTATATTAATCACAGCAGGCATATACTTCAACAAACAGGAGAAAACAACAACGACACCTATAGCTCAGACCATTGATAAGACTATCGACAAGGCTGACGAACAAAAGATAAAGGAAGCGCAAGAAGCATTAGTACTGTTATCGTCGAAGTTCAATAAAGGCATGGATCAACTGGCTTTAGTATCAACAAATCTGGATAAAACAAACGAAATATTAAATAAAACTTTCAATAGAAAAAAAGATAAAGAATCATGAAATTAAAAGGATTATTAACAGCATTTGTGTTTATGTTCAGCCTTATAGCTGTTCAGGCACAGGATAAAATGTTTGAAAGATTCTCTAACAATAAGGATATTACAACTGTATACATTTCCAAAGCTCTTCTGTCTATGGTTCCTAATATGGAGACCGGAGGTGTAAATGTAAAAGGCCTGGCAAATAAGTTGGAACAGCTTGAAATATACACCAGCGAGAATAAAAATTCGATCAAACAGATGGTTCTTGAAGCCGAGTCTTTGAAAAAGAATAAAGCATTCGAATCTTTGATGTCTGTAAAAGAGAGCGATCAGGTAATTAATTTTTATGCTCAGAAAGACGGCAACAACAAATTCAAGGACTTGATAATGGTTATAAATGAGAGTGCCGAATGTACTATTATCCGCATTGTAGGCAGCTTCACGATGGAGGATATTAAAAAAGTAATGGATAAATAGAAAATGGGTCTTACTACTAAATTAAAGCCCGCTCTAAATAGAGTGGGCTTTATCCATCTACAAAGAGTCCTTTAAAATCATTTACATATCATTGTTCTTTTATTGTATATTCCCACAATAAAGATTTAAATGTAGCTACTTGCCAAAAATCAGAAAAACTTTCATACCCCGGCTGGGTAGCTATCGCATCCCCTCCAATAATAGAAACACACAGATTTCCTAGTGAATCATAGACATTACTATTAAAATCAAACATAGAGTCTTTTAACTTGGAAGAACTTCCTGTAATAAACTCCCCATACCTGATTTCATAGTAATCTTCTCCTTTGTAAGCAAGCTGTTCAATAAAGCCTCCAAGATTTTTAGCTGCCGCACCATTGCTAGCATAGCGCGCATCAACTTCTTTTTTAACAGTCTCTTTCTTTTCTTTTAGCCAATCAAGTGTATTAACAGGATTATTCTCGATTGGATTAGTATATTCAACCAAGGCCATTTCATCATCATTATCATCACTACATCCGGTTACAGGCAAAAAAAGTATTGTTGTAGCAAAAAACAAGAAGAAGGTTATGTTTTTCATATTAATGATATATTTAGTTTATATACTATTCAGATGCGCGAACAAGCAAAAAAGTTGCACTAACAAGTTGGAAGTAAATAAAAAGCCTCTCACTAATTAAAGTAAGAGGCTTTCTCTATATATGATAACTTATATTATCCGTTTACTTTAGCCATAGCTGCGATAAGATCAAGACATTTGTTAGAATATCCCCACTCATTGTCATACCAGCTAACTACTTTAACGAAAGTTGGGCTCAATTGGATACCAGCTTTTGCATCGAAGATTGAAGTACGTGCATCGCCAAGGAAGTCAGAAGAAACCACTTCTTCGTCTGTATATCCAAGAACACCTTTCAATTCGCCTTCTGATGCATCTTTCATAGCTTTGCAGATATCATCGTAAGATACTTCTTTAGAAAGACGAGCAGTAAGGTCAACTACAGAAACATCCAATGTAGGAACACGGAATGCCATACCTGTAAGTTTTCCGTTTAGTTCAGGAATAACTTTACCTACAGCTTTAGCAGCACCGGTAGAAGAAGGGATGATGTTACCTGCAGCAGCTCGTCCACCTCTCCAGTCTTTAGCTGAAGGTCCGTCTACTGTTTTTTGAGTTGCAGTAGTAGCGTGTACTGTAGTCATCAAAGCTTCAACGATACCAAATTTGTCGTGCAATACTTTAGCGATAGGAGCAAGACAGTTTGTAGTACAAGAAGCGTTAGAAACAAATTGAGTTCCTTTTACATATTTATCTGTGTTAACTCCACAAACGAACATAGGGGTATCGTCTTTTGAAGGAGCTGACATTACTACATATTTAGCACCAGCGTCGATGTGACCTTGAGCTTTTGACTTTTCAAGGAAAAGACCAGTAGATTCAACAACATATTCAGCACCTACTTCGTTCCATTTCAAGTCTGCAGGATTCTTTTCAGCAGTTACACGGATAGCGTTTCCGTTAACAACCAATTTACCGTCTTTAACTTCAACTGTTCCGTCAAATCTACCGTGCATAGTATCGTAACGCAACATATAAGACATATATTCTACGTCGATAAGGTCGTTGATACCTACAATCTGAATGTCATTTCTTTTTTGTGCAGCACGGAAAACAAGACGTCCAATACGTCCAAAACCGTTAATACCTACTTTAATCATTTTGTTTTAATTTTTATAGTTAAAAAATCGAGTATATCCAACTTAAAAGCTTTTGAGAAGATGTGAAATTATGTTATAAAACATGCTTTCTGAAAAGCTGTACAAAGTTAATATTTTTTTCCTTATCAAATAATTTTGTTTATTATTTTTAAGGGCTATGAAGCTCTTTGTTGTGGTGACAATCACCTTTTTAGCCTTTTTGTAAAGTCGAGTTATCTTTTTTACACATTTCTTTTGACTAAAAAAAGACGCTCTGCCACCTCTTTTTATTTACGGGTTTTCTTTCTTACACTTGATTTTCCATTTCTCATACCACTACCACTTTCTTTGTATCCTGTCGGCGCCTTTTTCTCTTTGTACGAATTAGCAAATTTACCTTTAGGTTGAGGAGTCTTTGCCTCTTGTGGTTTTGTTTTCTTTTTCGGCGCACTCTCTGTTTTTACAGAAGATGCTGTTTTCTTTCGCAGCATTTCCAATTCTTCTTTTGTAATATTACGCCATTGACCAACTTTTATGTTACCCAACTTTATATGCATTATTCGTGTCCGCTCCAGCCTGACTACATTGTATCCGAGATATTCACACATACGTCGTATTTGCCTGTTCAGACCCTGCCGCAATATAATGTTAAACGAATGAGTGCCGGTTTTAACCACTTCACATTTACGGGTAACAACCCCTAATATTGGCACTCCGCCTTGCATCTTTTTAACGAAATCCTCATTTATAAGCTTATCCACTGTTACATGGTATTCTTTTTCATGATTATTGTCAACGCGCAGCATCTTATTCACCATATCCCCTTCATTAGTCAGTATTATGAGACCTTGCGAATCTTTATCAAGTCTCCCAATCGGAAATATTCGTTCATCATGCCCCACTGCATCAATAATATTATTTGGCTCATCCAAATCTGTCGTACTTACAATTCCGACAGGCTTATTGTAAGCAATAAAAACAGGCTGTGTATTACAGGTAACTGTCTCTCCATATACTTTCACCTCTTGCCCGGCCAACACCTGACTCCCGATAGAGGCTCTTTTTCCATCAATTGTAACGCTACCCTGTTCTATCAGTTTATCAGCCTCTCGTCGCGAACAATAACCACTATCGCTGATATATTTATTTATACGCATTAATTTTATTTAAAATGTTTTTATTAGAAACAAATCAAGATATCTATCCAAAGTTATACGACTTACAATAGAAGACTCAAAAAAAAGCCCCCCCACCTGATAAGCTTATATCGCAGTCCATCCGCCATCTACAAAGATAGTCTGTCCTGTGATATAGCTAGACTCGTTGGCTGCAAGAAAGATTAGAGATGTATCCAATTCTTCGGGTCTACCTACTCGCTCTAAGCAAGTAGTCTTTTTTACAAAATCCAGAAATGAATCAGCTCCGATAAAATCTTGAGTCATCTCCGAGTCAAAAAAACCCGGACCTATATTATTCACAGTTATATTATATTTTGCCCATTCGGCAGCCAATCCTCTCGAGAAATTAAGAACTGCACCCTTCGATGCATGATAGCTCAAACAATAACTAAACTTATTACCAACCTGCCCATACATAGACCCGATATTGATAATACGCCCATACCTATTCTCTATCATATTCTTACCCGCCTCGCGTGCAAAGTAAAAAACACCATTGACATTCACATCCATTACTTTTCGAAAATCTTCGCCAGAGGTATTTTCTGCATTTCCGCCAATAGCGATCCCTGCATTATTGACCAAAATGTCGATCTTCCCGAAATGAGAGATTATCCGTGTTACAGCTGACTCTACTTCGGCTTCTACCGTTGCATCACACTGCACAGCAATACATTTCACACCTAGAGCTTCTATAACCTTTGCATTATCCTTAAGACGATCTAACCGTCTTGCTACAATAGCTATATCCGCCCCTTGTTTTGCTAAGGTTTCAGCAAAACGTTTTCCCAGTCCTGAAGAAGCTCCCGTTACCACAGCAACTCTTCCTTTCAAACTAAATAGAGACATATGTTTGTGTTTTAATTTTTATGGATATGAATAAACAGTATACACCGAATAAAATACAGACCACCCCACTCTATACATCAAATATTTTGAGAATTACTTATCTGTGATTAATAATAACCTTCATGTAAAGTTACATATTTTTAGCAATAAAAGCCAATTTTAGAGCCATCCATTTTCTTTATACCAACTCACAGATTCTTTCAGTCCATCCTCTAAATTGTATTTAGGAACGAAACCTAGATCCTCCACAAGAGGGGTTATATCACATTCCCAATTGCGTTGTTTCATTATTATATATTTATCCCTATTTAAGGTAGAAGGCTTCTTCGTTATCCTAGAAATACTTTCTGCCACTACAGAAACAGCCTTCAATATACACAAAGGGACTTTAAGACTCACCACGTGTTTCTTTTCTATAGCTTTCTTCACCAACTGCGTATACTCTTTATCCGTATATACATCTCCGTCGGCTACAAAATAAGCCTTATTCTTCAATTCACTTTTCAACCCAAGAAATACGGCATCTACCAAATCTTTCACATATATGAAGGTCAGATGCTGCGGCTTAAAGCCCGCACCAACATCAAGTCCCGATTTCACGGTTTTTATCATCAGGAAATAGTCTTTTTCCCGGGGTCCATATACTCCTGTCGGACGTAATATGATATAGGGAAAATCCTCCATCGACTGCAGATAGCCTTCCGCCTTCAGCTTACTTCTTCCGTATGCTGTATTAGGATTGGGCACATCGGTTATCTTTATAGGAGTATAGTTTTCTTCATCTCCGATCCCAAATGCACTGAGACTACTCATTAAGACAAATTTATCGGGAACAGCTTCTACTTCTCGCAATGCATCGATAAGATTGGCTGTATATCGAAAATTAATTTTATCAAAATCTTGGGCATCTAAACATTTAGTGACTCCGGCATTGTGTACGACATAATCAAACTTGCCATATTTCTTTTTAAAGTGAGATAGCTGTTCTTTCAATTTATCTTTATCCCCAAAGTTCAGGTCCAAAAATTGGATACGATCATCCTTCAGATACTCACGACTGCTGCTTTTACGCACGCCTGCCCAAGTTTCATACCCTTCTTCTAAAGCCTTCTCGACAAGAAAACTTCCAATAAAGCCACTGGCTCCTGTAATCAAAATACGTTTGGTACTCATATCGAGAACAAATTTACAACAATCTGCGTATTCCTTACATTTTCAAAATCAATTAATTTATTTATTGCGTTTAGTGTAACTTTAACCTTTTAAATATTTGTAGGTTTGAAAAATATAACTAAATTTGCAACCCGATTTTGCACGATAAAACTAAAAAATAAACATATAATAAATACAATAGCAATGTCCAAGATTTGTCAAATTACAGGAAAGAAAGCTATGGTTGGCAATAATGTTTCTCACTCAAACAGAAAGACAAAGAGAAAATTTAATGTCAATCTTTTCAGAAAAAAATTCTACTGGGTAGAAGAAGATTGTTGGATCAGCCTGAATGTTTCTGCTGCCGGTCTTCGTACAATCAATAAAATTGGATTGGATGCTGCGCTTAAAAGAGCGGCTGAAGATGGTTTTTTGAACGCATAAATTAGGAGGATCAAGAAATGGCTAAGAAAGCAAAAGGAAATAGAATCCAAGTGATACTTGAGTGCACAGAGCACAAAGCAAGTGGTATGCCAGGCACATCACGTTACATCACTACAAAGAATAGAAAAAATACTACCGAAAGATTAGAATTGAAGAAATACAATCCTGTTCTGAAGAAAGTTACTGTACATAAAGAAATAAAGTAAAAACAATATAAACCATGGCAAAGAAAGCAGTAGCAGGTTACCGCGACGCTTCATCGAAAGACGGTCGTAACTATGCAAAAGTAATCAAAATGGTAAAATCTCCTAAAACAGGAGCTTACACATTTAAAGAAGAAATGGTTCCGAACGAATCAGTAAAAGATTATTTCACAAAATAATCTTGTTAAAAATATTTAAAAAACCTCCTTCATCTTCATGTGGGGAGGTTTTTTATTATCCATTTCGTAGCTTTGTATAGCAGGATACAAGCCTGCTTTAACATTAAACAAGTACGCGATAATTACTTGATAATAAAGAGTAAACTATGGGACTATTCGATTTCTTTTCGAAGCAAAAAAAAGAAACTCTAGATAAAGGTTTGGAGAAAACCAAAGAATCTATGTTTTCTAAACTATCACGTGTTGTAGCCGGCAAATCGAAGGTAGACGATGACGTATTAGATGATTTGGAAGAAGTGCTTATCACTTCGGATGTAGGAGTGAATACTACATTAAAAATCATAGAAAGAATAGAGAAAAGAGTTGCAAAGGATAAATATATCAACACAGATGAATTAAATTCAATTCTTCGGGAGGAGATTGCTCATCTGCTGACAGAAAATAATACGACAGATACAGAAGGCTTCTCTACACCTGAAAACTACAAACCTTATGTGATAATGGTAGTCGGAGTAAATGGTGTTGGGAAAACAACTACGATCGGGAAATTAGCAAATCAGTTTAAGAAAGCAGGCAAATCAGTTTATTTAGGCGCTGCGGATACATTCCGTGCCGCTGCTGTAGAACAATTGGTTATTTGGGGAGAAAGAGTTGGCGTACCTGTTATAAAACAGGCAATGGGCTCCGATCCTGCATCAGTTGCTTTCGACACGCTGAGCTCTGCCAAAGCAAACAATGCCGATGTGGTAATCATAGATACTGCCGGACGTTTGCACAACAAGGTTGGCCTGATGAACGAACTTACCAAAATCAAAAAGGTAATGGAAAAGATTGTTCCCGAGGCTCCCCATGAAGTACTGCTTGTGCTTGACGGTTCTACAGGACAGAATGCATTTGAACAAGCCACTCAATTTACAGCCGCTACCGATGTTACGGCTTTAGCTATCACAAAACTGGATGGCACGGCAAAAGGAGGTGTTGTTATAGGTATTTCCGATCAGTTTAAAATTCCGGTAAAATATATTGGATTAGGAGAAGGAATCGACGACTTGCAGGTTTTCACACGCAAGGAATTTGTCGACAGTCTTTTTGGAGCATAAAGAATGAAGAAAAACAGAATCGATGTTATAACACTGGGTTGTTCCAAAAACCTTGTGGATTCAGAGCTGTTGATGAAACAGCTTTTAGCAAATGGATATACAGTAAAGCACGACCCCGACAAACCGGAAGGAGAGATTGCTGTAATCAATACTTGCGGATTTATAGGAGATGCAAAAGAAGAATCCATAAATATGATTCTTGAATTTGCAGAAGCAAAAAAAGCAAGAAAACTTAGTAAGCTTTTTGTGATGGGATGCC
Organism: Bacteroidota bacterium; assembly: GCA_023437305.1. GTDB lineage: Bacteria > Bacteroidota > Bacteroidia > Bacteroidales > Dysgonomonadaceae > Dysgonomonas. The sequence goes on from JAEZGN010000004.1 coordinate 368,197, forward strand.
TCACCGAAAGATACATGGACGAGCTGAAAGCCGAAATACCGGAGGTAGATAATTTCTATGGTAAGTTTAACTGGAAAATGCTTATCTCTGATTTGGGTAAATCATTCAAACAAGATATAGCCTTGGAGCGAAGCATAACTACTCCAAGACATTATGCTTATCTGAAAATATCAGAAGGGTGCAACAGGACTTGCTCTTACTGCTCAATTCCAATCATGACGGGCAAACACCAATCCCGTCCAATAGAAGAGATAGAAGAAGAAGTAAGAAATCTGGTAGCTACGGGCGTAAAAGAGTTTCAAGTGATAGCCCAAGATCTGTCATTCTATGGCTACGACAATTACAAGCAAGCCAAACTACCCGAACTGATCGAACGGATTGCAAAAATAGAAGGGGTGGAATGGATACGCCTCCACTACGCATATCCGGCAAACTTCCCTTACGATCTGCTAAGGGTGATGCGAGAAAACGATAATGTGTGCAAATATCTGGATATAGCTCTACAACATGTTAGCGATAATATGCTTACCAAAATGCGACGCAACATATCCAAGCAAGCCACATACGACCTGATGAAGCGCATCCGAGAAGAAGTACCGGGTATACACCTGCGTACAACATTAATGGTAGGTCATCCGGGCGAAACAAAGAAAGACTTTGAAGAACTATTGCAGTTTGTAAACGATATGCGCTTCGAACGAATGGGAGCTTTCCCTTATTCGCATGAAGATGGCACATACGCATACGATAATTATAAAGACAGCATATCAGACGCCACAAAGCAAGAACGAATGGACTTGTTGATGTCGGCTCAAGAAAAAATAGCTTTCGAGACGAATGAGGAGAAAATAGGCAAAACGCTGAAAGTGATTGTAGATAAAGAGGAGAGCGACTATTACATAGGCCGTACCGAGTACGATTCGCCGGAAGTTGATCCCGAAGTCTTGATAAAGAAAAATAAAATGCTTAATATTGGGGAATTTTATAATGTTAAGATAACTGACACCCAATCGTTTGATCTGTACGGAGAAGTTATTTAACCTTAATAGGAATATCTATGACGAACCAGGAATTAATAGCCGCACTGGCAAAACGTTTGAGCTGGACACAGCGTCAGACATCAGAAGTGTTGGAAGCCACAGTTTCTATTATCAATTCGAACTTAGAAGAAAACAACTCTATTAATATTCAAGGGTTTGGATTGTTTGAAACAAAGAAGAAGGCTGAACGAATTTCTGTCAATCCTGTTTCGAAACAGCGGTTTCTGGTTCCACCTAAAATCACTTTATCTTTCCGCCCCGGACAAACGATAAAAGAGAACCTCAAAAAACTTGAAATAAATGAATGAACGTCTTAGTCTACAGGATTTGATTGATCTTCTGGCTAAGAAACAGGAGATAACAAAGAAAGAAGCCGAAGTATTTCTGCGGGAGTTAATTGCCGTTATATCAGAAACGATAGAGGGTAGCGAGTCTGTAAAGATAAAAGACTTTGGGACTTTTAAACTGGTAAGAGTAAATGCACGTAAAAGCGTAGACGTAAATACCGGCGAAGCTATCGAAATAGCAGCTCATTACAAATTGAGCTTCACTCCTGACAAGTTACTAAAGGAAGCTATAAACCGTCCTTTCGCCCACTTCGAGAGCGTGGTTTTAGAAGAAGGTGTTTCTTTTGACAATATAGAAAAAGACGAAACAGCGAATATAGAAGAATCTGATGAGGAAGAAGATGTTTCTGTAGATGAAGAAACAAATGAAGTCTCTCCTACCCCAACAGCAGATTCACACCAAGTAGAGAATGAGAATGAAGACTTCACGCATGAATTAGTAAGTGAAGACACTACTATAATAGAGACAGAAAACACTGCCCCTCACACAGAAGAAGTGCAAGTAGAGGAAATAAATAACCGGGAAGAAGAAACGCGACAATCTGATAATGAAGCAATAGCTCCAAGTGAAACTGAAAATATACCTGAACCAATAACTGATGAGGTCTCTGAAGAAAGAATACTAGAATATAAACAGAGGATTGAAGAGGCTAAATTAGCTGCTAAAGAAAAAGACCTGGAATACGAAAGGCTTGTGAAAGAAACAAGACAGGCGGCTAAGAGAAGAAAGAAATTCGTTTCCTTAGGATTCTTCATATTCCTGATTATCGCAGCATTTCTGATCGGGGGATTGTATTTCCAAGAGATTGTCAGATTCCTGACCGAAGGTCCTATTCAGAATAATAGCACAGCAATAGTTGCTGATAACCAAAATATTGACGAACAAAAAACGGATACTCTTGCCATATCCTCCGACTCTATAACTAAAGCGAAAGAACAAGATTCAATTGCCATTGTAACGGAGAAAACCTTGCCTAGCGAAAACCCGATAAAGCCTCAAACTCAAAAGACTGAACAACCAACAGCCTCGAAAGGAAATACACCTCTGGCAATCATAACAATAGAACCGGGTAATACCTTACGTAATATTTCACTAAAGTATTATGGACACAAATCATTCTGTGTATACATCTATGAGGAAAACAAAGATAAGATAAAGAATATCAACAATATACCATTAGGAACTAAACTAACTATCCCTTCTCCATCGAAGTATGGTATAAATCCTCAGGATCAAGCATCTCTAGACAAAGCTAAAGCGAAAGAAAGAGAGCTCTTCAAGACGATGGGACTATAAATATTCGACTTTAAGAAAGTGGGTTGCCCGCTTCTCTTTGGGAGGAATGGTAATGTAATCTCCATACTGTTTTCTCAGATATGTTTCAGGCTCTTTAGGAGCTGAAAACTCTTTCCCTTCGAAGATAACTTTTCCTACCGGAAACATATACCCAGCATTGTGATTCGTAGAGTTTCCTATTCCATAGCTATGTAGTATATTATCAGGTTTTGTAATAGAACAAATCCCTCTGGCCGTATATTTCAATAGCACCCCTATAGGGTATAACAACAAAGA
>JAEZGN010000022.1 GCA_023437305.1 Bacteroidota bacterium
ATATTACCAAGACTGTCTTTCACATACCAATCGGGATGTTCTGTAGTCCAGGCATTGTCGCAACCGGTATGATTTGCAACCCAGTCCAGAATCACTTTAAAGCCCATCTCATGCGCTTTATCTACTAGCTTTTTGAAATCCTCTTTTGTTCCAAATTCAGGGTTGATATCTTTATAGTCTCTTACAGCATAGTAGCTTCCGAGTGTACCTTTTCTATTCTTTTCCGAAATTGGATGTACAGGCATAAACCAAAGCACGTCTACACCCAGCTCTTTGAGTCGGGGAAGATGTTGTTCGAAAGCGGCAAAGGTTCCCTCTTTGGTATATTGCCTTACATTAACTTCATATATTACGGCATTTCGAGTCCAATCCAAGTGTTTGACTGTACACTTCTCTTCTTGTTGTGCCTCAGAGCTTTCTGTTTGAGGTTTTGGTTTACATGAATAGCCAACAAGAGCTAACAATGTGATTACAAATAATATTTTATTCTTCATAAATATTTATACTTTCAGATAATGATATTTTCCAATTATTTCACAGATTCGGGCGTGAGTTTATTATGTGAGTCCTCAACAAAAAATACAGATATAGCACCCAATAGCATAGCTATACCTGCAACTACCAACATCATTATAGAGCTCCCGCCCACTACATGTTTCAATATAAGTCCGCCTGTAAGCCCTGCAACGATCTGAGGGATGGTAATAGTTGCATTAAAGATTCCCATGTATAATCCCATTTTACTAGCAGGTAACACCGCTGATAGTATAGCATAAGGCATAGCCAGAATACTAGCCCAAGCAATACCGACACCTATCATGGAAACAAGCAGCAAGTATTTGTCTTCAAATACATACATAGACATCAGCCCTAAAGCTCCAAGCAGTAATGAAAAAGAATATACTTTTTTACGACCGAGCTTATCCGCAATTTTAGCCATGAAAATAGCAAAGATAGCTGCAAAGATACCATATACACCACTCAATACGCCATTCCAGTTTCCGGCTTCGTTATATGCTGCTGATAGAGGGTCTGTTGTATGCCATACATTCTCAGCAATTCCGCCGATTGCATATACCCACATAATGAAGAGCGCAAACCATGAGAAAAACTGTACTATAGCCAGTTGTAACATCGTTTTTGGTGTGGCCTTGAGTACATCTATAAAAGATTTCTTTTGTTTTTCTTCTTCTGTTATATTATTATATTCTTCATACTCTTTTGGGGCATATTCTTTGACACGAATACTTGTCCATAGCACAGTCAATAAAAGTGCCGAACCTCCTATATAAAAAGACCAGATAACAGACGGCGCAACCTTTTCTCCCGTCCCGGGAATATTCTGAATGCCTATCCAAGTGAGTATAAATGGTAGGAATGATCCGACTACAGCTCCAACATTTGTAAGGAAACTTTGAGTTGAATACCCCAAATTTCGTTGTTTGTCGTTCACCATATCGCCAACCAGAGAACGGAATGGCTGCATAGAAACATTAAAGGCGCAATCCATGAATAATAGCATGAATGCACCAAAAAAGACAGGTGGCATAATAGCTGCTACAAACTCCGAGTTTGGCATAAAGAACATGGCAATGGCAGAAACTATAGCTCCTCCCAAAATAAACGGAATACGACGTCCTAAGCGTGTCCATGTACGATCGCTCGACATACCTATGATTGGTTGCACAATGAGCCCGGCAATAGGGGCTGCCAGCCAGAATAAAGGAAGATGATGCGGGTCAGCACCTAAAGCTGATAAGATGCGACTTGTTTGAGAACTTTGTAAAGAATATCCGATTTGTATTCCTAAGAATCCGAAACTTAGGTTCCAGATTTGCCAAAATGTTAGACTTGGTTTTTGTTTCATGGTTTGTCCGATTATCTAAATAAACCTATTGGTATTAGCCATCAGACAAATCACGTGTTGTCTGCCTGACAATTAATGAAGTTTTTATTATTTTGTTTTTCCTTGAGGTATTCTCAGGGTTTTCTATTTTCTCTAAAATTAGTTTCATCGCTTCCATCCCGACCTCTATAGGATGCTGATCCATAGTTGTCAACATCGGGTCGGTATCTTGAGATATGTTAGAGTTCGAGAATCCACAAATAGAAATTTCTTCAGGAACCTTAAATCCCAACTTTTTGCAGGCAAGCAATATTCCCGAAGCCGTATAGTCATTCATCGCCATAAAAGCATCAGGGTGATTGGGCTCTTGCAATATTTCCATTGCTTTCTCATATCCCAGCTGTTTTGTGTCTGCGGTACGTATCAGTTGTTCCTCTACAGGTATATGATGCTTTCGAAGAGCATCCAAATAACCATTTTTTCTGTTTTTCGAAATCTCAAGATGCGAAGGAGCCGAAAAGAAGGCTATACGCTTACAGCCTGTTTTTATCATATAATCTACAGCAGTAAGTGTTCCGTTGTAGTCGTCCACCACCACTTTGTCCGAATCGATTCCGGTACATATCCTATCGAAGAAGATGACAGGAATATCATTGTCTATCAGTTCTTGAAAATGATCGTATTTTGTTGTTGTCTTCGACTGAGAGATTAAAATCCCACATACTCGTGCCTTTATTAGTGTTTGCACATTCCTGGCTTCTTTTTTATAGTCTTCAAGCGATTGGCAAACAATTACATGGTAATCTTTTTCTTCAGCAACTGTTTCCATTCCCGAAAGGACTCCCGAAAAAAAGTGATTAGCAAGTTCAGGTACAATAACTCCAATAATATTGTTGTGTTGAGTTCTGAGACTTAAAGCCAACGCATTTGGCTTATACTTATGTTTTTTTGCATAATCCTGTACTATTCTCCGTGTTTCAGGGCTAATGTCCGGATTATCTTTCAACGCCCTCGATACTGTCGAGGGCGATATATTGAGATCCTTTGCAATATCTTTAATAGTAAGAGGCCCTTTTTTCATGCACTAGAATTTTGATGATACTTTCTATAAAAGTAATCAAAATTCTAATATAAAGACACTTCTTGGCTTAATTGTTAACGTCTCACCATCCAAGTTTATAAGATTTTCACTGATAATATCTTTGGCCTGACTTTTAGGAAATATTTCTTTATAATTAGCCAAATTAATTGTCTTTTCGCTATCCGAACCACTTAATATAACAACCACTGATTTTCCATTATACTTCCGCTCGTAAACGTAAACGCCGTTGGTTGGAGCAAAATGCTTCAGAGTCCCTTTTGCTATTATTTCATTTCCTTTGCGCCAGTTTAATATCTTCTTCATGTAATCGAAAGCCTCGTTCTGCAGAGCTGTTCTTTCATTCGCCTTAAACAGATTCACCGGATCACCTTGCCATCCACCGGGGAAGTCGCGACGAAGATATCCATCACCTTCACTTTTGTCTGCCGCCATTAATATTTCTGTACCGTAATATATTTCAGGTATGCCGCGGGTGGTAAGCAGAAAAGCAATAGCTTGTTTGTATCTGTTAAGATTTGATGTTTGCTTTTCATTCTTGAAGAAGCGGGATGTATCATGATTGTCAAGGAATATTAATAGGTCGCGGGTGTTTTCGTAAACGATATCCTGCCCTAAATATTCATATATACGCGCTAATCCCAAATCCCAAGTTGTTTCTTCGTCAAAAGCTTTCTCCATCACATACAATAAAGGGAAATCCATGACACTGCGAAGATTAGAATTTCTTGGTGCAGCCAGCTTACTGTCTTTTTGCCAGAAAGCAATAGCTACATTGTTGTGTAACCAAGTTTCGCCTACAATATTAAAGTCCGGATATTCTTCTGTAACCTCTTTGCACCAGCGAGACATCATATCATAATCGGCATAAGGATGAGTGTCCTGACGAATACCATCGATACCACTGTATTCTATCCACCAGATACTATTTTGAATTAGGTATTTTGCTACATGTTCGTTACGCTGGTTGAAGTCGGGCATAGATTCTACAAACCATCCGTCAATTGCCAGTTTTTTGTCTGCTGCTGAAGCATAGGGGTCATGTTGCGTAGTGGTCTTATAAGATGTTTGAACGTATTTGTCTGGATAATTAAACCAGTCTCTGGACGGCTTATCAGTGAATAGGTAATGTTCACTTCCACAGTGGTTGAATATCATATCCATAACTACTTTCATACCCTTCGCATGGGTTTTATCTACAAGATCAACAAATTCTTGGTTCGAACCAAAACGACGGTCTACTTTGTAGTAGTCGGTAGAGGCATATCCATGATAAGAACCTTCAGGCATATCGTTTTCCAGTACCGGATTGAACCAAATAGCTGTTACGCCTAGGTCATGTATATAATCCAGATTATCGGCTACACCTTTGAAGTCTCCACCATGGCGGGCATATTGTTGATTTCTATCTACTTTGGTTTCACGCATTCCCTGAATCACATCATTTGTAGGGTCTCCATTGGCAAATCGATCAGGCATGATGAGATATAATACATCACTGGAGTTAAATCCAACCCTTTCGGAAGAACCCGCTTTACGTTGTTTAATCTCATAAGGGATAACTTTCTTTTCTTTACCTTGTTGTAGGATAATATCAAACTTTTCAGGTTGGGCATTCGAAAGATCCAAATATAAAATAAGATAGTTGGAATTTTCAAGCTTTACAGTTTCTTTTATTCTGGCCGTTTTGGAAGTAATACTTACATCACATTTAGATATATTATTTCCGTGAATCAGCACTTGCAGTTCGGGGTTTTTCATTCCCGCCCACCAGAATGCAGGATCAACAGTCTTTATATCAATTGCTAGAATTGATTGACTTACAAAAACAAAAAGTAATAAAATTAAACAGTTTCTTTTCATCGGTATATTTATATATAGGTTTATTCTCTTCCTGATGATTGTACCATCTCTTTCACATGTGTATTATATTCTTCGGCATCTAATAATTCCTCCAGACTGAGGTGCATGCGATATCTCCAATAATGTTGTGCTATCGCCGGAATATTTATACGTTCTTCTTCAGGGTTCTCTCTTTTCAGCTTATCATCTATCGAGAGCCAGTCTTGAAGTGGGAGTATAGCGAGCATTGAAGGAGAGTTTAAGTGATTGGTTACAATCTGCGAGCATAGCTCAGAATTACAGTCTTGCGGAGCTGCTCCGTTTTTCCATAATATTTGATTGTAATACTTCTGTGTTGTTTCTCTGTTTTCGTTCCACCATGCTCTTATCGGAGCCATGTCATGGGTAGATGTAGTGCAAACACTCATGTATGGTAAGTTGCCCAGATAGTTGAAAGACATATCTTTAACTTTAGGCATACGTTCTATCTCCAGACTTAGTATTTGCAATTCGTTCATTACAGAAGGGACTGATTCCGGAACCATTCCAAGGTCTTCTCCGCATACAAGCATGCGTGTAGAAGCTATAAGGCTAGGCAATTTGCTCATGGCTTGCTCTCTCCAGAATTGGGAGTGGCGACGATAGAAGAACTCGTCATAAAGCCTGTTGAACGCAAGTTTTGCATTGTTGTCCAGATCGGCATACGAATGGGTGTATTGTGCAGTAATACGTGGATGATATTTCCACGGTTCACGTTTATCTTTAATAAACAGGACTTCGTTGCATAGACTGTACAGGCCGTTTCGTATAACATTGCTTTTATTATCGGTCTTATTTTCAAATAAGGCTTTAATCTTCACTTGAGTATTGCAAGAGTCTTTCAATTTGAAAGTTTGCCAAGCAATCGGAGTTAAATATCTATCAATAACATCTTGAGTATATTCTCCAAATACATCATTCAGAAAATGTTCGTGAATATAAGGACTGGTCATTCTATACTCATCGAACCACATACCCCACGATCGTATTTCTTCCACAGTCATCGGTATAGCAGGGCTAAAATACCCTAAGAGACCTTGTACTGATGATAGAGGTATTTCCCAAATACGGAAAAATCCTAATATATGGTCAATCCGATATGCGTCGAAATAATCGGCCATTTTGCGGAAACGTTTTACCCACCATTGGTAGCCGTCTTTTGCCATTTCATCCCAATTGTATGTAGGGAATCCCCAGTTTTGTCCGAAAAATGAGAAATCATCAGGTGGCGCACCTGTTTGTACATCCAGATTGAACAGGTGAGGTTCTACCCATGCTTCAACACTGTTGCGGCTTATACCGATAGGTATATCACCTTTTAATACAACTTCATGTTGATGAGCATACTCTTTTACTTCCTTCAATTGTATATGTAGCAGATATTGAGTAAAGCAAAGCATCTCTACGCTTTCTTTTGCATCTTTATTTGATTTTATAAATGCAGTTAATTTCTTTTTATCAAAAGAGTTTTGGGTTTTCCATAAAGAGAAATTTGCCGTTTTGTACACGTCACGGAAGTATGAAAAACAAGCATAAGGGAACAGCCATTCTTCATTCTGTTTATAGAAAGTGAGATAGTCTTTACTTTTGAGGGTTGACGTTCCAATCTCTTTAAATAAATCTTTTATATATGACGACTTAAGGGCTAAAACCTTATCATAGTCTATTTCTTTTAATGCATTTAGCTCTTTAGCTTCACTTTCGTATTTCTTATATAATTTCTCATCCTTAAGTGGATAGCTCTTTAAGCCTAAATAGATAGGGTGGAGGGCATAAATTGATATCGCATTATATGGGTACGAATCGATCCATGTGTGCGTGATTGTAGTATCGTTGATCGGTAATATTTGTATGATTTTCTGCCCTGTAAGGGTAGACCAATCAATCATTTTTTTGAGATCGGAAAATTCACCTATCCCAAAGCTATCGTTTGACCGTAGCGAGAATACAGGGATAGATACTCCGGCAGCTTTCCAACTCATCCATTCGTGACGATAGTCAAGTGCCTCTACTCTTACTGTATCTTCCTTTTCGGTGATGGGAGAGAGCACTCTGTTTGAGCCCTTTTCCCAATGAATTATCTTGTTTTCTGAATTATCGTATATAGCTAATTTATACTCTTGGGGAGTTTTTATTGAAGATGCATTGATTGCTACTTGCCATTCTCCAAAACTAGCGGGAGTAAGGTGTATGGCCTTTTCAATGTTCCATTCGCCCAAGGCTTTTGACGAACCGGAAAGAACCATCGTTTGATTTTTCTTTATATACGGGCAATTTACCTTCAGTAGAATAGTTTTTTTGTAATACTTCAATTTTAAAGCATTATCATGGTGGAAAAAGCTTTCCGAGAATCCTGAAGTATAAAGATATCTCTGAGATGGAACTCCACGCCATGAATCCAATACATCGAAAGCCTTGCTTGCATCCAACAATAACGTATGAGGATCTCCCCACTCTTGTGCAGTAACTATTTCATTTTCTTTTACGATATAGCGATATTCTATAGATGTATCATTTGTTTCGAAGTCAACAATCCATTCACTTGAAGAGATACATGTCATTTTCAGAGCCTTCTTCTCGTCCCAGTTGCCTAACTCGGGGCAAGATCCGCAGACATAGATGTTTTGTCCCCAGACAGTATGATAGTCGATATGTAACTTTATTTTCATGTTGCAGTTTTTATGGTTATAGATTAATGGTCTTTTTATGCAAAAGAGTATATCTGCTAAACAAAACTACATATTAAAGTATGATACTATGGCTTTAGAAGATTGTTTTTTTATGAAAATGATTTGCAAACGATTGCATTAGAACATAAAAAGCACAGAATCAGTTCTGTGCTTTCAATGCTTTTGTTGATTATTATTGAGGTTGAAAATGTTTTCCGATCTTTTCGAATTGGAATCAGAAACCAAAGCCATCGATGACAACGTCTTCTTTCTTTTCTTCTTTGAAAGCTTTACGCTGTTTGTGCTCCTTATTACCTTCCACGTATATCGCTCTGTATGGACGAACCGGACAAATATATTCACAGCCACCGCAACCTACGCAGATGTCAGGGGTGATGAATGGGATGGTTAAACCTTCGTGACCTTCGTACGGAATCATCGTTACGGCTTGAGTAGGGCAATGCTCTGCACAGGCTCCGCAATTTGTTCCTTCGGTATGAACTACACATATATCTTCGTGAAAAGTAACACGACCAATTTGAGTCATGTGTTTTTCTTCCATCGTAAGTGATTTTAGAGCATGGTTTGGACAAACATCAGAGCAAACAGTACAATTGTAGTTGCAAAAACCTTTATCGTAGTTCATCATAGGTTGCATCATTCCTCCTAGTCCATATTCCATAAAGGCAGGTTTGATAACCTTTGACGGGCATCGGCTGATGCAAAGATGACACGCCGTACAGTGCTCTAGTAAATGTTCTGCACTTATTGCACCCGGAGGACAAATCGCATTCTTGCGAATGTACTTATCGTTACCGGTCAACTCGGCAGCTTTGTTTTGCGCATACGCAGCAGGAACTGCTATCGCTGTGGTGAGTCCGGCAAAAAGGAATTGTCTTTTATTTTTATCTGTTTTACTATTTGCTTCCCCTGTTGTCCCACGTTGTTTCTTGAAGGATGGAGAAAACGCAAGTGCATTCTTTGAGCAACTGCTTAAACAATTGAAACAGTCTACACAACGAGTATAGTCTACAGTGTGATTTTTGCTGTCGATACACGAAGCCTTACATTTTGTAGCACACGAACCACAGCTATTGCACAAGCTTTCGTCTATCCTGATTTTAAACAAGGAAAACTTGCTTAAGAATCCCAATACTGTGCCTACCGGACAGATGGTGTTGCAATATGTTCTTCCATATCTCCATGCAAAAAAGCCGATAGCAAAGAATGTAATCAACGCCACAACGAAAGAAAATAAGCTGAGCATGACTATTTCTACTTTATAGAAAGTATAATTACCAAAGCTTGTAAAAATAGATTCTAAAACATTGTTACCTCCTATATATACAGGACGGAATGCATTAGTTATAATTCTTCCCCATGCACTATAAGGATCAATTAGTCCTAATAGGATCGGGAATCCCGCAATGAAGGCAATAACCGTTGCAGCGAGAACAGTCCAGCGAAGAATGTTTTTTGCTTTACTGTAATTGTAGCGTTTCTTTTTCTTTGAGAATAAGCGTCGTTTAGAAAACCAGCTTACAATGTCCTGATAAATTCCCATTGGGCATATAGACGAGCAGTAGATACGTCCGAAAAGTAAGGTTAGGATAGCCAAAAAAACAAGGATAATAAGACTACCTCCCAGTATTGCGGGAACTAGTTGTATCTGGGCTAACCAATGAAAACTTTCGGGGAGTAAAGCCGCAAAGTCTAGAAAATAGAATGTTATGAGAGTGAATATCACAATAGATATCCCTACTCGCAAGTACTTGAGCATTTGATGATAGTTATAGTTTTATTATATTTTTATTCTCTTGATATTCAGTTTGTCAATATCCATTGTTCCAAGTTTAAGTTTTTGTCCGCTAGCCAAATGTCCTACATGATCAAGTGGCATTTCACGTACCTGACCAAAGAATTTCGTGGCAGCAGTGTCTACTGCAACAATATCTTGAGATATAAATAATCCCTTCGTTGTTACCACATCGGAGGCTGACCTTCCCTGAGGACCGTTGGTTTTGACTATACGATATGCATCTACTACATTCAATATCGGTTTTTTAGAATATGTGCACACATCAGCAATACATTGTTGCAATCCGCTTGCATGAAATATTCTTCTGTCCCATACAATACCCATGTAGTTTTTCATTGAGATAGTGAGATTCGCTCCACCATGATGTTTCAGTACAGGTACATTAATCCAAGCATCGCAGTCGAGAATGGCTTGATGTATCTTTGTGCTTTTCAGGGTAACACCGTTAGGTAGGGCTACATTTTTGTAGTATGATTCCTCATGAGCCGGCACAACCTTTGCTCCGGCTGCTTTTGCCGCTGCTTCTATACCGCTGTTCTTATAGCATTTGAGCCAGTCGTCACAGGTGTGGTCAAATACCGTAACTTCCTTAGCTCCCGCAGCAAAGCACTGTCGGACAATCTCGCTGACGAGCTTTGGGTTCGTATTTCCGGCAAGCTCGGGAGCCTTGTCCCATCCAATGTTGGGCTTAACTACAACTTTATATCCTTTCTTTATAAACTTGCTCATACCTCCCATTTCCGAGATGGCACGTTTAAACATAGCGTCAGGTTCTCCGCCCATTACGGCTACCATATCCACCGGCTTACCTGTTTGAGTATTTTCAAGCGTTTGGGCCAGTACGTCCATCCCTGCGCTTGTCTTTATTGTTGCTGCAGCACCGGTGATGGCTATTGCTCTTAGAAAATTTCGTCTGTCCATAGTTAATCTTTATTTAATAAAACCTTATTTTAAAATCTTAAGTTGACACCACCAAACACTGTTGCCTTTGGCATGGGGTATCCTGCATTTATTTCATACTTCTGAGCCAGAAGGTTTTCTCCTCTCACAAATATTTCGAGCATACTTATAGGCTTGTAAGCTGCTCTGACATTCCATAGTGTGAACGTTTCTTTTTTTGCCTCTGTTTTTGTTGCTTTATTTTCAAGCACAGTATACAGCCCATCTATAAACTGAATACCTGTAGATAACATCCATTTGTTATGCGAATAGTTTACCCCTGCATATAATTTATGTTCGGGAGATGCCAGAACTTTATATTTCATATGCAAGAAGCTGTAATTTGCAGACAAACTTACATGTGGAACTATTCTATATTGGGTTGCAAATTCCAGTCCATAGTTTTTTATTTTTCCTGTATTTACATTCAATGGCTTGTTGTTTACCATCACAGTCTGTATGCTATTACTCCCATCTATATAATATAAGCTCATATCAAAATTTAACGCTCTATTAAGTAACTTTTGGGATACTGATATTTCATAGTTCATCAACCGCTCGGCCTTTAAGTCCGGATTCTGAGGAGGGAACATGTACATTTCGCGTATAGTAGGATTGCGGAAACCCTTGCTTACTATTCCTTTTATTATCGTATTCTCTGTAGCTATGTAACTCACTCCGGCTTGTGGAATATATTCTGTTCCGGTTATGGCATGATGATCTACCCTTATCCCTGCATTTAGTACTACTTTAGAAGCCAGTGTTTGTTGGAAATTTATATATCCTGCAATTTCATTTATGCTTTTCTTGGCTATGTCTGCATCTTCTCTGTTATCCAGAAATTTGTTCCATGCATGTCCTCCGAAATGTTGAAAATCAAATCCTACAGTTGTTTGGTTTCCTTTAAAGAAGCTGTAGTTTTGGTAGAGGGTAATACCTACCATCTTATCGTTCGACCTGAATCTATAATCTTTGGCTTCTCCTGTAGGCGGATATCCGTCATTGATCTTGTGCGAACCGAAGTTGTAATAGAATTTAAGAGCTCCTGATGTTTTCTCGTAGTTGTTTTCAAGAGAGAATGATGTTACTCCACGGGTAATATCGGCATCATTATCGATGACAGGACTATTCACTGCTCCGGGGTTTGAGGCTTTGAAATTAGTCAAATCAAGATCTATAAATGTTTTCCAGTTAGTAGTGAAATCATAACCAACTTTTGCATATCCGCTATATTGCTCAAAATCCATGTTTTCTCGCTGTCCGTCCGAACGGTTGTAGCTTAGAGATACATAGCTGTTGAACTTACCCGAACGAATAGAATTGTTCGCCTCTGTACTAAGTGTGTTGTATGAGCCATACATGGCTCTAGCGTTTGTCTTCACTCCATCTTGTAGTTGCTTTTTGGTAATAATGTTAATAACACCTCCCATTGCATTCGATCCGTACAAAACGGAGGCCGGACCACGCACAACTTCTACTCGTTCTGCCATTAAAGATTGATACGAATCGGCCAGAGGATGTCCCATCAATCCCATATATTGAGGATGTCCGTCTATTAACATTAGCATCTGTGTGGTAGGGCTTCCGCCTATACCGCGTATTGTCATGCCTCCTGCTGCACCTGCCGCAACACCGTAGCCCATAATGCTTCGTGAAGTGATAAACAAACCCGGTACTTCCTCTGTAATAATAGGCAGTAATGATTGTTCAAACCGACTTTCGATTTGTTTACTTCCCACTATGCTTACACTCATCGGTAGATTATTGATATTTACAGCCGGACGTGTCCCGGTGACGATAACATCTCCTAGTTGGATAGAATCCTTAGGGATTGAAATCGGATTGTTGTCTATGGCATAAGTAAGTTGGACAAATAATAAAACAGAGCAAATTACACTAAATCTTTTCTTCATTCATTTTTATAATAGCCACGGGAACTTGAAGCAATCTTCATTATATAGGGCATAGTCTGCTTTTCCGTTTACCGCGAATGTTTTAACTAGTTTGGCACCTTCGAGCAACTTACATGCTAACGCAAGCGATGCACCCGTCTTTACTCTATCTTCTACCAGTAATATAGACTTACTTTTGAAATCGAAGTCGATGGGAGCTATCAATTGCGGACTTTCATATTTGGGCTTTTGGTAAGCGTCGCGCAGATTTATTTTTAACAGATGGATATCGATATTTAATCTTTGATTGAGGATAGCAGCAGGTATTATGCCTCCATTCGCTATAGCGACAATCATATCAAAATTTTCATGAAAAGTAATGTCGCGGAAGCGTTCCAATACTTCCGCAAAAGACTTGTTGTCAGACATTTTTTATCTTATATTTTAGCGATGGCTTTCAATAAAGCATATCCACCGAATATTTGTATTAACATTCCCGGAATACCGATACGGAAGTCTTGTATTGCTGTAAAGAAATCTTTTACAATGGCCCACTCTATCAATGTGCCTACTATCTGATATGCTAAAACCGCAGCAATTATACCTAACAGGGAGATTTTCCCTAAACGATGTGCTGCATAAGCCGCTGCTCCTGCTAATAAGGTCGACTTGATTAATATGGCAGGCAGTAAAACAACCGGAGGCATTCCAAATAAAGCACTATTAATAAGTGGAGATAATATTGCAGTTAACAAACCAACCCGTAGACCGTATTTGTATGCTGCTATCAGCGTGAAAAAGTAGATAGGAAGCCAGGTTAAGCCACCACCAGGTATCAAATGGCATATTTGAGGGAGTGCAATGTTTCCGACAACGAATAACAAAGCAAACAAATATGTTTTAATCTCTTTGTAAGTTAAGGAATAAAGTTTTACTGTTGTTTCCATAATTATAGCAAATTAAAGTATATGTAATTATTTATTTTATTCGTTGCCCTTTTCCGGATACCTGAGCCGGAATAAATATAAGTTTATGTAAAATAATGAGGAGTTTTGTTTTTTTCTTACTGGCATTTTTTATATTGGTGTTAACGGATGCAATACTAAAAATAATTATTGAAACGAACAAATATTATAATATCTTTTCACTTTTAGACATAAGGATTATAGTATCAGCGTAAAAATAGAAATTAATAATCAAATCTTTCTATAATACCTGATAAAATATTTTTATTTTTGAAGCTTAATTCAAAGATATTGTAATATGTCTGTTGTGGCTTATGGGGCCAAACGCTCTACTTCCCATGCACCATCTTCAAGTACATATTGTATTCTGTCGTGCAGTCTGTTACTGCGTCCTTGCCAGAATTCTATAAGATAAGGTTTGACAATGTAACCTCCCCAGTTTTGAGGGCGAACTATATTTTTGTCTTTAAATTTAGATTCATACTCTTTTATCAGTTCTTCCAAATATTTTCTGTCGGGTATCGCACGGCTTTGAGGAGATGCCCAAGCTCCTAGTTTGCTCTTTACCGGACGTACTTCAAAATAAGAGTCTGATTCGGCATCGGAGGTCTTTTCAACAGTACCCTCTATTCTGACTTGTCTTTCCAGTTCATTCCAAACAAAAGTTAGAGCGCAATACTTATTTAGTGTAATTTGATATGCTTTTTTACTATCATAATTTGTAAAAAAAACAAATCCTTGTGGTTTAATCTGCTTGAGTAGGATCATACGCGAAGATGGTTTACCGTCGGGAGTAGCTGTAGCAAGATTCATTGCATTTGGTTCAAGTGCTTTCGCTATAATAGCTTCGTTAAGCCACTGCTCGAACATATCCATTGGATCGGATAAAACATCGCTCTCGTCTAGGGTTTTTAGTGTAAAGTCTCTTCGTATATTAAATAAATTTGTCATAAATAATTGTTAAAATAGTAGTGAGTTTATTGTTCTATGTATAAGATAACAAAATTGTCGTCTTTTTGTTGTTTTTTTTGATTTTTTTTGATTTTAAGTTGTTGATATATAGTTGATTTATTTTTACTCTAATTCTTGTCTTGTCTTCTGTTATTTTGTTAAAAAGTGACAAAAGTGACACATTTTGTTTCCTTTTATCTTGTCACTTTTTCTATTGAGTATTAGTAAATATTACTTGCGAGAAACTCCTATGTAATAAGATAATAATAGAGGATAAAAAAAATCCTCACAGACATCACGTCTGCGAGGATCTAGATCAACTAAAAAAACTATCCAATAGAAAAGTTATGCCAAACAAAGTGTATTAATACTTTTCTTTTGTCTCTTACTGTATCTGTTGCATTGTTCACAGACACTATATCCTAATAATATTCCTAATATAAAATCTTCTTCAGGTGTTAATAGGTTCAATGCTTTGTCTCCACATATTGCGTTGGCTACTAGGAGGCATTCCTCTTTGCCGACAAAGACATTTATATTACCGTTTTTCAGATGGCTTATTTTGTAATTAATTGAGTTTTTCTCCAATTTCCATCTGACTTTATCTTCATATTCTCCGGGTAATGTACAAAGTACCAAGCTACGCACCCCTTTTTTGTATTCGTAAATCAGGTGAAAGAAAACACGCATATTGATTTACTTTGTTAAATTGCTTTTTTAAGGTCTTCTGTCCAAATTGCAATGCGTTGATCTGTAAGGTTCGACTCGTTATCGTTATCGATGAGTAAACCAAGAAATTCGCCGTCTACAACGGATTCTGAACTGTCGAAAGTATATCCTTCTGTGCTTACCTTACCGATTAGCTCACAGCCTTTACTCTTAATTACTCCGTATATTTTTGATAAGGCATCACCAAAGGTGTCACTATATGAAGATGAGTCACCACATCCAAACAGGGCTACTTTTTTACCATTCAGATCGGCCGTCTTTACTTTGTCGATATAGTATTCCCAATCGTCTTGTAGGTCACCCAATCCTAATGTTGAAGAACCGAATAATATTAGGTCATAAGCTGAAAAGTCTGTATTAGCCTTTGATACATCATGTAAATCAGCCTTGCTTACTTCCAGTTTTTTTGCTATTTCTTCCGCTACTTCTTGTGTGTTGCCGGTTGTTGAGCCGTAGTATATTCCTATTTTTGACATTCTGATAAATTTAAAATGATTAAATATCTAATTTTCTGTTTACAAAGTAATGACAACCAAGAAATGTATACAATACCAAGTAATAATGATATTTATGTCACTTTTTCACTATTTATAAGTAGGAATCATGGGTTGATGGAAGATTATCAGTTATATAAACAAAAAAAGCAGCCTGATAATCAGACTGCTTTCTCTATGTTTTAAACTTGTTTCTTAAGCTTCTGCTTTAGGAAGTACAGAAACAAATGATCTGTCGTTTCTTTTTTTGCGGAAAACCACTGTACCATCTACAAGAGCAAATAATGTATGGTCTTTACCAATACCTACATTTTCTCCCGGATGATGAGTTGTTCCTCTCTGACGAACTATGATGTTTCCTGCTTTTACAACTTCTCCACCAAATGCTTTCACGCCCAATCGTTTACTTTCCGATTCACGGCCGTTTTTCGAACTACCTACACCTTTCTTGTGTGCCATTGTCTTCTGTTTTTAACTGATTAAGCAATAATTTCTTTTACTACAACTTCTGAAAATTGTTGACGGTGACCGTTTAGTTTACGGTGTCCTTTTCTTCTTTTCTTGTGGAAAATAAGAACTTTATCACCTTTTGCTTGAGAAACAACCTCAAGAACTACTTTTGCGCCATCCACAGTGGGTGTACCTACTGTTACTGTGCCGCCGTTGTCAACTAATAATACTTTGTCGAACTCAACTGTTGAGCCATTTTCTGCATTGATTCTATGAACAAACAACTTTTGGTCTTTTTCAACTTTCATTTGTTGTCCTTGAATGTCTACAATTACGTACATCTGTTTTATTATTTACAGGTTATGTGCCTGAGGCGAACCGTTTTATATACAGTTTCTTGTTAGCCTATTAGCAATCGGGTGGCAAAGATAATCAATCGCTGCTAAAAATTCAAATATTTGCTATAAAGATTATCGTATTTCTTTGGTTTTTAACTCACCTGTTAAACCGCTAGGGATTGTTGCGGGGTCTACACCCATAATAGTAACCATGTTTCTAATGTCTTGAGTAGTCACTTTGCGGTAAGTGGTGAGGGTGTTGGCTGTTATAAGATATTTGCTCGCTGCTATCCCTCCATGTAATGAACTTTCTATAAAAATAGAGTCACCCTTTACCTCATATGTGTCGGTTGATTCGCTAATAAGACCTTCAGATCCGGAAGTGCCTTTTTTTCTGATAGTAGTTTTTACATTTAATTCCGTAAAAGCTCTGGTTGTTTCACGTTCTTTTACGTTCAGGCTGAATACAGTGTTTAGCATGTTGTCAAAGTTCGAATCGGATGTTTTTATTGTCTGTTCGCGCACTAGCCATTCACCTTGTAAGGTTACGGCTTCTTCTTCTTTATCTCCGCATGATGTCATCAATGTGCAAGCGGTCAGTAAAATTGCAAAGGATAGTATGAAATTCTTCATTGTAATGTGTTTGTTATGCAAATATTTGTGCTACAAATATATACATATTTTACTTATATTTATATACAGGTCATAGTTTTTATAAGATTTTATAACTGAAATTAATAATAGTAATAAGTCTGTTTTAACTGAGGGTGAGTTGTCATAATGAGATTTAATAGTGTTTTTTATTAACAAAAAGTCTTATTTATTTTTTATTTACGAATAAAATGATATAAATTTGCCAGACTGTTCAAATTTTAAACAAAACAGGTAATAAAATATATGTGTGGATTTGTAGGAGCTTTTGATTTAATACAAGATATAAGCGTTTTGCGGGGGCAAGTTCTTCGTATGGCAAAAAAAATCCGTCACCGCGGTCCGGATTGGTCAGGGATATATTGTGGTGAGAAGTCTATTCTCGCTCATGAAAGATTGTCTATTGTAGGAGTAGACTCAGGGAAGCAACCTCTTTATAGTAAAGATGGCAATTTGGTATTGGCTGTCAATGGAGAGATCTACAATCACAAAGAAATAAGAAGTCGCTATCCCGATTATGAGTTTCTTACACACTCAGACTGTGAGGTAATCTTGGCTTTATATAAAGATAAAGGAGTTGATCTTTTTGAAGATTTAAATGGCATCTTTGCTTTTGCGCTTTATGATGTTGAAAATGATATTTGTCTCATTGGGCGCGACCATATGGGGATAATTCCTCTTTATATGGGGTATGATGATCGCGGACAATTTTATGTGGCAAGCGAATTGAAGGCTTTAGAAGGTGTTTGTCCGAACGTGCAGGAATTCTTACCCGGCTATTATATGTGTAGTGCCGAAGGGAATGAATTGAAGCGTTGGTATAAACGTGACTGGATGGAGTATGATAATGTAAAAGATAATAGATCAGATGAAAATGAGTTGAGGGTAGCTTTGGAAAGTGCTGTGCATCGCCAATTGATGTCGGATGTTCCGTATGGTGTTTTGCTATCGGGTGGATTGGATTCATCTATAATATCAGCTATCGCAAAACAATATGCTGCTCGTAGAATAGAAGATGATAATAAAACGGAGGCATGGTGGCCGCAGTTGCACTCATTTGCTGTTGGGTTGAAAGATTCTCCCGATTTGGTGGCCTCAAAAAAGGTGGCAGAATATATAGGAACGGTGCATCATGAAATCCATTTCACGGTAGAAGAGGCTCTTGATGCTCTCAGTGATGTGATTTATCATATCGAAACCTATGATGTTACTACCGTTCGTGCATCTACTCCTATGTATTTGTTAGCTCGTTTCATAAAATCGATGGGGGTAAAAATGGTGCTTTCCGGCGAAGGGGCAGATGAGTTGTTTGGCGGTTACTTGTATTTTCATAAGGCTCCCGATGCAAAGGCCTTTCATGAAGAAACCGTGCGGAAGCTGGATAGGTTGCATTTATACGACTGCTTGCGTGCGAATAAGTCGTTAGCTGCATGGGGTGTAGAGGGGCGTGTGCCTTTTCTTGATAAAGAATTTATGGACGTTGCTATGCGTTTAAATCCTCAGGATA
This sequence comes from Bacteroidota bacterium, assembly GCA_023437305.1. Classification (GTDB taxonomy): domain Bacteria; phylum Bacteroidota; class Bacteroidia; order Bacteroidales; family Dysgonomonadaceae; genus Dysgonomonas. The sequence goes on from JAEZGN010000022.1 coordinate 18,231, forward strand.
AAATGTGTGGCAATGGTAAGATAGAAAAGTATATATTAAGGAAAACATTTCAGGATTATTTGCCTGAAAGTGTAGCTTGGAGACAAAAAGAGCAATTTTCTGACGGAGTTGGCTACAATTGGATAGACTCGTTGAAGGAAATGGCAGAAAAGAAAGTCTCGGATAAGCAGATGATGCATGCTTCGGAGCGTTTTCCGATCAATCCTCCAATGTCGAAAGAAGAGTATTGGTATCGTACAATGTTTGAAGAGCATTTTCCATCAGCTTCGGCTGCTCATACGGTTCCGTCCGTTCCGTCCGTCGCCTGCAGTACGGCTGTGGCACTGGAATGGGATGCGTCTTTCAAGAACAGAGTTGATCCGTCAGGTAGGGCGGTAAAGGCTGTTCATGCAGAAGCGTATGATAAATAGTATATTTTAAGGAGGCGGCTGCCTCCTTTTTATTTTATTCTTATCGGTAAAATAAGAGAAAATAAAAACAATTGATTGTCGTGATTGTTTTTTATTTCGAAATTAAGTTTCCATTTGAGAGGAATAGTAGCATATCGTTGAAAAGGGTGTTGTGTGAGAAGTATTTTGTTGCATAATTTTTGTAAAGAGCATTAAAGAGACGTGATATTAAATATAAACCTATCATTTGTAAATCAATTAAACCTTCATAATGTCTTTATGTTTTGTTTTTAAGTTGAAAATAAAACAAAAAGATTTTTTTGTTTTATTAAAGATGAAAAAATGTTATGGAATTCTTGCAAAAACGAATAATTTGTATGAAATTTGTCCCTTGAAAAGATAAAGTAAAAAAAGACGAAATATAGAGAATGAAGAAGTTGAAATTCACCAAAATGCACGGCGCGGGCAATGATTATATCTATATGAACGGATTTGTTCAGGAAATAGAAAATCCTTCAGCATTAGCAATGCGCCTTAGCAATCGTAATTTTGGTATTGGCTCCGATGGTTTAGTGCTTATATTGCCATCAGAGAATGCAGATTTTAGAATGCAGATGTTCAATTCCGATGGTTCTGAAGCCGAGATGTGTGGTAACGCTTCTCGCTGTGTAGGAAAATATGTATACGACAACGGACTGACAACAAAAAAGGAAATTGCGCTGGAAACAAAAGCCGGTGTTAAATATATAACTTTATTGGAAGGAGACGAAAGAGCTCGTAAGGTAACAGTGGATATGGGTGAGCCGATCCTTGATCCCGAACAAATTCCGGTGAAGGCAGATAAAGAGCCTGTACTTAACTTTCCCTTGAATATCGATGGCAAAATATGGGAAATATCTTGCGTATCGATGGGGAATCCTCATGCGGTTGTTTTTACAACAGGAATAAAAGAGCTTGATTTGCCTGTAATAGGACCTAAATTTGAAAAACATCCGATATTCCCTCGAAAAACAAATACTGAGTTCATCGAAGTCGTTGATCGTAAAACGTTGAATATGCGTGTGTGGGAGCGTGGAGCAGGAGAGACTCTGGCATGTGGTACAGGAGCCTGTGCTGCGGCTGTTGCTGCCATACTGAACGGATATTGCGACCGTAAAATAACAATTCACCTGATAGGCGGAGATCTCGAAATAGAATGGGATGAGCAAAGTAATCACGTATATATGACCGGTGAGGCTGTGACAGTTTTTGAAGGAGAGATTTTTTAATGCTGCGGTCATATAATAGAAGAACCCGAAATTATTAATATATAAAAATGGCATTCATAAACGAAAATTATACTAAACTACCGGGAAGTTATTTGTTCTCGGATATTGCAAAAAAAGTAAATGAATTTAAGGCCGCCCATCCTGAAGCTAATGTTATTCGTTTGGGAATCGGTGATGTTACAAAACCTCTGCCTTCGGCGATAATAAATGCAATGCATGCCGCTGTAGATGAAATGGCAAATGCATCTACTTTCAGAGGATACGGACCTGAACAAGGGTACGACTTTTTGGTAAATACAATTGTAGAAAATGATTATAAAGCACGTGGCTTGGATATTTCTGCTGACGAAATATTTGTAAGCGATGGCTCTAAAAGTGATACCGGTAATATCGGTGATATTCTTGGACTTGATAATATTGTTGCTGTTACAGACCCAGTTTACCCTGTCTACGTAGATACAAACGTAATGGCTGGCCGTGCAGGAGAGTTGCAGGCAAATGGCAAATGGAATAAGCTTGTTTATATTCCATGTACATCAGAGAATGACTTTGTTCCTTCATTGCCGACAGAGAAAGTAGATATCGTTTACTTGTGTTATCCTAACAATCCTACAGGTACTACATTGACGAAAGATCAATTGAAAGTGTGGGTTGATTATGCTCTCCAAAATAAGGTACTTATCCTATTTGATGGTGCTTATAAAGAATTTATTACCGAAAGCGATGTTCCTCATAGCATATACGAGATAGAAGGAGCGCGAGAGGTGGCTATCGAGTTTCGTAGTTTTTCCAAAACTGCCGGATTTACAGGTACTCGTTGCGCTTATACCGTTGTGCCTAAAACCGTAATGGGTTATACAAAAACCGGAGAAAAGATTTCTTATAATAAATTGTGGAACAGACGCCATACTACTAAATTTAATGGTGTTCCATATATTATTCAACGTGCAGCCGAAGCTTGTTTCTCCGCTGAAGGTAAAAAGCAGATAAAAGACATCATCGACTATTATATGAATAATGCAAAGATCATTCGTGAGGGATTGGCTTCCGAAGGTTTGCAGGTGTATGGTGGCGTAAACTCTCCTTATATTTGGGTAAAAACTCCAAAAGGGATGACTTCGTGGGGATTTTTCGATTATCTATTGAATGATCTTCATATTGTAGGAACTCCCGGTGTTGGTTTTGGCCCTAGTGGTGAAGGTTATTTGAGGCTGACGGCATTTGGTACTTTAGAAAATACCAAAGAGGCTGTTAGTCGATTAAAAAAGATTTCTATTTGATAAATCCTATATAAACTCAATAAAAGTAAATTTATGACAAAGTTACGTTTTAAAGCAGTAGCACTGGCCTCGGAGCGAAAGCCTCTTGAGGTAGAGAAACCTAAAAGTAAAACTTCAGAGTATTACGGGGAAAAGGTGTTCAATCGTAAAGCTATGACCAAATATCTTTCGAAAGAAACTTTTAAAGCGCTTAATGATGCAATTGAAAAAGGACAATCTGTAAATCGTAATCTGGCAGAGCATGTTGCGGCCGGAATGCGTATGTGGGCTCTGGAAAATGGTGTAACACACTATACTCACTGGTTTCATCCGTTGACAGACGGTACTGCCGAAAAGCATGATGCTTTTGTTGAGCATGATGGTAATGGTGGACTGATTGAGGAATTTGAAGGTAAGCTTCTTGCACAGCAAGAACCTGATGCTTCAAGCTTTCCGTCAGGAGGTCTTCGTAATACATTCGAAGCGCGTGGTTATTCCGCTTGGGATCCATCGTCCCCTGCATTTATTGTAGGCGAAACACTATGTATCCCTACTATCTTTATATCGTATACAGGTGAAGCTCTTGACTATAAGACTCCTCTGTTGAAAGCTCTTGCTGCGGTAGATAAAGCTGCAACAGGTGTAGTTCAGTATTTTAATGAAGATGTAACAAAGGTAATATCTAATCTTGGATGGGAACAAGAATATTTCCTTGTTGACGAAGACTTGTTTATGGCCCGTCCTGACTTGGCTTTGACAGGAAGAACCTTGATGAGTCACGAAAGTGCAAAAAATCAGCAGTTGGAAGACCACTACTTTGGTTCAATCCCTGAACGTGTTCAACGTTTTATGAAAGAGCTTGAGTACGAAGCATATGCTTTGGGTATTCCTGTAAAAACTCGTCACAACGAAGTAGCTCCAAATCAGTTTGAGCTCGCTCCCATATATGAAGAATGTAATCTTGCTGTAGACCACAACCTATTGGTCATGTCTATAATGGATAAGGTAGCGCGCAAGCACTCGTTCCGTATACTATTCCACGAAAAACCATTCAAAGGAATCAATGGTTCGGGTAAGCATAACAACTGGTCTCTTGCTACCAATACAGGAATCAACCTTCTTTCTCCGGGTAAGGATAAGGTAGAGAATCTTCGTTTTATTACGTTTGTGGTGAATATTTTGGCAGCGGTTTATAAGAATAACGGCTTGTTGAAAGCTTCAATATCTTCAGCTACAAATGCTCACCGTCTTGGTGCAAACGAAGCTCCTCCTGCTATTATATCAGTATTCTTGGGTACTCAGGTAAGCGATATTCTTGATAAGTTTGAGAAGAGTTCTGTAAAAGATGCTATCGTTGTTGATAACAAAAAACAGATTAGCTTGGGTGTAGGTCAAATCCCTGAAATCCTTTTGGATAATACAGACCGTAACCGTACTTCTCCATTTGCGTTTACCGGAAACCGTTTCGAGTTCCGTGCTGTAGGTTCTTCTGCTAACTGTGCTTCTGCTATGACAGCCTTGAATGCTTCTGTAGCAGAACAATTAAGAGTGTTTAAGGAAGAAGTTGATGCGCTGATCAGTAAAGGTAAATCGAAAGAAGAGGCTCTTTACGAAGTATTGAAGAAGTATATCAAAGAATCTCGCTCTATTCGTTTCAATGGTAATGGATATAGTGAAGAATGGAAAGCAGAAGCTAAAAAACGTAAATTGGATTGCGAAACAAGCGTTCCTGTTATCTACGATAGCTATACTTCAAAACAAAGCATCAAAACATTTGCCGGTATTTTATCTGAAGTAGAGCTTCATGCTCGTAACGAGGTGAAGTGGGAAATGTATACAAAGAAAATCCAGATAGAATCGCGTGTATTAGGTGATTTGGCTTTAAATCATATCATCCCTGTAGCGATTTCATACCAATCTATATTGTTGACAAATGTTTCTAAACTAAAAGACATCTCTGACGACTACAAAACTCTTGGCGCAGAGCAAATCCGTTTGATAGAAAAAGTATCTACGCATGTAAATGCCGTGAACGCAAAAGTTCATGAAATGATAGATGCTCGTAAAGCGGCTAATAACATTGAGAGTGAACGTGAGAAAGCTGTAGCTTATCACGATAATGTAGCTCCGTATTTGGACGAAATTCGCTATCATATCGACAAGCTTGAATTGATTGTTGATAATGAAATGTGGCCATTGGCTAAATATAGAGAATTATTGTTTATACGATAATTAAACATTATAAAGAAAAGAAGTCCCGATCTCTAGCGAGTCGGGATTTCTTTTTTGTACAGGTTTTGTCTTGCTAGTGTAAATATGAAATAAAACAAGCTGAATTATTTATTTGGGGGTATTTGATTTGTTTCTTTCTGTGTTCTTTTGTTAAATAAAATCGATTAAATATGGATTTTTTATTAAAAAGATGCATTTTTAAATCAAAAAGAAAATTTATTAAAGCTAAATTAGTACATTTGTCACTGTAAATAAATTAGGATAGAACCCGAAAATTCTTTCATTCACATATCAACTATTGACTATGCAAGATTTAAGATCAGCAATACAGCACGGACTATATGACCCAAACTACGAACACGATGCGTGTGGGGTAGGGATGGTGTTGCATATGAAGGGTGCAAAATCGCATGCTATCGTTGAAAATGGTCTCCGTGTATTGGAGAACATGACTCACCGTGGAGCAGAAAACGCCGACAATAAAACCGGTGATGGTGCCGGTATCATGTTGCAAATACCGCACGAGTTTATACTTCTACAAGGGATACCTGTCCCCGAGAAAGGGCACTACGGAACCGGATTGGTCTTCTTGCCGAAAGGTGAGGCTGAGATGGAATCGTGTATGATAACGCTCACGCAATATATCGATAAGGAAGGCTTGAAGCTTTTGGCTGTTCGCGATGTACCTGTCAATAGTGAAATATTGGGAGAGATGGCAAAGTCGAATGAGCCTCATATAAAACAAATATTTGTACTCGGAGAAGAAGGTCTTTCTCAGGATGAATTAGAGCACAAACTCTATTTACTCCGTAAGAAAATAGAAAAAGAAATATTCAACTCTAAAATATTTTCATTAGAGACTAAGCGAGCTTTCTATATTGTTAGTTTGTCTACAAAGCGCCTTATATATAAAGGTATGTTGTCGTCTGAACAGCTTCGGCATTATTATCCCGATTTGTTGAACCCGCATCTCACAAGTGCTATTGCTTTGGTGCACTCACGTTTCAGTACCAACACGTTCCCTACGTGGGATTTGGCACACCCGTTCCGTATGGTGGCTCATAATGGTGAGATCAATACAATAAAGGGAAATCGCCTGTGGATGGAAGCCCGTGAGAGTATATTGAAATCAGATTTGCTAGGGAATATCAACGACTTGTGGCCAATTGTTCAGCCATTTATGAGTGATAGTGCATCGTTCGATAATGTGTTGGAGTTCCTTGTCATGTCAGGGAAATCCTTGCCTCATGCAATGGCAATGATGGTTCCCGAATCGTGGAACGATCAGAATCCGATATCTGACGACTTAAAAGCTTTCTATGAATACCATAGCTTGTTTATGGAGCCTTGGGATGGTCCGGCTACACTATTGTTCTCGGATGGACGTTATGCCGGAGGATTGTTAGACCGTAATGGTTTGCGCCCTGCTCGTTATTTGATAACTCACAATGACGTTATGGTCGTTGCTTCCGAAATGGGAGTATTGCCATTCGAACCCTCCGAAATAAAAGAAAAAGGTCGCCTTCGTCCCGGTAAAATTCTCATGGTAGATACCGAGAAAGGAACAATACAATATGATGCAGAACTGAAGGAAAACCTTGCAAAAGCGTATCCGTATCGCGAATGGTTATCTAAAAACCGTATTTCATTGGATGACATATCTTCGGGGCGTGCACCAAAATATAGTGTGGACAACTACGATAAGCTGCTCAAAGTTTTTGGATACTACAAAGAAGATATAGAAAAGATAATGACACCAATGGCTGTGGAAGGAAAAGAGCCTACTGCATCTATGGGAAACGATGCACCTGTTGCTGTTTTATCTAACAAGCCACAGCGTTTATTTACATATTTTCGTCAATTATTTGCTCAAGTAACAAATCCGCCTATCGACCCTATTCGTGAGGAACTGGTGATGTCTCTTGCCGGATATATTGGTTCGCTTCATAAAAATATACTCGAACCAATGCCGGAACACACCAAGATGGTTGGGCTATCGAATCCTTTCTTATCAAATAGGGAGCTAGATTTGCTAGTGCATCTTGGATATAAGGGCTTTAAGGCAGAAATTATTCCAATGCTATTTGACCCAAAACAAGGTGGAGCCGGACTGGAAAAAGCGATAGAACAAATGTGTCGCAATGCAGAAAAGGCCGTAGATAGCGGTAGTAACTATATTGTACTTAGCGATAGAGGGGTAAATCCGGATAATGCTGCCATTCCTTCATTATTGGCTGTGTCGGCAGTTCATCATTATCTGATCGAACGCCGCAAACGTATGCAAATAGATATAGTGGTAGAATCGGCAGAACCTCGTGAGGTAATGCACTTCGCCTTATTATTTGGTTATGGTGCTAATGCCGTTAATCCTTATTTGGCATTAGCGGTGATAGAAGATCTTGTTAAAAAAGGAGATATTCACTTAGATTTTCATACAGCCATGAAGAACTATGTGAAGTCTATAAACAAAGGCTTGTTGAAGACCATGTCCAAGATGGGTATCTCTACACTGAAAAGTTATATTGGTGCTCAGATATTCGAAGCTGTGGGTATCAGTACCGGAGTTATCGATAAATACTTTAAAGGTACTACATCTAAGATTGAAGGTATTGATATCAATGACATAGCAAGCGATACAATCGAAGCTTTTTATGAAGCCTTTGAGAGTGACTTTATCGATCCGTCATTAGTAAGTCAGGGCATATACGCATGGCGTCGCAATGGTGAATATCACGCATGGAACCCTGAAACTATAATGAATCTTCAGATGGCTACACGTTTGGGTAGTTATAAGAAATTTAAAGAATATACCGACTCTATTGATAAAAAACCGGAGAAGATATTTTTACGTGATTTCTTAGATTTTGATCCATCTAAGAATCCGATTGATATTTCGGAGGTAGAACCTGTATCCGCTATTACAAAACGCTTTGTGACAGGAGCCATGTCTTTTGGTTCTATTAGTCGTGAAGCCCATGAGGCAATGGCTGTAGCGATGAATGCTATCGGCGGTAAAAGTAATACCGGAGAGGGTGGTGAGTTGCCCGAACGTTTTGCAACCAATGCCCGTTCTTCTATCAAGCAAGTTGCTTCCGGTCGCTTTGGTGTAACAACAGAGTACTTGGTTAATGCAGATGAATTACAAATAAAAATAGCTCAGGGTGCAAAACCCGGAGAAGGGGGACAATTACCGGGCTTTAAAGTAGATAAGATTATCGCTAAGACACGTCACTCAATCCCCGGAATCTCTCTGATTTCGCCTCCTCCTCATCATGATATATATTCAATCGAGGATTTGGCTCAGTTGATATTTGACCTCAAAAATGTAAATCCTGCTGCTCAGATTAGTGTGAAATTAGTATCTGAGAGTGGTGTGGGTACAATTGCTGCGGGTGTTGCTAAAGCTAAAGCGGATCGCATCGTTATCAGTGGATGTGAAGGCGGTACAGGAGCAAGTCCTGCCAGCTCTATCAAGCATGCAGGTCTTCCTTTAGAAATTGGTTTAGCGGAGGTTCAACAAACGTTAGTACTGAATGGGCTTCGTGGGCAGGTATATCTACAAACAGACGGTCAGCTGAAAACCGGACATGATATCATTGTTGCGGCAATGCTTGGTGCTGAAGAGTTTGGCTTTGCTACAAGCGCTTTGATTGTATTGGGATGTATAATGATGCGTAAGTGTCACTTAAATACATGTCCTGTAGGTGTTGCTACGCAAAACGAAGAGCTTAGGAAGAAGTTTATGGGACGTAGCGAGTACCTTATCAACTATTTCAATTTCTTAGCAGAAGAAGTGCGTGAGCATTTGGCTGCCTTGGGTGTGAAATCACTTGATGAAGTAGTAGGGCGTGCCGATTTGTTGAAATATATGAAGAGTGACGCAAATAAGAAAGTTGAAAAACTAGACTTGTCTCGTCTGATGTATTTTCCTGTAGAAGCAAAAGAAAATGCCATTCATCGTATAAAAGATCAGGAACATAAGTTGGATGATGCGCTCGATATTTCATTGATCACTACCTCTCGTATGGCTATCGATAAAGCTATGCCAACGGTAATGACCAAAACAATAAAGAATACGAACCGTACTGTGGGAGCGATGCTTTCCGGTGAGATTGCAAAGAAATATGGCAATGCGGGTCTTCCTGAAGATACTATACAATTTACATTCACGGGTTCGGCCGGACAAAGTTTTGGTGCATTTCTTGCGCATGGTGTAACCTTCAAGTTGGAAGGTGATGCAAATGACTATGTGGGTAAGGGTTTGTCGGGTGGTAAGATTATCATCGTGCCCCCAGCAACATCCACATTTAAGCCTGAGGAGAATATTATTGCAGGTAATACATTGCTATATGGTGCCACATCCGGCGAAATATACATCAACGGACGAGTAGGAGAGCGCTTCTGCGTACGCAATAGTGGCGCTGTCGCAGTTGTTGAGGGTGCAGGAGACCACTGTTGTGAATATATGACAGGAGGTCGTACTGTAGTGCTCGGCAAAACAGGACGCAACTTTGCTGCCGGTATGAGTGGCGGCGTGGCTTATGTATATAATATAGATGAAGATTTTGATTACTATTGCAATATGCAAATGGTAGAGTTGACACTGATAGAAGATACTTACGATAGCCGTGAACTTCGTCAGTTGATAACTAATCATTATAACTATACAAATAGTCCTCTGGCTAAATATATTCTTGATAACTGGAATACCGAAGTGGAGAAATTTATGAAAGTGACTCCAATCGAGTATAAGAAAGTATTGCAAGATGAGAAATTGGAAGCTATTAAGAAAAAAATAGCACAAGTAGAATTTGATTATTAAAAGGAGGAGTACGAATCATGGGAAATCCAAAAGCATTTTTAACAGTAAAAAGAAAAGACGCAGGGTATCGTCCTGCTCAGGAGCGTATTCTCGACTTTGGTGAAGTAGAACAAACACTAAATAGTGAAGATAGACGTGAGCAAGCGTCGCGCTGTATGGACTGTGGCATTCCTTTTTGCCACTGGGGATGTCCACTAGGAAATAAGATGCCTGAATGGCAAGAATATATATATAAGGGAAATTGGAAGCTGGCAGCAGAAGTATTGATGCAGACAAATGACTTTCCGGAGTTTACAGGACGTATTTGTCCCGCACCATGTGAAAAATCGTGTGTGCTCTCTATACACCGTGCGCCTGTAACTATCCGTGAAAACGAAGCTTCGGCTCTTGAGCACGCTTTTGGGGAAGGATTTATTCAACCTAAAGTGCCGGCTCATCGTACGGGTAAAAAAGTAGCCGTGATAGGCTCCGGTCCCTCAGGTCTTGCTGTTGCTAATCAGTTAAATCAGAAAGGTCATGAAGTAACAGTGTATGAGAAGAGCTCTCATATAGGAGGTTTGCTTCGTTTCGGTATTCCTGACTTTAAGCTGAATAAAAATATCATCGATCGCCGATTGAAGCTAATGGAGGCTGAGGGGGTTAAGTTTGTAGTAAATACAGAGATCGGAAAAGATGTGAAAGGTAAAGACATCTTGAAAGATTATGATGCAGTATGTGTGGCTATTGGCTCGCAAGTGCCTCGTGATCTTCCTGTCGAAGGGCGTGAGCTGAAAGGAGTTTACTATGCAATGGAATACCTTACAGCGCAGAATAAGCTGATCGCAAAAGAATCTGTTCCAGCCGATCAGGTGATTGATGCCAAAGGTAAGAATGTACTTGTTATTGGTGGTGGTGATACGGGTTCGGACTGTATTGGTACTGCAAATCGTCAGGGTGCAGCGAATATACTGCAAATAGAAATATTGCCTAAACCGGCAAAGCTGGAAGAAATAGAAAATCCTTGGCCTAATCCATTCCCGGTAGTGCTGAAAACTTCTTCCTCTCATTTGGAGGGGTGCGAGCGTCGTTGGGCGTTGAATACTAAACGCTTTATAGGAGAGGATGGTAAGTTGACAGCCGTGGAACTTGTAGAAGTGGCTTGGGAGAAAGACGAGAATGGTCGCCATGTTATGAAAGAAGTTGGACCGTCTGAGATTCATAAAGTAGATCTTGTGTTTCTTGCTCTTGGCTTTGTTCATCCTATACAAGAAGGCTTACTGCAAGAGTTGGATATAAAAACCGATGATGTTCGCCGTAATGTAATGACAGATAAGAATCGGGCTACAAATGTATCAAAGGTCTTTGGAGCAGGAGATTGCGTAAGCGGTCAATCATTAGTGGTAACAAGCATAGCATCAGGGCGTAAGACAGCTCAGCATATTGATGAGTTCTTGAGTTCAAAATAGGCATTGTTAATAATCGTTTAAAATTAGGGATGTGCATCTTTTTTTGTTAAAAATGAGGGTAGGACTCTGTAAGTAATCTTACCTTTATATCAGCAAAATTATAGACATGACACAAATTAACTCTTTTATTAATTAAAATTCCTAATTATGAACAAAAAACTTATTTGCTTATTGATGTTTGTTTTTTCATTAAGTCTGGCTTTTACAGCTTGTAGTGATGACGATGAAGACAAAGTAGATTATGCTAAAGAGGTAGCTGGAACCTATACTGGCTCATTAACATTGAAAATACCTGTGATGGACGTTGATGAAACTATTGCAGATAAAAAAATAGAATTGACGAGAGTTTCCGATAATAAGGTAAATCTTAAACTTAAGGAATTTTCATATGGTGAATTAACTCTAGGAGATATTCCTGTTGATGGAATTACTGTAACAAAGGATGGTAGTACTTATAAGCTTGCGGATACATCAAAAAATATTGATTTGTTAGGAGGTCTTATGACTGCAACAGTTGCAATTTCTTCATCTACGGTAAAAGATGGTAAGCTAAATATGACCATCAAGGTTAATAATGTTAAGCAGGGTGGAAATGATATGCAATTAGGTGATATGAATATTACATATTCTGGTTCAAAATAAAATAGAATCTTGTTAATTAATCTTTTTATTATACGAAGAAGGCGGTTTCTGGAGACAGAAATCGCTTTTCTCTTTAATAATTTTCTATCTTTATGTCAAGAACTTATTAATGCTATGATTAGAGTTGTTGGCAGATATATTTCTTCTTTTATATTATTAGTTGTCTTATTATCTTCCTGTGGTACACAAAAGCCACAAGGCAAACTTTTATACGATCCTCGTGAGGTGGCAGAGCTTTCGTCTAAACTGGGTATTGGGTTAAGTAATATTGATAAAGATGATGATCGTAATATGCCTCTCTATGCCGAAGTTTCGCAATGGATAGGGGTTCCTTATCGTTATTCCGGATTATCGAGGAGGGGTTTAGATTGTTCCGGTTTTGCTTATCTTATTTATCAAAAAGTATATCGGAAGACAATTCCTCGTTCTACTACGGATCAATCAAAAATGAAAATGCATAATGTTTCTAAAGGAAGTTTGCAAGCGGGTGACTTTGTTTTCTTTGCCACCTCGGGCAGAAATAAAATAAGCCATGTTGGTATTTATTTAAAAGATGGACGCTTTATTCATGCCTCTACGTCGAATGGTGTAATAGTAAGCCATCTGGATGAGGAATATTATAAACGTACATGGAAAAAAGGCGGCAGAATAAAAAAATAGCTCACAAGAACTTAAAATTCTATAAAACTTTTGCGAAGTTCTTATTTTATTAGACTGGATTTCCTATTTTTATTCGGCTAAAAAATAAAACAGCATGTCAATTTCGAAACGGATACTAGGAATATCAACATTTTTGCTAATGTGCTCCATGGCTTTTACGCCGGTTTCTGCTGTTACACCAAAGAAATCAAAAGCAGGGAAAAAGAAATCCAAAACGAGTGTATCTCATACTCCCAAATCGGTGAAAGTAGTACAGTCTTCACAAAATATGTCTGTAACAACAAATGCAGGGGATAAGGTTTCCTTACCGGTGTTTGATAAAATATTTGAGAATTCTAAATATAATGTGCCAAGTTCAGACGCTTTGTTAGCTGACGCAGGTGCTAGTGCTGCTGTGTCTATGGAAGTGATGAGGCGCAGAATGATAGAGCAAAAAGAAATGCAAGAACTTTCTTCTATGTTAGGAATATCAATTAAAAATCCGGACAACTTAGATTTATATCGTGAGGTAGCCGATTGGCTGGGCACACGTTATCGTAGAGGTGGAATGAGCCGCAAAGCTGTTGATTGTTCTGGTTTTACTAATATTATATATAAAACTGTGTTTGGGCAGCAATTAGATCGGGTTAGTACTACAATAGCAAAGAATGTAAGGGAAACAATCACCAATAAAGAAGATTTAGAACCGGGCGACATGGTGTTTTTCTCTACCTTCAGAAAGAAATACATTAATCACGTTGGCATATATATCGGAGACGGTAAATTTATACATGCCTCGATAAAAAAAGGAGTCATCGTAAGTTCTTTGCGCGAAGGATATTATAGTACAGCATGGCGTAAAGGTGGAAGAAACTAAACGGGATAAAAGATAGGTAATACATAGAGGAGGACAAAAGTGCCTCCTTTGTTGTTTTTATAAGTTTAATCGTATCGTTATAGAAATGCAATATAAATATTGTATCTTTGAAATAATGATTACATAACTATGGACGAATATGAAAAAGAGACTAACAATAGCCTTAGTGGCACACGATCACCGCAAAGCGGATATGGTAGAATGGTGTTATTATAATTCAGAATTTTTGTCGAAACATCACTTAGTGTGTACTGGAACAACAGGTACTCTGATCAAAGAAGCTTTTGAAGAAAAAGGAATCGAAGCAGATATTACTCGTATGAACTCCGGTCCATTGGGGGGTGACGCTGAAATCGCTGCTATGGTGGTGCGTCATGAAGTGGATTTGGCTATTTTCTTGATAGACGATTTAAATCCTCAGCCTCATGAAGCCGATATTATGATGTTGTTGCGCCAATGCCGTGTGCATAATGTGCCTATTGCGTGCAATCGTTATAGCGCAGATCTTATGATCACAAGTACATTGTGGGACGACGACGATTACACGCCTACTTTGCCTAGATATGAAATTTTTGATAGAAATAAATTTGATGCAAGTTTTAGAAGGAAAAAAGACTAAAAATAGAATAAGGTAAGCTCAGCAAAGCTTACCTTATTTTTTATCTGAGAATTGAAGACTTTCCACTTTTTCTAGTCTGCTTACCAATTCGTCGTATTGAGCTTTTCTAATTTCTAGTGTCATACTACAGTTCATGTCGAAGTCTTGAAGCAATATTTTCGGTTCCATCTCTTTTACCAGTCGCATCACATCATTCATATATGGATACTCGAAAGTGAACGATACTTGTAAATCTACAGTTTTTTCAATAATCTCTGCCGCTGTAATAGCTTCCGCCGCTGCTTCTCTATAGGCGACTATGAGCCCGCTAGTGCCTAATTTTATTCCACCAAAATAACGGACTACAGCAATTACTATATCCGTAAGGTTATTAGAATTTATTTGCCCTAGTATTGGTTTTCCAGCTGTGCCCGATGGTTCTCCGTCATCGTTCGATCTGAATTCTTTACGCTCGGCTCCCAGCATATATGCCCAGCAGACATGCCGAGCGTCATAATATTCTTTGCGAAGTTTATCTATTTCGTTCTTCGCTTCTTCTGCAGATTGCACAGGAATGGCGTAAGCAATAAATTTACTCCTTTTGTCAGTGTATATTGCTTTAGATAAGTCCGTTATTGTTCTGAAAGTATCTTCCATAGACTACAAAGATACAAATTATGAAATAAAGCATTCTTTAGACAAAGTAATAATTAATGACAGAATTTCCGAGCAGAATGATATCTGATGCTATAAAGATTTTAGATTGTATGAAATAAAGTGAAAGATGTCTAATGCTTAAAAATGGGAGGTTTTGATTGATAATCAGGGGTAAATATTTTACAAATAGGTATAAAATAGGAATGGTTGTCTCACGACAACCAATCTTCACTCCTAACCATAAATCTAATACCATGAAAAATACTTTACAAAAGTATGTATATTTTTTTATAAAACAAACTTAATGATATAAAAAATATAATTTTAACATTAATATAATTGCATTGTTTCGTTTTTGGAATCAAAATGTAATATATTTGTTTTCGTAAATAGTTAATCTAAACTATAACTATCTGAGTCTTTGGCTCGAAGAATCGCAAAAGAGATATTAACTATTTATATAGAATTTAAACATCGAGTTTTTATGACTAAAACCTTACAAATATTTATATTTGTTATTAGTATGCTTGATTGATAAATAGATCTTATTATTTATTAAATACTCAATTAGCTCTCTAATTCTATAGCATAAATTTAGATTGTAATTGTTACAAAGCTGACACAGAGAGGTTAAGTTGTAATTAAAAAAATATTCGTTTATGATCTTTTCTTATTATTCAAGGAATAAAATAAGCAAGTATCTAAAAAACATTATGGCATAGTTTTTGTTTCAATATTATAAATGGATATTTAAATTTAATCTAAAGAGCTATTAGAAATAAAGCTTATATTTGTAACGTACGCAAAGAACATCAAATAAGACGGTTATGGAAAATAATTTTTCACAAAGAGTTCGCAAAATCATGGGGTATAGCCGTGAGGAGGCCGGACGTCTTCAAACCAATTATCTGGCACCCGAACATTTGATGCTTGGTATACTTCGTAACGCGGAAGGATTGGCCATACAGGCATTAAAGGATTTTGGAATAGATTTGGTTGAATTAAAAGATAGTATTGATAATAATATATTAAAGCAGCAGGAAGATGCATATCCAAACAGTGAAGTCGTATTAAGTAAAAGTACTGAAAAGATTTTAAAGATGAGTATACTTGAAGCTAGGCTTACAAAAAGTCAGGAGACTGACTCCGAGCACTTACTTCTTGCTATTCTTAAAGATCATGACAATATAGCGGCGATGCTGTTGGAAGAATATCATATGGATTATAACGGAGCTTTCACTTATATAAAAAGTATGGGTGATATAATGCATGAAAATAAAAAACAGTCGCCTCGTATGGGTGCAGACTTTACAGATGATGACGATGAGGATGATGAACCAATAAGCAGTGGAAACTCGAATGTTGGTACACAACAACCTCGTCAGGCTACAGATACGCCTGTACTCGATAATTTTGGTATAGACATGACAAAGTCGGCTTTGGAAAATAAGCTAGACCCAATTGTAGGGCGTGAAAAAGAAATTGAACGTTTAGCTCAGATTCTCAGCCGTCGTAAGAAAAACAATCCTATATTAATAGGAGAACCGGGGGTTGGTAAGTCTGCTATCGTTGAAGGTTTGGCATTACGAATAGTGCAGAAAAAAGTATCTCGAGTATTGTTCGATAAACGTGTTATTGCCCTTGATATGGCTTCGGTTGTAGCCGGAACCAAATATCGTGGACAATTTGAAGAACGAATAAAGGCTATTCTGAACGAGTTATCAAAGAATCCTAACATTATATTGTTTATTGACGAGATACATACGATAGTAGGAGCGGGTGGAGCTACAGGCTCTCTGGATGCCGCTAATATGTTGAAACCGGCTTTGGCCAGAGGCGAGATACAATGTATTGGAGCAACTACCCTCGATGAATATCGTAAGAATATAGAAAAAGATGGAGCTTTAGAACGTCGTTTCCAAAAGGTGATGGTAGATCCTACCACAGCAGAAGAAACGCTACAGATATTACATAATATCAAAGAACGTTACGAAGAGCATCACAATGTGAAATATACTGAAGGTGCACTTGAAGCTTGTGTAAAACTCACAGATAGATATATTACAGATCGTAATTTTCCCGATAAAGCTATCGATGCTTTGGATGAAGCAGGTTCACGTATGCATATTGCAAATATACAGGTGCCTGTAGAAATTGAAGAAATTGAGAGTGAACTCAAAAATGTGATAGAGCAAAAAGGGGAGGCTGTAAAAGCGCAGAAATATGAGTTGGCTGCGAGTTTCCGAGATACACAACGTCAATTGATGGCTAAGCTTGACAAGGCTGAATTAGATTGGAAAGCATCGTTGAAAGAAAAACCGGAAACAGTAGACGCCGAAATGGTGGCTGAGGTAGTTTCTATGATGTCGGGAGTTCCTGTTCAACGTATTGGTGAGTCGGAAGGCTTGAAGCTTGTAGGTATGAAGGATAGCCTGAAAGCTGCTGTAATTGGGCAAGATGAGGCTGTAAGTAAAATAGTAAAAGCTATTCAGCGTAACCGTATAGGTCTTAAAGACCCTAACCGTCCGATTGGTTCATTTATGTTCCTTGGACCTACAGGTGTAGGTAAAACTCACTTAGCCAAAAAGATTGCAGAACAATTGTTTGATTCTGCCGATGCCCTTATCCGTATAGACATGAGCGAATACATGGAGAAATTTAATGTATCGCGTTTGGTCGGAGCACCTCCGGGATATGTGGGATACGAAGAAGGTGGATTGTTGAGCGAAAAAGTACGTCGCAAACCTTATTCTGTAGTACTGCTTGATGAGATAGAAAAGGCACATCCTGATGTGTATAATATCTTGTTGCAGGTGATGGACGAAGGTCACTTGACTGATAGTATGGGACGTAAGATAGACTTCAAGAATACAATACTGATTATGACATCTAATGTAGGTACACGTCAGTTGAAAGATTTTGGTGGTGGTATCGGTTTTAATAAGCAATCTGCTGCTAACAAAGAATTCTCGAGAGGTGTACTTCAAAAGGCATTGAATAAGTCTTTTTCTCCAGAGTTTTTGAATCGTGTAGATGATATAATAACATTCGATCAGTTAGATAAGACTTCTATCGAGAAGATCATCGATATAGAACTGAAAGGCTTCTATAAACGTATGTCGGAGCTAGGATATACTATCGAGTTAAGTCAGGAAGCGAAAGATTTCCTTACAGATAAGGGTTATGATGTTCAGTTTGGTGCCCGTCCGTTGAAACGTGCTATTCAGAACTACGTGGAAGATGAGATTGCTGAGTTAATCCTTTCAGGCGGAGTAGCTGAAAATGGGACTATAACCTTTGAAGTGGATAAAGAAAAAGATAAATTGAAAGCAATAGCTAAATAAATTTTCTTAAATATTTTTAAAGAGGAGTGGATTATCCACTCCTCTTTTTATATATATTCTCGTCTTGAAATAACAGTGTCTTTTGTTATAGGTTTCGTGCATGTCGCATCAACTCTTCTCTTATAATAGTGAGTTTTAAGCTTACGATATGATTCGCCTTTTGGAACTCTTCAGTGTCGTCAAGCTTTTTGTGTCGGCGAACAAACTCATCCAAGCTGTCGGTGTCTGAATATCCTTCAAAAATGGTATCCTTTGCTTCTTTTGCCTTTCGGACTACTTCTGCAGTCTCTTTCAATGGAGGGATCAACAGCAATGTATCCAATACTATATTGAGGTATGAAAAGTCTAATGACAACCCGAAGTCTTCATCTTCGATAATCCTTAGCCACTGATATATCAAACTGATGTTTTCTTTAGTTACTCCCTCTATATGTATATAGTTCTTATCGAAAAGATCTTCTCTTATAGCCGATACCGTTCTGTTGAAATCATACTTTTCTGTTTCATAGTACTTATTTGCCGTTTCTTCGTCGCAGCCGGTAAGAGATTGTATTTCCTTTATCGATTTAGCTTTGAATAGGTAGATACATTTTTCTACATCATTATCATTGTCTTTCAACATTTGTATGGCTTCTCCCATTGGTATGGGAAGTATTTTTCTGAGCTCAATGATCTTTTCTTTCATTTGTTTGTTTTTTACCCAACAAAGATAAAAAGCTATTGTTATCTTTACAAATAATAAAAAGTAAGGATATGAACTCACGATTTGATATGTTGTCAGCGATATACAACGACACGAAGAACGAAAAGTACGATTATGCAGTGCAGCCATGGGGTGCTACCGAGCCTCATAATTATCATTTGCCTTATATGACAGATTGCTATCTGGCTCACGATTTGTCAGTAGATGCAGTCATTAAGGCATACGAAAAAGATAAAATAAAAGGGATGGTATTGCCTGTGATACATCTCGGATCTCAGAATCCGGGGCAAAGAGAACTACCTTTTTGTTTGCATGCCGGTTATGAGACTCAAAAAGCCATACTATCCGATATTGTTTCTTCGCTGAACTTTCAAGGGATACATAAACTGGTTATTGTAAACGGACATGGTGGGAATAGCTTTAAGAATATGATACGAGATCTGGCTGTTCAATATCCTGATTTTTTGATTGTGATAAGTAATCTGTTCGCCATTGTTCCCCAGATCGGATATTTTGAAGAAAAAGACGACCATGCCGGCGAAATGGAAACCTCTGTGATGATGCATTACCATCCCGAGTTGGTGAACCTATCTGTTGCAGGAGAGGGAGCGTCTAAGACCTTTAGTGCAGAATCTCTTAGAGATGGCATTGGCTGGACACCAAGAAATTGGGCGAGGGTCTCTCATGATACAGGGATTGGAAACCCTAAAAAGTCGACAGCAGAGAAAGGTCGGAAATATGCCGATGCCGTGAGCCGGAAACTTTCTGAACTGTTTATAGATGTAGCGAAAGAGAGTATTTATTGATAAATTAAAAAGGTGGAATAATTGCTGTTTTTCTTTGTCATGTTGAACGAAGTGAAACATCTCGTGTATTGAAAGTCGAGATTCTTCGTTACACTCAGAATGACAAAGAAAAAGCACCAATTATCCCACCTTCATCTTATATTATCTTTTTGCATCGTAATCGAACCAATCAAAATAGGCTTTGGCTTTACTTGGTTTCCCATTCGAAGAGGTGTAAAGCCCTATCATCACCCCTGTAAAGCCACCTGCAACCTCAGTACTCAGGTATCGGGTATCTAGCCTTCCCAATTCGTTGAAGTTGTCGCTATCGGCTTCTGCGTAATAAAAAGCGTATTGAGAAGGTGTGCCTTCGGTTTTTAATTTCAGCTTATTACTTTTAACGTGTTTTTCTCCGGCAATGTAAGAAAGTGATCCCACTTTTACACGTAATTGCACTATATACTGATTGCCCGACTTTTTCAATAACAAGTCGTAGTGATGCGTATTATTTTGTATCAATGTCATTCCCGCTTCTTCGTTATTAGCAGATGAATTGAACTCTAAAAGAGTTTCAGCCCTGAAATCATGCTCTGTTTGTCGGCGGCAGATCATTGATATTGCCTCAGTTTCGTTTAACGTATATGGAGATGTACTGATTCTTATCCATCCTTTCTTTTCTGTCAACGAATAGTTTTCTCTGATAGGATTACGTAGATATTGCCACTCGAATCCCAGTTTATCAGCATCAAAGTCTGTACGTATTGCTGCTCTCTCTACAGGATGGAGTGGGAGTGTAGGAACGTCCATGTTTAGTGAAACAGTTCCGTTTCCGTTCACTTGTGGCCAGCCACCTTTAGGCCAGTCTACAGGGGCTAAGAATGTTTCACGTCCCAGTACATGATAATATGCCCATTGATGAGTTACTCTGAATCCTAGGAATACCATCCACCAAGAGCCGTCTTTTGCCTGTACAAGATCTGCATGTCCTACACCCTGTATAGTATTGCTTTGCCCTCTTCTGTTGGCATGAGTCAGTATCGGATTTAATGGGCACGATTCGTAAGGGCCGAATATATTCTTGCTGCGTCCTATTGTAGCGCTGTGCATATATTCTGTTCCTCCTTCACCGAGCAAAAGATAATAGAAACCATCTTTTTTGTAGATATGTGGAGCTTCGGGGAAACGACCTCCTATGCCGCCCCAAACAAGACGTTCGGGAGATAATACCTTACCTGTTTTAATATCGATTTCTGTAACTCGGATACCTTCGTCACCTTGAGTTACAAAATATGTTTTACCATCTTCATCCCAGAATATATCAGGGTCTATGCTTTTTATATCTACCCAAATAGGGTCGCTCCAAGGTCCTGCCGGATCGGTAGCCGTACAGTAAAAATTACCTTTATCTGATACGTTTGTACAAATGACATAAAATAGCCCATCGTGGTAACGTATAGACGGAGCATATAGTCCTCCCGATGCTGAAACTTTGTGTAATGACAACTGCGAATCTCTTGTTAGGCAATGTCCTATCTGTTTCCAGTTTATCAAATCTTTGCTATGATAGATAGGTAGCCCCGGAAAATATTCGAATGATGAAGTGACAAGATAAAAATCGTCTCCTACTCTGCAAACACTGGGATCGGGATTGAACCCCGGGATTATCGGATTTTTGTATCCCGTTTGCGAAAAAGCCTGACTGATCAACAAAGTAGTGAGGAAAAAGAGAAAGAATGTTCTAAAAACGCTTTTCATGGTCTTCTGTTATGTGGTTGTTTTTCAGTTTAATATAATAGAAAGGTGACAAAAGTGACACTTTTTTCAAAGATTCTGTTTGTCACCTTTCCATTTCTGTCAGGTTCCTATTTAAAGATAATTTTATTTCACATTTATTGTTACAGAGCTTTTTACATCCGCAGATGATGCAGCACAATGCAATGTGAACTTATCCGATTCTACTACCCATTCGTGTGCTTTGTCATTGAAGAAAGCAAGGTCTTTGACAGGTATTGACAGTTCTACATTTTTAGTCTCTCCCGCTTTTAAGAAAACTTTTTTGAATGCTTTCAATTCTTTAGCAGGGCGTTCCATCGAAGGTTTTTGCTGTGATGCATATATCTGTACCGATTCAGCACCGTCAACGTTTCCTTTGTTAGTAAGAGTTAGGCTTATTTTAATTTCGTCATTTTTAGTGTACTCTTTCTTGTCTGTAGAAGCTTTACCATACTCGAATGTGGTATATGACAATCCATAGCCGAAAGGAAATAAAGCCGGAATTTTCTTTGTATCGTGCCAACGGTAACCAACCAAGATATCTTCTTTGTATATCTGTTTGATACTATCTCCCGGATAAGAAATTGAACCGAAAGATATAGCACCGTTATCTTCTAACTTCTTCGGAATACTGAATGGTAACTTTCCCGAAGGATTGATGTCACCTGCAATTACATTCGCTGTAGCATTTCCTGCTTCCGAACCAAGATACCATGACTGCATCAAGGCAGGTACTTTATCCAACCACGGCATAGCTACGGCATTTCCACTCACGATAAAGATTCCCATGTTCTTATTTACTTTCAACAAGTCTTCGATTAGTTCGTTCTGACCAAATGGCAGGTCGTAAGAAGTACGGTCTCCGCCTTCGCAGTCTTGTTGATAGTTCTTGTTTAATCCTCCGAAGAATAAAACAACGTCTGCATCTTTAACCAAAGCCAAAGCTTCTCGCTTCAATGAGTCCGCATTGTACGGAGACGGAATGAAATGATCGTATACGCTAGGTCCTGAACCGTACCCCATTGTGTAGAATACTTTATCAGCACCATATTTATTTTTTAATCCTTCGAGAGGAGAAACTTCTTTCTTTACTTTCAGTTCAGACGATCCTCCACCTACGGTTAGTGATCGGGTTGCGTTTTCGCCGATTACAACAATTTTCTTGTAACGGTCTTTAGCTATCGGGAAAAAGTTATTTGTATTTTTCATCAATACAATACCTTGCTCAGCCACTTCACGGCTTACAGCTGCATGTTCGGGTGTCGCAAAACTACCGTATGGACGATTTCTGTCCATATTGGTTCTAAAGTTTAGACGTAATACTCTACGAACTTTATCATCGAGGGTAGACATCGGTAATTCGCCCTTTTCCAACATCTTCAGATATGGTTTTGCCAGATAGTAATTGTCGTAAGCAAAACTTTGGCCCCATGTGAGCCCGTTAGTCCAAGTACCCATTTCTATATCGAGACCGTACAATGCTGCTTCACGTGTGTCGTGGGCACTTCCCCAGTCTGTAACTACCACACCGTCATATTTCCATTCTCCTTTTAGTATCTGATTGATAAGTCTTTCGTGATGGCTGCAATACTGACCTCTGTATTTGTTATAAGAACCCATTATTGCCCATACCTTACCTTCTTCTACTCCTGCTTTGAATGCAGGTAGGTATATTTCATATAATGCTCTGTCGCTCACTTCCACGTCGATATGCCCACGCCATAGTTCCTGATTATTTAGGGCAAAGTGCTTCATCGTAGCAGCGATTCCGTTTTGTTGTACTCCTTTAACGAAAGGAACAACCATCTTAGAGGCTAAGTAAGGGTCTTCGCCCATATATTCAAAGTTACGACCATTCATCGGCGTGCGATAAATATTTACACCGGGGCCAAGAATCATTTCTTTTTTTCTGAAACGAGCTTCTTCTCCCAGTGCATTTCCGTATTTCAGTGAAAGCTCGGGGTTGAATGTCGCAGCCAAACATGTTAATGCAGGGAAAGCAGTACATGAGTCGTTTGTCCATCCTGCATGGTTCCATGTATCCCAGTCTATTTCCATACGCACTCCATGAGGGCCGTCGCTCATCCATATTTCAGGAATACCCAGACGAGGAACTCCGGGTGTACTAAATTTAGATTGAGCATGTATCATTGCAATCTTTTCTTCCAAAGTCATTCTTGATAGAGCATCTTCTATTCTGACTTCTATAGGTTTACTATCGTCAAGGTAGACCGGAATCTGTTTTGTTTGTCCGTTTGCTTGCAATAAGAGTAAGCTGAATAATACATAAAAAAATAGTTTCTTCATATTTTCTGTAATTGTTTAATATTTATTTGTTTAACGTAATTTTAATTTTATTCCCCTTATTCAATGTCAGGTATAATCTATTACCTTCTATTTTATAGTTCTTTGTTCCTGCAATCAAAGGCTTTCCGCTAGGTAGTTTAATCACAAACTGATTGTTTGCAGTTGCTGTGATATGTATATTTTGGATCTTGTTATCTTTCCATTTAAAGGAAATTTCTGCACCCCCTCTCACTTTCATGCCTCTCACTTCTCCGTTCTTCCACCCGTCGGGTATAGCAGGCAGTAGTTCTATAAAACCTTCGTGGCTTTGTAGAAGCATTTCCCCTATTCCGGCTGATCCGCCAAAGTTGCCATCTATTTGCATAGGAGGGTGTGCACTGAACAAATTTGGATAGGTGCCCCAGTTATTTTCAGCCGGTTTCAACAGGTCTCCAATCAGTTTGTAAGCCTTATTCCCATCTTTGAGCCGTGCCCAGAAATTAATTTTCCACGCCATAGACCATCCTGTAGACTGATCTCCTCGTCTTGTCAGGGTGACTTTAGCGGCTTCCATCAGTTCGGGAGTCTTTTCATACGTAAGCTCATTTCCCGGATGTAGTCCATACAGTTGTGAGACATGGCGATGGTGGATTTCACTCTCTTCATAATCTTCGAGCCATTCCATTACCTGTCCGTATTTTCCGATTGAAGTAGGAGCTAGTCGTTCTTTCTTCGCTGAAATATCTTTGATCCATTCATTATCTACCTCTAATATTTTTGCAGCATTCGTCACGTTTGTAAATAATTCACGTATAATCTGATTATCCATTGCGGAACCGGCACAGATACTTACCACGTCTCCCGATGGTGTTATGTAAGCGTTCTCAGGTGAAGTAGTCGGAGCAGTAACTAAATATCCGTTGTTAGGATCTTCGATGAGCATGTCCTCAAAGAATAAAGCCGCACCTTTCATTGTCGGATATACCGATTTTAGATAATCTTTGTCCTGAGTGTACAAGTAGTGTTCCCAGAGATGCTGGCACATCCATGCGCCGGCTGTGTTGGTTGCTCCCCATGAAGGGTGTTCTCCGGGAGAAGTGAACCCCCATACATTACTCAAAATATGAACTACCCACCCACGGCTGTTATAATATATTTTTGCTGTTTTTTCTCCCGGCTCTACCAGTGATTTCACAAACTCGATAGTCGGTTTGTGGAGCTCAGAAAGATTAAACATTTCAGCTCCCCAAAGATTCATCTGTAGATTGATATTCAAATGATAATCAGCATTCCAAGGGGTGTTTATTTGTGGAGCCCACAACCCTTGCAGGTTAGGAGGGAGGCTTCCCTCTCGCGTAGACGATATCAATAGATAACGACCATACTGCATATATAAGGCAGCCAGATCATAATCCGTTTTGTCTGTTGCAAATGCATCCAGTCGCTTATCTATTGCTAGTGAGGAATTCTTATTTTTTTCTAAAGTCAGGTCTACACGATTAAAGAGAGCCTGATATTTTGCAAGATGTTTCTTTTTTAGTTTCTCGTAATTGACTCCGGCATTGTTCAATAGGTCAGAAGCTGCTTTTTCATGATTCGTGCCGTTGTAGTTGGTCGCTAATGAGACATAGAGGGTAACTTCATTTGCATTCTTTATGTCAATTTCTTTGTCTGTCGCAGATAATTTCCCTCCTTGGTTTATCACCTTCACCATTCCCAGATATTTCATCCCCGAATAGTTTTCTCCTGCTTCCAATTGTCCAAAAACATAAAGCGTATTACCGCTGGCATAAGTTTTAAAATTCTCATCACGTTGCAATGATATTTTTAGGCTTAAAGCTTCCGGCTTACTTGCCGTATATTTTACTAATCCGATGT
Source organism: Bacteroidota bacterium (assembly GCA_023437305.1). GTDB lineage: Bacteria > Bacteroidota > Bacteroidia > Bacteroidales > Dysgonomonadaceae > Dysgonomonas. Next base: position 43,828 of record JAEZGN010000022.1, read on the forward strand.
CGTCCGAGAAAGACGTAAAGTATTCTCGTTTGTATTCTACATCATTTTTCGTGAAAGAAACAGTAGATAGTGCATTATTCATGTCCAGCACCCTTTTATACTGTGTCGCTTCAGATTTGTTAGGGTATGCAAAGTCTACATACAGATTGGCAAAAATCTGAAATTTACCATATTCCAAACCCGCACTTCCTTTGCCTTTGCAGGTGAAAGTTTTGTACATTAATTCCTGAGCCTCTTTATTCTTTTTCTCAAATAAGAGTCTTCTTATTTCACCCAGATATTTATAAGCTTCGGGATTATCAGCATCTTGTTTGTTGCCCGACCATAGAGAAATTTCATTTAATACGACTCGTTCCCTTTCTATTCCACCCCAAGGCATCATCCCTATTCTGCCATTTCCTAGTGGGATCGATTCTTCCCAAATGGATGCCGGCTTATCGAAATAGTATTGCCATTCGTTTTGTTTATTTTGAGCAAAAAGTCCACTCCATGAAAAAATAAATAATAATAAAAATAGTTTGTAGAACTTCATTTTTCACTTGTTTATCCTATAATGTACACCTTGTATTTGTCCTTTTTCCAGCTGATAATTATTACCCGATTTTGTAAGAATAATATCTGTTAGTTATTCGTATTATCATAAGTCTTAGATTGGTTATTTTAGTTGTATTCCTTTTGTCAGCCTGATATCTTCCGAAGATGATCCTATCAAGAGATTCACTGTTCCGGGTTCTATTACAAACGAGTCTTTATCGTTGTCCCAATAAGCAAGATCATCTGCACTTAGGGTGAATTCAAAAGTCTTACTTTCTCCTTTTTTGATACTAATACGATCGAAGCCTTTTAATTGCTTGATTGGGCGTACAACTTTTGACTGAGGAAACGATACATATAACTGAGCTACTTCTTCTCCATCCATATCCCCGATGTTTTTTACATTAACAGATACTTTCAAGTCCTTTCCTTTAGAAAGAGTAGAAGAAGATAAAGCGATATCGGAGTAGGTGAAATTTGTGTAGCTAAGACCATATCCGAAAGGATATAGTGGCTTTTCTTTTGCATACATGTATGTGCGACCATTTCGTATATCATAATCCATCATTGGAGGCAGGTCGGCAATGGATTTTACCCAAGTCTGATTTGTTCTGCCTGCCGGATTATAATCGCCGAAGATTACATCAGCCAGACCGTTTCCGAGTTCCTGACTGTTGTTTGTAATATGCAGTATCGCCGGTATATTTTCTTGCGACCAGTTTATAGCAAAAGGGAAACTGCTTACCAGTACCATTACGGTATTCGCATTTGCTTTATGTACAATCTTTACTAAGTCTTCCTGTTCGAGTGATAAAGCTTTGCGATCAACAGCCTCACGTCCATCACTCGGCACTGGTGAATATTTCCATTTAGGGTCGGTGCCATATACATGATTCCCAACGCATACTATCGCTATATCTGCTTTCTGTGCGGCAAGATAGGCTTTGTCGATTTCATTCGAAGGCTCGTATATAACTTCGACATTGTTCCCGACTGCATTTTTTATACCTTGTAGTATGGAAACTGTATAGGGCGGAGTACCGCTATACCAGTCTAGTAATACTTCGTTGGCTCGTGTGCCAATAACAGCAATCTTCTTGATGTTGTTCTTCTTTAAAGGCAATAGTTTTTTCTCGTTTTTTAGTAGCACGACAGATTTTGCCGTAACTAGACGTACAAAATCTTGTATCTCTTTATTTCTCCATACCGAAACTGTATCGGTAACTCCTATATGAGCATAAGGTAGTTTTGTCTGATCTCCATCTAGTAGGCCTAGCTTCAATGCGATATAGAAATTTCCCCGTATAGCCTTGTCTATATCTGCTTCTGTTAGCATCCCTTTCTCTAAAGCTTGGTATATATATGGACGGAAATTATCAAGAAATTGTCCTACACCGGCTTTTACGATGGCGGCACTGCCTTCTGTGTGAGTTGGGAATGTCTTATGTGCTTTTATCAACAGATCGAGAGCTCCTCCGTCGGTACAGATTATTCCTTTAAAGTTCCAATCTTTACGGATATCTTTCAAAATAGGGTGGATCGTCATAGGTATTCCATTCCAACTATTATAAGCTGCCATGAAAGCCTGAGAGCCACCCTTTTCTATGCCCTTGCGAAAGGGGTATGAATAATATTCGTGAAACAATCGATTGTCAAAATTGGAGGATGTAGAATCTCTCCCGTCTTCATTACTGTTTGCAAGAAAATGTTTCATTAAAGATGCCGATTTCCAGTATCGGGGATTATCTCCTTGTAGTCCTTTTATAAAGGCTACCGCCATCTCCGATACCAGAAAAGGGTCTTCTCCAAAACTCTCCTCGGTGCGTCCCCAACGTGGGTCCCGGGCTAAATCAGCATTGGGGGCACGCATTACCAAACCTCCTTTTGTATATCTTTCGTTTTGTGTATAATATCTTATTTCTGTGGCTTCTATGTCAGCTACTTTTTTTATCAGTTCTGTATCCCATGTTTCACCTAGCCCATAGGCCTGAGGGAACGTAGTTGTAGGATATACATCGGGTACGCGCTGATAATTTACCATTTTGAAACCACCCCAGTTACCCGGGCCTCCCAGTGCCATTCCGTGTAATCCTTCAGAATGTCCTGTGTTTCGAATTCCTAAGCGTGGAACACCTAAGTTTGTGGATAGTGCATTTATTTTCTCGTCAATTGTCATTATAGACAGAAGATTGTCGAGGCGTTTTTCGTCGCTTAAGTTTGTGTTTTGGAACGGATAGACATATTGTGCAAATACTCCAGTATTCGCAAACAAAATAGATAACAGAATAAATAATAGTTTTTTCATGGAATAGATTTTAACCGTACAATACAAAAATATTACATCTTTAGCATTTAATCTATTCCGTATGTTTCATAAAGGGGGGTAATATGTTTACTGGATCATTTCGATACGTTTTTTTTATACTCATTGGGGGTTACACCAAATTCCTCTTTAAAATACTTGCGGAAATATTTGGGATCATTAAATCCTACCTGAAAGGCAATTTCATTGACAAACATCTGGCTTTTTTCCAATAAATCAGCTGCTCTCTTTAAACGAATAAAGCGGATAAACTCAGAAGGGGTCTTGTCTGTCAGAGCCAATATTTTTTTGTAAAAATAGACCCGGCTCATACCCATCTCTTTGCAAAGGTCTTCTACAAGAAACTCAGGATTTCCAATGTTTTCTTCCACAATAGAGATTGTTTTTTGTACAAACTTTTCGTCCATAGATGTTATCTCTATTTCGCTCAGGGAGATATCTATTTTCTTTTTGAAGTTGCTATGTATCTTTTTTTGCCTCTCGATGATCTTGGCTATTTTTAGTTTCAGCATGTCAATGTTGAAAGGCTTGGAGATATAATCGTCTGCTCCTGCCTCAATACCCGAATATTTGCTCTCCTCCGAAGATTTGGCCGTAAGTAGTATGATCGGAATATGTGAAGTTCGTATGTCTCCTTTTACATGCCTGCAAAATTCATAGCCATCCATCTTTGGCATCATAACATCGCATAATATAATATCCGGTAATTGATCGAGTACAATGCTGTATCCTTCTTCTCCATCGTTTGCTATAACGGTGCGATAATCGTCTATAAACAAGCTGGTAATGAATTCGCAGAAGTCTTCGTTGTCGTCCACTATTAGCAGAAGTGGAAGATGTGCCCGTTGCGCCAACTTTAAATCGAGCTCGGCACCTTCTTTTATTTCGCTAATAGAAATATCCCCCGAATGTATAATGTCTTGGTTGCTTAGTTCCTTATATGTGGAATTTTGTATAGGCAGTAATATTGTGAAAGTAGAACCCTTTCCCTCCGTACTTTCCACTTGTATTTCGCCTCCATGCAGTTTTACATATTCACTGGCCAGATGTAGCCCTACTCCGGTTCCCGATTGATTGTTCTTTTCTACTTTTTCTATTCTGAAGAAGCGTTCAAATATTTTCTCGAGGTATTCTTTCTCTATGCCAACGCCCGTATCAGAGACTTTCAGGCATAACTGTTTGGTTGGTGTATCTGTTTGCAGTAGTTCAGAAATGCCAATGCTGACATCTATCTGCCCGTCTTCTGTATATTTGAATGCATTGGAAATCAGATTGGATATGATTTTATGCATCTTTTCTTTATCAAATTCCATCTGGAGTTCTTGCAGGTACGTAGTGAATGTAAGTTTTATTGATTTCTCTCCTGCCAATGCCGAGAACGACTGACATATTTCTTTTGTAAACTCTATAATATTCCCTCGTGAAATATTCAGAGTCATCTTGTTTTGGTCAAACTTCCTGAAGTCAAGTATTTCGTTCACCATGTTCAACAAATTTTTTGCATTCTTGTGCATGATGTTCATCGTAGCTTTTTGCTCCTCCGATACTGACGATTTCATGAGTTTCTCCAAAGGTGTAAGAATAAGTGTAAGCGGAGTCTTGAATTCATGGCTTATATTGGTAAAGAACTTGAATTTCAATTCGTCTACTTCATGTATTTTCTGAGCTTCCAGTATTTTTTGAGCCTGTTCGTATTCTTCTTTTTGTTTATTCAACTTATATTTTATGAAAAACCTTAAAATATTGATGATAATGAGTATGTATATAATCGTTGCCCACCATGATAGCCAAAATGGGGGTTTTACTACGATTGTCAAAACAATAGGCTCACTGCTCCATACATTATCGTCATTGCTGGCGTAAACAATAAGTTTGTATGTGCCGGCATTAAGGTTGGAATATGATGCCGAGCCGATTCCGGTGCTTGATTCAGTCCATTTGTTATCGAGCCCCTCCAGCATGTATTTATAACGGTTCTTCTCGGGATGGATGTAATTTAGGGATGAAAATTGTATCGTAAAATTGGTTTCACCGTAGTGTAAAACAATCTCATCGAGGTCTGTTATTGATTTCTCGAGAATAACACGTCCATTGTATTTTGTATTCGGCTTAATCACCTGATTGGTAATCAGAAGATCTGTAAAACGCGGTTTAGGTACATTTTTATTAAATACTATTTTTCTTGGATCGAAAGATGTGTATCCTTTAGTGCTGCCTATGTAGATAATTCCGTCTTTGTCTTTAAATATAGCATTTGTATTAAATACCGATCCCGGCAGGCCGTCGTTAACATCGAAAGATGCGATTGTATACGTCAGTTTCTGATTGTCATACTTACAGTAGAAACATACCAGTCCGTTTCGGGTTCCTGCCCATATATTGCCATCATTGTCTTCTATAAGCGATACAACTTCATCACTAGGGAGCCCTTCATTACTTGTTATATATTCAAATTGTTGTTTCGTAGGATAATATACATTGATCCCTTTGTCTGTAGCAATCCATAAAAGACCTCTTGAATCTACAATCTGATTGTTGATAACAATGCTGGTGAGGGAATCGAGGAATGTATTGTTTGGAAAGTATTTTCTTACCTCTTTTTTATTTTCGTCCAATACACATATTCCCCTGTCGGTACTTAAGAATATGTTTTTCTGAGGATCTACAAACATAGATACAATATAATTGGATAAAAGATCTTTACTGTTACTCAGATTATGGTGAGTAAAGGTATCCCTTGCTGGATTTAATTGATCTATGCCTCCTCCTAGAGTGGCTATCCATAGATTCTGATCGCTATCCTCGGTGAGGCTATACACACTTTTGCTCGATAGGGAATTTGAGTTTGTCTCATTTAACTGGAATTTCTTGAAACTTTTACCGTCAAAAGCATTCAGCCCTCCCATGAAAGTTCCAATCCAAAGTGTTTGTGTATGATCTTCGTATATTGATGTGATAATATCAGATGAGATGCTTCCCGCATCGTTAGGGTTGTTTCTAAAACGTTCTACTTTCTCCGTGCTTTGATGGTATTTGATAAGGCCGGTTCCGTTTGTCCCTATCCACAGATTATCACTCTTGTCTTTGTATAAACTATTGCAGTCGAATATCTCTGCATTTTTGTTGAACATATAAAAGAGGAGGGATTTCCTGAATTTGAAAAGGTTTGGATGATAATAAGATACACCACTTTTGTATGTGCCTACCCATACCGTTCCGTTTGGCTCACTATAGAAACTGATGATAGAATTCTGACTGATAGAGTTGTGATTGTATATATCATTTTTAAGAACCGTTATCTGTTGATTTTTTTTGTCCAGAATGCTTATTCCACCATGATCCGTTCCTATCCATATCCGTCCGTTAATATCCTGTCCTACACATCTGACAAAGCTACTCGATAATGCTACTTTACTGTTGGTGTCGAGTAGAGTCCATTGTCCTTTTTTTGTATTTAGATATACCACGCCTTTATCCGCTATACTTGGATAAACCCATATATCGTTATCTGAATCTATAAATAAAGATTTCTGTATTGTAGAATTCTGGTTGTTGTCTTTAAAGAACGTATTTCGCATGTCGACCTTGTTAGTCTGCATATTTACACGTTCCAGAAGCCCGTCGTTGTGAAGAACCCAAATGTAGCTATCCTTTATTTTTATATCGGAGATATCAGACAGAGCCAAATCATTTGTGTTCTTCGATTGCTTGTAGATTGTTATTTTGTTAGTAGTTGCATCGTATTTGTGAATGCCTTTTCCCGGATATGAAATGTATAAATCTTTCTTCTTGTCAATTTCTATAATAGCTGGTGCGGGTGGTAACCCTATATCGTTTAGCAGTGAATCTATGTTGTTTATAAAAGATTCCGATTTCCAGTCATATAGCATATAAACCCCTGCAATGGACTGTAACCATAAGTTACCGTTTATATCTTCTTGTATTCCTGTAAAACGGTCGTAGAATGGATTTTTACTGTCATTCTTTATATTCTTATATGTTTTAAAGTTTATCCCGTCGTACCTGTTGAGCCCCATATTTGTTCCAAACCACATAAAACCACGGCTGTCTTTCAAGATTGCTTCCACCTGATTGTTTGATAAGCCGTTTGTATTATTCAAATGAGAGAATTCAAATTGCTGGGCTTTTATGATAAAAGAGAATAAGAGGAATAGAAGGGTGTATAATGGTTTTTTCATTGCTAGGTATTCAGGTTCGATGGATACAAATTTATATAAATAAAGCGATTCTTGAAGTCTTGTTAGCATTTTAATCCCTAAATGGAAACATTTAAACCCCTGTAGAAAATCTTTAACGGTTGCATTAAAAACATTTAAGAAAGCCTCTCTGTATATTTAGGAATATTTTTGTATCAATGAAACTTAAACCATAATAACCATGAAAAAAAATCAACTGCTTTTGGTCGGTTTATTGTCGATGTCTCTATTCATCGGCTGTAAAAGCGGACCATATCAGAGAACGAGTGACGGAATAATTGTAAACCTGAAAACGGACGATGCTTTAGCTACAAAAAACATCAGATTGCAAGTTGTCAATGATGATGTTATTCATGTTTCAGCTACTCCCGGCTATAAGTTTTCTGACAAGAAAAGTCTTATCACCGTATATGATAAAACACAAACAACAGGATGGGATGCTAAAGAGGAAAACGGGAATGTTGTTCTCAAAACAGCTTCTACCATTGCTACAGTATCTCTGACTACAGGTGAGGTTACTTTCTCGGATATAAATGGTAATGTACTTCTCGCTGAAAATAAAGGAGGAGGTAAATCATTTTCTGATATCGAAGTCGAAGGCACAAAAGCATATACTATGCAGCAAGTGTTCGAATCTCCGGCTGATGAAGCTTTCTATGGCCTTGGACAACATCAGGCTGATGAGTTTAACTACAAGGGAAAGAATGAGGTTCTTTTCCAATATAATACAAAAGTCTCTGTTCCGTTTGTTTTATCGAGCAAAAACTATGGGATACTTTGGGACAACTACTCACTGACTAAGTTCGGTGATTCTCGTGATTATCTCGACTTGGATCAATTTAAGCTATATGACAAAACAGGAAAAGAAGGTGGGCTGACTGCTACTTATATGGTAAATGCCGATCCAAATAATGTTTTTGTAGAAAGAGCAGAATCACAGATTGATTACGAAAATCTGGAAACAATAAAGAAGTTTCCTCAAGACTTTCCGTTCTTTAATTCTCGCATCACATGGGAAGGAGATATAGAAGCAAAGGAAACCGGGCAATATCATTTTATACTTTATTATGCAGGTTATACGACTATATCATTGGATAATGAGGTAATAGTGCCTGAAAGATGGCGTACGGCATGGAATCCGAATAGCTATAAGTTCACGGTGGATATGAAAGCCGGAGAAAAACGTAAAATAAAACTTGATTGGAAACCTGATGGAGGCATCTCATATATAGGACTTAAAGCTTTGAGCCCGAAATCTCAGGAAGAACAAAACAAGTTGGCTCTTTGGTCAGAGATGGGTGATCAGATCGACTATTATTTTATTCGTGGAAACAGTGCCGATGATGTGATCAAAGGATATAGGACTGTTACAGGAAAATCGCAAATTATGCCTAAATGGGCAATGGGCTTTTGGCAAAGCCGCGAAAGATATAAAACTCAGGCTGAGCTGCTTGGTGTTGTAGATGAGTATCGTAAGAGGAATATACCGTTAGATAACATTGTCTTAGATTGGTCATATTGGCCGAAGGATGCATGGGGAAGCCATGATTTTGATACCGAGCGTTTTCCTGATGCAAAAGGAATGATGGATAGCGTACATGCAAAAGATGCGCGTATTATGATATCTGTATGGCCTAAGTTTTATTATACAACAGATAACTACAAGGCTTTTGACGAAAAAGGATGGATGTTTAATCGTGCAGTGAAAGATAGTATTCGCGATTGGATCAGCCCGGGTTATATTGGAGGGTTTTATGATGCTTACAGCGAAGGTGCTCGCAAACTATTTTGGGATCAGTTGAACGAAAAGCTATACTCTAAAGGTATTGATGCTTGGTGGATGGATGCTTCCGAGCCGGATATTTTATCAAATGCAAGTATGCAGTACCGTAAAGAGCTGATGACTCCTACAGCTTTAGGCCCATCAGTTGAGTATTTTAACGCTTACGCTCTTGTTAATGCACAGGGTATTTACGAAGGTCAGCGTTCTGTTAACCCTAACAACCGTGTCTTCTTGCTTACCCGTTCTGGTTTTGCCGGACTGCAACGTTACTCTACAGCTACATGGAGTGGCGATATCGGTACACGTTGGGAGGATATGAAAGCTCAGATTTCAGCCGGACTTAATTTTGCTATGTCGGGTATTCCTTATTGGACAATGGATATCGGCGGTTTCTGTGTCGAAAAACGTTATGAAAATGCGAAAGAAGGCTCAGAAGATATGAAAGAATGGAGAGAGCTGAATGCTCGTTGGTTCCAATTTGGTGCATTCTGTCCGCTATTCCGTAGTCATGGACAATATCCTTATCGTGAGATCTACAATATTGCACCTGAAGGTCATCCTGCATATAATAGCATGGTTCGTTATACCAAGCTTCGTTATCAGATGATGCCATACATCTATTCATTGGCCGGAATGACATACTTCAATGATTATACTATTATGCGTGCTTTGGTAATGGATTTCGGAAAAGATGCAGCTACCCATAATATAAGCGATCAATATATGTTTGGACCTAACCTGATGGTTTGTCCGGTATATCAATACAAAGCAACATCCCGTGACGTATATTTTCCTGCCGGTACAAACTGGTACAACTATGATACAGGAGAATATGTTACCGGAGGAAAAAGCGTAAAAGTATCTGCACCCTACGAACGTATGCCTCTCTTTGTACAAGAAGGTTCTATTTTGCCTATGGGGAATGATATTCAGACTACCAAACAAAATCAAACAGATCTCACCATAAAAGTATATACAGGTAAAAACGGAGAGTTTACTTTATACGAAGACGAAGGGGTAAACTACAACTATGAAAATGGGGAATATTCGACTATTAAGTTCAGTTATGATGAAGCCTCTCAGCAGCTTACTGTCGACGATATTAAAGGCGAATATGCGGGTATGGCTAAAGATAGAACATTTAAAGTAGAATGGATTGCCAAAGGAAAGAAAAACACAATATCTGAAGTGAAATACTCAGGAAAGCAGCTCTCTGTAAAAAGGGCAGAATAGAAAATGAAAAAGTTTGATATGAAAATCCATTATTATCTATTTCTTTTTATTTGTATAGTTCTCTTTTCGTGTTCTTCGTCAAAGAAAGTAAGAGAGAATACAGACTTTACCGAAGGTTGGAAATTCTATCTCGGAGACGACTCTACAGCATACAATACGCAATATGACGATTCAAAGTGGAGAGTTCTTGACCTTCCTCACGACTGGAGTATAGAAGCTGACTTCTCGCTCAAGAATCCTGCTACTCCCGGAGGGGGAGCATTACCGGGTGGTATAGGTTGGTATCGCAAAGACTTTGTGGTAGATAAATCCGATGAGGGAAAGAATGTATACATCGATTTTGATGGTATATACTGGAACAGTAAAGTGTGGATAAACGGACATCTTTTGGGCGAGCGCCCCAATGGATATATTTCATTTCGTTACGACCTGACTCCATATATTAAAGTGGGAGAAAAGAATGTTATTGCCGTTCGTGTAGACAACTCGAAGCAGCCCAATTCTCGGTGGTATTCCGGTTCGGGCATTTATCGCAATGTATGGTTAGTAACTACAAACGCCCTACATGTCGATCATTGGGGTACTTATGTAACTACGCCTATAGTAACGAAAGATAATGCCAAAATTAAAGTCCAAACGAATATAAAAAACTCATCAAATTCTGGTCAAAGATTCGAATTGTATTCTATCCTAATAGATAAAGAAGGTAAAGAGATTGCGAGAATAAATAATTCAGAAAGTGTTGGTGCTGGAGAAAGTATTTCCATGGGCCAAAGTTTGAAAGTCTCAAATCCAATCTTATGGTCGATAGACAATCCATATCTGTATAAGATAGTAACCCGTATAGAACAAAATGGGAAGGTTGTAGACGAGTATGAAACTCCGTTAGGTATTCGCTATTTTTCTTTCGATCCGAATAAAGGATTCTTTCTGAATGGCGAATCTGTAAAGATAAAAGGGGTGTGTAATCACCACGATTTAGGATTCTTAGGTGCAGCCGTTAATACCAGGGCTATTGAACGCCAGCTCGAAATTCTGAAAGAGATGGGATGTAATGGTATCCGTACCTCTCATAATCCACCTGCCCCAGAATTACTCGACTTGTGCGACAAAATGGGATTTATCGTTATGGATGAGGCTTTCGATATGTGGAGAAAAAAGAAATCACCGTACGATTATTCTCAATATTTCCCAGAGTGGCACGAACGGGATCTGACCGATCTTATCCTTCGAGATCGCAATCATCCGTCTATCTTCTTGTGGAGTATAGGAAATGAGATACTTGAACAGTGGTCGGATATAAATGCCGATACATTAGATTTGCAGCAAGCAAATATGGTCTTAAACTTTGCCAATACCTTAAACAAAAAAGATATTGATGCAAAAGAACTTCATGTAAACTCTCTTTTGACTATTAAGCTGGCTGATATTGCCAAAAAACTTGATCCAACACGACCGATTACAACGGGAAATAATGAGACAGAACCCTCGAATCATATCTTTCAATCGGGAGCGATGGATATTATCGGTTTCAATTATCATGAGAACAATTGGGTGAATTTTCATGAGAAATTTCCCGATCAAAAGTTGATTATTACAGAATCTACATCAGGGCTAATGTCTCGAGGATATTACGAAATGCCTTCCGACAGTGTAAATATTTGGCCCGAGAGATGGGATAAGCCCTTCGACCGCCCTGTGCATCATTGTTCATCATACGACAATTGTCATGTTCCTTGGGGTAGCACTCACGAAGATACATGGAGGCTCGTGAAAAATTATGATCATATTTCGGGTGTCTATCTGTGGACAGGTTTCGATTATTTGGGAGAGCCTACTCCATTCTGGTGGCCATCTCGTAGTTCCTATTTCGGAGTAATTGACCTTGCCGGATTTCCTAAAGATGTATATTATATGTATCAGAGTGAATGGACAAACAAAGATGTTCTTCACATCTTTCCGCATTGGAATTGGAAAGAGGGTCAGACTGTGGATATATGGGCATATTTCAATAATGCAGACGAGGTAGAATTGTTCTTGAACGGTTTATCTCTAGGAAAGAAGAGCAAAGAAAAAGATATATATCATGTACTTTGGCGTGTGCCTTTCCAAAAAGGTACTCTGAAAGCTGTTTCTTATAAAGATGGAAAAGAGGTTTTGGCAAGAGAAATTAAAACAACCGGTGATCCTGTTTCTATCAGGCTTACAGCAGATAGGCACACAATCAAAGCCGATGGGAAGGATTTATCATTTATTACAGTTGAGGCTTTGGATACAGAGAGTAATCCTGTTCCTGTTGCTGACAATCTTATAAACTTCACGATAGAAGGGAATGGTTTTATAGCCGGAACCGATAATGGAGACCCTACTGATCCGAATTCTTTGAAAAAGCCTTCTAGAAAATTGTTTAGCGGAAAAGCTTTGGTTGTTGTACAGTCTCATAAAAAGGCAGGCAAGATAATATTAAAAGCTATCTCTCCTAATTTGAAGGGGACTTCTATAGAGATAAATAGCAAATAATATACTTTTTATTTAAATATCTTATTGTGATAATTAACATATAGGCTTTCGGGTTTATATGTTAATTTGTTTTTGCGTAATACCCTTATTAATAGATGCTTATTTATGTATAAATTACAATATCTAATCTTTTCTTATTGTTTAGTATACGATATGTAATTTGCTGAAATACAAATATTTAACTAAAAATAAATATCTTATTTTTGTTGTGTTTAGAAATGAAGTTATATATTTGTACTTAGTACAATAAGTTTTATAGCCGGATTACCATGAAAATAAATTTCATTCATACTTATGTATCTGTCGATTGTGTTGTGTTCGGATTCGAGAACGACAAGTTGAATATATTATTGGTACAGCGGAATGTCGATAAAAAAAGTAAGAAAGATCTGAAACTTCCCGGAAGCCTTATATATGATCAAGAAGATGTGGATGACGCTGCAAATCGTGTTTTATTTGAGCTTACAGGGATAAAGAGGATGTCGTTAAAGCAATTTCGTTGTTTTGCTTCACCGGGTAGATCCAATAACCCTGATGATAGAAAATGGCTCGACACAGCTTATCAGCCAAATATTAATCGATTGATTACTGTTGCGTATCTATCTCTTTGTAAGGTAGATAGAAAATTAAATAATGTTTCTAAATATAAGCAAACAGAATGGTGTCCGATTGATAAAATACCACAAATGCCATTTGACCATAATCAGATCGTGAAAGAATCGCTCGTAGAGATCTGCCGATGGATAGAATACAATCCTGTTATAGTTTTTGAGCTTTTACCTCAGAAGTTTACGATAAGTCAGTTGCATAAACTGTATGAAGCAATATATAATAAGAAAATTGATATACGCAATTTCCATAAGAAGGTAGCAGCGATGAGTTATGTTATTCCTTTGGAGGAGAAACAAAAAGATGTATCTCATCGTGCAGCCCGTTATTATAAATTTGACAAAAAGGCTTATAATAAGTTGAAAACAAGTATATAATCGATTTTAAAAACATAAAAACACACATCTGTCATGTATTTATTGGGATATGATATTGGTAGCTCTTCGGTAAAAGCTTGTCTGGTAAATGCCAGCACAGGAAAAATTGTTGCTTCAGACTTTTTTCCGAAAGAGGAAATGAAAATTACAGCTGTAAAATCAGGATGGGCAGAACAAGACCCTGCCGACTGGTGGGCAAACCTGAAACTTGCACATCAATCTGTGATGCAAAAGTCGGGGGCAAAAGGAGAAGATATACAAGCTATCGGTATTACCTGGCAAATGCATGGGTTGGTGCTCGTAGATAAAGATAAGAACGTACTTCGCCCTTCAATAATATGGTGCGATAGCCGTGCTGTACCTTATGGCGAAAAGGCATTTAAAGCTATCGGAGAAGAAAAATGTTTGAGCCATTTACTAAACTCTCCGGGTAATTTTACAGCATCTAAACTCGCATGGGTAAAGGAGAACGAACCTCATATTTATGAAAAAATAGATAAACTGATGCTACCCGGTGATTATATCGGGATGAAATTAACAAATGATATCGTTGTTACTATCGAAGGAATGTCAGAAGGTATCTTCTGGGATTTTAAGACAAATACGTTATCAGAAGATGTACTCAATCACTATGGAATACCTAAGAGCTTTTTCCCTGAGATAAAACCTATTTTTGGGATACAAGGCTATGTTTCATCTTCGGCAGCCAAAGAACTTGGATTGAAAGAAGGTATCCCGGTTTCTTATCGGGCAGGCGATCAGCCTAACAATGCTCTTTCTCTCAATGTGTTTGAGCCGGGCGAAATAGCTTCTACCGCCGGAACATCGGGTGTTGTATATGGAGTATTAGATCAGCTGAACTATGACAAGCTATCGCGTGTAAATACTTTTGCGCATGTCAACTATACGTCCGAACAAATCAGACTTGGTGTGCTGCTTTGTATCAACGGAACAGGTATTCTTAACTCATGGATGAAACGAAATTTAGCTCTTGAAGGCTTATCGTATAGCGATATGAACGCTTTGGCTGCTCAATCTCCTATTGGAGCGAAGGGTATTAGTATTATTCCTTTTGGAAATGGAGCAGAGCGTGTATTGGAAAATAAGGATGTTAATTGCTCGATACATGGAATCAATTTTAATATCCATGATAAGAAAGATATTCTTCGTGCAGCACAAGAAGGTATCGTGTTCTCTTACGAATATGGTATGGAGATTATGCGTGAGATGGGTATGAATATTTCTACAGTGAAAGCCGGATATGCGAACATGTTTTTAAGCCCGATTTTTTCACAAACGTTAGCCAGTGTAAGTGATGTGACTATCGAGTTGTATAATACAGATGGTGCCGCCGGAGCAGCTAAAGGAGCCGGGATTGGTATAGGTCTTTATGCTACACCTCAGGAAGCTTTTGCTTCTCTCGAAAAATTGGCAATCATAGAACCTGAGAAAGATAAGAGAGATCAATATAGAGAGGCATATCAACAATGGAGAAATCTTGTAACTAAAAAATAAGATTATTAATCATTTAAAATAAAAACTATAATCATGGAAATTTTAAAAGGAACAAAAGAATTTTTTCCGGGTATTGGAAAGATCAAATTTGAAGGAAAAGAGAGCAAAAATCCGTTAGCATTCCGTTTTTATGACGAAAACAAAGTGGTAATGGGTAAAACAATGAAAGACTGGACTCGTTTCGCAATGGCATATTGGCATACACTATGTGCTAATGGTGGCGATCCATTTGGTGGAGCAACTATTCATCACCCATGGAATATCGGAGACGATGCCATCAGCCGTGCAAAATACAAAATGGATGCAGCTTTCGAATTTATGACCAAAATGGGAATCAATTATTATTGTTTCCACGATGTAGACTTGGTAGATGCAGGTAATTCTTGGGCAGAATATGAAAAGAATTTGCACACAATAGTAGACTATGCAAAAGAAAAACAAGCTGCTTCGGGAGTAAAACTTCTTTGGGGTACAGCGAATGTTTTCAGCCACGAACGTTATATGAATGGTGCTGCAACAAACCCTGACTTTAATGTAGTTGCAAGTGCTGGAACTCAAATAAAAAATGCTATTGATGCTACTATTGCCCTTGGCGGGTCTAACTATGTGTTCTGGGGAGGTCGTGAAGGTTATATGAGCTTGTTGAATACCGACATGAAGCGTGAAAAAGATCACTTGGCTCAGATGTTGACAATGGCTCGTGACTATGCTCGCAAACAAGGATTCAAAGGTACATTCCTTATCGAACCTAAACCAATGGAACCAACTAAACATCAATATGACTTCGATACAGAAACTGTTATCGGCTTCCTTCGTCACTACGGTTTAGACAAAGACTTCAAAGTGAACATTGAAGTTAACCATGCTACTCTTGCAGGTCACACATTCGAACACGAATTGCAGGCTGCTGCTGATGCGGGTCTATTAGGTAGTATCGATGCTAACCGCGGAGATTATCAGAATGGTTGGGATACAGACCAGTTCCCTCTCGATATCTATGATTTTGCTCATGCATGGTTGGTATTGTTACCTTATGGCGGATTAGGAAATGGTGGTGTAAACTTCGATGCTAAGATACGTCGTAACTCTACAGATATGGACGATTTGTTTATTGCTCATATCTCAGGTATGGATGTATTTGCTCGTGGCTTATTAGTTGCTGCTGATATTCTTCAAAACTCAGATTATAACAAATTACGTAAAGAGCGTTATGCTTCATTCGATGGCGGAGAAGGTAAAGCATTTGAAGATGGCAAGTTAACTCTTGAAGATCTACGCACAATTGCACATAAAGTAGGCGAACCTAAGCAAATAAGCGGTAAGCAAGAGCTTTATGAGGCTATTGTAAATATGTATATCTAAACATATAACTAGGGATTGTTTTTAAAAGTAATAGCATCTTATAAAAAGTTCCTCACTATTGTCATCCTGAGTGTTACGAAGAGTCTCTAAATTATCCGAAAAGAGATATTTGGTTCTGCCAATTTTTGATTCACTTCGTTCGACATGACAACTAGAAAATATAAATTACTTTTAAAACAATCCCTTTGTTCCTTAAATAATTATTGACCAATGAAAAATGAAGCGAGTAAATCATATACACTAAAACTGACACTGATTGCCACACTGGGTGGATTGCTGTTCGGTTACGACACGGCAGTTATCTCAGGTACGGTAGAGTCGCTCCGTCACTTTTTTATAGAGCCGATGGGATTATCGTTGAACGAAGCCAATGCAATGGAAGGCTTCGTGATAAGTAGTGCTCTGATTGGCTGTATCTTTGGTGCGGCTATGGCAGGTTGGGTAAGTCAGACCTTTGGGCGTAAAAAAGCATTGTTTGCTGCGGCTATTTTATTCCTATTAGCAGCAATAGGGTCTGCATGGCCCGAAATAGGTTTCCAGATGCCTAGTGCAGGAGACCACTCTTTTGTATATCATTTTGTTTTTTATCGTATAATAGGCGGTGTAGGAGTTGGTATCGCTTCGATGGTTTCTCCTATGTATATCGCAGAAATAGCACCTCCCAGCAAGAGAGGTAGCCTTGTAGGACTTAATCAGTTTGCCATTATATTTGGTATGCTGGTAGTATATTTTGTAAATTATTTTATAGCAAAACAAGGAGACACAGAGTGGCTCCATACAACAGGATGGAGATGGATGTTTGCTTCGCTAGCTATTCCATCAGTCATATTCTTCCTTTTATTGTTTATTGCACCCGAAACACCAAGATGGCTTGTGATGAAAGGTCACACCGCAAAGGCAGAGGGTATTCTTACCAAGCTTGTAGGTAGCACAATGGCTAAGCAAGAAATGGTGGAAATAAGACAAAGTTTTGACAGCGAAGAAACAGCATCATTAAAACCATATTATCGTTTTATGATGACATGGCTTATCTTATTTGTTGTGGGCCTTATTTCGCTATCGTGGGCAGGAGTTTCAAGTGCATTGGAAATATCCATGATAGCCAGCTTTGTAATAGCATTGTATGTTCCTGTTAAATCTTACGGATTCCTGATTATAATGACAGGCGTATTGTTATCTGCCTTTCAGCAATTTGTGGGTATCAACGTTGTGTTATACTACGCACCCGAAATATTTAAGAGTATGGGATCGGGTACAGACTCGGCACTCTTGCAAACAATCATTGTAGGTATTATCAATCTGTCGTTTACAGTATTGGCTATTATGACTGTTGATAAATTCGGACGTAAGCCGCTGTTGATTACTGGTGCTTTAGTGATGGCAGTATCTATGCTTGGCTTGGGAACATCTTTTTCTCAAGGATTACCGGGTACTTTGAAACTTGTATTTATGCTTACCTATACAGCCGGTTTCGCTATGTCATGGGGACCTGTTTGTTGGGTTATGCTCGCAGAAATATTCCCTAACTCGGTACGTTCGAGTGTGATGTCTATTGCTGTAGCTGCACAATGGGTATCAAACTTCTTAATCTCTTGGACATTCCCTATCATGGACAAGAACGATACATTAGTAACGATGTTCAATCACGGATTTGCATATTGGGTATATGGTTCACTTGCAATTCTTGCAGCATTGTTTGTATGGAAACGTTTACCTGAAACAAAAGGTAAGACGTTAGAAGATATGGAAAAATTATGGAAAAAATAGAATAACATTTTGAATGTTAAAATAGGTTGATAAAGTAGGAGGTTTGTTGTGATAATGAGCCTCCTACTACTTTTTTAGTTCGTCTTTTTATAACTGATGATAGCCCAAATGTTGAAAAACACCACAAAGCCCAATAATGCAAACAACTGTGTGGTTAAGTCCATAAAGACACTACCCTTGAGATAAACCATTCGCATCACTTGTATGAAATACTTCAAAGGATTGAAGATCGTAACAATCTTAGCCCATTCGGGCATACTGCTTATTGGAGTAAACAAACCACTCATCAATATAAGAATCATTATAAAGAAGAACATCACAAACATGGCTTGCTGCATGGTATTTGAATAATTGGAGATAACCAGTCCGAATCCTGATACTACCAGAATATATACTCCCGAAAAAAGATAGATCGTGAGTAGGCTGCCAACAGGCAGTATACCGTAGACGAATGCAGCAAAACCAAAACAGATAGTAAGCACAGTGAATCCGATAACCCAATATGGAATAAGCTTTGCTAAAATGAATGTAAATTTATTTACGGGGGTTACGTTCATCTGCTCTATTGTACCCATTTCTTTTTCGCTTACAATGTTCAGTGCTGGTAGAAACCCTGTTAACAATGTAAGTAGTATTACCATCAATGCCGGAACCATAAAGACTTTATAATCCAAATTAGGATTGAATTTGTACTGGGGTACGATGTTAATAACGGGCAATGCTACACCCTCTCTTTTGGGAGACCATTCTTCTCTGATATCCGATGAAAAATCGGATAGTATAGCACCCATATATGAAGAACTTAGTGAGCCTTTCACGCCATTGACTGTGTTTGCGGATATCATAACATTAGCCACTCCTGTTTTTACAAGGTTTCTCTCAAAATCGGGTTGTATTTCGAGTATAACATCTGCTTTACCCGACTCGATACTATGCAATGCTTTGTCACCTGATGGAGAGACATTCGTAAGATGAAAATATCCGGATGAGGTTGCCTTGCGGACTAATCTTTGGGAATAAGTGCTATGATCATTATCAACAATGCTTAGCTTAATGTTTTTTATCTCCTGATTGGCAGCCCAAGGCATAATAAGCATCATCATAATTGGCATGCCTATGATTAATCTCGGAAGAAATGAGTTCCGCATAATCTGTTTAAACTCTTTTTCGATCAAAAACTTTATCATGATAATCAGCCTAATCTAACTTTAAACTTTTTCAAACTTATTGTAATCAGTAATATGAACATAGATACGAGAATAGCCATATCTTTCAATATAAATTCGACTCCTACGCCCTGTATCATCAGTTTTTTTATGGCATCGATATACCATTTAGCAGGAATAATATTTGATATCCATTGTAGTACTTCAGGCATACTTTCTATCGGATATATCATACCTGATAACAACATGACGGGCATCATAAAACCCATTCCCGAAATCAGCATCGCCGTTACTTGCGTATTTGCAATAGTAGATACAAATAGCCCTAGCGAGAGTGCTACTGCAATGAATATGAATGATATAACAGCAAGCCAAAACAGGCTTCCGGCTACAGGTACTTTGAGAACAAAGTATGATAATAACAATATCGAAGTGAGATTCACTACCGATAGCGTAAAATATGGTACTGCTTTGGCCAGAATAATATAAATAGGCTTTATAGGCGAAGCAAGCAATACTTCCATTGTGCCCATTTCTTTTTCGCGTACAATGGCTATAGATGTCATCATGGCACATATCAGCATGAGGATAAGTCCCATAACCCCCGGTACGAAATTGTATGCACCTTTTAGTTGAGGGTTATACAGCATTTTTACTTCGGGTATTATGCGAAAAGGAACGTTGTGCTCACGCATCAATTCTTGTTGATACGACGATATTATATTTGTCGCATACCCTGTTTGCATAAGCGATTGATTGGGGTCTGTAGCATCTGCTACGAGTTGTATGCAGGCTTCTCCTGTATGTAGCAAGTTGCTGTTGAAGTTTTCTCCGAATACAACTACCATGCTTACTTTTCCTTCCCTGAAAACCTGTTCAATATCATCGGGACTGTTCAAAACTTGTGACACTGTAAAATATTCGCTTGCTTCAAGCTGTTGGATGATACGCTGTGTCGAAATATCCTTCGAGAGGTCGAATACTGCGATCTCTGTGTTTTTGAGCTCAGTGGTTATAGCAAAGCCAAATATAATAATCTGCACAATGGGCATTCCGAGCAAGATCAGCATAGTGCGC
Source organism: Bacteroidota bacterium (assembly GCA_023437305.1). Classification (GTDB taxonomy): domain Bacteria; phylum Bacteroidota; class Bacteroidia; order Bacteroidales; family Dysgonomonadaceae; genus Dysgonomonas. The sequence continues at coordinate 64,311 of JAEZGN010000022.1, forward strand.
TTATCGCGGAATATATGGTAGAATTCTTTTTTTACAAAAGAAAGAAATTGTTTCATAATATCAATTGTCAGAGCGTTTTGCTTTTCGTGCCAGTTGTTGGAAAACTTCATCCATATTTTTGGCATTGAACTGGTGGCGCAGATTCTTTGGCGTATCCAGAGCCTCTATTTTGCCATCTACCATAATCGAAATTCGATTACAGTACTCGGCTTCGTCCATATAGTGAGTTGTAACAAATACGGTAATTCCTCTGTCAGCAGCTTGATATATGAGTTCCCAAAATTGTCTGCGGGTAGCTGGATCTACTCCACCTGTGGGTTCGTCCAGAAATACAATTTTGGGTTCATGGAATATAGACACAGAGAAAGCAAGCTTTTGTTTCCAACCCAACGGTAATTCCTTTACCAATGTATTCCGTTCTTTGGCAAAGCCCAGTTCGTCGAGCGTTTGGGCGGTTTTAGTTTCAATAGCCTTTTCTTTCATTCCGTATATTCCTCCAAATAGCCTGATGTTTTCCCACACCTTCAAGTCTTCGTACAAAGAAAATTTTTGACTCATATAGCCGATGCTCTTTTTCACTGCTTCTTGTTGCTTCGATATGTCGTATCCGGCAACGACGCCTTTTCCCGAACTAGGATAGCTCAATCCGCAAAGCATGCGCATCGCTGTGGTTTTGCCCGCACCATTAGCTCCTAAGAATCCGAATATTTCACCTTTTTCTACACTAAAAGATATATTATCTACAGCTGTGAAATTTCCGAATCTCTTTGTTAGCTTTTCTGTATGTATAACCGTTTCGTTCATTGTTTTTCGTTTTGAGCCAATAGCATGTAACAATCTTCTATACTTGGATTTATTTCGTGTATGTCAATGCCTGTATGTCCATTGTTGATGAGATATTCATTCAGTTCATTTATAGAAAAACCTTTATTTACAGTGATATGATGCACTTCCCCGAACGCAAAACATGTTTTTATCATACTATGACCTCTGAGGTCTTTTAGTAGTTTATACATATCATCAGACTGTGCAGACCATAATATCTCCGGGTATCGGTTTATTATATTCTGTGGTGTTTCTACATCGAGGAAAGACCCGTTTTGAATAAGTGCTATACGATCACAGAGCTTAGCTTCGTCCATATATGGAGTGGATACTAGTATCGTAATATTCTGCTCTTTTAGCATCTTAAGCATATCCCAAAATTCTTTCCGCGACACAGGGTCTACTCCTGTAGTGGGTTCGTCCAGAAATAATACAGAAGGCTTATGTATCAATGCACAGCACAATGCCAGCTTTTGTTTCATACCCCCCGATAGTTTTCCTGCTTTGCGATCCTTGAAAGGTTCTATCTGTTGGTATATGTCTTTTATCAGATGATAATTTTCCTGTATGGTTGTATTAAATACCGTCGCAAAAAATTCTAAATTCTCTTCCACGCTTAAATCCTGATAGAGCGAGAATCTTCCCGGCATATAGCCTATTCTGTTCCGTATTTCTTTATAGTCTTTCACAATATTCAAACCATCTACCTTCGCATTGCCACTATCTGCAAGCAGCAAGGTAGTAAGTATCCTGAAAAGGCTTGTTTTGCCGGCACCATCAGGTCCTATAATGCCATATATCTCTCCTTGCTCTACATCGAAGCTTATGTCGTTGAGAGCCTGTACAGATTTATAGCTTTTCTTTATGTTTTCAACTGAAACAGCTTTCATATTCTATTGATTCAATTCAATGTACAAGTCATCATCTTTCTCCACATAGTTGATCTTGTTTTCTTTTGATAACCATCCTAGAGCCAGATAAATATACATTTCTCTATAGCCTGTTATCACTTCGAGGTCATGTATTGTAAGCATCCCTTTTTCGGCAAGTGCATCACAAATAAGTTTGGTATCACTATTTATCAGCTCTTTCAACATCGCTTTGTTTTTTAATTCAATTTTAACTCTCCGTACATTCCATACTTTAGATATCCATCGTTCTTTACAGCTACTTTTACGGCATATACTAGGTTGGCTCGTTCGTCGCGAGTCTGTATTGTTTTTGGCGTAAACTCTGATTTATCCGATATCCAGGTTATAGTGCCTGAATATTCTTTCATTTCTTTCTCTCCAAAGTCTGCATATACCTTTACGGCTTGTCCTATTTTCACTTGTGTAAGTTGACTTGCAGTAATGTATGCCCGAAGAAACATGTGTTCGATGTCTGCTACTTTAAATAAAGCTCTTCCCTGTGTTGCGAGTTCCCCTTGTTCAGCATATTTAGACAGGATAGTCCCATTGATAGGGCTACTGATAATGGATTTCTGTATCTGATCATTTATTTGAGCTACCTGCACTTCCAGTCCCGAGCTTTGTTCCGATATATTTTTGTTCGAATTTTCTAATAATTCTGTTTGTGCGGTCAGCTGCCTTTCAAGAACAAGTATCTGTGCGTTTATATCATCCAATTGTTTTTGGTTTGCAGCGTTTGCTTTTACCAAGTTCGTGAATCGTTTCTGCTCGTTCTTCTGGGTTGCAATTTGTTGCTTTATAGCTGCTATCTGTCTTGGTATATCTACACGCCCGCTCTTTATTGCACTTGTATTAGTCAGTAATTGCATCTTTTTTAGATATAATTGAATGGTGTCTATATACCCTAGAGGCTTTCCTTGTTCTACTTGTTGCCCTTCAATGAAATTGAGCTGCATAATCTTTCCGTTTGCTTCGGCCGATACAATTACCTCAGTAGTTTCAAAAACACCGGATGCATCATGGTCTCCATTTCCTTTTCCGCAAGCTGTAAGCAAGAGTATGATGCTTGCATAAACTATATTTTTTATTGTTTTCATATATTATTTTTCATTTGATATAGAGAGAAAAGTATATCGTTGTTTGTTACTCCTTGTTTATTTGTTTGTTGTATATTTTAAGTTGTAAATAGCTTGAAGCAATTCTATCTCATGTTGTATTCTGTCTTGCTTTGCAAGATCTTCTGCATTTACATCACGCATGAGGTCGATGACGGTTGATGTTCCGTTTGCCACCTTTGCTTCAGTTGCCCGCTTTACATTGTTGCGAAGAGTAACGATATCGTCATCATATTTTAGTAAGTCTTTATTCTTGTTTATTTCGTTTTGCTCTTGAGAGGTTTCCAAACTTGTATTGAAAAGGAATGTTTCTCGTGAAGTTGCAATATTATCCTGATTCGTCTCTATTAGTTTTCTGTCGTTTTTTTGTGTGTACAAGCTTCCAAAATTCCAAGACAAGCGTATTCCTCCGATGTAATATGCCGAGAAATCATTATTGAGCATATTCAGCGCAGGTTTTCCATACCCACCGGTGAGAAATAGTCCAAGTTTGGGCATGTAGCCCGCTTTTATTGCTTTCTTTTGCGTTTCTAGATTTACTAATTGTGCGTCGAACAACTCCAGCTCAGGTCGTTTTACTTGTGATGATATGATTAAATTGTCCGCATTCGGTTTTGGTAGGATAATATTTTCGTCTAGCTTTTGTCCGATAAGAATACCTAACATATCCAAGTATACTTTTCTATTGGACGCGATTTGCGCCCTATTTTGTACAGTTTTCAGTTGCTCTACTTTTATCGCATCCAAGTCTGATTGATTGGCTATTCCGTTGGTTATATAGCTTGATATCAGGTCGAAGTTTCGTTGCAACTCTTCTTGTAAGAGGCTGTTCTGCTTTAATCTTGCATCGAGTAGTAAGATGCCAAAATACATTTGATTTACCTGATTGACTATCTTATACATATCAACGTCCAGTTGCTTCTGTTCTGCATAGGACGAAGCTTTTGTAATATCCTTTTTGCTGTTTATTATGCCTCCGTCCCATATTGTTTGGGTGACATCTATTGCAGCAGAATACTGATCTTTGCTCAGCCCTTTGATATCTATACCCTTGATATCGATAGGTATCTTTGTTACTTCCGATTGATACGAGGCTTTAGCCGATAATGAGAATTGGGGCAAATAGCCTTTTCCGACATTCGAGAGATTATATTCTTTCGACCGCTCAATCAACCCGTACCGTTTGATAAGCGGATAATTTTCTTTTGCCATTTGCTGACATTGCTCTATGGTAAGTGTATTTTGAGCAAGAGCAATTGCAGAAAGGAAAAATGAATATGTGATGATGATTAATGATTTTTTCATGCTGATTCTATTATTCATCTATTTTAAGCATTATTTTTATCCATTGTGGAATTAATAATTTTCGTTCTTCTATGAATATCTCATATTCTTTTTCACTGAAAGGAGCATGCAAGTTCATTAACAAAGGCTTTCCTACAATAGGGAAAATAGACATGGATACTATATTTATAAAAATCTGAAGCGGGGTTACTCCTTTTATTCCTTTTCGGTCTATTTGTTCTTGTATCTGTTTAAATAGAAAATTATGTGCAATGGATTTTCCTTTAAGTCCCATCTTCTCTATTATTTTGTGAGGGTTGGCTTGTATTTCACTTAGTACAAATAGGGGTAAATTCGGATTCTTTGAGAGAGAGTCTATATAGCGCGTAACTATCATATCTATCTTATCAGAAAGATTAATATCTTCTGCGTTTACAATATTTACGATTAGTCCAAACATTTCTTGTAAGCTTTCTTTCATAATTATATCAAAAAGCTTTTCCTTACTTCTGAAATAATAGTTAAGCAAGGCAAGGTTTATTCCCGCTTCTTCTGCTATGTCGCGTGTTCGAGCTTGCCCATATCCTTTTTCATGGAATACTTTTCGGGCTGCGTTTTTTATTTTTTCTTCTGTCGAAATATCTTTTTCCATTTTGAGGTATATTCCTTTTGTTTCTAAATTGAGCTGCAAACATAAATTAAAATATTGATTTAAACAAATGATTAAATATTATTTTTAAATATTTTGATCAAATTATTTTTATTCCGATTTTATAATGTTTTTATAAATAAATTTGTCTTATATAAGGAAGTAATTTATAAAAAGTAACAGAAAGGTTACATGTTAAAAGAGTGAAATAAGTGTTACTTTTGTCACCTTTTTATTTTTAATTTGTTTGTATGTTGTTGTTTATATGCTTGTTATGTTGGATTTTCGGCAAGGTGGTAATTGAGGCGTTTTTGGTGATATAATTAAAATGTTACTTTTTATGTTACAAATTTCAGAGTAGTTCGTTATCTAGATACATGGAGTTAGAAAAGTTCAAATCGGATGTTGTACCTCTACGCAACAAGCTGCAGAATGTTGCAAAGAATATGCTGGCTAATGAGGTAGATGCTGAGGATGCTGTTCAGGAAACCTTTTTGAGGTTATGGAATCAGCGATCTCAGTTGAGCAATCATCCTAATGTAGGTGGATTTGCAATGCAGACGTTGAAAAATATATGTATTGACAGGTTGAGGGCGGAGAGGCATAATGTTTCGCTCGATGGTATATCCATTGCCGGAAATTCGATAACTCCATATACATTTACTGAACAACAAGACAGTGTGTTGATCATCAGGAATATTATCGACTCTTTGCCCGAAACTCAACGCCATATTATAACATTGCGAGATGTAGATGGATATGAGTTGGGCGAAATCGCCTCAATTATAGGCTCTGAGGAAAGTACTGTAAGGGTAAACCTTTCGAGGGCACGTAAGGCTGTTAGAGACAAGTTTGTGAGTATGAGTAATGTAATGCGAAAATAAAATGAAAGATATAGATTTACTTTTAGAAAAATATTTTGAGGGGCAAACTACCCTGGAAGAGGAAAGTATCTTACGAAATTATTTTCGTCAGTCCGAGATAGAAGATCGCTATAAGGTATATGCACCTATGTTCAACTATTTTTCAGCAGAAAGAAAAGAGGTTGCCATAGAAAAGAAAAAGAAGAAAATACCTTTTTATGTATGGATCAGTGTTGCCGCAAGTATTCTGTTGATAATAGGTATCAGATCATTCAATTCAGTATCGGTTGGTAATGATATGGGTGGAACATTTGTATATGTTGATGGAAAAAAAGTTACGGATCAGGCTGAGGTTAGTGTTGCCGCACTCAACTCTATTCGCGTTGTATCAGAGGTCGATAATGATGTCGTAAGCACTCAAATCGGGATTCTGGATTCTTTTACTGAATAAATTAGAAAATTATGAGATATAAAGTGTTGATGTTATATTGTTTATTGCAGATTGTATCCATGTCTGTTTTAGCACAAGGTCATCTGAATATAAAAAGCATATTTGACAAATATGGTAAACAAGAGGGATCTGTGCTCGTGCAACTATCGTCCGACATACTTTCACAGGGCAGTAATATTACTTTTTACAAAAGCCTTATTATGAATAATGATGTAGCCAAAGACAGAGAGGTTTTCAGTCTCCTGAAACTTGATATAGACAAAAATGTGATAGTATCGGAAGTTAAGAAAAATGGAAAAGTGGAGTCGGGGACATATTATGTAGGCAAAGACAAATCGGGCAAAACAGGTGAATATATTTTGTATAAGAATAAACCTGATAAGATAACAATCGTTTATCTGAAAGGGAACTTCCCACCTGCAAGGCTCGATTCGGAGCTGAAAAAACTGAAAGATCTTTTTATTTATGTGAATGATAAACGTTTAAAAATACAATAAGAATATGAAAAAAATAGTTGCATTCTTAGCTTTTTGTTTTGTTGTAATATCCGCAAATGCCGATGAGATTGTTTTGCAGGATACGATTGTAAAAACAGTACAAATCATAAAGGAGATAAATCCGAATACGGGAGATACTGTTATTGTATCTACTACAGAAACTCAGGAGTTTATTCCGAAGGAAGATAGTGAAAGTAGCGTTCTTTACGACGGATCGACTTACAATTTTATCTTCTCGTGGAAGAAAAAAAAGAGCTTGAGCTCGCACTGGACAGGATTCGGCATGGGCTTTATGAACTACAGTGACAAAGATATTCCTTTTGGTAAATTAAAAATGAGTAGTTCTCACAATTTTACAGTCAACCTTTTTGATTTTCATAAGCAGATAGGAAAAAGTAATTGGCTATTTGTTAGTGGAATAGGAACAGAATGGTCTCGTTATCATTTTGATGATAATGCAGCGTTGACACAAGTGGATGGTGTGACGTCTTTTGTTCCTGCTCCGGAGGGCGTTAATTATAAATCGACAAAGCTATTGGCATACTACATAACTATTCCTCTCTTGTTGGAATATCAGGTGTCAGATTTTCATATATCCGGTGGGGTAGTGGGCTTCTTCAAATACTATTCCAAATCGCAAGTTAAATATTATGAAAACGATAAGAAGCAAGTTGTGAATATGGGGCGCGATCTGAATATACGTCCTATAGATATGAGGTTGAGGTTGCAGGTGGGGATAAGAGATGTTAGTGTATATGGTTACTATGCTCCATTCTCGATGTTTGAGAAAGATAAAGGGCCCGATCTGAACACTTACACCATCGGCGTTATGCTAGGTATATAGGAATTGATTGTTTGGTTATTCCGAATGAAAAAAGAGCCCTTTAACCTAATAACCTAGGTCGGGGGCTCTTCTCTTCATTCAAAAAAATGGACTTATTTATTATCTTCTCCAAAGATACTGCCGTAACGATGGTATTCGTAAGCAATACTTTGTTCTTTCAAATAGTGAAGCAGTTCGATACGTCCTTCAATTAATGGCTTGTCGGATGCAATATGCTTTCCTAATTTTGCCGCTTTCCGATAGATTGCGTCAGAGAGGTTTGGAGTACAAGTGCGGACACGTTCGTATGAATCCATTTCTTCTACAAACTTTTCCTCGTCTTGTATCTTGATGTGTATACCCGATAGCATGCTTGATGCCTTTTCTATAGCCTCTAATTTTTCGTCACTACCCGAAATACTAACTACTACAGGTGTTCCCGACCTATTGGAAGCTAACAAGATTAACAGGATATCACACAAAGAGTCTGATTCTTGTATACGCAAACCTATACTCTTGAGAGGTAAATAGCGGAAGATGTTTTCTTCACCATAGAGATGATTAACATCTCTTGCTTTCGAGAATTCGTTAAGCCATGCTTTTGAATAACTGTCGTAAGCGAAGTTCAAGCGAGCCTTTTCTTTTATGTCTGTCAAAAGATCACCTATATTGTATTTGTATTCAGATCCTCCTGTTACATCTTTCTCAGTGAATTCGACAAAGCATGATACATAATTAGGACCTCCGGCTTTGATACCTCCGCCAAAGGCAGAACGTTTCATTCCTCCGAATGGTTGACGGTTTACGATGGCTCCGGTTATACCTCTGTTGATATATAGGTTTCCCGCCTCAATGCTATTTTTCCAGAGATCGTGCTCTGCTTCATCCAAACTTTGCAATCCGGCAGTAAGACCGTACTCTGATGAATTGGCATACTCTATTCCTTCTTTCAGTCCGTCTATGCATACAACAGACAATAGAGGAGCAAACAACTCATTCTTAAAAGTAAAGCTACCCGGTTTAACGCCCCATTTTACAGTAGGCTTGAGTATATATTTCTTATCATCCAAAAATTCCGGAGCAACGAGCCACGATTCACCCGGTTCGAGATTATTGATGGCATGCATCAACTTATCGTTGTCGTTAGTTATCATTGGGCCTACCATATTCATCGTATCCCATACACTACCTGTACGCATACTTGTAACAGCATCTCGAAGTTTCGACTTGAAGTTCTCGTCATTGTATATTGTTTTGTCTACAAGGAATAGAGAACATGCCGAGCATTTTTGTCCTGCATTGCCGAATGCCGATGACACCACATTTTGTATGGCATGATCCTGATCGCCATTGGCAGTGAGTATGATTGCGTTCTTACCTCCTGTTTCTGCCGATAATGGAGTCTTAGGGCTGTTTTCTAATAGGCGGAATGCAGTATCGGTACCTCCGGTAAGTATTATATGTTTCACGGATGGATGAGTAGTAAGATAATCTAATGACGAACGATCGGCACTGCATACAACTTGTAGAGCATCTTTAGGAACACCGGCATCCCAGAAGCATTTCGCAAACTCCCATGCTATCGGCAATGCTACTGTGGCAGGCTTGAGTATAACTGTATTTCCTCCGGCCAAAGAAGCAGCAACGCCACCTACAGGGATTGCAAGCGGGAAGTTCCAAGGCGGGATAACCAAGATTATACCCTTCGGTTGATACTCAACAGTATTTAGTCCAGCAAACTGCTTCATCGTAATAGGATAAAAGCGGCAGAAGTCGATAGCTTCAGATACTTCTACGTCTCCCTCTCCGAATGTCTTGCCGGTGATAGCTGCCATACATCCGATAAGATCTCCTCGCTTGGCGCTTAAGTTTTCGGCCACTTGGTGGAGTATCTCATTTCGTTTGTTTACATCCGTTTTTCTCCAACCCGATTTATCTTCTTCGGCAATACTTATTATTTCCTTTATCTGATCGAGTGACGATAGATTTGCTTCGCAGAAACAAACCTGATCATTTCGGCTACGATCATAGTATTTCTTTTTGTGTTCGGTAATAACTTCTTTATCTCCTATCTGAACAGGCACAACAAAGTTTTTATCGTCTACAAGCGTACCCCATTTGCGCAGTGATTCTAATGCCCATTCTCTATTTGCACTTAAATCAAGATCGGTGTCGGGTTCGTTATGGAATACATTTATATCTTTTACAGGAATAGGTTTTTCTTTCCTGTTTTGTGTTCTGAATGATTTTGGTACTATACTATCTTTCAACTTATATGCTTCGAGGAACTGATTTGTAAGGAAGTTCCATTGTGGGCTATCAAGCTTGAGGTTGAATGAATAGCTAAGGAAGTTGTCTTTTCCTGTATTCTCATCCAGACGCCGAACGAGATATGAAATAGCATTAAGGAAATGTGCCTTTTTAACTACCGGGGTGTACAGGATGATTTGTTTATTGAGTCCTCTTATTACTCGCGGAAGATTGTTTGCCATTCCCTCCAGCATTTCGAAAGTGACACAATCGCCAACGCCATTCTTTTCACTGAGCAGATAGGCATAAGCAATACTAAAGAAATTGTGCGATGCCACACCTACATGTAATGCTTTCGCATTCTCAGGCTCTAAGGCTATGTCGAGAATGTGCATATAGTTGGCATCTACTTCTACCTTTGTGGGTAGTATCGGATTAGGCCACCCTTTTAGTGAAGATACAATACTCTCCATCTGAAGGTTCGCTCCTTTTACCAAACGCATTTTTAATGGAGAGCCTCCTTCGTCTACACGCTTTTTCGCAAACTTCAATAAGCGTTCCTGAAATAATCCCGCATCCGGCAGATAGGCTTGTATTACAATACCTGCCATGTAATTCTTGAATTGAGGCATGCTCAATACTTCTTCGAATACATCGAGCGTAAGGTGTGTATCTTTATATTCCTCCATATCCAGATTCACAAATTTAGGTCGGGTTACTCCCTGCTGATCAGTATATGGATAATCTATTGCCTGTTGATAAATTGTTGCGACTAATTCGCAAAGCTCTTTCTTGTTTTGCTCGTAGCTCAGAGAATGTATTTGAGCATATATGCCAGATAGCTTTATTGAAATATAGTTTATATCCGGTTCTTTCAGTGCTTCCAGATAATGTTCGTATCTGTTCCTTGCCTCGCCATCACCAAGAACAACCTCACCTAATAAGTTAACATTTTGCCCTATTTGGGAATTCCATCTCTTCGATAAATGTCCTGTAAGTGTAGGACGTTCTTCCGCTATGATTATTTTATTAGTCTCCTCACGTAATCTTCTATTAAATAAAGGAACTGCTAGTCCCGGGGCAAGAGAGCCAAAGTTCATGAAAAGTTTTAGTTGAAGTCTATCGAATGAGCTAAAGAAATCTGGAATGCCATATTCGTTGATAAGCTCTTTCATTCGTTTGACAACAAGCTTTTTATCTCGTATCTGTGACGATTCGTCCAGCATCTTAGATAAGACTGTTTTATTAGATGGGGTTTGAATGAGTGAAGCAAACTTTTTTTGTTCTTTAACTTCTTCGGGAGTTAGTTCTTTTTCTGCTTTTTCAAGAAAGTTTTTTGCCCATTTAAGGACATCTGAGGTTGAGATTTTTTCCATAGAGCTACGTAATTGTTAACAAGTTTTTTATGGAACTAAGTTAAACAAAACCAATGACAATATTATTCGGTTTTGTGTAAAATATGAAGGTGAAGATTTAAAATTATTTATTTATAATTGAATCTGTTTTGTCTTTTGCTCCTTTTTGTTAAATTTGCAAATATTGACTTAACTTTACATTTACTGAATTTTATAAATTAACACATGACTTTATGAAAAAATTACTTTTAAAATCATTCTATCCGGTACTGTTTGTTTGTATTATTTTAGTACAATCTTGTCAGAATAATTTGCCCGAAGATATCGAAAGCGGGTATATTCAGAAAGATACTATAGGGCACCAACTAGCAGAGTTTAGTCCTGTTGACCTCGAAGATATGTCTGCTTATCTGGCAAACAACGGTATAGTAGTTGAGGCTGATACTACAGAGCTTCGAACAAAAGGAATATTCGTCAATAGCTTGACTGTTTCGGCATTGAAGGTTTCCTGTAAATATCCTAACCCTAGTGGTGCAGGCTACGTGGATATGTCGGGTGTTATATTAGTACCCAAAATGACTCTATTCACAAGATTGATCAATCAACGTTTAATTATTGCTCCACCTCCTACCTACACCAACAATAAAAAGGCCCCAAGTAATATATTTAAGAGAGTATCTTTGGTTTCTCAAGACTCAGATCTAAACTTTTTGTACTTTTGGACGTTACAGGCACGCTTGGGATATGTAGTGCTGATTCCTGATTATTTGGGCTTTGGTGATTCTCATGGACAATGTTTTCATCCCTATATTGAAGCCAAGCCTATGGTAAAGTCTGTTTTAGAATTAACCAAAGCGGCAAAGAGCCTGCTATCCTTTAAAGGATACAGATATAAGAAGGAGGTTATCGTTACCGGTTATTCGTTAGGAGGCTTTATTGCAGCATCTTTGGTAAGAGAACTGGAAACGACATCAAACTATAATATTCCGGTATCGCTTCTCGTGACAGGAGGTACACCTTGTTATCTAAAACAGATAGCAGATGGGGTAAGAGCTTCGGATGAGGTAGATGCTTCACATTTGCTGCCATATGCTATTTGGGGGTACAAGAAAAATGGTTATCCACAAATCAATACCGCCGATATATTAAAAGAACCTTATGCCTCAACCTCTTGGCAGTACTTTGATGGAACTTACGATGATGTTGTGAGCAAACTACCCAATAAAGTAAGAGATTTATATACCGATAAGTTTATAGATTATTTGGATATAGATCCAAGTATATCTTATATAAAAGACATACTTGATGACAATAGCGTTAAGCCATGGCGGAATAAATGTCGCTTCATAATGACTCATGGCACTAGTGATATTACTGTCTATTACCAGAATGCAGCAGATTTTGCTACAGATCAAAAAAAGATAGGTTCTGTAACTTTTTACCCTACTATCGGCACTCATATCGGAGGGGTATTACCATATTATATCAAAGCTTCAGAGTTTATTTCTAGGTACAGATAAAAGTTAATAATAACCAAAAGAATAATTTTAAGAAAGAGTATTTCATAGCAAGTACTCTTTCTTATTTTAATAGTATCATAAATGAATTGTTTATAGCTTAATAGATTGTATAAAGAAAATTATTTACTCCATATTCTGTACCCTATCCGAATAACAGGTGAGATATCCATATTCGGAATATTGTATTGTTCCTGATCAAAATCAAGACTTTTATCTTTTCTTAAATATATATGTACGGCCGGCTGTAGGTAAAGATTTCGCCATATAAAAAATTGGTAACCGATTCCGCCTCCAAAATCAAAGCTTCTCATATCTTTTTTAACACCTGTATCTTTCTGTTCAATTTCGAATTTATGAGCCTCTATAAATGTATATATATCGAGATTCTTCCATATATTATAACCTAAGAATAAACCCGGAGCGGTTTTGTAATACCTTTTAAAATCGTCGGACGAATTGTTTATTCCTGCTCTCTCGGCATTGTACGATCCTCCGTTAATGACACTAACCCTTACTCTCCATTTTTCATATCTATATCCTAAGGCAAAATGATAACCTCCGGTAAGAAACATAGGGAATAAGCTCTCAGCTTCAAATGCTTGCTTTACTTCATGGCTTTGTTTTTTTGTATTGGGAATGATTTCTTGTGCAGACGTACTAATTGCCAATCCAAAAAGAATGAATGCTATTAATTGCTTTCTCATATTCTGATATTTTAATAATTATCACAAATATCAGTACAGAAAAGCAATTGAATACTCCACATTTGTTACCAAATTACTCTTTTTTTAATATCGTATTTCTTATACGGCTTAAAGATTTAGGTGCAATTCCGAGGTAGTTAGCAATATAATGTAGGGGAATTCTTTGAAATATTTCTGGATGATTGCGGAATAGTTTTATATACCTTTCTTTTGCAGAAAGAGTTTGTAAATCTATACTCATTTGAGTCATTTTTATAAAGGCTTGTTCTGTAAGAATCCTCCCAAAACGTTCAAGAGAAGGTATCTCTTGATAAAGATAGGGTATCTCTTTTTCTTTTATTATCCATAGCTCACAATCCTCAATAGCTTTTATATTAAGATGTGAAGGGAGTCTTTTGAGACGGCTATAATTATCAGTTACCCATTCGCCTTCAAAAGCCATATCTGTGGTCATATCATTGCCATTCTCCAATTCTTTGCAGTATATCAATACGCCTTTATTAATGAATGCTATAAAATTGCAGATCACACCCTCATGCAAGAGGTATTCATTCTTTCTCACAACTTTATATTCAATATAATTATTTAATATTTCCCATTCTTTGTCCGAGAGGGAAATGATAGTCTCGATATAGCTTTTTATTTTTTCGGAATCCATCGATTTATCTATCTCAATATGAGCAAAGGTAAGCAATCGTTGATAATTTATTTTGAATCTTTTTGTTGAAATTCATAATATGGTAACTTTTATAACTAAATAACATGTGTTTTTTTGCTATTTCATCAGAACATTTCATTAATTTTGGAAAACATCGCCTCAAAATGGAGGCAATTTGGTAAAAGGAATAATATTAACCATGTAAAAAACATTTAGCCATGAGAACTTACCAAACACAAGAAATCAAGAACATCGCAATTCTTGGTAGTTCGGGAGCGGGCAAAACCACTCTCGCCGAAGCCATGCTCTATGAAGCCGGCGTCATTAAACGCAGAGGAAGTGTTAAAGATGGAAATACTGTCTCGGACTATTTCCCTGTGGAAAAAGAATATGGATATTCCGTTTTTTCCAGCATTTTCTCTGTGGAATGGATGAACCGAAAATTGAATTTTATTGATTGTCCGGGATCTGATGATTTTGTCGGAAATGTTGTTACATCACTCAATGTGACAGACACTGCACTTATGGTACTTAATGCCCAGTATGGTATGGAAGTGGGTACTATAAATCAATTGAGATATATCCAAAAGCTTCAAAAACCTGTTATTTTCATCGTTAATCAACTTGATCATCCTAAGGCTGACTTTGATAACGTTGTAGCTCAACTAAAAGCTGAGTATGGCGAAAAAGCAGTACTAATACAATATCCTATCAATTGTGGCGAAGGTTTTAATGCCGTGATTGATATATTAAAATATAAAATGCTCAGATGGAAACCGGAAGGCGGAGTCCCTGAGGTGCTTGATATTCCGGATGAAGAGCTGGAAAAAGCAAGAGAATTAAAGCAGAAATTAGTAGAAGCTGCTGCAGAAAATGAAGAGTCTCTGATGGAAAAATTCTTTGATCAGGGAACACTTACCGAAGACGAGATGCGTATGGGGATTCGTTGGGGGTTAGTACATCGGGATTTGTACCCGATTTTCTGCGTGTCGGCCGAAAAAGATATGTGTGTGCGTCGTACAATGGAGTTTCTGGGAAATGTAGTCCCTTATGTACGCGACTTGGCGGCTCCTGTAAATGCAGATGGTGAAGAGGTAAAACCTGACTCGGAAGCTCCAACCAGTTTGTTTTTCTTTAAGACAACAGTTGAGCCTCATGTAGGCGAAGTTTCATACTTTAAAGTAATGAGTGGGAAAGTACATGAAGGCGATGACCTAATTAATGCAAATAGAGGTTCCAAAGAACGTATGGGACAGATATTCGCTCCAGCAGGACAACAACGTACAAAAGTAGAAGAACTTGTAGCGGGAGACATAGGTGCGGCAGTAAAACTCAAAGATGTTCGTACAGGAAATACATTAAATGCAAAAGGCGTTGATAATAAATTCAACTTTATAAAATATCCTGATCCTAAATATCGTCGTGCAATAAAAGCTGAAAACGAAAAAGATACTGAGAAAATGAATGAAGTATTGCAACGTATGCGCGAAGAAGATCCTACATGGTTAATAGAAAATTCGAAAGAGCTAAAACAGTTGATAGTATCAGGACAAGGAGAGTTCCATCTTAAAACATTGAAATGGAGAATAGAGAATAACGATAAGATTCCAATTGTTTTCTCAGAGCCGAGGATTCCTTATCGGGAAACAATTACAAAAGCTGCTCGTGCAGACTATCGTCACAAAAAACAATCCGGAGGAGCCGGACAATTTGGAGAGGTGCATCTGATTGTAGAACCATATACAGACGGTATGCCAGTTCCTGAAGTTTATAGATTTAATGGTCAGGAGTTTAAGGTGCAGGCTCGTGATACTCAAACATACAATTTGGACTGGGGTGGTAAACTTGTATTTGTGAATAGTATCGTAGGAGGTGCAATCGATGCTCGCTTCCTTCCTGCTATTTTAAAAGGTATAATGTCTCGTTTAGAGCAAGGACCACTAACTGGTTCTTATGCTCGTGATGTTCGTGTAGTTGTATATGATGGTAAAATGCACCCGGTAGACTCGAATGAAATATCATTTATGCTTGCCGGTCGTAATGCTTTTAGTGAAGCATTTAGAAATGCAGGACCTAAAATTCTTGAGCCTATATATGATATTGCTGTATTTGTTCCTTCCGATAAGATGGGAGATGTGATGAGCGATCTGCAAGGCCGTCGAGCTATGATCATGGGAATGGAAAGCGAGCGAGGAATTGAAGTCTTGAATGCAAAAGTTCCATTGAAGGAAATGTCTAATTATTCAATCTCACTTAGCTCCTTGACAGGAGGTCGTGCTTCTTTTACTATGAAATTTGCTAGTTATGAGCTCGTTCCTTCAGATGTTCAAGATAAGCTGTTGAAAGAATATGCAGAAAGCCAAAAAGACGAAGATTAATAGAAATGGGTCTTTTATCAAAATAAGAAAAGGAGTGAAACTGTTTCACTCCTTTTCTATTTAGGACTAGTCAGGGAGGTCATTTTACTCCCGTCATATTTTCCGGATTTAATATCCTATCCAAATCATCTTTAGACAATATATTTTTCTTCAATACTAAGTTGTATACGTTTGCACCTGTTTCTAGTGCTTCTTTTGCTATTGCCGTGCTATTCTCATAGCCTATATATGGATTTAATGCTGTGACAAGCCCAATGCTGTTCATCACAAGATTTTTGCAATGCTCTTCGTTAGCCGTAATGCCTTCTATACAATTTTTTCTGAGGCAAGCCATTGCATTGTTAAGTAGGTTTTGCGATTCGAGTAGAGTATATGTTATGATAGGTTCCATAACATTCAGTTGCAACTGTCCTGCTTCGGAAGCCATGGTTACGGCAAAATCATTGGCTAATACTCTAAAGCATGTTTGAGAAACAACTTCAGGAATAACCGGATTTACTTTCCCTGGCATAATAGAAGAACCTGCTTGCATTGGAGGAAGATTTATTTCATAGACACCACAGCGCGGGCCTGAGGCGAGTATTCTAAGGTCGTTACATATCTTCGATAGCTTTGTCGCTAATTTTTTCAAGGCAGAAGAATAGGCTACAAAACTACCTGTATTTGATGTGGCTTCTACTAGGTTTTTTGCAGGAGTAAAGTTAAACCGAGTAAGACGAGTAAGATTCTTAGCGCATAATGCGTCATAACCCGGAATAGCATTTAGTCCTGTACCTACAGCCGTTGCCCCCATATTTATTTCGAGGCATAAATTCACGCTTTGTCGCAAAGAATATTTCTCTTTTTCTAAAGTCGCAGCGTATGCATCGAACTGTTGTCCCAATGTCATTGGTATGGCATCTTGCAGGTGAGTACGCCCCATTGTTATCACATGCTTCAATTCCTGTCCTTTTTGCTTGAGGGCTGTTATTAGCTCAATCAAGGTATCTTCTATCATTTCATTGTAAAAGAGAATCCCTAGCTTTACGCCTGTCGGATAAGCATCGTTGGTCGATTGAGAGAGGTTTACGTGGTCGTAAGGAGAACAGTATTGATACTCTCCCTTTTTGTGTCCCATAATCTCTAAGGCAATATTTGCAACAACCTCGTTGATATTCATGTTAGTAGAGGTTCCTGCACCCCCTTGTAGCATATCACTCGGGAACTGATCGTTGTAGTTTCCTTCTATAACTTTTTTACAGGCTTCTATTATTGCATCGTGAATATTTTTATCCAAAACTCCGAGTTCATAGTTTGCCTCGGCTGCTGCCCATTTTACATAGGCTAGAGCTTTAATAAACTGGGGATAATGTGATAATTTTATTCCTGAAATATCAAAATTATTGATCGCTCTTTGGGTATGTATCCCATAATAAGCATTGTCAGGAACAGGCAGACTGCTAATAAGGTCATTTTCTATTCTACTCATGATGTGATATTTTGAAAGTTATTAAATAGATGTTGGGTTAACAATTGTTTACTAAGTTATGGATTTATTCTTAATTAAAATATTCTTTCTATTAAAATGTCATATTTTATTGGTTTTAAATTTGTTCGTTATTTTTTTGTTTGAAGAAAAGAGAGCTTCTTTATCTAAGTTTTGTATCTTTGTGGTATGAGACATCTGAGACTAATAGCTTTGATTCTAACTCTGATGGCTAGCATTTTTATGTTAGCCCATGCTATTATGCCTCATTCGCATCATGATGGTGTTATCTGTTTTTCTCTTGAGGAGATTATGCATCGACACCATTGCTCCGATCAGCAAGACGATACGCATAACTGTTGTGAACAACACCAAAAAGGATGTCATCATCAGGCACATACAGAAGACTGTAATCTTCAGGAACTGATACTTCGTCAACAAGATAATACGCATGACGACATCTTGCCATGTGCAAACTGTCTTTCTCTTGCCTATGTGCTATACTCGTTGAATGAGTTTTATTTGGAAGCTCCACAATTTGGGGAACGCTTCAGGCAAAAGCCTTACTTAGTAAACTATACCCCACCTTTTGTAGGCTCTATAAGAAGCCTGCGAGCACCTCCTGTATCTTATTTTTTAGCGTAAATTCTCTACAGAGAAGTTTCATTTTTATAGTGACAGTTACCGAAACTGCCTATAACTGTTTTGTTTATTCAAGTCTAAGAAATAAGAATATGAAAAAATATGCAATATATATCGCTTGTTTGCTTGCGATGTTTTGGGGGTGCAACTCTAAACAAAAAGCAGACACTCATACAGAACAAAATAAAGAATCTCATGCCGGTCACAATCATTCTGAAGAAGAGGGCGCTCACTCTCATACAGAAGGAGAGGAGAGTGATCATGATCATGCCGAAGGAGAAGATTCTCATGATAAAGAAGCCCATGGAGAAGAAATCGTATTTTCCCCTGAGCAGGCTAAAAAGGCAGGATTAGAAATCGTGGATGTTCAACCTTCCGCTTTTCATCAGGTAATAAAGACCAGTGGACAAATTCTATCTGCACAAGGTGACGAGGTAACAATCTCTGCAACTGCCAGCGGGATAGTGTCATTTAATAAGGCTTCGTTGAATGAAGGACTAGCCGTACGTGGAGGAGAATCGCTTCTAAGTATTTCTTCTAAAAATATAGTAGATGGAGATCCTGTGGCAAAAGCGAAATCAGCATACGAGATTGCTCAGAAGGAATATCAGAGAGCTGAATCTTTGATTGGAAATAAGCTTATTGCCGAAAAAGAGTATAACGAGATCAAGCTGAACTACGAAAATGCTAAGGTTGCTTATCATGCTATCGGGCAGAAAACTACAGCTAAGGGCGTTGGAGTATCAACTCCTATAAGCGGATTTATAAAGACAAAATTGGTTAACGAAGGTCAATACGTGGAAGTAGGGCAAGCCTTAATGACGGTTACGCAAAATAGAAGATTACAACTAAGAGCTGATGTTTCGGAACGTTACTTTAAAGATTTAGGATCTTTAATATCCGCCAATTTCAAGACGCCTTACGATAAGACGGTTTATACCCTTTCCGCTTTGAACGGAAGGCTGGTATCGTACGGTAAGTCATCGTCTAGTCAAGAATATTATGTACCGGTCAATTTTGAATTTGACAATATCGGTCAAATAATATCCGGCTCTTATGTTGAGGTTTATCTCTTGGGACAACAGCGTAGCAATGTTATTTCTATACCTGTATCTTCTTTAATCGAAGAACAAGGCCTGTATTTCGTGTATTTGCAATCTCACGATGATGCTTATAGTAAACAAGAAGTTACTCTGGGTGCAAATGACGGCAATCATGTGGAAATCTTGTCGGGTCTGAAGAACGGAGATAAAGTAGTAAGTAAAGGAGCATATCATGTAAAGTTAGCTTCTACATCATCAGCAATCCCTCATGCTCATGAACATTAAATTGAGGAGGAATAGATATGCTGAATAAAATAATACAATTTTCGTTGAACAATCGTCTGATTGTTCTTATCGGTGCTGTTCTCCTATTGGTTGGCGGGCTTTATACTGCTAAGAATATGGAGATAGATGTATTCCCTGACCTCAATGCTCCTACCGTAGTGATAATGACAGAGGCGAATGGAATGGCTTCGGAAGAGGTGGAACGCCTGGTCTCTTTTCCGATCGAAACAGCAGTAAATGGTGCTACTGATGTGCGGCGGGTACGGTCGTCATCTACTACAGGTTTCTCTGTTGTATGGGTCGAGTTCGATTGGGGTACAGACATTTATAAAGCTCGCCAGATAGTAACCGAAAAACTGGCGACTCTGGGAGATGCTTTACCCGAAAATATAGGACAACCCACATTGGGACCACAATCTTCGATATTGGGAGAAGTGATGATTATCGGGCTGACTTCTGACTCTACATCTTTATTAGACCTCCGTACTATTGCAGACTGGACCATTCGTCCACGCTTACTATCTACCGGAGGAGTGGCACAGGTGACAGTGATAGGCGGTGATATCAAAGAATATCAAATATTACTCGATCCGGGGCGCATGAAACATTACGGTGTTACGTTGGATGAAGTGCTGCAAGTGACTCGTAATATGAATCAGAATGCATCGGGAGGTGTATTGTATGAGTACGGGAATGAATATATAGTAAGAGGTGTTCTGCAAAGTGCCGATGTAAAAGAAATAGGCAAAGCTGTTATAAAGAAAGTAGGAGAAAGCCCTATTCTGATCAGTGATGTTGCAGATGTGAAGATAGGAGCAAAGACGCCTAAATTAGGAGTCGCTTCTGAAAAGACAAAATCTGCCGTATTGCTGACTATAACCAAGCAACCCAATACAAATACTATCGAGCTGAGTGAAAAGCTAGATGCTTCTATAGGCGATCTGCAAAAAGGACTTCCTGCGGATGTGAAAATATCGACAGATATTTTCCGTCAGGAACGTTTTATCAATAACTCTATCAATAATGTGCAGAAATCCCTTTATGAAGGTTCTATTTTTGTAGTCATCGTGCTGTTCTTGTTTTTGATGAATGGTCGTACTACTTTCATTTCATTAATGGCTTTACCCCTTTCTTTATTAACTTCTATTCTTGCTCTCAAGCTGATGGGTTTAACGATCAATACAATGAGCTTGGGGGGGATGGCTATCGCCATTGGTTCGCTCGTTGACGATGCCATTATCGATGTTGAAAATGTATTTAAGCACTTGAGAGAAAATCGGAAAAAGCCAAAGGAAGAACAACAAAGCGTGCTTACTATTGTATTTGAAGCATCGAAGGAAGTACGTATGCCAATCTTGAACTCAACATTGATCATTGTAGCAAGTTTTACTCCTTTATTCTTCCTGAGTGGTATGGAAGGGCGTATGCTTGTTCCTCTGGGGATAGCTTTTATCGTTGCTCTTTTTGCATCTACAATTATTGCTCTTACAGTTACTCCTGTTTTGTGTAGCTATTTGCTTGCAAATAATAAGAAAGATAAAGGTGAAAAAGAATCTGTATTTGCAGTGAAGCTTAAGGTTATCTATGAAAAAAGCTTGCACTGGGCATTAGCAAAACAAAAGATAGTATTGGGAATAACAGGCTTGTTGTTGATTTCGGCTATTGCTATTTCTTTTACTTTTGGGCGTAACTTTTTGCCGCCATTTAATGAAGGGTCTTTTACTGTAACTGTAAATACCTTACCGGGGATATCCTTGGAGGAATCTGATAAGGTAGCTGCAATGGCAGAAGAAGCTATTATTAGCGTTCCCGAAATACAAACTGTGGGACGTAAAACCGGGCGAGCCGAATTAGATGAGCATTCCTTTGGTGTCAATAGTTCTGAGATTGAAGCACCCTTTATCTTGAAAGACCGTCCTCAGAAGGAAGTATTGGCGGAGCTTAGGGATAAGCTCAATGGCATACCGGGAATTAGTGTGGAAATAGGTCAACCGATATCGCATCGTATCGATCACATGCTTTCGGGTACCAAAGCCAATATTGCCATAAAGATATTTGGTACAGACCTGAATAAATTATACTCACTAGGAAATGATATTAAATCGAAGATAGAGGGCATAGACGGTGTTGCCGATCTGAATGTAGAGCAGCAGGTAGAGCGTCCCCAATTAAAGATTGTTCCTAAACGTGAACTGTTGGCAAAATACGGTATCACCTTACCCGAGTTTACTGAATTTGTAACTACAATGCTTTCGGGTGAAGTTGTTTCTCAGGTTTATGATGCAGGTAAAAGTTTTGACTTGACGCTAAAAGTTGATGAGAACTATAAAGACCAAGCCGAGAAGATCAGAAATCTGATGATAGATGCTAACGGACTGAAAGTCCCATTTGCCTATATCGCAGATATATCATCCTCTACGGGCCCTAATACAATCAACAGGGAGAATGCTCAACGTAAGATTGTCGTGTCGGCAAATGTTGCCGGGCGAGATCTGCGAAGCGTTGTAAATGAAATTCAGGAGAATTT
The DNA here is from genome assembly GCA_023437305.1 of Bacteroidota bacterium. GTDB lineage: Bacteria > Bacteroidota > Bacteroidia > Bacteroidales > Dysgonomonadaceae > Dysgonomonas. The sequence continues at coordinate 86,556 of JAEZGN010000022.1, forward strand.
GGATAACAATATTCAGTTGCCGGAAGGCTATCATATTGAATATGGAGGACAGTTTGAAAGTGAACAGGCGGCATCGCAGATATTGCTCATTGCTTCTGTTTTTGCTATTCTTATTATCTTTCTATTGCTTTTCAATCAGTTTAGAAGTGTTACACAATCGGCTGTAATTCTTCTTAATCTTCCTCTGGCTCTTATTGGTGGAGTGTATGCTATTCTGTTTACATCCGGAGAGATCAGCATTCCGGCCATTATCGGATTTATATCCTTGTTTGGTATTGCTACGCGAAACGGAATTTTGCTGATGGCTCATTACAACGATTTGGGAAACAAGGGATATTCTGTGAATAAGAGTATATTGCAAGGATCGCTCGATCGTTTGAACCCTATTTTGATGACAGCTTTGTCATCGGGACTGGCTTTGATACCTCTGGCTGTACAAGGAAGTTTGCCTGGTAATGAAATTCAGAGTCCTATGGCTAAGGTTATTCTGGGCGGACTGCTAACTTCAACCATGTTGAATATGTACATTGTGCCGATTATATACAGAATGCTGAAAAATAGAAAGACTGTAAAAGAAGAGATTGTTTAATAAAAGAGTTATAGTTTATGAAACCAATAATATATATTCTTTTGTCGGTGCTAGCTCTCAGTGCACAGGCGCAAGTCTCGTTCGATAATGTATTGAAAGAGATAGAAATGAATAATACAACGTTGAAAGCATATCGCGAGAAAGCTAATGCTGATAAGATAGGGAACAAAACAGGCATAAACATGGCCAATCCCGAAGTGGAATTCGGTTATCTGTGGGGAAGTCCCTCCGGAGAAGGTAACCGTGTAGACCTTAATGTAACCCAGTCGTTTGATTTCCCTACAGCATATCGCTATAAGACACAATTGTCTGATGGAAAAAACCAACAGGTAGATATGATCTATGATCAACAGAAAGTAGAGATCTTGCAACAGGCTCGTTTAATCTGTGTAGAACTGGTTTATCAAACGAAGATGAACAAGATACTATCGGATCGACTGAAGCAAGCCAGAGAACTTTCTGATGCGTATCAGAAGAGTTTTGATCAGGGAAATATCGATATTTTGGAGCGTAACAAAACGAAGTTGAACTTGCTAAATGCTGAAAAAGCATTGCAGATTAATGAGGTTGACTTGAATTTATCCAAATCTGAATTACAGCGATTGAACGGAGGTTTGGATGTTGGAGAATTTAATAGTTATTCAGACTTTACCTTTCCTCTGAACTTTGTAGAATGGTTTGGAATAGTAAAAGGGAATAATCCATCGTTGCGTGTAGCCGAACAAGAAGTTGCGTTGAGCAGAAAACAGGAACAGCTTACAAGGGCTTTGAATTTACCTAAGATAACAGCCGGGTATGCTAGCGAAAGAGTATCGGGCACAACATTTCAGGGTGTTTCGGTTGGAGTATCCATTCCTCTGTGGGAAGGAAAAAATACAGTGAAGCATCAGAAAGCCCAAACGGTAGCATTGCAGATGCAGCATGAAGACTCTGAGTTACAATTCAAGAATACCTTGAAGAATCAGTATGATAAAGCAAAGAAATTATCACTGTTGTTAAAAGAGTATGAAGATGCTTTGAGTGTTACCAGTAGTCAGGATTTGCTTAAAATAGCATTGGATAAGGGGCAATTATCCCTTATTAATTATCTATTAGAGTTGTCGGTGTATTATGAAACAGTGGATAAGTATCTGGAAACAGAACGAGATTATCAGCTTGCTGTAGCCGAGTTACAGCAGTGGGAGAGATAAGATATTATTCTTATTGTTTTTTGACGGAGTGAAGAATCTATAATCTATGATTCTTCTCTCCGTTCTGTATAATGTTTATTAATTTAGCTTAGGGTTGATGCTCCGAGTATAGCAACATCGTCTACTTTAGAGGTATATATCTTCAGGTTCTTTACTGTTTCGGGATAAGGAAAGCTATCAAGGCTATCCATCATGGCGGGAGCAAAATATTCGTAAGCGTTGGCTATACTTCCGCCTAAAATAATCACTCGAGGGTCGTAAGCAAAAAGAATTACTTTCATCAGGTCGCCTACATGGTGTCCAAATTGATTCCATAGAATGATGGAGTCAACATCTTCATTGGCTTTAGCCTTTTCAAAAGCTTCCTTGCCGGTGATACCATGTACACGTGTGAAATAAGAACTACTGCAATAAGATTCATAGTCATATTCCAGATAAGGAATACATCCTATCTCGCCGGCTCCTGTATTTCCTCCGTTGTATAATTTGCCATCAATAATAATCCCTGAGCCTACACCTGTTCCTAACGCAACAGCTACTAAATCTTTCGATCCGGCTCCTTCTCCAAAATGATATTCACCCAGAGCAAAACAGTTACAGTCATTATTTACAAAGACCGGGATATTAAATTCTTTTTCCAATATTTCTTTCAGATGTACTTCTTTCCACGAGGGGATATTCATCACATTATATACGATACCCTTTTCTGCATCCACTACAGACGGTACACCTATACCTATACCTTCTATTTCGGGCGATATGATTTGATGAAGCATATCTGTCAATTGTTTTATAACGACGTCTTCAGGTTGGTCTGCTTTGCACCGCTCTGATATTTTCTTTACAATGACTCCATTGTTAACAACCCCCATTCTAACATTCGTTCCTCCTAGGTCTATCCCGATTTTCATGATTTTCTGATATTAATTTTTATTACATACAAATATAACTTATGAACCTCTAAAGGCAAAACGATTGAAGACTTTATATTGGCATCTATCTGAAAACAAAATCCATAAAAAAGTAGTATTTTTGTCGTTTGAAATAAGAAAGCCCTTTATAAATTCAACCTGGATGAATAATTTAATGAAATATATCTTTCTATTATTCTTGATCTTTTTCCCATTTATCTCAATTTCGGCAAACAAACCACATGTAATCAACCTGTCCAAGAGCATGTATAGAGCCGATAATAAAAACTGGTCGATAGCGCAAGACGAAAAAGGAATAATGTATTTTGGTAACGACATAGGCTTGTTGGAGTTCGACGGTGTCGAATGGAAGCTAAACCGTATTCCTAATTCTCTAATAGCACGCTCGGTAGCAGTACTTTCGCATCAAACGATTTTTACGGGCAGTTATGAGGAATTTGGTAGATGGGATAGGGATATCTCAGGAAAATTAGTCTACACTTCTTTAAGTGATCAGCTGGATAAAGCTCTTTTTAAAAATGATGATTTCTGGAAGATCTGGATTGCGGAGGATTGCGTTTATTTTCAATCTTTTTCCTCCATCTATATGTACGATTATAAAACGGTGAAACATGTACCTTTCAATGGGGGCTTCTTATTATTATCTAAGGTAAGAAATGAATTCTTGGTCCAACAGATGTTTGGTGCTTTGTACCGCCTGAAAGGTGCTACATTAACAAAGATAGAGGGAAGTGAAATCTTTACAAATACCGATGTTAGAGTTATATTGCCATATTCGACTGATAAATATCTTATAGGTACATCTACAAAAGGGATGTATATTTATGATGGAAAGACCTTTAAACAATGGAATTCTGCAATATCTTCTATATTAAGTTCCGCTGAGCTTAATTGTGGTATACTCTCATCGAAGGGTGTGTATTTTTTCGGAACTATATTAGATGGTATTTATCAGGTTGACGAAAGTGGAAATGTATTAGATCATCTATCTACTATAAATACCCTCCAGAATAATACGGTGCTGTCCCTCTATGAAGATAATATAGGTAATGTGTGGGCTGCTCTGGATAAAGGTATCTCTTATATACAGCATATAGAGAATATGGACTGCTATATAGATAAAGGAGGGAAAACTGGTGCTGTATATGGTGGTGCTCTGTGGAATGACAAATTGTTTGTTGCTACCAATCAGGGGGTGTTTTATATAGCTGCTGAAGATCTGAGAAAGCCGGAAGCTCTGTCTAATATGAAACTGATAAATGGGACACAAGGACAAGTCTGGACATTAAAAGTGCTGAATGGAAAGCTGTACTGTTGTCACAACAAAGGTCTAAAGGTCATAAATAGTAACCTTTCGGTTTCAGATGTGTTTGATATACATACAGGTGTCTACAACATTATGGAAGCAAAATATAAAGAGAAAGATTTACTTTTTCTATCTACCTATCAGTCTCTAAAAATTGTAGATCCCGCTACAAATAAGGTATATATGCCGAAGCAAATATCAGAGCCGATAATTAATGCGGATATTGATCATATCGGTAATATATGGCTAGAGCATGCTAATAGAGGAATCTATAGATGTAAACTCGGTGACGATCTTTCGGGGTTTGAAACATTCTCATATTATGGAGGAAGTAATAAAGATGGATTCCCGTATAAAATGAAAATGTTTAAGGTTGGAGGGCGTATTGTCTTGTTGGGGAATAATGAGTTTTACACTTACGATGATATTTCAAATAAAATAGTTTCGAATACAATTCTGAATGAATGCTTTAAAAATGTAAAGAACCTAAAGCAAATTATACACATCAACAGCAATTTGTTTTGGGCTCTAACGGATGCTTCAATCTATAAGTTCTCGTATGATGGTTATGAGGCATCTATTCTCGAAAGCTACAACTTAGGGATGAACTTATCATTGGTAAACGCATACGAAAATGTGTCTATCCTGAATGACTCATTGAGCCTAGTCTGCTTGGATAATGGGTTTATGATATATAATAAAGAACATGTTGTAAAAAAAGACCTCCAAAATAAATTACCTCTTCCATATTTAAGGCTGCTGGGAACAACAAATGGTTATGGCGATTACGAATACAAGAATCTTACCAAATTAGCTAAGATATCATACAACTACAATACTGTAACTTTTGGCTTTTCGGCCGAAAATGCATTTTCATCCAATTTTTCATTTCAGTATATGTTGCAAGGTGTAGATAATGATTGGTCTCTACCGCAAAAGGTGAATGGTGCTCAGTATGCTCGTTTACCTGAGGGTAAATATGTCTTTATGGTACGGACGGTAGATAATCTCGGACATTATTCCGAATCTATATCTTATGAGTTTGAAATACTGCCGCCTTGGTATCAGACTATTTGGGCATATATGTTTTATATTCTTGCTTTTTTCTTTGTGATGTATATCATCTGGATGCTCATATTAAGACGATATCGAAACTTGCATCTTCAAAAGATTAGACATCGGGAAACCAAACGCTTGAAAATGTTGGCCGGGGAGTTGCAGCAAGAAGTGGAACAAAAGAGTGCCGAGCTTCTTACTCAAACATCTTTTATTATTCAGAAAAATGAACTCATTTTGAAAGTAAAAGATATTATAGATGATTTTTATTCAAAGAATAGAAACAATGCTTTGATTCCATTGTCTCAAAAAATAAATGCCTTGCTCAATAGTAATATGAATACGGAAGACGACTGGAAAACATTTCTACTAAAGTTTGAAGAGAAACATACAGGCTTTTTCAAAAAAATGAAAACTCTATACCCTCAGTTAACGAATAATGATCTTAGACTTTGTGCTTGTCTGAAATTAAATTTAGAAACAAAGGAGATTGCTTCTTTAATGAATTTATCAATTAGAGCAGTTGAAAATAGCCGTTATAGATTAAGAAAAAAGTTAAATATTCTTCCTTCCCAAAACTTAAATGAGTTTTTTCTGAATATAGATTAACTATTGTAATTTGTTGTTTGTTATGCTTTTATAATCGTTTGAGAGGTAAAAGTGAGGTGCGTGTATTGTTAAAAGAGGAATGGGTGTATTCACGGTGTATTAACTTTTAGAAACACTCTATCTATAAACTCTAATTTTGACACAAATCTAATATCATACGCACAGAAGGAACAATCATAACTTAAGCCGTTACTGAAAAATACGATCACTTTTTAGTTCTTCTTTTCTGTCGTTCATAGTAGATTTTATTTGAAAATGTGTGTTTAAATAAAAAGTAAGACTATGAAAATTAAGCCTAAAAAAATGAAAAAATCAACTGCTCTTATGCGGAGAATTTTTTTCTTCACTTGTTTTCTTTTGGCAAGCGTGACGAGTATTTATGCGCAGACAAAAACAATCTCAGGTAAGGTTGTGGATCAAGCGAATGAGCCTCTAATCGGAGTTAGTGTTCTGGTACAAGGTACAACAAACGGAACAATAACAGATATAGATGGTATGTACACTCTTTCTGCAAAACAAGGCGATGTTCTTGTATTTTCCTATTTGGGAATGAAATCTCAATCTGTTACTGTAGGAGCTCAGAATACTATAAATGTAGTATTGGAGGATGACGCCAAAATGCTAACGGAAACAGTCGTAATTGGTTATGGTACAGCAAAGAAAAGAGACTTGACCGGTTCCATAGCTAGTATTAAAGCTGAGGATATAGCAAACCGTCCATCTGCAAACCCATTGGCTTCTTTGCAAGGAAAAGTAGCAGGGGTACAGGTAGTAAATACAGGTATTGCCGGACAAGATCCCGAAATTCGTATTCGTGGAACAAATTCAATTAACGGATATAAGCCGCTATATGTAGTTGATGGATTATTCAACGATAACATTAGCTTCCTGAATGCTGCCGACATTGAATCAATGGAAATATTGAAAGACCCTTCATCACTGGCTATCTTTGGTGTACGTGGCGCGAACGGGGTTATTATTGTTACTACTAAAAAAGCGAAGGAAGGACAGACATTAGTAAATATCAACACTTCTTTTGGTTTTAAATCGGTAGTAGATAAAATCAAAATGGCGAATGCTGCGCAGTTTAAAGAACTTTATTCAGAGCAGTTAGCAAACCAAGGAGCAAGCCCTTTCGATTATACAAACTGGACTGCTGATACAGATTGGCAAGATGAAATATTCCAAACAGGATTTATTACCAATAACAATATTAGTATAACATCTTCTAGCGAAAGGAATAAGTTCTATATGGGTGTTGGGTATACTTCAGAAGAAGGAACTTTGAAACACGAACAATTCAGTAAGGTAACTATCAATCTGAGCAGTGATTACACTATCACTAAAGCATTTAAAGTTGGATTCCAATTTAATGGTGCTCGTTCAACCCCTCTTAATACCTCTACCGGCTTATATACAGATGTTGTGAAAAGGGCTTTATATGCAGCACCTATTGCAGCTCCTTATAATGAAAAAGAAGGTTTGTATAATACATTGCCTAGTTTCCAAAAAAATGAAGTGTCAAATCCGATGACTATTGTTGAGTTACAAAAGGATATGAACAAAGTAATTGACTACAGAGCATCCGGTAATGTATATGGAGATCTTACATTCTTGAAGAACTTCAATTTCCGTGTAATGTATTCATTAGATTACAAATCTTATGATAGCAGATTATATACTCCTAAGAGAACTATATTCGATGTTGATACTCAACAGCCTGTGGTTATGGGAGATGGGAAAACTGCTGTACAGCAACAAAAAACAAATGAAACAAAGGTTCAAAGCGATTATTTGTTGACTTATACTAATAGCTTTAATAATCATAATATTACAGCTACAGCCGGTTTTACAACATACTATAACAACTTATCCAGCCTTACCGGAAGACGTGGCGAAGGAAACGGACTCCCTATTGCTAATGATCCTGATAAATGGTTTGTAAGCATCGGTGATGCGAATGCAGCATCTGCTGAAAGTACACAATGGGAACGTTCAACCGTTTCATTCTTGGCAAGGGGATTGTATAATTATAAAAACAAATATTTGTTCAACGGGTCGTTCCGTCGTGATGGATCTTCAGGATTCTTCTATACAGGCAACGAATGGCAAAATTTCTACTCTTTAGGTGCTGGTTGGGTAATAACAGAAGAGGATTTTATGAAAGATTTCACTTTTCTTGATTACTTGAAGCTTAAAGGATCATGGGGTACTCTAGGAAACCAAAATATGGATAGAGTTTATCCAGCAGAACCAGTACTTCTAAACACTTCTAATGCGGTTTTTGGTGATAATATAATACCGGGATATGAAATCGCATATCTTCCAAATCCAAACTTGAGATGGGAAAAAATTGAGGCTTGGGAAGCCGGACTTGAAGCTTATTTCTTGAAAAATAGATTGAATTTCGAAGGTGTTTATTATAAGAAGAAGACTAAAGATCTTTTAGCTGAAATTCCTGGTATTGCAGGTACAAGACCAGGTCTTGGTAATCTAGGTTCAATGGAAAATAAAGGGGTTGAATTAACTTTATCATGGAATGATAAAATCGGTTCAGAATGGAGATATGGAATTAGTGGTAATTTAACTACAATCAAGAATAAAGTCTTGTATTTATATCAAGAAGGATACAACATTACTACCGGAACTTCTGGTCTTCCTGAAATGTCTTATACACAGGCAGGATACCCTATCGGATATTTCTATGGATATAAAGTGGAAGGTATATATCAAAATCAAGCAGAAATTGATGCCGCTAAGAATACACTAGGAGCTAAACCCGGAGATTTGAAATTCAAAGATGTGAACGGAGACGGTCAAATAACCACTGCCGATAGAACAATGATAGGTAACCCTACTCCTGATTTTACATATGGACTTTCAGTAAATGTAGGATACAAAAATTTTGACCTGTCTGTTGACATGATGGGTGTATATGGTAATGAAATTTATCGCACATGGAATCTTTATGCTTGGTCTCAATTTAACTACCTAGAGGCTAGAATGGATAGATGGCACGGCGAAGGAACTTCTAATACAGAGCCAATAATGGCTAACAATAGAAACATTAATAGAGGTTCTACTCCATCAGATTACTTTATTGAAGACGGCAGCTTCTTCCGTATCAGAAATATTCAATTAGGTTATACTTTCGGTGCAGATATGTTGAAAAAGTTAAGAATGAGATCTTTGAGAGTATATATAAATGCTCAAAATCCTAAAACATGGAAAAATAATACAGGCTATTCTCCAGAATTAGGAGGTTCAGCTATAGCCTTCGGTATCGATGCTAATCCGTATCCAATACCTGCGGTTTACACATTTGGTTTAAATCTTACATTTTAATAGATAAAGACAATATATTATGAAACGAATATTTAATATATATATATATGCCGCTATAATTGCTGCTTTAGCATTATCAGTTATCAGCTGTAATGATTTTCTGGACAAGAGTCCTCAAGGAAGTTTTACTGAGGATGACGATACTAGTGGTGGTGTAGAAGCAAAAATCTTTGGTGTTTACTCAAAAATGAGAAGTTATAATATAACTGCCGGGATTCCTGCATTTGCAGTGCACATGTTCCGTTCCGAAGATTCTGAAAAAGGAAGTACAGAGAATGATGGACCGGATAACGCCAGATTTTGGGATGATTTTGAATACACAGCATCTAATGGTATATTAGGAACTTACTGGAATCATAACTATTCGATAATTCATGACTGTAACTCTACTATAGATACTATCCAGAAATTAAATAACAGTGACCTTAGAAGTTTGGAAGCAGAAGCTAAATTCTTTAGAGCTTATTGTTATTTCAACTTGGTGAGAGCATGGGGTGAAGTTCCTAAAATAGACTTTAAAATAAAAGACGCATCACAGGCAAATATCCCGAAAAGTTCTGCTGCTGAGATTTATGCATTAATTGATGCGGACCTTACTTTTGCTGAAGCAAATTTACCTCAATCTTGGCAAGCTAAATATACAGGACGTTTAACATGGGGTGCTGCCAAATCGTTACATGCCAGAACGTATATGATGCGTAACGACTGGGGAAATATGCTTGCTGCATCTAAAGAAGTTATCAATTCAGGAATCTACAATCTTAATACATCTGTTGATCAGGTGTTTACTGATGCAGGTGAGAACTGTGGTGAATCAATTTTTGAACTCCAATGTACAGCTACTGCGGCAATGCCAGCAAGTACAGCTATCGGTAGCCAATTTTGTCAGGTGCAAGGCGTGAGAGGTTCCGCACAATGGAATCTTGGCTGGGGCTGGCATATGGCAACAAAGGAGTTAGGTACAGCTTTCGAGCCGGGAGATCCGCGTAAAGATGCTACACTTCTTTATTTCAGAAAACCGGGTGCAGCTATCACTCCTGAAAATACAAACAAGCCATATGGCGAGTCTCCTGAATCATCTGCAATGGGTGCATACTTTAATAAAAAAGCATACACAAATCCTGCGATGAGAGCTAAATATACGAGAGAAGGATTCTGGGTTAATATACGTATTATCCGTTATCCGGACGTTATTCTTATGGCCGCAGAAGCCGCAAATGAATTAGGTCAGACTGAAGATGCTTTGAAATATCTGGAAATGGTAAGATCTCATGCCAGAGGAGCCAGTACCAGCATATTGCCAAAAGTTACTACAGAAGATCAAGTGGAATTGAGAAAAGCTATTCAGCGTGAAAGAAGAGTAGAATTAGCTTTAGAGCCAGACCGTTTTTATGACTTAGTACGTTGGGGTACTGCTAAAGAAGTATTACATGCAGCAGGTAAAACAAATTATCAAGATAAGCATGCATTACTTCCCGTTCCTCAAACAGAGATTGATAAATCAAATGGTGTTTTGAAACAAAACCCCAACTATCAATAAGGTTTATTAGGTTATCACATTTTTAATGGTAAGGGCTAGACAATTAGCCCTTACTAGTTTTAGGCAAGAAATAAATAGAGTTAAGGTATAACTGAAATTTAAGGTAAAATGACTGTAAGACAATTATTATTGGTCTTCTTGGCCTTCTTTGCTCTCTCGGGCAATATATTGGCACAAGGGAAAGATCCTAAGATGGATAAGTTTATCAATGATTTAATAAGTAAGATGACGCTGGAAGAGAAAATCGGACAGCTTAATCTGCCTAGTTCCGGAGATATAACTACAGGACAGGCTAAAAGCAGTAATATAGCTGAAAAAATTAAGAAAGGGCAAGTAGGTGGTTTATTCAATATAAAAGGTGTTGAGAAAATTAAAGAAGTTCAACGCATTGCAGTAGAACAGAGTCGTCTTAAAATTCCATTAATATTTGGAATGGACGTAATTCACGGATATGAAACTGTATTTCCAATTCCTCTGGGGATGGCTGCTACATGGGATATGGCTGCTGTAGAGCAATCTGCTCGTATAGCTGCAATAGAAGCAAGTGCAGATGGTATTTGCTGGACATTCAGCCCAATGGTTGATATTTCGAGAGATCCTCGTTGGGGACGTTTTTCGGAAGGGAATGGAGAAGATCCTTTTCTTGGAGGACAAATCGCAAAAGCGATGGTTCGTGGATATCAGGGAGTAGGAGAGAACATGTATAAGTCTAACTCCAATATTATGGCTTGTGTTAAACACTATGCGCTATATGGTGCAGGTGAAGCAGGTCGCGACTATAATACGGTAGATATGAGTCGCATACGTATGTTTAATGAATATATGTACCCTTATCAGGCTGCTGTAGAGGCAGGTGTAGGGAGCGTAATGGCTTCGTTTAATGAAGTGGACGGAGTTCCGGCTACAGCCAATAAATGGTTAATGACAGATGTATTACGCAAGCAATGGGGTTTTAACGGTTTTGTAGTTACAGACTATACCGGGATAAGTGAAATGATAGATCACGGAATTGGTGATTTACAAACCGTTTCGGCTCGTGCCTTAAAGGCAGGGATCGATATGGATATGGTAAGTGAAGGCTTGGCTACAGTGGGCAAGTCTCTTAAAGAAGGAAAAGTTACGCAAGCCGAAATAGATCAGGCTTGTCGCCGTGTGTTGGAAGCAAAATATAAATTAGGATTATTTGCAGATCCATATAAATATTGCGATGTAAATCGTGCAAAAAAAGAAATATACACAGCCGAAAATCGTGCTGTTGCTCGTAAGATAGCTTCCGAAAGTTTTGTTTTGCTTAAAAATGCAAATAACACTTTGCCTTTGAAAAAAGGTGGGACTATAGCAGTGATTGGACCTTTGGCAAACACACGCTCTAATATGCCCGGAACATGGAGTGTTGCCGTAGACCTCACTAAACCAGCAACTGTAGTTGAAGGTGTTCAGGAGGTAGCCGGAAGCAATGCTAAGGTTGTGTATGCAAAGGGTAGTCATCTGATAAATGATGCAAAATATGAACAAAATGCAACCATGTTTGGTCGTACATTGCATAGAGATCAGGAAACTCGTAGTAATGAAGAAATGCTACAAGAAGCATTGCAAATATCAAAGGATGCAGATGTAATCGTTGCAGCATTGGGTGAATCGTCTGAGATGAGTGGAGAATCTAGTTCTCGTACCGAAATTGGTATACCTGATGTACAGAAAGAATTGTTAAGAGAATTATTAAAAACCGGAAAACCTGTTGTTTTGGTATTGTTTACAGGTCGTCCATTGACTTTGACTTGGGAAAATGAAAACGTACCTGCCATTCTTAATGTTTGGTTTGGTGGTTCAGAGGCTGCACATGCTATTGGAGATGTTTTGTTTGGAGACGTTAATCCTAGCGGAAAACTTGTAGCTACTTTCCCTCAGAATGTAGGACAGATTCCTTTATTCTACAATCATAAAAATACAGGTCGTCCGTTGCAGGAAGGTAGATGGTTTGAAAAATTCCGCAGTAACTATTTAGATGTAAGCAACGATCCGCTATATCCATTTGGATATGGATTAAGCTATACTACATTTAGCTATAGCGACATTAAATTGAGTTCTACAACACTTGATGCAAAAGGAGAATTAACAGCCTCTGTTACTGTTACAAATACAGGAAAATATGATGGTGCTGAAGTTGTTCAACTTTATATCCGTGACTTGGTAGGTAGTGTGACACGTCCGGTTAAGGAATTGAAAGGCTTTGAAAAAACATTTATAAAAGCAGGGGAAAGTAAGAATGTTAGTTTTAAGATAACTCCTGAGTTATTGAAATTCTACAACTATAACCTCGAATATGTATTTGAAAAAGGTGATTTTGATGTGATGATAGGGGGTAATAGTAGTGATGTTAAATCTGCGCGATTTACATTAAATTAAATGCTCTGAGTCTTGAAAAAGAGACTATGTAATCTTAGTCTCTTTTTCTTGTTTATTATTAAAACAGATAATATGAAAAAAATATATATACCATTCATTTCTATAATGCTTGTGCTAGCAGCTATTAGCTGTAAGGATAAATCCAATAAAGATACTGATGATAGCTCCACAAAGCCAATTGCTATTACAGATGAGGCTCTATTGGATAGTGTTCAGCGCAGGACATTTAATTATTTTTGGGATGGAGCCGAACCTACCAGTGGAATGGCTCGCGAACGCTTTCATGTAGATGGAGTATATCCTCAAAATGATAAAAATGTAGTGACTTCCGGAGGCAGTGGCTTTGGAATAATGGCTATTGTTGCCGGAATAGACAGGGGGTATATAACTCGCGAACAGGGACTAGAACGATTTACAAAGATTGTAAACTTTCTCGAGAAAGCAGATTCTTTTCATGGTGTATTTCCACATTGGTGGAATGGAGAGACAGGTGAAGTAAAAGGATTTAGTGATAAGGATAATGGAGGAGACTTAGTTGAAACTTCATTCCTTTTACAAGGTTTATTGACCCTTCATCAGTATTATATAAATGGGTCTGATGCAGAAAAAGCTTTAGCTGTCCGTATTGACAACCTATGGAAAAATGTAGACTGGAACTGGCATCGTAACGGTCAAAATGTATTGTATTGGCATTGGAGCCCTAACCATTCATGGGAAATGAATTTTCCTATTCGTGGATACAATGAATGTCTCATTACTTATGTACTGGCTGCATGTTCTCCTACTCATGGTACTCCGGCTGAGGTCTATCATGAAGGTTGGGCAGAAAACGGAAAGATTATTGCCCCTCATCAATTGGAAGGATATAACCTAAATATGCGTTATCAAAGCAATAGCGGAGCAGGCCCTTTATTCTGGGCTCACTATTCATTCTTAGGATTAAATCCTACCGGGCTAAAAGATAAGTATGCTGATTATTATCAGGAAATGAAAAATTATACACTCATAAATAGAGCGTATTGCTTACGTAACCCGAAAGGATTTAAAGGTTATGGAGAAGATTGCTGGGGCTTGACTGCTAGTTATTCAGTTAAAGGATATAGTGCTCACGAGCCAACAGAAGAAAGAGATCTGGGTGTAATAGCTCCTACGGCAGCTTTGTCTTCTATTGTATATACCCCTGAGGAATCAATGAAAGTAATGCGCAAGCTATATAGTATGGGCGATAAGGTTTGGGGGCAATATGGTTTTTATGATGCTTTTAGTGAAACAGACAATTGGTATCCACAGCGTTATTTAGCAATAGACCAAGGTACAATAGCTGTGATGATCGAAAATTATCGTTCGCAGTTGCTTTGGAATTTATTCATGAGTCACCCTGATGTTCAAAAGGGGCTTAAGAAATTAGGCTTTGAATCTCCTTCATTGAATTAAAGAGTCATAAAGTCAAAAGGAATAGCATGATAACTGACATGAAGTAAGATGTATTATCGTTATCTTTAATGTCAGTTATTTTAAAATTAAGGTTATGAAAAAAGGTGTTTTCTCTTTCATTTTTCTAATTTGTTCTTTATTCAGTTTTGCCCAGTTCAAGAATGCTTCATTCATGTTTGATGGGCATACGTTGCCATATCAGGTGATGTATCCTGAAAACTATGATGAGTCGAAGCAATATCCATTGGTCGTATTTCTTCATGGAGCAGGAGAGCGAGGTAATGATAATCAGAAGCAATTGACTCATGGTAAGCAGTTCCTTATTGATAATTTTCAGTCAGCTTATCCTGCTATTGTTATAGCACCTCAATGTCCAGCCGATAGCTATTGGGCTAATGTTGTTCGTCATCAGATTGATGATAAAATGACATTGACATTCGGTCTTTCTGATGGAATTACAGAGCCAATGAGTACACTGATTGCTTTGGTGCAAAATTGGCTGACCTCAGGGAAAGTAGACTCCAATCAAGTATATGTAGGAGGTTTGTCGATGGGTGGTATGGGTACATTGGAATTGTTGTGGCGATTGCCTGATACTTTCTCAGCGGCGTTCCCGATTTGTGGAGGTGCAGATTTGAGTAAGCTGCCTTTGTATGCCCACAATACAGCTGTCTGGGTTTTTCATGGCAGTGCCGACTCTGTGGTTCCTGTAGAAAACTCGAGAAATATATATAAGCGTCTCAAAGAGCTAGGATGTGATTCGGAATATACCGAATATGAAGGAGTTAATCATAATAGCTGGGACAATGCCTTTAGAGAAGAAGGACTTGCCTCATGGCTGTTTAAACATAAAAAATAAAAGCTGAATTCTAGGTTTGTTTGGTGTTAGGCTAACTATGGTTGGTAATTAGTGTTATAAGGAGTAGAGACTGCATTAGTATCGTATGACTTTTGCAGTCTCTTTTTATATTCAATTTTATTTGTCAGCTATATTCGCTCTTACTTTTGTGAGGAAACTTAGCATTGCTGCACTGTCTTTTTTCTCGATGATCTCTAATAGATGCTTTAATTCGCCTCGTATACTTTCTACTTGAGCAGGAGTATAAGGGTTGAAGAGGATCTCGGTCAACAAATAATCATCTTCCGACAGAAGACCTTTAGCGATATTCATGTGACGCTTGAAGGTTGTTCCCGGAGCATCTTGATGCTTCATTACGGATGCGAATACGAGTGTAGACGCAAACGGAATTGAAAGCGAATATGCAATCGTTTCGTCATGCTCTTCGAATGTATACTCGAAAACGTTCAGCTTAAGACTGTTATACAAGTCTTTGAAAAATATTTTTCCCCAATGGTTCGATTCCGAAATTACAATTGCACTCTGTGTACTAAGATCTGTTAGATTGGCAAATGTAGGGCCAAACATAGGATGAGTAGATGCAAACGGTCTGCCTGTTTTTTTATAAAACTCTTTTAGTCCCGTCTTTACAGATGCAATATCCGACAATATACAATCTTCATCCAGATATGGCAGTACCATTTCAAATGCTTGAATGGTATATTTTACTGTTGCTGCATTAATAACAATCTCAGGCTTAAAGTCCCTTATCTCTTCGGGATTGCTCATTCTTACTACATTATAAACAAATCGCAGCCGTTTGGGGTCAATGTCAAATATAGCAACTTCGTGATCGAAACTTAATACATCAGTAAAGAAGGAGCCCATTTTTCCGGCTCCTAATATTAATATCTTCATATACGGTTACTTGTTTAATATCTCAACCTGTTGTCTTACAGATTCTTCGTGTATTGCTTCCAGAACCACACGCATAAAGTCAGGGTTCATACTCATAGATGTTGCCTGAGCAATTCGTTTTTGAAGAATTTCATCATAACGGTCTGTTTGAACAACGGTTAAGTTGTGCTCTTTCTTGAAAGTACCTATTTCGCATGATATGCGCATACGTTTTGCGAGTAATTCCAGCAACTGATCGTCCAACTCGTCTATTTGTTTACGAAGGTCAGAAAGGTCTTCTGTCGATTGCTTACCATCACGAATAATAAGTGCTGTCAGTATTTCTTTTAGTCTCACCGGTGTTACCTGCTGAGATGCATCACTCCAAGCATTTTCAGGGTCGCAATGAGTTTCTATAATCAATCCGTCATAGTTTAAGTCCATTGCTTGTTGGCATAGCGGCTGTATAAGGTCACGTTTTCCTCCGATATGACTTGGATCGCAAATAACAGGCAGATCAGGAAAGCGGCGCTTCAACTCGATCGGTATATGCCATTGAGGCAGGTTTCTGTATATTTTCTTATCGTATGAGCTAAATCCACGGTGTATTGCTCCTATCTTGGTCAATCCCACGTTACTGAGGCGTTCGAGAGCTCCTATCCATAATTCTAAATCGGGATTAACAGGGTTCTTTACCAATACAGGGATATCAACACCCTGTAGTGCTTCTGCTATTTCCTGAACTGCGAATGGATTTGCTGTGGTACGGGCGCCGATCCATAACATGTCTATCCCATATTTGAGGGCTTCATAAACGTGTTTCTGTGTTGCAACCTCAGTAGAAACGTACATTCCTGTTTCTTGTTTCACTTTTTTGAGCCATGCAAGACCTTCGCTGCCAACTCCTTCAAAACCACCTGGTTTAGTGCGGGGTTTCCATATTCCGGCACGAAGGATTTTTATGCCGTCTGCTGCTAGTTGCTTTGCAGTATTCATTACTTGTTCTTCGGTCTCGGCACTGCATGGACCGGCTATTACAAGAGGACGTTTCGGGTCAACTCCCGGAAGTAAAATTGAATCTAGTTTCATATTTATTTTAATTTGTTTTTTGATTATTCTATATTTTAGCTAAAAAGTGACAAAGGTGACAACTTTTAATCTGTTTTTATCTGTTACCTTTTATTTACTGTCTATAATTTAATACTCTATAATAGATAAATTTCGGCTGTCCTGATAAATGATATTGTGGCAATCATTAATTTGTTACCTTTTTTATTCTTTCCAAGGCCTCTTTCAACATGTCTTCATTACAGCACAAAGAGATACGTATATATCCTTCTCCTTTGTTTCCAAAAATAAATCCCGGAGTTAAGAATACATTTGCTTCGTATAAAATTTTGTCAGCCAATTCTTCGCTGCTTTTGTATTGTGCTGGGATCTTTCCCCAAAGGAACATCCCCGACTGCTTCTTATCAAATGTGCAACCTAACTCATTCATAATGGCTTCTGCGTATTGACGACGATTGGCGTACAATTTGATATTGTTTTCTTGGTGCCATTCGTCCGAATTGTTCAGAGCGGCAATGGCAGCCAACTGTATCGGTTTTAGTATTCCGCTCTCGATGTTGGTCAGAACCTTTAGCACCCATTGTATAAATTGTGCATTTGAAGCCAGTGTTCCAATTCTCCATCCGGGCATATTGTGCGATTTACTCATCGAGTTGAGTTCGATACATATATCTTTGGCTCCTTCTACTTGCAGTATGCTTAGCGGCTTTTCGTTAAGAATAAGACTGTAAGGGTTGTCGTGAGCTATGATGATGCCATGTTTTTTTCCAAAAGAGACTATTTTTTCAAACAGTTCAAGCGTCGCATTTGCCCCTGTAGGCATATTGGGATAATTAATCCACATTAGCTTTACATTCGATAAGTCTAGCTTTTCCAATGCATCGAAATCCGGTTGCCAATTGTTATTCTCATCCAAGTCGTAAGAGATAATATTTGCCCCAACGAGCTTGCTCACCGAGCTATATGTCGGATATCCCGGGTTTGGCACTAATACTCCGTCTCCCGGATTGAGAAATGCCAGCGAGATATGTAAAATCCCTTCCTTCGAGCCTATCAAGGGTTGTATTTCATTCGCAAAATCCAGATTTACATTATATGTTCTTTTGTACCAATCAGCAAAAGCCTTACGCAATTCGGCAATACCCACATGTGGTTGATAGCCGTGTACATCTTTTTTTATTACAGATTCGCACAGGGCTTTTGTAGTTTCTTCGGAAGGAGGGAGGTCTGGACTTCCCACTCCGAGACTAATCACATTTTTCCCCATTGCGTTCATTTCGGCTACTTCTCTTAGTTTTTTCGAAAAGTAGTATTCACTTACTGTATTAAGGCGGTCTGCCGGTACTATTGTTCTCATATTGTTATTAGCAGTTTGCTATTGTTAAATCGTGATTTCTTATAATTCGCTTTGTTTTCCGTTTGGATATTCTCCCAAAAGCTTTAGCTCGCTTGTTAAAGGTCGGATTGCCTGTAGCGATTGCTTGTATCGGGTAAGATCAGAAAATGTGAGGTCTACATAGAACTGATATTCCCATTCTCTGCCTATTATTGGTAGAGATTGTATCTTAGTCAAGTTGATGCCATAGAAAGAAAATACGGATAATACTTTCGATAAGCTGCCTTCGCTATGTGGAGTTGTAAATACAATAGACGATTTATTCAACACTTCTCCTTTTTGAAGTTCGTCTACCACCCACGGATTTGCTATAATAAGAAAGCGAGTAAAATTGTGCTTATTTGTCTCAATTCCCCTCGCTAAGATGTTTAGTCCATAAATTTCGGCTGCTTTGGTGCTGCATATAGCAGCAGTGGTCGATAGATGTTTCTCTGCTACGTCTTTTGCAGCCAAAGCCGTATCTTCATGCTCTATAATCCTAACACCCGGTAGTGTATCTAGGAATTCTGTACATTGCATGAGTGCAATCGGATGCGATTCCACTTCTTTTATATCATGAATTGTTTGACCGGGTAATGCCGCCAGACAATGAGAGATACGTTGTTTGTATTCTCCTGCTATTGGCAGTTTATTTTCTTTTAGCAGATCGTAGTTGCCCAGAAGGCTGCCGGCTATAGTGTTCTCTATGGCTATAATCCCGATTGTATTCGGCTCTTTTTTGATCGTTGTGAAAATATCACGAAAGGTAGTGCATGGAACAATTTCGACTTCTTCTCCGAAAAAATTCTCTGCGGCTATCCCATGATATGCACCTAATCCTCCTTGTATCGCAACTCTTTTCATAAAATGTTATCAAAAAAAAAATCCCGTCATATTTGACAGGATTCCATATATTCTTGTTGTTTTAATTCACTCCAAATTTCTCATACAAAATCCTGTTCTACTTTCTAAAGTAAAAGTAAAAAAAGAAAAAGTATGTATAAGAAAAAATATTCATTCTAACGCTTGTTGTTTTAAATGTGATTACAAAAGTAATATTTTTTTGAATATTGCAAGCATTTCATTCTTTTTTTATTCGTAAAAATGTAAAAACGAGGATTTATCGTTGTTATTACCATTTTCCGTTTACGATTGTTTCACTTTTAAGTAGTGACGGATCAACTTTTACATACTTAATTTTTTCTCTTCGCCATGTGTATACTATGTGTACCATACCGTCATGTCCTTGTATAACCGATGGGTATGAATATTCTTTTATTGGCGAGTCTTCGAGAATGAGCGATGCTTTCCAAGTAATTCCATCGTCAGATAGAGCGACATTCAACGGTGTACGAGCTTTGTCCTTGTAGGCACTCTCTGATGCTGCTACATGATTGTATACCATTAGTTGGCGTCCGTCTTTGAGTGTTACGGCATCCGTCCCCGAATTATTATTCGGTAAGTAAAGAGCTGTAGGATCGCTCCACGTCTCTCCTTCATCTTTCGAGAAAGCGGATATGATATGTTCGTTTTGAGAGCGACATACTATTTGCAATACATTATTGCTTAATGTTAATATACTTGGTTGAATAATATTCCAGGGCTTGCTGTTGATAGGAGGTGTTTTTCTCCAAGTTTTTCCTCTGTCTTCGGTAAACTCCATGTGAACTTGCCATCCGTCGTTCTCGGTACTCGATGCACAAATTAGTTTGTTGCCGATCAGAATTGGTTTGTTCTTTATCGGTCCTAGAAAACCTTCGGGTAGTGCTTCGGGCTTTGTCCATGTTTGTCCGTCGTCGTATGAGCGGATTAGGTAACCTGTCCAATCTTGCACATTCTTCCCTATTTTATAAAACAACAGCAATTCACCATCGGGATATTGAAATAAGACCGGGTTATAGCAGGCCTTCCTTAAGGTATCGCTCACGATGCCATCCGCTACCTTCACTGGCGGAGTCCATCCTGTTGCAATATGACGAGAAGTATATATATTGACTTCGGGATGTCCTTCATATTTTCCGCCAAAAAATGCTGTAATCAAACCCGACGGGGTTTCAGCAATTGTAGCTGCATGAACCGATGGAAATTCAGCAGAATCATAAATGAATTCATCCACTAGGATACCTTCTTTCCATTTATGATTGTCTGTACTTTGGGCTAAACAAGGGATACTGAGTATACTCATTGTTACGATAAGTATACTGTATGCTCTGAAATAGAATTTGTTCATTTATATTTATTGAAATGTTATTGCTTCAGCTTGTTATTACAATAATATACTTGCTATTTCAGACAGCTTACTTCTTTCTCCTTTTATCAGATTTACATGTGCGAAGATGTCCTGTCCTGTCATTTTATCTATCATGTAAGCCAACCCATTGGACTGAGCATCAAGGTAAGGAGAATCGATCTGTTGTAAATCTCCCGCAAAAATCATTTTTGTTCCTTCACCCGCACGGGTTATAATCGTTTTTATTTCGTGAGGTGTCAGGTTTTGAGCTTCATCGATAATACAGATCATCTCTGATAAACTTCGTCCGCGGATATAAGCCAATGCTTCTATTTCCAGCTTCTTACTTGCCTGCATCGCTTCTATATTCTTGTACTCAGCACCACCGTAAGGAATGTGATTTTTTATTACAGATAAATTGTCGAAAAGAGGCTGCATATAAGGCGCTATCTTTTGTTTTTCGTCACCGGGTAAGAATCCCAACTCTTTATTTCCTAATGCAACGATCGGGCGGGCAAGGAGTATTTGGTCAAAGTTTTCGCTTTGTTTTAACGCTGAGGCCAAAGCTAGTAATGTTTTTCCTGTTCCCGCTTTTCCAGTAAGCGCTACTAATTTTATTTCGGGATCGGTCAGCACCTCCATTGCAAACGTTTGTTCGGCATTACGAGGTTGTATGCCGTAGCAAATCTGCTTGTCTATTTTTTTTATCTTTTTAGTAAACGGATTATATCTGGAGAGGACGCTTTTTTTCCCATTTTTCATCACGAAGCATTCATTTGCATTCACGGAAGTTTCCAGATTGAACTGATCGAGATCAACCCCATTGGGATTTGCATACAGTTCATCGATAAGTGAAGACTCAATATCCTTGAATGTTTTATGCTGCCTCTCAAACAAAAATATATCAGGAACTTTGTCATTTATATAATCTTCTGCCAAAAGCCCGATTGCACGAGCCTTCATCCGCAGGTTTATATCTTTGGTTACCAGTATGGTTTTTGTTTTGCTGTCACGTTCCGAAATGTCAAGAACAGATGATAATATACGATGGTCGGGTATTCTCTCCGGGAATATTTCTGTTATCCTTTCTTGAGATTTTATGCTCGTATCAATAAAGAGATTGCCTAAACCGTTGCCTAGAGATATTCCTTTCGTAAATAAGTTGTCGTCTGTTATTGCATCCAGCTGGCGGAGAAATTCGCGGGCATTATAGTTAATCTGATCATTCCCTTTTTTGAACTTGTCCAGTTCTTCCAAAACTACAATGGGAATATATATGTCATTTTCTTCAAAATTATCTAAGCACCTGAAATCATGTAGTATTACATTTGTATCCAATACAAAGTTTTTCTTTTTGGCTTTTCCCATAATTATCATGTTTTTTTATATAACAATAAAAATAGCTTAATTCCTTTAATATTGCTAATAAATAATATCAATGACAAACCTAAAATTTCTCAAAACGGTAGAATGTTTGTACCTTTGAAGACTATTTTATCTAGTAATCAAACAAATAAAAAATGAACATAGAGAACTTAAAAAATGATAATTTTTTCTTGCTGGCAGGACCATGTGTTATCGAGGGAGAAGAAATGGCACTTCGCATTGCCGAAAAAGTTAAAACTATAACAGATAGACTAAATATTCCCTATGTATTTAAGGGTTCCTATAAGAAAGCAAATCGATCACGTGTAGATTCTTTCACCGGAATTGGAGACGAAAAGGCTTTAAAGATACTTCGCAAGGTAGGCGAAACGTTTGGTATTCCTACCGTTACAGATATTCACGAAACTCACGAGGCTGCAATGGCCGCAGAATATGTTGATGTTTTGCAGATTCCGGCATTTCTTTGCCGTCAGACCGACTTGCTCATTGCAGCAGCGGAGACCGGTAAAATAGTAAACATAAAGAAAGGGCAGTTTCTTGCTCCGAGTGGAATGCAATTTGCAGCACAGAAAGTATTGGATTCGGGAAATAAGAATGTAATCCTTACCGACCGTGGTACATCTTTTGGCTATTCTGATCTTGTTGTAGACTTTCGGGGAATACCTGAAATGAAAGAATTTGGCTTTCCTGTCGTGTTGGATGCTACACACTGTCTGCAAAAGCCGAATCAGGCTTCGGGTGTAACAGGGGGGCAGCCAAAATTGATAGAAACGATGTGTAAAGCGGGTATAGCTACAGGAGTGGATGGACTGTTTATAGAAACACACTTTGATACAGCAAATGCATTGTCGGACGGAGCTAACATGCTTCCGCTAGACCAGCTTGAAGGTTTGATGGAGAAGCTAGTAAGAATAAAAGCTGCGCTATAAATGAGAGTTGATGTTTGTTTTTCTCCTGCTTTGTACTCTTACTATGCCGATAGTAATAACCATATTGTAGTAGTGGTTGATATATTCAGGGCTACTACAACGATGTGTGCTGCCCTGAAAAATGGAGCTAAATGTATTATTCCGGTAGCTTCTATCGAAGAAGCTCAGCAATATAAGGTTAAAGGATATCTGGTTGGTGCAGAGCGGAATGTAAAACGCTGTGATTTTGCTGACTTTGGAAACTCACCTTTTGACTATACAAAAGACAAGGTAGAGGGTAAAGAAATTGTATTTACCACAACAAATGGAACTCAGGCAATCGAAGCCGCTGCAAATGCAGATGTTTTGACTATCGGAGCTTTTTCGAATATTAGTGTATTGACTGAATTTTGCATACAAAATCAAAAAGACGTTATGATACTCTGTGCGGGGTGGAACAATCGTTTTAATATCGAAGATACGTTATTTGGCGGAGCTTTAGCCGAGAGGTTGATAGCAAAAGGATATGCGTCTGCTTCGGATGCCACTAAGGTTGCTTTATCGATGTGGCAAGAGGCTAAGTCTGATCTGAGAGGCTATATTAACCGTACTGAGCATATCAAGCGGCTTGAAGCAAATAACTTACAAGATTCTGTTGAATACTGCTTAACCGAGGATACAGCAAATCTTGTTCCTTTGTATGATAATGTAAATAAAGTTTTGAAGCTATAAAGAGACTATGGCTGAGCATAATGACCTAGGGAAAAAGGGCGAGGAGGCAGCAGTGAATCTTCTTAAACAAAAAGGTTACGAGATCATTGAGCAAAATTGGACTTATGAAAAATACGAAATAGATATCATTGCTCGAAACCAAGAGTTTATTATTTTTGTAGAAGTAAAGACAAGAAGCAGTAATTACTGGGGACATCCGGAAGACGCAGTATCGAAAGGAAAAATTAAAAGAATTGTAGAGGCGGCAGATTTCTATTTGAAAGAATTTGATATAGATTTACCGACCCGCTTTGATGTTATTGCAGCTATTTGGACAGGCCAAAAATTCGAAATTGACCATATAGATGATGCATTTTTTGCACCTATAAACTAATACCTCATTATTTGCGATCATCTAATTAAAGGAAATCTTACTTAAAGAATAAGGAATAACAAATCGGATTATGAATATAGAAGAAGCGCGCGAAGCTTGTATTGCTATAAAAGGAGCAACAGAGACATTTCCTTTTGGCGAAGATGTCTTAGTTTACAAGATTATGGATAAGATGTATGCTTATATGGCGTTGGAGAGTAAAGACGGGGAATTCTGGCTTAACCTCAAGTGTGATCCTGAGAAAGCTGTCGAGTTGCGTGAACGTTATACAGGTGTAAAACCCGGATACCATTCTAATAAAAAATATTGGAATACAATTGTTCTCGAAAGCGACGTACCTGATAAACTTATTAAAGAATTAATTCTTCATTCAGTGGATGAGGTTATAAAGAAACTTCCCAAAATAAAGCAAGCAGAATATAATAATTTACCAAATAGTTGACGACTGTGCCTGAAATAATTCATATTAGGGAGACTGATTCTACTAATAATTATTTAAAAGAACTTCTGTTGACACAGAATGTTGAGGAAGGTACTGTTGTTTGTGCAGACTTTCAGTCTGCAGGAAAAGGTCAGCGAGGGAATGGCTGGGAGTCGGAAACGAGTAAGAATATTCTTTTTAGTATTGTCCTGTTCCCAGATTTTTTAAAAGCGGGAGAGCAATTTATACTATCTCAGATCGTATCTTTAGCCGTAGCAAATTGTCTGCAAGAATATACAGGCGGTATATCTATAAAATGGCCTAACGATATCTATTGGAATCAGAAGAAAATATGTGGGATCTTATTAGAGAACACGATACTAGATGATAATATAGGTCATTCTGTTGCCGGTATTGGTATTAATATCAATCAGGAAAATTTTAGAAGCGATGCTCCTAATCCCATATCTCTAAAGCAAATTACAAACAAAGAATACAATCTTGAAGAAATACTAAAGACTGTGGTTGATAATATCCTTTTATATTATCAACAAATAAAGATCGGTAATGCCGACAGTCTTGTAAAACAATACAAAGAATCTCTTTTCAGGAAAGATGGTTATCATCTTTATAATGATAGGGAATCGAATTTCCTTGCCCGAATACAAGATGTTGATTCTTCGGGAATCCTTATTTTAAAAACGAAAGAAGGCGAAGAAAGACATTTTGCCTTTAAAGAAGTTAAATATATCATATAAGAATATATATATACTTATGAATTATCTTAAATTAGGCATTATTGCTCTATTTCTATTTCAAACAATAAGTGCTCAACAAGCGTATAAGTACAAAAATCCAAAGTTGTCAAGCGAAGAACGTACCGTAGATCTTATCAGTCACATGACTTTGGAGGAAAAAGTAGGTCAGTTGCTTTGCCCTCTCGGTTGGGAGATGTACGAACGGAACGGAGATCAGGTGACACACTCTAAAAAGTTTGAAGAGTATGTTCAACAACGTCATATAGGTATGCTCTGGGCTACTTTTAGGGCAGACCCATGGACAAAAAAAACATTAGAAAACGGATTGAATCCCAAGTTGGCAGCTAAAGCGGGTAATGCTTTGCAACGCTATATAATGGAGAATACACGCTTGGGTATTCCTATTTTCCTTGCCGAAGAGTGTCCTCATGGTCACATGGCGATTGGTACTACTGTTTTCCCCACTGCAATAGGACAAGCGGCAACATGGAACCCTAATCTTATACAGCAAATGAGTGCAGTAATATCCAAAGAAGCACGTTCTCAGGGTTCGCATATCGGATATGGCCCTGTGTTAGATTTGGCAAGAGAAGCCAGATGGTCTCGTGTGGAAGAAACGTATGGAGAAGATCCTGTACTGATCTCTAAAATGGGAGAAGCCTTTGTGACAGGTTTTGGAAGTGGAGATTTGAGTAAACCATATAGTTTAATCTCTACTTTAAAGCATTTTGTAGCTTATGGAATCCCTGATGGCGGACATAATGGAAATAGCAACAGTGTGGGAATGCGCGACTTGAGAGAAAACTATTTACCTCCATTCGAAAAAGCAGTTAAAGCAGGCGCTTTGTCAGTGATGACTGCCTATAATTCGGTGGATGGCATCCCTTGTACATCGAACGAATATTTGCTAAAGGATGTCCTATGTAAAGATTGGGGTTTTAAAGGATTTACTGTTTCAGATTTGGGTAGTATCGAAGGATTGAGAGGAAGTCACTATGTTGTATCAACAATACAGGACGCAGCTATATTATCCTTAACGTCAGGACTTGATTGTGACTTGGGAGGTAATGCTTTCTTTACATTATCTGATGCTGTAAAAAAAGGCATGGTTAGTGAAACTCAGATCGACTCCGCTGTATATAAAATACTGAAATTGAAATTCGATATGGGACTTTTCGAAAATCCATATGTTGATGAAAACAATGCACAACAGGTTATTAGAACACAAGAAAATATGGCATTGGCAAGACAAGTAGCAAGAGAGTCGATTGTATTACTCGAAAACAAAAATAATCTCTTACCTCTTAATAAGAGTAAAATAAAGAAGATAGCAGTGATAGGCCCTAATGCCGATAATATATACAATCAGTTAGGCGACTATACTGCACCTCAGGATGATAGCAATGTTAAGACTGTTTTGGATGGCATCAGATCTAAGCTCAAACAGTCGCAAATAGAATATGTGAAAGGCTGTGCTATCAGAGATACACTAAACACTGATATAGATAAGGCTGTGCAAGCTGCTTTAAGATCAGATGTGGCTGTTGTTGTGGTTGGAGGTTCCAGTGCACGTGATTTTAAAACAAAATATATAGAAACAGGTGCTGCCGTTACTGATGAACATAGTATAAGCGATATGGAGAGCGGCGAAGGCTTTGATAGAGTTAGTTTAGATCTTATGGGGAAACAATTAGAGTTATTGAAAGCTATAAAAGCGACCGGAAAACCTCTTGTCGTTGTATATATTCAAGGGCGTCCCTTGAATATGAACTGGGTGTCTGAGAATGCAGATGCACTACTCTCAGCTTGGTATCCGGGACAAGAAGGCGGCAATGCGATAGCTGATGTTCTGTTTGGAGAATATAATCCTGCGGGACGTTTACCAATGTCTGTAGCCAAATCGATAGGGCAATTGCCTGTGTATTATAATCACAGGAATCCGGCAAGTCATGATTATGTTGAGATGACTAACAAGCCATTGTATAGTTTCGGTTATGGGCTTAGCTTCACTAGCTTCGAATATAGCAATTTGAAGATCAATAAGAGCAATTCAGGTGTTGAGGTTACTGTAGAACTTCGAAATTCTGGAAATTTTGACGGTGACGAAGTTGTTCAGCTATACCTCAGAAATAATAGGGCTTCTGTTGTACAGCCGATTATGCAGTTGAAAGCCTTTGAAAGAGTCAATTTGAAGAAAGGTGAGACCAAAACGATTAAACTTCTACTGACCAAAGACGATTTCTCTATCATTGATAAGAAAATGAATAGAGTTGTTGAGCCTAACGGAGACTTCACTTTTATGGTAGGCAGCGCATCTGATAATATTAAATTACGAGAGAAAATGATGTTGAATTTATAGCTATAAAAATATGATTAAAATAACCTTATCACTTACTTTTACATTTCTATTATTATTTTCATGTATCAAGCACCCTGCTACTCTCGAGAAGAGTGGTGCTTTCGACTTGGAGAGTGTCAATTTTCAGGAGAATGTTCCTCTCTTATATTCCCGACATCTTATTCTTAAAGATGGTTACGCAGAATATGACAGTATAAGAGATGGTAAACTGACTGATGATATGCTGAGGTATACAATTAACACTGTAATATCCGATGCTTTAGAACTGAAAGTGCCTAAAGAGGAATTTGGATATTTATATCAAACTCCGACTTTGGATAGTGTTGCCAAATTTCGAAATGCATACTTTGATAAATTATCTATATTAACAAATAGAGAGAAAAAGCCTGTAGCCTATTATGCTACAGGGAGATTTAATACACTTGAAGACAGAGCTCGTTTTATGCATGGGTTTAAAGAAAAATATGGTCAGCCAAAATATTCATTCTTTATAAGTTCTCATTTTGAACAATGTTCTTTCGAATGGGATTTGCAAGATCGGATTATACAAATTGAGACGTCTCATGGATTTGAGTTCTCTGTTTCTTCAGATGGTTCTTCATCGAATGGAAAGTACTATAATCTATATTTACTAATCATTGAGAAACAATATCAGGATGCAATTTATAAGGCTCATCTATATGAATTTTCTGATTCCATAAAGCATGAAGGTAAAACTTATAGCCTAAAAGATCTCGGGCTTGAAAAGGAGGTTTCTTTCAGCGATAGTTTCTTACTCAACTCAACAAATAAAAGATATACAAATGATGAGTACGGAGAATACGATATAAGTCGGTCGGAGGAGTATTCCGAAATGCATGATAGAGGTGAAGCTGAAGATATGGGAATACCGGCAGCGAAACCCATCGATTGATTTTATACAGATATCCTTATAAATTTATAATTTTTATACATCTAAAGTTTTAGATATGCATTATTATGTATATTTTTGCATCTTGTTTGTATATTTATACATGTATGACTAAAAAATTTAGACATAAAATAATAAAAGAAGTACTTCAGGCTAATGAGATAAATAGTCAGGATATGCTGCTTAAGATACTAACTGAAAAGGGCTTTGAGCTTACTCAGGCTACCTTGTCGCGCGATATTAAAGAATTGAAAGTGGTAAAAGCACCAACATCGAAAGGGACATATACATATCAGTTGCCAGATGCAAAAGTTACGACTTCGGAGGAATCTCCGCTTTCATCCTTCGGTTTTGTAGGGATAGAATTCTCGGGACAATTGGCTATCATTAAAACCCGTCCCGGATATGCAATGGCGATAGCAGGTGAAATAGATAATAAAGCTTCGAAATATATTTTGGGGACAGTGGCTGGTGATGATACCATACTGATTATACCAAAAGAAAATGTGAGCAGAGAAGAAGTTATAGCTTCACTATCTACCTTTATTCCAAACATTGAATAGATCAACTAAAATGAACAATATAGAAGAACTTGTGTTAGACAAAAAAATGGAGGCGCAACAACAACTCACCATACAAATAGCCGGTGAAGAGCATCTTAGCTATGTGCAGACAATATTAGATACTATAGAAGCTGCGGCAAAGGTGCGCGGCACAGGAATCGCAAAACGTTCACCTGAATATTTGGAACTCAAAATAAAAGAAGGCAAAGCAATTATAGCTCTTATAGGAGACGAATTCGCAGGTTTCTGTTATATCGAATCGTGGGGAAACAAGCAATATGTTGCAAACTCGGGACTTATTGTTGTTGAGAAATTCAGACAACATGGATTAGCGAAAAAAATCAAACAACATGCTTTTTCGCTTGCTAGAGCGATGTTTCCTGATGCAAAGGTATTTGGTCTGACTTCGGGTGCAGCAGTAATGAAAATAAATACCGAACTTGGCTATGTGCCTGTGTCATTTGCTCAGTTGACAGATGACGACGCTTTCTGGCGTGGTTGTCAAGGTTGTGTAAATTACGATGTGCTTACTCGTACCGAGCGTAAATACTGTATTTGTACAGCGATGCTTTTCGATCCGGAGAAGCAGAAAGACAAGAAAGAAATAAAAACAATCATAAAAGACCTAAAAAAGCAATTGAAAAAATGAAAAAGAAAGTCGTTTTAGCATTCAGTGGGGGATTAGATACATCTTTTTGCGCTAAATATTTATCTGCTGACCTTGGTTATGAGGTATATACAGCAATTGCAAACACAGGTGGGTTTACTTCTGAAGAACTTAAGGTTATAGAGCAAAAAGCATACAAACTAGGTGCTGCAAAACATGTTAGTCTTGATATAACACAAGAGTATTATGAGAAAAGCATCAAATATATGATTTTTGGTAATGTACTGCGTAACGGTACATACCCTATATCTGTTAGCTCGGAGCGTATTTTTCAGGCAATTGCTATTATCAATTATGCAAAAGAAATAGGTGCTGATGCCGTAGCGCATGGAAGTACAGGTGCCGGAAATGATCAGGTTCGTTTCGACTTAACTTTTGATGTGCTTGCACCGGGTATCGAAATAATTACTCCAACACGCGACTTGCTACTCACTCGTGAATATGAAATTAATTATTTGAAAGAGCATGGGTATGAAGCTGACTTCACAAAAATGGAGTATTCCATCAACAAAGGTCTTTGGGGTACAAGTATCGGAGGAAAAGAAACATTGAAATCGAACCAAACTCTTCCTGAGGAAGCATACCCTTCTCAATTGAAAAAGCAAGAGTCGGAAACCCTGACTATTGACTTTGAAGAAGGTGAAATTGCTGCTGTTAACGGTGAAAAATATACAGATAAAGTAAAGGCGATACAGAAAATTGAAGAAATTGCATCCGCTTATGCTATAGGTCGTGATATGCATATAGGTGATACTATTATAGGTATTAAAGGACGTGTCGGATTTGAAGCCGCTGCACCTATTGTAATCATCAATGCTCATAAAATGTTGGAAAAACATACGCTAACCAAGTGGCAACAATACTGGAAAGATCAGGTAGGTAACTGGTATGGAATGTTTTTACATGAAGCGCAATACTTAGAGCCTGTGATGCGTGATATAGAAGCGATGCTCGAAAGTTCGCAACGTAATGTCACAGGACGTGTTATCGTAGAGCTCAAACCTTATCATTATACGCTTGTAGGTGTAGAAAGCGATTTCGACTTGATGAAGGCTGACTTTGGTGAATATGGCGAAATGAATAAAGCTTGGACTTCGGATGATGCTAAAGGATTTACCAAAATATACGCTATGACAAATAAGATATATCATAGTGTGCAAAAGAAAAACGGGAAGTAATATTCTTATAACGTATTGTGTCATTCTGAACGATAGTGAAGAATCTTTATTAAATAAACAAGAGAAGAGATGTTTCACTATCGTTCAACATGACAAGAGAAGATTTAGATAATAAGAAAGAATAAATGATAAAAGCAGGAATAATAGGTGGAGCAGGCTATACAGCCGGAGAGCTGATAAGGATATTACTCAATCATCCTCAGGTAGAGCTAGTATTCGTAAATAGTACAAGTAATGCAGGGAATAAGCTCACAGACGTTCATGGAGGTCTTTTGGGAGAAACAGATATGAGTTTCACCGATCAATTACCCTATGACAAGATTGATGTTTTATTCTTCTGTACAGCACATGGTGATACTAAGAAATTCTTGGATGCGAATGATATCCCAGATCACCTAAAATTAATTGATCTTTCTACAGATTATCGACATAAAGCGGAAGGAAATAAATTTGTATATGGTCTTCCTGAATTGAATAAAGAAGAAATCAAGCAGTCTTTCTATGTGGCTAATCCGGGATGTTTTGCAACAGCTATACAGTTAGGATTGTTACCTTTGGCAAAGGCAAATAAGCTGATATCAGAGATTCATGTGAATGCTATCACAGGATCTACCGGAGCAGGAGTAAAACCTTCTGCTACATCTCATTTCAGTTGGCGCGAAAACAATATATCAGTTTATAAAGCTTTCGAACATCAACATCTGACCGAAATCAAACAGTCGCTAAATCAGTTACAGGTAAATTTTAATGGAGATATTAATTTTATCCCTGTGCGTGGAAACTTCACGAGAGGTATTTTTGTATCTACCTATCTCAATTACGACGGTACAATAGAGGATGCAGAGAAATTGTATAAAGACTATTATAAGGATAGTCCGTTTACGATTATATCAGATAAGAATATCGATTTAAAACAAGTTGTAAATACAAATAAATGTGTCTTGCACCTTGAGAAACATGGTAACAAGTTGCTTATTCTTTCATGTATCGACAATTTAGTAAAAGGAGCTTCCGGTCAGGCAGTGCATAATATGAATCTGATTTTTGGTCTGGAAGAAACTATAGGGTTGAATTTGAAAGCATCTGCTTTTTAGTTAAGATTATTTTCTTTGTCAAGCTTAGTTTTAACGAAGCATTACTTATTTTTATTAAAAAGAGATTCTTCACTTTGTTCAGAATGACAGAGAATAATAATATCTTTATCTTTACTTAAAAGAAAGAGTTATGAACATAACCTATATAACAAACTTTCCATCCACGGACATAAAGCATTGGTCAGGCACTGTGCATTTTATGGCAACAAATCTGGCTAAATACTCCAATGTGGATTATATAACAGGTTTGGAAGAAGATTGGACATTCTCTCTGAAGGTAAAGAATAAGTTGTATGGGCGAAACAAAATATATCGTGCAGATAGGTCTCCGGAACTCGGAAAGAACTATGCAAAGCAGATATCAGCACAACTGAATCCGGCTACAGATATATTATTCTCTCATAGTTCGGCTCTTATGTCTTATCTGAAAACAAATAAACATAAGGTTATATATACTGATGCTACATTTGCTTCGATGATAAATTACTATGACTATTTTACAAATCTTAGTCAGCAGTATATTAAAGAAGGAAATCGGATGGAGCAATTATCATTAGACTCAAGTCGTTTGGTTATTTATAGTTCTCGGTGGGCTGCAGATAGTGCAATCAAAGATTATAATACCGATAGCGATAAAGTAAAGATTGTGCCCTTTGGTGCAAATATTTCTACTCAGAAAATATCTTTAGAGGAGATAAAAAGTGTACTGAGAAAGAGAAGTACAGATGTTTGTAAGATACTATTTTTGGGTGTTGATTGGTTTCGCAAAGGTGGTGATATTGCCATTGATGCTGTTAAGTATTTGAATGAAGAACTTCACCAATCTGCCGAATTACATATTGTAGGTATCGATAATTTACCGGCAGAGAACTTACCACCTTATATAATCAATCATGGGCGTATAAGTAAAGCCACTCCCGAAGGTATGAAAAAGGTAGAAAACTTGATTTTGCAAAGTCATTTTCTTTTTATTCCGTCGCGAGCAGACTGTACTCCGATTGTTTTTTCAGAAGCTATGTCGTATGCTGTTCCGTGTGTATCGGCTGCAACAGGAGGAATTCCTTCTATCGTGAATGATACGAATGGAATAATCCTAAGCCCCCAAGTAGAACCTAAAGAGTATGCTCAACAGATATATAAAACATTCGAGGATAAAAGCTATTATAATGAGTTGGCTCTGTCGGCTTACCATGACTTCGAATCCCGATTGAATTGGGATACGGCAATGAAGACCATTGTAGGATATATGAAAGAATTGTAAGGATTATATTCCGCTTATAAGATTATCTATTATAGAAGTTTTTTAAGGATAAAGTAACAATAAAGAGTATACTGATAAGTGTTACTTTTACGTACGTTTCGCTCCTGTGACCGTTGGTTGTCACCTTTTAATAGAAAGTCAGAGTTCTTAAAATAAAAAACTATAAGGTTTATGGAAAAAGGTTCTACAGTATATCTATTTTGTATAGAACCGATAAAACCTTATAATCATGAAATATATGAAATTTGAAGTAGATAGTCAGACGAAGAAGGACCTTGAAATCTTTGAAACAGTCAAAGAAGGGCTGTCTGTTGTTGGTTTATTTAATCATACACAATGTATTGGAGGTAAGAAAAAGTTATACGAGTATCTTGCTAATCCTTTGGCTGACTATAAGCAGATCACGGAAAGAAAGGAGACGATTGCCTTTTTTCATAAGCATTTCCCGGATGGTCTGAATCTTGATAAGGATGCTTTGGATTTTACAGAATATTATCTAAGACAGCCTGATTATCCTACACGGATGCCTTCTTGGTTTACGGCTATAGAGAAAATGATTGCGGACAAGATAAGTACAAGCAGTAATGAATATTATCTTGCCGAAAAAGGAGTTACTTCGACTGTAGACCTACTAAAGAATATATATCAGTTTTCCATTGCCTTGGCTGATAAACTTAAAGAAGGTGATGCTCCTGTATTCTTAGTGAAGAATAACGAAATTGTTCTGGAGCTTTTCCAAAAAGAGGCATACAAAGAGATAAAGGATATGAAGAAATACAAGTCTTATGATATAATGAGGCTCGATTATATGTTTCGCTATACCGATAAGAAACATATACATTTCTTCCTAGACCTTGTACATGAATATGATGCGTTGTTTGCGGTGGCAAAAGCTGCTGCTAAATATAATTTGCAATATCCTGACATATTACCTGAAACAGAGACTGTACTTGAACTGGAAGGGTTATTTCATCCTTTTGTAGAGAATGCTATCTCAAATGATGTGCATTTCGACAACCAGTCGAATCTATTATTTATATCGGGACCTAATATGGCGGGTAAGTCAACATTCCTAAAAGCACTCGGTGTCGCTGTATACTTGGCACATGCAGGTTTTCCTGTTCCTGCCAGTAAAATGCAAATTGGTATTTTGTCCGGATTGAGTACAACTATAAATATTTCGGATAATCTGAGTACAGGGTATAGCCATTTCTATGCCGAAGTAATGAGGATCAAGGATGTGGCTCATAAACTGGAGGCAAATAACAGGATATTAGTTCTCTTCGATGAGCTGTTCAGAGGAACAAATGTGAAGGATGCTTATGATGGAACAGTCGCTGTTGTTTCTGCATTTGCTAAAATTAGAACCTCGTTTTTTGTTATATCAACCCATATTGTTGAAGCGGCAAGAGAGTTGGAATCAAAAACTAATATTCAGTTCAGTTACTTTGATATAAAGGAAGAAGACGGACATCCGGTTTATACCTATAAATTGAAAGAGGGCGTATCGGATGTAAGGCTTGGAATGTATATCATAAACAAAGAAGGTGTGATAGATTTGATAAATAATATAACTAATTAATATATAGAAAATGAAATTATTTGATGTGTTCCCACTGTTTGATATTAACATAGTGAAAGGTAATGGATGCTATGTATATGATGACAAGGGAAATGAATACCTCGATTTGTATGGCGGGCATGCTGTGATATCGGTTGGGCATACTCATCCGTACTATGTAGAAAAACTAACAGATCAATTGAATAAACTTGGGTTTTATTCAAACTCAGTAATAAACAAACTGCAACAGGAGGTTGCCCAAAAACTTGGAGAACAATGTGGTTATCCCGATTATTTTCTGTTTCTGATAAATTCGGGTGCAGAAGCAAACGAAAATGCCATAAAACTTGCTTCTTTCCATAATGGACGAAAAAAGGTGTTGGCCTTTGCCAAAGCGTTTCATGGGCGCACATCAGCTACGGTGGCAGCTACAGATATTCCGGCATATTCAGCACCTGTGAATATGAATCCGAACTATGTGTTTGCTCCATTCAATGATATTGAATTTATAAAGAAAGAGCTTGCAACTAAGGAGTATTCATCTGTTTTGATTGAAGGTATTCAGGGGGTTGCGGGAATACAAGTGCCTGAAGACAGCTTCTTAAAGCAGCTTCGTGATGTTTGTACCGAGACAGGAACTATCCTAATATTGGATGAAATACAGTCAGGATATGGGCGTAGTGGTAAATTCTTCGCTCACCAGTATGCCGATATACAGGCAGATATTATAACAGTAGCTAAAGGTATAGGTAATGGTTTCCCTATGGCGGGCGTGCTGATCAATCCGATGTTTAAGGCTGTATATGGTCAGCTTGGTACTACCTTTGGTGGAAATCATTTGGCTTGTGCTGCTGCCATTGCAGTATTGGATATTATGAAAGAAGAGAAGCTGATAGAGAATGCTTACAATGTTGGTGAATACCTGATGCAAGAGTTGAAAAAGATCCCTCAGATAAAAGAAGTTCGTGGACGAGGATTGATGATCGGGATGGAATTTAATGAGCCTATTAAAGAGAAACGTTCTAAGCTTCTTTTCGAAGAGAAAGTATTTACAGGAGCTACAGGAACTCATGTGTTCCGCTTATTGCCGCCTCTTTGTTTGACTATCGATCAGGCAAATGTTTTCCTCGAGAGGTTTAAGAAAGTAATATAATGAAAAGGGCGAAAGCCACTTTCTTCTTTTATTGAGGAGGGGACAAGTAAATAAAGGGAGATATGGGTATGTTGCGTAGGATAAAGAATATGACTAATACGGCGATAAAGATATATCCCAGTTTCCCTGAAAAGTTAAAGTATTTGAGATAGTTCTTATTCTTTAATATGTAAACCTGAGCTAAGAGGAA
The DNA here is from genome assembly GCA_023437305.1 of Bacteroidota bacterium. Classification (GTDB taxonomy): domain Bacteria; phylum Bacteroidota; class Bacteroidia; order Bacteroidales; family Dysgonomonadaceae; genus Dysgonomonas. Next base: position 122,885 of record JAEZGN010000022.1, read on the forward strand.
ATATATATATAGCAGGAAGGGGAGTATAATTATTAATAGAGAATTATATCGGAATGCTTGTAATATATTTCCGTGAAGCAGATGATAAAAAGATCGTTGCCCCCCACATCCCGGACACTGAAGTCCCGTTAGCTCGTGAAAACTACACTGTTTGCTCCATATATTCCCTGTTGTTGCATAATAATTGTAATAGACAAATGCTATGATTAAAGGAATAGCTATTATAATGATATATCCTATATATTTTCTCATATAAAAAAGGAAAGGTAATCGTAGCAATTACCTTTCCAAATATATTAATTATTTAGTATTTATTTATTCTGCATATTTTAGAACCTCTTTGTATTGTTCAAGTACAGCATCCATTCCACCTGTGATAAACATAATAATACCATAGATTAAATTGAGTGCGAATAATCCGATGGCAATCAGGGCAAAAATCTTAGCCTTTTGTGCATTACCCTGTGCTGCTTCATATTCTCCGGCATTATATTTTGAATCTACTTGTGTCGAAAACACGATTGCAATAACACCTAATATCAGTCCTATACAGCATGGTGAACAGAGTCCAAGTACTGTACCTACAATTGATAATACCAAGTTATTATCAGGTTTAACAGGTTTAGCAAAATCATCTAAATTATTAGCCTGATAGGAAGAAGATTGGTAACTTTGATTTTCTGAGTTAAATTCTGACATAACTATCTGATTTTTAAGATTAATAATTTTTATCAAAAATAAATATAATTTCTGCATATTAAAAGAAAATAGTAATTATTATCTTCACTAAAAATAATATTATCGTGTTAACTTTAATATCTGTATGAAAAAGAAACTCATCATATATTCTTCCCTTGGTACGATACTAATTATAGCTGTTGTTATAACCGGCTTATATTTTGCTTATACCAAAGGATATATACGAATGAACTACCCTTCTTTTGAGGAGTATCCGGTACAAGGCATAGATGTTTCTCATCATCAACAAACAATTGATTGGGGAAAATTAGACAAGCGATCCGTTCAATTTGCTTTTATAAAAGCCACAGAAGGAGGTAATCATAAAGATTCTCTTTTTCAGGAAAACTGGAGACTAGCCATTCATCATAATGTACCGGTAGGTGCTTATCATTTTTTTACATTTTGTAAAGATGGGGATGCACAGGCTAGAAATTATATTCATTATGTACCTAAAGATAGTATAGACCTTCCGCCTATTATCGACTTGGAGTATGGCGGAAATTGTCAGCAGGAAAATCGTAAAGAAGATATTATCGCAGAAATTGCCAAGTTTATAGAGATTCTGGAAAATCATTATCAACGAAAGGTGCTTATCTACACTACAAATGAGTTCTATAAGAACTACATGATCGGGCAGTTCATGGATAATCCCATTTGGATAAGAGATATAGTATCTAAGCCAAAGCTGCCTGATGGGCGTAAATGGTTGTTTTGGCAATATACTAATAAAGGGAAAATAGAAGGCATAAAAACGGATGTTGACCTGAATGCATTTGCCGGAACTAGAGAGGAATTTGATCAACTGATAAAAAAAGACTGATATATAAGGTATAAAATAAAAATGGGTTCGCAGAAAACGAACCCATTTCTTTTAAAACCTATTTATATTACCAGATATCAGCTCTCTTTTCTTTTGGAATATATAGAGAATCTTTTTCTGTGATATTAAATGCTTTATACCATGCATCGATATGAGGTAATGTGCCGTTTACACGCCATTTTCCTAAAGAGTGCGGGTCTGTTTTTGTGCGACGTAGGATTTCTGCATCACGTATATTTCCTGCCCATACTCCTGCATAAGATAAGAAGAAACGTTGAGCCGGAGTAAAGCCGTCTATTTTATCGCCTTTTTTAGCTTCATCTGTTTTTTCGAATGCATTGTATGAAATTTGAAGTCCACCAAAGTCTCCGATATTTTCACCCAAAGTAAATGTTCCATTTGCAAATACACCCGGAAGAACCTCTATCTTGTTGAAGTGTTGAACAAGTACCTGAGCTCTTTCGTTGAATTTCTTAGAGTCTTCTTTCGTCCACCAGTCTGACAGGTTACCTTCTTTATCATATTTAGATCCTTGGTCATCAAATCCGTGAGACATTTCATGACCAATAACAACACCGATAGCTCCATAATTAACCGCATCATCTTCGTTTAGATAGAAGAATGGAGGTTGAAGGATTCCTGCAGGGAAACAAATTTCATTCGTTGTTGGATTATAGTATGCATTTACCATTTGTGGAGGCATATGCCATTCACTCTTATCTACAGGCTTGTTAATCTTTTTGATCATTTCGTTATGATCGAACTCACTTGCCCGTACTACATTTTCCCAATAAGAGTCTTTCTTTATATTAAGCGTTGAATAGTCCTTCCATTTGTCCGGATAACCAATCTTAACAGTGAAAGAGTTCAATTTTTCCTGAGCTTTAGCTTTCGTTGCATCGCTCATCCATGTCAAGTTGTTGATGCGTTCGCCCAATGTTACTTGCAGATTTTTCACAAGCTTCAGCATTCTTTCTTTGGCTTCAGCAGGGAAGTATTTTTCTACGTACATTTGCCCTACAGCTTCGCTGAGTGCTCCGTCTACAACTCCTACAGCACGTTTCCAACGTGGTTGTAATACTTTGCGGCCGCTTAGTTGTTTTCCGTAGAAGTCAAAGTTTGCATTTACGAAATTATCGCTAAGATACCCAGCCGCAGAATTTATCAAGCACCATGAAAGGTAAGCTTTTGATTCATCGATAGGTAGTGTATGAATCAAATTTACGGCTGTTGCAATCGGTTTTATCTGAGCTACATTTATCTCTGTAAAGTCTTTTGCATCGGCTGCATCGAAGAAGGCTTTCCAATCAAAATTAGCTACTGATTTATTCAGATCGGTAACATTCATTTTGTGGTAATTCAATTCAGGAATTCTGGTGTCTTCTTTTTTGAAGTGATCTTTTGCTAAAGCTGTTTCTATTTTTAGAACTACGTCAGCTGATTTTTGTGCATCAGCTTCGCTGTAGCCCGCATTTACAAATTGAGTCTTTATCAAGTTGAGATATCCTTTACGGATAGCAACCGATGTAGAGTCTTGTGCAACATAATAATCACGTTCTCCTAATCCCAGACCACCTTGGTATAGTTGAACAATATTCATAGAACTATTCTTGTCGTCGGCACCTACATATAGACCAAAGAATGGAGAGTTAGCATACTTTCTTAATTCTCCCGTTAGTTTTACTATATCAGCTGTTGTAGAAGCTTTGTTTATATTATCCAACTGAGCTTTTATAGGTTTTGCTCCGTCAGCATTGAGCTTCGTACTATCCATTCCCAACGCAAACAGGTCTCCAATTTTTTGAGCGATAGAACCTTGCTCATGTTTTGTTTTACCCAATTCTTCAATAAGACCTTTTACTTGCTCTTGGTTTCGTTCAGCCAATTGATCGAACGAGCCATAGCGTGCATATTCGTCTTTCATAGGGTTTGCTTTTGCCCAGCCGCCTGTAGCGTATTGGTAAAAGTCGTTGCCGGGGATAGCTGTAATATCCAAATTGGCAGTATCAAATTTCTGTGCGATATTCATAATATCTGCATCCGAGTCCTGTGCGCTTGCCTTTTGTTTACAGCTCACTTGCGTTAGAGCGAGAGCGGCAATCGGTAAATAGAAATAGATTTTGTTCATATAAATTAAATTAGTTACTCTTCTACATATTTTCGTATTTGGTCTACCCAAACTGTATATCCCTTATCATTCAGATGCAATCCGTCCGTTGTGTACTTTGCATCTAAGGTTCTGTCTTCGCTCAAAAATGCAGGATAAATATTGATAAAGGTTATATTCTCCTTTTCACAGAAAGCTTTTAACTCTTTATTCAACTGTTCTATCTGCCACTCTTTATTCAACATTCGTTGATACACATTTCTATTGTTGTTGATTGGCAATAGACTTTGAACATAGATTTTTGTATAAGGCGAGCCTGTTTCTATCTGGTAGATGATAGACTTGATGCCTATCATTATTTTCTCATTCGATCTGCTGAGAGATATATCATTGATTCCTGCCATGAGGAATACCTTCTTTGGCTTAGCAATTATAATTTCGTTTAACCGATTGAGCATACCCAATGTATTGTCACCAGATATACCTCTGTTTACAGGTTTTTGAGTAGGGAAGTATTCATTCCATTTCCCGCCTTGTGTCAAACTATTTCCTAAAAATATTATTTGCCCATTAGTCAGAGGGTTTGCCTTGAAGTAAGCCATTCTTTCGAGATAGGTTTTATTTTCAAGGATATTTTCTTGTATTTCCTGTGCCGATAAAATCATAGTACAAAATAACATCAAAATTGACAATATAGTTCTCATAGAATGCAAATTTAGTCTTTCGAAATATTTTGAAGTTCAACTGTCAATTCTTCCCATTTGAGCATATCGTCTTCCAACTCTTTTGTTAATAGCCCATGCCTTTCGAAAAGAGAAGCATCGGCTGCACCTTCGGGTGTTGTTAGTTTAAGTTCTATTTCGGCTATTTCGTTCTCTTTACTTTCTATAGTTTTTTCTATATCCGAAATCTGCTTTTCTACTCGTTTGATTTGACGAGCTAATTCTTTTCGCTCTTCGTAAGATAGCTTATTTACAGGTTCTTGATCTGTAGTCCTATCAGATTCATTAAGCGGAGATGTAGACACTTCAAGTTCTTTGAGGCTATCCATTTTTTTCTTTTCAAGAAACTCATAGATTCCGCCTAAGTGCTCTATTACTTGTTGATTACCAAATTCGTAAACTTTTTCTACCAGTCCGTTTAAGAAGTCACGATCATGAGATACTACGATAACAGTTCCGTCAAACTCTTTAATCGCCTTCTTCAAAACATCCTTCGAACGCATATCGAGGTGATTGGTTGGCTCATCGAGAATAAGCAGATTTACGGGTTCGAGCAGTAAGCGTATCATTGCCAAGCGGCTACGTTCTCCTCCCGACAATACTTTTACCTTTTTGTCAGATGCTTCGCCACCAAACATAAAAGCTCCCAGTATGTCTCTGATCTTAGTTCGGATGTCACCTACAGCCACATAGTCTATTGTTTCGAACACGGTATGATCCTCGTTTAATAACTGTGCTTGATTCTGTGCGAAGTAGCCTATTTTCACATTATGTCCTAGTTCGAGTTTGCCTTTGAAGTCAATCTCGTTCATGATGCATTTCACTAAGGTAGATTTCCCTTCTCCATTCTTCCCAACAAAAGCTACTTTGTCTCCTCTATGTATTGTAAATGTTACATCTTTGAAGATCAGATGATCCCCATAGCTTTTTTCCACATTTTCTACAATTACAGGATAAGAGCCTGAACGTGGTGCGGGAGGAAATTTAAGATTCAGCATAGCATTATCTTCATCATCTACTTCCAACCGTTCTAGCTTATCCAATTGCTTTATGCGTGATTGTACTTGTACTGATTTTGTCGCTTTGTAGCGGAAACGCTCTATAAACTCTTCGGTTTTCTGTATTTGCTTTTGCTGATTTTCAAAAGCACGTATTTGATGCTCGCGGTGCTCCTGCCTCAGTTCCACATATTTGGTATAGGGTACTTTATAATCGTAAATACGTCCGAGAGATATTTCTATTGTGCGTTGGGTTACAGCATCCAAAAAAGCACGGTCGTGCGATACAAGTAAGACAGCATTGGCTCGGGTCGAAAGAAATGTTTCGAGCCACTGAATCGACTCTATATCAAGGTGGTTGGTCGGCTCGTCGAGTAAAAGTACGTCGGGGCGTTGAAGAAGCAGTTTGGCTAATTCAATACGCATACGCCACCCTCCGCTAAACTCACTGGTCGGACGTTCAAAGTCTGTACGTCTAAACCCCAGACCAGTCAGTGTTTTTTCTATTTCTGCCTGAAAGTTACCGCCCCCCGACATCATAAACTCCTCGTTGAGATAAGATGATTTCTCTATCAGGTTGTGATAGGCTTCCGATTCATAGTCGGTTCTTTCAGCCAACTGTTTGTTTACATAGTCTAATTCGGTTTCTATCTTCTGTATGTGAGAAAATGCTAAAGAAGCCTCTTCAAAAACAGTATTACCTTCTTTTAGGGTCATGTGCTGCGGCAGATAACCAATCGTTATGTCTTTGGGCACGGAAAGATTCCCTCGTGTAGGAGCTTGCAGCCCTGCAAATATTTTAAGCATGGTTGATTTACCTGCTCCATTTTTACCAACAAGGGCTATTCTCTCCTTCTTGTTGATAACAAAAGATATATCGTCAAAGAGGCTAAAACCTCCAAATTCTACCGTTAGTCCTTCTACTGAAATCACATCAATTAAGTTTATAAAACGTACAAAAATAGTCAATTTTACTGCATCTGGCTATTTTTGATCTTTATTTTCAGCGTTCAAGGCTGTTTCGACTCGAATTGTATATTCGATCTTTCGAGTTTTTTATATCTTATGTCTAAAACATTTAATATGACAGATAATACAATAAGCATTTCGAATGGAAAGCTAAATCGGGAATTTGTTCCGTATGTAACAAAAGCTTGTAGTATCGATGCTGTGAATACTATTATAGATATTGTAAGTTGAGGGGTAATTTTCTTTTGCTTTATACCTCTGGATATATTGTATGGGATGAGGATTATAAACGCAATCTTTATTAATTGTAACAGAATCCTTTCTAAGTAGCATATATACAATAGTATTTCATTGGCATGAGGAATAGCAAATTTATCATATTCCCAATACAATGATGTTTTCCAAAAATCACGCCACGAGATAAAAACCTGTTGCAAGTACGCTGTCGGGTTCTCTTTAATTGTAGCAATACTATAATCATAGAGCCTGTTGGATAAGTCGGGGAACGATAAATCGGTTTCCGATTTCAATTCAGGGTATGCTTCCCAGATAGTCATTGCTATTTCCTTGTCCGAAATTCTATTGTCTCTATACTTGGCATATATATTGCCTATTGGAGCATATTCGAGTGTTGTTTTTTCTGCAAAGTTGACACAGTTCTGAGCAAGATTGAATCCGTAAAAAGTTGTGGAGGTGAAATAGCCTGTATTCTTTTTGTTTACATAAGACCAACCTAGAAAAACAAAAAGAGGAATTACTAAGATAAAAGACAGTTTAGTTAAGAGAGACTTGAAAGAACTTACATTTAATAGAATAAAAAAGAGAATTACGGGTAAGAATATATAAAAAGGCTTTATCAAAACAAGGTATCCACATAATAAACTTAGTCCTATGTATTGATTCGACTGTCCGCTTCTAATCCTAAAAAACAGGTAAATTATAAGTGTTACAACGAGTAATGTTAGTGTTTCGGTAAGAATAGTTACCTCGAAGAAAATAGTTGGTAAGTAGCAACTTAATATAATAGTTAAGTAAAAAGATATCTTTTTGCTCAACCTCACCGATAGGCATGTTTTGTAGAAGTAAATAAGAGTAACTATTCCTATAATAAACTGTAGTGCACCTGCTGTAGAATAAGAGATATTACTTAATGCAAGTAAAATAGGATATCCCGGAGAACGTTGACCTTCATAGCCTGAAAAATCAAAGTTGAGTATTCTATTAGCCAACTCTACATACCCTTCACTATCAGGATAGAGGGTTATATACTGATATAAAAAGGCAACAACTAAGCGAACTAAAGTACCGACAATAATGATGCTTTTTATCGGATTATCTGTTACCCATTTTCTTATTTTAGCGAATGTGTTCAATAAATTCTTTTTGATAAAATTAAGCTTTATATCGATTGGTGATGTGTATTGCAATAAATAATTATTTTTGTAATACCATTAGCGAACTTTTTATACTCCTTTTTGATTTTATATAATAAGAAAACAAACTTAAAAAATATAATCCAATGTATGATAATGAAAAAAGAGCTTTTATAGCTATTTCTCCCGAACAGGAAGTCTGTATGGTTCCGAAAATGGCTAATCGACACGGACTTATCACCGGAGCCACAGGTACAGGAAAAACAGTAACATTGCAGACCTTAGCCGAGACATTCAGCAGAATGGGAGTTCCTGTGTTTGCGGCAGATGTGAAGGGCGATTTATCAGGTGTGGCTGCCGTTGGAGGAAATAAGGAGAGCGTTACCCAACGTGTAGAATCATACAAATTGGCAAACAAAGGATTTAAATTTCAAGATTTCCCTGTTCAGTTTTGGGATGTCTTTGGAGATCAAGGAGCACCTATCAGAGCTACGGTTGCAGATATGGGGCCGCTTCTATTAAGCCGGCTTTTATCTCTCAATGATACTCAATCGGCAGTTCTCTCTATTATATTTAAATCAGCAAAAGATGAGTCTTTAGATATCATCGACCTGAAAGACTTACAAAAGCTATTGGAATATGTAGGAAACAATGCTAATCGTTTTACAACAACTTATGGCAATATCTCTACGGCAAGTGTTGGAGCTATACAGCGTGGATTAATTGCGTTAGAGCAAGAAGGCGCTGATAAATTCTTTGGAGAGCCGAATCTGAATATCGACGATCTGATACAAACAGTAGGAGAGAAGGGCGTTATAAATATATTGGCAGCAGATAAGCTGATGAATTCTCCACGTGTGTATACTACTTTCTTGATGTGGCTGATGACCAGGCTGTTTGATGTAATGCCCGAAGTCGGTGATCCGGACAAACCGAAACTGGTATTCTTTTTCGATGAAGCTCATTTACTGTTTAGTGATGCGCCGAAGGCGTTATTGGAAAAGATAGAGCAGGTTGTCCGTCTCATTCGCTCTAAAGGGATAGGCGTCTATTTTATATCACAGACTCCTGCAGACATTCCCGACTCTGTATTAGGTCAGTTAGGGAATCGTGTGCAACATGCATTGAGAGCCTATACGCCGAAAGATCAGAAAGCTGTTAAAGTTGCGGCGCAGACTTTCAGAGCGAATCCTAAATTTGATACAGAACAGGCAATCTCAGAATTAGCAACGGGAGAGGCTTTAGTCTCGCTATTAGATGAAAAAGGTCGACCCAATATGGTCGAAAGAGCTTTTATTCTACCCCCTGAAGGGCAAATCGGCCCATTGGATACTGCTGCCCGTAATCAGATGACACAAGGTTCTATATTGTATCGCCATTATGCACAAGTAGTAGATCGAGAATCAGCTTACGAAATCTTAACGGAGCGTTTGCAAGGTACTTTGAGTGAGAAAGAACAGGCAGCGCAGGATAAAGCAACGGCAAAAGCTCAGAAAGAAGCCGAAAGGGCACAGCGTGAACAGGCTAAGATTGACCAAAAGAATGCTGTAGAAAACAAACGATTTTGGAGTAGAATGGCAACGACAGTGTTTGTCCCTATTGCCAAACAGGTGTTGAACGTGTTTCTCAAAAGCTCATCAAAGAAAAGATAGAACTTGATATGTATAAATTATAGAAAGACAGTCGACTGGAATCAACCATTCGGCTGTTTTCTTTATAGATACAATCTTTGTTTATTTTTTTTTAAATTTACTGTCGGATTAATTTATCGTCCTACCTTTGTAGTCTTGAACCCAGAAAACAATAAAATCTTCAAATACGAACATTTGTTGAGTATTGATTTCGCTTTCAAATTCAGACTGAATAAAAGGAAATAAAGATGCAATTACTCAGACCGCAGCATTGGAAAGATTATGAACTGATCGACTCGGGCGATTATGAAAAATTAGAACGTTTTGGTAAATACATTATCCGACGTCCCGAACCACAGGCAGTATGGCGTAAGTCTCTGCCCGAGAAAGAGTGGGAGGATGCAGCCGATGCCACTTTCAAGAAGGAGAAAGGAAAGACATCACAAGATGGCAACGACAAAGGAGTTTGGGTACAAAAAAATGGAATGCCCGATCAGTGGTTCATCAACTATCAATATAAGGAAATGAAGCTTCGGTTTCGTTTAGGTCTTACATCTTTCAAGCATGTAGGGGTGTTTCCCGAACAATCGGAGAATTGGGATTTCATATACGATACAGTTCGAAGCCTCAATGTTTCTGAACCAAAAGTATTGAATCTTTTTGCATATACAGGTGGAGCTTCAATTGCGGCTAAAAGTGCAGGAGCTGATGTGACGCATGTAGATTCTGTGAAGCAAGTAATCACGTGGTCACGTGAAAATATGGATGCTTCTGATCTTCATGATATACGCTGGATTGTAGAAGACGCTCTTAAATTTTGCCGCCGCGAAGTAAAAAGAGGAAAGAAATATAACGGGATAATACTAGACCCTCCTGCGTATGGTCGTGGTCCTGATGGCGAGAAGTGGATATTGGAAGAGAATATTGCCGAAATAATGTCTCTTTGTTCGCAATTGCTCGAAGAATCCAACTCATTCCTTATACTAAATCTCTACTCTATGGGCTTCTCGGCTGTGATAGCTGATAACCTTATAAAGGATTATTTTCCTGATGTCAAAGATCGCATGTACGGAGAACTGATTGTTCCTGAAAAATCCGGTAAAAATCTGCCTTTGAGTATTTATATCCGTTTTGTTAGAAAATAGTGTCACTTTTTGTATATTTGCGTTGCTCGTGTAAGTTGCTTGCATATATTGTGTTATACAGGTTTTTGTGAGCAAAAGGTGACAAAGGTGACAGTTGTTCGTATGTTTTTATTTGTAACTTTTGAGATGTTTCTTTTCTTATTGCTACTTATAATATATGATAACTTTCAAGAATAATCTTCCATGATATAGTCTATATATAGAACATAATATATTTCATAACATGACTTATAACAAAATTGCGAATAAACCGTTAATAAAATAAACAAACACAAATACATAGTATAAAAATCGAAGCTAAAAGTATGAAAAAAGCTCTAACTATTGCGGGTATTGTTGTCGTGGTGCTTATAGTGGCTATGATAGCAATTCCTTTCTTGTTTAAAGATAAAATCAAAACTGCCGTATTGAATGCCGCAAACGAAAAACTAAACGCTACAGTGGATATTAAGGATTTTGGACTAAACTTGTTTTCCAATTTCCCTAATGCAACACTCTCGCTAAACGACGCCTCGGTAGTGGGGGTGGGAGACTTTCAGAAAGATACACTATTGAGTGCTAAATCGGCAAGTGTTACTATCGACTTGATGAGTCTTTTTGGCAGCGAATATAATATATCCAAAATCAATCTGGATAAGGCTTCTATATATACAAAAGTGCTTGAAGACGGACGTGCCAACTGGGATATAATGAAGGTTGACTCTACTGCATCTGCTTCAACCGAAAGTGAATCTGCTTTCAAACTTAATTTGAAAAAGATTACTGTCAACGATTGTAGTTTTGTTTATCAGAACGATTCTACAAAGATGAAAGTAACGCTCAATAAATGGAATGGAGATTTGCATGGCGATTTTTCGGCTAGCGAAACAACATTAAATACGAATTCTACTATCGGCGAAGTTACATTTGTTATGGATGGCATTCCATATTTGAATAAAATACAAGGTGTGGCCGATGCTACAATCAATGCTAATCTTGATAAGATGCAATTTGCCTTTAAGGAAAGTAACCTGCAACTAAATGATCTTAAAGCATCTATTGACGGCACTTTTGCCATGGTGGGCAAGGATTATGAAGATATGGAGTTCGATCTTAAGCTGAATGCGCCGGATACCCAATTTAAAGATATCTTATCTCTTGTTCCGGCTATGTATACAGCCGACTTTAAAGATGTGAAAACGTCAGGAACTGCAAAGTTGGAGGCATATATCAAAGGTCTTATGCATGGTGATAGTTATCCTGCGTTTGATGTAAAGATAATGGTGAACGATGCGATGTTCCAATACCCTTCTTTACCCAAAGCTGTTAATAATATAAATGTAGCTATGGCTATAAACAGTAAAGGTGGCTCGTTGGATAATATGATTGTTGATATCAGCAAGTTTAGCTTCAATTTGGGCGGTAATCCTTTCTCGGGAAGCCTGAATGTGTCTACACCGATGAGCGATCCCAACCTGAAAGCACAGGCAAATGGGACGATTGATTTAGGTATGATAAAAGATGTATATCCGTTAGAGAAAGGTACAGCTCTAAATGGCAAGATGACTGCTAATCTGAATGTTGCTGCTCGGATGTCTGCAATCGAAAAAGAACAATATGAGAATGTATCGGCAGCAGGCAGTTTGAAATTGAGCAATATGACTTATAAGTCTCAAGATATGCAAGATGTGGTTGTTAACGATGCCGGATTGGAATTTTCGCCACGCTATGTGAATCTATCGTCACTGAATCTGAAGATTGGTAAAAATGATCTGTCAGCGACAGGACGTCTCGAGAATTTCATTGCTTATGCATTGAAAGATCAAACACTGAAAGGTCAGTTGAATATAAAATCAAACTATCTGAATGCGAATGATTTTATCAGTAGCGAAACAGCCGGAACAGAGGAAACAGCATCATCAACAACAGAAGACATTATTATTCCTAAAAATATAGATTTTGTATTGAACGCAGCCCTCAACCAAATTGTATATGGAAAAATGAGCATTACAAATATGGTTGGTAATATGACTGTCAAAAATGGAGTGCTTACACTTAATAATGTTGGAGCTAACGCTTTGGGTGGTTCTTGTAAGGTTAGTGGAACGTATGATACATCAGACCCGAGGACACCGAAGGTTAACTTTGATTTGGCTTTGTCGAAAGTGTCATTTGCAGAAACATTCAAGTCGGTAGAATCTGTGCAAAAGTTTGCTCCTATATTTGAAAAATTAGGAGGAACATATTCTATGAACTTCAAATTTAATACGTCTTTAGGTGAGACAATTATGCAAACTTTGGCTGGTCTTACAGGTAGTGGAGCATTACAAACTAATGATGTCAAAGTGCAAGGCGTTGAGGCTCTGACAGCTTTGTCGTCTTCATTGAAGACTGATGCTTTGAAATCATTCTCTACGAAAGATTTGAATCTGCCTTTTACTATAAATAATGGAAAACTGAATACGAAGCCTTTCAATGTAAACTTTGGCAATGGTGGTGTTATGAAATTAGAGGGGGCTACTGGCCTTGATCAAAGTATCGACTATAAAGGCACTGTTACGCTTCCTAAATCGCTAGCGAACCATTACGTGTCGTCTGTGCCGATTACTATAGGCGGTACATTTACAAATCCCAAAATTGGAATAGACACGAAGGCGCTGGTTGCCGGAGCTGCTTCGTCGGCCGTAAATGAGCTTTTGGGAGGAGAAAAAGGAGTTGATGTTTCGGCGAAGGCGTCTGAAGAAAAAGCGAAACAAATAGAAAGGATTAGATCGGAAGCAGATGCAGCGGCAACAAAGTTGGTGACTGAGGCTGAGAAACAATCACAGGCTTTGGAAGAAAAGGCTGGAAGTAATCCTCTTGCAAAAGCAGCAGCTAAGGCGGCAGGAAAGAAGCTTGTAGAAGAGGCTAAAAAGCAAGGTCAGAACTTGAGGGATAAAGCCGAAGAACAAATAAAGAAAGTAGAAAGCGCAGGTAACTGATAAACAATATAATTAAAAAACTGTCTGAAAAGAAGATATTTATTGTCTTTTGTCATCCTGAGTGAAACGAAGGATCTCTTTTCTCAAAATAAGATTCTTCACTGCGTTCAGAATGACATTGGCTCAGTCTTCTTTTCAGACAGTTTTTTAGTCCCTGTTAAGCCCTCCGCCCAATGCTTTGTAGAGAGCAACTAACGAATAGAGTTCGTTTAATGTAGCATTATTCAAAGCTATTTCGGCATCGAACAACTGACGTTGAGCATCCAATACATCGATATACTTAACAGCTCCATTCACGTACTGCAACTTAGCCAATTCGTGATAAGAGTTAGCCGAATTGTATAAAGCTTCTTGAGACAGATATACCTCTTTCATTTTATTGAACGTAATGATAGAGTTGTTTACTTCCTTAAATACATTCAATACCGATTTTTCGTAGCTATATACTTCTTGCTCATATGCAGCTTTTGCCGCATTATGTTTTGCTTTGTTTTTGCCCATATTGAATATAGGGCCGGTAAGTACTCCCGAGATAAACCATGTCGGACTTTTAAGAAAGTCTGTCAGTTCAGTATTCTCTCCACCTAAACGCCCTGTAAGTCTTAACGACGGAAACATATCCGTGTAAGCCATCCCTACTTTAGCATTAGCCTCTATCAGCTTTTGCTCTGCCTGTATCATATCCGGACGGCGTTTCAGTAGCGACGACGGTAAATCGATAGGTAGGCTGGCTGGAACTTGCAGGTGGCTAATGTCATCTTTCCCTCTGGGAATGTTTCCGATGGGAAATTCTCCAACGAGCACAAACAGGTCATTCTCTTTCAGTTTTATCTCATTTTCGAGATTTGGAATCAGCGTTTCGGTACGGGCTAGTTCAACAAGGCTTTGCCTGTATGGTATTTCAGATGTCAAACCTCCTTCGTAGCGTAATTTGGCAAACCGAACTCCCTCACGTCTTGCATCCAAGGTTTGTTTAACTATTTCGAGCTCCCTGTCTAATGCTTTTAGTTCAAAATATGCCTGGGCTACTTGTGCTACAATAGTCAGGTGCATTGCTTTTTGTGCTTCTACTGTTTGCAAATATGCTGCAACTCCGGCTTCGTTGGCCCATCTGAGTTTTCCCCATATATCCAACTCCCATGATACATTAAGATTAGCTCTTAGCTCAGGTGAATATTTTTTCGAATCACCACCATAGTTCAGGTATTCTTTTTGTCCTGCAACTTCAGCACCTACTTCCGGAAATAAGTTTGCAAATGATATACGTTTGTTTGCAGCCATTTCTTTTATACGGGCAGCGGCTATAAGCATATCTTTATTGTGGTCGAGAGCTTTTGTGATGAGTCCTTGTAATACGGAATCCTGATACAAGGCACTCCATCCGATATCAGAAGCATCTCCTTGATTCGTTATTTTCGCATCAAATGCCTGTGGTATATTCATTTCCGGTTGTTCGTATTTCTGACCTATTTTACAGGATGAAAATAATACAATGGAAATCAGTAGTATATGTATAAGCTTATTCATTGTTATCTCTTTTTATAAGTTTCTTTATTTTCGCGAATTTAGGAAACTTAAGTTCGGGGATCTTAAACCTATCTTTTACTTTATATACCATCACAAAGAAGAATGGTACAAGTATTATTCCTAATGTAATAGCTACGATCATACCGAAAAATACACCTGTTCCTATCGAATGCCTACTGGCTGAACCCGGTCCGGAAGCTATTACCATTGGTAGCATACCGAGGACAAATGCTAAAGATGTCATCAATATCGGGCGGAAACGTAATTTCGCTGCTTGCATTGCTGCAAATATTGGTTGCATACCTGCATCGACCTGTATCTTGGCAAATTCTACTATCAGAATAGCATTTTTAGCTGCTAATCCGATTAAGGTAACGAGTCCGATCTGAAAATATACATCATTATCCAGTCCTAATATCCAAATGCCGATAAATGCTCCTAGCGCAGCAATAGGTAAGGATAATATCACGGAAATTGGTACAGTCCAACTTTCGTATAATGCCGCCAAAAACAAGAATACAAATATTAGAACCAGTACCAAGACTGTACCTGTTTGCCCGCTTGCCTTTTGTTCCTGAAAAGAGAGACCGCTCCACGCTACCCCAATATTGGCGGGTAGGTGTTCTTTTGCGATGTTTACAATTTCGCTCATCGCCTGTCCCGAACTATGCCCTGCCGAAGGAGTAACCTGCATAGATGCCGATGTATACATATTGAAGCGTGAGATATTCCCCGGTCCTGTGGTATAGCTCGTTTTACCCAAAGCTGTAAGCGGAACCATGTCTCCACTTTTCGTTTTCACGAAAAACAGATTAATATCGCTGGCTGTTGCCCTGTATGATTGATCGGCCTGAATATATACTTTGTATATGCGGTTAAACATATTAAAGTCATTTACATATACTGATCCCAAATAGGCTTTCATCGTTGAAAAAATATCAGACATCGGCACTCCGAGCAGCATTGCCTGGTCTCGATCCACGTCAAAATATAGTTGAGGTATTTCAGATTGTAGAGAGGAAGATACATTTGAAATGATCTTAGACTTATTTGCATAATACATAAAAGTATCAGACGCAGCCACCAGATCGTCCCATTGAGCATCGGAGCGGGCTTGAAGCTTCATTTCAACGCCACCTGCGGATCCTAGTCCCGGAATGACAGGAGGACGGCTCACAAATGCCCTTATTTCGGGGTAATTATAAAATTCTTTTTGTGCGTCACGCATCACTTGGTCTACACCCGAACTTCTTTCTTTCCACGGTTTAAGGATAACCGTCAACGTTGTACGTCCCTGATTGGTTCCTACACGAGGGCTTGATCCTGTCACATTCTGCACATACTCTACTGCTTCATGATTGTCCAGATAAGCTACAGCTCTATCCGTAACCGTTCGCATACGCTCTAGTGTTGTGCCTTCGGGCATTTCAAGCTCTACGGTAAAATAACCTTGGTCTTCTTGCGGAATGAAACTGGTAGGAACTATTTTATTCAATACGAAAATAAATACAAGTACCATACCAAATGCTGCTATTGTACGTCTAGGGTTGTTTATAACCTTTAGTAATATGTTTGCGTATTTCTTATTTCCATTCCCTAGCCAGATATTTATTTTGCGGAAGATGAAGTGCTTTTTCTTTTTCGATGGCTTTAATATTATGGCGCACATGGCAGGACTAAGTGTAAGAGCTACTACCGCAGAAATAAGTACCGATACGACAATGGTTACAGAGAACTGCCTGTAGAGTGCTCCAGTTATCCCGTCAAGGAAGCTTACCGGAACGAATACAGCAGCTAAGACCAAGGAGGTGGCAATCAAAGCTCCCGTCAATTCCTTCATTGCCCTGTGTGTGGCTTCTCGTGCGTTTACCCCTTTCTGTTCCATAATGCGTTCTACGTTCTCGACGACGACTATCGCATCATCCACAACAATACCGATCGCCAAAACCAATCCCAGAAGAGTTAGCATATTAAGGGAGAATCCCATCATAAGCATAAATCCGAATGTTCCTATCAAGGAAATAGGCACGGCAACTATCGGAATAATAGCCGCACGCCAATTTTGTAACGAAAGGAATACTACTATAATAACAAGCGTCAGAGCTTCGAACAATGTTTTATAAACTTCGTGAATAGATTCTCCGATGTATTCCGTCATATCGAAAGGTATCAGATAATCTAAGCCTTCGGGAAAATCTTGTTTTATATTTCCCATGGCTGCCTTTACTTCATCCGCTACTTCCATGGCATTAGCACCGGGAAGGAGATAGATGCTCAGCATGGTTGCATATTTACCGTTCAAGCCACTCTCGGTACTATATGATGATGCTTCCAGAGATACTCTTGCAACGTCTCTCATGCGTATGAACGAACCGTCGTTATTGGCTTTTACTACAATATCTTCAAATTCACTCACTGTAGACAAACGTCCTTGTGCTGTGATGGGCATAGTCACATCCACATGAACAATCGGTTGTTTACCGAGTTCACCGGCAGCCGACTCTCTATTCTGATCTTTTAGAGCATCCTGCAAATCTTTGATTGTTAGCCCAAAGCTGGCGAGCCTATCCGGATATACCCATATTTGCATGCCATAATAACGGCTACCAACATTCGAAACACGTCCCACTCCGGGTATACGCCTGATAACGTCAAGTATATTTATAGTTGCATAGTTGCTTAAGTATATCTCGTCATATTTAGGATCGTCAGATGTCAAAGCAATAGTCATTAATTGTCCGGGTGCTTGCTTTTCAACAGAAATTCCACCTTGTAGTACTTCAGCCGGTAGACGACTTTCGGCTAACTTTACCCTGTTTTGTATTTCTACTGCTGCCAGGTCAGCATTTGTATTTACATCAAACGTAACGGTGATGGATAGTCCTCCCGAATTGGAACTGCTCGATTCCATATATATCATGCCGGGCGTACCGTTCAACTCTTGTTCGATGGGTGTTGCCACCGCTTGAGAAACCGTTGTAGCATTTGCACCCGGATAAGAAGCACCGATTTTTACAACGGGAGGCGTTATTTGTGGATACTGTTCGATCGGCAATAGCACTAGTCCGATGATACCTATAATAACAATTAGTAAGGATAAAACGGTAGAAAGTACAGGCCTGTCTATAAATAATCCCGGCTTCATTTTTTATCCTCCTTCTTCTTTTCATCCGCTTTCTCGAGAGCTTCTATTTTTGCTTCCTCTTTGCTGCTCCTTGATATAACCTTTTGCCCGTGACTAAGCTTTTGATATCCTTCTACAACAATGTGCTCATTGGGACTCAATCCACGAATAACGACTATCTTATTATCATGTTCGGGACCAGTTTCTATATAGCGCTTTTCTACTATACTGTCTGGACGTATAACAAATATATGAGCTCCTCCTTTTTCTATCGAAATAGCTTTGCGAGGTATTACAACAACATTCTCTAATAAATTCAGCAATAGTCTTACACGAGTAAATTGTCCCGGTAGAAGAACTTGATTGGGATTAGGCAACACAGCACGTACACCAAAAGTTCCTGTTTTAGGATCAACAAGAGGCGATGCAAAGTCTACAATTCCTTTTTCGCTGTATACAGAGTTGTCGGCAAGTGTAACTGTTACTGTTGGCTGCCAAGATCGGGTTGTATCCAGTTCCCCTAAATGCACATTCCTGCGTTGGCTCCTTAGATAGTCGAGAGAAGTAAGTTTAAAGTCCACCAATACAGTATCTCTTTTAACAACTGTAGCCAATAAAGACTTCGAATTTCCGACCAAAGTACCTATATCTACATACCGTTCGCTAATATAGCCGGATAGGGGAGATCGTATCACTGTATAGCTTAATTCCAACTCGGCCTGTTCGAGATCAGCTTTGCTCATAGCCACATCAGCCTTAGACATATTCAGCGCAGCTATTGCATTATCAAGGTCAAGCCTACTGGCTGCATTTTGATTATATAGAGGTTCTATTCTTTTGAGATCGCTTTCGGCTTTTAAGGCTTGTGCTTCATCTCTTTTGAGCTTTGCCTTTGCTTTTTCAACTTTAGCTTTGTAGGTTTTGTCATTGATGTAAAATAATGGTTCACCGGCTTTAACTTCTTTTCCTTCATTAAAAGTCGTTTTTTCGAGGAATCCCTCTACACGTGCATGTATTTCTACATTTCGCGATGCTTTAATAAGTCCGACATATTCTCCGTATATTTCGAAATTATCTGTTGTTACAGTTTCAACCTCAACAATTGGAACTTCGACTTGAGTTTTTTTACATGCGCATAGTAGTAATGTGCTAAGTAAAGCGATAGATAAAGTACTTCTTATATTATTCATAAATAATTAATTGTAGTCAAATCTTAAACAACCTATTAAGCTTTTTTGTTTAACATATATTGAGTTTATATTATATCTTTTAGTATACCCGAATTGGTAAACTAAGCTTTTCTATAATTTAGTATGTGTAATGTATCGAAATTGTCTTCGTCTCGAAATAAGTTTTGCTAATTGCAAAAGTCTTGAATATGATAACAAATGTATACATTCATTTAATATATTGTATATAATGGTTATATAAAAGATTATAAAAGGTTGATAAGCAAAATATATGTTACAATCTGATTGCAATCGTTTGCATAACAAAAAGCAGCTTTTTATAAAATCTTTTGATACAAAACAAAATAGGTCTTCTCATATTTGTACTATAATCCTAAAATGTCATGAAAATACAAGTGTTTCTAATGTTAAATCTAAACCGATATTTATTTAAAAATATACAAAATATAACATTTGTCTCTTCTGTCCTCTATTCAATACTCAGGGTTAATTAGGATTTTATTGAATACGAATAATATGTTATGCACGATAGAATATATAAACCGATTATATAGAAATAAGTAATAAACTAATCAATATTAATGTTAATCTTAATATTATTTCGCATGAAAAGAAAGATTAAGAACAGATGTTTAAATGTATTCCTGCTATTTATGCTAGGAATATTGGTATCAACATCAAATATTTTTGCGCAAGGCGGAAATATCACAGTTAAAGGAATTGTAAAAGATAACAATGGAGAACCTATCATTAGTGGTAGTGTTGTTGTTAAGGGTACAACCATAGGTACTGTAACCGATGTTGATGGTAATTATGTGATTAATGTGCCTTCCAATGGTACATTGGTATTCACTTATGTAGGATTCAAAACACAAGAAGTTTCTGTAGCCGGAAAATCTACAATTAATGTCACATTGGAAGAAGATACCGAAATGTTGAAAGAAGTTGTAGTAATCGGATATGGTAGTGTTAAGAAAGAAGACCTAACAGGATCAGTGACGGCTATTTCTGCTAATTCTCTTGCGAAGGGTATGGCTACGTCAGCTTCTGACCTTTTAGTGGGAAAAGCTCCCGGGGTAAGTGTTATTACAGACGGCGGAGCTCCCGGATCGGCAGCTAAAATACGTATTCGTGGAGGTTCTTCCATGAAAGCTAGTAATGATCCGCTAATTGTTATAGATGGAGTACCGGTAGATAATACGACTTCTATCAATGGAATGGCGAACCCTTTGGCATCAGTTAATCCGAATGATATAGAGAGCTTTTCTGTATTGAAGGATGCTTCAGCTGCTGCTATTTACGGTTCCCGTGCTTCAAATGGGGTTATTATTATTACAACTAAAAAAGGTAGTTCGGGTAAACTAAAGGTTAATTACAGTGGAACATTCTCTATTAGTAGTAAAACTGACGACATTGATGTAATGAGTGCTAATGACTTCAGAT
Organism: Bacteroidota bacterium; assembly: GCA_023437305.1. Classification (GTDB taxonomy): domain Bacteria; phylum Bacteroidota; class Bacteroidia; order Bacteroidales; family Dysgonomonadaceae; genus Dysgonomonas. Next base: position 143,635 of record JAEZGN010000022.1, read on the forward strand.
CTTTTGTAAAATCGAAATATGCAGAAGGAAGCAGTCAGGTGGCAGCTCTTGGTGAGTATAATACAAATTGGCAAGACGAAATTTTCCGTACGGCTTTTAGCACCGATCATAATATTAGCTTGGGAGGAACAGCCGGAATGTTACCTTACCGTGTATCGGTTGGCTATACAAATGAAAATGGTATCCTTAAAACTTCAAACATGGAACGTTGGACTGGAGCTATAAATCTAAATCCAAAATTCTTTGACAACCATTTAAGTGTTCAGTTGAGTGTTAAAGGAATACATAATAGAAACCGGTTTGCCGATACCGGAGCAATTGGAGCTGCAGCTGAGTTTGATCCTACTCAACCAATATATGATACAACCGGGAGTGAGTATGGTAATGGCTACTATATGTCTCTTAAAAAAGATGGAAAACCAATTGATATCGCATTGGCTAATCCGGTGGCAATATTAGATCAGAAAAGTGACAAGTCGAGAGTTCAAAGAAGTATAGGGAATCTCCAATTCGACTACAAAATGCATTTCTTACCTGATTTGAGAGCAAATTTGAATCTAGGATATGATGTTTCTAAGAGTGTTGGATGGGTTAATATTGAAGATAATTCGCCAATGAGTTGGGTGTGGGGTAACTATAAGACCGGATTTGGAGATAATAGAGACTACACGCAATTGAAGCGGAATCAATTAATGGATTTTTATCTCAATTATGTTAAAGAAGTAAGTCGTCACAAATTTGATGTTATGGCAGGTTACTCTTGGCAACATTTTTACAGATCGGAATCTAATGTATACCCATATTCAAAAGCAAAACAAGAAGAAAAAGGTGAGACATATTACAAAGAGGGAGATAGCTATAAAACAGAAAATTACCTTATATCTTTCTTCGGGCGTTTCAACTATACATTTGCAAACCGCTATTTGTTAACAGCTACGCTTCGTAATGATGGATCATCTCGTTTCAGCAAAGACAACCGTTGGGGATTATTCCCTTCTGTAGCCTTAGCTTGGAGAATGACAGAAGAATCATTTATGAAAAATCAAAGTTTGCTTTCAGACTTGAAACTTCGTTTAGGATACGGTATAACAGGACAACAAAACTTAGGAACTGGAGACTATCCTTACATGGCTAAATATCAATATAGCAAACCGGGTGCAAATTATTATTGGGGAGATGAAGAAGTACAGTTAATTCGTCCGAATGCATATGATGCTGAGCTGAAATGGGAAGAAACTACGACTTATAATGTTGGGCTAGATTATGGATTTTTAGGAAATCGTATTTCCGGAGCTGTTGACTTGTATTATAGAAAGACAAACGATATGTTGAATGAAGTACCTATTCCTGCCGGGTCAAACTTCAGTAATGTCTTATTAACCAACATTGGTAATATGGTTAACAAAGGTATTGAGTTTAGCATAACTGCTCGTCCTATAGAAACAAAAGATATTAATTGGAATTTGTCTTATAATATATCTTACAACAAAAATGAAATAACCAAACTTGCTGATGATCCTACTAGCATATTCAGATGGGGTGGTATCACAGGAGGTACAGGAAACCAGGTGTTGGTACACAAAACAGGTCAACCTTATGGCACATTCTATGTTTATCAGCAAATATATGATGCTGCCGGAAAACCAATAGAAGGAGCTTATGTAGACCAAAATAAGGATGGAACTATAGATGGAGAAGACCTTCGTCCATACAAAAAAGCGTCTCCCGATGTATACATGGGATTATCTTCTCAATTCTCTTACAAAAACTGGGATTTTAATTTCGCTTTACGTGCTAGTTTTGGAAACTATGTATATAATAATATACAATCGAATCGCGAAGCTTTTGGCGGTGCATGGTTGATGGATCCAACCGGATTCTTAAAGAATAGAGTAAACAGCGCTTCTTATACTAATTTTAGTCAGGCCCAGTTTATCTCTGATTACTATATACAGAATGCATCTTTCTTGAGAATGGATAACATATCTTTAGGATATACATTCTTGAACCCATTCAAAGGTCTTCAGTCTGCTCGTTTGTATGCGACTGTTCAAAATCCTTTCGTTATTACCAAATATAAAGGCCTAGATCCTGAATTTAACAACGATGGTATAGATAATAATATTTATCCTCGTCCACGTATCTTTATGCTTGGTTTAAGCCTTAATTTCTAACATTAAACAGATTAAGAACATGAAATTATTGAAATATAAATTAATGGGAGTTGCGGTGCTTGCTTTATGTGCACTGGCAATAACATCATGTACCGATGATTTAAATACACTTCCTATCGACCCGAACGAAGTTGTAGGAGAAACTATGTATGGTAAAGAAATAGGTGCTTATAAATCAGGCTTAGCGAAAATATATGCAGGTCTTGCTATTTCGGGTAATAAAGGTGGAGATGATGAGTCGGATGTAGCCGGAGTGGATGGTGGTAGTCAAGCTTCATTCCTTCGTGGATTATGGAATTTACAGGAATTACCAACAGATGAAGCTCATTGCTGCTGGGGGGATATTGGTATAAATGACTTTAATACTCTTGCATGGAATTCTACAAATGTTTTTGTAAAAGGGTTGTATTACAGGCTATATTATCAAATCAATTTGGCTAATGAATATCTTCGTGAGACAACAGATGATAAATTAGCATCAAGAGGAGCTGATGAAAGTGTGAGATCAGATGTTCGAGTTTTTCGTGAAGATGCTCGTTTTATGAGAGCTCTGGCTTATTACTATTTGCTTGATATGTTCCGTAATGTACCATTTGTTACCGAAGAAAGTACAGTAGGGAAAAATGCCGCTCCTCAAATAATGGCAAAAGAATTGTTTGCTTATGTTGAAAAAGAATTGACCGAATGTCAGGATGGCTTATTGGATCCTTTTGTAGGATATGATAGTAAAAACTATGGACGTGTGACTAAAGCAGCAGCTTGGGCTCTTCTTTCTCGATTATATCTCAATGCTGAAACATATATCGGAGAAAAAAAATATACCGAAAGTTTGACATATAGTAATAAAGTATTAGGTGTAGGGTATGAACTGGAAGCAAAATATGCTGATATATTTAAAGCCGATAACGGTAAGTCTAAAGAAATGATTTTCCCAATACGTTACGAAGGCGTAGAAACTCAGACTTGGGGTGGTATGACATTCCTTCTTTGTAGTACGGTGCCATCTGCTTTGCAGGCTGATATCAATGCTCAAGGGGCATGGCAAGGTAACAGAGCGAGAGTTTCGTTACAGGGAACTTTCACAAAACAAAGCAGTAATAATAAAGATAGTCGTTATACTATGTTATATCCAAATCTGGCTGACAATATAAATATTGTAGATCCATCAAACTACAAAAATGGAATACCTGTTGTAAAATTTTCTAATGTCAACAAAGATGGATCTTTACCAGCTAGCAATGTCGTGTATACAGACTTCCCGTTATTCCGTTTAGGTGAAATATACTTAAACTATGCAGAAGCTGTCCTTAGAGGAGGAACCGGAGGCTCTTTATCTACAGCACTAACATATATAAACGATCTTCGTAAGCGTGCTTATGGAAATGATGCAAGTGCAGAAATCCAACAGGCGAATCTTACATTAGACTTTATATTGGATGAGAGGGGACGCGAACTGTTTTTTGAAGCTCAACGTAGAACAGACCTTGTACGCTTTGATAAATTAACAACCGGAACTTATATTTGGCAGTGGAAAGGTGGTACATATGGTGGAACATCTGTAGATAAGAAGTTCAATATATATCCTATTCCTGCAGACGATATGGGAGCTAATCCGAATCTTACTCAAAATGAAGGTTATAACTAGTCATCTCAAAAATTAAACAAAACAGATTAGAATATGAAAAAGTTGAATATATTACTGACTTACTTCATTGCCCTATTTTTCTTCGTTGCTTGTACGAATGATGACGATCATCTGAAGCTAGGCGATGAAAACAGTATTGAAAAGCCTACGTTTGAACAAAGTACAATTCCAAACTTTGTAATAGACGCAAAGACTAATATGTCTGAAAAAATAGGAACATGGTCATGGACAAGGACTGATTATAATATACAGGCAGCTCCGGTATATACTATTGAGGTTGCTACGAACGAGTCTTTTGAGAATCCTCAGGTTCTGATGACTTCAAATTCAGACAAGGCTGATATAACATATAAAGTATTAAATGATGCTGCTCTTTTATTTGTAAAAGAATCTAAAGAAATTACTTTATACTTGCGCTTGAGAACAGGGCTCAACACTGTTGGAACCGGTCCTGTTTTCTACTCTGATACAAAAAGTGTAACATTCACTTGCTATGTTGCATTTCCTAAAGAGCTATACATGGTTGGAGCTGATTTTGGAAATTGGGATTGGGGCTCCAACGGTATAGTTGCACTTACTCCTATACAAAATAATAATGGAGAAGATGGCGCTTTTTGGTGTGTAAGATATCTGACAGCAGGTAAAGGTTTTAAATGGTCACAAGATAAGACATGGGATACAGCTTTTGGAAAAATGGATTCAAGCATAGGATTTACTAACGATAAAGATGGTAATGCTATCGTAGCTGAAAACGGACTGTATGTCATATTTGTAAATTACCCGGACAAAACTATTGCTATTCAACCAGCTAAAGTATACGGTATGGGAGATGCTTTCGGAGGATGGGATACAGGAAAATATCCATTCACTATTTCAGGAAATAAGGCAAGCATCAAAACTACTGCTGCAAATAATTTGAGAATGTATGTCACATCCGATGCTATTGATGCATATAATAGTGATTGGTGGAGACATGAATTCAATATATTCGACGGTAAAATTGTTTATCGTGCTACTGGAGGAGATCAAGCAGCAGTACCTATTGCTGCAGGTAAAACTGTAACTCTTGATTTCAATGCCGGAACAGGAACAATTGAATAAATTAGATTGATATAAATACTTATTAGAAGAGATGGCTGATTGGGTCATCTCTTCTTTTTGCTATAATCTGCAAACGTTTGCAGATTATTTTGTTTGGTTTACAAGAAAAGGATTCCAACATTAAGGTCTAAATGTAGTTTCTTTGTATATAGGAAAATATTTTTTTAAGAATCATGAAAAAAATCATTAGTATTTCTATTTTTATTGGCTTTTATTTAATCTTTGGAACAGTGAAAGCGCAGGAACTCAAATCACCAAATGGAAATCTTACATTAAAGTTTTATTTGCAAGGTAATGGTGTACCAACTTATACCTTGACGTATAAGGGAAAAGATATAATTAAACCTAGTAAGTTAGGTTTGGAGTTAAAAGACAACAGTGACTCTCATACCGATTTCAATGACTTTTCTATAAAAGGAAATACAGACTCGCAAAAGGAAGATAAGGTTTCTTTACTTAATGGATTTCAGATTACAGACACCAAGACATCATCTTTTGATGAAACATGGCAGCCTGTATGGGGTGAAGTAAAAGAAATACGCAATCATTATAATGAATTAGCTGTAACGCTAAATCAGCAATCAACAGACAGGCACATCCTTATTCGTTTTCGCCTATTTGATGATGGCTTAGGATTTCGCTATGAATTTCCGGAGCAAAAGAATCTTATATACTTTGTTATAAAAGAAGAACGAACTCAGTTTGCTATGGCCGGTGATCATAAAGCATTCTGGATTCCGGGCGATTATGATACACAAGAATATGATTATACAACATCTAAGTTGTCAGAGATAAGAGGGTTGATGAGTAAAGCTATTACTCCTAACTCATCTCAGACACCGTTTTCTCCAACAGGAGTACAAACTGCTTTGATGATGAAAACAAATGACGGCTTGTATATCAATCTGCATGAGGCTGCTTTGATAAACTATGCATGTATGCATCTCAATCTAGATGATAAGAACATGGTATTCGAATCTTGGTTGACTCCTGACGCACAAGGCAACAAGGGATATATGCAAGCTCCATGTAACACGCCGTGGCGTACTGTAATAGTGAGTGATGATGCACGTGATGTATTGGCATCTCATATTACATTGAACTTGAACGAGCCGTGTAAGATTGAAGATACATCGTGGATCAAGCCTGTAAAATATGTAGGTGTATGGTGGGAGATGATTACCGGTAAAAGCACATGGGCTTATACTGATGATGTCTATAGCGTACAGCTAGGTGTTACAGACTATTCTAAAACAAAGCCAAATGGTAAGCATGGTGCAAATACCGCTCATGTGAAAGAATATATAGATTTTGCAGCAGAACATGGGTTTGATGCTGTATTGGTTGAAGGCTGGAATGTTGGCTGGGAAGATTGGTTTGGTAAGTCTAAAGATTATGTGTTTGACTTTGTCACTCCATACCCAGACTTTGATGTGAAAGGATTGCATGATTATGCGAAGAGCAAAGGTGTTAAAATGATGATGCATCACGAAACTTCAGCTTCGGTTCGTAACTATGAACGTCATATGGATCAGGCATATAAGTTTATGGTGGACAATGGTTATAACTCTGTAAAAAGTGGATATGTAGGGGATATCATTCCTCGTGGAGAATATCATTACGGGCAATGGATGGTAAATCATTATCAATATGCCTTGGAAAAAGCAGCAGATTATAAGATAATGGTGAATGCACATGAGGCAGTTCGTCCTACTGGTTTATGTCGTACATATCCAAATCTAATAGGTAATGAGTCAGCTCGTGGAACAGAATATCAGGCATTTGGTGGCAGCAATCCGAATCATGTTACCATACTACCTTTTACCCGTTTGATTGGTGGACCGATGGATTATACTCCCGGTATTTTCCAGATGGATGTAAGCAAGATTAATCCTGATAATCATTCGCATGTGAATAGTACGTTAGCAAATCAATTGGCACTGTATGTGACCATGTATAGTCCGTTGCAAATGGCTGCCGACTTGATAGAAAATTACAAACAGCACCTTGATGCTTTCCAGTTTATAAAAGATGTAGCTATCGATTGGGACGAAAGTATGATACTTGAAGCAGAGCCCGGAGAATATATCACAATAGCACGTAAGGCAAAAGGTTCAAATAATTGGTTTATAGGAAGTGTATGTGATGAAAACGGACGTACATCAACTATTACATTCGATTACCTCGATCCTGCAAAAACATATATTGCTACAATATATAGCGATGCAAAAGATGCTCATTATAAGACCAATCCGCAGGCATATACAATTCGAAAAGTAGTGATTTCTAATAAATCTAAACTGTCTCAATTGTGTGCTCCGGCCGGAGGATATGCAATAAGCATTGTTGAAGCAGGGAAGAACGATATAAAAGGTTTAAAGAAACTGTAAAAGGCAAGATACAGTTAGTTATAGGGTTTTGGTTATCTAGGTTTGAGCCGCTCCGTTTGGAGCGGCTCTTTTATTTTATTGATTTACAATTAATAAATCATGAGAGTTATTTGCTGGTCATTATCTTTAACACCAACTTGTCTGTTTCCTGCATACCTATAGCACCTATACTTGTAAGGTTCTCTATGGTTTTGTCCACGTCGTCATCAACAATACCCTCTAGCGAAGAAACTACTTTCTGCTCCATTGCCATAATTGCCGAAAGCACGGCTGTAGACACTCCGCTGGATATCTTCAAGGCACAACTTGGCTTTGCTCCGTCGCAGATCATCCCAGTGATATTGCCAACCATGTTTTTTACGGCAAATGTTATTTGGTTGTAATCTCCTCCCATCAAGTAAGTTATGCCGCAACTAGCGCCCGTCGCAGCTGCAACACAGCCACATAGAGCCGATAAACGGCCTAGTTTCTGCTTTATATATACTACTGTAAGGTGGCTGAGGATTAATGCCCTTATCAGACTTTCTTCCGAGCAGTCTGTATCTTCTGCATAGGTCAGAACCGGCAGCGTTGCAGTAATGCCTTGATTCCCACTACCCGAATTGCTCATTACCGGTATCATGGCACCATCCATGCGTGCATCACATGCCGCGGCAGTATACGACATCATGTGAGTAAGCATTGAGTCTCCGAATATTTGTTTGCCCAATGCTCCTGTCATTGTTTTAGCTACATTGTGACCATAACTTCCTTGAGCCGACAGTTTCGAAGCAGTACGGTTTAGTTCTGCCGCCTGAAGAATAAAGCGAATATCTTCTATCGGAGTAGTAGTTGCAAAATCATATACTTTCGAAAAGGATAATTTTATCTCATCTTTACTCTCTTCGCAATGGTTGCTATCACATTCGTTTATAGTTACTTCGCCATTTTTAGATATATGAGAAAAGTGTGTATGTGTTCCTTTTATTATGGCTACAGCTTCATTTTCGTTATTAAGGCAATGCACTTCAATATAGAGATTATCATCTATATCTTCTTTAAGTCCTATTTCTATTCGTTTTTCCGCAATATATTCTTTTCCTGCATCTACATCTTCCGGCTTCAAATCTTTCAGAACCTGTAAGCCATATTCACTTTTACCTATCAAAGCACCTAGTGCAATCGCTATGGGCAGTCCTACCATCTTTGTGCCCGGAATACCAACGCCCATTGCATTTTTCAATATGTTGGCGCTTAGGTATACTTTTATCTTCTCCGGTATGGCTTCCAATACCTCAGAGGCTTTGGCTACACATAAGGAGACCGCTATAGGCTCTGTACATCCGATAGCCGGAACAACTTCTTTTTTGATTAAACTGATGATTAGACTACGTTCACATTCGTTTAGCATGCTCATTTAGCTGATTTAGGTTTTATTGAGACAAAGATACAGGTTCTTCTTTCTATTTATTGTTAAAGGCTTCATAAAAAAGGAAAAGCAAAGAAATAATTGACAATAAGTCAAACAATAGATCATGTTTTAGTTTGTCAAAAAATGTAACTAAAGCGATTTTTGTAATTGTCATATAAACAGATTTTTATCACCAAAAGGTGACAAAGGTGACAGTTTTCGACGTTATTTTATTGTGTTACTTTTCGTTTTATATAACGAATAAATAATCAATTATAGTTCTTATCATGCTGAGGAAAGCAAGCATCTAGACTCTCTATCGCAATGAGATACTTTCTTTGTCAGGATGACAAGAAACTTAGCATAGTTATCGATGAAAGCCTTTCTCTATATATAAGATAAATTTAGAATATAACTTTATAGGGAGAACGATAACAAGATAGCAACAATAGTCTTTTTATGTGCCATATAATTCAATAGTCATTTATTTTGACAGTGATAGTTAAAACTGTATTTTTGTACCGCAAAACAGATTCATTTCATTATGGTTCAGAAGAAAAAAATATATGTAATAATCAACCCTAAATCGGGTACTTCAGCTAAGCAAAATATTCCGCATAAGATTGCTGAAGCATTTGATGCCCATAAGTTTGATGTGCATATTTTTATTACCGGTTATCCCGGTCATGGATCAGAAATAGCCACTCAGGCGATAAAAGATAAGGCCGACTATGTGGTTGCTGTGGGGGGAGACGGTACTGTAAATGAAGTAGGAGGGGCTCTCGTAGGCTCAGATGTAGCTCTTGGTATTATACCAATGGGTTCGGGAAATGGTTTAGGGCGCGACCTCAACATTCCGATCGACCCGAAGAAAGCAATGGAGATCATATTGGAAGAAAATATAATATCCATCGATTACGGAACAGTGAATGACCGCATATTCCTTTGTACTTGTGGTGTCGGGTTTGATGCTGAAGTTGCAGCTAAGGTATCGGGCAGAAAAAATAGAGGTTCGTTGATGTATCTCAGAAATATGCTTGAAACATTCTTTCAGCAAAAGCCGCAAGAGTATATAGTTACATGTCCCGAAGGTACAATAAAGGATAAGGCTTTTGTTGTTACTTGTGCTAATGCGTCGCAATACGGATATAATGCCCATATTGCACCTCATGCTGATATACAGGACGGGTTGATGAATGTGGCGATATTAAAACCCCTTTCTATATTGGATGTGCCTCAAACTTCGCTACAATTGTTTACCAAAAAAATAGATGAGAATAGTAAGATGGTTGAACTTTTGACCAATGAAGTTACTATTATCAGAGAGCAAGCCGGCGTGATGCACATTGACGGCGATCCGGTAGAGATGGGAAAAGAAATACATGTGAAAATAATTCCATTCGGATTGAAAGTCCTCGTCCCTAAGAAACCACAAAAGAAACATCCACTTGATCCTCAAGAGCTACTGTTGAGGGTTTTAGGTTCTATCTAACGTTAGAATGTTAGCTCGAATGATATTCTAATCCCATCTTTATCAACATTGGGGTGATAGAGATAGTTTACCCTTCTTACATAATCTATACGAAAGAATTTGAAGACATTTTCAATACCTATGTTATATTCCATATAAGGCGTATTTGTGGTTGCAAACGTCTCTTGTGGGAATAACAACAAATCGTGATTGAATCTAGGATTGTTGCGCTTACTCAAATCACCATAAAAACCTCTGAATCCAAAGACCTCTCGCCATTTCAACCATTTAAGCACAGGGATTCTATTAAATAACCAACCTCCCAGATGGTAATATATTTCCCATGATACTTGTGCATCGTGCACAAACTCCAACGGCTCGATCAAATAATAGTTACCACGCTGGACTGTATATGAGTTGTTGGCACTTGGTGTAATTAAAAAGGGAAAAGGAGCTTCGCCCCACAGCTTTTCGGCTTGTGCCGATAAGGTTAGCTTTCCGTAAGGAGCTACCCACATTTGTTTGAAGAATGATAATGAAGTCCTGTTGTAATTGTATTGCCCGCCAAAAAGATTATTTACGGCCATCACATGTGATAAGGTGTAGATGGTGCGTGGTGCAGTTAACGAACTTCTCTTTCGGCGCATCTGGTAGAATTTCTCATTCGGTGCATAGCGTAAGGTAAGCATTGCCTCGGTGGTACGTATTCTATTTACATTGTATTTGTTCCCGTCTTCGTCTATCTTCTCAAAAAGAAGTTTTCCGGCAGCTTCCTCATCAAAAGTGTGTCCGGTGAGCGTGAATGAGAATCCTCCGTAAAATTCCTTATCGTACGATATTTCTGTTTGACGATTGTATGTCATCTTCACATTGTTTGATCTGCGAAACGACATAAATATGTTATCTTTTTCGGCTTGTGTCTGTCTCTGTCCAAGCGTGTTTACATCATATTTGTAAGCTACCGTCAGGTTGTTTCTTGGGTATTCGTCTTTGGTATATTTTACATCGTTAAAAGCCCATGTTGCTTCGCCATAATATTTAAACTTCTCGTCTTTAGTGCCATAGGCCGCATATCCGTATAAGAAGAGGTGCTTATGAAGGTTCTTCGTTGTGTTGAGGGTCAATCTAAAACGATTTCCTTCAACAGGGTTGAAGCTATACATTGTAGGGATTCTTCCAATTTCCAGCTTCGTGTCCTCCTTATTCCTGGTGGTAGGAAAATAGCCTGTTGATAACACTCTTCCGGCATTCAGCAAAACTTTAAACAGAGCTACTTTGTTTACATCTTCCATCATCTGATCCATCCGGTAATCTTTCTTGAAATCCGGAGGGCGGCTGTTAGCCCAGTATTTTTTATCTCTTTTCAGGTAGTCTTTTTCAAATGCTTCCGGAGCAGCCAGAGTAAAAATCGGGTCCATCGGATTGTCTATTGTAAATTTCTCGTAAGACTTTACTTTATCTACATAGAATTTTACCATGTTTATCATAGACAGGTCTATGGCCATGCGCTCTTTGTCCGGGATCCATTTGTTGTCTGTTGTTTTTTTGAAATCGAGTTGTATGATCAGTTCATCCACAAAATTGATATTCATCTTTTGAGGTGTTCTTAGTATTGCTCTTTTTACGGCATACATACTATCCAGAGAAATAAATAAATTCCCCGTAAATCCAATATCGCGCGAATTGAACGGGGCAAAGTCGAGTTTTACATATCGGTTATGATCTATATTTACTGTGTCGGATATATACCAGCGATAGAAATTTACAGAGCTGAGTTCACTAAGCGGGCTGACAAACTGCTGGAATAGTAAAGTGATTGAATTGTCTGTAATATTAATATCCTTAAAAACCTCTTTTATAATGGCATCTAGTCCCTCAGTCTCGAAAGTCTGGTCAAGACCTTCTATATGATAGCCTTTTACAATACGCTTGATTCCTTTGGGGTCTTTACGATAGAATACATCTGTCAGCTTTTCTCTTACCGATACCGGCAAGATGAGTTTTTTATCTATCAAAGATGTATCTATATAATTAGGAAGGAATTTATAACGCTTAAATTGCGATTGCTCAGGCTTGAACTCATTCAGTGCAACAAATGTACGTTCATACTCTTCATATTGATAGTACTTTAATGCCGAAATACTGTTTATGTCTTTATGGGCTATTACTTTCTTGATTAGTTCTACAGCCGGATTATTCTTTTTCGAATATTTTTCTTTTTGTGGCCGTACTATTACTTCTTTCAGTTGTTTGTCTTCGGGTTCGAGTAATATCTCTCTTGTGGTGGTTACGCCCGGATGTATTGTAAATGATTGGCTTTTGTACCCCAATAGTGAGGCCGAAACTGTAGTTCTGTTTCCTCTATAACTTAGTCTATATTCGCCATCTTCATCCGAAAATGTTACTGCAGACGTATTGTCGATCGTAACACTTACAAAAGGTAACTTTTCTTTTGTTACAGCATCTCTAACAGTTCCACGTACTACTGTGAGGGATTGGGCGTATGTCATGCCACAAAAACAACAGAATAAAAAGAGAAAAACTGTCTTCTTTAGTATAATATATTGTGGAGTTTTACTCATTCTTTTATTGGGGAATCACATTTGTTTTTTGTATTTAAAAAATCAAGAGTAAATATCGATATTTACTCTTGATTATCAATACTAATTAGACTATGTAATTTCTGTAACGTTGCATAAACGTTATCTTTTTTTAATTCATAAGCTTACGATAGCGGATACGTCTTGGTTCAACATTACCCAATCGTGCTTTTTTATTTTCTTCGTATTCACTATAGCTGCCTTCGAAGAAGAAAACTTCAGAGTTTCCTTCAAATGCCAGTATATGAGTACAAATACGGTCGAGGAACCAACGGTCGTGGGAAATAACTACAGCACAACCTGCAAAGTTTTCGAGCCCCTCTTCAAGAGCACGTAAAGTGTTTACGTCAATATCATTCGTCGGCTCATCCAGTAGCAATACATTTGCTTCCGATTTCAGTGTAAGTGCTAAATGTAAGCGGTTACGCTCACCACCCGATAATACTCCTGTCAACTTTTCCTGATCGCCTCCCGAAAAATTGAAACGAGAAAGATAGGCACGTGCATTGATTTCCTTACCTCCTACGCGAACGAATTCGTTACCTCCTGATATTACTTGATATACAGTTTTGTTAGGATCGATGTCTGTATGAGATTGGTCTACATATCCGATTTTTACAGTTTCGCCAACTTCGAATGTGCCTTTATCCACCTGTTCGAGTCCTTGTATCAGTCTGAATAGCGTGGTTTTCCCTGCACCATTTGGTCCTATAATACCCACAATTCCTGATGGAGGAAGCATAAATTCGAGATTGTCGAACAAGAGTTTATCTCCAAAAGCCTTGCTAACACCGTGTGCTTCGATCACTTTGTTTCCTAAACGAGGACCATTCGGGATAAATATTTCGAGTTTTTCTTCACGTTCTTTTTGGTCGGCATTCAAGAGTTTCTCGTAATCGTTCAAACGTGCTTTACCTTTTGCCTGACGAGCTTTAGGAGCCATTCTTACCCATTCCAACTCACGTTCGAGGGTCTTGCGACGTTTGCTTGCTTGTTTTTCCTCTTGTTCCATACGTTTGGTCTTTTGTTCGAGCCATGAGGTATAGTTTCCTTTCCAAGGAATACCTTCACCGCGGTCGAGCTCAAGAATCCATCCGGCTACATGGTCTAGGAAGTAGCGGTCGTGGGTAATACAAATTACAGTACCCTTATATTGTTGGAGATGTTGCTCCAGCCAGTCAATTGATTCTGCATCAAGGTGGTTGGTTGGCTCATCCAGCAATAATACGTCCGGCTCTTGTAATAGCAAACGGCACAGAGCTACACGGCGGGCTTCTCCTCCCGACAGGTTGGCTGCCAATTGGTCTTCAGGCGGACAACGAAGAGCATCCATTGCACGTTCGAGTTTATTATCTATATTCCAAGCGTCACTTGCATCTATCTTGTCTTGCAATTCTGCCTGACGTGCAAAAAGAGCATCCATCTTGTCGGGGTCTTCATAATATTCAGGCAGACCGAATTTCTCGTTTATGCCTTCATATTCCTTTAGTACATCCATTATCGGTTGTACACCTTCTTGCACAAGTTCTTTAACGGTTTTTGCAGGGTCAAGTTTTGGATCTTGTTCCAAGTAGCCAACCGAGTATCCTTTATCTGATACAATTTCTCCCTGATACTCTTTGTCTATACCGGCTATGATCTTTAGTAATGTTGACTTACCCGAACCATTAAGTCCGATGATGCCAATCTTAGCCCCATAGAAAAAAGAGAGGTAGATGTTCTTTAATACTTGTTTTTGTGGCGGGTACGTTTTACCTACGCCAATCATTGAAAAGATGATTTTTTTATCGTCTACTGACATGTCTGTTATATAAAATTATTTGTACCTAATTCTACTAATTTATTTATTGTTTTAATATTTCGAGATGTGCAATGCTCATCTGATTTCTGCAAGGCATTGGCTAATTTAGAATTTCTGATCGTTTTATCAAATAAAGCATATACATCCCGATTGATTATTTCAAGCCTGTCATTTTGTTGTTTTCGTGCCGATATACGTTCTCTGCTAGCTTGAGACAAAGCTTCTCTATACAGAAACAAATAGAACACTTCTCCTTCTACATTTTGCCCCATCTCTCGAATATCATTTTCCGAAAATGGGATACAATTCAACAGTTGCTTTAACTCTGATAGGGTTCTTAATATAACTGCAATATTTAGTCCGAATGTTTCAAAAATAGATGCTTCTATTTTTGTCCCTAAAGCCTCCTCTGTATCTTCTGATGTGAAAAGAATATTGCCGCTTTGAATATATGTTATAGCATTCGATATTCCCATGTTAGTGAACATGAGTTTCAGGTCGGACATCTTTATAATATTCTTCCCTCCAACATTAATTCCTTTGAGGAACGCAATATATACCACCGCGGAATATTATTTATCGTTGATACAAGAATCGTTTTATACTCCGTTTGGGCGTTTTTTCGAATTCCTGCTCCTGTATTCTGAAGTTTGCAACTTGGCTATAGCTAGGAAGTCGCTTGTTGATTGCTTTTCGTTCAGTAAGGAAGATCTCGGAATATTCACTTTCTTTTATATCATGCTTCTTCATATAGTCCTTATCGGGGTATATGAGAGCGATTAGTTTTCCATTTTCTTCTATAATGAGCGATTCGGCAACGTATGGAGAATTGTTATAAAAGCCTTCTATTTCTTCAGGATAAATATTCTGTCCGGAGGCTCCTAGTATCATAGTCTTGCTCCGGCCTTTGATAAATATAAAACCATCTCTGTCCATAACGCCCAAATCTCCTGTACGTAACCATCCGGCTTCGTCTATGACATGTTTTGTTGCTTCTTCATTCTTGTAGTAACCAAGCATTACATTCTGTCCTTTGACCATGATTTCGCCTGTCTCGGTTTCCATATTCGATGATTCGATACGTACACTCATTCTGTCTACAGGGCGTCCGCAAGATCCGGGTTTGTACGTTTCCCAGTACTCGTAAGAAATCAGTGGTCCGCATTCTGTCATTCCATATCCAACGGTGTATGGAAACTTTATGTCTGTAAGAAACTGCCCTACTTCTTTGTTGAGAGCAGCACCCCCAATCACAACTTCTACCAGCTTGCTTCCAAACATCGGTATTAGCTTGTCTGCTATTTTTTGATATACTTTTTTTCTAAAAAATGGAATCTTTATCAGTGTTTTTACCGGCTGCTTCTTTAACTCAGGAAACACACGCATCTGTATGATTTTCTCAATAATCAGTGGCACAGCCAGTACCAAAGTCGGATTTACCTTAGCAAAGGCATCCATTATAATTTGAGGAGAAGGTACACGTGTCAGATAATGAATATGACAGCCTTTGGCGATGGATAATAAAACTTCAAAGGCTAATCCATACATATGAGCCATCGGTAGCATGCATACAATACCGTCGCCGGCTTTTACGAATTCGATATTATCTATAGCAAATCTTGTATTTGACCATAGGCTGCGATAAGGAACCATAACGCCTTTCGGGTTGCTTGTTGTACCTGATGTATAATTTAGTACCGCTAATTCGTCGGGCGACTCGTCGTGTACAACTACATCTTCTTTCGTAAAGCCATTGGGATATTTTTTCAGTAGTGCCTGATCTAAATTGGCACACGATGCCAACAATTTGGCTGACCGTGATTTCTGTACAGAGAAGTCATCTATCAAAAGAATGGTTTCCACAGTGGGGATCTGTATCGGGTCTATTTTCGACCATACAAATTCATCTGCAAAGAATACTTTCGATTCCGAGTGATTTACTAGCGAATGTATACTTTCTCCGCTGAAGTCGTGCAGTATTGTTGTTATCACAGCACCATAGGTGAGGGATGCAAAAAAGGCAACAGCCCAGTTTGCTGAATTACGTCCGCAAATAGCTATTTTATCACCTTTTTGGACATCCATATCTTCGAATAGAATATGCAATTGAGCCATCTTTGTGGCGAAGTCCTTATATAAGTATGTTTCGCCATTATAATCTGTGAGAGCCGGTCGCTCCCAGTTGTTACATATTCCGTCTTTTATGAGGGTTAGAAATTTTCCGCTTTCCATATTTTAAATTGTACTAGGTAATGTATACAAATATACACAAAAAACTAACTTTTTTGTGAATTAGGTAGAATCATAACTTAATTTTGTTTTTTCGGCTGTTATACAGTTGTTAAATCTTCCATATTCGTATCTACGTGTTTTAAGATGAAAGATTTTATTTTTTCTACATACTGTGGCTGTATCTTATTCTTATTATAAGCCAAATAGAGTGTATTCGTAGCCGTTATTGTTCCTTTCCATAATGTCTTAACCCATTTGTTTTCCAAAGCTTTTCCTGCTATTATGTCAGATGATACGGCAAGACCACTATTGTTTTTTATGGCTTTTAGGATAGATACGTTATCCGGGATTACAGCATGCAATTTCAATATGGGGCGTTTTTTGAAACTCTCACGCCAGAAACGTCTGATAAGAGGCAGGTTATTATCGTAGGCATACCACTTTTGAGATTTAAGCCATTTCTCGGCTTCGCTCAAATTGTTTTTTGCTATTAGTTCATCAAATGGCTTTGTGACCATATTCGTGTTGCATACAATCATAAATGACTCGGTGAATAAAGGCTCATAGATGAGCGTATCATCAGATTTGCTCTGTCTGGTGATGATTGCTATATCCAGATCGTTATTGATAAGTTTATCCGTAAGTTCGTCCGCCAGTCCGTATTCAACCGTTAGGTGCAGGTCTTCTTGATCGCCTATATGTTCGGCAAGATAATCCGAAAAGAGTTCTGCCGGAGTGCCAAAGCGTATGCTTGGAGCTTTGTTGAGTACAGTCCTTTTAAATTCGGTTTCAACTCGTTCGAGGTTGTCTATTGATTCTACTATCTGTGTGTAAAGCTGTTTGCCGTACTCTGTCGGAACCATCTTACGAGGCATTCGTATAAATAGTGGCTGCCCGATATAACTCTCTAAGGATGCCAATTGAATGCTGACATTGGGTTGAGATACCATAAGCTCTTGTGAAGCCTTTGTGAGCGTACCATATTGATAAATGGCTTTAAATGTTCTGTACCATTCTAAGTTTACCATTGCTATTATTTGATTGCAAATTATAAATTGATTAATTTGAAATTGAACAATCTTCAGGGTTACAGAGTTCTATATTTATTAGAAGCTATTAGCAACCAAAGATTAATAAAAGACAAATCTATAAATTTTTTTATGATAATGTATAAATATAGCTATTTTGTAAATAGAAAATGATAATTTAACTTTGCATCATATTTTAATAGAATAAATCGATTAATATTTAAAAATTATAAATAATATGAAAACATATTTATTAGCTATTGCGGTGGTATTGTTTGCTGTTTCTTGCAATACTACAACGAAGAACAAGGTAGAAGGAACAGATGCTCAGTCGGCAGCAACAGGAACAGGTGAACAGTTGGTCGTAGATACAACAGCGTCTACCATTAAATGGAAAGGGTCTAAGGTCGGAGGAGATCATGTAGGAACAATCGCATTGAAGAGTGGGCAATTAGCTGTGAATGGAGAAGAAGTAGCCTCAGGTAGTTTTGTGATTGATATGAATAGTATTGTAGATGAGGACCTTCCTACACAGGTGTTAAAAGATAAACTGACAGGCCACCTCAAAAGCAAAGATTTTTTTGATGTCGCTGCTTATCCCGAAAGTACATTTACTATTACTAAGATAGCAAAGGCTGCTCATCCTACCGATAGTGTAAACTATGAAGTGAGTGGCAACCTGAAACTGAAAGATGTAGAGAAAAATATTACTTTTGGAGCTAAGATAACAAAAGAAGGAAATGTATATAAAGCTGTTACAGTTCCATTCTCTATAGATCGTACGCAATGGAATGTAAAATACGGTTCTAAGACTCTTTTTGCAGACCTGAAAGAGAATATCGTAAACGATAATATTGAACTACAGATAACTATAGTAGCTAAGGCAGCTCAGCAACAATAAATATATTTATAAATAGGTAGATGAGATTCAGCTCTGATCGCAGGTCAGGGCTGTTTTTGTATATAAGATTAGAATTATGACTCTGAAAGAATTACATAAAAAGGTTATGTCTTTTGATGATACTCCTTTGATGCCTGTTGTTTTTGTAGGACATGGAACCCCAATGAATGCAATAGAAGATAATGAGTTTGTGCGTGAGTGGAATCGGCTGGGAAGTGAACTGCCAAAGCCTCGTGCTATTCTTTGTATCTCAGCGCACTGGGAAACAAGGGGGACATTTGTGACAGCAATGGATATGCCGAAAACAATTCATGACTTCTACGGTTTTCCAAGAGAATTATATAATCAGCGGTATGCTGCGCCCGGTTCACAGGACTTGTCAACTTTCGTGAAAGATCATGTAAAAGCAGTAGAACTTGATTACGAATGGGGCTTAGATCATGGTAGTTGGAGTGTGTTGAAGCATATCTATCCTTTGGCTGATATACCTGTTGTACAACTTAGTATAGACCACTTTAAAGGGCTTCAGTATCATTATGAACTGGCTCGCGAACTGTCTTTTTTGCGATCTAAAGGTGTTTTGGTAATCGGTAGTGGTAATATGATTCATAATCTTAGGATGGTGAAAGTAGAGAATGGAGATTTCAATACGGAATATGGTTATGATTGGGCGTTTGAACTGAATGATATTTTCAAAAATAAAATCCAAGACGAAAATCACAATGCTTTGATTGACTTTAGTCATCTGCACGATTCTGCACGACTGGCTATTCCTACCCCGGAACATTATATTCCACTACTCTATATCTTAGCCTTACAAAAGAAAGGAGAGGAAGTCCGATTTTTTAATGATAAGGTTATAGCCGGATCTTTGAGTATGACGTCTTTGATTATCTCTTAAGGTAGAAGAAGATCCACTATTTTGTACTTACTATTTTATCGCCTCTGAAGTTTAATTGTCCTGCCGGATAAAACCATTGCTGTGTATTGCCATTTTTTACAACTTCGGTAGGTTCACCCCATGCCAGACGTGTCATATCTTTGGTCATGCCAACCCTGATTTTGTTTTGCAATATGCGGCGAAAATTGTTTGCATTATATTTCTTTGTCAACTCACTCGCCTCAGTTGCTGTGTATACTTTTTTTATACCTTCATTGTTATTCAAAAGAGAGTAGGGTATTGCTGTTTTTATTCCGCCTTTGCTTTCTAATATCAGAGATAATTCATTGTTTGTGTTATCTATTGTCAGATCGGTACATTTCCACGTTTGCCCGGTTGTAAACGATAGCGTTTTTCCGGTAGAAAGATTACGAGACATTTTTAGGATGTCGTCTGATACAACATATTCTTTTCCCGTTTGTATTGCTTTCTGTTTTACGAAAAATCCTGTAACGATAAATGGAAATGTATATTCGGAATCGACATTGTATTTATAAAACAATATGCCTCCACTCGATTTTTCCTGAAGTTTCAGATAATAATCATCTGCATAGTCTTGTTTGTTTGATTTTGCTTTTGGGTGATCGATAACTTCCAAAACTTGGAAATATTTTCCGGCCAAATCTTCATAGCGAGAATTGTAATTATCATTGGGCTTATAAATATTCTTTTCGTCATTCAGTATATCGTCATCCTTTTTATACTTGAGGATAAATCCACTGTATCCATATTTTTGTGAAGATTTATCAAGACCCTTAAGAAATAGTTCTTGTCCGGTATATTGTTGAACATCTTTTCCTAGAAAGTTTCTCGTACTGTCGTATGGGAGAATATCTATTTCTTGTTTTTTACTCTTTTGAGCAAATATTAAGCAACTCAATAAAGCCAAGACGGCTATCAGTAATGTTCTTCTCATTTTTTATATCTTAAAGCTGACAAAAGTAAATATATTCGGCTTGATGTTTGTTGTAAGTGGATGAGATTTAGTTTTTTTTGTATTTAATAAAAATCTTTCTAAAATATTTTATTGCCTCATTCGTCATAAATAATAGAGATATTTTGATATAGAATAAATAATGGAAAAGAAAGATATAAGTAAAACCACTGTCCCTATAGCAATTATAGTTGCTTCATTATTGATGGCTACGATTAGTATACTTCATCTGTATTTCAGTGTGATAAAGTAAGTATTTGAAAAATAAAAGGATAAACAATATGAAAAATTTTAAAAGAAAAAAGATTGCATGTGTTTTTATATTTATTGCTGTTTTTGCAGCATCTATAGCTGTTGTAATGTTTCTGTGGAATGCTCTGATACCATCAATAATAGGGTGGACGACTATAAATTATTGGCAGGCGGCAGGACTTATGATACTGTCGAGGTTACTGTTGGGCGGATTTGGGCGTTTTGGTAAGTTTGGGAGACATTCCCGCCATGACAGGCATAATAAAGATTTTTACTATTGGCATGCATTGAGAGCAAAAATGCAAGATATGCCTCTCAGTGAGCGACGCGAATATATACGGAAGCACATGAGAGAAAGATGTGAAGGAAGAGGTTTTGAATCAGATATGGCCAACGACGACAAAGAATGATAGAGGATTTAGCTAAAGGACAACAGAATGTTACCGATATTTTCTATAAATATCGCGTGCAGCTGAAAAATTATATAGCTAAACGAGTCTTTTCGAAAGAGGATAGAGAAGATATTTTGCAAAATGTTTTTTATCAATTGTCAAAAATCGATATGATCGAAAAACCCATTGAGCAAATATCTGCATGGTTGTATTCTGTGGCCAATAATCAGATCATAGACCGTAGTCGCAAACATAGGGAGGTGGATATGCCTTATGTAACAGCCAAAGATGATGAGGATGCATTTATGGCAGAAGTCTCTAGTCTGATGTTTGATAAAGATGCATCTCCCGAGACTACATATTTGCGGACTTTGGTTTGGGAAGAATTAGACGTTGCTTTGTCCGAACTTCCGATTGAACAACGAGAGGCATTTGAGCTGACAGAGCTTGATGGTTTTTCTTTTAAGGAAATATCAGAAGCTACCGGAGTAAGTGTAAATACACTGATATCTCGTAAGCGTTATGCTGTACTTCATTTGCGAGAGCGATTAGGGAATTTATATAGAGAGTTGTTAGAGGGGTGAAGACCGTTTGAGTATTGTTTTGTTGAAACCTCTAACACTTCATCATCAAAAAAGACTAAAGTGAGTAACTTTTAGTCTTTTTTGTTTTTGATAAAGGTTATAAAAGGGAATAATATCATATTTTATGTTAAATGGGTAACATCTTTCTACTTTATGCGTTATTAATAGTAGAGAGTATAAGATTATTATTTTGAGAAATAATTATAATATCACTTTTTTATTTAAACACTACTATGAAGCACTTATCTGAGAGAGATAAGTGCTTCCTTTTTATATAAATCAATAAAGCATGAGTATTCATTTTTTTTATACCTTTGCTATTATATATATCAATACAATTTATGTGCAAAAAAAAGAGAATTTTACGGACATATAGTAGTTTATACTTCTTTATTCTTATTCTATTTCCTTTCGTTTTTGGTTCGTGTAGATTGTTTGATAAAGATATCAGGCAGGATAAACATATTGTAGCTTTTAAGCATCAGATGAGCCGAGTTGCAGATAGCCTAGATACTTCGGTAGAAAGGATTAAGGCATTTAAGACAATATTGGAGAATATAGACGCTGATGAAGATTTGATAACTCCTAGAAAAAAAAACAAACTGTTAATAGAAGCAAATTATTATCTGAGCAACGAATACTTTAATGTCAAGAATTATAAAAAGGCAATAGAATGTACGAATATTGCAATAGGGCTTGATACTACTGATGCTACAGGGTATTATAATCGAGGAAGCATTTATCAGTCGATAGGAGATGACAGTCTTGCCATAAAAGATTACACAGAGGCTATCAGATTAAATAATAATTATGCTGATGCATATTACAATAGAGGTATAATTTATGAAGTGGTAGGAGAATGTGGAAAGGCTCTGGAAGACTATAACAAGGCGATAAAAGAACAACCAAAGAATGTTGCCGACATCTACAATAATAGAGGGAATATTTACCTGTCTTTGAAAGATACAAGTAAAGCATTAAGCGACTATTCGAGGGTTTTGGAAATAGATACTGCAAATATAAACGCATATACCAATCGAGTCGAAATATATATATATCAACAAGAATTTGATAAAGCTTTAGCCGATTGTAATAAAGGGCTTATGCTCGATCCTAAGAATGTTCGTTTATATTATAAACGTGCTTTAATTTATGAGCGAAAGAAAGAATATGAGGAAGCTATCGCCGATTATGAAAAAGTCCTAGACTTAGATAGACACGATTTGTACAAAGCACGAATAAAGACGAAGGAATCTATAAAGAAATTAAAAGTTTTGGCTCGAAAATGATATTATTTTCTTCTTTAAAGATTGCTTAATAATATCAAATATCTTCAAATAATTTTTAAGATTTATAGCAATAAATAGATTATAACTATTTGTTGCTTCTTTTTTTATACTAATTGACTACAAGTGTCTGTCTTAGTATGTGTATGTACCAATATATCTACAATCAATATTCCTCTTTTTGGTGTATTTTCTTCTGAAATCACTTTTCTTTCCTCTTTTTGATGTTTGTTTGCTTTGTTGAGATGTAACAAGCCTTAAGATTTTTTTTGTAACCCTATGAGTGAGGTAAGAAGTTATACTTTTCTACCGTATTTTTGTGCTCTGAAAAATGTGATAAAAATACAATTAGAATTCCTTGTAATTGTTTCCAGACCTACTTTTGCATATTTATGTGGTTTTGTAAAACTAAACATATTATTCTCTTGTTTTTTATATGATAGTATTCAATGCAATTATGTCTTTAATATTATTAATAATCACGATTTATTTCTAATCTATTTTCTTTACAACACAAATGTCATGAAAAATGAATTAAACAGTAAATTAATTATATCTATCAAAGAAGCCCTTCCTCCTCAGATAAAGGTTGCAACCTACTTAATGGATTTGCTTTCTCTTGGGCGTGAAGCCGTTTATCGTAGGATAAGAGGGGATGTGTCTTTTGATTTAGAGGAGCTTTCTGTAATATCTAAGGCGTTAAACATCTCAATTGATGATGTTTTGGGAAAGAGCGATACTACTGCGTTGTTTAGTATAGATATGATTCAGGAAGAATCGTTTTTTGAACAATATTGTAATTCTTTGATTTTTTATACAGATATTTTTAGTAGAATGAAAGTTTACCCTAGTTCTCAGGTGCAAGGGGCTAATAATGAGTTACCTTTTTCATTTTATCTTTCTCATGAAAAAATAGCTAAGTTTTATTTGTATAAATGGGTATATCAACTTCAGACTTCCAAGCCCACTGTTCCGTTTTCTGAGTTCTACTTGCCTCAGAGAGTTGTTGACCTGAATAAGAAGTATATTTTAGAATCTAACTCTTCTTGTCATACAACGTCTATTCTATCTCAAAATGTTTTGTCTTCATTTTTGAATACAGTAAAATACTTTTATAGACTTAATTTGTTGAACGATCAGGATATAGAAGATATCAAGATTGAGTTGTTATGCATGTTGGAGAGATTGGAGTCGATGTCTATTTCCGGAGTTTGGAGAGATGATTTCGAATTTAATTTTTACATATCTAATATCGATTTTGATACTACTTATAGTTATATGCAATGTCCTGAATTTGAGTTGTCTACGATACGTGTGTTTTCTATTAATGTTGTGAGGTCATTCACTCCTCAAATATGTGAAGCTAATAAGAAGTGGATTGAATCATTGAAGCGCTATTCTACATTGATCTCTAAAAGTGGAGATTTGTACCGTACAAAGTTTTTTAATAATCAGAGAAAGATTGTACGTGATGTACTTCTCGACTGAGTGTTAAAGTATATATGGTGATAATGCGAATTATCTTCTTATGTTTTATTTATGCACACTTAGTTGTTTTACAGAGGCGAATATTATATTTATTTGCCTCTGTATGTATAATGTCCTGTCACATTATAATTGAATAAGCAATCTTGCAACACTTGTCCTTGTCCTATATTATGCACTATCAGTGGTCGTTTCTTATCTGCAGACATGCGATCTGTGACTATGCCTATATGGGTAATACCTCCACCGAGATCCCATGTAACAATATCTCCGGCAACGTAGTCTTCTGCTTTATCTGAGATCTTCTTTACAGAGCCAAATCTCCTGAAAAAGAAAGCTTGATTAGGTACTCTACGATGATCAATATTTTTATCCGTTGATTTCATACCCCA
The DNA here is from genome assembly GCA_023437305.1 of Bacteroidota bacterium. Lineage (GTDB taxonomy): Bacteria > Bacteroidota > Bacteroidia > Bacteroidales > Dysgonomonadaceae > Dysgonomonas. Next base: position 168,633 of record JAEZGN010000022.1, read on the forward strand.
CTTTTGGGGATATTTGCTGAAGTTGACTTTCATATCTTCATGTATCTTTTTCTGCAAATCTATGCCTAGTTTGCGATATGCCCTTATTATCACATCGGTGCAGACTCCTTTATCTGCCGGAACATCTCCATTGGGATAAGCAATCGTATAATAGCGGGGATCATAAACAACTTTATCCTTGGTAAGCTCTATGGCTGCATTTGATAGTTTTTTATAGAAGTCTGTTTCTTGAGCCGAAATGCTGACAGATAGAATGAATGTAAAAAGTATGGTTAGGCTAAGTCTCATTTTTTATTTTTGGATTTGTGATAAAGATACTAAAATGTACAAATAAGACAAATGTACTTTTATTACTCACTATATACATCCATCGAATTCATTTCTTGGAGAAAATGAGATACGACATCTTTCCATTTATCTGAATATTTTGCCAGATATGTTTCATGTGGAGATTCAAGGAAAAAGACAAGCTCTTTTTTATCGCTGGCTAATTGGTCGAATATCAACTGTGTTTCTTCTTTGGGAATATTAGGGTCTTTACCCCCACACATCATCAACGTTGGAATATGTATCTTTTTCCCAAATTCTTGAGGATTAGCATCAAAAGCATTAAATCCATTGATGACACCTATCCAAAATGTAAAAAGATCGGATGCAGGCCAATGAGGGATATTTAGTCTGTCTAGTCGTTTACTGACGGTTCCTTTAAATGTACCATAGCCGGCCTCTAAGATAAGGGCTGAAGTCAGCATATTGTAATCGTGTTGAGCTTTCATTATGGCAGCTGCACCCATCGAGAACCCCATCATTATAATCTTATCTTCTTTCAGCTCTTTTATAACATAGTCATAAGAGGCTTTTACATTGTCTCCTTCCAGATACCCTATTGTAGTTTGATTGCCATACGAACCGCCTGCGCCCATAAAGTCGACAAGAAGAACGTCGTAGCCCATATCCAGAAGTGCATAGGCTCTGTCGAGCATAGAAGATTTCTCGTCCATGTATCCATGAAAGACAAGAGCAATTCCTCGCTTGAGTGAGTCTGTGTGCAAAAGCCATGCCTCAAGTTGTTTTCCTTCATCTACATGGATGTAGACACTCTTGTAAGAACAATTAGGATATTGCTTTGTAGTAGGCCTTGCTATGTCTAAGCCACATGCTGCAATTTTGATCATTTCAGATATTGTAGGTTTGTAGCCGACAGAAATAGGTTTTGCCGACTCACTGAAATGTGTGAGCTTGTATGCTTGTATTATAATTGCTATATTAATAAGTAAGAATACAATAACAATAGCTCCTATGCCGATTTTTATGTATTTCTTTTGTTTCCGGGTCATTATAAACTTTATAGTACTACTAAACCTCAGCCTGCATGATTATTTTTTGTAGAATACCGGGGCAAAGTATGGTCTGTTCACCCATTTTCCGTTGAATGGATTAAGCTCGCGGATTACACCACCTTCAATTCCAAATTTTTCAGTGATTTTGACTTCTAATGTGCCTCCATAATATGTTTGAGGAAACATGCTCATCATCGGGCCTTCTACTCCGTTATGTTTTCCTCTTGCCGAATATTGTCCGCGGGCATTTATGCGTATTCTGTCGTTTAAGATGAATTTCATATTTCCTCCAGCACCCACATCATTGTAATTTCCTCCATATAGAGCATATTTTGAGGCGTAAGGACCTGCCGAAATTACTAGCCAATCTGTTGGTTGATAGTTAAAGTACATACTTACAGATCTCACAGCCCCTATAGATGGATATATGTTTTGTATAGAGGAAGAACTTAGCCAAGCTTCATCAGCTAGAGACATCCCCGAATAATAACTGTAATCATTAGCAAAAGGATATCGTGTAAGCGTATTACTTTCTACAGGTGGGCCAAGGTATACATCCAGTGGCGGAAGCATTAAGTCTATAGTTGTATCATCCCCTTTTTCTAAAGGTTTGTACAAGTCATATTTTGTTGCATATGATTTGTTGTTGCCCGATGCGTCCAGGTTTAGGTAATTCTCCAACCTTTCGTCAAACTTGAAAGAACCTTTCTTTAGAGGAGGAAAACTATCTTTAGGGATCTCAGTTTGAGAATAGGAGGTAACTGAGACGAGTAACAGTAATATAAAGACTAGATTTTTCATAATTTCTTGTTTTTAATTACTACAACAGTAAAGTTAATAAATAATTGTGAAAGAAACACATATTTCTTAACAAAAAAGAAGCTGTAAATAATAGATAGATTTGTACTTTATAGCTCATCTAGTAGATGTTTCCCTACCAAAAGGTGACAACCAACGGTCTCAGGAGCGAAGCGTATGTAAAAGTAACAGTTTTTATCTATTTTTGTGCTGTCACTTTTACTCATTTTTATTTACCCATACTCTTTTTTGTTATTTATATAATAAGATAAAATTAGAATAAATAAATTTATATAAATCCTTGTTCTATTGCATTGCCTTTCCGGTCTATGTATTGCAATATTGTATAAATATATTTATATATATGTATGATTTATCTTATTTTGATAATAGATGGATAGTGCTTATCTTTGTAATATAAAAATAAGGTGTATTCCTATGATATACTTTATATTATAAATAGTTACTCATCAGATATAACAGAAAGGGTAGTTTTATGAAAACAACATTAATTAGAGCATCTTCAAGAGGATCAGCAAACCATGGATGGTTGAACACACACCATACATTCAGTTTTGCAAACTACTATGATCCCAACCGTATACATTTTGGGGCATTAAGGGTTATAAACGACGATATAATTGCCGGAGGAGAAGGTTTTGGAACTCATCCTCACGACAATATGGAAATAATTACGATCCCCTTGTATGGCGATTTGGAACACAAGGATAGTATGGGACATACAGAAGTAATAAAAGCCGGAGAAGTGCAGGTGATGAGTGCCGGATCGGGTATAACACATAGCGAATACAATGCGAATGAGTACAAGCCGGTAAGTCTTTTCCAGATATGGGTCTTCCCATCTCAAAAGGATGTAGAGCCTCGTTACGACCAACGTGAATTTGATTTTATAGACAATAAAAATCAATTCATCCAAATCGTTGGACCGAAGAGTGATCCTTCAAATAAAGCACTTTGGATACATCAGGATGCTTGGTTTAATATCGGTTCTTTCGATAAAGGTGCCAATACAAGCTATCAGGTGAAGAAAAAAGGTAATGGCGTATTTGCTATGGTTGTTGAAGGTGAGTTTTCTGTCGAAGGTCAGAAACTATATCACAGAGATGCACTTGGTGTATGGGATACAGATGGCATAAATATCATTGCAGAATCTGACAATGCTCGCATACTGCTGATAGATGTGCCGATGGTATTTTAATAGAAAAGGTTCGATTATATACGTTAGTAAATGGATCTTAAAGTTTAACTTTGAGATCCATTTTTTGTGCAATAAAAGTCAGTAGGCTTTATAATTATCATTTAGACGTTTTACTTTACTCGTCTTTACCTCTACATCGTGGCAATAAATAAGGGTATAGTTTTCTTTTTCTGCTTCAACGAGAAATCGCTGTTTCTCTTCGGCCGATTTTAATGCATTAATGTCGTAGGCCGAAATCCATTCCAAAGGGACATGAGCACTTGTCGGTATCAGATCCCCGGGAAATGTATATACACCCGTATCTGTCTTAATATATACAACTAATTGTCCTATACTATGTCCGTCAAATAATCTCACGCTTACATCTTTAGATATTTCCATGTCTTGGTCAACAAAGCGTAGGAGTGCGGCATCGTATATCGGCTGTATATTATCAGATAGGATAGAGTCTGCTTCCAGTATGTTGGGGGTTAGATAGTTGTTCCATTGTTTGCGGCTTAACCAATAAGTAGCTTTAGCGAAAGAAGGGACAATTTTGCCATTTTCATCTCTTTTAGTTGCATATCCGCAATGATCGAAATGCAAGTGGGTCAATATCACATCGGTGACATCCTCACTCGAGAAGCCATATTTCTTTATTTCTTCTTTAATATTAATCAGAGAGTGTGGTTGATAGTAAGACATTCTCTCGGTATGCTTATCTCCCATACCCGTGTCTATTAATATGACCCTGTCTTCGGATATCACGAGTGCACACCGCATAGCTAATGTACACAAGTTGTCGGCATTGCCTGTATATTTTCTTTGCCAGGCACGTTTTGGTATAGCTCCAAACATAGCTCCTCCGTCTGCCAGGATATAGCCACTTTCTATTATTTTTATGTCAACCATTTTTTTTCTAAATATTCAGCTAATATACAAAAAAGAAGAGATGATTATCACAATCATCTCTTCCCCTCTTAACACTAATATAAAACTAACATATACTATGATAAAACAGGTAAAAAATCAACTAAACAATCTATCTAACACACTATGAAAAAAGTAAATCATACCTGTTTTACATTAGAACATCAAAGACAACATGTTTGTTCAGAATACCTTGTATTTGTTTTATTTATGCGGTTATAGATGGAGTTTATTGAGTTGAGAATAAATGCATCTTAAACTTTATACCTAAAAAAATACTACTTTTGTACTCTGTTTTGTATATAAACAAAGCATAATCGATTATTGTTTATCATTTATTCTTAAAATATACTATGCTGATAGCTAAAAAACTAAAAGAAGAAAATATCGCTGAATATATCTTGTACATGTGGCAGATAGAGGATATTATAAGAGCTAATAAATTGGATATAGATATAATTGATAGGCAAATAATATCAGGATTCGATCAACCTCAAAATGTGAAAAATGAAATAAGGGAATGGTACGAAAACCTTATTGACATGATGAGGCGAGAAGACGTCGTGGAAAAAGGGCATCTGATTATAAATAAGAATGTAATATCGGAATTGACCGAACTACACAACAGACTGCTGAAGTCGCCGCAAGAAACCCAATATACTGAAGCCTATTATAAAACCTTGCCTTTTATTGTAGAGTTACGTTCCAAGTCGCAAGATAAAAATATTCCCGAACTCGAAACTTGCCTTGCCGCTCTATATGGTTTCTTGTTAATGCGTTTGCAGAAGAAAGAAATTTCAGGAGAAACTCAATCGGCACTATCTCAGATAAGTTCTTTCTTGAGGTTGCTTTCTCTTAAATATAAGGAGTATAAAGCCGGGAAGTTAGATATCTGATAAGTCGTTTATATTTAAACTCTATCGTAAAGCTTCTGTAAATCTTTTAATCTTTGTGCTTCTTTTCTTTGATTCGTCTGCGGATCAGTGAGTCACTTATAAGGAGTAATACTCCGACGCATGCTACAGATACCACGAAAGGATTAAACCCCACTGCTGGCATGTTGAATGTGATATTTGATCCCATGCTCTGAATGTCTTCCTTGAGAGGTAATCCCAAAAACCAGAAGATAAGTGTTGGTATTCCAAGCATTCCTACAATGCCGAACGCAATAGAAAGAATTGATATAATACTTCTCTTGCGATTCTGTTTTGCCGCAACAATATGTACTCGTTGCATCAACCGACTTTCGAAGTCTGCCGATGGTTCGTCTAGTTTTATTTCCTGAAATAAACTCTTTAGCTTATCTGTATTTTCTGTATTCATGATTGTATGAGCTTATTTATTTCAAAGTTTATAATTTTTCTGATTCTGTACAACTTTACTTTTACATTTGCTTCGCTATTTCCTGTAATGATGCTTATATTTTTTATGCTTTGGTCGTTCATATAGAACATACTGATCAGCAGAGCATCGTCCGGAGGTAATTTTCTTAGTACTGTATCCAAAAGCTGTAACTTATTCTCAGTTGTAATCTCATCCAGTGCATCTGATCTCTCGTCATCAGGGATATTTGAGAAATCATCGTCAATAGCAGTAAATTCATGTTTGCGCTTTCGCAATTCTGATATAGTTGTGTTATATGCGATTCTGTACAACCATGTTGCAAAGTTCGATTCTTCACGAAACTGTCTTAATGACTGAAATACCTTTATAAATATCTCCTGAACAATATCTTCGGCTTCTACCCGACGAGAAACTATTTTATTGACAATGGTAAATACCATTCTCTCATATCGACGTACAATGTGTACAAAAGCATCGGTATGTCCGTCTTTTATTCGGCGTATAAAATAGATATCATCAAATTCAGCCATACCCGTATGACGCAAGAATATTTGATAGGTTACAAATGTAATGTAAAATCTTTTCAAAAAATATTTTTTTATTTTGTTGTAACCTTTTAAAAATGCTTGCGTCAAAATGAGCAAACGGATGAAACAAAATTGTTTAATTAATAAAAATAGAAAATTATGGATCAAATTATGGCAATGGTTATTGTGGCTACAATAGCATATGCAATCTACCGCTTGTTTGAGTTGTTTGCTCGTCGTAGAGAACGCTTAGCTTTTATCGAGAAAATCTCAGAAGGGATAGACCCGAATCTCTTGAAAGGGCAATTGGATATGTCTCCCAATAAAAGCAATGTAAACAACTATGTAACCTCATGGGCTATTCGTATCGGGCTCTTATTAGTAGGTGTTGGGCTGGGTGTAGCTATCGTAGCTGTTATAGACTTGCTGGCTGTGGCTCCTCCAAGTGCAGACGAAAGGGCTTTCTATGAGTTCCGCAATACTATATCCATTTTATATCCGGCATGTGCTGCCATATTTGGGGGTATAGGGCTTGTAATTGCTTACTTTGTAGAGAGAAAAGAGGCTAAGAAAGAGCAGAATAAAGAGGCAGAATAATTGGTGTCGGATATGAATAAAGAATTACATTCGATTCTCTTTACTCTGATTATTGTGGCCGTAGTTATAGGTGGTTGGTTGATTGGGCGCAATCAAGGGTGGTTTGTTCGTAACTCGGCAAATGATATTAATATATGCCGAAATGTAACAGGAGATACCTTGTATTTTAATTCTAAAAATCCAATCTATACGATTTCGGGCTGGAGTGCTTCTCGTTATGACGATGATATTCTACACGTAGATCTGAAACTAAAAAGAAATAGGCAGAACAATAGAATAGAGATGTATTTAGATACAGCAAATGTTCGCTATGTAGAAATCTATGGAAAAGTGATGCCGATAAACGATATTCCATTTAGTAAATAAAATTTATCTGTAGATGAGTTGGCTGAAGACATCAAGTATGCAGAGCTTGGTGTCTTTTTTTTGTAAAAAAAGCGACGTTCTGTTAAAAATGATAAAATACTTATTGCTTTAGTGATAAATATCTAATTATGGCGACTAGTAAGCATATCTCAGTTAAACGGATTAAATCAATGTATATCTTAGTCAGCTGAAAAAACAACTAAAAAAACGAAATATATTTATAATTATACTAAACTTATGAATGTCCGCATTTTATTAACTTTTCTATCATTGCTAATTTCATCATTAGCATTTTCTCAATCCAGCCCATTAATAAATGTCCAAATCAAAGGAGTAGTAACAGATTCATTAACAAATGAAACAGTACCCTACGCTACAGTTAAGTTGTTAGGTAAGGCAAATCCGAGAAGTCCATTAAAAGCTGTAGCAGCCGATGAGAATGGAAACTTTCAGTTTTCGATGAATAAAAAAGGTGAGTATCTGCTCACGGTAGAATATATCGGCAAAAAGACCCTTGTTAAGTCTGTTGTTGTAGGTGATGCAAAGATCGTGGATATGGGTACAATATATATGAAGGATAATGAAAATACCTTATCTGAAGTTGTTGTGTCGGCACAGAAGCCTCTTGTAAAAGTTGATCTCGATAAAATTGTATATAGTATGGAGAGTGATCCTGAATCAACTACGAATAACCTATTGGAAATGTTGAAAAAAGTTCCGATGGTAACTGTTGATGGCGAAGATAATGTACAGCTGAAAGGATCTACTAATTTTAAAATATATCTAAACGGAAAACCTTCTAACATGATTTCTAACAATCCGAAGGAAGTTCTCCGCAGCATGCCTGCCAATACGGTGAAAGATATACAGGTGATTACCGATCCTGGAGCAAAATATGATGCTGAAGGTGTAGCAGGTATTATCAATATTATAACCAATACTTCTATGGGTGGATATACTGCTACATTAAATGGCAGGGTAGACTCGCAAGGTGGATATGGTTTAGGCGCTTATTGGACCATGAAATATGGTAAAGTTGGCTTTACCGGGAATTATAACTATTACGAATGGAAACGTCCCGAAGGGACCTCTTCTTCTTATAGAGAAAATAATTTAACCAATACACCCAAGTATCTTACCGGAGTAGGGCCTTCAAAGAATAACGGACTGGGACAGTTTGGCTCAGGAGAATTAAGTTACGAAATAGATACTCTAAATCTCATTAATATAGGATTTAATCGGTTCGAAGGTAACTACAAGTCTAGAAGTAACATCTTGAATGAGGGGCTGGGGATAAATGACGATAGCCAATATAAATATGATCAAAAAGGCTATACGAAACAAACGTATGGCGGTACAGATATGAATGTAGACTATCAGCGTACTTTCCATAAAAAAGAGCAGTTGCTGACCGCTTCTTATAAGTTCAGCATGAATCCTAATGATTCGGAATCAAATTCGGATATTACTGAACTATTTGGAGAACTGCCTAAGCATATTTATACTAACAAGCAGTATTCTGATGCTGATATGAAAGAACATACTTTTCAGGTTGATTTTGTAACTCCTTTGAATAAGTCTGATATCCTATCTCATAGTGTCGAAACAGGAGTAAAATATATCATTCGAATAAATAATAGCAATAGTGGTTTAGATAGTCTTAATGCTACAGGTAATTGGGTAGCCATAGAACGTCCGACTGATAGATTCAGACATACACAAGATATATTGGCTGCGTATGGTGGTTACAATGCCAAGTTCAGAAACGTTTGGGGTTTCAAAGCCGGATTGCGTTATGAAGCAACATGGTTGAATGCTGAATTCCCAAAGGATAGAGCTCAAGATTTTAAAGTGGACTATTCTAACATCGTACCCTCTGCAACCGTTACATATCAGATAAATCCAATGCAAAACCTGCGCTTTGGATACAATATGCGTATATCACGTCCGGGTATCTGGCAATTAAATCCTTATGAGAATACTTCCGATCCGAATAATATACAAAAGGGGAATCCGACATTAGATGCTGTGAAAAATCATACGATAAGTACCAACTATGGGCTTTTCAACCGTAATCTGACTTTGAATGTAAATCTGGCTTATAGTTTCGAAAATAATGGTATTGAACAAATTGCAAATCAGATAGATAATGTATCGATTTATACATACGAAAATATAGGAAAAAGAAAAGATATTGGTTTATCCTTGAACCTACGATGGACACCTAAAGTAAGTGGAGATAAATATAAATGGGTGGAACAACTGAGTATATTCTCCAATATGGGGGCACGGTATGTGGATATAAAAGCAAATAATGGATCAGGATTAAAGAATGATGGAGTATCCGCGAATGTCTTTGGAGGTGCACAATATTCATTTCCTAAATCGTGGAAAGCTTTTGTTAATGTAGGCTATTTCTCTCCATCTATAAATTTACAAAGTGAAAACTCTTCGTTTTTCTTTCACCGATTTAATGTAAGCAAAGGCTTTAATAATGACAAATTGAATATATCTGCTTATGCTCAGAATCCATTTAAACGAATTCATGATTTCAGAAGCACAATGAATAATCAAGCATTTTATTCAGAAACAATCATGTCTAATAAAATTCAAAATTTTGGAATCTCTGTGTCTTTCCGTTTTGGAGAGATGAAATCTCAGATACAGAAAGCAAGACGTGGTATCAAGAATGATGATGTTATGTCTGGAGGACAAGGAGAACAAAGTGGAGGAAGTGCCGGTGGTCAAAACTAAACGGTTTGATTATAATATATGCCCCAAAGAGAATGAATCTTTGGGGCTTTTTTTTGATTAAAAGGATATCTTTGCAGAATATTTCTCTAAGATGAAACAAGCATTTATTAAGTTGCACTTATCTATTCTAATTGCCGGGTTTACGGGTATATTCGGCAAGCTTATTACTTTGAACGAAGGTATGTTGGTTTGGTATCGCCTATTGATTACCTCTGTGTTACTACTCATAATGCTATCGGTAACAAAAAGATTCGTCCGATTACCGATGAAAGATTTCTATAGAATTGGTTTTGTAGGGCTATTATTAACACTGCACTGGCTATTTTTTTATGCCAGTATTAAATACTCAAATGTTTCTATCGGAGTGGTCTGTTTTTCTATGACAGGTTTTTTTACGGCTGTTTTAGAACCTGCAGTGAGCCGTCGGCGAATCTCTGTCAGAGAATTATTATTTAGTATTATTGCCCTTTTGGGAATTGCACTAATATTCCATTTTGATACTCGCTATAGAATAGGTATACTTTGTGGAGCTATTTCATCTGCATTGGCTGCTAGTTTTGTTATTGCGAATAAGAGAGTTGCAACACATACTAGTTATTCATGGGATGTTACTTTGTTTTATGAAATGATTGGAGGTTTGCTTAGTTTAAGTATTATACTTCCTTTTTATTTGCAATTGTTTCCTGTAGTGTCCTTTTTTCCGAGTAATATGGATTTATTCTATTTGTTAATATTTTCTGTAGTTTGTACAATCGGTCTGTATATGTTGCAGATACAAGCGCTGAAGAGTATATCAGCTTTTACTCTTAACTTAAGTTATAATTTGGAACCTATATATAGTATTGTTTTGGCTATGATTATTTTTGGAGAGGCTAAAGAGTTGAACATTTCATTTTATATGGGCTTGCTGCTTATTATCCTTTCAGTCTTACTGCAAATGCATACAGTGATGAAAGAACGAAAAAGGATTGATTTGGCAGAAAAACGAAATGAATTTTAATTTCATCTTATTTTAATACTGAAACTAGTATATATTCTAGTAATATTGGAATATTTTATAAAATGCAAAAAGCCCGCAAATTCACTTCGCAGACTTTCCAACCTTAACACAAACTTTACAAAACTACACAATAATAGAGTTAAATTCTAAATCTAGTCAGGTTTAGAATTATAAATATACTCCTCATATATTTACGTTACGAAGATATGAAGATTGGATTTGTCGATTATTACAGATATCTGCCTGCTTTTTCAGAATTCGTGCCTTTTCTTAATGGCTAGGGTTCATAGTCGCTTTTTGTTGGCGAATTTTGCCCGGAGTATTGCCGAAATTGGTTTTGCAGAAGTCATTAAAATGTGAGGGGGACGAGAATCCGTACTCGTCACTTATTTCTTTAAATGACTTATCGGTACTGTTTATTTGATAAAAAATTGATTTTGATCGCTCTTCTTTCATCCAGTGATAAGCAGGCACTCCAAATACTTTTTTGAAACGTTTTTGAAATCCTGAAAGACTATAGTGCATCATGTCGGCTAACTCTTGTACTGTTTTTGCCTTGTGATGGTTTTTAAGGACAAACTCGGAGAAAGAAAGATCGTGGCTAATGAGAGGGAAAAAGAATGCCAGTAAATCTTTTTTTGTATAATATGCTCTTAGTAAAAAATAAAATTCTTTTGCTTTCAGGGCGAAATAATATGTGCACTTTAAGCCTTCCGACATACAAGTGTTTAAGAATGTGAGGAATGAATCGACTCTTTCGTTTATAGAGAGATAATGCAGACCTGGTTCAAATTTTTCATTTTTTTCTTTGAGTAATAAATCCAAAGAGAAGCAATCGCATAACATTTTAGTGTTATGCAACCTTATGATAATTACTGTAGTATCTTTATCTGCTTTGCTGTTGAGATGAGAACCAGCAGGAATCATCATCATCTTCTTCTCGGCAATCACCTGGTTGGTTAGCTCATCCAGAGAGAAGGATAAAGAACCTTCGATGACAAATATAACTTTGTTTTCAACTGAAAATATATTCCAAGATTGTCCATCTAGTAGAGATATCTTCTCAATTGTTGGCCGGTTACCTTTTTCGTAATTGTAGCAAGTGAGATGCTCTTGTTTATATAATAACTCCATACCGGATATTATAATGTATTACTCTATTATTGTTATTTATTCTTTACACCTAAGTAAGAATAATGTGTTTCTGGCTTTTAATACTCTGAGTGTTAGATATGCTATTTCTGCCGACGTTGCAAATATAATAAAAAATAATAATAACAGGAGCGGTAAAATAAATAATTATTATGGAATTATTGATAGAATAAATTTATAAATATCACTATTTTATAAAAATGAAAGGACATAAATAATATTATTTATGTCCTTTGTTCTTATAGAGTAAAAACTATAGACTGAAATCTGGAAGATTTATGCCTTAGGATCAGGGCCATATTGGTTGTCCCCTTTATTCCCTTCTGTAATAGCTAAAATGAGATTGTAAATAGGAATTAATATAAACCATCCGCTTTTGCCAACATCATGCATTCTTCTCACATAAACAGCGATTGAAGGTATAAGGATTCCTAAATAAGCTAATCCTAATATTCCAAAAACGATTATGCCAATAGTTGGGGAAATCATTGTAAAGATGATCCCTATTATATATAGGGCAAAGTATCCTATCATCAGAAAAAGGTTATACATCCAGAATTCTTTTCGTCTAGCTCTTCCGTTAAAGTCTGCGTAGTGCTCTTTCACTACTTTTAAAAACCACTCCATTATAATATTAGTTTTGTAAAAAATTATCCTACTCATTTGGCTTTTCGGTTCCGCCTCGTTTTTTTATGGTTTCAGAACTCCATATTGTGTATGTAAATTTGGCTGCAAAAATATATAAAAATCTTTTACCACCTAAATATATTTACTGATAATGGTTATTTGTGGATAAGGCTTCTCTTTATTGTAAAAGAGAAAATCTACATCCTTTCTTCATAACTGCTTTTTTTGTTTTTATTTAGTTTTTTATCATAGCTTATTGTAATGTTTGATAGAGTTAAGGTGTCTTTTCTCTTTTTGTAAAAAAGGGATTAATTTATGAGATAAATTTTGTTGATTTAAAAAATTTAGTAAGTTTTAGGTAAAAACTCTTGTCTCTTTTCACAACTGTTATCATGCATAACTATTAAGTTTTTTCAAATCGACAAAAAAAATATCCAAATGTTTTGGCTTAATAAAAATATATAATATATTTGTAGTGTATTAATAATCTAGTGCACTGATATGGTAAAAATAAATAATCTTACTTTTTATTACAGAGAGCGTAAGCCTATTTTTGAGAATGTTTCATTTGAAATGAAAAATGGCATCTATGGTTTGCTCGGAGAAAATGGTGTGGGAAAGACAACTTTGTTGCGCATTATTAGTGGGTTGTGTTTTCCTAAAAAAGGGAGTTGTAAAGTATTCGATACTGAAACGGCATATAGAAATCCCGATATGCTGAAGCAATTGTATTATCTGCCTGAAGAGTTTAGAGTGCCCTCTCAAACAGTTAAAAGCTTTGTAAAGTTGAATTCTGTATTTTATCCAAATTTTAGCAATGAACAGTTTAACTCATATTTAAATGATTTTCATTTGGATATTGATTCTCGAATGAAAGAATTGTCTTTCGGACAGAAAAAAAAGGTTCTTATAGCTTTTGCTATCTCTCTCAATACACCTGTTACTTTATTAGATGAGCCTACCAATGGGCTGGATATCCCTTCTAAATCTCAATTTAGAAAAGTGATAGCTTCTGCATTTGACGAAAACAAATGTATCTTAATCTCCACTCATCAAGTTCGTGATTTGGAAAGTCTGATAGATCCTATCATTATTCTAGATCGCAATCAGGTATTGCTTAATAATACGGTTGAAGAGATATCAAAAAAACTATTGTTTACTTATTCTACAACAAGGCCTCAAGACGCTTTATTCACAGAGCAAACTATGTTAGGATACACTTCGGTCTTGGAGAACAAGTACAATGAAGAAAGTACATTGAATATTGAAGCTTTGTTTAATGCGGTGGTTACGAATAAGGAAAAAATAAGAAATATATTTAACGCTTAACGAAATGGATATGAGTGCTGTATTTAATATAGAACGTTTTTGGAATTTGCAAAAGAGGGAGTTTGCAATGTATTGGAAGCAATACCTTTTTATTGTATGCGGTATAGCTGCGTATTATACAATTGCGACTGTTTGGGAATCTATCGATACCGGATGGTTATGGAATATGCTTCCTCCCGTTTATGTTGCGATTATCATTTGTAGTATTTCTTTTGATAAGAATTTAAGTGAGGCGAATAGTACTTTTTATTTTACGTTGCCGGTATCTACTTTTGAGCGATTTCTGGGATTGTGGATCAAATATATTGTTATTATACCCCTGCTGGTTTTTGGTGTATCAGTGTGCTTAGATTATGTATCCTCTCTATTTGTTTCCACTACACATCCTGTAGTTAAGTTTAGCGATTGGTGGGATTATCATATGTTGTATGCTGCTCAATCAGTTTTTTTGTTTGGATATGCATGTTTGAAGAAAAGGTCTTTTGTGAAGACATTGTCATTAATCGCTGTATTTTTTATTTTAATAATAATTGTTTCTAAGATTATTATAAGTCAATTCTATCCGGAGGTATCCTATATAAGAAGTTCTATGGATCCGATTTCTATTCTAAGCTTTAATGGCTATTGGATTCCCGAAGGCGATTCATCTCGTGTTGTAACAACGCAGACAACACTGCTGTATGATGTAGCTAAATATATACTGGCAGCAATATTCCCTGTTGGAATGTGGGTGTTGACGTATTTCAAATTAAGAGAAACAGAAGTATAGTATTATGGATTTTAAAGCAAATAAACCAATATATCTTCAAATAGTAGATTTCTGCTTTCAGCATATTCTTACCCGAGAATGGCCCGAAGATGAACGGATTCCGTCTGTAAGGGAGCTGGCGGCGACATTGCAGGTGAACCCTAACACAGCTATGAGAGCGTTTGACTATATGCAGTCCGAAGAAGTTATATATTCAAAACGAGGTATGGGGTATTACGTGGCAGAAAATGCCAGAGCGCAGATATCGAAACTTCAGAGAAAAGAATTTTTTGAAGAAGTGTTACCTGAAACTTTTCGTTCTATGGATTTACTCGATATAAGCATCGATGACGTAGTAAAGCGGTACGAACAATTTAAAAAAGAAGTGAAATGAAAAAATATACAAACAAAATTTTAAATATTATGATTGCAGTCGTTATTATTTGTTTTATTCTGATGATATTTCAAATAATGGAGATGATTATATCTTCTCTATAATCTTAGGTTGTAAAATCTCATTCCTACTTAATAGAATTCAATAAGTAAAAGGAGGGTGCGTAATGAAGGTTGGAATTTTTAATCCTTATGTCATGTTGAATGAAATGAAACATCTCGTCTCTCTTGTTCGAGATACTTCGTTCCACTTAGAATGACAAAAGATAATGTTAAGCAATATAAGAGGTTCTAACCTTTGTTACATCTTTCGTCTTTATTTCCCTTTTGTATATAATATTTTTTTTACAACAGCATTCGTTACTCGTACGGACGAAATAAGTTTCCCTGTTGTTTCGGAGAAGATATCTACATTCCACACATGGGTAGATCTCCCTTTATGTTGTATGATACCTTTTGCTCTTACTACATCTCCGATTTTTGCACTCGAAATATGACTGGCACTTATTTGCATACCGAAGCATCGTTCGTCGTATGCACATAAGGTGTTAGAGCCTACGCCGGCAACAGATTCTGCAAGAGAAATTGTTGCTCCTCCGTGTAGCACGCCCATAGTTTGACTCAACTTTTTTTCTACAGGCATAATAGCTTCAAGAGACGTTTGATCATCAGATTCTATGAATGTGATGTTCAACGTCTCTATCAATGTATTTTTAATACGTTCTTGAATGTTATTGGTGTTCAGCTTCATTTAATTTTATTAATCAACGCCTATGATAAAGCCATTGGCTATAATAGAGCCCCCTCCCTCGAGCTGAATGTTATAGCCCATGATTGGTTCGAGTATACCTTCGATAATCGCTATTCTATCCGAACCTGTACTCAGTATATCATAGAACTTTAAATAATCTCCGACATTGCATGATTTTACCGATGCATATTTCGGGTTTTGAATTGTCATTTCCGGATCGATAGAAACCCAGCCTCTTTCGCTCCAGAAGGGATATTGAGAAGTAACAAGTACTTGCATTTTGTTTTCTAAAACGATGCGAGCCAATCTGTTGAACATAATTTTGTCCACACCTGTTACTTTTTTCTTTTCATATAAATCCTTAGTGTAGTCGTAGGATAAAATAACGTCGCCCACAGTTACGTCTTCCACACCTTTTCTCAAATCATCACCCATTGTTACTTGAGTGCCTGTTGCAAGATAGTTTTGGGCGTTAATACTCACACTCAGTGCAAATAAAGAAAGAAACGTGAGTATCAAAATGTTTGTTTTCATAATTTTATGTTTTTGTGTAAAGTTTATGCAAAGATAGAAATATTTTGAATATCGGATCCAAAACTTAATATATATTGTGATAACTAAAGATTATTCAACCGTTACCGATTTTGCCAAATTGCGAGGCATATCTACATCTCTGTTTTTATTTACAGCAATATGATAGGCAAGTAGTTGTAGGGGTATGGCGGTCAATAAAGGGTCGAGGCATTCTATTGTAGTAGGTATTTCAATATAATGGTCGGCTATTGACTTCATTGTTTCATCGCCTTCGTTTATTATGGCTATTACTTTGCCTCTTCTGGCCTTTATTTCTTGTATGTTGCTGACTACTTTGTCATATATGGCACTATGAGTTGCAATTGTTACCACCGGCATCTCGTTGTCTATGAGTGCTATTGGTCCATGCTTCATTTCGGCTGCCGGATAACCTTCGGCATGTATATATGATATCTCTTTTAGCTTGAGGGCTCCTTCCAGAGCTATAGGATAATTGTATCCACGCCCTAGGTAAATAAAATTTTGTGCATAAGTGAAGATATTAGATAGTTCTTTTATCTTTTCATTGCTTGATAAAACTTTTTTTATTTTAGAGGGGATAGAAAGAAGTTCTTTGGTGATCTCAACATATTTTTCTTCTTCTATCGCTTTTTTTTCTTTAGCAATAGTCAACGCCATTAATATGAGGGTAGTAACCTGTGCGGTGAACGCTTTAGTTGATGCTACTCCTATTTCGTGTCCACAATGCGTATATGATCCTGAATTTGTATTGCGAGGGATAGATGATCCTACAACATTGCATACTCCATATACAAAAGCTCCGGCTTTGCGTGCTAGTTCAATTGCTGCAAGCGAATCGGCAGTTTCTCCCGATTGAGAGATAGCTATTACGATGTCGTCGGCATAGATCACAGGATTTCTATATCTAAATTCTGAAGCATACTCTACTTCAACGGGAATGCGGCAAAACTCTTCGAAGAGATATTCTCCTATCAGCCCCGCGTGCCATGAAGTACCGCATGCAATGATAATAATACGCCGTGCATTTATAAATTTTTCTTTATGGTCTATTATTCCCGATAGAGTTATATTCGTACCTTCTATATTGATGCGACCACTCATACAGTTTCTGAGAGTTTCAGGTTGCTCGAATATTTCTTTTAGCATGAAGTGTGGATAGCCTCCTCGTTCGAGCTGACTGAGATTCATTTCCAATTGTTTGATCTCCGGAGTTTTCTGTATGTTGGAAATGGTAATTATTTTAGGTTCTTTATCTCTTTTTAATATGGCTATTTCTTCATCATCCAGATAAATAACCTTGTTGGTATACTCTATAATTGGAGAAGCATCTGATCCGATGAAAAACTCACCTTCTCCAATTCCGATAACTAACGGGCTGCTTTTGCGTGCTGCAATTATTTGGTCGGGTTTTCCTTTTTCTATCACAGCTATGGCGTATGCACCTACTACCTGATTGAGTGCAATTTGCACAGCTGTAAATAGATCGCAATTATTTAAACTTTTGATATATTCAATTAGCTGTACCAGTACCTCGGTATCGGTACTACTTTGAAAGCTGTACCCATTTTGTGTTAGTTGAGCTTTAAGTACTGCATAGTTTTCTATGATTCCGTTGTGTATGAGGGCTAAAGACTCTGATTGCGAGTAGTGAGGGTGTGCATTGCTATTGCTTGGTTCGCCATGTGTGGCCCATCTGGTATGTGCTATGCCGATTGTGCCGGTAGTGTCTTTTCCTTTCGTATATTCCTCGAGGTGCTGTACTTTGCCTTTTGCTTTATATACCGAAAGTTTGTCTTCGTTATTTATTATTGCTACTCCGGCACTGTCGTATCCTCTATATTCTAGTCTATGTAAACCTTTTATCAAAATGGGGTAGGCTTCTCTAAAGCCAATATATCCTACAATTCCACACATATTGTTTTTTTTATTTGGCTGTAAAGATATATATAGTGTTGTTAAAAATATTGTTTTCAAATATTAAAAAAGTTAATATTAACATAAATGCGTTTTACGGATTTAATAAAATATAAATAGATACTAGACATGAGTAATTTGTATATATTTGTTTGTAAAAAAGAGCCAAAAATGAAATTTGTACATACTGCCTTATTTATATTCTTGTTTTGTATATTACCCCCTGTTTATTCCCAAAAAGCCATAACGGCAAAGCTTTTGACAAAAGAAACATCGTCATTGAATGGTGTTATTCCTCCTCATTATAAGGATGGAGAGAAGGCGTTATGCGAATTTTTAGAGACTAATATAAAATATCCTCCCATTTTGATAAAAATAAAGATGGAAGGGGATCTGGAGTTGAAGTTTAAAGTTGATAAAGAAGGAAGTGTAAGAGATGTAGAAATAGTAAGAGGATTTGATCCGGATGCAGATGACGAAGTTATACGTGTTGTGCAAGCTATGCCCAAATGGTCGCCCGCCTTACTCGATGGTAATCCCGTAGATTTTACTCAGCATCTATCTGTCGCTTTCAAGTTGACTGATATGTTAATAGCAAAAGCAAAGGAGCAGCCTGAAAACGAAGAGCGAAAATTAACAAATGAGTCATCTTTGGTAATGATTCCGACAGATACTTTGATTCGGATACAAGAAAAACAGATTGTTCAAGAGCCTGATTCTTTAAACATTGATCCTCAATATCCCGGAGGACAGGAGGCCCTGGATGCGTACTTGAAGACTAATATGAAATATCCGAAACGTGCCATTAAATATGGGATAGAAGGTCGGGTTATATTCAATATAGAGGTGTCGGCAGAAGGAGAGATATCAAAGATATGGTTGTTTAAAGGTGTGTTTCCTGATTGTAATGAAGAAGCATATTATTTGATAAAGAAAATGCCTAAATGGATTCCCGGATTGAAAGATGGGGTACCCGTAGCAAAGCAGGTGATGTTACCCATCTCATTTGAATTGCCTAAATAGAAAATCGCTTTTATGTGAACTAATTTAACTTTTCATTGTTTTATATCTGTAATGTAAATAGTAACAGTATATATTGATGAAAACATTAGAACGTAATACAGATTTAGGACTACTTATTCTAAGATTAAGTGTAGGTATATTAATGCTCTTGCATGGGGTAGCTAAATTATCACATGGGGCAGGGATGATAGAACAAATGGTGGAGGGTGCAGGATTACCTTCTTTTATCGCTTATGGGGTGTATGTTGGAGAGATTATAGCTCCTTTGTTTATTATTTTCGGCTATGGCACACGTGTTGCTGCAGCGATATTCGTATTTAATATGTTGGTTGCAGTTTTACTCGCTCATAGCGGCGACATATTCTTGCTAAATGAGACGGGAGGCTGGATGTTGGAATTACAAGGATTGTATTTCTTTGGGGCTTTGGCTTTAGTGTTTACCGGTGGTGGCAAATATGCTCTAAGTAGAAAACATATTTGGGATTAAAAAAGAAAGATATTTTTTTGTAAAGCATGAGGCTAGTCGATAGTCTCATGCTTTTTCTTTTTATATAAAATATTATCTTTGTCGCATCATGCAGAGAGTGCAATTTTGTATTTCGAATTTTAATACCAAAAAACATATTTTAGAACAATGACAAAAAGTGTCCACCGTATTGATGTTGCCGATGCCCTGAGAGGTCTTTCGGTGCTAGGCATAGTGTTAGTCCATAGCCTCGAAAACTATAATCTTTTCAATTTTACTCCGATAGATACTCCATTTATGAAGTTTCTGGATTCAGTTCTGTTTGATTCTACCTTTTTTATTTTTGCAGGAAAAGCTTATGGTATATTTGCCTTATTATTTGGCTTTAGTTTTTTTATTCAGGATAATAATCAGTTGAAAAGAGGCAACGATTTTCGCCCTCGTTTTTTATGGCGTTTAGTTTTACTTTTTGTTTGGGGAATGATCAATTCTCTTTTCTATACAGGCGATGTTCTGGTAATGTTTTCACTCATCGGTATTGTGCTGATATTAACGGCACGTTTATCCACCAAGACTGTATTGATTATAGCTACAATCTTTATCCTTCAGCCAATAGAGTGGGGGCGGGTGATATATGCTTTGGCTAATCCGGACTATGTAATGGGCGAAAGTATGGTAGGATATCATTATGGTAAGTTGAATCCTATCTTGATTGATAAATCGGCAAGCTTGAGTGAGATATTTAATGTAATGTTGCATCATGGGGAATGGGGCAGCTTTATGTGGGCATGGGAAAATGGACGTTTTTGTCAGGTTGCAGGATTGTTCTTGTTTGGAATGCTTATAGGGCGTACACAATTTTTTCTTCATCCCGAAACCAATATTCGCAAATGGGTTCGTATGCTGATTCTTGGAGTTGTTTGCTTCTTCCCTCTCAAGGGACTCGTTCTTATGCTTTCGGGATTTATTGAAAATAAAGCTGTGTTAGAGCCTTTGGGAATAATAGTCCAATCTTTTGCCAATGTTTCATTTCTATTTTTCCTCGTATCATTAGTTCTTATTGTTTATTATTCTACTGAAAAAGGACAATCCTTATTAAGGAGGTTGATACCTTATGGAAAAATGAGTCTTACCAATTATATAACTCAATCTTTGTTAGGTGGAGCTATATTTTACAGCTGGGGGCTTGGTTTATCGGTGAGTATAACAATGTCTTTCCTGATCGGAGTCGGAATATTTATCGTACAATATATATTTTCTTGTTGGTGGATGAAAAACCACAAGCATGGACCTCTGGAGTATATTTGGAAAAAGGCAACATGGATTGGCTCAAAGAAAGATTAAAACCTTTGCATTGATATTGAAAATAAAACCTCAAAAGCTTCATTTTGCTTTTGAGGTTTTATTTTAGGTTTGTATGATATTCTCTAATTCGAGGGTTTCAACCCTTTTTCGAAAACTTCTGTAATTGTAGCCTCTATAATTTTGTTTTCACTGATCTTTAAATCTTTTGCGATCTGGCTTTTCAAATCAGATTGAACGTAAATCAGAGGATCTTCACAAATTACCTTCTTTAATCCCCTTGAGTCATCCAGTGTTGCAAAATTTTTATCCTGCATTTTATATTTACCTTTTAGAGGGTCTGCGAAATTAAGATAATAATAATATGTCTTATCATTCTTAAATTCATAGCTCGTATGCTCAGATGTTACATTTTGTTTGATGTATTCTTCAACTTTTGCTTTCAAAGCCGGATCTGTGACGGAGATATCAAATTTTGTATCTGTATATATCCAATGCCCTTCTATGGTGCTTGTAGGTGAGTTTTCGTCCCCATCACAAGACAGCACAAAGAGACCTATAGAAAAGGCCATTAGTATATATGTTAAAAATTTCGCTTTCACAGCTTTAATATTAATATTAATTTACAAATGTACATATATTAAACGTAAAAATAGCTAAAATGTTGCATCTTTTTTGATAAAAAATCGGACAAAAAGATTTATCCGATTTCTTTACACCAAACTTGTTATCTAGTATCATTTAGCAGATAATCTATCCTTCAGATAAGATATTCTATTATGACTTCAATCAATAGTAAAATTGTAAAAACAACGATTATAACCATATCTGTTTATATTTATGTTGAAATCTTTATAAGATCTATTTAGGGGATATTCTTTTATTACTTTCTTGTCGCGTGGTGTTTTTATTACAATCTCAAATGTTTCTAAATTCCATGGCTTTGAATTTGTATACCACGTAGGATTGATAGTCAATAAAGAGTCAGTCAGGGTGTAATCTAAACGTAAATCCTCAGCTCTTTTCTTTGCGGTCATTTCGTTATTTGCAAAATCTTTTTTGTGTATTTCAATTACATAGCTCGTCAGTGTGGTATCCACT
Source organism: Bacteroidota bacterium (assembly GCA_023437305.1). Taxonomy (GTDB): domain Bacteria; phylum Bacteroidota; class Bacteroidia; order Bacteroidales; family Dysgonomonadaceae; genus Dysgonomonas. Next base: position 190,848 of record JAEZGN010000022.1, read on the forward strand.
CTGGTTTGTATAAAAGGTAATACACACAATTTCTTGTCTTTAGAAGATCCGGTATATAAAACGGTAGGATTGTTTGGTTGAGATTCTGCATTTAAATATTCGCTACCTAATTTTACGTATAGTGAATCTGAGGTTGTATTTGTATCTACACTCTCTACGGCTTCCGCAGTGTGACGATGATTTAATCCGAATTTAAATCCGGTATTCCCCAAATAAAACGAAGCCCCTAACCATAATACGAATCCTATAACAAAACTTATTAGTGTATGGGTTGTAAACGGAGATCTTTTTAATATTTTAATCATTAAAGATAATAGCCCCATTAGCGGAATTAAAGAAGCCAATAAGAATGCAATCTTTAAATTAATTGAACTTAATCCTAATAGTATAAGATAATTATTCAGACCTAGGATAGTTGTGTCAAAATATAACCAAATAAAGGAAGCAATCATCGCAATGATGATGAGAAACAAAATTACAGCCAAAATACCAATGAATACATTAACAAGAATGCCTATTGCCGAAGCTACGGAACTGCCTTTGTATTTTCGGGCTGATTGTGTGCGGTCTTCTTCAATATTTGAAATGGATGGATCAGAGCCGGTCATTGATAGTTTTTGTTTGAAAGAGTGAGCCGCAGGCATTACTGCCCATAGGATACCATATATCAGCACCATGACCATACATGAAGGCCCTCTGTGTATAAATAATAGCAAGAAAAGGAATATTCCCGAGAATATAAGACGCATGATAGTTGTGTCTATTCTGAAATAGTGCCCCAGTCCGCTACACACTCCACCAATGAATTTGTTGTCAGTGTCTCTATATAGCTTTTTCTTGAACAAATCCTGTGTGTCGTCGGTTGCATAGTCTGATTTACCAAAAGGTTTCTTTTCAGAATCTTTTTCAGCGTATTCTTCTTGCGGAGCATCGTCAAAGTCTTTTGGACTTCCCATAATTTTTATAATATCCAACGCATCCGACATGGATACCACTCCATCAGCCGAGCTTACACGCATTTGTAATAATTCGCTCAAACGAAGTTCGATGTCAGATATGATTTCTCCCGATTCCGAATTTTTTTCGAAATGCCTTCTTAAGGCTTTCAGGTAATCGTCGAGAACTCGGTAGGCATCCTCTTCGAGGTTGAAAGCTAAACCTCCTATGCTAACTCTAATTGTTGGTTTCATTGTTATCAGATTTTATTTATTTCTAATATTATCTATTACTCTTACCAGATCAGTCCAAGCGGCATCCAGTTCTCCTAATACAGCATTTCCCTTTTCTGTGATTGCATAGTATTTGCGGGGTGGCCCTTGTGTCGATTCTTCCCATCTGTAAGAGAGTAATCCTTGATTTTTTTGGCGGGTAAGTAGCGGATATAATGTTCCTTCAACCACAATCATCTCAGAATCTTTCAGTTCATTTATTATATCTGATACGTATGCGTCTCCTTTAGATAGAATACTGAGAATGCAATATTCTAATATGCCTTTACGCATCTGAGCTTTTATATTATCTACATTTATAGTTTCCATATTGTTCAATTATTTGTGTTGTGATGTAAATTTTCTGATATTTTCGGCTGTCGGAGCATAGCCTCTCAGCTCCAGCTTTTGCGCTACACTTATAGCTCTAGGCATTACGATCCAAAGAACACAATATACAAGTATGGCTGTACCATACAAGAAAGAAGTAGCAGCAAAAATCACCCTGATGATTGTTACGTCGATGCCAAGGTATAAAGCTAATCCGCTACACACACCTGATATCATTTTTTCATCAATGTCTCTATACATACGTCTGTCCCCTCTTGTATATTCTTTATCAGAACTTCTATAATTTTTATATTCAGTTTCCTGGTCTGACGATTTAGTGTCTACTTCGCCCAAATGGTCTATTACTGTTTGTACTTGTTTCATGTCTACAACTTGATTTGAATATTTCATTTCTTTTTGCAATATCTCAGCTACACGAGCTTCAACATCTTCCATTACTTCATGGGCTTCCTGTTTGTCAGGAATAGTTTCTTCGAATCGTTTCAGATAATCTTTTAATCTGAAATATGCATCGTCTTCCATTGTGAAATTGATGCCTCCTATACTTACTTCAATAACCTTTTTCATATTTTAGACTATTTGTTTTGTATTCTATTACCTAATATTATCCTATACAATGTTGTTTGTAATGCAAATATATAAATAAATATTAGTACCATGCAATACATAGTACCTGTGTTGTATATTTATTATTTTATTAATATATTGATATATAGATTTTTGTGTATTTTTGAATGTTGTTTATTTAACCTTAATTAACTATATTACATTGTTTATATTGGATATGATTGAAGTGGACATGTACTGTATAATATGAAAAAAGCGATGCCGGTAAGATTAATATTCTCTTACCGGCATGAGTTGAAGTTTTGAATCTGTCAAAAATAGGAGATACGCTCCTGTTTATCGTAGACATAATCTATATTCCTGTTTTCATATTTCATTATATAGGTAGAAGGTCTTTTGCGATTTAGTCAGATTCATTATTATCATTGTACCAATTTACTCTTCTCAATACAAACATTACAATAGCCAATGCTATAAACAGACCAATAGCGCCGAATAGCAAAGAGAGGTTTTCTAACTGTAATACTATATATAGATAGGTGTATAGTCCTGCAAGGAATAATCCCATCATAGTTGCTTGTTTTACGTTGCGGAACATTGTTATTGAATACGAGGCGATAAGAATAGTGGTGGCAGAACTCGAAATCAGATAAGATAAGCCAAAGCTGAGATGTTCTGAAATGGCAAGTAATAACACATAAAAGATAACAAGGCCGCTACTAACTAACAAATACTGTACAGGATGGATTCTTTTTCGGCTAAGGAGCTCAACTAAGAAAAACACTACAAATGTGAGTACTATAAACATAATAGCATATTTTACCGAACGCATTGTCATCTGATATTTGTCTACAGGGAATTTCATATCTACGCCTAGGGTGGAAGATTTTAATACATCATTATCGCCCATCCACATTTGTACATAATTGCGATTATAATCAAATATATCCCATTTGGCTTCAAAGCCGTCTTTATTCACGGTACGTTCTGTTGGCAGGAAATTGCCATCAAATGATACGGTGTTCCAGGGTGATTTTAGGTGTATTGTACTTTCCTTTCCCACAGGGTTGAAGTATAATCCTTCGCTTCCATTAAGAGCCAGTTCGAAATTGAAATCGTAATTGTTGATAGCGGGATCTAAAGGTGTTTCAACTGTCACTCCCGAACTTACAAAAGAATTAATCTTAATGCCCGGTTGAACGATTTGTGGTTTTCCATTTACATTAAATACAATTTTATTCTTAATACCTTGTAGATACGTAATACCAATCAGGACGAAAGCCTTATCCCACACTACTTGCTCGGGTTTGATGTTTAACTTAGCATAATCCGGTAAAGAGAAAGTTCCACTTACATGCAGATTAGACTGATATACCAGAGCTTTAAAAAGTGTACGAAAACGTTCTTCTGTTTTTATATTTCCTTCAACGTTGAAGCTGTCGGGAAGGAAATAGGCATAGTTTGTAATTACATTTTGATTTTTATCAGTTCCACTCTGTACAGGGAGTACCAATACAGGACCTGATATAGTTTGAATCCCACTCCATTTCTGGCTTATTTCGTCCTGAACTGCTTTCTGATTTCCTTCGCGTTCTTCAACGAGTGATCTTACCAGATTGATTGGTAGTAGCATAACAGCAATTAAAACAGTAACAACAATGACTTTTACAAAAATCATGTTCACTTCGATATCGAATTTTGTTTTCATAAATAATTAAATTAATGATATGTTTAAAAGTTCTTTGAAATGCAAAGTGTGTAAATAAAAAAAATTACGACAGAGGATTAAGTAATCTCTCGAGAGCGTCTATATGTTCTTTAAAGAGTTTCTGTCCCAGAGGAGTCACTTTGTAAGATGTATTGGGTTTCCTTCCCAGAAATTGTTTTCTTACCTCAATTACTTCCTCTTTTTCTAAAGCCTTCAAGTGGCTGGCCAGATTTCCGTCGGTAACGTCAAGCAGCTCTTTCATCGTATTGAAGTCTACACTGTCATTTACCATTAGCACCGACATTATACCTAAGCGGATACGGCTGTCGAAGATTTTATTCAATCCTGATATAATATCTTTCATAATCAACCGTTTTTCTCTGATTTTACATCATATTTGTAATGAATTAGTATGCCATATACAATGTGTAAAATACCAAAACCTATTCCCCAAAATATAAGATCGTAGCCTACAGTTATTGCTGCTGTCAATCCCAGTATTATTTCGCATACGCCTAATATCTTAACATCACGGAATGTGCGGGAACCGGCAGCTATGAGTCCTAGTCCGTAAAAGATAAGCATACATGGTGCTACCATAAAATAAACATCTTTGTAAATAAGGATAATGGATAATAGACCTCCTGATACTAATGGCACGCTAAAATCTTTAGCTATCTCTAACGTTACAGGCATCCAAAGTTTTGAATTGCTCTTTTTAGCCTTGCGGGCTGAGAAATATAATCCCACTGTAACAGCACTAATAAGTACAACTGTGGCAATCAGAATAAGATCATATAAAAGATTTCCTGTAAAAGTAAATTCACCTATCAATACAAAATAAGCCAATATAGCACCCAATATAGCAAATGTACCTGCCATAACACCAGACATACCGCTGATCGATAAGAATTTGCTCGAACGTTCCATCATAGAACGTATGTGTTTTATATCATCTAAATTTGTATCCATAATATTTACTTTGAAATACAAAGTAATATGATATATTTTGATTGTGCAACAAAATAGCTGGAAATTTTTTATAGAGATAAAGAAAGAAAAAATCCCTACTTATACGAGATCTTAAGTAGGGATTTTCTTGAAATTCGGATTATCTTCGATTGAATTTCATACGTTAGATCTTTAAGAGCACTTCTCTTTCCTTCAAAACTTTTATCATATCAGCAGTCATTTTCTCCAGATCATATTCAGGACGCCATCCCCATTCGTGACGGGCACAAGTATCGTCAAGCGAGTTTGGCCATGAATCTGCTATAGCCTGTTTTAGAGGATCTACTTCATATTCCATTACGAAATTAGGGTAATGTTTCTTTATTGCTGTATAGATCATTTCTGGATCGAAGCTCATAGATGCAATATTAAACGAGTTTCGGTGGATAAGTTTTGCAGGGTCGGCTTCCATTATATTTATTGCTGCATTTAGGGCATCGGGCATATACATCATATCCATAAAAGTTCCCGGCTTCAAAGGGCATACAAATTTTTCCTCTCTTACTGCATTGTAATATATCTCAACGGCATAATCGGTTGTACCTCCACCCGGATGAGTAAGGTTGGATATGATACCCGGAAAACGTACCGAGCGAGTATCTACCCCCCATCTGGTATAATAATAGTCGCTAAGCAGTTCGCCCATTACTTTAGTAATTCCATAGACTGTATTGGGGCGCTGAATAGTATCTTGAGGTGTCTTGTCTTTTGGTGTGTTAGGACCAAAAGCTCCTATAGAGCTGGGAGTAAAAACCCCACAACCAAACTCGCGTGCTACATCGAGGCAATTCATCAGGCTATTTACTCCGACATCCCACCCTAACTTAGGATTTTTCTCGGCTGTAGCTGATAATATTGCTGCCAGATTGTAAATAGTATCAATTTTGTATTTTTTTACTGCGTCAGCTATTTGCTGTTTGTCTGTAGCATCTATTTCTACAGTAGGACCCGATTCGAAAAAGTTTTCAGGAAAAGGAGGTTTGTAATATCCGCAGATAACATTACTCTCTCCATAAATAGAGCGTAATTTAATACTTAATTCCGAGCCTATCTGGCCCGTACTGCCTACGATAAGAATGTTTTTCATAAAAGAAAAATCTGATTGTAAAAGGGTGATTGTTTAGTTGTATCTTGTTTCAATATTTCACTTACTTAATAACGCCCAGTTCTTTTCCTACCTTCGTAAATGCGGCGATACATTTATCGAGATGTTCTTTTTCGTGTCCTGCTGATATTTGCACACGTATACGAGCTAAATCTTTAGGTACAACAGGATAGTAGAAGCCTGTAACATAAATACCTTCGTCTAATAATTTTGCAGCCATATCTTGCGACAACTTTGCATCATAAAGCATTACGGCACAGATAGAAGACTGAGTAGGTTTGATGTCAAACCCTGCTGCTTTCATTTTTTCTACAAAGTAGTCGGTGTTGGCATGCAGCTTGTCTTGCAACTCATTTGTGCGATCCATCATTTCAAACATTTTAATGCCTGCTGCAGCTATAGCCGGAGGAATAGAGTTTGAAAATAAATATGGGCGGGAACGTTGGCGCAACATGTCGATGATTTCTTTCTTTCCTGTAGTAAAACCGCCAATAGCTCCACCGAAGGACTTGCCAAGCGTACCCGTAATGATTTCTACCTTTCCACGAAGATTAAACAGTTCGGTGGTTCCGCGTCCTGTTTTACCCACAACTCCGGCAGAGTGCGATTCGTCGATCATAATCATTGCATCATACTTTTGTGCCAGCTCATATATTTTATCCATCGGAGCTACATTGCCATCCATAGAGAAAACACCATCGGTCACTATTATTCGGAAACGCTGGGCTTGGGCTGCTTGCAATTGTTTTTCCAAATCAGCCATATCTGCATTTGCATAACGATACCGTACAGCCTTACATAGGCGTACTCCATCTATTATTGAAGCATGGTTTAAAGAATCGGATATAATTGCATCTTGTTCGTTCAAAAGCGGTTCGAACACTCCGCCGTTGGCATCGAAGCAAGCTGCATATAAAATTGAATCTTCTGTGCCGAAGAATTTAGCAATGGCTGCTTCCAATTGCTTGTGAAGGTCTTGTGTTCCGCAAATAAACCGCACGGAAGATACACCAAAGCCGCGTGTATCCATAGCATCTTTGGCTGCTTGTATAAGTTCCTTATTGTTAGACAACCCCAGATAGTTGTTTGCACAGAAATTAAGGACTTCTTGTCCGGTATTTACTTTAATTGCAGCACCCTGAGGTGATACAATAATACGTTCGTTCTTATATAATCCTGCTGACTGAATGTCAGCTAATTCGTTTTGCAGATGCTTTTGAAAATCAGAATAAGTGCTCATGATAATTATATTTTTGAAACAAAGGTAATAAAATGCTACTAACCAAAAGTGTCATAATGTTTAAAAATAGTGTCCTCAATGTCATTATTAGTATCTCTATCTTATCCTTTAACTCAGTAGAGTGCACTTCTGTTTGAGATTGTAGGCGCAATAAGCAAAAAGAGGGCATATTGTACAATATATCCAATTTAAACTTTCCGTGAAAAAAAGATTATTGGTACATTTACAAGTCAATATAAAAGATGAGATTTTTATTATGAAAAAAGTTATTTTGTTATTCGTATTACTAAGTGTTTGTTTGATCCATACATACTCTCAGAACCAACTTCTTGTATTGGATAATTATACTATTTCGGTAAATAATAAGGGTGCTGTTGTAGGAAAAGTCATTTCAACAGGAAATGAAAAAATTACATTAAAAGATCCTTCCGGGTTATTTGAAATCGATAAAGAAAAAAATATAAAGCTAAAAAAAGGAAAACAGCTAACTGCAAATTCGCCTATATCTTATAAGATAATATTAAAAGAAGGAAAGAACGAAAAATCATTTGAGTTGGTAAAAGATGAGTTTTTGCATAACAAAGTGATTGCTCACAGAGGAGCTTGGAAAGATCGTGATTTTAGCCATAATTCGATGAGCTCATTGAAGCATGCCGTAGAGATCGGTTGTGAAGGTTCGGAATTGGATGTATGGATGTCATCAGACGATGTTGTTGTACTCTCACACGATCCTTCGATAGGAGGGAAGGATGTAGAATCGACTACAGCTGCAGAATTATCTGAAATAGCATTGAAGAGTGGCGATTTTGTACCAACTCTAGAAGAGTACATCAACTATATAAAAACACAAAATAAAACAAAACTAATCATAGAAATAAAAGGAACAAATAAAGGAAAGGCTATCGCCGACTCTGTTGTGCATTTAGTACATCGGATGAAAGCTCAGGCATGGGTAGATTATATATCTTTCGGTATGCAATATCTTACTCGAGTTAAAGAATTAGACCCTACAGCAAAAGTACTTTATTTAGGATCCGATAAAAGTTTGGAAGAATTAAAAGCTGCAAATATAGATGGAATTGATTTCCATTATTCATTATTTCAAAAAGATCCCAAATTAGCTGATAAGGCGAAGTCAATGGGTTTGCTTACTAATGCTTGGACGGTGAATAAAGAAGAAGATATGCAAACAATGCTCAAATTAAAACTGGATTTCATAACAACAGATGAGCCGGAATTACTTCTTAGGCTATTAGAAAAATAAAGAGGAAAGACATATTGATAAGAAACGCTGGAAATATTTTTCAGCGTTTTTTTTATGGAAAATCAAACCGATAATTCTCTACTAGATAAAAGGTATAAAATAACAGGAAGGATAATCCAAGTCTCACAAGGAAAGTAGTCTTCATAATATAAGCCTATAAGCATAGGAAGCAGTAGAATTGTATGTTTTACTGCTTTTTTATTTCTATAGCATCGTTTCATAGTGTTAAGTTAACACATATATTCTTAATGTTATATTAAATATTTTTTCTCGTAAGTTAAATTACTTATGTTTATTGTAAACATTGATACAAACAAATCAAGACATAAAATAGCAATAGCTTTTATTAAGTTGCGTACATATATATAAGTATTAACTTATAAAATTGTACTTCTCCATATATAAATATGGAGTAATATGCTGCGCTTTGCTTTAGGGTAAGCTATTCAAATAAATATTTATTAATACAAATAACAAAATTATGAATAAAAAAGAATTGGAAGGAAAGGTAGCAATTGTTACCGGTGGAGGATCAGGTATTGGCAAGATGTCAGCTTTGTCATATGCTGAATCGGGAGCTAAGGTTGTTGTAGCAGATATATCGGAAAGAGATGGACAGAACGTTGCCGATGAAATTGTTGAAAAAGGGGGAGAAGCTATATTTGTAAAAACAGATGTATCTCAGGCTAAAGATAATGAGATTCTTGTGAATAAGACTTTGGAAACATATGATAGACTAGATATAGCTTTTAATAATGCTGGAACTTCAGGTCCTATTGCTCCTATTGCTGAATATACTATTGAGCAATGGAATAGAGTATTACAAATAAATTTGTCAAGTGTTTTTTATGGTATGCATTATCAAATACCGGCAATGCTTAAGAATGGCGGAGGGAGTATAGTAAATACTGTATCTATAATGGCACAATTGGCAGCCTATGGAAATTCAGGCTATGTGGCAACAAAGCATGGGGTTCTAGGATTAACAAAGAGTGCTGCGGTAGAGTACGGAAAATTAGGAATTAGGGCCAATGCGGTAGCTCCAGGTTTTACTGAAACTCCAATGTTTGTAGATTCTGTTTCGCAAGAGTTTTTGGACGAGAAAGTGAAAAAACAAGGCATGGGGCGCATGGGATCTCCCCAAGAGATTGCGAATATGGTTCATTGGCTGAGTAGCGATAAATCGTCATTCTGTAATGGGGCGCTATATGTTGTTGATGGAGGATTCTTAGTAGAACAATAAAAGTAAAACAGGATATTCATTGTGAATATCCTGTTTTTTTATAGCTTGAACTTCTTTTTTCATTACTTTCAGTAAAAGTCAATTTTTTTTTATTTCTTTTTCTCTTTTTGTATATATGAGAATGAAGTTACATAATTCTCAAACGTTTTATCATATTTTGTTGTTCCTGACATCGCAATCTGAGAAACGAGGTTGTTTTCGTCAAAAGTATAATTATATTTTATGTCGGCATATTTTCTTTCGCCTTCTATTTGGATAATTTCTGTTTGGATAATGTTGTTTTTATTTTTTGTCCCCATATGCTCCGACAGAAATGGAAGGCTTGCCATTAGCCAGCATGTACTCGCCATATTGAATGTATTGCGTGGCATCTCATAACAGTATTCTGACGGTGCTGCGTATTCTTTATCATCATATGTATATACAAATCTGTATCCTTTAGATGTTGTGATTTCTGTTATATTTCCATCAGTTACAGTATATTTTTCAGTATAATTTAAAGAAGAGGTAACTCCTGTTTTGTCATAATGATCAAGCTGTTTGATATATCCCGCATCATCATAAATAAATGTGGTAGAATCGTTGATCGTAATCTGTTTTGAAACCTTTCCGTTTGAAGTTCTTTCTGTATATCTTACGTGTAAAGCATATTCTGCTTGCTTTTTATCATTACGAAAGACCAACAAGCTATCATAATAGATTGTAGACTCGCTTTGTTTGATTAATCTGGAATATGATACTTTTCTGTCGCTTATATAGTCTACTACTATTACAGAATCTTTGATGTTAGAACTTTGTATTGTTTTCATCAAGTCATTATCTGTATATGTAAATTCTTGACTATAACGCAATGAGAAACCTGGGTTATCTTCAGGGTAAGCAACTGTTTTTAATAACCAATAGTATTCAGGTATTTCTGGTTCAGGTTCAGGTTCTTCTTGCGGGGGATGGTATAATCTTATAGACTCATCGGAGCAAGATAAACATGTGATAATTAGTAGAGTAATTGATGCTAGATAAGAGGCGAACTTCATTTTTTAGTTTTGTTTAGGCTTTACTATTAGAAACACAAAGATAATAAATATAATATTAAAAAGTCATCGAATATGTTAAAGGTAGGATATAGAATATTTTAAAAATCAGGTTTATGAACAGTTATAAACTCATTCTATAATTTGTACATTTGTAGTATATAAAAACACTAAAAATAAAGATATGAAGTTTAGACCAGTTGTTCTATTGCTTAGTTTGATTGTTGCGGTCACTTTGTTTGGACAGAAAAAAGAGAGTTTGTTACAGACATATACAACGCCTCCCGTAACAATTGTAAATCCTCTAAAGATTGATAGTGTAAACCTGAAAGGTGAAAAATTTTCTGAGGCAGATTTGTTAAAAATGTTTATGTCAATACCTGAACAATCTGCTTTTGTGAGGCCATTGAAAGCGGATAGTGATGGCTTTTTATATCCAGAGAAACCTCAGGATGGAGCCTTTTCTTTGCAATTGATATCATTTTATATTACTTCAGATAGATATGCGAAAGGAACATTGAGAGTGACTAGCCCTAATATGTTGGAAATATACATTGATGGTAAGTTGGCTGCTTCAAAAACAACAAAAGAAAAAACTTTTCGTTCTGACAAAAAAGATATAACGGCTTCGATAAATCCTTATCCATTACAAAATCGTGTCGTAATAAAGCTCTTGGCTTCGGCTAAAGATGAAGTGTCCCCTACTTTGAAAGTTGAAGTAGAAAATGAAAAAACGGATTCTGTCTCTAACTTTACAATGTCAAATACTGTAAATCGGAATGTAAACTTCTCAGACATGCTTCTGGGGAAACGAGTGACAAATGTAAGCTTATCAGCAGGAGGACAATATGCCTTGCTCTCTTATAGAGAAACATTTGGAGAAAAAAGTGTTACAACTACTGAACTATACAATCTAAAAACTCGTGTTAGTCTCTTGATTGATACTGACGGACGTAAGAGCCAGCTTGCCTGGATGCCCAAGAGCGAGAAAATGTTTTATGTTTCTAAAGATGACTCAGGCTCAGAGCTAAGGACAATAGATCCTGCAACATTGCAGGAAGCTGTTCTCGCGAAGAACATACCGGATGAAAGCATTATGTTTTCGCCTGATGAGAAAACTTTGTTCTATACCAAGCTTGAAAAAGAAGCTGAAAATAAAAATGATCTGAGGCTCTTAAGGTCGCCCGAGGATCGTCAACCAGGTTATGGAAACAGGTCTTTTATATACAAATATGATTTGGCTACAGGGCTAAGTCAACAATTGACATTTGGTTCTCATTCTACAGCGCTGAATGATATAAGCGCAGATTCGAAGCAATTGTTGATTTCTATTTCAGATGAAATGGTTACCAGCAGGCCCTTCAGTACAAATTCTATGTATAAACTGGACTTATCAACTATGACCGTTGATACTCTTTGGACAAAAGAAAGCTTTGCATATAATGCTTCATTTTCTCCCGATGGAAAGAAAATCCTTGTTGCCGGAGCCGGTGAAGCATTCGGGGGAATAGGGCTGAACATTGAGGAAGGGCAGGTTGCGAATAGTTATAATACTCTCGCTTTCGTAATGGATTTAGAAACTAGAAAGATAGATCCGATAACTAAAAATTTTGATCCAAGTATTGACGCCTATTTTTGGAATAAAAAAGATAATCTTATATATTTCCGCACAACAGACAAAGACTGTGTGAATGTGTATACTTATAATCTTTCGACTAAAGCATTTTCTAAACTCCCTTTAGACGAGGAGGTTATTCGTACATTTAGTACTGCGGGGAATGCCCTTTTAGGTGTATATGCTGGTGTTAGCGTATCTAACTCTACCAGAGCTTATATTTATGATCTTAAAACGCAAAAATCCATTTTAATAGCCGATCCGTACAAAGAGAGATTATCTCAAATGACATTGGGTAAGGTTGAGGGTTGGAATTTTACAAATTCAGCGGGAACAGAGATTACAGGAATGTTTTACTTACCGCCGAATTTTGATCCTACAAAAAAATATCCAATGATTGTTTATTATTATGGAGGTACTATGCCCACATCCCGTACATTCGAAGGGCCATATCCCGGTCATGTGTTTGCTTCACAGGGATACGTTGTTTATGTAGTGCAGCCAAGTGGAGCTACCGGCTTTGGACAGAAGTTTTCGGCTCTTCATGTCAATGCTTGGGGAAAGCGCACTGCCGAAGATATAATAGAGGGAACGAAGCAATTTGTAAAAGAACATCCGTATGTGAACGATAAGAAGATAGGTTGTATCGGAGCGTCGTATGGCGGCTTTATGACGATGTACCTTCAAACCCAGACAGATATGTTTGCCGCTGCTGTTTCTCATGCCGGAATCAGCTCTATCAGTAGTTATTGGGGTGAAGGATATTGGGGTTATACATATAGTTCGGGGGCTAGTGCCAATAGTTATCCTTGGAATAATCCGGACTTATATGTTAAACAGAGCCCTTTGTTTAGTGCAGATAAAATAAAAACACCTCTTTTGTTGACACACGGAACAGTTGATACGAATGTTCCTATTGGAGAAAGCATTCAAATGTACACGGCTCTCAAAATACTCGGAAAACCGGTTGAATTTATTCAGGTGAAAGATGAAAATCATGGAGTAGCAAATTATAAAAGAAGGGTTGAATGGAATAACTCTATAATGGCTTGGTTTAGTAAATGGCTTAAGGATGATAGTGCTTGGTGGAATACTCTATACCCGGATAAGTAAATATAAGTTTAATTGAAAGATATTAAAGAGGATACTGATGAATGCAGTATCCTCTTTTGTTATATAAAAAGGGGGCTTACTGTTTTACTTGTTTTAGAAATGTATTAAAGGAATAGAATTATGTAACTTTACTTTTCGGTATGTCATGATAAAGCTGTAGCATTATGAAAAACGGAGTGATGATGCAATACTTCGAATGGAATTTGCCAAATGATGGTAAACTGTGGAAGCAACTTTGTGCAGATGCCAGGCATCTACATGAAATTGGGATTACTGCTGTTTGGATACCCCCTGCCTACAAAGCTGATGAGCAACAAGATGAGGGTTATGCGACGTATGATCTATTTGATTTGGGAGAGTTCTTTCAAAATAATACGGTCAGGACAAAATATGGAACGAAAGAAGAGTTGAAGTCTATGATTGCCGAGTTACATAAATATAATATTTCTGTATACCTTGATGCTGTGATGAATCATAAGGCAGAGGGAGATTATACTGAAAAGTTTACAGTTAGAGAGGTAGACCCTGAAGAGAGGAATCGAGATATCTCTGATGAGTTTGAGATACAGGCGTGGACGGGGTATGATTTTCTTGGACGTGGAGATAAATATTCTAGTTTCAAGTGGCATTGGTATCACTTTTCGGGTGTCGGGTTCGATGATATAAAAAGGAGAAGTGGTATTTTTCGTATTATAGGAGATAATAAGAATTGGAGTAGGGGGGTAGACTTAGAACATGGAAATTATGATTTCTTGATGTACAATGATCTCGATCTGAATCATCCCGCAGTCATTACCGAACTCAACCGTTGGGGGGTATGGGTAGCTAACGAATTGAATCTTGATGGGATGCGTTTGGATGCCATTAAACATATGGATGATAAGTTTATCAAACAGTTTATACAGTGGGTTAGAATGAACAGAGGCGAAGATTTCTATGCTGTAGGCGAATATTGGAGTGGCAATGTAGATACTTTAAATAACTATTTGGAAGCAGTCGATAAGAGCATCGATCTTTTTGATGTGCCTTTACACTATAATCTGTACGATGCTTCCAGAAAGAAAAAAGAGTATGATATGAGAAATTTATTGAAAGACTCTTTGTCTGTTATGCATCCTGAGTTAGGTGTGACTTTTGTTGATAATCACGATTCGCAGAAAGGAAGTTCGTTAGAGTCTGAGGTTGAAGATTGGTTCAAGCCATCGGCATACGCATTGATATTATTGATGAAAGACGGATATCCATGTGTTTTTTATGGAGATTATTATGGTGTGAATGGCAAAATATCTAATCATCGAAAATTTATCGATATACTACTAAATGCCAGACATGAATATGCATACGGTCATCAGGTTGATTATTTCGACCATGTAGCTATTGTTGGTTTTGTGAGACTGGGTGATATAGAGCATTTAGATTCAGGTCTGGCTTTACTTATATCCAATGGCGAGAGTGGACGTAAAATGATGAATGTTGGTATTCACCGAAGTGGTGAAGTTTGGTATGATTTGACCGGGAATGTAGAATATGATATAATTATAGATACCTATGGTTATGGAGAGTTTGCTGTTAAAGAGGATCGTTTTTCCGTGTGGGTAAAAAAGCCGAACGGCTGTAAAAAATATTAATACCTCATCTTTTACAGCCGTCAATTATACTATATTTTAATTACTTAAATAGTAATGGTAAAAATTGAGACAAGTATACACGCCAGTTACTCCATGTGTGTCCTCCCTCAGATTCTACATAAGTGTATTTAGCACCCATATTATCAAACTTGGCTCTGAATGCTTCTACATCTTTGTATAAAAAGTCGGTCTTTCCTATTCCTATCCAATAAAGTTTATAGCCATTATTTATTTGTCCTGATAGTGTTCCATCAATATCTTCATAAACTTTTGAATTTTTACTCGGAGGATTTATCGCAGGAGAAAATAAGCCTATGTAGTCGAATGTATTCGGATAATATCGTGAGATATGCAGCGAATGGTATCCTCCCATCGATAAACCGGCTATAGCACGTTCCGAACGGTCTGTGTAGACACGATAATTGCTTTCTATGAATTTTATTATATCCGGAAATGTTTCTTCCATCTTCCCATCCATGGTTTGAGGTAACTGGAATACGGGTTTGTAAAATCCCATACTAGATTCCCCGGGAGCAGCCTCTTGAGATACATTTCCGTTCGACATTACGATAAGCATAGGTTTGGCTTTGCCTTGAGCAATAAGATTATCTACTATCTGTGAAGTTCGTCCCAGAGCCATCCATGCTTCTTCATCGCCACCCATTCCATGCAGTAGATACAAAACCGGGTATTTCTCTTTACCGCTTTCATATCCCGGAGGAGTATAAATTGTAATCCTGCGTGTTTTATTATTTCCCGGTGAGTCGTACCAACGACGAGTAACCGAACCATGAGGTACGTTTTGCACTTTATATAGATCTCCGTTGCCGTTACCTACTATAAATATATTAGATACCGTAGCTACATCTCTGTTAAGATATACATTATTAGGGTCTTTTGTTTCTACACCATTTACAAAGAATGAATAGCTATAAAGATCAGAAGGTAAAGCTTCTGTCGTGTAAGACCAAAGCCCTTTTGTGTCTTTAGTAAGGCTTACCATTCCCGGCTTCCAATTATCTCGAGGAATCCAGTCTCCGGTGATTTCTACCGTGTTTGCATTCGGAGCATATAGACGGAATGTAACAGTATTGTTACTGTGTACTTCCGGGGAAGTAATGTCCGAACCCTCACCCAATGCTTGTTGTGCATGGATGTATACCATTGATATAACTAAAGTAATGATAAATAAAAAAGTTCTTTTCATGTTTATAAATTTAGGTTTTTATCATTTTTATAATCGTCAATACTCATTGCTGTATCTTTTTCATCTAAATACTCTCTTTTGAAAATATCAATGCAAAGGATAAATACAGAAAGCAACAATGGACCGAATATTACACCCCAAAAACCAAATAATGTAAGACCGATTATAACACCGAATACAGTTATTAATGGATGCGTATCCGCCATCTTCTTTTGTAATATAAAACGGATCAAATTGTCGGAGTTGGATATTAAGACCAGGGCATATATAGCTAAGCCAATGGCATTAAACCAATCGCCGGTTAGAGCTAAATAGACAGCCAACGGGAACCATATCAGTGATGTGCCGATTAATGGTATAATTGTAGCAAAGCATGTGAGGAATCCGAAAAGAATAGGGCTGGGGGCGTCAAATATGATGTATCCGATTGTGGCAACAACACCTTGTATTATAGCTAATAGAGGGATTCCAATAGCATTTGACGTAACCATCATTTTCACAGAATATATGACACTCTTTTTATTATCATCATCGAAAGGAAGGAGTGAGAAAAGATACTTCTCCATTCGTTCACCACCGATTAACATAAAATAAAGCACAAAGACAAGTACCAGAGAATTGATGATAAAACTGCTGACACTATCTAGTAATATCTGACCTATTTTAGGTAAATAAGATGCTGCACTTATCAAATTTTCTGAACTAAGTACATTATACCCTGTCTTTTGTTGAATTAGCTCATTGAAATGTTGTATTCCTGATAAATAAGAGGACGGATCAAGGTTTATATTGTTTAGTTCTCCTACTAATAGCCATACAGCCACAGAAATGGGGATAAGAAAACATAATATAGCTTCGATAACAATCAGAATGGCAGACAGGGCTCGTCCCAAATTTTTTTTCTGCGTAAGATATCTCATTTGTCCTCTTACCATAACATAAATGGTAGATGCTCCTAGTACCCCACTCATAAATGGTGCAAGTTCTCGAAACAAGACAACGGCTATGAAAAGAATAAGTATTATAAGTGAATACTTCCAATACTGAGCTTTAATGTTTTCCATCTATCTGGTGCAATTATTAATTTACAAATCTATAAAATAATTATGCAGTACTGAATCTTATAAATCAAAAAATATTTTAATCGGATCTTATTGTTTCTTATCTCTGAATCTAAAATATCCGATAACCTAAAGTCAAAAAGAATGCACTGTTATATGACGAAGAACTGCCTCTGGAGTAATTGATGAGACCATGTTCATAACCAAAGTTCAGTAATATACGTTTACATTCTACACCTGCAGAAGCAGCTAAGCCCATGTCGAAGCGTTTCAGTGTTTCACTTGAAAAAGTGTCATAATCAAACTCTGAATATTCGGTATGAGTACCATTCGATAATTCACTGCCGGGTAGAGCCATTTTAAAAGCTTCTCTTGCTTTATATTTTCCACCAATCCCGTAGCCAAGATATGGACCAAAAGTAAAATTAAGGCGTACCACCCTTGATACGTTTAGTCTGTAACCCGCTTTAACGGGTAAGATAAGATATGAAGCTCTCACCTTTTCTTCCGACATATAAACATCAGGGGAATAGCCATCTCCGTTAACATCCCCGACTACCATTGAATTCGAATTTGCTCCTTTCATAGCAAAATCTAAGCCTGTTTGTAAAAATAAATTATTAGGGAGGTTCATTTCCAGACCTACCCCTCCTCGGAATCCATATTTGGAATCGGTAGAACTACCCTTTATCCGCATATCGGAAAGACTTCCTCCGGCATTGATCGTAAAGGAAAATGGAGAGCTTTGTGCCGCAATATAATTCCCTACAGAAAGTAGTATTGCAAGTAGTAAAAGTTTAATAGATTTCATATTAGTTATTTAGAGTTAAGTTCTGTTTTGTATCTTACATAAGCAAATCGTTTACTATCTGGTGACCAAGAATTGACATTGAATGTTCCTTGACCTCCAAAAAGTTTTATTAATGTCTGTGGTTTGCCTCCTGTGTCCGACATTAAACGAATCTCTACATTTTTGTAGCGTAGATGCTCATGTGGTTCAAGATCTCCTTTTCTGTATGCTATATAAACTACATGTTTGCCATCGGGTGAGATATGAGGAAACCATGAGTTGCTATCTTCATCAAAAGTCATTTGAGTCTGTTCCGAACCGTCTTTTTTCATTCTCCATAGCTGCATCAATCCGGTGCGCACCGAGTTGAACCAGATGTGTTTGCCATCGTGTGTGTATTCCGGCCCGTCATTCAACCCATCCGAAAACGTAAGACGAGTCTCATTCGTTCCGTCTATATTTATGGTATATACATCCATTTCTCCTTCTCGATTTGCACAATATGTAAGTGATTTTCCATCAGGGCTCCACCCATGCAGATAACTCGGAGCTGATGGCGTCACCTGTCTGGGAGTACCACCTTCGGCGGGTAGAACAAAAATTGTTGGTCTGCCTTGAGGCAATGAACGATGGCTTATGGCAAGCCACTTGCCATCAGGAGAAATAAGATGGTCGTTATTACATTGATTAGCAAAACCGGTATCTATTAATTGAGGTTCGCCTCCCGATGCGGATAGCCTATATATTAGTCCTTCGCTGTTATATATGAGCCATTTTCCATCAGAAGTCCAGTCTGGGGCTTCAATGAGGTAAGGAAATTCTTTTATTAATGTACTTTTATTTGTAGAGATGTCGAATACTTCGAGTATGCTGGTTACTTTTTCCGGCTCGGGTTTATGATTCATTTTATTGATTGTTTAGACGATAACTTACAAAGGCAATATACTTACTATCGGGCGACCACGAATTTACATTTATTGTACCCTGCCCTCCAAAAAGCTTTGCCAATGTCTTAGGTTCTCCTCCATTGGTAGGCATGATCCGTAATTCGACATTCTTATTAGGCAAATGTTCATCAGGTTTTAGATCACCTTTGTAATATGCAATAAATACAACAAGCTTCCCATTTGGGGATATATGTGGAAACCAAGAGTTACGCGTTTCGTCAAATGTCATTTGAGTTTGCTCCGTTCCGTCAGCTTTCATTCGCCATATCTGCATTAGGCCTGTATGCACCGAATTGAACCAGATATAATTTCCATCGGGTGAGTATTCCGGACCATCATCCAAACCTTCAGAATGCGTGAGCCGTTTTTCTACACCACCTTTAGCCGGAATAGAATAAACATCATAATTACCTTTTCTCTCAGCACAATAAGTTAGGTATAGTCCATCAGGACTCCATCCATGTAGGTAACTTGGGGCTAACGGGGTTATGAGTTGAGGATCTCCACCGCTAATAGGTAATGTATAGATCCGTGACTGCCCATCTTCTTTTGTGCCGTGGCTGATTGCTATTTGTTTTCTGTCGAAAGACAATACATGGTCATTGTTGCAATTGGTTGCAAAACCTGTGTATATTTCTTGTGGCTCAGCCGGTGTGGTAGGGCAGAGTTTCCAAAGTTTGCCACCACTGTTATAAATAAGCCAATGTCCGTCATAAGTCCAGTTTGGCGCTTCTATCAGATAAGGGAACTCTTTTACCGTAGTTCGCTCACCGGTTTCAATATTCAATATTTCGAGAATACTGGTTATTTTGTTTTGTTGTGCCTGTATAGATAACAAGCAAAACAAAAAAGAAATCACTAGGAGGGTATTTCTTTGCATGGGCTGTTATTGTTTTATGATATAATTGAATCCTATGCCTATTTGTATCGGTGTGGAGTTTTTGAATTTAATAGCTTCTGGTTTGATTTTTGAGAAATCGAAAGTATTATAGCCTAACCAGCAATTGATAGCCCATCTCTCTGTTACAGGAAATTGATAGCCTGCTCTAATTTCATACTGAAGTCTATACTTGTGAGCAGATCCTTCCATATTAGTTATCTTGTCCAGATTGAGATTCATACGGGTATACGATAGCCTGTTTTCAAGATACAGATATTGAGCCCGATCTCTCTTATCATCATAACCTATCGGAAAATATAATTTGGGGGCAATGTATGGCGCCCAGTAGGTGCCTCTGTATATATCCTTGAAATCTCCGTTGGTTTCACCTATTCCTCCTTGTCCTATATTAGGATCTGCGTAACCTACCTTTTGATTGAATCCGCCAAAACGAAATCCGGCTTCTACTCCAAAGAAAAAGATAAAATCATACTCATACCCTATGCTACCACCGATGGCCGTGGGGTTGTTTTTCTCACTATTGAAATAATGCATTCCCCAGGACATATCTATCCCGGCATTAAGCTTATGACCTTCTTGTGCTGAAGCAAACAAGAATGTCAGTAATAAGGATAATAGAGATATTATATTTTTCATAATGTAACGGATTTATCTGTATCCAAATGTTTTGTACAGTAGTCTTGTTATGTTATGTACAAATCTAATGAAAATAGAATAAATTACCTCATTAATTCAATACATTTTGTTTAGTCCTAAAATTCGATGCTTTCTCCGGTGTGATGCCATTTAATAAACTTGCAACCTTTATTTCCGGCATATCCGGCAAATGCGTTTGCTTTATCATAAGCCTCTCCAAAGTGCATTGGTGCAAAGAAGTCTGTTTGTATAGCATCTAAGAATTGTTCAGCACCTTTCATATAGTCTTTTCCCAATCTAGGGTCTACAGGAAACATGGCTAAGTTGAGGTGTTTAACTTTGCCGGATAATAAATCCAGTTCTTTCTGGTAAAAGCTTTCTGCTTCATCAATTTCTTCTTTAGTCGACTCTTCATTCCAGTGCCAGTTATTCAAGTCTCCTGCATGAAAAATAGTTTTTCCTCCTACATTTATCAAAAAAGAAACTCCTAAGTCTGTAGAACCAAATGCATGAATAAAGAGCGTTTCGTCGCTGTATGTGTCCGATTTGTCAAGGTAGATAGCATCCCTCTCTTTAGCTTTTCTGTATTTTAAAATATCTTTCGAAAAAATATAAATAACATTCGGATGTTCCCATTTCCATTTTAGTATCTCTTTGTTGAAATGGTCGTGGTGTGAATGAGTGCAGAGGATATATAGCTTTTCCTTTTTCTTCAAAAGTTCTTTGTAAACGATACCTTCGCCCGGCATATCAGACGAGTCTTTGTAATAATCTATAATGATAGTAAAGTTATCTCCTTCTATTGCATAGCCGCTATGATAAATATAAGTCAGTTTCATTTCTTTTTCATTTTTTAATAGATAATTAAGTACTAAAAAGAATTTATCGTCATCTTTTGTCATCCTGACGAAGGAAGGATCTGGTTGTTATTATTAATGATCGGAATGCTTCGTTAACTCAGCATGACAAAAACAATACACAACATTAATTATTATTAATTGCTTATTTCGTTTTAGTGAATTACTTATCATTAAACTCCAAAGTCTAGCTATTTGTTTTGATAATAGTGTTTTCTCGCCTTATTATGTATGCCATAAGGTAGAGAAATAGAATGATATATATATTAATAGCAGATGTGGGTTTGCGGATGATAGTATATTGTAGCAAATGTAGGAAAATAATGATTATAATGAAATATATTGTATTTGTTAGGTAACATAAAAGGTTTATGTTAAATTTACACCTCAAAAAGAAGAATATCTTAACATTTAAATCTTAAAAAATGCCCGTATCTACTACTCTTATTAGTAACAATCGTATTGAGATCGCAGATGTTTTGCGCGGTTTCGCAGTAATGGGAATTACCCTTATCCACTTTATCGAACGTTTCAGTCTCTATAGTTTTCCGGAGGAAACATCAAATTTTATGATGTTTACCGATAAGATAATTTGGGATAGTATATTTTTTGCCTTTTCAGGTAAGGCTTATTGTATTTTTGCGTTGCTTTTTGGGTTTAGTTTTTTTATTCAAGATAATTCACAAAAAGAAAAAGGAAAAGATTTTCGTGGACGGTTTGCATGGCGATTAGTATTGCTTTTTTTTATAGCCTGTATCAATTCTACTTTGTTTCCGGGTGAAATATTGGTGCTCTATGCATTGATTGGTTATGTACTGATAGCTGTTTGTCGTTTTTCTACCCGTACGGTAATGTTTATAGCTATTGTTCTTTTATTGCAACCTTTTGAATGGGGGCAAATAATATATGCTCTCATCAACCCTGAATATATTGGAATTAATTCTCAAATAGATGCTCCATATTGGGAGATAGTCAATACCGCTCAGAAGGAAGGATCTTTCTTCGAAATGTGCAAAACAGCTATATGGACAGGGAATATTGCTAATATGGGCTGGATGCTATTACATGGGAGGGTTACACAAACTGCAGGACTATTCATGATCGGTATGTTAATAGGGCGAGGAAGAGTATTTCCTTATTCAGAGAAAAATATAAAATTATGGATTAAAGTGTTTATCATAGCTGTCATAGCATTTTTCCCAATTTATGGTTTGATAACTACACTACCAGACTTTGTGAGCCGAGATGCGTTGCTTGTCCCTTCTGTCCTTATACTTAAGTCTCTTTCAAATCTTGCATTTACTGGAATATTGTTTGCCGGAGTGATACTTGTTTATTATCTGACAAGGTTTAGAAATGTTCTTCATCAATTAGCTCCTTATGGACGCATGAGTTTGACAAACTACCTGTCGCAGTCTTTGATTGGTGGCTTCTTGTTTTACAACTGGGGGCTGGGACTTTATAAATACACCGGTATTACAGTCTGTTTTTTGATCGGCATTGGAGTATTTCTTATTCAGCTCTTCTTTTGTCATTGGTGGCTTCGTTCACATCGTCATGGACCATTGGAATGGTTGTGGAAAAAAGCAACCTGGATTAAAATAGCAAAAGAATAGTTCCTTTAATATCTTTATTAATCAATGTTTAATAACCCTTATAGTTTAATTTTAATAAGATAGTAGGGGGATATGTAGTTTGTAGCTGAATAAAGATTCTATGTTATAAAACATAAAAAATAAGGCCTCATGCTTATATTTGTATATGATTGTATATCAGTTTATTATTTTGTTGTTTAAAATGTGTGTTCGCACACACGTTTTGATTTTAATAAATATATGTCTTATTTTGTATAGCTCATATCTGTATAACACTTGAAGAATATTAAAACTAAATATATAATACATGGTAACACGCAGAAATTTCTTAAAAACCGCAGCAATGACCTCTGCCGGTATTGCTGTAGGTACAATGAACCCATTGAATGCAGCAAGTTATAGCAGAGTAGCCGGAGCAAACCGCAAGGTGAACATTGCTTATATAGGTATAGGCAATAGAGGCGAGCAGATAATCGATGACTTTGAAAAAACAGGCTTGGTAAATGTCGTTGCTCTATGTGATGTAGATATGGGTGCGAAGCATACTCAGAAAGTTATGGGTAAATATCCTAAAGCAAAGCAGTTTAAAGACTTTAGGGTAATGTTCGATAAAATAGCAAATGAGTTTGAAGCTGTCGCTATCGCTACACCGGATCATTCACATTTTCCTATCACCATGTTGGCTATGGCTAACGGTAAACATGTGTATGTTGAAAAACCAATGGCTCGTACTTTCTATGAGGCAGAATTGATGATGAAAGCTGCTCGTAAATATCCGAATGTAGTAACTCAGGTGGGAAATCAAGGGCACTCCGAAGCTAATTATTTTCAATTCAAAGCTTGGCAGGAAGCAGGTATCATAAAGGATGTAACTTCTGTCGTGGCTCATATGAATAATCCTCGTAGATGGCATACGTGGGACACCAATATCTATAAGTTGCCTGAGGCGCAACCTATACCGTCGACACTAGACTGGATGACTTGGAATTGTGCTGTTCCGTATCATGACTATAACGAAAAATATCATTATGGCGAATGGCGTTGCTGGTACGATTTTGGTATGGGGGCTTTAGGAGACTGGGGCGCTCATATCTTGGATACTGTACATGAGTTTCTGGATCTAGGATTACCTTATGAAATTAATCCGGTGAAATTGACAGGACATAATGACTATTTCTTCCCAACATCCTCTACTATTCAGTTTAAGTTTGGTCCGAGAGGTGAGATGCCGGCTTGTGATATAACCTGGTACGATGGTGTGGATAACCTTCCTCCAATCCCTGAAGGATATGGAGAGTCGGCCCTTGATCCTAATATTCCGGCATCCGGAGCAGGTGAAATAAAGAAAACGTCTCTAAATCCCGGGAAGATTATTTATAGTAAAGATTTGATTTTCAAAGGAGCTTCACATGGCACTACGCTTTCTATTATACCAGAAAGCAAGGCTAGAGATATGGCTTCTAAATTGCCGGAAGTACCGAAGAGCCCTTCAAATCATTTCGCAAACTTCTTACTGGCATGTACAGGAGTAGAAAAGACTCGCTCTCCATTTGAAATTCATGGTCCATTAAGTCAGGTTTTCTCTTTGGGGGTAATGGCTCAACGCTTAAATACGAAGTTCTATTTCGACAGCAGAACAAAACAAATAACAAATAATGCGTTTGCCAATGCAATGCTGACCGGAATTCCTCCACGCAAAGATTGGGAACAATATTATAAAATATAAAATTAGATATCATACATGAAGAAATATATATTAGCGGTTGCTATCAGTTTATTTACGATGTCTTTGTTTGCTCAAGATAATGTATTGACCGAACAGGAAACAAGAGATGGATGGAAATTATTGTGGGATGGTAAAACAACAGAAGGGTGGAAAGGAGCCAGAATTAGCACTTTCCCGTCTAAAGGTTGGGTAATAGAGAATGGTATTTTGAAAGTCCTAAAAAGTGGTGGTGGCGAATCAACCAATGGCGGAGATATCGTAACTACCCGTAAGTATAAAAATTTTATACTGAAAGTAGATTTTAAAATAACAGAGGGTGCAAACAGTGGAATAAAATATTTTGTAAATCCTGATTTAAATAAAGGTGAGGGTTCTGCAATCGGGTGTGAGTTTCAGATACTTGACGACGAGAAACACCCGGATGCAAAATTGGGAGTAAAAGGGAATAGAACATTAGGCTCGTTGTATGATCTGATTCCGGCATCGGCAGATAAACCTTTTATCAAGAATAGTTTTAATACTGCGACTGTTGTAGTTATTGACAATAAAGTCCAACATTGGTTGAATGGCGTTAAAATTATTGAGTATGAGCGTAACAATCAGATGTGGAATGCGTTGGTTGCTTACAGCAAATACGCAAACTGGCCTAACTTTGGAAATGCTCCGGAAGGCAATATTTTACTACAGGATCATGGAGATGAAGTGTGGTTTAAAAATGTAAAAATTAAAGAACTGAAATAACAAACCTACTAATTATAAAGATTAAAGAGGTTGTGCCGAAAATATTTTTTATCATCTGTCAAGTTTGAATGAAGTGAAACATCTCGTATCTCAATAGCCGAGATTCTCCATTACACACAGAATAACAAGACGGATAATAATACAGTATTTTACTTTTGGTACAACCTCTTTTATATTTATATTATCTCTTGTTGAGTTTACTATGCTTAATTCCGTAGGTGAAATAAATGATGAAGCCTATAATCATCCATACTATCAACCTGAGCCAAGTATCGAGCGGTAAAGCAAGCATCTGCGACAGACATATCAAAACACCTAATATGGGAATAAGAGGAACTAGAGGTGTTTTGAACGGACGCTCAACATCCGGACGCGTTTTGCGTAGAATTATTATTGATATGCATACCAGCGTGAAAGCCATTAAAGTTCCTATAGACACAAGCTCCCCGAGTACATTTATCGGCAGAAGTCCTGCTATAAGACCAACAGCAATACAAGTTACAATAGTTGAATTGTGAGGTGTGCTATATTTAGGATGTACTTTCGAAAAGAATTTAGGAAGTAAGCCATCTCTGGATATAGTATAGAATATACGAGATTGGGCAAGCATCATAACCAAAACAACAGAGCTTAGTCCTGCTATCGCACCTATTTTGATTGGCATACGCAGCCATACAAGACCTTCGCCTGCATTATCTATAGCGAGAGCGATGGGAGCAGGGACGCTCAATTCTTTATAATTTACTATCCCTGTAAGCACGACCGTAACAGCAATGTATAAGATGGTACATATAAGCAACGATAAAAGTATCCCTTTAGGCATATCCTTTTGAGGATTTCTGGCTTCTTGCGCAGTTGTTGATACAGCATCAAATCCTATGTAAGCGAAGAAGATAACTCCTGCACCACGAAATATTCCGCTCCAGCCATAATGCCCGAATTCACCTGTGTTTTGAGGAATGTAAGGAGTCCAGTTAGCAGTATCTATAAATGACAGACCGAATCCTATAAACAAGAGTATAACAACAACCTTAACAACAACTACAATGTTGTTTAACGTAGCAGATTGGCTTATTCCTCGAATCAACAGTACAGACATGACTGCCACAACAAACATTGCCGGAAAATTTATAATGCTGCCTGTTGCTACCCAACCTCCGGCAGAGGTGTGGTCGAATGGGGCTAAGCGCATATTCATTGGTATATGTAATCCAAAGTCGTCTAGGAAACTGACAAAGTAGCCAGACCAACCAACAGCCACAGTTCCGGCAGTGAACAGATACTCGAGTATTAGATCCCAACCTATAAACCAGGCAAAAAATTCACCTAGCGTAGAATAGCTGTATGAATAGGCACTTCCTGCTACGGGAATCATGGATGCAAATTCGGCGTAGCAAAGTCCGGCCATTGCGCATCCTAATGCTGAAATGATGAAAGAAATAGTCAGGGCGGGGCCTGCATAGTTTGCAGCCGCTGTTCCGGTAAGAACAAATATTCCGGTACCTATAATAGCTCCTATGCCTAAGGCTATTAAATGCCTGACCGATAAGGTTCTTTTTAATCCTCCCTTCTCTTCGAGGGAATCTTTTAGAATGGATGCAATATCCTTCTTGCGGAGTAATTGTTCTTTCATCTATTTGTTATATTTTATGCGTGTTGGCAAAAATAATAACTTTTTGAAATATTTTACAATAGTAATGTATCAAAATGATGCTAAGTGTGAAATTAAAATCTCATAAAGCTGTATTTCCGTATTTGAGAGGGTAAATATGTTTATGATTCCAATCGACGTAATCTTTTCGACACTGTTTTATTAATTAATTGAGGCTTTTTTCTTTTTTCCTAAAACAAAAGGGAAGTATTTAGAGATAATATAAATGGGGATTACAGATATTAACATAGCGAACATACACATAACGGCAGATTCGAAAGGGGTGAATAGGTGGTTTGTACTAAAGTTTGCTCCGATGATAAATTCATATTTTTTTTTTACCCATCCAATTAAAATAAGATGGAGAGCAAAGATAGTAAGAGAGTTTTTCCCTAAATATACAAGTAAGGGTAGATTTAGATGCATGAATATTCGGGTAAAGAATATGATAGCCAGAGTTCCTATCATACCGTTAATATAATATACAAAGATATTCTTCCCATAGTTACATGTATTAATATCTACTTGTCCGTTCAAACGAGACAGCAGAAACCCAACTATAAGGAATAATACGGCTAAAATTATTTTATTTATAATACCTAAATCTATTTTATCGAAGAAATCTTTTATGAAAAAACCAAATGTGTAGAATGGTATTGCCATGATTGCAGTATCTATGCTCCAGAATAAATTGATATGGAAATAATTGTTTCGTAAGTATATGATTATAAGGCTTAAAATGTTTATGGTAATCAGTCCCGAGTATTTTTTTCGATCAAAAGAGAGGGATATGCTAAATATTACTTTGCAAAAAAACAAACCTACTAAAAACCATAAAGGAACATTTATCATAGTTGATAAAGATGTATGATAACCTTCACCTAACAGCAGACCGAGCATTGGCTTTATAAAACCATTCATAAAATTGTGATCGTAAATTTCCGGATGACGGCGAAAAGTTACTGCCAGCCACCATAAATACGTGATTATATAAAACCAAAAATATGGAACTAACAGAGACTTATAACCTTTCTTAATCGTATCCGAAACGGAAGAGATTCCTTTATCAACAAATCCAGACAAGGTAAAGAATAAAGGCATGTGGAAAGAAAGAATCCAATATATATACGTAAAGTCGGTTACATTTACATGATTTATCGCTACACACCATACTCCAATCAGCTTAGCATAATCAACCCATAGCAGTCGCTGTGTCTCTTTTTTATCTATCATGTCTTCTTTCTACGTTTGTATTAGGTTTACAATTTCTTTATCATTACTGATATCGAAAGCTTAACACTAAACAAATATATGAAAAAAGAGAATCTTATCAAATTTACCCGCTTTTTGAATACAAAGGTTTATTTGTTATTTAACTTACTATGCTTAATCCCGTAAGTGAAATATATGATGAATCCAAGGATAGTCCAGCCAATCATTCTTTCCCATGTACTCCAAGGTAGAGACAGCATTTGTACGATACATATAGCTGCACCTAAGAGTGGAATGATTGGAACAAGTGGTGTTTTGAATGGACGCTTCAGATCGGGCTGAGTTTTACGTAGTATAACAATCGATATACAAACTATAGTGAATGCCATTAATGTACCGATTGATACTAGTTCGCTGAGTACATGCAATGGAAATAGACCCGCTATTAATCCTGTTGCAATACTGGCGAAGATGGTTGCATTATGAGGAACGCCATGTTTAGGACTTACTTTAGAGAAGATACTTGGCAATAAACCATCTTTTGAAATAGCGTAATATATTCTAGACTGTCCTAACATCATAACTAAGATCACGGAACTAAGTCCGGCAATAGCTCCCAGCTTGATAAAGGGGCTCAGCCATGCCAAACCTTCACCAGCACGGTCGATAGCTAATGCGATGGGGGCATCTACGTTGAGGTCTTTATAATTTACGATTCCGGTCAAAACTGTTGTTACGCCAATATAAAGAATGGCACAGATAAGTAATGATATAAGGATGCCTTTTGGCATATCTTTTTGGGGATTACGGGCTTCTCCCGCAGCCGTAGAAAGGGCATCGAAACCTAAATATGCATAAAAAACAACAGCAGCCCCACGAAGGATCCCTGTCCATCCAAAGTTCCCGTATTCTCCTGTGTTTTCAGGGATATATGGTATCCAGTTGCTTGTGTCAATATATGATAAACCAAAGCCTATGAATAATAGAATAACTCCAACTTTTATGACTACAATAACATTGTTGACAAGAGCTGATTGTTTTATTCCTCCTATAAGAAAAGCGGAAACTATGGCTACGATAAATACAGCAGGGAAGTTGATAATCCTTCCGGTCCACACCCAGCTTCCGTCTTTCAGATGATCGAAAGTGGCTCCTGCTATTTGCTCAGGGAAATGTATTCCCCATTCGTTCAATAAGCTTAGCATATAACCAGACCATCCTACAGCAACGCTGGAGCATGCAAAAAGATATTCAAGAACTAGAATCCAACCTACAAACCAAGCTAATATTTCTCCCATTGTAGTGTAACTGTATGAATATACCCCTCCTGATACCGGTATCATTGCGGCAAATTCAGCATAACACAGACCAGCCATAATACATCCTAATGCTGATATAACAAAAGAAATAGTTAGGGCCGGACCTGCATACATTGCAGCTGCCTGACCGGTAATAACGAAGATTCCTGTACCAACAATGGCTCCAATTCCTAAGGTGATGAGATTCGTAGCTGTTAAACTTCTTCTAAGTCCTTCTTTGTTTTCTGATGGCTCTCCAAGTATAACCGAAATGTCTTTTTTCTTGAATAATCTATCGAGCATAATTTAGATTTTGTGCAAAAGTAAGGAAAATGAAATAAATATCTTGTTAATGGAAATGTTTTAGATAAAAAGAAATAATTTTTGATAATTTTACGTTTTACTGATATCAATCAGGTTAGAAAAATAGAATGCGAAAAGCAGTAAGTGGTAATCAAGAAGTAATATAACGAGTTGAAATTTTTACTATTTTTTTAATTACAACAAAAGAAGCTTAACATAAGAAAGATGGCTATATTAGATGATTTTTTAGACCGTATAGAATTGTTGAACGATGATTTTATGTGGTACAATTATAAAAACAGTCCGGCAACAAAAGAACAAATTGAAGATTATGAAAGAACCTATGGGGTAAGGTTTAGCGAAGAAGTGAAGACGTTTTTGCTTTCATTAGGAGCTGTAATACTAGAGGTGGAAGAGAAAATTTGGCCTAGGCCTCAATTATATGATGTAGTTCCGGCATGGGAATTTGGGTATGGAATGTTTATTTACGGATTATCCTCAGATAAAAATATGCTACCATGGCTTACTTACGATGAAAAATATAAGGAGGCCGCAAGTTCTGGCAATGGGAATTATGGACAGATGTTTTATAAACGGAGTGGAAATCTTTATAGGGCATATATAAACAGTAATGGAGTAATAACTGTTCTAGAAAATGGAATAAAAGAGGAAGGGATTGTATTTGATGGTAATTTCTATGATTTCCTCATAAATGAGATAGATAAATTGGAAGAAGATTATAAAGACTATATAAAGAAACATTATAATAAATAAGCGTATGAAAATATCGATTATAGGCGGAGGAAATATGGGCGGAGCTATTGCCCGAGGATTATCTACAGGCTTACTTTTTAAAGCTGAGGATATAACGGTCGTTACTAAGACTTCGACTTCAGCAAAACGGTTTAAAGATTCGGGAGCAGGCTTAAATGTAGTAGCAAGTGAGTACGATTCATTAGATACAGCCGATATTGTAATTGTTGCAGTTAAACCGTGGCTTATAGAGGAGGTATTGTTGCAAAACAAAGATAGATTGAAAAATCCAGCTCAGATATTGGTGTCTGTTGCTTCCGGTATTTCACTAGAGCAGTTAGCAAGTTGGTCGGTAGTTGGGAAAAGTATCTTTCGGGTGATGCCAAACACAGCGATTGCCGAAAAACAAAGTATGACTTTTGTCTCTACTCGGAATACTCAAAAAGAAGATATAACACAAATTGTGGATATCTTTAATGAATTAGGAAAGACAGAATTAATCGACGAAAAGCTATTGCCTGCAGCAACATCTTTAGCATCGTGCGGTATAGCCTATGCGTTTCGTTATATTAGAGCGGCGATGGAAGGTGGCGTAGAGATGGGGTTGTATCCAAATCAGGCTAAAGAAATAGTAATGCAGACATTGCTTGGTGCAGTAGCACTGCTTGAGGCAAATGGCTCCCATCCTGAGGCTGAAATTGATAAAGTCACTACAGCCGGAGGTATAACGATAAAGGGACTTAATGAGATGGAGCATGCAGGGTTTACATCATCGGTTATCAAAGGGTTGAAAGCAAGTAATGTAAAGTGATATATATTCTGAATTATATAGAGTCTTACTCAAAATAGTAAGACTTTTTTTATACATATAAATCGCTCGATAGCCTGATTGTATTTGTGTTTTGTGCATAGATTATTCTATCATAATAAAAAATAAAAAGTAAAATCGGCGATAGTGATTTCACTTATATATATTATCTTTACGAATTCGTACTAGGCTACTTTTCGATACAAATAGCCGTACTAAGAGATTGGCAAAAAAGCATATTGTTGTCGTATTTAACAAAAAAAATGCTAGTCTATCTCTCTTGAGACAGAAGAAAGAAAAACTATATATAATGATTTACAAATGGAATTACGAAGCCCTAACAACCCAGCAAAAAGAGCAGAGAGATGAGCTTGCTAAGAAATTAGGCATAAGCCCTGTTCTTTGCCAACTCTTGATTCAGAGAGGGATATCTTCTGCCGAAGAGGCCCGTAAGTTTTTTCACCCTAGTTTGAGAGACTTGCACGACCCCTTCTTGTTGCCTGATATGGATAAGGCTATAAAGAGAATAGAAAAGGCACTGGGACAAAAACAACGTATACTTATATACGGAGATTATGATGTAGATGGAACAACTGCGGTTGCTCTTGTGTACAAATTCCTCCGGAAGTTTACTACCAATCTCGATTACTATATTCCCGACCGTTACGATGAAGGTTATGGGATATCGGAACAAGGTATAGACTATGCAGAGGAAACAGGTGTTAAGTTAATCATTGCGCTCGACTGTGGTATAAAGGCAAATGAAAAAATAGACTATGCTAAAAGTAAGGGGATTGATTTTATCATCGGTGATCACCACATGCCCGATGATGTTTTGCCCGATGCGGTAGCGGTAATAGATGCCAAACGCTTAGACTCTACATATCCTTACGAACACCTTTCGGGATGTGGGGTCGGTTTCAAGCTTGTACAGGCATTGGCTCAGAGTAATAAAATCGATTTTTCTGAAATTACAGATTTGCTCGATCTGGTAGCTGTAAGTGTAGCTTCCGATATTGTACCTATCACAGGAGAAAATAGGGTACTTACTTATTTTGGATTGAAACAGATAAATTCGAATCCCAGTTTAGGACTGAAAGGCATAATTGATATTTGCGGCTTAACATATAAGAACATTACAGTCAATGATATAATTTTCAAAATCGGACCTCGTATCAATGCTTCGGGACGTATGATGAAAGGAAAAGAGGCTGTAGATTTACTTTTGTCGAGCACGATAGAAGATGCTCGTGAGAAAAGTATGAATATAGATCATTATAATGATGATCGTCGTGAACTCGATAAACGAATTACTGAAGAAGCAATACTGTTTATCGATGAAAATGTAGATATGAAAGAGAAGAAAAGTATCGTTATCTACAACGAAACATGGCATAAGGGTGTTATCGGGATTGTCGCTTCACGTTTGACCGAAAAATATTTACGACCGGCTGTTGTTCTTACCAAGTCTCAGGGGTTAATTACCGGCTCAGCCCGTTCGGTAATGGGGTTTGATGTTTATAAGGCAATTGAAGCCTGCAAAGATATTTTAGAAAACTTTGGAGGCCATACCTATGCTGCCGGATTATCATTGAAAGAAGAAAATTTAAAGGAATTCAAGAGCCGTTTCGAAGCTCTTTCTCTCGAGATGATAGCTCCCGAGATGATGCGACCTCAGATACGTGTTGATGCCGAACTCTCGTTCAAAGAAATAAATCAGAAGTTTACCGAAGATTTGGCTGCTTTTGCTCCTTTTGGTCCTGAAAATCTGAATCCTATATTTGTGACATGCAATGTAATGGATTATGGTACAAGTAAATTGGTAGGAAAAGATAATGTTCATCTCAAGCTTGAAATGATAGACGATACGCTGTCGACACCTGTTAATGGGATTGCTTTCAGACAACAGGATAGTTCAGAGAAGGTTAAGAGCGGCAAGCCTTTTGATATATGTTATACATTGGAAGAAAATACGCATAATGGCAAGACTAATATTCAGCTTTATGTGAAAGATATTGATACCGGACAATTTTGCTAACATCAAAATTATAAGCTTATGAGGAAATCATTATTATCAATATTAGTATTAACTACAGTTTTATTCGTTTCTTGTGGTAATAAATCTACAGCAAATTCATCTGTAGCGTCAACCGATTCATTAAGTATGGATACTCAACCTGAATATATTAAAGCGGATGTGTACGAAACCAATGCCGGGCCTTTGAAAGTGACTCTGATTGGTCATGCTTCACTTATGTTCGAGTTTGGAGGGAAAATAATACATGTAGATCCGTACTCAAAAGTAGCAGACTATTCGAAGTTGCCTAAGGCTGATTTGGTGTTGCTGACCCATGAGCATGGGGATCATCTCGATAGTGCAGCTATTGCTGCCGTGAAAAAGGCTGATACACATTTTATTGTATCTAAGGTATGTAATGAAATCCTTAAATATGGTGATGTAATCAATAATGGTGATCATACTCACTGGGCTAATCTGCATATAGATGCTGTGCCTGCATATAACATTGTGAATAAAAAGCCGGATGGAGAAGCTTATCATCCAAAAGGTAGAGGAAACGGATACATTATAGCATTCGGAGATAAAAGAGTATATGTAGCTGGAGATACCGAAAATATCCCTGAAATGGATAAGTTGAAAGGTACAATAGATATTGCTTTTTTACCCAAAAATCTTCCTTATACAATGAGTGATGACATGTTTATTGATGCTGCTAAAAAAGTGCAACCGAAAGTTCTTTACCCTTATCACATGTCAGAATTTGATCAGGAAAAAATAGGTAAGTCCTTGGATGGTACTAATATAAAATTAGAGATTCGTCCAATGAAAAACTAATATAGGAATAAACTGAATTTAATGTGCCAATATGCCAATATTATAATCAAATTGGGATGTTGGCATATTTATTAATAGGTTTTTAGAATGGATATATATCACAAAATATTAAAGCAATATTGGGGTTACGATGAGTTTCGTCCATTACAGGAAGATATTATCCATTCCGTTAGCCAAGGGAAAGATACATTGGGGCTTATGCCCACAGGTGGAGGAAAATCTCTAACTTTTCAGGTGCCGGCAATGGCTATGGAGGGTATTTGTATCGTTGTTACCCCCCTCATTGCATTGATGAAAGACCAGGTGGACAATCTTCGCGAAAGAGGGATTAAAGCCTTGGCTGTATATTCGGGAATGACTCGCCAAGAGATTATAACAACACTCGAGAATGCTGTATTTGGTGATTATAAGTTTCTATATGTATCACCTGAAAGGCTTGCCACTCAACTTTTTCTGAGTAAGCTTCAACATATGAATGTCTGCCTACTTGTAGTAGATGAGTCGCATTGTATCTCTCAATGGGGGTACGATTTCCGCCCGTCTTATCTTCGGATAGTAGAAATACGTCAGCATATACCAGAAGTGCCGGTATTGGCTCTTACTGCGACTGCAACAGCCGATGTGATCGATGATATTCAAGAGCAGCTTCACTTTAAGGAAAAAAATGTATTCCGAAAAAGTTTCGAGCGCAAGAATTTGGCATATATCGTTCGTAGCACAGAGGGAAAACAAGAAGAGTTAGTTCGGATTCTCGAAAAAATAAAAGGGTCTGCCATTGTATATGTGCGTAGCAGGCAGCGTACGAAAGAGATATCTGATTTCTTAATTAAAAATGGTTTTTCATCCGATTTCTATCATGCAGGATTGAATGCTTCGGATAAAATACGCAAGCAAAATGCATGGAAAAATAATGAGATTAGAATAATAGTTTGTACAAATGCCTTTGGAATGGGAATAGATAAGCCCGATGTCCGCTTGGTAGTACATACCGATCTACCTAATTCTATCGAAGAATATTTTCAGGAAGCGGGACGTGGAGGACGTGATGGAGAAAAGTCTTATGCGGTTATATTGTACGATAGAAATGATAGTGCTAAACTCAAAAAGCGCATAAGAGATGAATTTCCTGAAAGGGAGTTTATCTTTCAGGTATATCAATCTTTAGCTTATTTTTTTCAAATAGCTGAAGGTTATGGAACAGGTATGATTTATGATTTTAATATCCATCAATTCTGTTCGGTGTATAAGTTGCCAATACTACCTGTACATAATGCTTTAAAAATTCTTGATCTTGCCGGTTATATTGAATATACGGATGAAGTAGATAATCGTTCTAGGCTCATGTTTACTGTTTACCGAGACGATTTATACCATTATAATTTTGATAAGGAGTATGAGCAATTGGTAAACACAATATTGCGACTTTATACCGGACTTTTTACCAATTATGCAACTATAAATGAGGCTGAGATAGCTTTAAGGATGGATAAGTCGCGGAATGCAGTTTATGAGATGCTCAAGGTGCTAGATAAAAGAAATATTATTGATTTTATACCTCATAAAAAAACACCATTAATTGCTTATACTCAACCTCGTATAGATGTTAAGTATCTTTATATTCCCCGAATAGTGAACGAAGATCGTCGATTTCGCTTCGAGAAACGCATAGAGGCGATTAGTCATTATGCAGAACAAAATGAAATATGTCGAAGCCGGATCTTACTCTCTTATTTTGGCGAAAAGAAAATAAATGATTGCGGGCAGTGTGATATATGCTTGGCTAAGAATGGTTCGGGGCTAAATAATAAGACGTTTAACGAAATAGCTCAGGCTGTAAAAGGTTTGATAAAGAGTGATTTATTGTCTGTCGATCATATTATATCTTCTTTGTCTGAATATAATCAAAAAGACATCTTGGATACCATTCGCTTTTTAGTTGATCGTGGCGAATTGGAAATGATATCAGGTAAAGTACGTGTAATAAACGCCTAACACTTATCTTATAACTTACAACTTTATATTATCTTTACAGGATTATCGTTTTACTTTAAAAAAAACGTCATTTTGTTATGGATAAATATGAGGATTTGAGAATATTGGAAGATCTAAGATCGAAAGGAGCCATATCAGAAGAAGAATATCAAAGGGAAAAGGATAAAATCCTGAATTCCTCTTTTAGTGGCCAAACGAAAAATTCACTCGGTATGGAAGAAAACACATACTTGATGTTGATGCACCTTTCTCAGTTTGCCGGATTCATTATTGCCGGCTTGGGTTTTGTTATCCCAATTGTGATGTGGTTGGTTAATGCAGATAAGAGTGATGCTGTAAGCAGGCATGGCAAGAATATCGCCAACTTTATGTTGAGTATGCTTATCTATATAGTTATATCAATCATACTTTGTCTCGTCCTTATTGGTATACCTATGCTTATCGCTTTAGGAATAATTGAGATTGTGTTTATTATTATTGCTGCCGTAAAAGCCAATAATGGAGAGTATTGGAAATATCCTCTAAGTATACCGTTTTTTACCTGATATAAATGATAGAAATAATTCCTGCTA
This sequence comes from Bacteroidota bacterium, assembly GCA_023437305.1. Lineage (GTDB taxonomy): Bacteria > Bacteroidota > Bacteroidia > Bacteroidales > Dysgonomonadaceae > Dysgonomonas. Next base: position 227,836 of record JAEZGN010000022.1, read on the forward strand.
TAGATCTAATTGATGGGAAGTGTGTACGACTTTCGCAAGGAGACTATGAAGCCAAAAAAGTATATAATGAAGATCCCTTGGAGGTTGCCAAAATGTTTGAAGGTGCCGGTATTCGGCGTTTACACTTGGTAGACCTTGATGGAGCTAAAGCAAAGCATATAGTAAATCAATCAGTATTGGAGAAAATTGCATCCAACACATCCCTTATCATTGATTTTGGAGGAGGTGTGCAAAGTGATGAGGATATTGAAATTGCTTTTAATTCGGGTGCATCAATGGTTACCGGAGGCAGCATTGCTATCCGAAATAAGGAGCTTTTTACATCTTGGATAACCAGATATGGAGCAGATAAGATTATACTTGGTGCCGATTGTAAAGATCATAAGATTGCTGTTTCAGGTTGGCAGGAAGCAACCTCAGTTGAGGTAATACCTTTTATCGGCGATTATAACCAAAAAGGTATATCCAAAGTTGTTTGCACCGATATTAGTAAAGATGGCATGTTGCAAGGCCCATCGATTGATTTGTATAAAGATATATTGAATGTTTTTCCGAATTTGTATCTCATAGCCAGTGGTGGCGTCAGCTGCTTTCAGGATATACTCGATTTAGAAAAATCGGGAGTGCCTGCCGTTATTTTAGGAAAGGCTATTTATGAGAATAGAGTTACGCTAAAAGAATTGAGTAGGAGATAAAATAAAAAGAATACATGTTAGCAAAAAGAATTATACCTTGTCTTGATGTAAAAGATGGGAAAACTGTAAAAGGAACGAACTTTGTCAATCTCAGAGAAGCCGGAGATCCTGTCGAATTGGGAGTACGATATAGTGAGCAAGGAGCAGATGAATTAGTCTTTCTTGATATCACAGCGTCGCACGAAGAACGTAAAACCTTTACAGACCTTGTTCGGCGTATTGCTGCAAATATTAATATCCCATTTACTATAGGAGGCGGTATCAATGAGCTTTCTGATGTAGACAGGCTTTTGAATGCGGGAGCTGATAAGATATCGGTAAATTCTACGGCTATCAGAAATCCGAAAATAATAGAAGAGATCGCCAAGAATTTTGGTTCTCAGGTGTGTGTATGTGCGATAGATGCCAGTTTAGAAGATGGTATATGGTCTTGCTATACGAGTGGTGGACGCAACAAGACAGATAAAGAGCTGTTTTCGTGGGCAAAAGAAGTTGAGAGTTTAGGAGCAGGGGAGATTCTATTCACCAGTATGGATCACGATGGTGTGAAGACAGGTTATGCGAATGAAGCTTTACGCATGTTATCCGAAACATTAAATATCCCCATCATAGCATCAGGAGGCGCAGGGAATATGCAACATTTTCGGGATGTCTTTGTCGAAGGTAAAGCAGATGCAGCACTTGCTGCCAGTGTTTTTCACTTTGGGGAGATTGCGATAAAAGATTTGAAAGAGTATTTGAAAAAAGAAAATATAAATGTAAGATGAAACTTGATTTCGATAAAGTGGGCGGACTTATTCCTGCAATTATTCAAGATAATGTAACAAACAAAGTCCTAATGTTGGGCTACATGAACGAAGAAGCCCTGAATAAAACACAGGAAACAGGAAAGGTTACATTCTTTAGCCGTACGAAACAACGTTTGTGGACAAAAGGAGAGGAGAGTGGAAACTTTCTTAATGTTATCAGTATAAAAGACGATTGCGATCACGATACGCTACTCATTAAGGTAGATCCTGTTGGTCCAGTGTGCCATACAGGGGCTGATACCTGCTTTGAGGAGGACAACAAAGAAGATATTCTTTTCTTTAAATATCTACAGCATTTTATAGAGAAACGTTACAAAGAAATGCCTGAAGGCTCATATACCACATCTCTTTTTCAGTCGGGAATAAACCGCATGGCTCAGAAAGTGGGAGAGGAGGCATTAGAATCTGTAATAGAAGCATGTAATGGTACTGATGATCGTCTGATTTATGAATCTGCCGATATGCTTTATCACTTGATTGTTTTGCTAACATCAAAAGGTTTGAGTATCGAAGATTTAGCTAGAGAGCTTCAAAAGAGGCATAAGAAATAAAAGACGTAGACTGTGAGCAAATAGTATCTGCTAATTGTTTAACTGTTGAAATAGAGTAATTATGGATACAGAAAAAGATATAATTGTAAAATACGAAGGTGTTGATCTCGAGCGAGCCGGCAACACAATATTAAGTGATATTAATCTGACTATCAGAGAAGGAGATTTTGTGTATCTGATTGGCAAGGTTGGTTCAGGAAAAAGTACTCTTCTCAAAAGTATGTATCATGAGATACCTTTAGTTAGAGGTACAGGAAAAGTTTTGGACTATGAGTTGGAAAATATCAAAAAGAAACAAATCCCTTACTTGAGAAGAAAAGTAGGTATTGTTTTTCAGGATTTTCAATTGTTGATCGACCGCTCGGCAGAAAAGAATCTTGAATTTGTATTGCGGGCTACCGGATGGAAAAACAAAGATTTAATAAGTCTACGAATTAATGAAGTACTGACTCAGGTTGGTATGCAAAATAAAGGCTATAAGATGCCCCATGAACTTTCGGGTGGAGAACAGCAAAGAATTGTTATAGCTCGTGCTCTACTCAACTCACCGGAGGTTATATTGGCTGACGAACCAACCGGAAATTTAGATCCTGAGATGGGGGGGCAGATTGTGCAATTACTACATACCATAGCAGGAAGTGGTACGGCTGTAGTCATGTCGACGCATAATTATGCCGTTGTACAAAAATATCCCGGACGCATCGTAAAATGCGAAGACGGTTACTTGAAAGAAGTAAAAACCAGCCAAGGGAATTAATAAAAATAAAACAAGAAAATGGAGATTAAGGAATTAGATATATCAAATCATGCGGAGGTTTCGTTTATAGAAAATCTTTATATCGAATCTTTTCCTCTTAGCGAACGACGTCCTTTCGAGAAAATGCTCGATTTGCATAAGGGCAAGAGTCCATTTGTTATATCTGTAACGATAGAAGATGGTAAATTAGTTGGTTTTCTCACATATTGGGACTTAGATAAATTTATTTTTGCAGAACACTTTGCTATTTCTCCCGAATTCCGAAATGGAGGTTATGGACGTAAAGTAATGGAATTGTTTATGCAAACGTCTAAACCTATAGTTCTTGAAGTAGAACTTCCTGCAACTATATTATCCGAGCGCCGTATTGGTTTCTATCAGCGTTTAGGATTCAGATTGTGGGAGAATGTACAATATCAGCAACCGGCTTATCATAATGATGGGAATGCCATTCCGATGAAACTAATGTCTTACGGAGATATTGATATTGAGCGTAACTTGGTAGATATTCGCAGTAAAATATATAGTGTTGTGTATAACTGTTGAAACAAGTATAAATTCTATATAAAAAAACAAAGGGGCTGTCTAATCAGACAGCCCCTTTGCTTATCATTACATTTTCTTATTCAATGATTATTTCATCTACAAATACGAATGATGGGCTTCCTTTTCCTACATGCCATTCAGGGATTGACTTGGTAACTTTTGCTGTTATTTTTACATAACGAGCTTTCTGTGTTGGGAATTTAGCGACCAAATCCTGCACTCTGTCATTCGGGCTCTCTTTATCTACTATTGGATATTTTTCTTCAAATACTTGTTTGAAAGATTCTCCATCTTCAGAAAGAGATACAATATACCCTGTTGCTCCAAAAATCCACGATCCCGGACTAACAAATGTTCCGGTAGTAACCTCTGACATTTCTGTCGGTTCTTTCATGTCGATAGTTGCAACAAAGTCTGTATTATAAAAGCCGAGCCATTCACCATTTGCGTGAGAGGTGCCGCCTCTTTTTCCATTTACCAACGTGATTGCTCCGCTGTAAGTATAATTTTTGTGAGGGGCATTCTCCAGTTTGATATTTTTGAATGTGGCCTTATTAAACTCAAATGATTCGGTGTATTCTTTACTCTGTTCCTTGTCTCTGAATGCTATAGCCTTTATAGTTGCTGTTGAACTAATCTCGATAGGATGCTCATATTTTATACTCTTAGTCGATGGTGTACTACCATCTAGGGTATAGTATATGGGAGCATTATCATAGGTGAAAAGTTTTACATTCACTACACCTTTAGCTGCATCTTGAATAATTTCGGAACTAATGTCTACTACATGCGTTGCAAAGTTGTAATCCAGCTTTTTATATAAATCCAACAATTTGCCAAGACGAGGCAGGAAAAATTCATAGTTTTTCTTTTCCGGCATTGTCCATTGCACTTCGCTTAATGCCGCAGCTCGAGGCAATACCATATATTCTGCCTGTTTGGAGTCTACCACATATTCTGTCCATAAGTTAGCTTGAGTACCTATTATATATTTGCTTTCTTCCGCCGTAAGTTCACTAGGGATAGGTTCGAAGCTATATACTTTCTTTACAGAAACAAACCCGCCGAAAGCAAGAGGTTCTCCCGTTGTGTCATCTGTCTGATAATAATCGAAATATAAATGAGATGTAGGAGTCATCACTGCTTCGTGTTTCATTTTTGCAGCAGATGTACCGCCTTCCATGCCTCTCCACGACATAACTTTTGCATTAGGGGCTAATCCTCCTTCAAGTATTTCGTCCCAACCGATTATTTCACGTCCTTTACTATTCAAGAATTTCTCCATACGAGATATTACATAGCTTTGTAGCATGTCTTCTTTCGTATGTTTTGCATCTCCTTTAAGTCCTAATTCTTTAATTTTAGCCTGACATTTAGGACATTCCTTCCATCGTACTTTAGGGCATTCATCGCCCCCTACATGTATAAGTTTAGAAGGAAATAAGTCTATAAGTTCAGAATATACGTTCTCAAGGAAAGTGTATATTTCTTCATTACCGGCGCATAGCACATCGTCAAATACACCCCAAGATTCACCCACCTTGTATGGACCTCCTGTACAACCAAGATTAGGATAGGCGGATAATGCTGCCAACATATGGCCCGGAAGGTCTATTTCAGGAACTATGGTTATAAAACGTTTTTGAGCGTATGCTACTATATCTTTTATTTGCTCCTGTGTATAATAACCTCCATAAGGCTTTCCGTCATACTTAGCAGAGTTTCTTCCGATAACAGTTTGAGCACGTTGAGACCCTATCTTGGTGAGCTCGGGATATTTTTTTATTTCTATTCTCCATCCCTGATCATCAGTAAGGTGCCAGTGAAAACGGTTCATGTTGTGCAGAGCTAAAATATCTATATATTTTTTTATAAACTCTACAGGAAACATATGGCGACCTACGTCAAGCATCATTCCTCGGTATTCGAAACGGGGATAATCCTTTATTTCTACAGCCGGAAAGATAATTGTACTTTTTGATGCATCTTCGGGGATCGATTTTCTTAATGTTTGTACTCCGTAAAATGTTCCGGCATTGTCTTTCCCGTTAATGATTATCTGTTTGCTGTTTACAATAAGACTGTATGATTCGGGCTTCTCTCCCTGATAATCGGCTTTGAGTATAATCGAGTTTTCAGATACTTTTTTATCTGTTACTTTTAGACTCAAACCTGTACTCAATTTGAGGTACTCGGACAGAAATTCGGCTGTTTGTTTTTGTGTCTCATCGCCTTTCGAATAACAAATCTGGGTATTGCTATTTAACGTGAAACTTTCATTTCGCCCCAAAGTTATACTTTGAGGTAATGGTACAACCTCGTAATTAGCCTTTAGTGGGATTTTGTTCTCGCATCCGGCTAATGTAGCGGTTACAAGTAAAAAATAACAAATTGCTTTAAGGGTTTTTCTCATGAATTTTTTTGATTTTAGATTTGAACATATAAAGATACAACAAAATAGAAATCTAAATAAAAATATTTTTTAAGTAAAAGGAAAATATTTATGTAACATATGTTACGTTTATTCTGGGTGTTTACCACTTATATTTGTATGGAAAACTAAGAATAAGATAATTATGGAACAATTGCATGCTCATGAAGTACTTCATATGATGGAAGGAAATAGTTATACAGAGTCTTCTTTAAAGGAAGCCATTATTGAACAATTTGGCAAAGATCAAAAGTTTTATGCTTGTTCAGCAGAAGATATGGATATTGATGAATTAATAGTGTTCCTTAAGAATAAAGGGAAATTTATGCCTTCAAATGATAATGGATTTACGGTAGATGTAAGTAAAGTTTGTAGTCATTAGTATAAACTGAAGAGTAGAACATATTCTGATAGAAAAGTAAAGTGACAAAACAATCGTGTTTTATCATTGTTTTGTCACTTTTTATTCCGATTGATGAGACGAGTTCTTACTTCGGGATATGCATCCATAATACTCTTCATATTCTTGTCATTGAGCTTTTTTCCTTGCGTGTTGTCATACATCAAAGCCTCAGTCTGAGACTCTTCTATGACAGTTATTTTCTCAGAGCTTCCTGCCGGAGCTGTTTTTGTACCATTAAGAATTGCCATTGCACAAAACCATAGGTCATCAGTTGTCGGACAAAGATTCATAAATATATCATCGCGAAAAACGTCAGGATGTAAAGAATGCGGCGGGAATAAAGTACCACCACCTGTTGTCGCTAGATTTCTAAATTTAGGTTTGCCTCCGTACAAAAAAAGTCGCCATTTTTTACATCGCTTCCATGTTTTATATTCTCCAACATCCCCATTCTTAGTGGTTATTAACCTAATACGGCATCCGCAAATAGCATGTGGATACTTCTGGTGTTTCTTTATCAATCTTTCAATTATATTGGGTGGATACAAAATATCATCATCGAACGTAACAATATTATCATCCGGAAACTCTTTTAATGCCGGAATCAATTTTTTAAATGATTTTATATCGCGTGTCCACCAGCGGACTTCAAATTTTCCATTTTTTTCCAAATCAGTTAATGTTTGTGGCAATTTTCGATCGGGAAACTGCTCATCGGCCAGATACAGAATAACTCTATCCAGTGGTACCGATTGGTTTAAAATAGTTTCAATCACACGGTGAACAGTCGTTATCCTAGCCGGATAAGATGTTAATGATCCTATTATTTTTTTATTTCCCATCTATAAAAGTAATATCGTTAAACCGTTCATAAGGCTTGCCTGCATGTATACGTTCTTTCATATAATATTGAGTTGTTCTTTCTTTCCAATTTCTGCGAAATAGTTTTCGTAGTGTTTTCTTATACATCAACATTGCATCTAATTTTTCAGAAATTTCATTCTTTGTTAAATACACGTATGTATAATCGGCTGTCAATGGCGATTCCGTCTGTTCAATATCATAATAGAATTCTTCGTAGAAATAAACACGTCTATCCACATCCTGAACTGCGATATTCACGATACGATGATCTATATGATTACCGAGTCCTGCCGGAGCAATCAGTATATCATCAGACTTTGTATTCATCAGAATATAATCTCGGATTTTTTCTATCAAATCATACTCTGTAACTTCTACTGTGAACAACTTTTTCTTCGCCTGCTTCATCAGTTTTCTCATCCCTTTTCTGTATACAACATCCAGAAATGGGGCATTCTTCACGCTGCATTTTAATGCCTTGGCTGCACTCTTGTTCTCAGATTGTCTGTGTAATACATAATATGCATATTTGGGATGATACCATGGTATCGCTGTCATAATAGTCATTACGCAACATTCTTCTCCAGATTCAACGAGTCTGTTTATAACACCTCCGGCCGACCCTATGGCATCGTCAAAATGTGGAGATATAAATACATACATCTATCTATTTCGATTTATGATTAATACTTTCAATATTTATTTACTGTAACAAAACAAAGTTAGTAGATATATTCTTTCAACCTTATAATATTTATATAGATTAATTTGAAGAGTACGAAAAATACATGTATTTCTGTAGGTGATAAGCTTATTATTGTTCGCTGAAAAAGCATTACCTTTGTTATCCTATCTCAACTTTTTATGGATAATTTACTCGATCAATTAAATAAGCAACAACGCGAAGCAGTAGAATATAATAGCGGACCTTCTCTAATTATTGCCGGAGCAGGGTCGGGCAAGACTCGTGTGTTGACATACAAAATAGCCTATCTGATGCAGCAAGGCTATCATCCTCAAAGTATATTGGCTCTAACATTTACAAATAAGGCTGCACGTGAAATGAAAGAACGTATAGCGCAGCTTATTGGCTGGCAATATGCCCGCTACTTATGGATGGGTACATTTCACTCTGTTTTTTCACGAATCTTACGTACCGAGGCAGAAAGAATAGGATTTACAGCTAACTTCACTATTTTCGATTCTGCCGACTCTCGTAATCTTATAAAAACCATAATAAAGCAGTTTCAGCTTGATGATAAAGTATACAAGCCGGCACGTGTGCAATCGGTCATATCGAATGCAAAAAATGCTCTGATATCTCCACAGATGTATGCTCAGAACAAAGAGCTTATAGAGTATGATCAGCGAGCAAAGATGCCGATGATAAAAGATATATACAGGGAGTATAATAATCGGTTGAAGGCATCGAATACAATGGACTTTGATGACCTGCTGTTTTATACCAACCGCTTGTTTCGAGATCACCCGGATGTGTTAGCTGCCTATCAAGAGCGTTATCAGTTTATACTGGTAGATGAGTATCAGGATACGAATTTTGCTCAGTATCTTGTTGTGAAACAGCTTGCTGATGCACATCATCGAGTGTGTGTGGTAGGAGATGATGCCCAGAGTATATATTCGTTTCGTGGAGCTAATATTGAAAATATATTAAAGTTCAAGGAGGTATATCCGGAAGCTAAGCTGTTTAAACTCGAGCAAAACTATCGTTCTACCCAGAATATCGTAAATGCAGCAAATAGCTTGATAAAACAAAATACAGATCAAATAAAAAAAACAATATATTCCGAAAATGAAGAAGGCGACCGCCTCGAGGTAGCAAGTGCTTTCTCCGATTTTGAAGAAGGAGTGATTATTTCTAATAAGATATGGGATTTGCGCCGTGATAAGAATGCTCCATACAGTGAGTTTGTAATTCTATATCGTACAAATGCCCAGTCTCGTATTTTTGAAGAAGCGTTGAGAAAGAAGAATATACCTTATCGTATTTATGGCGGACTATCTTTCTATCAGCGTAAAGAAATAAAAGATGTAATAGGATATTTTCGTATGGTGGTAAATCCGTACGATGAGGAAGCTTTTCGCCGTACCGTTAATTTCCCTACCCGAGGTATAGGCAATACAACCTTAAATAAGATTGCTGATGCAGCACGCCTGCACAATGTGAGCCTGTGGGAGGTAATCAGTAACCCGTTGGGATTCAACTTGGATGTTAATGCCGGTACTGCAAAGAAATTGGCTGGCTTCAAAGAGTTGATAGAAAGCTTTATCACCCAATTACAAGAGCTCTCTGCTTACGAACTGGCTACCCGTATCGTGAAGGAAAGTGGTATTGCTTCTGATGCATACCAAGATCAGACGCCTGAAGGTATGAGCCGTCAGGAGAACTTGCAAGAATTGCTCGGAGGTGTTCATGAGTTCTGTGAGAGTCGTCAGGAGGAAGGTCTGGGCGGAATTGGATTGATGGACTTTCTGTCTGAAGTTTCCCTTCTCAGTGATCAAGATACCGACAAGGAAGCCGATAAAGAGAAAGTGACCATGATGACAATCCATGCAGCTAAAGGATTGGAGTTTAATAATGTCTTTGTCGTAGGGCTCGAAGAAGATCTTTTTCCTTCGGCTATGGCAAAGGATGAATTCAGAGGACTCGAAGAAGAACGACGTTTGTTCTATGTGGCAATAACACGGGCGAAGGAATTTTGTATGATAACTTATGCGAAAAGCCGATTCCGTAATGGTCAGATTAATGCATGTAATCCAAGTCGTTTCTTAAGAGACATTGATACGAATTATCTGAATGTAAATGCCGGAGTACTCGGATCGGGAGGCTTTGGCGTTCTCAATCGTCCTGAGACATACACCAAAGAGCTGTTTGACTACTCATCTAATACTCGTACTACTCATTCGGAAAGATCTATACAAAGAGAATCAACTCCACTATCGCAACTGAAAAATGAAAGCTTCGGTCAACCTAAATTTGTAAATGCAAGAACAGCTACACCTAAAGCGTCGGCAGGGAGTAATGCAGGCGAGGTCGGTGTAGGGGCTATTATCAAACATGAACGTTTTGGCATCGGAAAAGTGACCGCAGTAACAGGTGATGTAGATAGCCGTAAGGCAACTGTAGAGTTTGAAAATTCCGGAGTAAAGCAATTATTATTAAAGTTTGCCCGAATTGAAATAATCGGATAAAAAGAGATTGACTTGTTCATAATAATATAATTTAAATTTTATACATTCGTTGAAACTTTAAATAAATATATTATGGAAATTATATCGCTACTTATATTTATTGTTATAGTAACATTGCAAATCATGCTTTTATTTAAGATATGGAAAATGACAGATAATGTATATCCAATTAAAAATAAAATTGAGAGTGAAACAGAAGAAAACGAATTATATTTTAAAGCAAAAACAGCATATGTTTTAGGTGATTTAGTAAAATGTAAGTATTGGTTAGATGAAATGTTTGCAAGTGAAATAGTGTATGTTCGAAGCAATTCATTTTTTAATAAAGAATACACCGATAAATTTAATACTTTGAGCGTAAAATATAATCAGATATATGAAAAAATGGGCGTTAATATGCCCGATTTTTCTAAGTATAAAGATATGATTTCTATTCCTCAATAATATTTAATCATGACACAACGTAAACCATATAATTATAATACCAAATACGGAAGGAGAAAATTAAGGGAACAAGCACGTCTAAACTATGAGAACGGAGATCAGGAATACAAAGACGATATAGACAGAATTGGTTGTTATGTTTGGGCTGTTATTATCGTTGTCGTGATATTGTTTTTTCTTCTGATTGCTATAACAAAAGGGGAGGAAGCTGCATTTAAATGGCTTAAATAAAAACTGCCCTGTTTTTCATCAGCAAGGCAGTTATGTGATTATTATGGCTTGATTCTAACGCCCAGATTAACCATACTTTCTATTAAGACAGATGTTTTTGAGCATCTGTCTTTTATATATTATATAATGTCAATTAATTGTCAATTAATTGTTAGTGACATCCACATCCTGAACCGCATCCGCCAGCTGTTTCTTTTTCGCTGCCGCATCCGCAAGAATCTTCTTCTCCGTCGCCACAACCACATCCCGAACCGCATCCGCATCCACCACCTTGAGGTGCAAACAATGCTGCAATTTCTTCAGGTGTTGATTCTCTTACAGTTAGTACTTTTCCTGAGAAATTTAATGTTTCTCCGGCTAACGGGTGATTGAAGTCCATTTTTATAACATCTTCTTTTACTTCCACAACAGAACCATTCAAACGATTTCCGTTTGTATCCATCATAGGAACTGTATTTCCTTCAAAGATCACTTCTTCATTCAATACACCATCTTGTTCGAATATATTTCGTGGGAGATCAACCACATGATCATCATCGTATTCGCCGTATGCTTCTTCCGGTGTGAGTGTGAAATCGAAAGAATCTCCTTCAGCTAATCCATCGATGTTCTTCTCAAAGGCCTGAAGCATAGAGTCTGTACCAAAGATAAATTCAAGAGGAGTCTCAGCTGTAGCCTTTTCCATTAGTTCACGTTCCTCACCTTCACCAACTGTCAGGTCATAAGATAGAGCAACAAACTTATTAGTTGAAATTTTCATTTTATTTATTAATTGTTTATATGGATTAATTACCAAGTCCTAAGACCTATTTTTACTTTATTTTTGTATGACAATAATCGTGCCCAAAATTGTAATAGAAACAATTCTAGTCATGTATTTGTTTTGCGTGTACTGCCTTTTTAAGATTATCCAACGCTTTTTGTATGTTGGCTAAAGGTGTACCCACATTTAAGCGCATGTATCCTTCTCCCCCTTTACCAAACATCTCACCATCGTTCAGTGCCAATTTGGCATCGTCTACAAATAGAGAAACTAATGCCTTCTGTGAAAGATTCAGTTCTCTACAGTCTAGCCATACAAGAAATGATGCTTCAGGAGTCATTGCTTTTATTTGAGGAATATTGGCTTTTAGGTATTCGTCTACAAACTTGATATTATTCCATATATAATCTTTAGCTTGTGTCAACCATTCGTCGCAATGCTCGTATGCGGTTTGTGCTGCCAAATAAGCAAATATATGACCTTCGTCAAGCTCGCTGCTTTCTAAATATTTGTTGAATTTCTTTCTAAGTTCGTCATTCGGAATAATTGAATATGAACTTACAATACCCGCTATATTAAATGTTTTGCTGGGAGCCATGAATGTAATGCTGTTTTGCGCAGCTTTCTCTGACACACTGGCAAATGGAATATGCTTGTGTGGAGCAAAGGCTAAATCTGAATGAATCTCATCTGATATAACCAATATTTTGTGTTCGTAACATATTTCAGCTATATCAATTAATTCCTGCCGTGTCCAGACTCTTCCACCCGGATTGTGAGGGTTGCAAAGTATCAGTACTTTACTAGCCGGATTGATTATATTCTGCAATCCTTCCAAGTCCATTTTGTATTGTCCAGCTTCCAATGTTAAAGGATTATCTACAACAATACGATGGTGCAAAGTGGGGATTATACGAAAAGGGTGATATACGGGTGGTTGTATTATTATCTGATGATCTTTGGACGTAAAGCAATCTAAAACGAAGGCTATTCCTTTTACTATTCCGGGAATAAATGTAATCCATTCTTGTTGGATTTGCCAGTTATGATGGCGGTTAACCCAATTTATGATAGAATTATAATATTCTTGAGATGCACAAGTATAACCAAAAATGCCGTGGTGAGCTCGTTCGATGATGGCTTCCGTTATTGCCGGTGGTGACTTGAAGTCCATATCTGCAACCCATAAGGGGATGAGGTCGGCGTTACCATAACGTGCCGCAAGAGCATCTGTTTTTAAGGCATTGGTTCCCTTGCGATTGATGATTTCATCGAAATTATATTTCATTTTGAGTTAAATTAAAAATAACGAGTACAAAAGTATGAAAAATAAGGGCAATATATTCCTTTTATGTATTAAAAAGCCGTAATCAGAAGGACTACGGCTTTAGGAACTAAATTAACTTAAACTTATATCCGTTATAAACAAGACAGAACTAATGTTTATGGGATAAATAATCAGAAATCCCTTCTTGGGTTGCTTTTAAAGCTTTATCTCCTTTTTTCCAGTTTGCAGGACAAACTTCGCCGTATTCTTCAGTGAATTGAAGTGCATCGATTACACGTATCGCTTCTTCCACACTACGTCCGAGTGGCATGTCATTTACTACCTGATGGCGTACAACACCTTCTTTATCGATCAAGAAAAGTCCACGATAAGCCTGAGGTGTACCGTTGAATACATCTTCACCTTCATCATTGTAGTCAAATGATCCTGCCAGTACATCATAAGCAGTAGAAATCATGAGTGATTGGTCTGATACCAATGGATATTTAACTCCCTTGATACCTCCATCATTTTGTTCTGTTTGTAACCATTTCCAGTGAGAGAAAGCTGAGTCGGTAGAAGCTCCAACAACAGCTACGTTACGTGATTCGAATTCTGCAATTTTTTCTTGGAATGCAATAATTTCTGTTGGACATACAAATGTAAAATCTGCAGGGTAGAAGAAAAACAATACATATTTCTTTCCTTTGTATTGTTCCAAAGTGAAGCCTTCTACTATCTCATTTCCATTCACTACAGCGCTTGTATTGAATACAGGTGCTTTCTTTCCTACTAATACTGACATAATTGCTTAATTTTAATTATTCGTTTATTTGTTATGCTTGCAAATATAGAAGCATAATCTTAATAAATCAAATAGATAATAATTATGTTAATATTGATAAATGTTATGTTTGATAAAAGAGAGCTTTTTGTTATTTACACAATTTGAGAAAGTCGGCTACAATTGTTTGGCTAACTCCCATTTCCTGTGCTTTTAGAAAGTCTTCTTTAGCCAAACGTTTATCATACTGAGCCAGTCTTAACTGACCTCTGAGTAGATAGATAATAGGATCGCTGAAACCTAATTCCAGAGCCTTATTTATATCTTCATTCATCCGTGCCAGTTTGTTTAACTGCAAGTAGCATTCTGCTCTGTTGAAATACAGGTCTGCGTTGTTTTTGTGTTTGTATATTAAATCGCTGTATAGCTCTTCTGCTTCTTTAAATTCCCCTCTTCGTTTCATTATCAGAGCTTGTCCCAGTTTAGCCTGTAGATTATCAGGTGCTTCTTTTAAGGTCTTTTCAAAATCTTCTTCTGCTGCAAATATATTATTGTTATTGAGGTGTAATAATCCTCGTCGATAAAGTGCCTCTATGTCTTTCGGGTCGTTTAGCAATATCGTATTGTAGTCTTTCATCGCATCGTCGTAGCGTCCCATATCGCAATATAATGCTGCACGGCTGTGTTTCAGGAAAGCCCGATCGGGATACCGTTCTATCGCTACATTATAAGATATAAGAGCCTCTTCGTATTCTCCCAGGTTGCGTTGTATTGTACCGAGATTAACCATCAGCATGATATTGTTCGGATTTGCAGGTTCTTTACGCAAAGCAGCTTTCAGAGCTTGTTCCGCAGCGGCATAATCCTTCATGTCTATATAATCCATGGCTCTATTTACCATATCCTCGTATGTTTGAGCCCACGTAATGGTTGCAGAAGTAAGTAGTAGTAACAGTATGTATATTTTTTTCATTAAATAAGCAGAAATTTTATTTATTGTAAAAGTACATCTTATTAACTTGCTTGCTTAAAACATATTGCCTAAAAAGAATTAAAACTTATAGGGCGGATTCTTAATATCTGATAATTTGCTAATGTATCATTAGAAAGGATAGCCTACGGCGATGTGCCAAGCTGTATTTTTGGCTATGCGCCAAGGTTCCTTGATAGGCCATCGGGTTATATTGGGATCTCCCGAAGGATCATAAGCTTTCCATCCACAGTCTAAGCGAATAAGTACGAAATCGAAATTAAGGCGTAATCCTAATCCCCATGCTACTGCGATTTCTTTATAGAATTTATTTAATTTGAAAGCTCCATCGGGTTGATCTTCATAGTTCTTCACTGTCCATATATTTCCGGCATCGATAAAAGCTCCCATTTCTATAATCCAGAATAACTTACTTCTATATTCTACACTTGCATCGAGTCGGATATCTCCCGAGTGATAATAAAAGTTGTCCTTATCATTACCATCTGCCGATTTTTTAAAATAATAAGACCCGGGCCCAAGTTCTCTTATCGACCATCCTCTTACACTGTTTGCACCTCCCGCAAAGAAGCGTTTTTGGATAGGTATCTGTTGGTTATTTCCATACGGATAAGCTAGTCCTCCGCCGAGATGCCATGCCAGTGAGTTTTTTTCGTCTATTTGGTATGCTTTACTATAGTCTATGGTTGCCCGTACATATTGAGCAAAGTTCGTCCCGAATATTTGTCTGGAACCTAAAGAATCAGGTTTTGCTCCTGATATTTTAGCAGCCAGAGAGAGCAGGTTTCCGGCTGTTTCTATTGATGCTCGTAGCGAATATATCGGTTGATAAGACCGTCTGTTTACATTTGCGACATTGGTACGTGAAAAAGTATACCCTGTTCCCAGAATAAAGTGGTCTTTAAAACTATACTGTTTCGCTGCCGCAGAAAGTTTGCTTTCGAATGTTGAGTCGATAGATGGAAGGTGGATATAGCTGATCTCTATCAAATCGAATATATGACGGTTAAGAGATTGTCGTCTGTCTTGCCATATATACTGCACTCCCGATCCTAATACTGTACGGGTGAAAAATCCCGGTCGTCGTTGGAATGAATAGCTCGCATTTAATTGCGTAGAGGCGTGTATCCTTCGTTTTTGTTCTTTACTCAAAAGAGGAAACATAAAGCTTGGGAATGTAAGTGAGGTTTCTCCTCCGATTTCAAAATAGTTGTCAGAGAAGCTGGAGAAGCTAGGGGTAATAGCTTCGTAGGCTCCACGTAGACGTACGCTGAATAGCTCTGATCCCTTAAATACGTTTCGGTGAAGATATCCTACGCTCGCTCCTACACCAAAATAACCTCCTGAGTTAGTGCCTTCCACCTCGGCAGAAATACCTTGTTTTTTATCCGGAACACAGGTGATTACACAATGCAGTTTAGTCGAATCATTGTCGATAAATTCGTAATAACTGATATTTATGTTTTTTAATATCTTAAGTTGAGCCAGCGAGCTGTATGTGAGGGATGTTGCATTCTCATTAAACAATGCTCCCGGCATGATATAACAATTATCCAAAATCGTTCTAGGACTGATGTAACGTTCTCTTGGACCATACTTTATTTTATATCTTCCTTCTTCGTATACACTTGTAGGTTCAAATTCATTAACGCTTTGGTCTGTTAGGGGATTATAGTCAACCAGAAAGACTACATCTTCTACTATGTATTGTCTGTGAGGGACTTCTGTGATTTGTCCATCTGCGGCACGAGTAGCAAATGGCTCGATAGTGAGATCGAGCTTAACCATATTATTGCCGAGTGTGGTATCTGCATCAAATCCTACGTACTCTTTATTAAATGCATAGTATCCCGTTCGACGGAATAAAGATGATACCCTCTCTCTTTCCTGATCGAGAACATCCAAATCCAGTAAAGAGTTTTTGTGTACCAATGTGTTTCGAGATAAAATACTATCAATGCTCATTGGTAGGTTTCCTCTGTCTCGTCTTCGGCTAATCAATGGCTGGTATTGCTGAGCAGGAATTATTGTTTTTTTTATTACACTATCATTGATGTTGATTGTATAATCCTTTATACGATAAGGTGCACCAGCTTTTATATCATAAATTACTTTTGCTTTTTTATTCTTTAGCTCTACTATGGGTGTAACTTTTGCATCTATATATCCTTTGTTTGTCATCATACGCTCCAGATTGACTACTGTCTGCTCTAGCATAGTACTATCATATAGCACAGGAGGATCTCCCGCATTACGCAACGTACGATTAACCCATTTGGTTGTATCTTTTCCGGATAGATTATATAAGAAAAGTGGTAGCTTGAATATTGCAAAGGTCTTATAGTTAGGTTTTTGCTTGATAAAGGTTTCCATATCCATGGTAGACATGACCTTTTTGTCACTCTTTACTGTAGTGCTTGCAAGTAAATATTCTCCGTCCGGGATATATTTCGTTGTACTACACGACTGTATGAAGATCGTAAGAAGTATTACTACAAAGAAGGGAATCAAAAACTTATGTCTCATAGAAAATAACCTGAAGCAAACTCTATTTATTCAATTGAACGACAAATTTAGGGTTTTAATTGTTTCTTTTTGTAGTTTTGTTATTAAAAAGAGTATAAATTGATTTTAAATAGAATAGTTTATGAAACTTCACCATGCTGCTATTTGGGTTACAGACCTGGAAAAAGAGAAGGAATATTATGTCAAACATTTTGGAGCCCAAGCGAATCAACTGTACGAAAATAAAACCACAGGTTTCAGAAGCTACTTTCTAAGTTTCGAATCGGGCGGGCAATTAGAGATAATGCATAGGACTGATATTCCTGATAATGCAAATGATGTTGTGGGAACACAGCACAAAGGACTTATTCATTTGGCCTTTGTTGTTGACTCTATAGAAGAAGTAGATAAGAAAGCAGAGGAACTAAAGAATGCCGGATATCAGATATTAAGAGGTCCTCGACAAACAGGCGATGGCTATTATGAGTTCGAAACGCTAGACCCTGAAGGAAATAGGCTAGAGGTAATGTTTTAGTTAGATCAAGGTGTCGTGTGAAGTGAGAAATTTGATAATAAATAAATGAGTTTAAGCAAAAATAAGCTGAAATATATTCGCTCTTTGAAAGAGAAGAAATATCGTACCGAGTTCGGAACTTTTGTCGCTGAAGGTCATAAGATGGTAAGCGATTTACTACCATTCATTAAATGTCAGTTACTAGTTGCTACTCCCGAATTCTTGAAATCGGCTGATGTGGCGAATGTGGAAGAAGTAATAGAAGTGAATGACAGAGAGTTGGCTCAAGCGAGTTTTTTACAACACCCACAGCAGGTATTAGCCATCTTCTACCAATCAGCAAATGTAGATGATATAGAGATTGCTGATGAGCTAGTTTTGGCATTGGATGGGATTCAAGACCCGGGTAATATGGGCACAATCATACGCTTGGCTGATTGGTATGGCATTCATCATATATTTTGCTCGCAGGATACTGTTGATGTCTACAATCCGAAGGTGGTACAAGCTACAATGGGGGCTTTAGCGAGGGTTAATATTCATTATACAGACTTATCTGATTTTTTGACTCGGAATAAACATTTGCCTGTGTACGGAACTTTTCTCGATGGAGAAAATATGTACGAAAAAAAGATTACATCTCACGGAATTATTGTTATGGGAAATGAAGGCAATGGAATCCGTCCTGAAATAGAAAGATTGATTACCAAGAAACTGTATATACCGAACTACCCTATAGGTAATCCCACATCCGAGTCGTTAAATGTGGCTATCGCTACAGCTATTATTTGCGCTGAATTCAGAAGAAGAAATTTGTAGTTATATGATAGGGGAGGGTATTAAAAGCCTTCTTCAACCAATACATAGGCTCTATATCTGTTGCTTTTGTTGATTGGGCATAATGAAAAATATCCTGAAATTATTCTGCCATTTTCGATACGGATAGGGTGCTTTTCCTCCATCAATAGATGGTTGTTATACATCTCTTCTGCCTTAGGATTAAAGTCTATATAGAATTTCCCGCAAGACTGCGGAGCTATATAGTTTTCATACAACCGGCAAGTGAGAAATCCCATATTGTATCGCATATTTATTTCAACGCAAGGATGTAATTTATACTCATTGTCTTCTAAATAAATAAGCATATCCACGCCGATGCAGCCATTGTAAAGTGTTGCAAATTTTTCAGACAATATGTTGATAAGTTTGTTCTTTACAGAATCAAGAAGGTCTAGCGATATCTTTTCAGACAATTGTTCTATTATGCTTTCTTGTGAGCCTATATAATTTGCTTCGTAGCCACCCTTCGCATTGGTATAAAAAAGAGAATAGCCAGCAAAGGCAATATTTCCTTTTCCGTCTGCCATAAATTCCATGGCAAAATCCATTTGTTTATCTAAAACCTTTTCTATAGAGACACTCCCTTGTTTTTTTAGAATTCCATGTAATATCTGATTCTCGGTGCGGGTCAATCCAGTTTTAGGTAGCCACAGCAATCCCCTGCCCGACGATGAATAAGGTGCTTTTGCTAATAATTGATATATCGAAGTATCTACATCCCTGTTTATATCATCCAGATTTGTATAGAATTGTGGGATGATTGCTTGAGAGAGTAGGGGGATAGAGTTTATTAATTCAGACAGACAGTCTCTCCCTGCGAGCCTGCTATTGAGATATTTATATTCTTCTCTCCATTCAGGAATATTCAGATTAATTTCCAACTCCTTATTTAGTTCATCGAAGTAGCGAATCGCTTGAGGAGATACTCCCCATAATGATACATTCGCATCTCTATATCGTATCAGTTCGTTCTGAGATATTGGTTGAGCTAGGGCAGAGAATTTTTCCGTTAAGTATGAATAATATACATCATCTTTACGATCAACCAAAACTTTATCTTCCCGATCGGCATACCATGCCGGCAGAAAAGACAATTCTTCTTGCATAGCCGCTATATTCGCCGGAGGTGTATAGTAAGGCGACGCATTGTTGACTGCTGTCTCGTGTCCGGGATTGAAGTAGTGGATGTTCAACTAAATATATTTTTAGAATTGGAAATAAATAAATGGTTGTGGTCCGCTGGAGGCTGTTGCAAATATCATCCAAAAGATAAGACCTGCAAAAGCAGCTTTCCCGAATAACGGGATAGAATCGAAGCCCGCTTTTATATTGTTAACCAATTTTTCGGGTAAGAAGTGCATAATATATCCTACAATCAGTAAGATAAATACATTTCTGTATCCTTCTATAATAACCAGCCATTCGTTCGGAGCAAATGTTAGTTTACCAATATTTGAAATAATGCTTCCAGCCAATTCGAAACTTCCGGCACGGAAGAATATCCAACAAAATGCAACGAAGTGGAAAGTTAGTAAGATACAGATTATGCGAGTGAAGCGGTTGTCAGGTATTTTTATAAATTGCTTAAAGAATCGCTCTATTGCGAGCATTGTTCCATGCAATCCGCCCCAAATAACAAATTTCCACGATGCACCATGCCATAGTCCTCCTATCAGCATTGTCATGAATAGATTGAAATAAGTTCTAATCTTGCCTTTACGGTTTCCTCCCATCGAAATATACAGATAGTCTCGCAACCAAGAGGATAGGGATATGTGCCAGCGACGCCAGAATTCGGTAACTGATTGGGATTTATATGGCGTTAAAAAGTTAGGGGGTATTGTGAATCCCATCAACAAGGATAAGCCGATGGCAATATCTGAATAGCCCGAAAAGTCACAATATATTTGCAGCGTATATCCATATACAGCCATAAGGTTCTCGAATGCAGTATAGCTCATCGGTGAATCGAACACCCGATCAACAAAGTTGGTGGAGATATAATCTGATATAATTGCCTTCTTTATCAATCCAATAAGTATAAGGAAAATGGCTGCACTTGCATCTTCTTTGGTCAGATGCAGTTTATTCTTCATCTGCGGCAGAAAATCTTTAGCGCGTATAATAGGCCCTGCTACCAGTTTCGGGAAGAATGTTATATAAAAACAGAAATCCAAAAGAGAGTCGGCTGGTTTCATTTGCTTGCGATACAAATCTACAGCATAGCTTATCGCTTCGAATACAAAGAATGATATACCGATTGGTAATATAATATTATGTAATGCAAAGTTTCCATTAAAAATTGCATTGATATTGTCGATAAGGAAATTCGTATACTTAAAGTATGATAACATCAATAAGTTGCCGACAATAATGAGTGTTAATAAGAATTTTCGTGTTCCCGTTTTCTCAGACTCATGCATTTTTACAGCTAGCCAGTGTGTTGCTACAGCACAGATAACTAGCAGCACAAAATAGTTGAGCGGAAAATGAAATCCGAAAAGATTTATATCCATCGTATTTCCCCCTGCCAGATAGTAAAAGTAAAGAGAAAAAGCGATCAGATATACTTTTCTGAAATGGTCGTGCTTCTTACTGGCTACATAGACAATATAGAAGACAAGGAAGAACCCAAGAAAGAAGGCACTATTGAATAAGAGCGGTCTCGATGGGTCGTAAATAAAATATGGCGCTATATCGTTGACTACCTTCTCTAAAAAATCAGGTAAGTAGAAATTTCTTATACTTTCAAATATATTATCTATCATATTTGTTCTTATAATTATTGTAAGCGTCAAGAAAATCAGAAATAAATAACTGTCCTTGAGCTTCGTATCCGCTGGTGGTGTAATGTACTTTGTCGCGAGCTATCATCGATGCATAATCACCTCTCGGTCGGATAGCAGAATCACCACTCATGCGCGAGTATAAATCCCATACCGGTAGGTAGTTGAGTCCCATAAGGGCAACGCTATAGTCGGCAACGAAAGTATTTTGCCTGCCTCTTCGAAACATCGATGGAGGAGGGGTCATTACCAGGATAGTTGCATTCTTACAATAAGCTTTTATATTGTTGATAAACTCATTCAGCTGAAAAATATATTCCGTATCGCTCATTTTTCCGAACGACTCATTTGTTCCAAAAGATAGAATGATAAGGTCTGGTTCGAGTATCGGTAGTTGTTTGAAAAATAGAGGATATTTAATATAATCCGTCATTTTAGCCCCGTTCACACCTATTGTATGATATACAACTCCCGGCTCGTTGTTTTCTATTACAAATCCGTTGAGGTTGTACATCGCCGTTTTACCATCGGGTACAAGGGTGATTCTGTTTATGGCGGAATCACTGGTATACGATGAGTAATATGGCTTAGATAACATATTCACAAATTTCAGATTTTCGGTATCCAAGTTGGTTTCTCTCGATTTGACCTGAACAGGCT
Source organism: Bacteroidota bacterium (assembly GCA_023437305.1). GTDB lineage: Bacteria > Bacteroidota > Bacteroidia > Bacteroidales > Dysgonomonadaceae > Dysgonomonas. Next base: position 249,890 of record JAEZGN010000022.1, read on the forward strand.
TCGCTGTGGTTTTTGTAGGTATTTTAAGCGATTGGTTCAATCGGATTGTATTCGATTTCATTCCGTTTGCTTTTTTTATCTGAGCAACCGTTACTCTGTATTTTCGGCTTATGGAAGACAATGTTTCTCCTCTTTTTACTTTATGATATTTAATACTTGTGCCCGATGCAGTGCATGTCGCTGCTGCTCCGGTTACCTCAAGAGGTTCGGCCGATATGCTCATTTTATAATGAGACTCTTTATCTGGATATATTACTTTAACGTTGGTAAACTCATACCCTTCTTCTGTGTATAGCTGCAATACGAAGTCGTTAGAAGACGTATATAATGCAATTCCGCTAAGGCCTACGCCTACATCTGCTATCGGCAGTACATTCCTGAGGCTCTGCCAAGAGGCATTGCTACTGTATCTTACATTGCGAGTTCCGTTTGTTTTTACCAGACTATAAGGAAAAGTAAAGCCATATCCTCCGTTTCCGAATTTGGACTGTAGTTCGCTTCTAATAGCATCCGTGAAAAAGTCAGCCTGAATATGGGAGTCACCTATGTGGACAATATTAATTTTTCCTTTTTTGCTTTTCTCCAGATGGTATAGTTTATTGAAGATGGGATTTAATAATTCCTGATTCGCAAAAACATTATTCTTTATGTCCTTAACTCTTCTCGTGTCTTTCGTTGATGAATAGAAAAATGTAAGAGGAGAGAATAGGAATAATGTAAATAAACCGATTGTCCGTAATTTTTTTGAAAATATCATTTCTTAATTTCTGTTGCGGTCTTATGTTGTTTGTATTTCAGGTAGCCTTTATTAATCTCGTCATAAAGCAATTTGGCGATCTTCTTCGAGCCCGATGCATTAAAGTGGGTATAGTCTTTGTTCGCCAAATGATATTCGTCGACCCATTTAACCATCGATCCATTACCACCCATTAATTCATAGAGGTTTATATAGCCAGATCCTGTTTTGCGTGCATAGTTCCTTTGTGCTTTTGCCAACGGAACTACTGCCGGATCTGTTTTCATCTCTTGTTCAATTTTACTCGCCTTATCCGCTGTCGAGATAATCAGTATATCAGCATTCGGGAAACATTGATGCAGATTGTTTACAACTGTCGTCATGTTTTTTTCGTACCAATTATAATTTAGTGTTCCATAACCTAATACATTAGTCCCATACTGAAGAATAATAAGGTCATATCCCAATACTTTATCGAACGCATTCATTAGCGATGGATTTAGGATGGAGAGTGGAAGACCTGAGTTGCCGCGCATGGAGAAATTATCGACATGTACTCCCTGTCCGTCGTCGAAACTGAACCCATAAATAGGAATGGAGTCTGCGTTGGAAAATGTAACCTGCAATGATTTTACGCTTGATGATGCGAGTGGCAGTGTATTGAGCAAATGTGAAGGAGCTAGCCTTTTGGTCGATACCGAGTCTTTGTCTGCACGGACTGTAATAGACGCATTTGCATTATTGGAACTACCATATAGAAGTACAGGGTTGTATAACGCAGTAGAATAAGGTTGAGACTGAGCTCTGTATTTTACCCAATAATTAGAACCTGAGCCACGTGTAAAGAATACTTGACCGTCCATCCCAAAAGGTCTGCTTGGTTTCTTTACTTTTATAAAAGATTGCACAATCCATTCTTTCGATACCTGATGGGATATAGACCCACGTGAAGCCGCAGAGAGAGACGATATAGAAACAAAACCGACACCGTGTCCTCCATAGTTTTTCTGGAATTCACTTCTGACGTCTTGTACAATATAATCCCCATCGTTCATTGAATCTCCAAAATAGGCTATTCTTACTTTGCCTGACTTATTTGTTTCCAACTGATGAAGCTTCTCATAAAATCGTTTTAGATTTTGATAGCCATCTGCGTTCAGTGAAGGGTTTATGGCTTCGTCGATTTCTTCGGGGCGAGTACTTATGCTATCTGTTACATTTGTACTGTCTCCCTTTGCTATATATGGAGAATCGTCAATGGCGGTTGTGTCATTGATTGCATTCAGCATGAGACTGTCGACAATAATATTTTCGGTTGTTATTTTATTCTCAGGGAATAAGCGATTGGGAAGCCACTGTTTACAGAGTAAAAAGAAAGCTGCGGATAAAACAATAAACAAGATTGTTTTCCCGAAGTAAGAATTATTAGATGAACTCACAATCAACAAATTAATTAATTTTTATTGTTGCTACGATATATTTATAAAGATGTGCAAAGCTAATCACTTTCTTTGGAAATCTATTTGAGAGAAAGTATAATTTAGCGATATTTTACTTTTCCCGGTTTCCTCTATCTTGCAGCTATGAGATACATATAGCAGAGCTTTGGTAAAAAGAAATTAATGTGGACTATATTTTGCTTTGGCTGTTATGTGTTCTATTTTTATTTTGAATGTAGTAGTACGGCTCCAAGATTTGTCTATATATTTTTCTCCTATTTCTTCAAATCCTTTTGAATATTTATTTACTAAAAGTCTGAGGGCTTTTCGTTTTTCTTCATCAGATAGATTTATCTCTGCTTTGCCGTAGGATATAACACTTTCGTATAAGGTGGTGAATTGCTCGGCAATGGGTTTTGTTACACCTACTACACAAAATGATACCTTATTGTTTTGGTTTATCAGGTCTAATTTCTGACCTTCGGGAGCACAATGAAAATAGAGAGTATTGGCTTCTTCATCATAAACATAACTGATTGGGATACCATAACCATATCCATTTTCGGATGTTCCTAAGCTGAGAAATCCGTATTCGGATATGTTCAATAGCTCGCTTATGCGAGCTTTATCTTCTAGTATTCTGTTTTGTCTTCTTATTTCTCTGAACATAATAGTCTAATACTAATTGTTTAATCTTTTATTTATGGCTCTGTCTACCATATCGGAAATGAATACATGTCCAAAAACTCCCAATCCGATTGTTGCTTCTTCATTATTCCAGAAAGCTCTTGTTGTAGAGAACAGGAAGTAATTATTAACAGTGATATGATTATTCACCAAAGGATCTACACTTGGATGACTGGCTACATATCCCGAACCCGAAGGGTCGGGGGGAAGTATTATACTGTTTATTTTATGTTTAATGGCCTCTCTGTGTTTTTCCTCATCCGGATTTGTAATAAAGGCAATAAGCAATATGATAAAAAGAAGATATCTCTTTTTGAATAAATGTGAGCCCCTTTTCGGTATCCTGTTCGGATCTTTATATCTTTTTTCTATTTCTTTTATATCTCTCATTTAAGCCTGTTGTTACTTATCTACCATACCAATAGTCGATACGTGCTTTTTCTTTCGGTTTCTTTACGCCTTCTATAGGGAATCCGATTACAAAGCTGTTTGTATACTGATGTGTTTGGATCTCATTTACTTTTGTCTGATACCATGAGCCCATATACCCAACTCTGATTGTATATTTGTTTATCGGGATATCCATCGATATGTAGTTGCGCAAAGCTCGTTGATTGTGAAAGGATGCGAAATTGACAAGTCCGACGGAGTTGCCTAACGAAATCTCGTAGTACGATTGTCCGTATTTGGGCGAGAATAATATACCCATAAACGGAGAATCTATCTGCCAGCGGACAGCACCCCATTTGAATTTATATGAGGCAGTAACGGATAGGTTGAGGTTGGAATATGCACGGGCAGAGGCCGGATTGTTTCCATTTCGTTCGTTGTACAATACACCGCCATTTATGTCCCATAGTCCTCCCAGTCCGAGACGGAAGTTATCGGTATTATACACCATATAGTGACCGCCTATTCTGTAGCTAAGAAGTGCCCAGTATTCTGATACATTTTTTGCGGGATTATCACCTTTCGATAGATCCAGTTCGAATATCTGCTGTTTATAAAATTTATAATCGAACCATGTAGTACGACGCATTAGCTCATACATCAAATGAATAGAGAAGCCCTTATACTCTAATGGCGATAGGTATGTATCGTACATATTGGCAGAACCGATAGAAGCCGAAAGAGTATTGTTCGTCCTTAAAGGCATAGGAACAGATAACGAGGAATCATCAATAACCATCGTTCTTTTTTGAGGAGCATAACCTTGGATTTCTACTGAATCAAGAGCATGTGTTTTATCAACAAGGTTTTGAGCTTGTAAATTAATAAAAACGCATACACTCAAAAATAGTAGAAATATATATTTACTCTTTCTCCTCCTTATCATCATCTTTAAATAAAGATTTCTGTCCTGTTATTTCATCCAGAATATCGGAGATAGGACGATTGTCCACTTCATCGTCGTCATCGTCTATCTGTACTTCAAATTTCTTTTCCTCTTCTTCTTCCGGTTCAGGAAAGCGGATAGGTTCAAGTTCTTTGATATCGCCTATTTCGAATGTCGACAAACGTTTTCCTTTAGCCTTGAATCCTTTTACTGCAATAAATTCATCCGCATCTATTTCCATGTCTTCACGATAACTGTCGCGTCCGCCAAAGGTAACCAGAATACGAGGATAAACAACGTCTGTAAGAATTTTCAGTTTCGAGTTCGGATTGTCTCCAAGGAAATTTTGTTTTCTTGCAGAAGCTTCGAATGTAAAGCGCTTCAGATACATAAACTGTTGGTCGGCATCAAACAGAACGGCTGTCCAATTTTTATTTACATCGAATTTTTCGATACGGATAATTCCGGCTTCGTAGTGATTCGTTACATCGAAGTTGGAAGTGTAGAATTCTCCATTTTCGTGTACAACCAATATTTGATCTTCGCTTTGAAATTCTCCAAGGAATTTGCCTCTGCCATCATAGTTAAGGCGTAATACATCCTGATCGAACCAAACTTTACGGCCACCGAGTGTTGATCCTCCTTTTTGTTTCAGCGATATTTTATGTACCTCGGCCTTCGTCAAGATATTCCCCATCGATTGACGGCCTTTAATAGCAATATCACTAAAATCTTTTTCGAATACAAGTATCTTTTGACGAGGTTTAGGTTTCAGTATCACTCGTATTGTTTCGGCTTCACCATTCGGATTTGCACTGAAATAAGTGATACGAGAACCGTCTTCTCCTTGTGTTACATCATATTCCTTATCACGGGTTATGCCCGTTACGGCAAAACGCTTGATATATGAAGGTCCATTCTTGCCGTGGCGATAGACCACGTTATAGATAGTGCGCTTGTCGTTGCGGCGGAAGACATACAGATAAAGTATGTTTTTACCGATGAACATCTTGTCGCTCACTTTTACAATCTTGTACTTACCGTCTTTGAAGAAAATAATTATATCGTCAATGTCGGAGCAGTTGCAAACAAACTCATCTTTTTTTAGTGATGTACCGATAAAGCCTTCTTCACGGTTGATGTACAGTTTTTCGTTTGCTTCCACCACCTTTGTTGCCTCGATGGTATCAAAGCTTCGGATTTCTGTTTTGCGAGGAAAATCTTTTCCGTATTTTTCTTTCAACATTACAAACCATGAGATAGTATAGTCTACAATGTTTTCTATATTGTGCTTTATTTCTTCTATTTCGTCTTTATATCTGGCTATCAGTTCATCTGCTTTGTCGGAATTGAACTTGAGAATACGTCCCATCTTGATTTCCATCAATTTGAGTATATCTTCACGCGTAACCTCACGGATAAACTGTTTTACATACTTAGCCAATCTCTTATCGATATGCTCTACAGCCGTATCCATATTGTCGGCATTCTCAAACTCTTTGTCTTTGTATATACGCTCTTCGATGAAAATCTTTTCTAACGAAGAAAAGTGAAGGCTTTCTTCCAGTTCACTCTTTTGTATCTCCAGTTCTTGACGAAGCAGGCTTAACGTATTGTCTGTAGTATGACGGAGTATGTCGCTTACTGTAAGGAAATAAGGTTTATTATCTTCGATAACACAGCAGTTTGGCGAAATGCTTATTTCACAATCGGTGAAAGCATATAGAGCATCTATTGTTTTATCGGATGAGACCCCTGCTGCAAGATGTACCTGTATCTCTACATTCTGAGCGGTGATATCATCCACCTTACGGATTTTGATTTTGCCCTTGTCATTAGCTTTCAAGATCGATTCTACAACAGACGATGATGTACGTCCGTATGGAATGTCACTTATAATAAGAGTCTTATTGTCTAATTTCGATATTTTAGCTCTAACCTTAACCGATCCGCCTCGCTCACCATCGTTATATTTACTGACGTCTATATAGCCCCCGGTCTGAAAATCGGGATAGAATGTAAATTCTTCTCCTTGAAGATGTGCTATGGCAGCATCGCAAAGATCATTGAAGTTGTGAGGAAGAATCTTAGACGAAAGTCCCACAGCAATACCTTCCGCACCCTGAGCCAGAAGTAAAGGAAACTTAACGGGCAGCGTAACCGGCTCTTTGTTACGTCCATCGTAAGATGGTTTCCACTCTGTGGTTTTGGGGTTGAAAATCACTTCCAAAGCAAACTTTGATAAGCGAGCTTCTATATAACGAGGTGCAGCTGCTCCGTCTCCAGTAAACACGTTTCCCCAGTTACCCTGACAATCTACCAATAAATCCTTTTGTCCCAGTTGCACCAATGCATCCCCTATAGAGGCGTCTCCATGCGGGTGAAACTGCATGGTATGCCCGATGATATTAGCGACCTTGTTGTAGCGACCATCATCCATGCGCTTCATAGAGTGCATGATACGACGTTGCACGGGCTTGAAACCATCAGATATATGAGGCACTGCACGTTCGAGTATTACGTACGATGCATAGTCGAGAAACCAATTTTGGAACATACCCGAAAGATGTGTCTGATTGTCAGTCGTATCTTTTATTGGGACTTTGTAGTCTGAATGGGAGGCTGCATCAGCGTTCTCCAACTCATCGTCCAATATTGGTTCGTCGTTATTTAAATTCTCTGGTTCGTCAATAATATCTTCAGGGAGCATATGTGTTTATTGGATTTAATAGCTAATAAAAAACTAGCTCAAAGATAGTTTTTTTTGATATGAATTCAAAATGACAAACGTGTTGTATATTACAAACAAAGAAATTTTAGAAATTTCATTTGTATTTATTTATTTAGAATAAAATTGTCATATATTGAGCTCTTTGACATCTATAACAACAGAAATCCGAGAGCAGAAAGGTGGCATGAAAAATATGTATAAAATGTGTCACTTTTGTCACCTTTGTTACTTTTTGTTCTAAGGTATAATACATTTTTCTTCAATAGAAATACCAAACAGAGCGAAGTCGTATTTGGCGGGGTCGTTGGCATCCAATATTTTTAGGCTTTCTGTCAGCTCTAGCGCTGCCCTCCAATCGGGTTTGTCTCGTTCCAGCAGGCCTAGCTTGCGGGCTGTACGTTCTACATGCAAATCGAGTGGGCAAATCAGCTTGGATGGGCTGATTCGTTTCCATAAGCCGAAATCGACACCATTATTATCATCCCTCACCATCCATCGTAAGTACATATTTAGGCGTTTGCATGCCGATTTTTGAGCAGGAGAGGGGATATGCTTCCGTGTACGGCGGGGTGCATCGGGATGGGAGAAAAAGTATGCCTGAAAGTGATTGAGGGCCGACTCTATATCCATGTCGGAGGAAGGGAAGAAAGCTTCCTCGAGACTGTTGTATTGAGTGAAGTGTCTTTTCATAAAGTCGATACAGTATAGCAGGTCTGTATCGTTGAATGTTCTGTGCTTAAACTGTAGGAGCTTTTTTAAGTCTTTATCACTGTGGTCAATGATGAAACTGTATGGGGCGTTATCCATTCTTTCGGCTAACTCCTTACATTTATTGATAATAGTCTTGCGTTGTCCCCATGCAAAGATGGCAGCAAAGAAACCCATGATTTCTTTGTCTTGTTTGCTTGTGAAGCTATGGGGAATGGAGATCGGATCGTTATCGATAAAAGCAGGAGTGTTGTACTGTTCTACTTTCTGGTCGAGAAAGCTTTTGAGATCAAATATATTTATATCTTTCACTTGTCAATCTATTTTGGTAGGGCAAAGATATAAAAAACAAAAGAGCAGATACGTCTGCTCTTTGTTTGTTGTATGTATGATAAGTATGTAATCAATTATCTATTCTTAGAAATGTCCCATTCGAATCGAACTCTAACTCTATATTGTTATTCAGGTCAATTTCATATCCAAAATGTTCTTTGTTTATTTCTACTATGTATTGATTTGGATAATGCTGTGCTATATAGCTTGGAATAGTGTTAGGAAGTAATGCAATAATGTCGGCGGGAATCTGTTGTCCTTTGCCATCTACATTGTCCCACTCTCCTGATAGTTTGAATTCTATTTCAAAGCCATTTGCCAGATAAACATCATAGCTGTCTTTGTCTTTTTCTACACGTGTGACCTTTTGCGAAGGAAAATGTGTTTGTAAGAAAGCCTGTGCTGTTGCAGGTAAATCGCTAGTCGATACTGTTTTGTCGTCATCGTCACAAGCTATAAAAGCGAGTGATAGAATTAGGAAACTGAATGTGAATAATATTTTTTTCATTTTAATCATTGTGTTTGTTTAATCAAAAAACTCATCAATAAAAGTGCCATCATGCTTGAACGTTGCTTTTATGTCATTGCTTTTATCTTTTTTCATTTCTACCTTGTAAAGAGTTTCTGACCCTTTTGCTATTTTCTTTACATCATCAAATTTATAGTTTGGATATTTTGCCATTGCCGCATTTTTTACAATTGCAGGAAGCGCTGACTCTTTTAAATCTAAAGTGTACATTATCAGATTTGCTGCATTGTCATAATAGGCTTTGTAGTCTGTGCGTCCTATTTCAAATTCTACTTCGTAGATGTCGGCACCGAATTCCCAATCTATATCACGTGCTTTGGGAAAGTCTTTGTTGAATTGCTTTTGTAGATTAGCCGGAGGATAGATATCTCTCTGATGAGATGTATTATATTGACTAATCATTCTCTCTATCTCAAGATCTGAGTGCTTTGTAGAAACTGTAGGTGTCGGCTGTGCAACGACAGACTGACAAGAAAACAGGCTAATTAATGCCAGATTTAAAAGGAATATTAAATTTTTCATTTGCTCCTCATGTTTTTGATTATATTACAAAGATGATATGCCAAATCTGAAAAGAATTGGAAATATGTAGAAGCTGTAATTTAAATTATGTTAAAGGATTCGGTGCCGAAAAAGTGATAGTGAATATGTGTTTATCTGAATACTGATAGGTGATTTGAAATTTGTAAATATCTGTGATAGACTTTACTATAGAAAGCCCTAATCCTGAAGATTTATGGCTACTTGAAGATGATACATAACGCTCAAATATATCATTTTCTGTAGGAAGTCCATCATTAGAAATAGTAATAGAAGTTGGCCTGAAAGTGATATCTATGGTTCCGTTCTTTACATTATGGGCCACAGCGTTTTTTATAAGATTGTTTGCCATTATATAAGCTAAGTCCTTATTCATTAATACGGTGATAGTGTTGCATCCCTTGTGAATGTTTAGGGTAATTTCTTTATGATTAATCAGATCTTCAAAGTTGTTTAATATTTCTTCAAAGACTGAGATCATATTAATCGGATCGTTTTCAAAGAACTGTTTGTTCTTAATTTTGGAGAGCAGCAGCAAACTGCTATTTATCCGCTTCATTCTATTGAGGCTGGATAGCACAGATGTAATATAAGTAAGCTGACTTTCGTTCAGGCTTTCTTCATTGGCTAATAGCTCTAATTTATGAGAGGCAATGGATAGAGGGGTTTGTAATTCATGTGATGCATTTTCTATGAATGTTTTTTGTTCATTATAAGCATCTATATTACTTTCCAACAGATTTTTTACCGAGTTGTTGAGCTCTATGTACTCCTTAATATTTGTAGTAGGGAATTTTATCATTTTGGTTTCTCCCAATTTGAAGTTTCTCAAGTCTTGCAGTAACTTGTAAAAAGGCTTGTTGCTGCTGTGTATAACTTTCTTGATTACTAGTATTATAACAAATGCAAGACATATCCATAGTGCAATGATCAAATAAAGCATATTTTTGATCAGATCTTCGCTTTCTACAGTTGACGTAAAAATCTTCAATTTGTAATATTCCTTATTCGATTCACAGAAAAAGGCTGTAGTAAGCATCCGTACTTCTTCATCTTCTTCTTCTGTAACAAAGTAAACTCTTGAAGCTGAATATGTCTCTTTAACTTCAATCGCTTCTTCGTAAGGGATTTTATAGACAATTATGTTAAGAGGATTATGCTCCTCCATGCTGATTATAAACTCGGAAGAGACATTCGCTTTGTATATGAATTCTTGTTTCAAATTGTTCAACCCTTCGTCAATCCCATCATATATTTCGTTCATTTGTATGAAAAAATATATAACAGACCATATAAGCATAATTATAATAAATATACCCGATAGTCTTAGAGTAAGGTGATTAGATAGTTTCATCGTTTTGTTTGATCATTTTATATCCTGCGCCGTATACATTCTCCAGAGCAATATCTGCATTACTGTCCTTTAGCTTCTTGCGTAAATTCTTAACTTGTGCATATACAAAATCAAAGTTATCAACCAAGTCTATATTATCACCCCATATATGCTCGGCGAGAGCTTCTTTTGTGATCAGGCGATTCATATTTGTGGTAAAGAATGAAAGCATGTCGAATTCTTTTCGATTCAGTTTTAGCTCCTTATCGTTTATTAATACTATATGGCTATTAAAGTTTATGGAGAGGTTTCCTATGGTTAAAATCTCTTTTCCTCCAAACTTTTTTCTTCTGAGTACTGCCTTTATACGCGCCAAAAGTTCTGCGAGATGGAATGGCTTTGTTAAATAGTCGTCAGCTCCGAGGTCTAATCCTGTAATTTTATCTTCCAGCGAATCTTTGGCAGATATAATTATTGTATTTCCTACTATTCCATTTCTCTTCATTTCCTCAAGAATTTTCAATCCGCTACCTCCGGGTAAGGAAATATCTAACAATATACAATCATATTCGTATAGTTGTACTTTCTCTATGCCCGATGCATAATCGGTTGCTTTTTCCACTAGAAACCCTTCAGACAATAAAAATGATTCTATTGATTTTAATATTTTAAATTCATCTTCTATTATTAATATTTTCATCTTATAAAGCTTGTATATTCTCTATTGTAGCTGAGAAATTGTATTTTTTCAAATATACAAAATCTATTTTAAAATGGAGATTCTATAAAGTTCAATTGTTAAAATTCTATTTTAATGCAGAATAAAATGACAATTGTATTGTATAAATATATAATTTTATGCCCGAATTATTGCACTTGTTATATAGTTATGTTGTTAGATATATTCTCTCCTGATAGTCTGTCTGTTGTGAATACAGAAGCCACGGTTTCAACTCTCGATAAGTTGCTTGACTACCTTCTTGATATTTCGGTGGTGCTAGGTACAAAAATTGTTGCTTCAATTATTGTATTTATTGTTGGTCGTTGGGTGATTGGGTGGATAAGAAAGTTTTTTGATAAATTTTTACTTCGCCGACGGATAGAGGAAACTGTTCGATCTTTTTTAGATAGTCTGATTAACATTACATTAAAGGTCGTATTATTTCTTTTTATTGTAAATATCCTAGGTATCCAAACAACGTCTTTTGCTGCTATATTAGCTGCAGCAGGATTGGCTGTAGGTATGGCCATGAAAGATAATCTCTCGAACTTTGCCGGGGGAGTGATGCTATTGATAAATAAACCATTCAAAGTTGGAGATCGTATTGTTGCCCAAGGTACGGATGGCGTAGTTCAGTCTATTGGAATACTATATACAATTTTGTTAACTGGAGATAATATTACTATATTTATACCCAATGGGCCTTTGTCTACCGGAAATATAACTAATTATTCGGCCCAGAAGCAGAGGCGTATCGATTTGACTTTTAATATTAACTACGGAGTAGATGTTGACCTTGTGAAAAGTATATTACTATCTGTTGTTAGAGAAAATAAAACAATTAAAGATACTCCGGCTCCTTTTGTAGGTGTTACCGATGTCTCTAATGGCTTTATAAATGTGACAATACGAGTTTGGGTCAATAGTGAGGATTACGGAAATATAAGTGTTAGTTTAAACGAGAATATATATAAGTCTTTTTCCGAAAAAGGTATTTATACCGCATCAACATTAAGTGTGAAAATGCTAAAAGATTAAAAAAAATTAAAAGTCTTAGGAATATTCAAAATAAGGTAATTGCATTTTATTTTCAGACGGAAATCAAGTAGCTTTGTAGTAAGAAGAATCGGAATTTAATAAATATATAAAACTAAATTACTTAAGTGTTATGAAAAGGCAGAAACTCATTCAATTCCTTTCGCTAGTGGCCTTTGTTGCTATAATAGCAACATCGTGCGGCAAAAAAACAATGCCCCCTTTGGCAAACTCTTTATTTACAACAAATCCTTCGCCGTTAGAATTGGTAGGTACTAAGGTTCCGGTTACAATAAACGGACGCTTTCCTGTTAAATGGTTTGATAAAACTACGACAATTGTTGTTACTCCAGTATTGAAATATAAAGGAGGAGAAACTCTTGGCACTCCTTATACATATCAGGGAGAAAAGGTAGCCGGAAATGGTATTGTAGTACCTTATGAAACCGGTAGTGCTATAACAATGAGGTCAGAGTTTGATTATATTCCGGCAATGAAAAAATCTGAGTTGTTTTTACGCTTCGATTTTTACAGGGGTGGAAAGCAAGTAGTTGGCTTTGGCGATGTGAAAATTGCTGATGGTGTAGTTGCAACTCAAGCACTAGCAAATGCGGGAACCTCTGCTCCTGCTGTTGCTCCTGATGCCTTCCAACGCATTATCAAAGAAACTTATGATGCTGATATTATGTTTTTGATCCAACGTGCAGAGTTGCGTTCAAGTGAATTGAATTCTACAAACTTGAATGCTTGGAAAGAATTGGTAAAAGAAGCTGATAGCAACGAACGTAAGAAAGTAGATGTTGAAGTTTCGGCCTATGCTTCGCCTGATGGAGGATTCAAACTCAATGATGAGCTTGCGGAGAAACGTGAGAAAAACACAACAAGCTACTTAACTAAAGAATTCAAAAAGAATAACATTGATACTGAGATCAATGCTAAATATACAGCTCAAGACTGGGATGGATTCCAAAAACTAGTTCAAGCATCTAGCTTACAAGACAAAGATCTTGTTCTTAGAGTATTATCTATGTATCCGGATCCGGAAACCAGAGAAAAAGAAATTAAGAATATATCAGCAGTATATTCTGATTTGGCTGAAACTATTTTACCAAAACTTCGTCGTTCTCGTCTTTTGGCTAATGTAGAAGTAATTGGAAAAACTGACGAGGAACTGAAGAATATTGTAGTAAGCGGTAACTTTGGAGACCTTACAGTAGAAGAGTTATTATATGCTGCAAACTTGAATGGTGTGTCTAAAGAGAAAGTATATACTTTTGTTACTCAAAAATTCCCTAACGACTATCGTGGTTGGAATAACTTAGGTGCATATTATTATAAGAACGGACAAAACAGCAGAGCGGTTCAGGCATTTAATAAGGCTGCAGAGATTTCGTCTCGTGCACCTGAAGCAAATATGAACTTAGCTTTAGTATCATTAGCAGACGGAAATACAGCTAAAGCAGAACAATTGCTTGGTAATGCTTCAGGAGCTAACTCACTAGGTGAAACTATGGGATTGATGTATATCCAAAAAGGAGAATACAGCCGTGCAGCTCAATCGTTTGGAAACACTGTCTCTAACAATGCTGCATTAGCTCAGATCTTGACTAAGAACTATAGCCGTGCTCAACAAATATTGGATGCTGTGCCAACAAAAGATGCTACTACATATTATTTAGCTGCTATCGTAGCTGCAAGAACAAATAGTGCATCCGGAGTTGCAGGAAACCTGAAGTCTGCTATTCAGAGCGGAGCTTCTCCAGCAGATATAGCAAACGATATCGAATTTGCTAAATTCCTTACAAATCCTGACATAAAGAATATGTTATTCTAAAATATAGGAAACATGCAATAAAAAAGCTCAGCCATTATGGCTGAGCTTTTTTTTATGATCAAAACTAGTACTTGGCTAAATGTTTAAGAACTCAACCTTTCCGGATTCAATATGATAAATGGCTCCTATTATTTGAATCTTTCCTTCTTTATATTTTTCTGATAATATAGGGGTAGATTCTCTTAATTGCCTTACTCCATGTATAACATTAGCTTCAATAGCCTTGTTGTATCTATCCGAACTTTCTGTTTTGAAGACTTCATTCTCTTCTTCCTCGCTGTTTAACTTATCTACAATAGATTTTATGTGACCTAATTTTTCGGCATGTTCAGCATGATTGTTATCAGGGCTGTGTTTAATATCCATGAATGCTTTCACTGCACCACAACTGGTATGTCCTAATACAACGATAAGCTTTGAACCAAGATGCTCTGCTGCGTACTCGATGCTTCCTTCTTCAAAGTCAGCCATAACATTGCCTGCTGTGCGAATTGAAAATAGATCGCCGAGTCCTTGATCAAATATAATTTCAGGAGAGACACGAGAGTCGGAGCAGCTGACAATGACAGCAAAAGGCTGTTGTCCACTTTTTAGTTCGTCAACTCTAGCTATATCCTGATGTTGATGCAATGGGGTACTTGATACAAAACGGAGGTTTCCTTCTTTAAGTAGAGCTAAAGGGTTTTGATCTGTTTTTTGAGCAAATGCTGAAACTGTAATCAAGCAGAGAGTCACAGCTGTCAGAGTTAATTTTAGATAGTTTACAATTTTCATAGTTGTTATGTATATTAAAAAAATCGGGTAAAAGTATATAAAGATTCGAAGCGTAATTCTTTTCGATTCTCGAAATATTGATGCGTCATTGTTAAATATTATGAATAAGTAAGACTAGACTAGTATCATCCAAAATTTTAATAAATAGAGAGAATTCTAAAAGAAAATAAACTACCTTTATTGAAAATAAAATAAAAACTATGAAATATAACTTTTGCGGAAACAGTGGTTTACAACTTCCTGAAATTTCATTAGGGCTGTGGCATAATTTCGGAGATGTAGATGATTTTGAAGTAGCTACATCCATGATTTTACATGCCTTTGATAGTGGTATTACACATTTTGACCTAGCTAATAATTACGGTCCACCACCCGGAAGTGCAGAGACGAACTTTGGTAAGGTGTTAGCTAAAGAACTTAAAGGACATCGCGACGAGCTTATTATATCCTCGAAGGCAGGTCACTTGATGTGGGATGGCCCTTATGGTGACGGCGGTTCGCGGAAATATATTATGGCAAGTATCGATCAAAGTTTGAAGCGTACCGGCTTAGAGTATTTTGATATATTTTATTCCCACAGGTATGATCCTCAAACTCCCATAGAGGAAACGATGCAGGCCTTGATAGATATTGTTCGCCAAGGGAAAGCATTATATGTGGGTGTGTCGAAATATCCACCACAGCAGTTGATAAGAGCTTATGAAATATTGAAGTCACAGAATGTGCCTTGTTTGATTTATCAAGACAAATATAGTATGCTCGTTCGCAATCCTGAAACAGAGCATATGGCTATCAATAAAGAATATGGGGTAGGGTTTATTGCATTCTCTCCATTAGCACAGGGGTTACTTACAAATAAGTATTTGCACGGTATCCCTGAAACATCCCGTGCTCACAAAAGCCATGGTTTTTTACAGGAAAGTGAAATCACTCAGGATGTCATAAAACAGGTATCTGCTTTGAATGACTTGGCTCTACAACGTGGTCAGACTTTAGCCGAAATGGCTTTGGCATGGCTACTTCATAACAAACAAGTTACATCTGTTATAATTGGAACAAGTTCATTGAATCAGTTGAAGGATAATCTGAAGGCAAAAGATAATGCAAATTTTTCAGCAGAAGAGTTAGCCTTGATAGAGAAAATACTGAAGTAAAAAAAGATCCATTTGTAATGATAAAAGAAGGATATATTATCTTGATATATCCTTTTTTATTTTTATCTTTAGTCTATGAAAAAGGCAGTTATAGTCCTTCTTTTTGTCTTCATTTACGGAATAAGCTTTGCACAGAATAAAGATCAATATCCTGCTACAGTTTATAAGCTAATGAAAGCCTATCCTGAAAGTATTACAGCTTTTGATAACTCTAATATTATCTTAAAAGACGGACGAACTATCAAATACAACAAAAGTGTAGTTAAAGATCACAATGATCTGATGAATAGTTTCGACCTTGACGATATTTTTACATATCCCTATATAAAAGGGAAGGTTGAGAATATTTCTAAGAATTACGATCCGGGACGAATAAGAAATGAAGAGCTCTTGAAATTAATGTATGGGTCTACTTCAGCGGAAGTACAAGCTAATTTGGTTGCCATCACTTGGTGTCCTAAGCTTGTAAACCAAACTCTGAGAGTAACGAAGATAAATGGTGTTGCCAAGCAATTACAAAAGGTCTCAGACGAGTTAGATAAGCACCCTGAATTGAGAGAATACCTGTATAGTTCCGGAGCATTTAACTGGCGAAAAATAAGAGGAACAAACAGGCTTAGCAGCCATAGTTTTGGTACTGCTATCGATCTGAATGTGAAATATTCAAACTACTGGCAATGGGACTGTCGTTGCAAATCAGAAGATGCAACTTTAGTATATAAAAACAGAATACCTCAACTTATAGTCGATATATTCGAAAAGCATGGATTTATTTGGGGTGGCAAATGGTATCATTATGATACAATGCACTTTGAATATCGACCGGAACTTCTTATCGACTGAGACTATCCAACCGACAACAACATGTGTTTTAAAACGAAAAAGCGCTCTAATTATCAAGTTAGAGCGCTTTTGATCTATATAGGATATACTTTATTCCTTTATTTCTACTTTCAAATTCAGTTCCTCAAGTTGGGCCGGATCAAGAGTTGCCGGAGCATCTATCATCACATCGCGTCCTGAGTTATTCTTAGGGAATGCGATACAATCGCGAATACTATCCAATCCTGCAAACAATGAGACCAAACGATCTAATCCGAATGCAAGACCGGCATGTGGAGGTGCACCATATTTGAATGCATTCATCAGGAACCCAAACTGTGCCTGAGCTTTTTCTTCTGTGAAGCCAAGTATTTGGAACATCTTATTCTGTAGCTGACTGTTGAAGATACGCACAGAGCCTCCTCCTACTTCTACACCGTTGATTACCATGTCATAGGCATTGGCACGTACTGCTCCGGGATTACTATCTAGCAAAGTAATATCTTCCTCTTTTGGACTTGTAAACGGATGGTGTTTTGCGAAATAACGTCCCAGTTCTTCATCTTTCTCTAACAGAGGGAAGTCTATTACCCATAAGCAGTTAAACTGATTTTTGTCTCTTAGTCCAAGTTGATCAGCTACTTCAAGTCGGAGTTCTCCCAACTGTTTTTGCGCCTTCTCGGTCTCACCACAAATAATCAATATTAGGTCTCCCGGTTCTGCCTGACAGCGTTCTGCCCACTTCTTCAAATCTTCAGGGCTATAGAATTTGTCTACAGAAGATTTTAATGAGCCATCTGCCTCATAGCGGGCATAAACAAGCCCTTTTGCACCTATTTGAGGCCGTTTTACATAATCGGTTAGAGCATCAATTTGTTTGCGGGTATATGAAGCTGCACCTTTAGCACAGATAGCTCCGACATATTCAGATGAATCAAATACAACAAAGTCTTTTCCTTCAGTTAAGTCTTTTATTTCTACGAATTCCATACCGAAACGTGTATCCGGTTTATCTGAACCGTAGTACTTCATGGCATGAGCATAAGTCATACGAGGAAAATCAGGAATATCAATTCCCTTTACTACTTTGAACAGATGCTTTGTTAAACCTTCAAACATATTCAGCACATCTTCCTGATTAACATACGACATCTCACAATCGATCTGAGTAAATTCAGGTTGACGGTCTGCTCTCAAGTCTTCGTCACGGAAACATTTAACGATCTGGAAATATCGATCAAATCCCGAAACCATCAAAAGTTGTTTGAATAATTGTGGCGATTGTGGTAGTGCATAAAATTCACCCGGATTCATACGGGATGGTACAACAAAGTCACGTGCCCCCTCAGGAGTAGAACCAATGAGAACAGGCGTTTCTACCTCAAGGAATTGACGTTCGTCTAAATAACGACGTGTTTCGAATGCTATTTTATGACGAAGTTCAAGGTTTTTTCTTACCGCATCGCGACGCAAATCAAGATATCGGTATTTCATTCTTAAATCATCACCGCCATCAGTGTTGTCTTCTATCGTAAATGGTGGTGTATCTGATGTATTTAATATTACAAGTTCGTTAACTATAATCTCAATATCGCCAGTCGATCTGTTGGGGTTCTTACTCGAACGCTCTTCTACTTTACCTGTCACCTGTAATACGTATTCTCGACCTATTTTATTCGCTCGCTCGTACAAGTCGGCATTGATATCTTTACTGAATGACAATTGAGTAATACCATAACGGTCGCGGAGGTCGATAAATGTCACTCCACCACCAAGCTTGCGGACAGCATTTACCCATCCGGCTAACGTTACTTCTTTGTTAACATCTGCAAGAGTTAATTCTCCGCACGTATGATTCCTATACATATATATTATTTGATGATGTTTAATATACTTTTTTGATTATATCTACAGACAGGTTTTCCACTTTTCCTTCTATCGCTTTTACAAAAGCTTTGAAATGATCCGTGTTATTGTGCTCGTCTATTGCAGTCTGCGATTTCCAAACTTCTAGAATTGTATACTTTAAAGGATTCTTTACATCTTGATGCAAATCGTACGAGACATTTCCATCTTCTTTACGTGTACCATCTACTACATTTTGAAACACTTTTTCCAATTCTTCCTGAAATTCGGCTTTGACTACAATCACAGCAACAATTTTCAATTCTGTCATAACTTTATTCTTTTATAATCTTTAAGGTTACAAAAGTAACAAAAGTAACAGATATAAGTATATTTTCTGTTTGTTACTTTTCTTGCCTCGCTTTGTTTTATGAGTTTTGAGACATCAGGTATTTACTCTATTCTTTCTGTATCAATTTTTGTTTGTCAACTACCTATCTGTTATATCAAAGATATTTATATTAGACAATATTGTTCTCTAAAAATACAAATCTAAGATATCTTTACAGGAAGGGGCAGGCGATTAATATACCAACTTTAGAATACTAACTTCTGATTTTTCTATCATACCTTTCGACACTTCTTTAAATGTTTTAAAGTGCTCTGTGTTATTATGAAAATCTATTGCTGCTTGTGATTTCCATTCTTCAAGCATTACAAACTTTGTAGAGTCACTAACGTCTTGATGCAGATTATAAAAGATACAGCCGTCTTCTTCCTGGCTACCTTGAACCAATGACTGAAAAATAGGTAAAATCTCTTTTATTGCTTCCGGCTTCACGGTCATTATTGCAACTATTTTGAGTTCGTCTCCTGTTCTTTCTTCTTCCATATCCGATTTTATTACAATGGTATCGTCTTGTCCTGTCTGCGTTTTAGATGTACAGCCAGCCATTAGTATTAATCCTAATAATAAAGGGAATACAATTTTTTTCATAATGTTTTTTTTAATTTATAGTTCTGTTTTATCTCTCAGAAATTTATGCTTAAGTCTTTTCAGAATCTAACTTGTTATTTAAGTTTCTTTCTTATATCTTCTTCCAATTTACCTTTCTCTATCGATTTTTCTAACTTCTCTACATTTCCATCTTTTTTCAGATATCCTCTATTTTTTCGATAAAACACTGCAACCGTTTCTAAAGCAGCTTTTGTACATAGGATATTATCATTTGAGTAGTTGTTTTCAAAAGAGTATCTAGTCCAACCCAGCATAAAAGGCATTAGTAGTTCTGGATTAACTTTTATGAAATCTACAACTCTGCTATCTACTCCTACACTAACATTCGGCGTGCCTGTAAGCCAGGCTATAAAAAAGGCATTTGCCTCTTGCCTCTTAATAGGCTCTTTTCCTAATGGCGAATCTAATAACCAGCTTATAGTCTCTTTTACTTGGGGTTCGTATGCCGTATAAGCGTCTTTGTCCTCAAATTTATAATTCTTAGGAACTTCATATCCTTGAGCTAACAGACCTGTAGCTAAAAACGTAAATGCAGCAAAGAATAACAGATGTCTTTTCATAATGATTAGTGTTTAATAGATTTCTATACAAATATATACAATGGCGTTAATAGAAAATATTCGAAAGCTAAAAAACTTTCTTTTTTCTTATAACATCCCAATTTCTTTTTATCTTAGTCGAACAAATGCAAAATATACAAAAGGATGAACACGAACGAAATGATCAACACAAACAAATGTTTAACTAAATTTTTAATCCAATGAAGAAATATCTAGCAGAAATGATTGGAACTATGGTTCTAGTTCTAATGGGATGTGGAAGTGCTGTCTTTGCCGGTAATGTAGCCGAGATAGTGGGTACAGGTGTAGGAACTCTTGGTGTAGCGATGGCTTTTGGCCTCTCGGTTGTAGCGATGGCTTATACGATAGGCAAGATTTCGGGCTGTCATATAAATCCGGCTATTACACTTGGTGTATTTCTATCAAAGAGAATGTCAGGAAAAGATGCCGGTATGTATATGGTTTTTCAGGTTATAGGGGCTATTATCGGATCAGCTATCCTTTACGCGCTTATTTCTACAGGCGCTCATGGAGGGCCAACTGCTACAGGTGCGAATGGCTTTGCCGACGGGGCTTTGATACAAGCGTTAATTGCCGAAACAATTTTTACCTTTATCTTCGTATTAGTAGTATTGGGAACTACCTCAAAAGGTGGTGCGGGGAATTTTGCAGGATTGGCTATAGGACTCACTTTGATACTGGTACATATCGTATGTATTCCTATTACAGGAACATCTGTAAATCCTGCACGTAGCATAGGACCGGCTATTTTTGATGCGATTGAAGGAGGAAAAGCTCTTGCTCAACTGTGGTTATTTATTGTTGCCCCATTCCTAGGTGCAGCAATTGCTGCACTCGTTTGGAAAGCGGTTGATACAGATGAAGGATAATCATTATTGTTAAATACAATAGAATGTATAAGAGAGGGTACGTCAATAATAAAGATACTATTACTATCAAACCGTTTACTCTTTTTGTTTTCGTATTATTCAATAAGCCAAAGGAGTAAAGTGTATTTGACGTACACTCGTCTTATTGTTAAATATTCTTTCTGTATTTGTAAGTTTGGTAAATTTATTCTTTATTTGCATCATTAACATAGTTTTATTTATAAACCTCAAAAAAAGCCAACGCCTATAGAATAGACATTACTCTGGATTTTTAAATATAAGAGATAATGGAAACATTAATTACTATGACCGATGAACAACTGGTCTGTGATTATTCTAACGGCAACAATCTTGCTTTTGATATCCTGTTGGAGCGTCATAAAAGAAGTGTATACAATTACATTTTCTTTACTGTGCGTAATAGGGAGCTTGCAGAAGATATTTTCCAAGAAACATTTATAAAAGCAATCGTTACTATCAAGCAGGGACGCTATACCGAATCGGGTAAGTTTCGTGCATGGATTTCTCGAATAGCTCATAATTTGATTATTGATCATTTTCGTCAGGAGAAAAACGAAAATACGGTATCAAATGATGAGGCTCCGGTTGACTTATTAAATAACCCTACACTCTGTGATGGTACTATCGAGGACGAATTGATAAAGGTTCAAATAACATCAGATATTAGAAAATTGATATCTTTTCTACCCGACAATCAGCGCGAAGTTTTAGAAATGCGCTATTACCAAGACCTTAGTTTTAAAGAAATAGCAGATCAAACAGGTGTGAGTATCAATACAGCATTGGGGCGTATGCGCTATGCAATTCTTAATATGCGCCGGATGGCAGAAGAAAATAACATTGTTCTTACAATGTGATATTTCATATTTTTTATTAAAGTAGTTTTTAAAGTAGGAAAGGAAAAAGAAATGTTATAGATAACATGTCTTTTTCCTTTCTGTTTTAGAATAAGCTGTTTTTAGGTTCTCAGCTATTTATTGTAGTGCGTCGGAACCTATTATTTTATTTGTTGCGAATAACTTCTCCTTTGATACGAACCTTGTAAACCGAATCAGGAACGTTTGTAAACACAGTAATTTCTTTAGCGAAAATTCCCGGACGACCTGTTGTAGAATAAGTAACTTTTATTACCCCTGTTTTTCCAGGAAGGACTGGTTCTTTTGTGTAGTCTGGGGTTGTGCATCCGCATGTTGTTTGTACGCGTTGAATTAGAAGAGGAGCAGTCCCTGTGTTTTTGAACGTAAACTCACAAGTAACAGAACCGGCACTTTCATCCACTTTTCCAAAGTCATGTACATCTTTTGTAAAGACAGCCTTAGGAGCTTTTTCTCCATTTTGAGCCATCATAAAGCTGGTAGATAATACCAAAGCCAATAGTATAAAACCAATCTTTTTCATATACCTAATTTTCTTTATTTTACTTTAAGTTATTAACTATGTAGTTAGGCATTAGCTATAACCGTCTCACAAAGTTAGTAATAAATATGACTATTTTTTAAGAATTTAGCAATATTTAGTATTGTACTAATTATATATCCATAACAGTAGAGGCTTTTTGCTCTCTTTGAGTAAGGCATCGCATTTGCGCATTATCTCATTATTTATTACAGGACATCCTTGACTCCAACCTAATGGCAGATGATTTGGGTAAACTTCTTTATATGCAACCGGATTGTGCGAATGAAGGACTATGATCCGTTTGAATGCATTGCTATTGGTTTTCTCTAAACCATGCAATTTGTAGTGAACATTTATGCCCCAAGTGCTGTATGAACGTGCGCCTGTTTTATATTTACCTAATGAAGAACAATAGCTGCCTTCAACATTACTGAATACGGGTTTAGACTGTGTGCTTTTCCGCCCGTACCCATGACAACAAAGACTTTCGTACTTTATGCTGTCTTTTGCAAAATCCCATACAAAGAAACGGTTCTTACCCGAGTGTATACTGAAATCAATCAGTATACAGTGTCTCGTGCTTAGTCCTTGTTGTTTACTATATACCTTGGCTTCATCTGCTTTTGTTCTAAGCCTTGCATAAAGTTTTTTTCGTTCTTCTTTCTTTTGTTTCGATTCCGAGGATTCTACTCTTTCTGCCCTTTCGGTTTGTTTTGTCGATTTATTATTTGATTTATAGCAAATGAAAGATACAAAACCGGTAAAAAGCAATATTGCAGCTATTATCGGAAGATATGTTTTCATTCTTTTTCTTTTACTGTTACTTTTATTCCGGCTGTATGTGATACAAATTCAGGCGCATACATACATTGTATTGTTGTTATTCCATTAGCGTATTCTCCTGTACGGCTTACATATACAGGGTATTCAAATACATAAGTTCCCTTTGGCATCACATCGAAGTAGAAGTTAGTAGATGCATCTTTTGACGTTTGGTAATACATCAATCCTTCATTCCATTTTATACCCGAGATTGTTTGAATAGGTTCGAAACAAGAAGCTCGCATATCTTTCAGATGAACAAATTCCATATCCTTGTCTGTCCTAACTGTTAGACGCACTACTACTTTATCTCCCACAGCAAGCGGATTATTCTCTGTAATTTGGCTTAGCGATTTACCTGTAGCTGTGTTGATTTCTTTAAATAACTGTTTCTCTACATTCAGGTCTCCTTTATGTGCTGTAATCTTATCCAGATTTTCATAATATTGCCAGTATAAAGCTCCATAAGCCGGACGGGTATCTGATGTTGTCACCTCTACTTTCCCCATTTCGTTTTTAATCTCGGCTTTGTCCCATACTTTTTTGAAATAGCCTGTCCCTGCTTCTTTATTTTCGGGTTCTATTTTCTCATTTCCTATAGAGATCACAGGCGTTTCTTCACTTGCAAACCATTCTGAACCCGTGCTTAACAATGCACTGATAGCGTCTATCGAAGCATGTGTTGATTCCCATATCTGAGTTCGTTTCTGATTTATCAGCCATCGCTTCAGCATATCCATTTCTTCTTGCGATGAACCAACTTCTTGCAACGCATCCATTAGGAAAGTATGTACACTGATTGCAGATAGAGACATGAATACCTGATTGCGATTATTTGGCCAATACATACCAGCCTTTTCATTTTTAACAGCGTATTCGCGTATTGATTTGATGATCTTATTGGCAAGTTCTTTCTCTCCATTCCTTTTTAATACAACCGAAAGAATAGACTTTTCGTACAAATCCAGTTTTTGCCAATTTTTACTTGCAATATTCGTGTAGAACCTTTCGGCGGCACGTGTTGCCTGATCAATCGGTATATCTCGGTAGAATGAACGGACATAGGCGTATTCTAGCTGATTGGTTGATATGGACGATGTTTTCTCCCAATTCTTATTATTCTTTTTCAGGCTTTCAAAGTCTTTCAATATCTGACTATCAATAAATTTGAGAGCATTCATTTGCATCATCTTCACATCCTCAGGATATTCTATTTGCCCAACTTGCTGTAGCTTAGCATATCCATACAGAATATATTGGGTAACAGAACGGCTAGGGTACATCCCTTTGTACCATGACCATCCGCCATCGTTCGTGTTTTGTAGGTCTTGCAGTTTTTTTGTAGCTGCATTGGTCGTCTGTTTTGTATTATTCAGATCAAATAATAAAGAAAGACGTTGCATTTGTTCTGCTTCGTTTTTGGCATCCAGCACCCAAGGTGTTTCTTCTAATAGTACATTCTTCAGCTCTTCGTCTTTCTGTAGTTTCGATACGAATGTCTGTTTATCTCCTCCTTGTTTTTTCCATGCTTCTATCATAGACCCTACTTTCGGATACTGACGTATGATAGAAGAGCCAAGCGTATTCACATAATAACTAGCGAACCAGTTCACTGCATTTTCACTCGTAGGATTACTGAATGAAGGCAGTGCTTGTATGGCATACCATGCAGGATTGGATGCATATTCGAGTGTGAGCCTATAGTTACTAGCTGTAGATGACGTATTGTTGTATAATTTATCGAAAGTGAATGTATTCGCTCCTGCTTTTGTGACATCGATAGGCATGCTTTCTGTCACCATCATGCGGTTTGATAGCACAGCCAAAACATGTTGTTCTCCATCACTGAATGTTTCGTTTTGTGCTACAATGCGGCAACCTATAAGTTCAATTTCAGTAGGTACATCAAAAGTCCATTGGGCAGAAGTTGATGCTCCTTTGTCTACAGAGAATTTTTGATTTTGATTTACAATTCTAAGATCAATCGCTTTATTTGTAGCGGGATCGAAGAATTCTATTTTTACATTACCCGAGATGGCATTTTCTGACAAATTGGATATTTTGGTAGAAATACTAGTTTTATCACCCTGACGAACAAAGCGAGGCGTATTCGGTGTCACCATTAGCTCCTTTTGTGTTATTACAAATTGCTCTAATGTTCCTACTCTCGAATTCTTGTCATGAGCCAATGCTCTGAAGCGCCATGTTGTATTGCTTTCGGGTACAGTGAACGATATCAGAGTTTCGCCTTTTTCATTTGTTCTTAATTGAGGATAGAAAAATGCGGTTTCACTGAAGTTCTGGCGTATTTGAGGTGTGGGAGCATTGTTTTCTTCATTGACAGTTTCCTCTTGTCTACTGATAGAGTCTGCTGTGAAGTAACCATCTAAACTTTTTGATTGAGCTAGGCGTGGAGGTGCAGGCGTTGATTCTAATTTCACTACTTTATTTTCACTTAATCCAGCCATGTCTGCTGCAAATATTCCGTCAGAACCTATACCGCTAGAGGCGATAATTCCGATACTTTGATTACTTTTTTCATAAATATATTCCTCAAAAGATTGATTGATATATCCAAACCAATTTAGTTGGTCAAATCTTCTCGCTGGTGTTTTTTGATCAGGTGAATAGATTTCTGCGACATCTACAGAGTGTGTATAAAACCACTTTGATTGGTCTATATTCCAATATCGTGATGGATAGTCGAACGAAATAGGATATATTGCTTCTTTTCCGATGTATGGACGATTGAACCTCCAAGCCATATACGGATATAACTTATCCAGTGATACATCGTACATAGACGCCAAGACTTCGGCTATAGAAGGGGTATTGGTTGTATCTTTTACACTGACTGTCCATGTCTCTGCCTGTCCCGGCCGTAGTTTATCACGGAAGACCTCAAGCTTAAGATTTAACTTCGTATCAGTCTTTTCGTCTTCTTTTGCTAGTGATACATTTTGGTTGTATAGCTTTCCATCTTTTACAAAAGTGAATGACATGTATATCTGGTCTTCATATTCAGCCTTATAAGGAACAGTAAACAATTGATTCGCCTCACTCATTTTAATGAAGCGGCGTTCAAATACTTTTTTATTGTTATTTAGCTGGTATAATACATATATATCTTTATCTGATACTCCGAATATAACTTCCGCCGGCTTATTGGGACTAAAAGATGTGTTCTTTTTTACAAGCCATTCATTTGTCTTTATCGGCGGTTTTTTGTCGCCAAAGCTATATAAGATAAAATTAGCCTTTTCTTCTATTTCGTTATTCTTACTATCAAGGGCTTTTACTTTTAGTTGATATTTTCCCGATGGCAGACTTTGTAAAAATGACTTTAATTTAGCTTGTTCTCCTGTTTCAAATGTGGCGTCAGATATTTTCTTGTTGATAGAGTCGTTTTCCGATAAACTATAAAGGATATAAGTTCCGGATGTCTTGATGTCTTCTCCCTGTAAATTTTTTGCACCTATATTTATTTTATCATTTCCTGATTTTTCAATCTGGCTAGGTATATCTATGTTGATAGCCATAGAAATATTGCCAACGTTAATAGAATATTGGTTCGACTGAGTCTCTCCATTTACATCCGTCACTGTTGCTGTAACTTCAAATGTGTAATTCTGTTGGTTGAAAGGTGTATATCTTTTTTCATCCGAAGGTTGTGGGGTAAACACAACCTCGAATGAACCATCGTCACTTGTTTTTACTACACCATCAGTAAAAGGGGCTTTATAACCTCTTCCCCAGCGCCAGATGTCCAACTGTTTGCGGGTTATAGTGTAGTTTACATCCGTTTGTTGGAGACTTACACCCGAATAATTTTTTGCATAACCTTTCAGCTTTATTTCTTCTCCGAAAGCATACGTTTCTTTTAATTTATCAAATGTAATTTCAAAAGTAGGCCGTTTATATTCTTCTACATTGAAATAGTTGGTTCCTGTTCCGCTGCCGGTTGCCATTATGCTATATTGACCTAATAAACCGGATTGCGGTAATATAAATTCTCCTGATGCAGAACCGAATTCATTTGTGATGATCTCTTTTTCTGTAACCGTTTCATCATTCGCATCTAGTAACTCTATTGTACAAGTATGATTTGCTAATACTTTGGACTCTTTATCGATTATGATAGCTTTGAAGTAAACAGTTTGCCCAGGACGATATATGCTTCTGTCGGTAAATATATTAATCGTATTTTCTTGGGTGCTATAAGGAACTGCACGTTCCCATCTATACGAGTTCGAATTCAAATTCTCGGCTTGCAAACACGAGTCTGCGCCAAGTTCTACTTTGTATTTAGCCACAGAGTATAGGTCTTTGATATCGCGCGAATCTATGAATGTTGCGATACCTGTTTCATTTGTTTTTAATCGAGCTAGCAATATTTTTTTATCATCCTTTTTTCTTGCGATAGAATGTATTCTTACTGTAGCATCTTTTATAGGCTTGCCCGAATTTCGGTCAACTACAAATATTTCATATTCATTCTTTGCGCTATTGCGGGAAAATGTCATTAGAGAAGAAACAATAAATTTGAATTGGTTGTCATCCCATCTATTATAAAGCATCTCTTCTTCTTCACCTTTTGGCGTTTCTTTGTTAAGTTCTTCAATAGTTCGAGTTGTGAATATGTACTCACCTGGTTGAAATTTTCCTATATTCAAATCTAATGTATCAGCGTTGTATGTTGTTTTAGATGTCAGATTCAGTGAGTATTCTTTTATGAAGGAATATTTTCCATTTAATTTCCTCAATAATTTGAATGGCGGGATGCTATCTGCTTTTACGTTTTTATATTCTACTTTTAGTAGGATTTCCTCATTCGGATATTGCAGATTTTTACCATTGACTAGAAGGATTGGAGATTCAAGAGCGTTCAATTGCTGTTGCAAAATTCTGGCTCCATACGATTTAGGATATTTGTCTAACCCTTTTTCTAGCCATGTATATATAGTTTCATTTCTTTTAGCTATGTTCATACCATCCGTTCCGTAATTATAGGCATCAACTATTTTAGCTATGATTTCGGAACAATTTTCGTCTGATTCATATTTTTTCTCAAGGTTCAAATATGTATCCAATACGTCTTTTGGCGTAAATGAATCCGACTTGTTTTGAGTAAAAGTTATCTTACCAATCTCCATTGAAATGATTGTTGCAGTCATGTTTCTGTCCAATAGATCTTTCAGGTATTGCTGATAATATGTATATGCAAGCATTCTATTGCCTGAACTTGACTTCATGCTAAGCTTAACAAACTCATCGGCGGGTAGGAGCAGTTGTTTGATGTCTAGACCTATCAGAGCCGGATCAAATTCACTGTTATCAATGTTTTGTATATTCTCTGCTATCTCTATCGCTCTTTTCATTAAGAAGTCATAGAGTGTCGGGAATCTTTCAGTATCCTTACCAAGGTTGATTATATCATCGTATTCTTTTGTTGTATGTTTTTTTAGTGTTGCAATATCTGCAACCGAAAGATTAAGATAATCTGTAACTTTATTGACAAATATATTTCCTGTCCATTCTTTGATATCATTCGGAATTACATCAGAAAGGTTGGTGCGTCGATTAATCTCCCAGCTGTTTGAATTATAGTAGTCGAGATAAGCTTCGGCAAGCATAGAGTTTAACAGTGCTTTTTCTGTAACATCATTCGACTGGCTTAGGAGATTCTGGAGGTCACTTAATATACCTTCATTATCATTAAAATCGATCTCTTTTTTGAACTTATTCTTATATATAAGCGCCTTTATTACTTGTGTGTTGTTTTTTTCGGAGATTGCCTTTTTTAGTATTTCATCTACCGACTGTAATGCAGATTGAGGTAAGTCTTCAGATGCAAGTTGCTCTATGTTTTTCCATTCATTTTCATATTTATTGTTAGACGTTTGTGATCTCATAATGATACTTAATGAAAAGAATAAAAGAATAAAGAATAAATGCTTTTTCATATTATTATGTTTTGTATTTCTTATTAATATATTATAGATGAAAAGGAGGTGCCAAAAGCACAATCAAAAATGTTAAATATGTATAATGTGTTATTTTGTTAGATACATTCCTAACCAAACGGCAGAGATCCCGATAAGACAGCTTGCCAATACATAAACAAATGCCAGTATTGATTGGTTGTTGTTTGCTAATGTTAAAGTTTCGCTTGCGAAAGTAGAAAATGTAGTGAAGCCTCCGCAAAAGCCCGTAATAAGTAGCATTCGTAAATTGTTGGAGGGAACCAGATTTGCAAATAAGCCGATACAGAAGCATCCGAGGATGTTGATTAGAAATGTAGCTAATGGAAAAGGAAATGGCTCAATCCTTACGATAAAAGCAGATGTAAGAAATCTCAATATACTTCCTACAGCCCCACCAAGTCCTACTAGTAATATTTGCTTAATCATTTCCCAAAAATAATTCAATATTTTCTAACTTTTTACTTTTAGAGGTGATAAATGGAAGTCCCTAATATATTTCATATTCTTATCATTCTTAGCTGCGAAATTTTTATTTTGATATATTGTCTAATTTGTTAGATTTTGATAGTGTTTGTCTAAATTTTTAGACTATATTTGTCGGAGAACCTTAAAAAAGAAAGAATATGAAGAAAATATTTGTTTTGTTGATCCTTCTATCTGCTTGTATGCAAGCTTTCTCACAGAATACATCTGCAAGTAATGTGAAAGTTATTAAACTTGATAGAGGTAATCTTTCATCCGAAAAGCTTGATGAAGCCAGTATTCGTTGCTACTATAAGTTCGTGCAGTCGGTGACGGTAAGTCAAAAAATCGATCAGCAGATAGATACCCTTACACTCGATATCGGAGCAAAAGTATCTCATTATTATGATGCTACAAGAGCTCGACGAGATTCGCTTTTTGGTGATTTAATGAACAATAAGCTCAATCCGGCGACGATACAGAGTATTTCGGTTCTGAAAAATGGAGATATGTCGTCGTTTGATAGTAACATGGGGACAACTTTTGAGTCGGAGGAGAAAGGTGAGACTGCACATTTGTATAAAAAGAAGCAAGTCGGCGAGATTATAATTATAGACAGATCCGAAGATACTCCTAATAAATATAAATGTATAGATAAGGTTTCTCATCAATGGAATATAGAAACGGATACACTGACTATTCTGGGCTATTTGTGCCAGAAAGCGAGTACAACTTTTAGAGGCAGAACGTATGAAGCCTGGTTTACTCCCGATATTCCGGTAAACGATGGTCCTTGGAAGTTTTGTGGGCTGCCCGGGCTGATTTTAAAAGTAAATGATACCGAAAATCTTTTCTCTTTTGAGATCATAGGTTTAGAACATTTAACCCCAACTGTAGAAATTTTATTGGCAAAAGAGGATTATATCAACGCTAGCCTTAAGGATTTAGATAAGCTCAAAAAAAAGAGATCCGGGGGGATGGCTGTGAATGTTAATGGTGGTAATGTAATAATGGTTCGCAAAAAGAATAATAATGAGTACATATCATTAGAAAAGGAATAACCGGTTGTATGATGTCAAATAAAATATGAAAAGATATTTTTTCCTCCTTCTTATTTTAATTTCGGCTATGGCTCAGGCTCAAACTATAATAACAGGAATAGTTTGTGATGAGAAGCGTAATTCTATAGCAGACATAAATGTTACCTTACAAGAGAAGTCGGGGCGGCTGACTCTTGGCTTTGCTATGACTGACGTGAAAGGTGCATACAAGCTGGAATATAAGGGTAAGGCTGATAGTATTGCAATTACTGTATCTGGCTTTAATGTGCAGAGGCAAACTAAGATTGTAGCAAACAGGAATCAGAATGTAGATTTTTTGATAATATCCGAATCTATTGTGTTGAATGAGGTGAAAATAACACCGCCTAAAATCAGGCAAGCGGGTGATACGTTGAACTATCTTGTAGAAAGCTTTTCAGATCTTAATGACAGAACAATCGGGGATGTACTGAAAAAGATGCCCGGAATAAAGGTTCAAGACAATGGCGCAATTCTATATCAGAATCGTCCTATAAACAAATTCTATATAGAGAATGCCGATCTATTACAAGGACGTTATGGCATTGCAACGAACAATATCGATGCAAAAGATGTATCGACGGTGCAAGTTTTGGAAAATCACCAACCAATAAAAGCTCTAAAAGACAAAGAATTGTCGGAAGATGCAGCTATTAATCTGAAGCTGAAAGATTCGGTTAAAGGGACTATCATTGCGAATGCGCAGCTGGGATTAGGCGGCGCACCTCTTCTTTGGAATAATGAACTGACAGGGATGTACATAGCTAAGAAATTGCAGAATATAACAATCTATAAGGGAAACAATTCGGGCGATGATGTCACTCGTGAGTTGACATCTTTTTATTCGAATGATGCTTCCAATATGGATAAAGGAGGTCTTCTGACTGTGCAGAGCCCCTCATCTCCATACATAGCAGAAAAACGCTATTTGAATAATCAGGCAAATATATTGTCTGCGAATAATTTGTGGTCTTTAAAGAATGATTATCAATTGACAGCAAACGTTAGTTACCTGAACGATCTGCAACGAAAAGACAGTTATGCTTTTACTGAATACTATTTGGCAAGTGATAGTGTTTTGAAGATAGAAGAATATATGAACTCTCGCCTTAGAAAAGAACGGTTGGCGGGAGATATTCAATTGAATGCAAATAAAGAAAAATTTTACTTCAATAACCTTTTGAAGATTGAGGGTATATGGGATAAGGAGAGGGGAGATGTCATTTCTGCCGATAGCGTTAGCCAATATCTTAAAAAGCCGCACTATAGTATTAATAATACGTTCAATATGGTGAAAACAGGAGAAAAGTACACATGGAACTTCTACTCTTTTATCGGATACAATTCATCTGCGCATACATTATCTATAGAGCCTTTGCTGTATCAAGATTTGTTAAGTCCTTCGGCTTATTCATCAAAGATGATACAGAATGTAGAACAAGATAATTGGGCTGCATATAATAAGGTCTCACTAGGGTTCGGCAAAGGTACTTGGAAACAGGAATATGCTGTAAGTATGCGTACCGATATTCAAAGTTTAAGTTCTGAATTGGGTACAGATAATACTACCCATGTGGCAGATTCATTAAAGAATGATCTCCGACAGAGTAAATACGAGCTAATCTTTAGCCCTGTTTATACTTATGCTAAAGGAAAATTAAACTCTGTGTTATCATTACCTTTCAGTTATATGTTTCTTGATGTTAAGAATAATATCTCAGATGATAAGCGTCTCAAAAATTATTTTTCCTTTAATCCTTCTTTATTTCTTCATTACAAAATATCGGGTTATTGGACGTCTTACTACAACTATAGCTATAGGAATTCGATCGGTAAGATCAATCAACAGTATGGAGGTTATATATTGTCGTCGTACCGTAGCTTATTAAAAAACGACGGGGATGTTTTCGAACAAAAGTTACATAATGCAACAGCATCTTTGTATTATAGGAATCCTATTACAACTCTATTTGGAATGTTTAATATTAGCTATTCCAATATCAGGACGAACCTTTTGGCTGATTTTTCTTATTTGGGAACTCTTACTTTACTTTCTTCAATTTTAGAACCTTCTACTACCGAAAGGCTGGGTGTAGATATGCATCTCAGTAAAGATATTGAAGCGTTGAGTTCAACCATTTTTCTAGGAGGTAACTATACTATTAGTCGCTCATCTCAGGTTACACTGGGAAGATTTATAGATTATAATAATCAAGGATATTCTTTTTCTCCTCGTCTAATAACCAAGATAAGTCCTTCTGTTAATTTACAATATGAGTTTAAATATTCACAAAATATCAGTAAGGTGAAAAATGAGGAAAAAACATTTGATCCAATACGCATAATGTCACATAATGTTCAATTGAGTGTGTTTCCATTCAAGGGGGTGTCGCTCCACCTGAAGAGTGAAAGTTCCTATAATAATGCTATCATATCGGGAAGTCGTGCTATGATATTTGGCGATATAAGTTTAAAATACAAGTACAAACAATTAGAGTTTATGTTTGATTACACAAATATATTCAATTCCAAACAGTTTGTTTCTGCTTCGTACAATGATGTAAGTCGTTATTACTCTGCATATATGTTGCGGCCCAGTGAGGTGTTGATAAAAGTTAGATTTAAGTTAAAGTAGAAGCTCCCAACAAAAATATATATACTATATTTCTCGTTACAAAAAGCAATGAATTATATTTGCTACCTGAATTTAATATTTTTAATAAATCAGGTTAATCGATGCAAAATAAGTTTCTCTTATTCTTTACATTTTTATTAATCTCATTTTACGCTCAAGCTCAATTTGCTATTCGTTATCAGGTTGCTCCTCCAAAGCCTGCTGATTCGATAGATATAGCTTTTTATTCCAAGAAAAAATTCTGGGGAGCAGCAACTCAGAGTTTCGGTCTGAATATGGCTATTTGGGGTTTTGATCGGTTTATAATGAAAGAAGATTTTGCATATATAAATATGCATACTATAAAGAAAAACCTAAAGGGAGGTTTTGTTTGGGATAATGACCAGATGGGAACAAATATGTTTCTACATCCTTACCATGGAAGTTTATACTACAACTCTGCCCGTTCTAGAGGATTTAATTATTGGGAGTCAGGGCTTTTTGCACTGGGGGGGAGTGCCATGTGGGAATTGTTTATGGAAAATGAGTATCCGTCAATAAATGATATAATTGCAACCCCGATCGGTGGGCTATCTCTTGGTGAGGTACTTTATCGGACATCTGATTTGGTTTTGGATGATCGGCGTGAAGGAAGTCATCGTTTTGGTCGCGAATTAGCTGCGTTTGTAATAGCGCCAACCAGAGGGCTGACGCGAATACTGAATGGAGATGCTTGGCGTAGACGCTCTACTACAGGCAAACAGTTTGGAGTGCCGGATGTAAGTGTAGAGGTTTCTGCCGGAGTAAGAGCCTTGGAGCTGAAAGGAGAGATTCTTGACAAAGGGGTAGGGGCAG
Source organism: Bacteroidota bacterium (assembly GCA_023437305.1). GTDB lineage: Bacteria > Bacteroidota > Bacteroidia > Bacteroidales > Dysgonomonadaceae > Dysgonomonas. The sequence continues at coordinate 284,150 of JAEZGN010000022.1, forward strand.
CAGTAGATGTGAACATCGAATATGGCGATCGTTTTTCGGATGAAAATGAAAAGCCCTATGATTATTTCACATTTAAGAGTAATCTCAATATACATGGTTCGCAACCAATGCTAAGTCAACTGAATATTATTGGTCGGCTGTATGTAACAGACCTAGTGGATACAAAAAACGATTTTCTGAGTTTAGGATTCTATCAGCATTTCGATTATTATGATTCGGATACAATCTCAGATGTTTCGGCAAAGATTCCGTACAAATTCTGTACGCCTGCATCATTCGGAGCAGGACTTATCTATCAGAGTAAACGCATACAGAATGTCGGATTTAATGCATTTATGCATACAAATCTGGTGTTGCTTGGAGGAGCACTCAGCGATCATTATGTGGTAGATATGCGTAATTATAATCTGGCCAGTGGTTTCAGTACAAAGTTAGGTTTTAATCTGACGTACAAGGATTGGATCAGTATGTCGGGTAATTATGAGGTCTATCGTATGTTCACATGGAAAGGCTATCCCCAAGATATAGATTGGGATAATATTGATGTGCATGAGTTTAACTATCAGGGAGATAGGTCGCAAGCAATTCTACATGCGATCAGCCTTCGTACAGATATAAAATTAAGAAGCCATTTGTTCTTAACGGGTATATATTACAACTATATGCGCGACACAAATTATAGATATTTTGATGATGTATTTTCTAAAACATCAGAAGGACGATTAATGCTAACATATAAATTTTAATAATATGATTATTTCCGAAGCCCCATATGAAGATGTTCTGGATTTGCGCAGAGAGGTAATGTATCCGGATAAAGACATTGAGTTCGTAAAATTGCCTGACGATGACAGAGGTTTGCATATTGGTGTGTACGAAAATGAAGAACTAGTATCTGTAATGTCTATCTTTTTGCATGGTAGAGACGTTCAATTCCGAAAACTAGCAACTCGCAGCGAAATGCAAGGTAAAGGATATGCTACAGCACTCATGGAGTGGCTTATATCTTATGCTAACGATCTGAAATTATCTCGTCTGTGGTGCAATGCCCGCACCGGAGCAACCGACTTCTATAAAAAATTTGGCTATAGTGGAACTGGTGAGTTATTTACTAAAAATGGATATGATTATATTGTAATGGAGAGAAAGTTTAATCATTGAAACTTGAGTCTATTTATAGTGATTTGTTTTAATAAAATTATCTTATTTAAAGGCTTTTGCTATTGTTCGTTTTAGACCCAAAACGTAACAATGAAAAGCCGAGAAAAGTGTTACTTTTGTTACTTTTTGGGGATTGTACTTTCACAATCCGGTACGATAAAAATGATTTAAAACTCAGTTTTCTATTTATTAAGTGGTTAAAATATAAGCGAGAAGTGAGTCTGGGCAAAGAAACTACTTTTATGTAACTATTTTTAACACAATTGGGAGCAACATAGATTTGTTTCTCAGCATCTTTACTATATATAATATTGAATTGAAAAATAAAAGTCGTACATTTGTTTTATATACCATAAGATATTACTGTATGAATTAAACCTTTTGAGGTGTACTCAGTCTAAGATAGTAGATGAAAATATATTGTACAGTAAGTAAATACAAAACTAAATTAGTTAATAATATTTATAGGAGAGCAGATTATGAAAGCTAAAAAATTGTTTCTAATGATTCTGGTGTCAGCTATACCGCTCTTGGTTTTTGCTCAAGAATGGGATGACATATATGCTACTTCTAAATCGAAAGGATCGAAACAGAAAGAAGTAAATGTAAAGACTACTGCTCCCCAAAAGCAAGTAGACCAAACGCAAGTTTTGGTAGTGAAAGACAATGGGGATATAACATTGGAGCGAACAGGCAATGTGAATATCGATGTAGATGCTTATAACCGTAGAGGCAATGTAAGCGTTTATGATACCGAGCAAACACAGATACCTGAAGACTCTATCGCATACGCAGATGAATATAAGGATTATGAATATACCGATCGTATAGTAAGATTCCACGATCCGGCTAATAGTGTTAAAATTTCCAGTGATAACGAGATAAATGTATATGTTGTAAATGATACATATAATAACTATTATCGTAATCGTGGCTGGAACTTTAACGTAAACTTCGGCTGGGGTTGGGGTGGATATGGATATTATCCTTGGTACGATTCATGGTATTACCCATCTTATGCATGGGGATGGTACGATCCTTGGTATTATGGCTCTTGGGGCTGGGGTTGGAGCAGACCTTGGTATTACAGTTCTTGGGGTTGGGGATGGAATAGTCCTTGGTATGGAGGTTGGTATTCCGGCTGGTACGGCGGCGGTGGCTGGTATGGCGGTGGACATTATCATCGTTCAAACTATTCATATTCCGGTCGTCCTAGATATAGCTCAAGCGGCAGGTATTCGGCTTATAATAATTCAGGACGTTATAACTCCGGATATAATAACTCCGGTAGATATTCTTCATATAGTGGAGGACGTGGGTCTTCTTCTAATGTAAGCACTCGACCATCATACAATTCGGGAAGAGGATCAAGTAACGTAAGTACTCGTCCATCATATAATACAGGTAGAGGCTCGTCAAGTGGTGTGAGCACCCGTCCGGCTACTCGTCCAAGCTACAATAGTGGAACATCTACAGGTAGAGGATCGTCAAGCGGTATTAGTACACGACCTACTACTCGTCCAAGTTACAATAGCGGAACGTCTTCGGGAAGAGGTTCTTCATCCGATGTAAGTACTCGTCCGAGCACCCGTCCAAGTTATAACAGTGGTTCGTCAAATAGCAGTCGTCCAAGTTACAATAGTGGTTCGTCGAACAGTACCCGCCCAAGTTATAACAGTGGATCGTCCGGTAGTTCTTCAAGACCAAGCTATAACAGTAGTAGCCCATCAAGGAGTTCTTCTAGTAGCAGTCGTCCAAGCTATAACAGTGGCAGTTCTTCAAGTAGTCGTCCAAGCTATAATAGTAGTAGTTCTTCTTCTTCAAGTTCACGCCCAAGTTATAGTAGTCCATCTAGCAGTTCTTCTTCAAGAAGTTCTGGTTCATACAGTTCCGGTAGTTCTTCTTCAGGACGTTCTTCCGGAGGTGGATCATATAGTGGTGGCGGCGGTAGAAGCAGTAGTGGACGCAGATAATACAGTCGTATAATAATAAAAAATATAAAAGCTGTTTCAACAAATGTAGTTATTGGAACAGCTTTTTATGGAAAATATAAAAAAATAGAAGATTTAATATACTATGAAATATGCGTGTTTCGTTATGAAAAAACTTAAACATGCAAATTTCATCTGTTAGATAAAAAATATTGAAATATGAAAAAATTATCATTATTAATGCTTGCTGTTGCCTTCTCGCTAGGAATGGTTTATGCTCAAAATGAAATGGATGCATACCGATTTTCCAAGAACGATTTAACCGGTACAGCAAGATCTGTGGCTATGGGTGGTGCTTTTGGTGCACTGGGAGGCGATATTTCCGGTATCGCAATAAATCCTGCCGGTATAGGAGTTTATCAAAAGTCTGAAATCGTTACAACAATGAATTTTCAGAATACGAAGTCGCAGGGTCAACTAAATATAGGTAAGCAGAATGAAAATAAATTTACTTTTGCTTTTGATAATTTAGCCTTTGTGGGAACTTTTCCGTTATATGATGATGTAGTTCCTTTTCTTAATGTTGGATTTTCTTATAACCGCTTAAAAAGCTTTGATCGAAAATATGCGGTAATGGGTGATAATACTCGATCTCTTACCGGTTATATGGCAGGCAGAGCTAATTTTAATGAAGTTCCAGCTTCACGTCTTTCTTTAAAAGATAATGACTTTTGGGGAGTGTGGGACAGTCAGGACTGGTTGACCGTATTGGGTTACAATTCTTTCTTGATAAATGAAGGTTCGAACGGCTATAGTGCGGCAATACCAAACAACGTTTCCAATGATTTGTTTGTGGAAGAAAAAGGCTATATTAGTTCATATGACTTCAATATCGGAACTTCTTTCTCAGATATTGTTAGCGTTGGTGCTACAATCTCTATGACAGATATAAACTATCGTCTCTATTCTCAATATACAGAATATATGCCTGATGGAAATGGTGCATTGGCAGATAATCGCAGATTTGATTTGTATAACTGGAACAGAACAGATGGAACAGGCTGGCAAGTAAAAGCCGGAGTTATAATAAAACCGGTTCAAGAATTCCGTATAGGGATTGCTTACCACTCACCAACATGGTATAAGATGACAGATCATTTTGCTGCAGATTTAGATCATGATTTATCAGGAGTATCGAGTTCTAGTCTTGATCCCGATTATGTAGCAGGAACAGTACGAAGTTATGACGGGCGAGAAGATGCCGTTTTTGATTATAAATTGCGTACACCCGATAAATGGACATTTAGCATGGCCGGAGTGATAGGTACAAAGGCTATCATAAGTGCAGACTATGAGTTGACAAACTATAAGAATAATATGAAACTGTTTAATCGTAATAGTAAAGCATTCTCTCCGGATCCAAATGAATATATTAAAAACGATTTCAAAATGGCATCCGCCTTGCGCGTTGGACTTGAATATCGTTTTACCAGCAAATTCTCAGGACGTGTGGGTTATTCGTGGGTACAAAGTCCTTTCGATTCAAAAATAAAGAACAGCGGAAATGAGGTTACTACAGATCCTCGTCCTGTAACTCAATATGCATTCGATGCCGATACTCACTATATTACTTATGGGTTAGGGTATCAGTTTATTCCCGAAAGAAGAGGAAAATCTGATTGGTCGAATGGTTATTTTTATACAGATGTTGCTTTTGTAATGAGATCACAGAAGGCTGATTTGTATTCTTTTGCAGGTGCAGATAAAGCTTCTTTGAAAACGAATTCGTTTCAAGGGTTATTGACTTTAGGTTATAAGTTTAGTATGAATTAGGTAATTCATAAATGAGATAAAATAGAAAAAGGTATGCTATATAGCATACCTTTTTCTATTTTATAATTGTATCTTTGTTGTTAATTTAAATATTGATATTTGATTTAATAGGCTGTTTTTCAGATGTTAAGTAAAAGGTGTTCTGTTGCTTGTAATAATTTAAATTGGTCTAGATGACTTCTATGTATCATAAGTTTCTTGAGCTATTCAGAGCTAATGAATATAAGATAAAACACGGACGAAAAGGTGTAGTAAAGAAGGAATGGATCGACTACACGGAGCAAGAATTAGGGTTTCCTTTACCTGATTCTTATAAATGGTGGTTGCAGGAATTTGAGTATTTCAAAATAGATAATGAATATATTAAATATGTATCTCCTCCTGAGAATTTTAATATTGCTGATATCGATAGTCTTTTGTATATATATAAGTCTCAAACGATAAATAATACAGCATCTAAGAATGAGTTGACTATTTTGGAAGAAGAAGAGGGAGATGCATTATATTATTTTTTAATAGAACCCGGTCTGAAAGGCAATGAGTATAGAGTATTTTGTCGTGATTATATGAATGAAGATGACGATTTTTATGCTGATGATTTTTTGAAATTTTTAGAGATGAAAATACATCAAATGAAATAATATTCGGTCTGAATGAAAAAGTAAACTATAATAAAAGACGTATAAAGTGTTATAAAGTAAAAATTTATAGCACTTTTTTTGTTTGTTCGTTGGTTAAAAAGTCATATTTTAACTTTTCTAGTGAGCTGTTAATCTATTTGTGTATAGTGTATTAGGTGTTTTGAGTCGAGTGAAAAAGTCGTATCCTATTGTTATTGAAATAAGTCTTTACTAACTATGTACTATAATTATAAAATAATCAGGATTTTGAAATAGAATAATATATTCTTTCAAGCAATGATAATAATATAGTGAAGTCTGTAAAATAATTGATAATAATTTTTTAGTGAAACATTTGTCTACATGACAAAGCCTTATTATAAGGTAGTTATAAAGTTCCCGAAAATGAGGATTGCTTTGGTTATCCTCTCCCCGTCCTGAGATCGCCCGTTTCAGGACGGTTTTTTTAGTGTGCTGCTTGCCTCGTTAATAGCTTTGGGTATATTTGTAAATGTAAAGAGAAAGTGTTGTCGTGTTTAATGCTCTCGAAATGAGTTTGATATGTAAACGATATTTTGTTTGTTTACTCTTGCTATTGTTAGTAGGAGTTGTAGGTATATATCTCTATAAAGATCAAGAGAGAAAGAATACAGAGGTTTTTGACGCATCCGTGTTTAATAAAATTTCATATACGAAGGATGAATTTGACTTTTTCTGTGATGTGGCTTTTAACCGCGATGGACAACGTATTCGAAAGTGGATATCGGATATCAGAGTAGAAATAAAAGAGCCTTATAAGCTAAATAAGGAGTCCATCTCTGAGGTTGATTCGATAATAGCTATATTAGCCCCATTAATTGCCCCTCTCAAGATAGAACGAGTATGGACTAATGGAAATGTACATGTATATAGGAATGTACGCAGAGTAATGCTCTCAGATCATCATCCGGTAGTTCCTATTGCGCTGAAAGGGCTAACAAAAAGAAATAAAGAAACAGATCTTTTTTGGAATATATATTTCGCCCGTGTTTATGTGAGGGAGGGTGCTCATTCACAGACTCTTTTGCATGAGTTTCTGCATGTTCTAGGTCTAGAACATCCTTTGCGAATTTATCCTTATTATGTAACTATTGGTCGGTCAATAATTCCTGATGTATTATATGGAGAAAAAGAACTGGCGAAGTCTGCTATACCTTTTTATATGTCAGAGCAAGAAAAAGTCTCGATAAAGATGCTTTATTCTCCCGAAATCAAACCCGGACTTAAAAAAGAAACTTTCTTGGAGAAAATAAAAATACAATGATAAAATTATCTTACTAAATACTTCGGAATATACTGTATCATTTATTTTTCCACCATTTATTTTTCAAGCTACAAGTTTTTCCGCTACAATCATATTCGCTTCCATCGCTATAGGTTCTCCATCCATTTTCTATATATTTTTCGCAGGCTGTCATTACTTTGTCTCCACAATCGAAATCGAATGTGAAAGGAAGTCGATAATCGCCCCAAATGCATCTTTGTGATAAACCCTTGTTGTAATCTATCCATATGCCTACAAAAGTACGGTTGCTGTATAAGAAACTTCGAATAAGACGCTCGTCCAACTCAATCGATTTTTCCTCGTTCTTAATTCTTATCATGGCTTCAAAATACCCTCTAAAAACACCTGCATGTGCTTGACCCTTATCTTCAAAAAATTCATAGCTTGCATACATCATGCCTTGCTCGGCGTACAAACGGTCGGACATAAATTTGTAAATAGACAGAATTCTGATTTTACCAATAAAGTCACAAATATTATTATCTACATTCGATTTTCCCTTTACAGAAAAAGTAAAACTATTGCCATCTCTGGATACTTCTTCTATATGAATTTTTATTCTTTGATTATTGAGTCCGAGAATGCCATTTTGTTCAAACTCTCCAGTACAAAATAAGGTAGATGTGTCAAAAAAGTAGTCTTTTATACTGTCGGTTACTTCAAATGCTGTTTCGCTTATTCTTTTTGTTTGTAGAGCGAGAAACTCTTTACTGAAATCTGTTTGAGAGATGTCGAAGTATTGAGATAATAATTTATTTCTGTAGGGGTTAGGTATAAAAGTATTCCCTCTAGATATAGAGTCATTTAAGAGATGAACTTTCTTGATCTCATCTACTTGACTATAAGTGCATACTGCTTGAATAAATAAAAATAATGAAATGAATAAGTCCTTCATATATAGATGTTTTTATAAAGATAATAATATTCTGTTGATAGCAGATATAGTCTCCGAAGATTAGTGGTCTTGTCGTTTAGTAGGAAAATAAAATATTTATCTTGTAGTATTTAATACAATGTTCTATTATGCAGTATTTTATTTTAATTCTGGAGGTTTGATGAAAAAAGTATTGAAACTAACAGTAACCTGTCTTGTAAATGAAAAGAAAAAAAAGTTTTAAATAATTATAAATATTATACTAAAAGTCCATTTATTTTCGCTATTAAAAAATTATATTCTATATTTGCACCGTGAAATATCAATAGTAACATTTCATGACAAATAACACACAACAGAACCAAACTAAAGTCAGATCAGAGAAGGAAAGTAAGGAGCTTGAATATTCGTTAGAGAACGAATTTAGATTATATAAAAATGCTCACTCTTTACCTGTTCCTTATTCTACATTTTGTGCGACTTTTGGTATAGTTGGAATTTGTTATGAAGGTGCTATTACGGTAGAAATACATCAGCAAGAGCAAGAGCATCGTTTTGGACAAGGAGAGATGATAGTTTTGTTGCCTAAGCAAACTATATCGGTAAAAGATAAAAGCGACGACTTTAGAATGGATTATTTTTTGTTTTCTCAAACAATAATAGATGACATCTTAAGTGGAATTTCACGCTTTTCGCCGCAATTCTTTATTTATATGAGGAAAAAGCACTTTTACACGTTGACAGATGATGATATGGGGCGGTATTCTGCATACTATAATCTTGTTAATGATAGATTTCTGACGGCAGACTGTATATTTCAACGGGAATATATAGTAAGTATGGTAAGGATTTTTTATTTAGATCTTTATTATAGTTTCAAAAATAGCATATTGTCTACAAATGCTGCTCCTTATTTAAAGAAAGAGAAATTGGCATATCATTTTTTTCTTCTAATCCTAAAGCATTATAAAGAAAATAAAGAAATGTCTTTTTATGCTAATCAATTAGATATAACGCCTAAGTATCTTTCTAAAGTGATAAAAGATGTAAGCGGCCGATCTGCCAAAGACTGGATTGTAGAATATACCTTGTTGGAGATAAAATCGTTGTTAAATAGTACAGCGTTAAATATTCAAGAAATAACATTGGATATGCATTTTTCGACTCAGGCTTCTTTAGGTAGATTTTTTAAAAAACATACAGGACAATCTCCATCTGAATATAGGTCGATGATTAACGATCAGATAGGTATGTTTTAGGGCATTAAAGCGAGGTTGATAAATACCTGATAAAGTAATAAAAATAACTGAAAATATATTGTGTAGTTTTGTAAAGTTTGTGTTAAGGTTGGGGTCCTGCAAGTCGTGAGATTAGCAGGATTCTTTTTGAAGTAACTTGATTATTTTATCAACATAACAAACTATATTTCATATTACTACGAGTAGAATATTTTAATAATTTTTTTTTGACACAACTTATGCAACATAATTCTTTAATTTTCAATTGCTATCTGTATAATTTAAAAAATATTAATGTAATTTTGAATTTCCTCTTTTAAGTTTGATGCTCAAACTTAATTAAACAGGTATATTCCTTATGCGCACTTACTTGAATGAAGATATATGAATAAAAATATTGGTTCTAAGGTTTCTGATTTAAAATATTTATCGAAAGCTCTTTTACCTCAGAAAAAAGATGAAAGGCTTCTATTCTTTATACTGCTATTAATCTATTTGTCTTATTCGATATACATTGCATTAAGTACTTCTATAATAGACAATCTGTCGTACGAAACGGATATTTATTTTTCTTACGATAACCCCTTGATCTTAAAATTGGGGCGGACACAGATAAGCGGGCATCCTCTGCTTATGATGTTTTATTATCCGTTTGTGCTTGTTGGTAACGCACTTGCTTATCTAGTTGCATTCAAAGCTAAAACATTGCTTTTTGTCTTATTATCTTCTTCTATGATCAGTATGTCTTGTGTTTATGTTTTTCGATACCTGAGAGAAATCGTTGAGATAAAAAGATCAGTAGCTTATTTAATAACATTCTTTTTTGCATTTTTTTCTACAAACCTTCTTTTAAGCTTTACTCCTGAAAGCTTTACTCTGTCTGCTATATTTTTGGCCTTTAATGTTTATTACAACTCATCTTATATAAAAAAAGAAAAGTCACCCCCTTTTCTTTCAAATATAGTTTTGGCTGATTTTATTTTAGGTGGAATTACTCTTACCAATGTCGCAAAAGGTATTGTCCCGGTTTTTTTCTTCAAGGAAAAGAAAATAAGTGTATTTAAAAAGATTGTTTTATTGGGAGTAATCTTTCTTGCTATATTATGTGTTGTTCAGATTCTTAGCATTCTTTTTCTCTCTAAGAATTTTTTTGAGTCGATTTTTATACATAAAGAATCTTTTACCAACAGTGCTCTGGGAGGTTCTTCTTTTTTTCAGATGGTTTTTACCCATTTCTTTGGCTCTACAATCTTCTTCCCTCCAATGATGAATTATACAGCTTACAATTCAACCATGCAGTATATAATTGAAGGAAATTATTCTTTTTGGTGGCAATATACATTTGTCGCTTTGATACTAGTGGCTATTATAGCTTCTCTGATAAAGAATTATAAGAATCCTTTTGTGCAAATGATTTTCTTGCTATTTCTCATCGATATTATTATACATTGTATAATGAAATTCGGTATCAATCAGCCATTTATCTATGGCGCACATTGGGTGTATTGCGTTCCATTGTTATTGGGGTGGCTGTATATTAAGTTGAAGGAAAAACAAGCGAAGCTCTTTGTGGTATTTTTAATATGTATGTTTATTGGGTTAATTATAAACAACTTGTGTCATCTAGCGGATTTTATTAACTTGGCACAATCTTTATATCCAGCAGAATAAAAAATAAATGATGAATAAAATAAAATACTATTTGCAATTGATGCGAATACATCAGTGGGTAAAGAATTTTTTCATCTTTCTCCCTCTGTTCTTTTCTTTTAAAATGGACCATGTTCCATTATTGATTGCGGATATATGGGCCTTTGTTGGCTTTTGTTTAATCGCAAGCTCCATTTACATTATCAACGATTGGAACGATATTGCAGCAGACCGTCTTCATCCCGAGAAACGAAACAGACCGTTAGCTTCGGGTGCTATAAATAAAAAAGAGGCATCGTTGCTTATTCTTTGTCTGGCGACTATCAGTATATCTATTTATATATTTGTTTTAGGAAACTATGCGGCATTGGCTTTATTAGCTTCTTACTTTATGCTTAATATCCTTTACTCGCTAAAATTGAAGCATATACCGATTATAGATATCAGTATTGTGGCTATAGGATTTGTTATCCGTATATTCATTGGTGGAGTTGTCACAGATACGCCTCTTTCTCGATGGATTGTAGTTATGACTTTCTTGTTGGCTATATTTTTGGCACTAGGTAAGCGTCGAGATGATGTGGTAATTTATGAGGAAACAGGGGATAAGGTGCGTAAGAATGTAGATGGATATAATATCCCGTTCCTGAATGTGGCAATTGTTATTGTGGCCGCAGTAATGATGGTTGCTTATATTATGTATACTGTATCGCCGGAAGTTACAGCACGTAATGGAGATAATCTTTACCTGACTTCATTTTTTGTATTTGTAGGGCTATTCAGGTATTTGCAAATCATATTTGTGGAAGAAAGGAGTGGTAATCCAACATTGATATTCCTCAAAGATAATTTTATCCGCATTATTATAATCTTATGGATTATATCTTTCTTTGTTATCACAAAATTCTTTAGGTAATGATGGAGGCTAACTCATCGAAGGTAATAGCAGTATTTGACTTTGACGGCACCATAACGAATGTCGATACATTATTCGATTTTATTCGCTTTTACTATGGATTACCGCGATTGATTTTGGGATTGTTTGCTCTCTCTCCTCTTTTAATTTTATTTAAGCTGGGTTTTATTACAAATGATAACGCAAAAGAACAGCTGTTTTCTTATTTTTTTAAAGGAAAGAGCCTGACGGAATTTAATACTATTTGCGAGAAATACAAAAGCCGAATAAATCAGATATTAAGATCTCAAGCGATCGATAAGATGAAGTTTCATCAACAAGAAGGGCATATAGTTCTCATTAATAGTGCATCTATTTGCAACTGGATTGAGCCATGGGCTCAATCAGTTGGTGTCGAACAGGTTATCGGGACACAGATTGAAACAGAAGAAGATGTAATAACGGGTAAGTTCAAAGGTGAAAATTGTTATGGTAGAGAAAAGGTCAAACGTTTACTTGAGCTTTATCCCGATAGAGATGCTTATCAGTTATATGTATATGGAGACAGTGGTGGAGATAAGCCCTTATTAGATATTGCAGACTTCCCTTTTTATAAGGAATTCTAAAAATAAAAGAGGCTATTTCTTACATGAAATAGCCTCTTCCTATTATATCCTTATTTATTCTATTTTGTTAAAACTTCCATTTATTAGATGTTTTTGACGAATTGGTATTCGTCGTTCCTGTTCCTCCTTTATAGTATTTCATAGCTTCAGGCAAATCTTTTTCTATCTGTTGAATACGAGTGTTGTCTGAAGGGTGAGTACTCATAAATTCAGGTGTGCTAGTTCCTTGCTGCGACATGCGAGTCCAGAATGCGGCAGCCTGACTTGGATTATATCCTGCCATTGCCATAAATATCAGACCAAGTTTATCAGCCTCTAATTCTTGTTTGCGCGAATAAGGTAATAAAATTCCATATTGAGAACCGAGCCCCATCGCTACTGCTGCTGCTTGCTGTACTCCGGTAGATGTTCCACCAAGAGCAGTGCCTATTGCAGCGGTGCCATACTCAGTTACCATTTGTTGACTCATACGTTCATTTGCGTGTTTTGCAACAGCATGCGCGACCTCATGTCCTAAGACAACAGCCAGTCCTGTTTCATCTTGCGTGTAAGGTAATATTCCTTCATATACGACGATTTTCCCGCCGGGCATGCAAAACGCATTTACATCAGCACTTTTCACGAGGTTGAATTCCCATGCATACGATGATAATTCATCTGCATAACCATTGTTTTTTAGATAAGTTTCAACAGCATTTGCTATGTTTCTACCAACCTTCTGTACCAATGCCGTATTTTTTTTATCGTTCGATATCGGAGCTGATTTTATAAACTGTTGATATTGCTGCAAACTTAAAGTAAGAACCTCTTGGTTAGAAACCAGATTCAATTGTTTGCGTCCGGTTACAGGTACGCTGCCACAATTGGAGAACAATAGTGACATCGCTATAAATAAAATAGGAAAATACTTTATCATAATGCTTGTTTGTTAAGTTTAATTCATCAAAGGTATATATTTATTTTCTATTCTGCTCCTTCAATAAATCTCTGATTTCCGTTAACAATGTTTCCTCTTTGCTTGGGGCCGGAGGTGTAACAGGGGCTTCTTCTTTTTTCTTCTGTAGCATATTTATACCTTTGATCGCAAAAAATATGGCACTGGCTATAATAACAAAATCAAAAACAGTTTGTACAAAAGATCCATAATTGATAGTTACTGCTGCTGCGTCACCGACTGCATCTTTTAGTGTTACCTTTAGGTCAGAAAAATTGACACCTCCAAGTATAACTCCTATAGGAGGCATAATAATATCACTTACGAGTGATGATACAATTTTACCAAATGCTCCACCTACAATGACACCGACAGCCATATCAACTACGTTGCCACGCATCATAAATTCCTTTAATTCTTTTAATACCGACATAATTGTTTTATTAAATTAATAAACTGCAATATATTTTTATAAACACGAATTTAAAACTTTTTGTTTAGAAATACTCTAACGCTTACCGGTTTACTCTCACCTTGTATATTTATACTATCGATGCACATTCTATCCGGCAGATCCATTAATAAGGGGATGATTGAGTAATCTAATGTCGTCGAATCGCTTGCTGCTTTCTGTTTGTTTTCTAGTATATAGCCTATTAGTTGTATTGAGCTGTCATAAGGGACGTAATTAAGAGCCAGAGTTTTGTCCTGCACTTTTGTGAAAATACATACAGGTGTGCTATTTCGAATTTTGGTTATAAGCTCGATGTTGTTTTCGTCCGAAAAGAATGTGTTTTCCGAGTCGGAATCGATAAATATTTCGATCGGTCTGAGATGGTTGCTGACAGCAAGCATTCCCTTGTAAAAAGTGCAAACAAGAAATTTATCATCCGGCTGAGTAAAATACCAGATGGTTGCATCTTTATATTCTCTTTTTTGAGGAGGGAAGTCAGAGCCTATGTAGTTTTTGATATAATCTCCTATGTCGGACTCTTTCTCTTGTCCTATTTTGGTTATCAAAATACTGGCATTGTCTTTGTATTGTGAAATAATAGTAGGGAAAGATAAATTTCTTCCAAGAAGACCAGTTAAGCTGCTGAGTGAAGGGTCGTACTGGTATAGCATATCTAGATTATATTCCCTATTGATATTTATTACAGTCAAAGCCTGAGGAGATACATATTCATATATATCAACCGAGAAAGATTGCTTATTTTGTTCAAGTTTGTTATATAATCGCCATCCTCCGACAAAAACTGCAATTATCAGAACAAATAAAATAACTATCTTTATCTCTCGTTTAGCCATTGTGTTATTAAACATCAATTTATACAAAGATATATGAAAGCTTTAGTATTTAAAGAACTTAAGTCTGTTTTTTACTCTTCTTTCGGAGCGTTCTTCTCTTTAGCTTTTCTTCTCATTATAGGAAGTTTACTGTGGTTCTTCTCGGGAAAATACAATGTGGTGGATAGTGGTTATGCAGATCTAGATCGTTTTTTTGGCTTATCACCCATTTTGCTTTTGGTGTTGATTCCGGCTCTTACCATGCGCTCTTTCTCTGAAGAGCGAAAGGGAAAGACCTTAGATATTTTAATGACTAGACCTGTCAGCATGTTCCATATTTATCTGAGTAAATATTTAGCAGCATTTATCTTTATATTTATTACCTTACTGCCTACATATATTTATATTTACTCTTTATCACAGCTAGCCAATCCTGTAGGAAATATTGATCTCAATGCTATTTTTGCCTCGTATTTTTCTTTGTTGCTATTGGCTATGGTTTTTATATCTATCGGTCTATTCGGGTCGGCTTTGTCTAAGAATCAGGTTGTAGCACTTATAACTTCAGTAATCCTAAGTGCTCTTGTTTACTATGGGTTCGACTTGCTCTCAGGCTTATTCCTTACGGGGAAAACGCAGGTTGCTGTGTCTTCTTTAGGGCTATTTCATCATTACGAATTGATGCAAAGGGGCGTTATCCGATTCAAGGACATACTTGTTGTTATTAATTATTTGGTTTTATTTGTAATTCTTACTCTTGTAGTATTAAGTGATAGAAAATCAGGGTTTTTGGTTAGAGGGGCAGTTTTGTTTGTTATCATTAATATTGGATTGTACTTTATACCTAACTATAGAGTTGATTTTACCTCGGATAAACGTTATACGTTAAGTGATTATACAATAAGCCTCTTGAAGGGTATGAAAGATGAGGCTCCTCTTGATATAAATATATATTTGAGTGGAGATCTCAACTATGGATTCCAGCGTTTGCAGGATGCAACACTTAATCTGCTAAATGATTACAACCGATATGCAAATAGCAGCCTCGATATAAAATTGAAGAATGTATATCAGACCGAAAGTTCTGCATCTGAGATATATGAGGCGATGGCAGAAAAAGGTATGCCTGGTATTATTCTTAACGAGATTGATAGGGAAGGGAAAGCCAGCAAAAAAATAATCTATCCATACGCCCAAGTATCCAACGGAAAAGATACTCTGGTTGTTCCTTTGTTGAAAAATGTAGCAGGTTACACCGCGGAAGAAAATATAAATGCATCTATTGAAGGTTTGGAATTCGAATTTACAGATGCTATTCGCTTGTTAGGACAAGAAACACCTAAGTCAGTTGCCTTTATTGAGGGTCATGATGAGATTTCCCGTACTTATGTATATGATGCCGAGGAGGTATTATCAAAATACTACACAGTGAATAGGGGAGAGATTGGTAAGGAAATAAATGTATTGGACAATTTTGATGCGGTGCTTATTGCCGGCCCGTTATCAAAATATAGTGAAACGGATAAGTATATTCTCGATCAATATATAATGTCTGGTGGCAAGGTGCTATGGCTTATCGATGGTGCTTTTTATTCTCATCAGGATTTAGCCCGATTAGGGCATTCGGCCAGTATGAAAAATGATGTCAACCTTGATGATATGTTGTTTTCATACGGTGTGCGTATAAATCCCGATCTTATTCAGGATAGTCAATGTGTTTCTACGTATTTGATGACTGATGCAGGAGTACAGTCTACCTTTGTTGTACCAAGCTATTTTCAACCATTGTTGCTTCCGTCTCAGGATTTTTCCATCACAAAGAATATAAGAGACGTAAAAGCCGGGTTTGCCAGCTCTATCGATATCGTAAACAATTCTCCAGATGTGATAAAGCATATATTATTGACTACATCTGCTAACACGCATTTAGTAAAAGTGCCTGATGTGATTGATTTCGATATTTCAAAAGTGCAGAATAATAATGACTATTTTGATCAGCAATTTGTTCCTGTGGCGGTAAGTCTAGAAGGTGTATTTACTTCCGTATTCCAAAATAGGAAGATGCCTGATAGCATTAAGGCTGATGGTTATAAAACTAAGAATATAAGCGAAGGAACAAAAATGATAATCGTTTCGTCTTCTGATATCATAACAAATGAAATTCAAGGACAGGGGCAAAGTTCTCAGGTGTTACCTATGGGGTACGATAGAGTTTCGCAACAGCAGTTCGGGAACCGTGATTTCATAGTGAATGCCGTAAACTGGCTGACAGGCGATGACGGACTGATGGAATTGAGAACAAAGCAGCAAAAGTTATATATTCTAAACAAAAAAGAGGCTTATGAAAACAGAAATCAGTATGCGATACTAAATATTGTTTTTCCTGTGTTTTTTATTGCTTTGGTCATGGGTTCGATTTTTCTGTATAGAAAAAGAAAATATGAAAACTAATTTGATATTCCGTTAGCTAAAGATAAGTCAATGTGTAAATAGATTTCTGAAAAATATCTAATTTTACACACTTTCAGCCTATTTCTTTTTATATTTGTATTTACGATTTTAACAAAATAATGGATCAGATAAAGCATCAAATTGATACTCTTCGGGAAGAGTTGAACAAACATAATTACGACTATTACGTACTGTCAGCACCAACTATTTCAGATTTTGAGTTTGATAAAAAATTAAAAGAATTAACCGAGCTAGAAACTCAGTATCCTGAGTATTTCGATCCTAATTCTCCGAGTCAACGTGTTGGTAGCGATATTAATAAATCATTCAAACAAGTTCCTCATAAGTATCCCATGCTATCGTTGGGAAATACATACACAGAGGAAGAAATTACAGATTTTTACAATCGGATAAAGAAGGGGTTGAATGATGATTTCGAAATTGTATGTGAATTGAAGTATGATGGAACATCGATCTCCCTTACTTATATTAATGGTCAGTTAACACAGGCTGTTACTCGTGGCGATGGGGTGCAGGGTGATGATGTGACTGCTAATGTGCGTACCATTCGTAGTATCCCTTTGCGATTGCATGGAACAGATTATCCCGCCGAATTTGAAATCAGAGGGGAGATTTTGATGCCGTGGTCAGTCTTTGATGAGATCAATAAGGAAAGAGCCGAACAGGAAGAAGCCCTTTTTGCTAATCCGCGTAATGCCGGATCGGGAACACTGAAACAGCAAGACCCGAAGATAGTAGCATCACGTAAGCTTGACTCCTATCTCTACTACTTGCTAGGAGAAGAATTGCCGACAGATGGACATTACGAAAATCTGATGAAAGCGAAGGAATGGGGCTTTAAAATTTCCGATGCAACCAAGAAGTGTAAGACTTTAGACGAAATATTTGCATATATACATTATTGGGACAAGGAGCGTAAAAACTTGCCTGTAGCTACCGACGGAATCGTGCTTAAAGTAAATTCGTTGACTCAGCAAAAGAATCTTGGCTTTACCTCTAAGTTTCCCCGTTGGGCTATTGCTTTTAAGTTTCAGGCAGAGCAGGCTGTTACAACACTGGAGTCTGTTTCATATCAGGTGGGGCGAACAGGAGCTATTACACCTGTGGCCAACCTCAGGCCAGTAAAACTGTCGGGAACAACCGTTAAGCGAGCTTCACTTTATAATGAAGATTATATTAATTCTCTTGATTTACATATCAATGATCAGGTTTATGTAGAAAAAGGAGGAGAAATAATTCCAAAGATTACAGGGGTAGATGTTGCCCAAAGAAATATATTTGATGCTAAAGTCGAGTTTATAAAAGATTGTCCCGAATGTGGTACCCCTCTTATCAAAGACGAGGGAGAGGCTATATATTATTGCCCGAACGACGCATCGTGCCCACCTCAGATAAAAGGGCGTATCGAACACTTCCTGACCCGAAAAGCGATGAATATTGCTGGAGGAACGGAGACTGTAGAGCATCTTTACAATGCCGGATATATCCGAAATATTGCAGACCTGTATACACTAAAGTGGCAGGATGTCTCTCGTCTTGAGCGTTGGGCTGAGAAGAGTGCCAAGAATCTTATAGATAGCATTCATGCATCAGTATCTGTGCCTTACGAAAGAGTGCTTTTTGCTTTGGGAATCCGTTATGTCGGTGAAACCGTAGCGAAAAAATTAGCATTGGCTTTTCCTAATATCGATTTGTTAAAAGCCGCTACAATAGAAGGCCTTACACAGGTTGATGAAATCGGTGATCGGATAGCCCAGAGCATCGTTAAATATTTTAGTAATCCTAACAATCTTGAAGTCATAAATAAACTTCGTACATTTGGATTGCAATTTGAACTTAGCGAATCTATTATTGCCCAGAGAACAGAAAAACTAAAAGGCTTGTCAATAGTCATTAGCGGGACTTTCGATAAATACTCCCGCGATGAATACAAGAGTATGATAGAACAGAATGGAGGTAAGAACAGCGGTTCTATATCTTCAAAAACTAATTATGTCTTAGCCGGTGAAAATATGGGGCCTGCTAAACTCGAGAAAGCGAAAAGCCTGGGTATTCCTATTATTAATGAAGATGATTTTCTTAAAATGTTGGAATAATTTTTTGTATAAACCCTAAATAATAAAAATCGACCATGGAGCTAAATTTATTAAAAGAAAAATTTAAATCGCTATTCGGAACCGAAGGTACAATGTATACATCGCCGGGGCGTATCAATCTTATTGGTGAGCATACAGACTACAATGGCGGATTTGTGTTGCCGGGAGCAATCGACAAAGCCATGTATTGTGTGATCAAACCAAATGGAACGCCTGACCGTATTAAGGCATACGCTATGGATTTGTCTGAAATGGATGAATTCGGACTCGACGATATTCCAATCAAGCAATGGGGAAAGTATATCTTTGGTGTATGTCACGAAATAATGAAGCTTGGAAAACAAGTTCAAGGTTTTGATTGTGTGTTTGCGGGTGATGTGCCTCTCGGAGCAGGAATGTCTTCTTCAGCAGCCTTGGAAAGCTGTTTCGGATTTGCGATCAATGATATGTACAATCTTGGCTTAGACCGTTTTCAGCTAGCCAAAATAGGGCAAGCTACAGAGCACAATTATGTGGGTGTTAAATGTGGTATTATGGATCAGTTTGCATCTTGCTTTGGTAAGGCCGGATCGTTGATCCGTTTAGATTGCCGCTCACTCGAATACAAATATATTCCGTTCAATCCGGAAGGATACCGCTTGGTATTATTAAATACCTGCGTAGCACATGAGTTGGCTTCTTCGGCTTATAACAAACGTCGCGAATCGTGCGAAAATGCCGCATCATACATACGTAAGTATCATCCTAAAGTGGAGTTGTTGCGCGATGCTACAATCGATATGTTGAAAGAGGTGGTTAACGAAGTTAGTGCCGAAGACTATATGCGTGCAGAATTTGTTATCGAAGAAATTCAGCGTATGGGCGAAGCTTGTGATGCCTTGGAAAGAGGTGATTACGAAACTGTAGGTAAGAAGATGTACGAAACTCATATCGGTCTTAGCCGTAAGTATGAAGTTAGTTGCGAAGAATTGGATTTTCTGAATGATATTGCACGTCAATGTGGTGTGACAGGGTCTCGCGTAATGGGAGGTGGTTTTGGTGGTTGTACTATCAACCTTGTGAAAAATGAACTTCATGATGATTTCATTAAACGTGCTACCGAAAGCTATGAGCAAAAATTCAGAATCAAGCCGAAAGTATACGATGTGGTGATCAGTGATGGTGCCAGAAAATTATAAAAAATAATAGAAGCAGAATTTATTTTTCCCGGTTGAAAACGAAATATACGACTGCTGGTTTATTATGATATCTAACACAACAAAATTATTATGTTTGATTTTTTAGTAAAATGGAAAATAAATTCTGCTTTCCGAAACAATAGGAGGAAACATGCTTTTCGAAATTTAGAGAGCATGAAAAGTGTGCTTATCCTGTTTTCATATAACGATTGGCCTGTCATAGCAGCCATATCCAAAGATCTGACTGCAAATGGGAAAAAAGTTGTTTTGTGGACATACCAATCCACAAAAAAGACGGCAGGTAATACAATATTCCCGGCGAATGTGAGAATTATTTATCCTCAAGAAATATCTTTCCTTCAGATACTTGCTTCCTCCGTCTTGAATGAGTTTAAGTCACTGGAATATGATACACTTATTGATTTAACAACGACGGAAAGTAGTGTTTATGAATATCTTCTAGCCAATAATTCATCCGAATTTAGTATTGGTATTACAAAGTCGGATCGACCTTATTATGACTTTCTGGTGCTTAAAACTGAGGAAATGAATCTACAGGAAACTTATCAGCAAATAAAAAATTACCTGAGCAAAGTGCTATAGGGTGTAAATTAATTCTTAATTTTGCACAAACTGAAAAGAGATATACACTTTTCTAAAGATAAAGATTGACTTTATGTCCAGGATAAATCTGAGAGGAATGGGAGTTGCTTTAATTACTCCTTTTAAAGAAGATGAGAGTGTCGATTATGATGCCCTGCTTCGGCTTGTTGATTATCAGTTGCAGAATGGAACTGATTATCTTGTTGTGCTTGGTACAACAGCGGAAACCCCGACACTGACCGAAGGAGAAAAAAAACAGATTGTCGAACTGGTTGTAAGTAAAGTTAATGGCCAGATCCCTGTTATTGTAGGAGAAGGAGGAAACAATACACATGCCATTGTAGAGAAGTTGAAAAACAATGATTATACCGGCATAGACGGTATTCTTTCGGTAGTTCCTTACTATAACAAACCATCACAGGAAGGTATATATCAGCACTATAAAGCGATCTCGGAAGCATCACCACTGCCTATTATAGCTTATAATGTTCCGGGACGAACGGGCGTTAATATGACGGCTGACACAACATTGCGTATTGCTAATGAGTTTCGTAATATTGTTGCGGTAAAAGAAGCATCGGGAAATATGACTCAGATGGATGATATAATAAAGCGTAAACCCGAACATTTTGATGTGATATCAGGTGATGATGGGGTTACCTTTCCTCTGATAACACTTGGAGCTATCGGGGTTATTTCTGTGATTGGAAATGCATTTCCTCGCGAGTTTAGCCGTATGACACGTTTAGCGCTTGAAGGCGATTATGCCAGTGCTTTAACTATTCATCATAGTTTTAACGAGCTGTTTAATCTGCTTTTTGTGGATGGAAATCCCGCAGGTGTAAAATGTATGCTCAATATGATGGGTTATATTCAAAATAAACTTCGTCTGCCTTTAGTTCCTACACGCATAACAACTTATGAACAAATAAGAAACGTTCTGTTGGAACTCAATATTAAGTGTTAGTTTTTAGACAAGAGTTACTTCTATTTCTCTTTCTCTCATCATCTCTATTATATGGGCTGGTGCATTTTTGTCTGTAATAATGTGATGTATCTTGTTTAAATCGCATATTTTACAGAATCCTCTTCTGCCAAATTTGGACGAGTCTGTAAGTACAATAATTTTTTGTGCAGCATCTATCATCTGTTGATTGATTCGGGCTTCGCTCATATCGCTGGTTGTCAGTCCATAATCGAGGTCGATTCCGTCTACGCCCAAGAATAGCTTGTTGCAAGAGAGGCTTTCCAGTATATTTTCGGCATAGTGTCCAATCACTGATACCGAGTTTTTTCTCATAATGCCTCCCAGTTGAATGATCTCAATATTCGGGTTATAGCATAAGCTTAACGAAACTTTTACAGAAGATGTGATTACAGTAATACCTTCATTTGCATTTATTTCGTTTGCGAAAGCTAACAGTGTCGTTCCCGATGCAATGATAATCTTATCATTTGGTTCCAATAATTTGCCTGCGGCTTTTGCTATTGATGATTTTTCATCCATATTCAGCTTTTCTTTCACATCTATATGTTTGTCTGATATGATAGAACTGAGGCTGCTGGCACTTCCATGATTACGATATAACATCTTTTTGCTTTCGAGAAACTTTAAATCTTTTCGTATCGTAACTTCCGAAACTCCCAACTTTTCGCTTAAGTCCTGAACTTTCACATATCCATCTTCTTTAAGTTGCTCCAATATATATTTATGTCGCTTTGCTATATTTCCCATATTATTTGTTGATTAGTTATTAGATGTTGATACAAAGGTATAAATATTTCTATTGTTTATGTAATATACTTTCCATCTTTATTGTTAAGTTTTTTTATTTTGCTATATGCATTCTGTTTCGTTATTGTGTGTTTTGATTTCGAATAAAATATAAATAACTCTGAATGATGATAAAAAAGTTTCGAATTTGTTTGTTTATTTCAAACTCTTAATTAATTTTGTGAGTATATAGATGTGATATAATGAAACGAGATGATTATATAAAACAAATAGCAGATAAATCTCTAATATGGGATTTTGTTGTTGTCGGAGGCGGAGCCACCGGGCTTGGTGCTGCGGTTGATGCTGCTTCACGAGGGTTCAAGGTCGTATTGTTGGAGCAGGCTGATTTTACAAAAGCCACTTCCAGTCGCAGTACTAAACTTGTGCATGGCGGTGTGCGTTATTTGGCACAAGGTGATGTTGGCTTGGTTGTTGAGGCTCTTCGGGAAAGAGGTTTGATGAAAAAGAATGCGCCGCACCTAGTAAAGGATCAACGTTTTATCATCGGAAATTATAAATGGTGGGAAAAGCCATTTTATACAATTGGTCTTACTATTTATGACCTGTTGGCAGGCAAGAGAGGCTTGGGACGTTCCTTGCCAATGGGCAAGAAGGCCGTAGAATGTGAGATACCTCAAATAAATAAGACTCGATTAAGAGGAGGTGTTGTTTATCATGATGGTCAGTTTGATGATTCTCGTATGGGGATCAACTTGATGCAGACAGCAGCTGAACAAGGTGCTGTTGTGATTAATTATGCTAAAGTGACCAATTTGATAAAAGATGATTTTGGTAAAATCTCAGGAGTAGATGTTTATGACGAAATTGGTAAGCAGTCATATTCTTTAAAAGCAAAGGTTGTAGTGAATGCGACCGGAATATTTGTGGATGGTTTGATGAAAATGGATGCTCCGGAAAAAGATAATATAGTTCGTCCGAGTCAGGGTGTTCACCTTGTTGTAGATAAATCATTTTTAGGGGGAGATACAGCAATAATGATTCCAAAAACAAGTGATGGACGTGTTATGTTTGGAGTGCCGTGGCACGATAAGGTTGTATTAGGTACAACCGATACTCCACTCAAAGAGTTTGTTCTTGAGCCTCAGGCACTGGAAGAGGAGATAGAGTTTATTCTGAGGACTGCCGGAGAGTATTTAGCGAAGAAGCCGACACGAAACGATGTCCTTTCTGTATTTGCCGGTCTGAGGCCTTTGGCTGCGCCTAAAAAGGAATCTGACGGTAAGAAAACAAAGGAAATATCAAGAAGCCACAAAATTGTAATATCTGATAGTGGGCTCATAACTATTACAGGTGGTAAGTGGACTACGTATAGGGATATGGCAGAGGATGTTATTGAAAAAGGTATTACTATCGGAGGTTTACCTCGCAAAGAGTGCGTTACCAAAGATTTGCGAATACATGGATACAAGGAAAAGGTAGACAGGTCTAATTTTAACTATGTTTACGGAAGCGATATTGATAAAATTGTTGAGCTTCAAAGTCAGTCTTTTAAATTTGCTCAAAAATTACATCCCGATTATGATTATACAGTGGCTGAGGTACTGTGGGCTGTTCGAGAAGAAATGGCTTTGACTGTAGAAGATGTACTGGCAAGACGTTTTAGAATTTTGTTTTTAGATGCGCGTGCAGCTATTGACATGGCACCTCAAGTTGCCTCAATTATGGCTACAGAGATGGCTAAAGGTAAGGAGTGGGAAGAACTACAAGTTCAGGAATTTGTGAAACTGGCTCAACATTATTTATTAGTAGACTATAAACCAAATTATATACCTTAGCATATGAAATGATAGTAGAAGAACTAATCATATAACTAATATACCATGGAACAGAAATACATTTTATCATTTGATGCCGGAACTACCAGCTCAAGGGCCATCGTCTTCAATCGTAAAGGAGAGATATGCTCTGTAGCGCAGAAGGAGTTTCCGCAGATTTTTCCTCAGAGTGGTTGGGTAGAGCATGACCCTCTCGAAATATGGGCTTCGCAAGCCGCTGTAGCTGCCGAAGCTATTACAAAAATTGGAATCAATGGTACGAATATTGCAGGAATCGGAATTACCAATCAGCGCGAGACTACCATTGTTTGGGATCGCGAAACAGGAGAGCCCGTATACAATGCTATTGTATGGCAAGACCGAAGAACATCCGAATATTGTGATGCTCTGAAAAATGAAGGGCTACTTCCTGTTATCAAAGAAAAAACAGGTCTGATTGTTGATGCATACTTCAGTGCTACAAAAGTAAAATGGATACTCGATAATGTACAGGGGGCGAGGGAGAAAGCAGAAAAAGGAAAATTGGTATTCGGAACTGTTGATACTTGGATTGTATGGCAATTAACAAGAGGGTCAGTACATGTTACCGATGTTTCGAATGCTTCGCGTACAATGTTATTCAATATTCATACTTTACAGTGGGATAATGATCTTCTCGAGTTGTTTAATATACCGGTAAGCATGATGCCTAAGGTCTGTGCTTCCAGTGAGGTATATGGGCATACACAGACTACAATATTTGCATCTAAAGTGCCTATTTCAGGCATTGCCGGCGACCAGCAAGCTGCACTTTTCGGGCAAATGTGTCTTGAACAAGGAATGGTGAAAAATACATATGGAACAGGGTGTTTTATTTTGATGAATACAGGCGAAAAACCCGTTGTCTCAAAAAACAATCTTATATCTACAATAGCATGGCAATTGGATGGGAAAACTACCTATGCGCTCGAAGGCAGTATTTTCGTTGGCGGAGCAATAGTACAATGGCTCAGGGATGGGCTTAAAATTATAAACTCTTCTTCCGAAATAGAGGAATTGGCCACGCAGGTTAAAGATAATGGGGATGTGTACTTCGTGCCTTCTTTAACTGGTCTGGGTGCTCCTTATTGGGATCAATATGCACGGGGTACAATTGTTGGGATATCGCGAGGAACTACTTCTGCACATATTGCTCGGGCTGCACTTGAGGGCATTGCTTATCAGACTATGGATGTGATCAATGCTATGATCTTGGATGCAGGTGTAGGGCTTAAAGAGCTCAGGGTAGATGGTGGTGCTGCTAAAAATAATTTATTGATGCAGTTTCAGGCTAATGTACTTGGGCAAACGGTGATTCGCCCTCAAACTACCGAAACTACCGCTCTGGGGTCTGCTTACCTCGCCGGGCTTGCTGTTAGCTATTGGGAAAATGTAGATGAGATAAAGAGTCAATGGCAAATTGACACTAAATTCGAGCCTGATCTTAAGATTGATATGCATTTGGCTAAGAAAAAATGGTCTGAAGCTGTTTACCGTGCCCAATCGTGGGTGAGATAATACTCTAATCTATACACCATGGGACAAGATATTTTATTCGAATTTATAGGCACAGCTATACTCATCTTATTGGGTGCGGGTGTTTGTGCAAATGTTAATCTCAAGAAGACATTGGGTAACAGTTCCGGTTGGGTTGTGATTTCTTTCGGTTGGGGATTGGCTGTTTTTGTTGCAGCGTATATTTCTGCTCCATATTCGGGAGCTCATCTTAATCCGGCTCTTACTATCGGTTTGGCAATTGCAGGTAGCTTCAAGGGAAGTGTAATTGGGTATATTGTAGCGCAGATGTTAGGTGCTATAGTAGGTGCATCTTTGGTTTTTCTGATGTATAAGCCTCATTTTGATGCCGAAGAAAATCCAAATGCTAAAAAAGGAGTCTTCTGTACTGGTCCTGCAATAAAAGCATATACCTATAATTTTATAAGTGAAGTAATCGGAACATTTGTCCTCATGTTCGGAGTTTTAATGGTAGGCGGTGCACAAATAGATGGGCCACTTCCAGTATCGTTGCTTATAGTATCTATAGGTATGTCATTGGGGGGAACTACGGGATATGCTATTAATCCGGCTCGTGACCTTGGACCACGTATTGCGCATGCAATACTGCCTATAAAAAATAAAAGAGATAGCGACTGGGGCTACTCATGGATACCTGTACTCGGACCGATAGTTGGTGCTGCCTTAGCTTCGGGACTATATTTATTAATCAAGTAAAAAACTATATCTAATACTAAAATCTAGTTGTTAAAACCTTTTTAAATTACTAAGTTATGAAAAAGATTAATTTTATGCGTAAGGCATTATGTCTTGCGGTAGTGATGATTTTGACTTCTTCGTTCGCTTTAACGGCGCAAACATACCGTTATATAAAAGGCTGGCCGAAAGAAGCTAACGATCGTATCGAGAGTTTTTTGAACTCTACGATTACTATGAAAGAACGCAAAGTCGCTATATTTGACTGCGACGGTACATTGTTTGGTCAGGTTCCTTATTATCTGGCGGATGAAGCCCTTTTTAGTTTTGCTCAAAAAACTTATGGAAATAGAACAGACAAAGAAGCTAAAGAAAAAATGGCAATTGTAGACGATATGCTTCATGGAAAAGATAATGTGGGAATAGCTTATGTGCAAAAACGTGTGAAATTTTTTGCCGGGCTGTCTCCTGAAGAAATATCTACAATAGGCAATGATTGCTATCATGAAAAATTTCAAGGGAAATTCTATCCTGAGATGAAAGAATTCTTGGCAAATCTGCAAGAGTATGGAATCGAAATATGGGTATTGACTGCATCTCCTGAATATTTGTATCAACGCTTTGTTCACGAGCAACTTGGTATTCCGGTAGACCGTATTATAGGAGTGAAATCTGCTGTAAGAAATGGGAAAACAACTGACGAATTGGTATTGCCAACACCACAGGATTGGGGTAAAGCTGAAACTATTCACACGTTTATAAAAGCTCGTCCGATTATCGTTGGTGGTAATAGCCGTGGTGATATGGAAATGATGGATGAATCGGTAGGATTGAAGTTGATGGTTAATCCTGACAATGTAAAGATAGAAAAAGAACATGCCGGAAATATGGAAGGTATGACTGTAAAACAATATTGGGATAAAGATCCGAACTGTGTTATTGTTTATTGTAACGATGTTCCTGAAGGAAACTATAAATATACTACTCAGGAATGGGGTGTGAAGGTGAATAAAACTAATAAGAAACAATAGTCATGTCTAGTTGTAGATTAACCATATTAGCTGCTCTTTTTTTGTTTGCATTTTCTTCATTGTTTGCCCAATCTGTGGATGTGAAAATCGCAGACGAAACCGTGAAAATAACTCCAACAGGCCGCTTTTACTTTGACGGAGCAACTTATATAGAAGACGAAACAGACCTAAGTAATGGAGTTGCTATGCCGGATGCTCGGTTAGGGCTGAAAGCGAAATATAAAAGTTTCGATATGAAAGTTGATCTCGGATTTGCCGGAGGGAAAGTAGGCTATAAAGATATTTTCTTGCAGTATAATCTGAATAAAACATCTTATGTTAGAGGTGGACATTTTGCCGAACCATTTGGTATCGATCATATGGAGAGTTCTGCTAATATTAAGTTTATTACTGCCAATGCTACATCGTTTGCTTTCTCTCCGGGAAGAAAACTGGGTGTTGAGTATATTGGTTGGAATAAATATGCATGGGTAGGCGTAGGTGCATTTGCTGATGGCGACTCTATGAACAATTCCATCGAAGGTGACGATGGCTATTCGGCCACAGGACGTGTTGTCTTTAACCCCTTGCAGCAAGATGGTAAAATATTTCATATAGGCTTAGCCGGGTCTTATCGCAAGGCTGATGCTAATGGATTTGATGCTAATGGCGTACAGAAGCCGAAAGTAATCAGCTATGGAAGTTCGTTGATCACAAATGTAGAAAAACGTAAATTTATTCAGGCGAGTATATCAAATGCCGATTATCAGGCTAAATATGCTGTAGAGCTCATCGGAGCTTACGGTCCTGTATATCTTCAAGCTGAATATTTCCATAGCAATGTAGAAAGGAAAGATGATCTGCCTGCATATAAAGCTAGTGGAGCTTATGCGCAAATCGGGTTCTTAGCTATTGGTGGCAATTATACTTATTCATCTTCTTGGGCGAGGATGGGTACTCCAAAACCGAAGTCTTTAGAATTTGCATTGAGGTATAACTATACCGATCTTGATAATGAAAACTCAGGGATAAAAGGGGGGAGGATGAGTGATTGGACGTTTGCAGCAAATTATTATTTAAATAAATATATAATGTTAAGATTAGACTATTCTAATATTTCTTTAGGTAATACAAATCCTTTAGCTGCAGGAGAAACTATTAATGCTATTCAGGGTAGGCTTCAAGTTGTCTTTTAATTATATTTAGTTTTATATAAAAACATGGTATGAGAGGATAGATTTAATTTCTATCCTCTTATTTTGTTTACAAAATATTTCGATATATTTCTTTTAAGTTTCGAATAGTTTCGTATATTTGTGGATCATCTTAAATGTTATTCTTATGAAATATTCTTCAGATGTTTTTGATGTTATAGTCATCGGTGGAGGAATTACCGGAGCAGGTGTTGCAAGAGATTGCTCCCGTAGGGGATTGAATGCTGTTTTGCTCGAGCGTTACGATATATCTACAGGTGCTACAGGGCGCAACCATGGATTGTTGCATAGTGGTGCACGTTATGCTGTAACTGATAGAGAGTCTGCTGAGGAATGCATCAAAGAAAATATAATATTGAAACGAATAGCGAGCCATTGCATCGAAGAAACTGATGGTTTGTTTCTAACACTTCCGGAAGATGATCTAAATTATCAGGCAAAGTTTGTAGAGGCTTGTAACATTGCAGGTATAAGAGCTGATATAATAGATGCAAAAGAAGCGCTTTTACTTGAGCCCTCTGCCAATCCGTCGATAGTAGGAGCCGTAAAAGTACCTGATGGATCGGTAGATCCGTTTCGCTTGACGGCATCCAATATGATAGATGCGAGGGAACATGGTGCAAAGATATTGACATACCATGAAGTAATAGGGATGTTAAGAGAACAGGATCGTATAGTTGGGGTAGAGGTATTTGATCATAAAGAGAAAGAAACAAAAAAGATATACGCATCGATTGTTGTCAATGCCGGAG
This sequence comes from Bacteroidota bacterium, assembly GCA_023437305.1. GTDB lineage: Bacteria > Bacteroidota > Bacteroidia > Bacteroidales > Dysgonomonadaceae > Dysgonomonas. The sequence goes on from JAEZGN010000022.1 coordinate 313,650, forward strand.
GAATTTGGGGACAGCATATCTCTATGCTTGCAGGTGTCACAGTGAAGATGTTACCCGCCAAAGGTTCTCTATTGATTTTTGGTCACCGTGTTAATAATGTGGTGCTTAATCGATGCCGAAAGCCTGCCGATTCGGATATCTTGGTTCCGGGAGATACTATTTCCCTGATTGGCACAACTTCGATGAATATTCCATACGACGAAATTGATAACATGAGTGTGACTCCTCAAGAGGTTGATATTCTGATAAGGGAAGGAGAAAAGCTTGCCCCACGATTGGCGCAAACTCGCATTTTGAGAGCCTATGCCGGAGTCAGACCGTTAGTTGCATCCGATAATGATCCAACAGGGCGAAATGTTAGTCGTGGTATCGTACTGCTAGACCATGCCGAACGTGATGGGCTGCAAGGATATATAACGATAACGGGAGGTAAGCTGATGACTTATCGTTTGATGGCGGAATGGGCAACAGATCTTGTTTGTAAGAAATTGAGTGTTTCGTCGCCATGTACTACGGCTGAAGATAAATTGCCGGGATCTCGAGAAAATATAGAAGAAATAAATAAAAAAATAGTTTCGTTACCAGCTACGCAACGAAAAGCTGCTATATATCGTCATGGAGACTTGGCTGAAAAGCTTATAGACAATACACAACTAGATAACAGTCTGGTTTGTGAATGTGAGGGCGTATCGGTAGGAGAGGTGAAATATGCTTTGGATGAATTGAATGTGAAAAGTCTTGTCGATCTAAGACGAAGGACACGCATCGGGATGGGGACTTGCCAAGGAGAGCTTTGTGCTTGTCGGGCATCCGGTGTAATGCGCAGTTCCCAACGGTTTTGTACCAAAAGAGCAAAAGATGATTTGTCTTCTTTTTTGAATGAACGTTGGAAGGGTATCTATCCTATAGCATGGGGCGATACTTTGCGTGAAAGCGAATATACTGCTTGGGTTTATCAGGGAGTGTGCGGGTTAGATTCAGTTGAAAAATAATTATATTATGAAGTTTGATACGATTATAATAGGAGGAGGATTGTCGGGGCTTGTTTGTGGTGTCAAATTGGCTCAACAGGGGGAGCGTTGTGTTATTGTATCTTCCGGACAAAGTGCTTTACATTTTTCTTCCGGTTCATACGACTTGTTGAATGCTTTGCCTGACGGAACAGCAGTCGATAATCCTTTATCCGCTTTGCCCGATGTAATAAAGCAAATGCCGAGCCATCCTTATGCAAAACTGGGAGTAGATCGTTTTAAACGTTTGGTTTCTGAAGCTGAAAATTTTTTTACAAATGTTGGGCTTCCTATGTTTGGAAGTGGTGATGTGAATCACTATCGAATTACTCCAATGGGGACATTAAGACCAACATGGTTGACCTCTTTTGGTTTTGCAACAAGTGAACGAATAGACAGTCTCGGATGGAAAAAAGTTTCGATATTCAATCCTGTTGGCTTTCTTGACTTTTATCCGCAGTTTGTAGCTGATGAGTTTTTGAAGCTAGGCACAGAGAGCGACATTCATTTGTTTGATATTCCCGATTTAGATTATCTCAGACGTAATCCGACCGAAATGCGATCAACTAATATTGCTAGGGTTTTAGATCAAAATATAAATCTTTTAGCTAAAATATTAAATGATAAAAGTATAGATAGTGAGGCTATTATTTTACCCGCTTGCATAGGTCTTGATGTGTCAGCCTTTCAGAATTTAGAAAAGGCGGTAAATAAACCGATCTTACTTATTCCGACGATGCCTCCCTCTATTGTTGGGATTTATACACAACAATATCTTCATGATTATTTTTTGAAACTGGGAGGCGTATATATGCTTGGTGATAGCATCAAAAAGGCAGACATAGAGAATAATACGATAAAGAGAGTTTATTCATTCAATCATGGAGATATTCCTTTCGTTGGCAAAAACTATATTTTGGCTACCGGAAGCTATTTTAGCCAAGGGCTGATTGCCACATCGGATCGGATATATGAGCCAATTTTCAACTTGGATGTTGCTTATTCAGATAACAGGCAAAAATGGTATAGCTCAAAAATGTTTGAAGCACAAGGATATCAGCAGTTTGGAGTTAAGACGGATAATGATTTCAGAGGGCTTTTAAACGGAACCACATTGAATAACCTATATGTTTCAGGAGCTATCCTCGAAGGATTCAATCCTATAAAAGAAGGTTGTGGAGCCGGAGTTTCTATTCTCAGTGCACTAAGTATAGCCGAAAGCATAATAAAAATAAATAGGGAGAATTATGAATTTGCAACAACATAATATAAGCGAAAATAACTTTGAGCAATGTATAAAGTGCACTGTTTGTACTGTTTACTGTCCTGTAGCTGCCGTTAATCCCGATTATCCGGGACCTAAGCAAGCCGGGCCGGATGGTGAACGCTTACGTTTGAAAGAAGCTGATTTTTATGATGAGGCCCTAAAGTATTGTATCAATTGTAAAAGATGTGAGGTTGCTTGCCCGTCGAATGTTAAGATTGGCGATATAATACAATCTGCCAGAATTAAATACAGTAAAAAGAAACCCACGGTTCGGGATTTCATTTTAGCAAATACCGATTTGGTTGGTAGCTTTGCTACACCATTTGCTCCAATAGTGAATGCAACTCTCGGTTTGAGTCCTGTAAAGTCTGTACTCGATTCTGTATTTAAGATAGATCATCGCAGAACTTTTCCTAAGTATTCGTTGGGTACATTTGAGGGTTGGTATAAGAAACATGCTGATGAACAAAAGGTGTTTCTGAAGCAAGTGAGTTATTTTCATGGTTGTTATGCGAATTATAATAATCCGCAGTTGGGAAAGGATCTGGTTAAGGTTTTCAACTCATTGGGAATAGGTGTGCAGTTGCTAAAAAAAGAAAAGTGTTGCGGAGTTGCACTGATCTCTAATGGGTTTATTAATCAAGCCAAAAAACAGGCTAGAATAAATATAGCATCTATTCGCGAGTCTATATTGGAGAAAAATATACCCGTGGTTGCAACATCGTCTACCTGTGTCTTCACTATAAGAGATGAATATCCACATTTATTGGGAATTGACACAAATGATGTAAGAGATCGTGTCGAACTTGCTACACGCTATATCTACAGGCTATTGAGTACAACCGAAACAAATCTGAAGTTGAAGGATAAAAGAATAAAGGTAGCATATCATACGCCATGTCATATGGAGAAGCTGGGTTGGTCGTATTATTCGATAGAGTTGCTGAAACTAATTCCGAATATCGAATTGAAAGTGCTAGACTCTCAGTGTTGTGGAATAGCGGGTACTTATGGTTTCAAGAAAGAAAATTATAAAACTTCGCAAGATATAGGAGAATCTTTATTTAGTCAGATTGAAGCTCAGGATTATGACTATATAGTGACAGATTGCGAAACTTGCAAGTGGCAGATAGAAATGTCGACAACAAAACGCTGTGAACATCCAATTTCGATACTGGCCGAAGCTTTGGCTTAGAGATAAAGACAATAAATTGAATTAAATATAAAGTAGTTTCGAATAGAGTTTCGATATCATCTTTACTATATTGTATAGCCAAAATTCTTTCTTCTAGTCTTTTTTATGTAAAGCAAATTATTTACTTTTTTCTTCGAGGGTACGATAGAACGTTAATTTAGTAAATATCTGTAATTGATGTTTTTATAAAAATGGATGCTGGTTTGTTTCGATTCGAAACTTTTCGAAGCTTTTTGTCGTCCTAAAATTAGTAAAAAAAGTATATTATTCCTATATTTGTTATAAAGCATAGTAGTAGAACGATTTATAATTTCAAATTGAGTTATTTTGTTGTTTTGCTATTATCAAAAGATCGGGTTATAAACTTTATAAAATATAAAACGCTATGTCAAAAATTTACAGTATAAAAACAACTCAGAATATGAATGTGAACGATTATAATATCTTTGATAATTATGAAGCTATAAATAATTTATCACCAACATATATGGAGATACTCAAAATATTTAAAGAAATATTCAAGCATGTTGATATATCTAAAATAATAAATGATAAGTAGTTGATTGTTTTATATCAGCATTTCCATCCTTAGATAAACTACTATAAGACGTTTTTATAGCTTCTAGCTATTTCTTTCACTCTATTCTTTTCCATATTTTTTATATTTAGTTTTATTGATATGTGCCAGTTGTTTATATTAGATAATTATAATTATCTAATATAAAGTAACTTTTATATAATTAGAGGTAATTAATAAAGTGACATTAAAAGACATACTGTAATCTGTCACTTTTGTCACCTTTTGTATGTATGGGTCTGTCTATAAATGTATTATGTTTTTCCGTTTTGTCACTTTTTCTTATAGAAGAGGAGTATTGATAATTGAACTATTTGGTGCTATTTTTGTATATAAATAGTTAGTAAACTATGAGGCGGATATGTTAGAAGAAAAATTATATATAAAGAATATGGTTTGCAATCGTTGCATAATGGTTGTGAAATCTGAACTTGAAAAGCTGGGAATCAATCCTGTATCTATTATATTAGGTGAAGTAACCTTGTCGGGAGGTTTAAGTCCTGAGCAGAAAGACACGTTGAGTGAAAATCTTGAAGACTTGGGTTTTGCCCTGATAGACGATAAAAGGGCCCGCCTGATAGAGCAAATCAAGAACGCAATTATAGAACTAGTGCATTATAATAATAATGACCTGAAGGTGAATCTATCTGATTATATAAGCGATAAGCTTCATCACGATTATAACTATATCAGTAACCTCTTTTCCGAAATAGAAGGCACAACCATTGAAAAATACTTTATAGCACAAAGGATAGAGAGGGTAAAAGAGCTACTCGTATATGATGAATTGACATTGAATGAAATTGCATTCAAATTAAATTATTCGAGTGTGGCACACTTGAGCTCTCAGTTCAAAAAAGTAACGGGACTCACACCCAGTTACTTCAAACAGATCAAAACCAACAAACGTAAACCATTGGATGAGGTGTAAATCTCATAAACTTTTCAAAGAATAGTATAACAGCCTTCCAAACTATTGTTTCCATATTTGCATCATAAAAAGAATACAATTATGAAAACAGATAATAGAGTAAAAAAAACATTCCCTGTGCTGCAAATGAGTTGTGCTTCGTGTGCTATTAGTGCCGAAAGCATAGTAAAAGGGCTGGATGGTATAAGCAATGCTTCTGTCAATTTTGCTACAGCAACCCTAAGCGTAGAATACCAACCCGAAGTAATTACTCCTGAACAGATACGCGCAGCCGTTCAGGATGGCGGATATGACTTGTTAATAGAGGATGACAAAGATACTGCGGCAGATACATTGGAAGATATACATAAAAAGAAGTTTAATGTCCTGAAAAGAAAGACAATCTTTGCAGCTATATTCTCTCTGCCTGTTGTTATTATCGGTATGTTTCTGATGGATATTTCGTATGCCAATGAGATAATGTGGGTGCTTTCCACTCCTGTTATATTCTGGCTCGGAAGGGATTTCTTTATCAACGCATGGAAGCAGGCGAAACATCGTTCGGCTAATATGGATACATTGGTTGCTCTGAGCACGAGTGTAGCATATCTGTTTAGTGTCTTCAATACCTTATTTCCTCAATTTTGGCTAGATCGAGGAGTCCACCCACATGTTTATTTTGAGGCAGCCTGTGTTATTATAGCATTTATCTTGCTTGGACGATTGCTGGAAGAGAAAGCCAAAGGGAACACTTCTTCATCGATAAAGAAACTGATCGGGCTGCAACCTAAAACTGTTACTATATCCGATAATGGAAATTATATAGAACTTCCTATAGAACACGTAAACATTGGCAATATAATAGTAGTGAAACCCGGTGAAAAAGTTGCTGTTGATGGAGTTGTCATAGAAGGTTCCTCATATGTTGATGAAAGTATGCTTAGTGGCGAACCTATACCTGTATTAAAAAAAGAAGGTGAGAAGGTTTATGCCGGAACAATAAATCAGAAAGGAGCTTTTTTGTTCCAAGCCGAAAAAGTTGGAGCAGATACAATGCTCGCTCAAATTATCAGGATGGTACAAGATGCTCAAGGTAGTAAAGCTCCTGTACAAAAACTTGTCGATAAAATAGCTGGTATATTCGTTCCCATAGTCATGTCTATCGCGGTTCTTTCTCTTGTTATTTGGCTTATATATGGAGGCTCTGCTGGCATTACTCATGGTATTCTGGCATTAGTTACTGTACTGATAATTGCATGTCCTTGTGCTTTGGGGCTGGCTACACCTACAGCTATTATGGTGGGAATAGGAAAAGGAGCTGAAAAAGGCATATTGATAAAGGATGCCGAAAGCCTTGAGTTAGCAAAAAAAGTAAATACTGTAGTCTTAGATAAAACCGGAACCATAACAGAAGGTAAACCCATTGTTACTGATATTTATTGGTTGAATGATGATGATCGTAAAAAAGATGTTTTGTATAGCCTAGAGAAGCAATCAGAACATCCTTTGGCTGATGCTGTAACCAATTACTTGATTGGTATTGTTTCTGTACCTGTTTTGGACTTTGAAAGCATTACAGGAAAAGGTGTTCTTGGGGTTGTTGATGGAGTAAAGTATTTTGTTGGAAATAAGAAATTCCTCGATGAAAACGGCGTAATTGTCGATAAGTATTTACTTGAAAAGATGGAGAAATCGAGTTTGGCTTCCAAAACTATGATTTGGTTTTCTGATAGTAACAAGGCTATAGCTTTAATTGCAATTACCGATGAAGTAAAGGCCACATCTTTATCGGCTATACAGCAGCTTCAATCTTCGGGGATAGAAGTGTATATGCTAACCGGAGATAATCATGCCACAGCAAAAGAAATAGCCTCAAAAGTAGGTATAAATCATTTTAAGGCAGAAGTCTTACCTCAGGATAAAGCTATCTTTGTGAAGCAGTTACAATCAGAAGGTAAAGTTGTGGCTATGGTTGGCGACGGCATAAATGATAGTACTGCATTGGCACAGGCAGATTTGAGTATTGCAATGGGAAAGGGGAGTGATATAGCAATAGATGTGGCTAAAATGACTATTATCTCTTCGGATCTGACAAAAATATCTGAGGCTATAAAACTATCTAAGCAAACAGTAGCTACAATTCGTCAAAATCTGTTTTGGGCGTTTATATACAACTTAATAGGCATTCCTTTGGCTGCCGGAGTTCTGTACCCAATAAATGGATTCTTATTAAATCCTATGATAGCCGGAGCTGCAATGGCATTGAGTAGTGTAAGTGTTGTAAGTAATAGTTTGAGATTGAAATGGAATAAATAATAACTTATAGATTATAATTATGGAAAAGAACGTTTTAAAATTCAAAACAAGTATCAATTGTGGTGGATGTATAGCTAAAGTGACTCCTTACCTAAATTCTGTGGAAGGAATAGACAAATGGGAAGTCGATACAGCTGATAAAAATAAAGTATTATCTATAATCTCAGAAAGGGTTGTAGAATCAGATGTAGTTAAGGCTGTTCAGCAAGCTGGTTTTAAAATAGAAAAGATCAGTTAAATAAAAAAAATAAAAGTCTGTCATTACCACAACGATAGACTTTTACAATAATTTAATTGAATGAAAATAAGTAACCGTAGTGCAAGCTGTAAATAAGAAGTATTGAAAAGCAAAATAATTGCCGCACTACGGTAATGAAAATCAGAAAAACCACTCTATATTTTTATGCTAACTTTATAAAATAAAACTAGCTGTTGCAGACTTTTTGTATGTAATGTTATTCAATACAATTTTATAGGTTCCTGATGCCCAGGTTGCCATGTCAATCGACAATACTTTACCTCCATATTTAATAACAGTCTTAGTATATACTAATGTGTTTGCAGCATTATATACTTCTATCTTAAATTCGCTCTTAGTATAAAAGTACAAATCCAGATTAGTCCCTTCAAGATAAATATCTATTGGTTCCACATCAGTGGTCTTAGTCATACCCTCATCGGCAATGTCACCTTTTATTTGTATTTTGTTATCGTTGGTGGCATTTGTGTCAGCGTTTATAGTTGCTGGCAGTAAAAGAAAAATAAATGATAGAAGATAAAGATATTTTTTCATAACGTGCATTAATTTATTGTTTGTAATTCCAGACACTAAATTACGCAAGATATGTTATGTTTGTGCTATATATATAGGTGGATATGACTTTTTTTGACTGCTGTTTTTAGTTAAGTTGTTCTTTGATAGTCTTTTATTTATATTTTGAATGACCCTAAATATGACTTTTATTTTGACTTATTTTGCCGTGAAGCCATCTCATTTTGGCTCTTTGCAACGTTACTATCCAAGTAATCGACTATATTTCCATAATCTTTTACTCCAATTTTCTTTCTTATGGAAGATCTTTTCGAAGTAATGGTATTAATGCTTTGCTCCATAATAATGCTTATTTCCGCATTCGTAAAATCCGAATATATAAGACAACATATTCTAAATTCAGATTCGTCTAATTGAGGAAAAGCTTCTCTAAGTGAATCGAAGAATCCATCGTGTAGCTCATTCATTGTTTGATATAGCAAATCCCAATCAAGACTGGCTTGATTATATACAATTTCATTAAACTTCTTAAGTAATTTTTCGCCGTGCTTCTTTTCATCTTCACGCAAGAATCCTTCGAGTAGAGCTGATTTCTTTAAGATATCGAAGTGATGTAATAATTTATTCCTGAACGAATCTTCTTTTTTATCATAACTTTTAGCCATTTGGTTCAATTGGCTTATTTTTTGTTCGGCTTCTAATAATTCTCGACCATTTTTCTGTGTTTTATAATAAAAGAAAAATCCTATTATCAGCGTCGTTAGTCCAAGCCCCAATAATATGATAAACAAAAATTGTCTTTGTATTAACAGACGATTATTTGTGTTTTTTACTAACTCATAATCATACTTTTTCTGTATATCGAGAATGGCCTGATTTTCATTCTTTTCATAGATGTTGTATAGATTATTAATACAATCTTTGTTATAGTCTAAGGCTCGTCTGTAATTGTTTTTTTCTTCTTCTATCTTTGATAAAGATTCGTATATTCTCGAGGTTAAAAACGGGTCATTACTCTCTTTTAGATATTCTAGAGATCTTTCAAAATAGAAAATAGCTGAATCACTTTTGTTTTCACTATAAAGAACTTGAGCAAGAGAAGAATATATTTTAGCTCTGGTAAAGTTACTGTTAGCGAAAGGAACTGCTTTATTTAGATATTCTTTTGATTTAGCAAAATTTCCTTCTCTTTTAAATATCAATCCTAGATTATGTCTTATGTTTGATTGACAAATGGAATCGCCTGTAATATCGGCAATCTCAAGTCCTTTTTGATAATAATAAAAAGCACTATCATTTTCTTTTTTCAACAAAAAGCTGTTTCCTATATCTCTCAGCGAAAAAGCTTCATTCTTATAATTCTCAGCTTTTTCAAAATAGTTGGCAGCTCTTTTAAATCGGATAAGAGATTCGTCTTCCAACAGTTCATTGTAATACAAATATCCTATGTGCGATTGAATTAACCCCTTAATATTGAAATTGTTTATTGTTTGGTCGGCATAGGTCTCAGCCTCCATATAGGCTCCCATTGCCTCTTTATTTTTTTTCTGATCTTTTAGAACTCTCCCTGTGTAAAAACAGGCAAGAGTACCGTTAACCATATCATTTCGTTTTATATAATAATCTTTCACCTTGAAGATTATCGTATCCTTCGAAATGTCTTTGTTGCTTTTATCTCTAGCCTGAATCCTAAGGAGATTATATTTATTGAATTTTTCTTTATTTAGATTTTCGGGATATAAAATAGAATCTAATAGAGCAAGAGCACTGTCCGGCTTATTATCTATAAGAGATTCTGCTTCAAAAATATACCTTTCAGCATTTTCTGATCCGGGGTTACATGCAAAACACGTAAGGGCTAAGATTAGAATAATAAATAATCTTATATATCTCATAATTCGTAAACTTCAATGTGAAAACTGTATACTTCTTTATATACAAAGTTACTTTTTATATTTTTTAATCTAACAAATGTTTGTTCTAAAATAGTTAAATTTTCGTTGTGTACATCAATAAAGATAGAATTAAATAGACCAAAAGAAAAAGGTTATTACCAATTAAGATAATAACCTTTTATATGAAGCGCTAAATTTCTATTTTAGGTATGTGTCAAACCAACGGAAGAACTCTCTTTGGAACAGAACTCCGTTTTGAGGTTGAGATATCCAGTGGTTCTCGTTTGGATAAATCAGCATTCGTGCCGGAATGCCTTTTAGTTTAGCTGCATTGAATGCCATCATACCTTGAGATGCAAGAATTCGGTAGTCAAGTTCGCCATGAGTGATCATAATAGGAGTATCCCACTTGTCTACAAATTTATGAGGAGAGTTAGCATACGACCGTTGAGCAATAGAATTGCTTCTATCCCAGAATGAACCGCCTAAATCCCAATTAGCAAACCACATTTCTTCAGTTTCAAGATATTGTGCCTCCAAGTTGAAAATTCCTGCATGCGCAAGGAATGCCTTGAAGCGTTTATTGTGATTTCCGGCTAACCAATATACCGAGAACCCACCATAACTAGCTCCTGTACATCCTAATTTGTCTGCATTTACATAAGGCTCTTTTGCTAAAGCATCAATTGCAGAAAGATAATCCTTCATATTTTGGCCACCATAGTCTTTACTGATTTGCTCCAGCCATTCTTGGCCAAAGCCGGGTAAACCTCTACGGTTAGGCGCTACAATGATATATCCGTTAGCTGCCATCATTTGTAAATTCCAACGATAAGACCAAAACTGGCTCACTGTACTTTGTGGCCCTCCCTGACAGTATAATATTGCAGGGTATTTCTTATTTGGATCAAAGTTTGGAGGATAAACAACCCATGTCAGCATTTTCTTACCATCGGTAGTAGCTATCCAGCGTTCCTCTACTTTGCCCATTGTTAACTGGCTGAGTATATCTTTGTTTTCGAAACTAAGTTCAGTAGCTTCTCCTGTAGAAATATTTACAGAATATATTTCATTCGGTTTAGATAATGAGTGACGAAGTGCTATAAGTTTGTCTCCGGCTATCTCGAATGATTCATAATCGTGATCACCTTTGGTGATTTGTTTTATTTCTTTTGTGTGAATATAAGCCTGAAACAATTGTGTTTTAGCTTCAACACAAGAAACAAAATAAATACTTTGATTGTCATCACTCCACAAAAGGAAATCTGTATTATAATCGAATGCTTCGGTCACGTATGTCTTTTCTTTTGTAGCTAGATTCATGACAAACATTCTGTTTTTGTCCGACTCATAGCCTTCACGTTCCATACTTTGCCAAGCAATATATTTTCCATCGGGAGAGAATACAGGGTTTATATCATACCCCATCATACCCTCTGTGAGGTTTACTGTCTGCTTACTTTCTATATTGTATAGATAAATGTCTGAATTGGTAGACAAAGCGTATTCCAATCCTTTTTTCTTGCGGCATGTATATGCTATGGATTTACTATCCGGACTCCAAGCCAACTGCTCGGTACCTCCAAACGGAAGCATTGGACATTCGTATGGCTCATCGCCAAGAATATCAATTCCATCTGATACTTTTTCTCCATCAAAATCAGCCACAAAGGTGTGAGGTATTTCTTCAACCCACTCAGACCAGTGTTTATACATCAGATCATCAATAATTCGTCCCGATGCTTTTGGCAAATCTTTGTAACGGTCAGTTGTACGCTCTCCGAACTTTATGTTTTTGATGTACATAATTCTTTTTCCATCAGGAGAATACGAGAAGCCATTTACATCACCTTCTATCTTGCTTATTTGCTTACGGTCGCTACCATCAGGGTTCATTTCCCATATTTGAGAAGAACCACTTTCGCTACTCAAAAAGGCAATCTTACTACCACCTTTCACCCAAATAGCGTTGTTTTCGCTTTTAGGTGTTTGGGTAATTTGCTTTTTGTCAGAACCATCTACGTTCATCGTAAATAGTTCTTTGTTTGTTTTATTCTGCTCAATGCTTACATAAGTTACACCATACAATATCTTCGATTTGTCAGGTGAGACCTGAACATCAGATACACGTCCAAAACTATACAATACTTCGGGCGTCATTATTCCGTTTTCTACCTTTACGGAGGCTTTACCTATGATGGGCTCATCTTTTTCTGTATTTGCCTTCTTGTCGGCAGAGTTACATGCTGATAAGACTGCACCTAAAACTAATGCCATAATGGATTTATATTTCATATACTTATTTGTTTTATGGCTCCAAAGGTATCAGTTTTTTGTAATACATACAACTTTAATTGGTCTGTAGAAATCATATATTTATACTCAATTGCATAATTTTTTAGGACATTAAAATAAGCATGGCGATTATTTTTTAATCGCCATGCTTTAAGTCTATATAAAATGTCTTTTTTATTACAGTGTTTTTAGCTTTAAATTACGCCATAGAACTTTTATGCCGCCACCATCATGTATTTGAAGTGCTATGCGTCCTTGTCCTGCACCGATTTTCTGATCATCAAAGTTGACCATCTCTTGTCCATTAAGCCATGTCGTAACTTTGTTACCCTGAACGAGTATACGCATAGTATTCCAGTCGCCAACTTTAAGAAACTCTTCCTTTTCTTTAGGTACTTGTATCAACCATCCTCTACCGTACGATTCGTAGATGCCTCCTGTTCCATGACCTTTAGGTGCTACTTCTACTTGCCAGCCATTCACTTTTACATCTTCTTCAATAAACGAACGGATAAATACTCCCGAATTACCATCTGCTTCTTGCTTAAATTCAACAGTCAGATCAAAATTATCATAATATTCGCGCGTAGCTAGATATCCGTATTGTTTGTCCGGTCCGCTTTCGCATACCAAAAGCCCATCTTGTACGTACCATTTTTCTGTTCCATAGACGTCCCAGCCTTTAAGGTCTGTACCGTTAAACAGGCTTACTTCCTTCGATTTCGCTGGTAGTTCTTTGATCTTTATATTGCGGAACGAGGCCGGATATCCATGATCTTGGAGACATAATACGCCTTTTTTTGCCAGTCCGTATTCTGGAGCATCTTTCCATTTTCCACTATTCTTTCGTTCGAACCAATCATCAGTCCATGCTTCGAATTCTAATATTTTTACACCATTCAACCAGTGTTCTACATGACCATTGTCAAATACTATTTTCGAATTGTTCCATTCTCCCTGAGGATTAACTTTCATTTTTGTCGTATCGGGAATATACATAGCATAATCTGCACCCAGATCTTGCCAGGCTTCCAGTTTTTCTGCGAAATTAGGGGTATCTATCAGTTGGTATTCAGGACCGGTAACATACGGTACTTTATATTGCGGTCTTTCCACTACATGATATAGCATGCCGCTATTTCCACCTTTGGATAATTTCCAATCCCAAGACAATTCGAAATTTTCATACTGTTTTTCTGTAACAATGTATCCACTGGCATCGCTACCATCTCCTTTTGCCTGAATGCAGCCATCTACAACATGCCAAGGCTCAGTGAGCGATGTACCATTGTAGTCGCGCCATCCATTAAGTGTTTCTCCATCAAATAAAAGTTGCCAACCTTCTTGCTTCTCTTTTTCGGTCAGAGTGTTAGGCTTTTCTCCACCGATGCAGGCTGTAAAAGATACTGCCACAATGGAGCATAGTGTCAGTAGGATTTTAGGAGTCTGTTTTTTAATTGTAAACATCATATTTGATTTTGGTTTATAAATAGGTTAAACTTATCGGTAAAGATAATGAATTATGTATAAAACACTTACTGCTCAGCAGCAACACTTTGTATAAATCTACTTTTTTGACGAATGACCCAATAATGCTGTAGTATCGAATAAGTGCCTAATCATCTGTATAGTAGTGGTCTAAATGTTTACTATTTAGAGTGATTATTTATTGTCAGTTCTGTATGCATCCACAGCTTTTTTAACCGAACCATGCAGTAACAATAAATGCTTTGCTTGCTCATAATCCAAGCCTAGCTCTTCTGATACCATGCGTGTTCCCCTGTCTACAAGTTTAGCATTCGATAATTGCATGTTAACCATTCGGTTACCTTTTACCCGCCCTAACTTTATCATGGTAGCCGTAGTGATCATATTCAATATCATTTTTTGACCTGTGCCCGATTTCATACGCGAACTACCTGTAACATATTCAGGACCAACTATCATTTCTATTGCAATTTCAGCTTCTTGAGCAATAGGCGAATCCGGATTGCTAGAGATGGATGCCGTAAGAATCCCATGTTTGCGAGCTTCACGTAAAGCTCCTACAACGTATGGCGTTGTTCCTGATGCAGCAATCCCAATCACTGTATCTTTATCATTTATGTTGTGAGCTTGTAATTCCGTCCATCCCGACTCCATATTGTCTTCAGCTTTTTCTACAGGATTGCGCAATGCTGTATCGCCTCCTGCAATAAGTCCGATAACCAAAGTTTTTGGCATACCAAATGTTGGTGGAATTTCCGAAGCGTCCAATACTCCAAGACGTCCACTGGTTCCTGCTCCCATATAGAAAATACGCCCTCCTTGTTGCATCCGGGGTACTATTTGCGAAACAAGTTTTTCTATTTGTGGTATCGCCTTTTCTACAGCTAAAGCTACTTTTTTATCTTCATTGTTTATATCTGTCAAGAGTTCAAGTACAGACTTGTTCTCAAGATTGTCATATAGCGACGGTTGCTCTGTTATCTTTACAAAAGCCATGTTGAATTAATTATGTATTGTTTGACATTCGCCTGCATAGTATCTAATGAGGCCCTCCATCGGAGACTGAGCGATGATACCTACCTTTATATTTAAGTCTGCACCAACTTTGCGTACCAAATCTTTATAATAGTATGCTACCGATCCGGTGAAATGTACATCATTATTTTTGTAATCGTATTGCATCACATTTTTTACAAAAAAGTCTTTGAAAGCATTGTATACTAGATCGTACACCGTTTTATCGTGTATATTCTCTACCAAAAACGGAGATAAACTTGCCAAAAAACGATTTGCAAGGGGTTGTCTATATACCATATCCAGAATAGTTGCAGGAGTGAGATCAAACTCTTTCAGGAATTTTTCTTTCAACCCTTTTGTTAGCTGGTTTTTCAGACATGCTCCTAAGAATAAGCGGCCAAGTACGGCACCGCTTCCTTCGTCACCTAAGACATAGCCCAGCGGGGAAACATTCTCAACAATCTCTTCTCCGTCGTAAAAACAAGAGTTTGATCCTGTGCCCAGGATACAAGCGATGCCTTTTTTTGTCCCACATAGTCCTTTTGCTGCCGCAACTAAATCACTATTTACTTCAATGTGAGATGTCTTTATATTATCGGCTATAGCATCTCTTACAATTTTATTTTTTTCGGGGGATGCACAGCCTGCACCAAAAAAATGTACAGAATCTATTGTGTGTCCATTGAGGACGGGGTTAATAACTTTCTTTATTTCTTCACTAATATCTTCTCGAGACCGAAAGAACGGATTTGCTCCTTTGGTAGAAATCTGTTTGATCTCTTTAGTACCTTCTACTAAACGCCAATCGACCTTTGTAGAGCCGCCATCTGCTAATAATATCATATTTTAATATATATTTTCTTTTTATACAATATGTTTCCTATTATCCAATTAAAACCTACAAACAAAAGGGCATATGCAAGCGAACCGAGGTAATTGCCCAGATAAGGTTGTAGACAAATTTGGTATATGAAGTTTTTTAAATTAATTATATTTCCGTCATAAGTAAAAATTATGTTTCCGAGCAAAATAGAGAAAATACCTGCTGCAACATATATAAATAAAGGATTTACACCAAATGATTCAAAAAATACGCTCCATTTTTTATGTCCTTTTATATCTATGATCCATATCAGAAGAGCAAGCAACGTTGAAGCTAACCCACACGTTGCCAAAACAAATGTAGGAGACCATATTTTTTTGTTAATCGGACAACCGTAACTAAGCAAAAAGCCTAAGAATGTCATTATAGCTCCGATTATAAATAAACGTTGTATTCGCTCGTTATTGTCTTTGGTTGTTAGGAGAATTTCTCCGCAACAGAATCCTATTAATACATGGCAGATTGCGGGTATGGTACTTAATAGTCCTTCGGGATCAATTGCCAAACCAGTATCTTTATACATATGATCTGCACCCAAAATAGCTCTGTCCAGAACTGAAATGATATTGTCTTCACTAAAGTCGAAGCCGTTGCCAAATAAGAGCAGTAAGAAATATCCAATGAGTGTAACGACTATGATATAAGGGATATACTTATGTTTTACAAATATGGCTATCAGAGCTGTAGCACCGTATGTTAGTGCCAGTCGTTGCATAACACCGAGTATTCGGATATGCTCGAAGTTTGTAATAGCTGTTATAAATCTTTCAAAAAAGCCAATATCTTCACCTGATAGGCTATTGAATGTTCTGAATGATAATGAAAGCCAGCCTAATCCAAGTCCGATAAGGAATATAACTACAGTTCTTTTTAGTATTTTGAAGAGTGTAGGCTTGTTGAACTCAAAATTGAATTTTCGTAACGAGATGTAAGTTGATATTCCCATAATAAACATGAAGAATGGGAAAACCAAGTCGGTAGGAGTTAGTCCATGCCAGGCTGCATGTCCCAGAGGCGCATATACATAGCTCCACGAGCCCGGATTATTTACCATTATCATTCCCGCAATGGTTATTCCTCGCAGTATGTCGAGAGATAGGAGTCTGCTGCTTGGTCTTTGAGTCATTTGTTACTTTTTTTATGGTGCTTATAATCAAGTATTATGGTGCTAAAAGGTGACAAAAGTGACACTTTTTCGATATGCTTATATTGTAACCTTTTGCCTTGTAATTTTCAAATTGGTATCTCAAATAGCTATTTATATAGATAATATTTTTTTGATGTCTTTTTAAAAGGCTCGGTTTCTTTATACCAAAAATCTTTTATATCATCAAATCTATTATTTTTAGCAAATGTAAGTCTTACATAGTCGCTTCCCGAAACCTGATCAAACATTCTATAGCGTTTGTCATTCGCATTGTCGAAAATAGCTTTATCCGGATACAATCTAGCTATTTCCTGCATTACATAGAACTGTATCTCTGATAAACGAGCTTTTTCATAATTCATTATATGCACTTGTACACCTTCCAGTTGTTCTCCTTGCCCTACCGAATAGAACGGTTTCAGATATATTGGTCTAAAATGTATCCCCGGCAAGTGCAATTGGTTAAGATTATTTGCCAGATCGCTTGCATTGATCCATTGGGCAGCAAACATCTGGAACGGAATTGTATAACCTACACCGATAGACATGTAGCCTAGTTCTCCTAAGATTCCCGATACGGGATACATAACCGCAGAAATCGGTTGTGGAATATGAGGTGAAGACGGTATCCATTGCAATCCCGTTTGTTCGTATGTCATTTTACGCTTCCAGCTTTTCATTTTTACTACTTGCAGTTTACACTGTTTGCTTAGCATATTCTCTCCGTTTAGTAACAATGCCAATTCACCGCAAGTCAACCCATATACATAAGGTATTTTGAACTGGCTTACAAAGGAAATAAATTTATCATCAACTAGTCCGCCTTCAACTTTTAAACCGCCCAGAGGATTGGGTCTGTCGAGAACAACGAATTCCACATCGTTTTGGGCAGCAGCCTGCATTGCTAATCCCATTGTGCTAATATAAGTGAACGAACGGCAGCCTATATCTTGTATGTCGTATACCAGCACATCAATATTTTTAAGCATTTCGGCAGAAGGAAAACGTGTTTTTCCATGTAATGAATATACGGGTAATCCTGTTTTCGGATCTGTTACATTATCTACAGGATCTCCTGCATGTGCATCGCCTCTTACTCCATGTTCGGGAGCAAAAAGTGCAACTAACTGTACATTCTTTGCTTCGTGAAGAATGTCAATAGTCGATTTCATATTATTATCTACCCCTGTAGGATTTGTTATAAGTCCTACACGTTTGCCCTCCAATATTTTAAAATTTTGCTCTTTTAGAACTTCAATTCCGGTCTTAATCTTTATCTTCTGAGCGAAGGTTGTAAAAGAGAACAAGAATAATAGTGATAATATTATAGATACTTTTTTCATTGTTGATTGTTTTTTATTGTTTCTCAGATTCTTTTTCTGTTGCTTTACCATAATTCGGATTTATTTTCAGTAAAGAAACGGCAATGATAGGGATAATGCTACAGATCATTACCCAAATGAAGAAGTGATTGTATCCTAATTGCTCTTGAAGCCATCCTGCAAACATACCCGGAATCATCATACCCAATGCCATAAATCCTGTACAGAAAGCATAATGGGCAGTCTTATGTGTTCCTTCTGAAAAATAAATCAGATACAACATATATGCTGTAAATCCGAATCCGTAACCAAATTGCTCTATGAAGATGCAGATGTTTATTATTATAAGGCTATCTGTTTGCGTAAAGCTTAGATATAGGAATGTCGCAATAGTAAGTAGCATGCTTAGTGTCATTGGCCACAACCATTTTCTTAATCCGCCTTTAGCTGCTACAAATCCGCCTATAATACCACCTAGTGTAAGCCCGATAATACCGATCGTACCGTATACCAATCCTACTTCACCTGTAGTTAATCCCAATCCTCCGATATCTTTCGAATCTAATAAGAATGGATTGATCAGTTTTAGTAATTGGGCTTCGGAGAAACGATATGTCAACATAAAAAATATTGCTGCTGCTGCTTGAGGTTTCTTGAAAAACGAACAGAATGTAACTTCAAACTCTTTGAATATAGATTTGGCTGTAATATGTTCGTGTGGCTTATCCGAATCAGGTTTAGGTAACACAACCCGATGATAAAAACTGAAGAATATAAATAACCCTGCTAATACGAAGAAGGTAATAGACCATGCAAAAGGGATGTTTCCTGATAAGCCTTTATATTCGGCTGAACTCGCAGTGGTTAATTTAGGATCTACTTGAAAGATGAGATATGCAGGTTTATTCCAATTGCTTTCGGTAAAGGCCAACCTTTCACCGTGTATCAGCGAAATACTATTATCTCCTCGGTTTATTGTTGTATTTAAAACCATCTCTTTTCCATCTTCCGGACGTTTAGATAACCACACAGCAACTAGGGCTATGTTTCCTGTATGCTCAGACTTGGCAACAAATCGTTTTTCCCCGAAGTTTGTTTTTATCCAGTTTCCCAAAGGTTTGGATACATTTTTAGTCCATAAGCTTTCTTCCTCTTCTATAATTTGTGTATCGGAAGTATGCTCCTTCGCTGTAAATCCATTGTTTTGATTCAACCCTACAATACTATCCATAAAGACTTTTAGGCTATCTTTATTTACTCCGTGTGTACCGATTTTTACTGTATTTTCATTTACGATGAAGTGTATATCCCCATCTTTTTCTGTAATATTTTTTATTTCTGGTACAATTAAAGTAGATTCGGTGTATTGTGAGGATGCGTCGATATTTATTTTAACAGGTTCACATCCGGATGTACTTTCCAGAAAACCTGCCAGAATAATGAGTACACCTTGCCCCATGATAGTAGCGATACGATAAAACGTACTTCTTATTCCTACGTATTTTGCTTGGTCGTTAGTGTTCAGCCCTAGCATATAGAATCCATCAGCAGCAATGTCATGAGTGGCAGAACTAAAGGCTAATAACCAGAAGAATGCCAGTGTTGCCTGGAAAAAGACGGGTAGGGGAATAGTAAAAGCAATTCCGGCAAACCCTGCACCTATAAGTATTTGCATGGTTACTATCCACCAACGTTTGGTTTTCAATAAATCTACGAATGGACTCCAGAATGGCTTAATCACCCACGGTAAATATAGCCAGCTGGTATACAGGGCTATATCTGTGTTAGATATACCCATTCGTTTATACATGATCACCGAAATGGTCATTACGGCAACATAAGGCAGTCCTTCAGCCAGATAAAGCGATGGAATCCAGGCCCACGGTGATTTTTTATTTTCTTTCATGGTTTTATCCTTCGTGTAAATTTATTTAATATAATTTCTCAATAGTTGCATCAATATAATAATGCAGCAAAATTTGATTGTATTGATAGCCTTTTTCACCCATCACAGCCGCGCCTATCTGACAAAGGCCGACACCATGTCCCCAGCCGGCTCCCGTTAAAATGAACTTATCATCTTTTTTGTCGACAGTAAAAGCGGAACTATATAAGTGAGATTCGGATAAAGTACGCCTGATTTCCAATTCTTTGCCGATGGTCATGGTTTTCTTGGAACCTACTATTTTCAGCTTACTTAGTCGTCCTGATGTCCCTCTTTCTATAGGGATTAGTTCTTGAATTGTTCCGAAATCTATACCCGAACGCCTGTATGCCAATTCGGATAATTCTGTTTGGGTGTATACTACTTGCCAACGATAAAAGTCGGTTGTTTCCTGATCATAATTATTCAGAACCTGACTTAATATTTTTTTATCTTGTGTATTGCAAAATGCAGAAGGGCGAGTATGTATCCATTTTATGGATTCCTGTTCTTGGGTCAAGTCCGGTATATCCTGTGTGCTGTCGTCGTCTCTTAGTTTTACTAGGTAGGGGAATTTTGTATCTTCCCAGCAGTTTTGAAACTCTTCAACAATTCCTCCGCAACATTTAGAGAAACGAGCATCACATATTTTGTTTTCAGACTTTAGTACCTGTCCTCTGGTTTGTTCTATCGCCTGCTTAACGATCTCAATATTTGAATTGGCTCTTGTTATCCCTTGATAGCGTTGACAATGATCGTCTGCACATACATCGAAATTAACGTGGTCTTCTCTGTCGTACCAGCGAATTCTTTCATCTTCAGTTTCGATGAAAGTGGTATATTTTTCTTCTTGTGCAATAATTTCCCGATTCTTTTCTATTTGAGCCAAGAGCCAACTTCGAGATATTACTGCGTGGGCTTTTAGTAATTCAAGAGAGGCTGTAGCACTCATCTCGGAGGAGATAACACTTGTCAGGTAATCTTCTACACCAATGATGTTGATTGCGGTGATCGTCTCATTTTCTACTATTAGTTTCAATGCTCCTTGAAATTCTTGATCCTCCTTACGTTCCCAGTGAAAATTGATTCCGATTACTACATCTTTAATTGTAAATGATGCATCTTTATATTGTGGTTCGAAATATAATTCATCATAGGCACTTCCATTCCATACGATTTTTCCATCGTTGAAAGAAACGGTGTTTTCTCCAGAGGTTTCTTGTCCTTCGTATAAATAGGCTTCATTGAGAATAAAAGTTATTTTTTTATTCCATAAAATGCCGACACTTACTTTTGGTTCCATACGCTTTGTTTTATCTTATCGGTAATAGATTGCATTTGTTGACGGTCGATACATATCTCTTTTAATATGAGAGAAATGTCTTCTTTCGTAATCTTTTCAAAATCTTTTTCAAGAGGAGTGATAAATACACCTCCCAAATCTACAGAGGCAGGACTGATTAGCAAGTTTTTTTCACCTTCGGCAAAGAAGCAAGCCGGACGGTGCTTTTGTCTAGGAAAGATGCAACTGTACCATATATCATTGTCGTACCAAGTGATGATATTCATCATTGGCTCCTGATCGCCTTCTTTTACTTCAAGGAGGTTATATAACAGCTTGAAAAAACGGATGGCTTCTTCTCTATCTTTTGTCTCAATCAAAAAACAATTTCTTTGATAGTTTTTTAATACAGAAGCCGCTGTTGATTCGGTTGTATATATCGTTTCTTTTGGTAGGGACTCTATGTCATTTTCTATTGGCAAGAATCCTTTTATCCCCGCCTGAAAATGCGCGTGGTCGGGTGCCGAAGCACCACATTTAGGTCCATTGTAAAATATAGTATATTCACACAGGCTTTTTGCCAAGTTGAGCATATCACCATATCTGTTGAAGATAAGTTGATCGGTATGCTCGTATGTTGGTATTGTAAAATGTTCGGGGAAAATAGGAAATGGATTTACAAGTATCTGATAGTTTCCGGCAAAGTCAATTCCTCTTTGTTCTTTTGGTAGATTATTTGGACAAAGAAAGCATTTTCTTTCCTGTATGGATTTCGCATCTACTTTTGCAGCAGACGATTGAATGCGTGCAGGATTGAATTGAACCCTTATTTTAAATCCATCAAAATGAAACTCTTTTGTTTTTACACGGTTGAGAGCTTCAAAATTTATTCTTGCCAAATCCCATTCTTTCAACTGAGACTGTAACAGTTCTTTTGCTTCTTTAGATGTGTGATCCATATCTTCTTATTTGACATCAAAAAATGAGGGTTTTATCATGAGTAGAAAATCTAACCCTCATTTTTTCAAACTTGTTTAATTACAATTACCTATTGCTTTTGTTAAGAGCAATACGAGCTTCAACTTCCCATGTGCGAATTCTATCCTTATATGTATTGTGTGCATTCATCTTCACTATGTCTAATGATGCATCAGAGTTGTCATCCCAACGACGGCAGAGGTATAAGACATCATATATACGTCCTATTTGGTAGTTGCGCGAAAAATGTAAGCCTAATGCATAATCTTCTCCGTAACTGGTATTTGGTACTTTGATTTCTCTCAGAACAGGCGTGTAAAATGCACGTGGAGCACCCAAGCCGTTTATACGCAATGCATTGTTTCGTCCATTGTCTGGTGTCCATTCTTTATGATCGATGATGCCCGGAGGTATCATTTTCATATCGAAGTCGGTAAGCATATATGTTCCTACTACCATGGCGCAGTTTTGTTCGTAGAATGCATCTACTATTTTTTGCAAGGTATTTTCATCAGAATATACATCATCACTATCTAATTGGATGGCAAATTTACCACACTTCGGGTGATGTACACCGGCATTCCAACAACCTCCTATTCCCAGTTCCTTATTTTCGGGAATAACGTGGATAAGGCGTTCGTCTGCAAATTTGTCAATAGCCTCGGTGGTACCATCGGTAGAATAGTTATCTACGATAATAAGATTGAACTTAAAATTTGTTTTCTGACTTAATACAGATTTTATCGCATCAGAAATCGTTTTGATACGGTTTCTGACAGGAATTATTACCGATGCCTCGTATTCAAAGTTTATCTGATCAAATTCCACTTTTCGGAAGTTAGGAGCTAAGTATGCACCAATTTTCTTCAGGTGTTCTGTGCATGCTTTTTCCATCTCTATTTGTACTTCCCTGTTTTTTGGATCTACGTAGTCAAAAACTTTTTCACCGCTTTTACGGGTATCGTTTTCTATTTCTGTATATAAATACTCATTTATATGTACGATCTCAGACTCTTGAGATACTTTTAATCGAAGATCATATATTCCTGCAAATTTATACTCTGTCTCCATATCTGCTGCAGCTTTTCTCAACTTATCGGACTTATATATTAGTACTGATCCGAAATTGAAATCGTCGCGCAAACTGCCTTTCTGGTATGTGATTACAGGGCTGTTTTTCTTTTCGTTATTCGCTATTTGATAATGATCGGCATACACCATTCCTGCACCTGAGTCTGCTGCTATTTGCAACATACGATCCAGAGCAAACATGCCAAGACGGAGATTAGCAGACTTGGTGTAGATCAGTGTATATTCAGCGTCGGATTTGGATGCTATTTTCTTTATTGTTGCTGTTGAGCGTAGAGTATCTATATCTAGTATATCGCAACCTTCAATGGTTTCTTGATTGTCATTTTCCTTTAGTAGATATATTTTATTTACTCGATCAGATTCTTTAAGAGATAATAATGTCTCTTTTACTTGACTTACGCTTTGAAAAGGTATAAAACAATTAATTTTCATCGTTTTCAGTTTATTTTGTTTGATAATATTCTACTGTTGATTTTATTTTTAGTTGTAAGGATAAATAATCCTATGAATGTTAATATAGCATTTATAATTAATATTTCGTAGCTAAACCTATATCCGTTGAACCATGTTTGGGAGTTTTTATCCAGAATAAAACAGATTACAGGTGCTATAATTGTAACTAATGGTATATATCTGTCTCTGACAGCTTTCTTCGTAAAAATACCAAAGGCAAATAAGCCTAATATTGGTCCGTATGTATAGCTGGCCAGAATATATACAGCATCAATAACGGAGGTATTATTGAGTAGGTCTATGATGATAATTGTCACTCCCATCGTTATAGCCATGCCTATGTGAACTTTTTTTCGTATCCGTGCTACCTCTTTCTCTGATTTTTTCCTTGTGCTTTCCAGTATGTCTACTGTAAAAGATGTGGTTAGAGCGGTCAGGGCCGATCCCGCAGCAGCATAGGCCGCAGATATCAAACCGATAATAAACAATACGCCCACTATGGTAGGGAAGTATCCGCCGGTGGCTAGTAGAGGAAATACTTCATCGCTTTTTTCGGGAATAGATATATTATTCTGAGATACATAGGTATATAATAAAACCCCAAGCATTAAGAACAATAGATTAATTATTAATTGCATCGAACCACTGATAATAATGTTTTTTTGAGAATCGCTGGAATTCCTACAGCTCATATTTTTCTGCATCATATCTTGATCTAGTCCTGTTGTGGCTATCACAGTAAATATGCCGGCAAGAAACTGTTTGAAAAAGAAGCGTCTATCATTTATATCATCGAAGAAGAAAGTTTTGGAGAAATCATTTTCGTTAATGGTTGATAACATACTCGAAAAATTAAGCCCTAAGTCTGATGCAATATAATAGATACATAATCCTACCGAAACAATCAAACAGAATGTTTTTAAAGAATCTGTCCATATTAATGATTTTACTCCACCCTTGTATGTATACAACCATACTAGTCCCACAGTAAACACCACATTCAAAATAAAAGGTAGCTTAAGTGGTGCAAAAACTAATAATTGTAATACGATGCACACCAGAAATAAACGAACAGCAGCCCCCAGCATCTTAGATATAAAAAAGAGCCAAGCACCTGTTTTATATGATGCAATACCAAAGCGGTTTTCTAAATATTCATATATGGATGTCAGGTTCATCTTGTAAAATAAAGGAACTAGTACAAATGCAATAATAAATTGCCCTACTACAAAACCCATCACCATTTGCATATATGAAAATCCACTGGCTGCCACCATGCCGGGAACAGAAACAAAAGTTACTCCAGATATAGCTGATCCAATCATAGCAAAGGCAACTACATACCATGGCGACTTGCGGTTTCCGGTAAAGAATCCCTGATTATCCGCTTTGCGCCCTGTTATGTATGATATGGCAAAGAGTATGGTGAAATAAAATGCTATAGTTAATAATACTAATATAGGACTCATTCAACTGTTTTTTTATTCTTCGTATAATAAATAAGGCTTGCGTTGTTTCTTAAAGTTCTCAACGTCATCTTTCCACATTTCTTTAATCTCTGAGGCAGATCTTCCTTGTTTAATCATATCTCGTACATAGCTTACTCCAATGAGCTTTTCGAAAAATGGAGTGAAAAACTTATCGCCCATGTTTAAATTTTTATATGCATCTATAATATATGAGAGATCGATTCCTTTCTTGTATATATCTTCGTCGGATATGTTTCTTAAATCTACTCCATAGCATTTTTGATTTAAAAGAGGCGGATTTTTTGCTCCCGGTATGCTCTTTGGTGTAAAAGAGAATGTGCACCCTTTCATTTGGGGATGACCGTATACCTGAAAAGGATAAGATGTACCTCGTCCCAAACTTACAGGTGTTCCTTCGAATAAGCATGTTGATGGATACAAATATATTGATTTCATATTCGGCAAATTTGGAGACGGTGCTATCGGTAATTCATAAAGAGTTTTATGAGTGTAATTTTTGCATTTGATGACTGTCAGATCACAAACTCGATTTTCAATAAGCCAATGTTCTCCATTCACCATCAGAGCCAACTCCCCTAAAGTCATTCCGTGCACTACGGGTATCGGAAGCCACCCTACGCCTGACTTGTATTTCATGTCTAGTATTGGCCCATCTACATAATGACCGTTTGGATTAGGACGATCTAAGACGATAAATTTTTTGTTATATTCAGCACATACATCCATGAGCCTTACCATCGTAACGTAATAGGTATAAAATCTAAGCCCAACATCTTGTACGTCGAATAGCATAACATCAAATGAGTCCATCGCCTCTTTACTCGGTTTGCGACTATCGCCGTCATATAATGATCTTATAGGTATACCGGTTTTTTTGTCAACCGTGCTTGAGACATGTTCTCCTGCGTCAGCATCTCCTCTAAAACCATGTTCGGGAGAGAAGATAGAAGTGATATTTACTCCTTCTTGTACTAATAGATCTACTAAGTGCTTATTTCCAACCATACCTGTATGATTAGATAATACAGCTATACGCTTATCTTTTAATAATGGTAGGTATTCTTTTGTTAATTCTGCTGCAATAATCGGGCTATTTTGTCCGTATACGTTTGTTATAAAGAGCAATAAAAGGGCTATATTCAAAAGTCTTTTCATAGTTTAATCCTTTGATTGTTAATTCTAATTCGAACTCCAAAGATAAGAGATTAGAGATTATATAGTTCAGTGGCTTTAATTTTATTAGGATTACACAACAAATATAAGAGGATATCTTTAATTAGGTAGCTTTATGGTTATAATAAGTTATTAAATTAACAATAATTTAGTGTTATATACAAATATTTGCTTATAAAAGGGGCGTCGCTATGTGTAATTTCTTTTGGTATCTTTGTTTGGCTCCTATTTTCGGTCTGTGTTTTCTCTTTTGGTAGATGTTCTCAGTGTTTGATGTGGTTTAATGGTATTGATATACATTGCTTTCTGCTTATTTTCATTTGTGCGCCTTTTTCTTTTATATATCTAATAGCTTCTTTTCTAGTCGTATATTTTATTCTAATGAGAGTTATATTATATAAAATATATGTATGAAATATAATAAATATTAAAATTGCTGAATAACTCGAAAAATGTATCTAAAAACCTTATATATTTGTGTAGCTCAAGTTGGGAAGTGATCTTATTTATTCAGCTTATTCTATAGAAACCTTGTTTATATGAAGAACCTATCTTGCCGTTTAACTCTATTAATATCTTTATTATTGCTTACTGGAATAATAAAAGGACAAAATTTCAGCTTTGCTCTAGTAACAGATACGCATGTAACGAAAGATTCTTTGGCTTATAATGATTTAAAACGTACAGTTGATCAGATCAATAAAACTCCGGATGTTAGTTTTGTTTTGGTTACGGGTGATTTAACTGAAGAAGGAGATCGCACATCTTTAGAAAAGGTAAAAGGTTTACTGGATCAACTTAGAGTCAAATATTATCCACTGTCAGGCAATCATGAGACTAAATGGAGCGAATCAGGTGCTACTGATTTTGGCCATATTTTCGGTTCAGAACGATTTAAGTTCGAATATAATGGAATTACATTTCTAGGTTTTGGTACAGGACCAATAATTCGGATGATGGATGGTCATGTTGCTCCACAAGACATAGCCTGGCTAAGGGATGAGTTTTCGTCTGCTAAGCCGGGCACTCCTTTTATTCTTGTAACACATTATCCTTTGCAAGATGGAGATGTCGATAATTGGTATGAGGTAACGGATTTAGCAAGGAAATATAATGTTAAAGCAGTTTTAGGAGGTCATTATCATCGCAATCTATTGTTTTCTTATGATGGTATACCCGGTATTTTAAATAGATCTAATTTGCGCGATAAGTCAGACGGTTTAGGTGGTTATTCTTTATACAGAGTAACACCTGATTCAATATTGGTTTATGAACATAAAATAGGTCATCAGCCTAAAAAATGGGGCGGATACTCTTTGACTGAAAAATATTACACTGAAGACAATTCTATTTATAAGCGCCCATCAGACTCTGTAAACCACATTTATCCTCAAGTAAAAGAAAAATGGATTACAAATATAGGCAACACTATATATTCATCCCCTGCTGTTTATCAGAATAAAGTTTATGTTGGAGATGATTCTGGCATTCTCTCTTGTTTAGCTTTGCGAGACGGGAAGGTGATCTGGCGCTTTAAAGTTAATAATAGAATTGTTGGTACACCTGCCGTAAGTGATGATATTGTTGTGTTTGGGTCTGCAGATAAGCATATATATGGAGTGCATGCAAATACAGGTAAGCAGATATGGAAATATCCGGCTAAAGAAGCCGTTTTAGGAGCCGTCGCAATTGAAGATGGAATTGCCTATGTTGGGGCTAGTGACCATACGATGAGGGCTATAAATATCAAAGACGGTTCGCTTGTATGGGAGTATAGTCAGGTTGAAGGGTATATAGAAACTCGTCCGTTGATTTATGAAGACAAGGTTATCTTCGGAGCTTGGGATAACAATATGTACACTTTGGATAAAAAGACCGGTAGTCTTTTGTGGAAATGGGATGGCAGTTTAACTCGCATGCATTTTTCTCCGGCAGCAGTGTGGCCTGTAGGCGCACATGGTAAGGTGTTTTTTACAGCTCCTGATAGGGTGATGACTGCTTTGGATGCAGAAACAGGGAAAACTGTTTGGCGTACAAAAGAATCAATGGTTCGTGAGACAATAGGTCTATCCATCGATAAAACGCGATTGTATAGTAAAACAATGCAAGATAGTGTTGTTTGTTATTCAGCATTAAGCGATACACCGGATAAGATATGGTCTGTTAATGTTTTTTATGGGTATGATCATGCCCCGTCGATGCCGGTGGAAAAGGATAATATTGTGTATGGGAGTACTAAGAATGGTATTATTTTCGCTTTGGATGCGACAAGAGGTCAGCTACTATGGAAACATAAAAAAGGTAATTCATTAATAAATACAGTAGTGCCTTTAGATAATAAAGAGTGCTTATTTTCTTCTAGCGAAGGGATTGTTGGTGTTCTGTCCGGTAAGTAAGAAAAAGAAAATCAGAAATTAAATATTTGTATAACCTTTTATTAAATAACGTATGAAAAAAAAGCTATAAGCCTAAAATTAATCCTTAATCTTCTCATGTTTTATACTTACTTAAGAAAAAGTATTTTTTAATTTTAATAAACAAAGTATTATGAATAACTCAAAAACAAACAGAAAAACACTGTCAAAGAGAATTCTTTGTTTGTTAGCTATTGGGCTAGTTTGCTCATTTGCCATGAGTGTTTATGCTTCGGGGACGAAGTTAAATACATTTATGGAGCAACAACAAGCAAAGGTTACTATTCAAGGGAAAGTTATAGATTCTAAGGGAGAACCACTTATTGGTGTTAGTGTAACCGTGAAAGGAACAACAAACGGAACACTTACTGATTTGGATGGGGAATATAGTATTTCCACTACAGCTAATGCTACACTGACTTTTACATATGTGGGTTACAAACCACAATCAATAGCGATAGGGAGTCAAAAAACAATTAATGTAACAATGATAGAAGATGCTCAAATGATGAGCGAAGTTGTTGTTGTTGGTTTTGGTGTGCAGAAAAAAGAAAACTTAACGGGGGCCGTGGCTTCTGTTGATGTAGGAAAGACATTAGATAGCCGTCCTATTTCCGATGTGGGACGTGGATTGCAAGGAGCTGTTTCGGGGCTTTCGGTTGTTATTCCAAATGGAGAAGTCGGTTCTGATCCTGTAATGAAAATCCGTGGACAAATAGGGTCTATTCAAGGAAATGCCAATCCTTTGATATTATTGGATAACGTTGAAATTCCAAGTATACAAATGGTAAATCCCGATGATATTGAATCAATATCTGTATTGAAAGATGCAGCATCATCTTCTATATATGGAGCTAAAGCTGCATTTGGAGTTATTCTGATTACAACAAAAAAAGGTGCAAAATCAGAGAAAATAACCGTACAATACTCAAATAATTTTTCTTGGGCAAAGACTGCTACAGATATTGATATGGCGAATATTGATGGCTTAGAATATTCACTATTGGCAGCCGAAAGAAATGGGAGTTCACAAACCGGAGCTTTTTTCCTTCTAGATAGAAGTAGCTTTGAAAGATCAAAAAAATGGTTAGACACTTATGGAATGATGGGGGCTAATGAGCCTGTTGTTTTTGGACGAGATTGGTATATGAGTGGTAGCTCTAAAATGGGAGTTCGTATGTACAATGCATATGACTACCTTATCAAGGAGTGGGCTCCAACTCAAACTCATAATCTTTCCGTAAGCGGTACTACTGGAAAAACTACTTTTAATGTCAGTCTGGGTTATTTTGACCAGGATGGTATGAATAAGGCAGCTAAAGAAGATAATTTTAAACGTTATAATGCTACAGCACGTGTTTCTACTCAAATAAATAAATACGTCACAGCTAGAGCTGGAATTCTTTTCTCTCAACGAACAAAGAGTTATCCTTTTGTAAGTACATCTACTACAGCTGATGCATGGTATTACATGTATCGATGGGGTTCATTGCAACCTTATGGTTTTGATGAAGAAGGTCGAATAATAAGAAGTCCCGCTCAAGAATTTGCTCAGGCCAATACAGCTACACAGCAATATAATTATGCAAATGTCAATATTGGAGCCACATTTAATATTACTAAAGATTGGACTGTTGATGCTGATTATACTTTTTCTAATAATGAATACTTATGGGACAGACCGGGTATGCGATATACAGCATTGAACAGTTGGGCTGGAGCTATAGATAAACTAGATGCTAATGGAAACCAATATTATGTGAATGATGCTGGAGAGGTTGTTCCTGCCGGAACTCCTGATGCGATGTTGGCAAAACAAATGGTTTATCAGACCTATACAGCAAAAGGATCAGCTTCCAATGATTTGATTTATCGTCGTTCGGAAAATACTCAACAAGGAACTTCCAATGTATATACTACTTACAATCTAAAGATAGCAAATGATCATGTATTTAAAGCTATGGTTGGGTTGAACTGGGTGAAATGGAAGAAAACATATAATTGGTCGCAAAAAACCGAATTGTTAGACTTTGAGAATCCTCAATTTGATTTGGCTTCGGGTGTAATGACTTCGGGTGGTGGAACAGAATGGGAATCCCAATTAGGTTATTTTGGACGAATAAATTATATGTTTAAAGATAAGTATCTATTAGAAGCTAATTTACGCTATGATGGCTCCTCTAAGTTTCCTAAAAATTTGAAATGGCGTTGGTTCCCTTCTTTTTCTGCTGGTTGGGTAGCATCTAATGAGGACTTCATGAGACCATTAGATCCTGTTCTTAGTTTTATGAAGTTAAGAGCTTCTTGGGGATCTGTAGGAGATCAGTCTGTACCGTCTAATTTATACGTTTCTACACTTTCGTATGCTCAAACTACGTGGCTTGATGGTTCTACAAAGTTTCCTAGGTTTTCTACTCCAGCAGCCGTAGATGCCAACATTTCTTGGCAAAATATTGAGACTCTGGATTTTGGTGCAGATCTTCGTTTTTGGAAAGATAAAGTAGGTGTCACCTTTGATTGGTATCAACGTTATACTCGAGATATGATTACTCCAGGTGTATCTTTACCTGCAACATTTGGCGCTTCTGTACCTGTTGGTAATTATGGAGAACTTAGAACAAGAGGTTGGGAACTAACTGTTGACTTTAATCATCGTTTTGCTAATGGTGTAGGAATAAACTTAATGGGGACAGTTTCCGATGCTACAAGCTTCATTACTGATTATCCCGAAGGTGCATTTAAGGATATTACGAATACTTGGACATATTACAAAGGGAAACGTTATGGAGATATTTGGGGATACAAAACCGATAGGCTTTACCAAATGAGTGATTTTGAGCTTGGAGCAGATGGGAAACCTCAGTTAATTGTATTAACAGCCGCTGATACTGACAATCCTAAATATATAGGAAAAAAAGCCTATAAGTTGAAAGGTGATAAACCTGTTTATCAAGTGTTCTTGCAAAATAGTTCTAATTTTCAGTTTGGTCCTGGCGATGTGAAGTTTGTTGACTTAAATGGAGATGGGGATATAAATAATGGTAGTGGTTCTGAGGATGATCCTGGAGATTTGACTGTTATCGGTAACTCTACCCCTCGTTATAATTATGGGTTTCGTATAGGAGCCGATTATAAAGGTTTTGATGTCTCGTTCTTTTTCCAAGGAGTTGGGAAACGCGAAATATGGGGCGGCGGCGCTTTAGCCATACCTGGTTTCAATACTGGGGATGGAGCTATGCCTCAAACTTTTGCAGGAGACTTTTGGACAGAAGAGCGTACGAATGCTTTTTATCCACGACCTTATAATCAGGCAAACGCAAACAATACAAATAATATGCAAGTTCAAGATCGTTATTTGTTAGATATGTCGTATTTAAGACTAAAGAATGTAACACTAGGATATTCCTTCCCTGCTAATGTTATTAAGAAGGCTTATTTAACTAATGCTCGGATATACATGTCTTTGGAGAATATTAAAACATGGGATAATTTGAGAGGTTTACCTCTTGATCCAGAGGTTGTAACAGGCTATTCGATGTGGGACACTGTAAATAGTAATTATAATTCCGGACGTACTGGTGTAGGAGCTCCATTGTTTAAAAATGTATCGTTTGGTGTTCAGTTAACATTCTAAAATTGGCTATTATGAAAAATAATAAAATAATATATAGAACAATCTCTACATTTATTTTGTCGGGTATACTTCTTTTGACAGCTTGTAGCGATAGTGTCTTGGACCGTCCTCAATTAAATGATGGAAATGATCAGACATATTGGACGACAGAAGAAAATGTGAGAATGTATGCAAATGAATTTTATACACAATTCTTTGTAGGTTATAATTCGGGATGGGGAGTTGATTATACTCCAGTTCGTGGGTTTGTATTTAATGATGATGTAACTACAAAAAATGTACAAATTTTATTTGAAAGTTCCATTCCTGCTACCAGAGGGAATATGATGGTATTACCTAACAGTACATCTGTTCCTGGTTGGCTTCGTGATTATTCAGGTCCAAATTGGTATTTTGGGTGGGTGAGAAAAGCTAATTTAATGCTTAATAGGCTTGATAGTAGAATGAAAACAACTTTGTCTACAGAAGCTTTTAATCACTGGAATGCAGTCGGACGTTTTTTTAGAGCATTGGATTATTGCCGTTTAGTAAGTGTTTTTGGTGATGTCCCTTATTATGATAGAGAAGTTTCTACAACAGAAGTAAAAGAACTATATAAGGATAGAACTCCTCGTAATGAAGTTATGGATGCTATCTATAGTGATTTTAAATTTGTATTGGAGAACATTCGTACCAGTGATGGGAATATGACATTGAATAGGGATGTAGCGGCTGCTTTTATTTCTCGTTGGATGCTATTTGAAGGTACTTGGCAAAAGTATCATGCTGGAGATAATACAAGGGCTCAAAAATTTTTAGAATTCTCTGTTGAAGCATCACAGATTTTAATGAATTCAGGTAAATATGCAATTGACGTAGATACACGTACTCTTTTTGGTTCACAAAATTTGGCGGGAAATAAAGAATGTATTATGTATAGACATTATGATGCTGCACAAAGTGTGACTCACCATATTGCATCTTATTCCAATACCAAAGAGACACCAGAAGCTAACCCTAATTTAGATTTAGTAAAAGCGTTTATTTGTAATAATGGAAAGGTATGGCAGAATTCAGGTTTAACTAATTCTGAAAAATTTGATATTGCAAACCTGATAAAGACTCGTGACCCTCGTTTTGAGGCTTCATTCGGAGATAAACCAAGATCTCAGTCTACCACTTTGCTTTATGCTACTAAGTTTATTGATAGAACAGGTCCTACATATGCAGATAGTGGTGCTGTGCCTTCAATGTATGATAGCAATACTAATACAAATGATGCTCCGGTTATACGTTTCGGAGAGGTGCTTTTGAACTGGATCGAAGCTAAGGCTGAGTTAGCTTCTATGGGAGGTACTGCTGTTACCCAATCTGATATAGACAAGTCGATAAATGTACTTAGAAATAGACCTTTAGCACCTGAGGCTATAGCAAAAGGGGTGGTAAAGACAGAACCATTGAAGTTGACATCTTTACCTGTAGACCCTAAACGCGATGCAGATGTTCCTGCTTTGATTTGGGAAATTCGTCGTGAACGTCGTATGGAACTATTCTTCGAGCATTCTCGTTTATTAGATCTAAAGCGTTGGAAGAAAATTAATTACATGAAGACTTCTGCAAATAAAGATCTACTCACGGGTATATGGTGTGATATACCTACACAATTACCAGAATTAGTTGCTGATGCAATGAAGGGGAAAACTCAAGTAATGAAAGCAGATGGTACGATCGTAGTCTTCAATGGAACTAATAAAGCTGACATGGTTGGGTATTATCTGCCCGAAGGTGTAAATGGTAGAGATGATTTTACTGATAAGGTTTATTTAGCGCCTGTTGGGAAAGATCAGATTGATTTATATGCTAGTCAAGGATATACTTTAACCCAGACTAAAGGTTGGAATTAAAGGATATATATATATTATATAATTAGGTTTTAGACTTTTTAGATAGGAGGAGACATCCTGGGATGCCAAGTTGTCTCCTTCTTTTAACTTAATCTTTTGTCACATGAAACAGCATCGCTTAGTCGCTTTTTTTATTTTTTGCATGATGGTTTCCCTGTCTTATGGACAATCTTCATGGGTAAGGATAAATCAATTGGGATATCTACCCAAAGATATCAAAGTTGCAGTGTTGATCTCAACTGAAGAAATTACCCCCGATTTATCTTTTCGCAGCAGAAGTGGACAACCACCTGTGTTGCCTACAACTCAACATGGCACCCCTGATTTTTCACTTGTTGATGCAAAAACTGGGAAAGTAGTATATAGCGGACAAGGAAAAATTGCAGATGCTGCATATTGGGGATTAAAATCAGCTTTTCGTCTCGACTTTTCTTCTGTTCAGGCAGAAGGCGATTATTATATTGAAGCTTCTGGTGTGAAATCTCCTCAATTTAAAATTGGAGCAGATATCTACGAAGGGTCTGTTGATTTTATGCTTAATTATATGCGCCGTCAGCGTTGCGGGCAGAATAATTTCTTAGGCACTGTTTGTCATCAACACGATGGTTTTATTGTAGAGCATCCCACCCGTACAGGCGAACATATTGATGTTCGCGGTGGTTGGCATGATGCAGACGATAAATTACAATATGTTACCACCAGTGCAAGTGCTATCTATCACATGATGTTAGCCTATTATCAGGCAAAAGATAAAACAATTTTTAAAGACAATTATCGTGCTGATGCTAGTCCCGGCAGTAACGGAATTCCGGATATCTTAGATGAAATCCGTTGGGGATTAGACTGGCTATCCAGAATGAATCCTGCACCTAAAGAAATGTACAACCAGATAGCAGATGACCGAGACCATGCCGGTTATGGCTTGCCACAAAACGACAATGTGGATTATGGCTGGGGACCGGGCAAGGGACGACCGGTTTATTTTATTACCGGAGAGCCTCAAGATTTACCTAATCCCAGAAATGGAGAGATTCAACTGAACCGTACCACCGGAGTGGCTTCCTCTGCAGGTAAGTTTGCTTCCTGTTTTGCTTTGGGAGCCGAACTTTTCAAGAATATAGATCCTGCTTTTGCTCAAGTATTATCAAATAAGGCAGAGCCTGCCTATGAATTTGCTCTTGAACATCCCGGAAATACTCAAACAGTTTGCGTAGTTTCCCCTTATTTTTATGAAGAAGATAATTATGTGGATGATATAGAATTAGCAGCTGCTACGTTCTATACTCTTACTAAAGAGCCTAAATGGCGCGCCGAAGGAGACTACTGGGGACAACTTGAACCCGTTAATCCTTTGTGGGCATTCGGATTTGCACGTCACTATCAATTCTATCCTTTTGTTAATCAAGGACATCATCTGATGGCAAAATCCGATGATGCAGTAACAAGTAAAAAGTTCACCGACTTTATGCGTCAAGGATTACAAACTATTCGAAACCGTGCAGGAAATGAGCCGTTTATGAATGGTGTGCCTTATGTGTGGTGCGCTAACTTTGCCATTATTGGAGCTGCATCTTATGCTCACCAATATAAAGAGATCTCAGGAGATAGTTCTTTTCAAGAGATGGAAGCTGCTTTACGTGATTGGATTTTAGGCTGTAATCCTTGGGGATTCTCTTTTATAGGAGGTTTTCCTGAAGGAGCCGTTTCTTCCAGAACAGACGAAACTCGTTTGGGAGGATTGGTTGATGGCCCCATCAATGAAGGTTGGCATGATACATTCTTGGGTGTTCCAAAAGTGAGCCGCAGTAAAGATCCTTTAGCTGCCTTTCAGAATGGTCCGGCTGTATTTCATCAAGATTCCTATGGTACCAATGAGCCTGTGATCGATGGTACTTGTTACATGATATATTACCTCTCCATAATGGAGCAACAAGGAAGAAAGCAGTCTAATAAACCAAATAATACAGTAACTGATGCCTACGGAGCCACTGTTCGAATCAACACGGATAAGAAAGTAATTCATTTGATTTTTTCTGCAGATTCCGCTTTTGAAGGAGCCACAACTATTCTTAAGACATTAGATAAAAACAAAGCAAAAGCTTCTTTTTTTCTTACAGGGAATTGTCTTAGAATGAAAGAACATAAAGAAACCATTAAAAACATTATTAAAAAAGGACATTATGTAGGGGGACATTCAGATAAGCATTTGTTATATGCTTCTTGGGGAAATAGAGAACAATCTCTTGTGACATCAGATAGCCTTATTAATGATTTAAGGCAAAATATGTATGAACTCGAAAAGTATGGAATAAAAGAATCTGAAGTAAATTATTACTTGCCTCCATATGAGTGGTATAATAAAGAAAATGTAAGCTTAATTGAATCGCAAAATCAGATAACGATTAACTTTACCTCCGGACTGAGAACAGCTGCTGATTATACAACACCGGATATGAAAAATTATATGTCTTCTCAACAGATAATAGATCAGTTGTTTTCGTATGAAAAAGAAAATACACTGGATGGTGCAATAATTCTTATTCATCCGGGAACTCATCCTGCTAGGAAAGATAAATTATATTTGAGATTAAATGAAATTATAAAAGGTTTAGTAAAGAGAGGTTATTCTTTTGAACGTTTATGATAAATAAATTATAATGAAAAGGACGTTTTTTTTCAATATTGCTATTTTATTTCTCTCATTTTTTATAGTGAATGAAATAAAGGCTCAAATTATTTCCGATAGTATTAAAAATAATATTGGAACATACCTGACAGAATTTGCCAACAAAGATGTAAAAACAGGGAGAATAAAAATAGACTCTGTCAACGTGAAAGGGAAAACTATAAGCTTCTTTGCAGGAGTAAACCTTTCTTATATTCCTTTTCAGAAAAATGAAGTAGATTTTATTTATAATAAAATAAAAGGTCTACTTCCCGAAAAGTATAAAAAATACAAAGTTGAATTAATTGCAGATACCCGAAAAGTAGAAGATTTGGTTTTGTTTGGAAAAGAAAAAAAGCAGCTATTTGCTAACAAACTTGAAAAACCATTGATCGCAAACTTATCTCAACCCTACGTTGCTGACCGAGGGTTGCAAAATCATCACTTGGCTATATGGCAAAGCCACGGATGGTATTACGAACAAAAGTTGGCACGCTGGGAGTGGCAGCGGGCTCGGATCTTCCAGACAGTAGAAGATTTATATACTCAAAGTTATGTATTGCCATACTTAGTTCCTATGCTTGAAAATGCAGGTGCGAATGTTTTGCTGCCTCGCGAACGTGATATACAGCGTCATGAAATAATTATAGATAACGATAGAAACAAAGATAAATCGATATATAAAGAAATTAATGGAAAAGACAGCTGGACAGTTGGCTACTATGAAGGATTTGCATATTTGAAAGAGTCATATCTGGATGGAGAAAATCCATTCAGATCAGGCTCTTACAAAGAAGTAAAGACAATAAAGGCTGGAGAAGAAAGTCGATGTGAATGGATCCCCGATATTCCAGAAAATGGTAAATATGGGGTATATATATCTTATAAGACATTAGCTAATAGCACCGATGATGCCCGATATACAGTATATCATAAGGGCGGAAAAACCGACTTTAGTATTAATCAAAAGATGGGTGGAGGTACTTGGATATTTCTGGATTATTTTTCTTTTGATAAGGGTGTAAATGAAAATTGCAAAGTTGTATTGACCAATAAAAGCAATAAAGCCGGACGCATACTGACCGCTGATGCTGTTAAGATAGGTGGAGGAATGGGTAATATTGCGCGACTACCTCATCCTAGTGGTATTGTAACCGATAATACTAAAAGTTCCGAAAATATTGAAAATAACAATATAAAGAAACTTCCGGCGATAGATTACAAACCGGAAGTAAGTGGTTATCCTCGTTATACGGAGGGAGCTCGTTATTGGTTGCAATGGGCCGGAGCACCGGATAGTATATACAACAAGAGTGAAGGAAAGAATGATTATACGGATGATTATCAGAGCCGAGGTTTTTGGGTAAATTATATTGCAGGAGGCTCTTCGGCATTACCTAAAAAGGACGGTCTGAATATTCCGATAGACCTTGCAATGGCTTTTCATACCGATGCGGGTACTACCTTCAACGATTCTATTATAGGAAGTTTGGGTATCTACATGACACATCATAATGATGAAAAGTTTGAAAATGGTAAGACTCGTTGGGCTTCTCGCGACCTTACGGAGTTGATAATGAATGAGATAGTAAAAGATATTCGCCGCGAGTATGAGCCTCAGTGGACTCGCCGCCAGATGTGGAACCGTTCTTATAGTGAAGCCCGTGTTCCGAATGTGCCTACCATGCTGTTAGAATTACTATCGCATCAGAATTTCGCCGATATGAAGTATGGGCTCGATCCTCGTTTTCGTTTTACGGTTAGTCGCTCGATATATAAAGGCATGCTCAAATTCGTTGCTCATCAATATGGCTATGATTATGTTGTGCAGCCGTTACCGATAAAATCATTTAGTGCTCAATTTTCCGGGGATACTCAGGTAGAATTAAAATGGAAGTCGGTAGATGATGTCACCGAGCCAAGTGCAAAGCCTGATCAATATATCGTATATACACGTATAGGTGATGGAGACTTTGATAATGGTAAGATGGTGAATGGTACAAGTGCGATTATGCCGATCGAAAAAAATGTATTATATAGCTTCAAGATAACAGCTGTAAACAAGGGAGGACAAAGCTTTCCTTCCGAAATACTTTCGGTATGTAAAAAATCGGAAGAGAAAGGGCAGGTGCTTATTGTCAATGGGTTTGATAGACTATCAGCTCCTTATAGTTTTGCAACAAGAGATAGCATTGGTGGGTTTTTAGACTTTATTGATCATGGAGTGCCCGATAAAGTAGAATATAATTATATTGGAAGTCAATACGAATTCAGAAGGACGATACCTTGGATGGATGACGATGCTGCAGGCTTTGGTGCAAGCAATGCGAATTACGAAACAACAGTTGTTGCTGGAAATACATTTGACTATCCGTCTATGCATGGGCGATCTATTGCTGCAGCGGGATATTCGTTCGTATCTGTAAGCCGTGATGCTATATTGACCGGAGCTGTGGACATGAACTCTTACAAATTAGTAGATTTGATATTAGGGAAACAACGACAAACAAAAATGGGTAGAGGTGTAAGTCCTGTTGAGTTCAAAACATTTCCTAAAGAATTGCAAAGCAAAATTACTGATTATTGTAAACAAGGAGGAAATATCTTTATAAGCGGGGCTTATGTCGCTTCTGATCTGTGGGATACGGAAAAGCCTCAAGTAGAAGATCAAAAATTTGCTGCTGATGTGTTAAAATATAAATGGAGAGTAGGGCGTGCAGCTGTTGAGGGGAAAGTGAAAACAATAGCGTCTCCATTTCCCGTATTTTCTGGTAACTATGAGTTTTATACCAAACTCAACCCTATAGCTTATGCTGTAGAATCTCCTGATGCTTTAGAGCCAGCCGGAGATAATAGTTATACAGTATTCAGATATACAGAGAATAATCTTAGTGCCGGTATTGCTCATGATGGCGATTACAAAACGTGTGTAATTGGTTTTCCTTTCGAAGCGATAAAAGATCAAGCAGAAAGAGACAGTCTGATGTCAAATATTCTTTCTTTTATGTTTAAATAAAGGGGAAAAAA
This sequence comes from Bacteroidota bacterium, assembly GCA_023437305.1. Taxonomy (GTDB): domain Bacteria; phylum Bacteroidota; class Bacteroidia; order Bacteroidales; family Dysgonomonadaceae; genus Dysgonomonas. The sequence goes on from JAEZGN010000022.1 coordinate 353,759, forward strand.
AGTGTCCTGAAATAATTTGTATTTTATATTTGTCATGTTGAACGGAGTGAAACATCTCGTTCGGGAGGATGGAGATTCTTCATTACATTCAGAATGACAAAGAAGATAATACTTCGGTAATACAAATTATTTCAGGACACTTTTTTATTATTGTCTATATTGTTTTATCATCTTATATACTAGAGAGTTTTATCAAATAAAATATGAAGAATAGAATAAGTCGATTTGTTTTCGTATCTTTGTCTTTTGAACAATCGAGTTTATATTGTATCTTTCTTCGCAATGTTTTGCTCCGCCTCTGTTTTAGCGGAACTTCCCATCGTAAAAAATGACGTCAAAATTAACTTTCTTGTTTATTTTATTAACAAGTTACGGAGATGTGTTGAACAATGTTCGTAACACATTATTCAATTATAAAATCTGTAGTAGATTACAGTTAAACTATTTATGACATTTAAAGAATTAAATATTATTGAGCCGATATTAAAGGCTCTGGAAGAAAAAGGATATATAACGCCAACTCCTATACAAGAAAAAGCTATTATTCCGGCTTTAACCAATCGAGATATTTTAGGACTGGCACAAACCGGTACAGGTAAAACGGCAGCTTTCTCACTGCCTATCATTCAGCAACTTTATCTGAATAAAGTGAGTGGTAAAAAGAGAGAAATAAGAGCTTTAATATTAACACCAACACGAGAACTGGCAATTCAAATAAACGACAGTCTCAATGATTATACTCAGTATACAGGACTTCGTCACTGTGTTATATATGGAGGTGTGAAGCAAAAAGCACAAACAGATGAATTGAAGACAGGCATAGATATATTAGTTGCTACACCGGGACGACTATTGGATTTGATTAATCAGGGCTTTATCAATCTCAACTCTATACGTCATTTTGTCCTTGACGAAGCTGACCGTATGTTAGATATGGGCTTTATTCATGATATTAAACGTTTGCTACCTAAGTTGCCCAAAGAGAAACAAACTTTGTTTTTCTCTGCTACTATGCCATCTGCTATAGCTTCGTTGTCTCGCTCTATTCTGCTAGATCCTCTTAAGGTAGAAGTTACACCTGCATCATCTGTTATAGATACTATTAAGCAATATTTGTATTTTGTAGAGAAACAAGAAAAGAAAGACTTGTTAATCAATTTGTTGAAAAAAGATAAAAAGCAATCTGTTTTAGTCTTTTCCCGCACCAAGCATGGTGCTGATAAAATTGCACGTCTTCTTTGTAAAGCCGGTATAGGTAGCGAAGCTATTCATGGAAATAAATCTCAAAATGCACGTCAACGTGCTTTGAACAATTTTAAGTCACAAAAAACACGTGTTCTCATTGCTACGGATATTGCGGCAAGAGGCATAGATGTTGATCAATTGGAACTGGTCATCAATTATGATCTGCCCGATGTTCCCGAAACTTATGTGCATCGTATCGGTCGTACCGGACGTGCAGGTAATAGTGGAACTGCTCTTACTTTCTGTTCGGCGGAAGAGAATGCAATGCTAAATGATATCCAGAAATTAACAGGTAAGAAGTTGAATCAATTATCAATTCCAGCGTAACAAATATAAAAACATAAATATATAATTAATGGCAAAATCAAATTCATTTAACAAAAGAGAAATAGAAAAAAACAAACAGCAAAAGAGAAAAGAAAAACAGCAGAGAAGAGAGGAAAGACGAAATGCTCCTGTCGACTCATTTGAAGATATGATCGCGTATGTGGATGAGAATGGCATTATAACCAGTACACCTCCCACTCAGGCCAATAAGCAAGAGATAGAAATAGAAGATATCGCTATTTCAACACCCAAGAAAGAAGATGTAGAAGATCCTATACTCAATGGTCGTGTAGAATACTTTAATCAGGATAAAGGGTATGGCTTTATTAAACACACAGGCAGTACAGAAAAATACTTTTTTCATGTAAGCGGTACTTTAATACCCATCGAAGAAGGCAATATGGTAACATTCGAATTAGAGCGAGGTCAGAAAGGTATGAATGCCGTAAGAATCACTCTGGCTAATAAGGAAAATAAAAATTAATATAAATACCTTATCTATATTAATTGTCCGTTTTCTTTATGATATTCAATCAATCCTTTTATCGGATTTTCAATAATAACATCAATGTATATTCCTAAGTCTTGAGCTATTTCTCTTAAGATAAAGGAATACATTTTTGCTATCGATCCTACAAAGCGTATAGGATATTCCGTATATTCATATTGAAGGATATTCCTTTCAAAGAAAGATCGTAGATTCTTTCTGACTAAATTATTGATATAGGGATGTTCGAGATATTCGTATAGAAAGAATGATAAAACCGATAACAGTTTGTTCGGGAATGGCTTAGAATAAATATAATCCATAATCTCATCCGGATCAATCTTATACTTTCTGTAGAATGGCTCTATAAGCTCTGCCGGAGCTAATCCTTTTAAACAATCTGCAAGAAATATTTTACCTAAAGAAGCGCCACTTCCCTCGTCCCCAAGGATATATCCCAAAGGTTTTACATTCTTTATAATAGTATCCCCATCATATAGACACGAGTTAGAGCCGGTTCCCAAAATACAGGCAATGCCGGCTTCGTTTTTAAATAGGGAACGAGCCGAACCCAAAAGGTCACTTTCGATGATCGATGGTGTTTTAAACTGGGCTTCAAGTGAAGCTTTTACTACATTCTTCTTTTCTAGAGAAGAGCAGCCTGCACCATAGAAATATATAGTATGGAATTTAGTCTTAAAGAAGACCGGTGGCAGTTGTAGCCGAATAGAACGACTTATCTCCTTTCTTGTTTGGAAAAAAGGATTAATACCATCGGACAAGAAATGTTCTACAATTCCACTTCTGTCCACCAGGCACCACTCTGTCTTTGTAGAGCCGCTTTCAGCTAGTAATATCACGTATTCTTATGTATTAAATTTATGCAAAGATAGATAAATAAATATAACTTATCATCAAAAAATTATTTAGATCATCCCACTTTCTCTATTCCGATTCCTGGCTTATCATCCAGATGTAACTTACCATTTATAACTGTTACACCTTTGAAACAGTCGTTGCTGATCAATAGATTTCCATCCAGATCGGCCCAATCTACAGCCGGTGATAATTGCGTTGCGGCAGAGATGGCACAAGACGTCTCTGTCATACAGCCTATCATTACTTTCATGTTGGCTGCCCGTGCTACAGTTTGTATTTTCCATGCCTCACGCATACCTGTACACTTCATTAACTTGATATTTACTCCGGTGAAAGCTCCTTTTAGTCGTAGCACATCTTGGAGACGTTGAAAAGACTCATCGGCAAATACAGGCAACGGGCTTCTTTCTGTAACCCATGCGGCATCTTCCAAATTATACTTGGGCATTGGTTGTTCGATCATGACGATACCTTTTTCTTTTAGCCAATTGATCATATCCAATGCATAATGTTTGTCTTTCCACCCTTGATTGGCATCTACGGCTATAGGCTTGTCGGTCACAGTCCGTATAGCCTCTATCATCTGCTTGTCATTTTCTCTTCCAAGCTTTACCTTCAGTATATTGTATAATGGTGCAGCCTCTCTGGTTTTTTGTTTAACAACCTCATCCGTATCGATACCAATCGTAAACGTTGTAGATGGTGTTTTCTCTTTGTCCAATCCCCATATTTTATACCAGGGTTGATTCATTATCTTGCCTACTAAATCATGTAATGCAATATCGATGGAAGCCTTAGCTGCAGTATTGTTCTCTGTTATTTTGTCGATATAGGTGAGTATATCATCCAGCTCAAACGGACTGGAAAATTGTTCGAGATCTACTTTTTTCAGAAACTCGATTACCGAAGCTTGAGTTTCGCCCAAATAGGGCGGGAGAGAAGCTTCACCATAGCCAGTTATGCCATCGTATGTAATTTCAGTCAGTACAACAGGTGTTGTTGTGCGTGAAGAATTAGCAATAGTGAATACATGGCGCAATTGCAGGTCGTACGGTTTAAAGCTTAATTTCATTTTCTTATTTAATGAAATTGTCTTCTTATTGTTTTGAGCAAATGCTGCTAATGGATTGCCGGCGAGTAACCCACTGCTTATTGTTGTCAGAGCTGCTGTTTTTAGAAAATTACGTCTCGATTGTGGCATGATTCGATATATTAGGTATGATGATAATTACTTATAAAATGAGTTGTTTGATATAGACCATATTCCCGATCCCTCTTTATCTATCGCCCCTGTTATGCGCGAAGCTCTGATGAATTCTTTTGTATTCACTTCGTCATAATCATTGTCTTTAGGATCAAGACTGCTGATACGGATATACCCTGATGCATGAATAAATTTATTGTTGCCAATATAAAATGCGACATGACGTATGCGTTCTTTTCTATCTTTTTCAGCTTTTTTTCCAAAAAACATCAAATCTCCGGGTTTTAAATTTCCATACCCGTTGCTTATATCAATCGGTATACCTGTATGTACCTGTTGTGAGGCATCTCTCATCAAAATAATACCGTGCATCAGTGCTATTGTTTTGGTAAATCCGCTACAGTCCATACCCTTTACCGATGTACCACCCCATACATAGGGAATCCCCATCAGGGTATATGCCTTTTTCACAAAGTCGTCTCCTGATATTGTAATTCCGGCAAGCCAGTCTTCATATTTTTTACTTTGGCTTTTTAGTATATACGCTTTTCGTCCATCGGGATATGATACTTTATAAAAATCTCCAACCTCGCCTTCCTTTTTCATAATATTGCAACTCACCAGATCGGATACAGTCTGACTTTGTGTATCAGGTGCAGAATATGCAAAGCCAAAATAGTCTGTAAATATTATTTTTTTAGCCAAGTTCCAAGCCTCAAATTCAGCCTTAGTCATCGGGTGATAATTTATTTCCTGAGTCCAAGCTATGTATCCATCAGGGGTTTGTATGCGGCTCCATCCATCTTTTTGTAGAATTCTGATTGGTGTTCCGAGGGTAGCTTGAGTGGCCATTTCGGCCGAGAATTTACCTTCAACTCGGATATCGGCAACAGATAAGGTTATCACACCATAGGTCTTGTCTCCTAGATCTTTGTCGGGTAATAATTTTATCTTATCCGTGAAATTTTTTTTATAGATTTTTTCAGACTGCTTTATTAATTCATTATATGCAGTAATATCGGATGCGACACCTAACAAAGTAGGTTTTTTTTCGTGATCATCTACTTTTATATCAAACACTTTTACTCTCTTGTCAGGGATATATTTCTCTCTGATATTGTTGAGTATTGTCTCTAGTTCTGCATGCTTGTAAATTTGCTTGTCTGTATTTTGCGCATATAATACAGAATAAGATATACATAAAGCAATCAGTGTGCATATTTTTTTCATAACGGCAGGCCTGAATAATTAATTAGATGTGATATTACAAATATATGCAAAATAAGGATTTCTGCCGAGTTTCACTTTGTGTTTTCTCTTTCCGTGTGGTTAAAATAGTTTAAAATATATATCTAAACACTAATTTTGTGTATGTGTCTTTATGCTTGACTTTAAAGGTGTATTTTGCTTAATAGTAAAAAGTTTTCATTGCTAAATATCTTGTAGTGAGCTTGTTATTTATTTATCAACAAAAGTGTTTATTTTAAATTATTTTATAACAACCTCTCTTTTAAAATGCTTTTCTTTGTATTTCTATGAATGATAATGTACTCGAAAAACTGAAGGTATTGGCAGAGTCGGCTAAGTATGACGTTTCTTGCTCTTCCAGTGGTACTGTCCGCAAAAATAAAGCGGGCGGACTCGGAAATACTGTCGGTGGTATGGGGATATGTCATAGTTTTACAGAAGATGGGCGTTGCGTTTCATTGTTGAAAATTATGCTAACCAACTACTGTATATATGATTGTGCATATTGTATCAATCGTAGGAGTAATGATATTCGTAGAGCTACATTTACCGTTCAAGAACTGGTTGATCTTACAATTGAGTTTTATCGCCGCAACTATATCGAAGGTCTTTTTCTTAGTTCGGGCGTTATCAACAACCCAGACTATACGATGGAGCGTATGGTGAGAGTCATAAAAAATCTCAGAACTGTACAACGATTCAACGGATATATTCACATGAAAAGTATACCCGGTGCTAGTCAGGAGCTGATTAGTGAAGCCGGATTGTATGCCGATCGTATGAGTGTAAATCTGGAAATACCCACAGAGGTAAATCTGAAACTGCTGGCTCCTGAAAAAGATCATCGCAGTGTATACAAGCCGATGCGTTATATTCAGCAGGGAATGCAACAAAGTATAGAAGACAGGCGGAAGTTTCGCTCTGCGCCGCGCTTTGTTCCTGCCGGACAGAGTACGCAAATGATAGTGGGCGCAACCAATGAACGGGATAAAGATATTTTGCGTGTGTCTTCGATCCTTTATCAACAGACGCAGATGAGGCGTGTATACTATTCGGGCTTTATTCCGGTGAATAGTTATGATACTCGTTTGCCAGCCTTGAAGCAAGCCCCATTGGTGAGAGAAAATCGTTTATATCAGGCCGATTGGTTGATGCGTTTCTATCAGTATAGAGCTGATGAAATAGTAGACGACGCATATCCTGATCTTGACCTTGAGATTGACCCGAAATTGGCATGGGCACTGCGTCATCCCGAGATGTTTCCTGTGGATATTAACAAAGCCGACTATGCAATGATTCTTCGTGTGCCCGGTATTGGGGTTAAATCGGCTCAATATATTGTAACTTCACGTCGGCATGGTAAGCTGAATGCCTCACACCTCAAAAAGATTGGAGTGGTGATGAAGAAAGCTCAATATTTTATTACTTGCAACGAGTTGCCGATGTATACTGTTAATGAAGCTACGCCTGAGTATGTCCGCAAAATCCTTACGGAACCAAAAAAACGAAAAGGTGATGATAGTCAGTTGTCTATAATATTCCCCGACTGATGGTAGTATTTTTTTACGATAAAACTTTCGAAGGCTTATTGACCGCTATCTTTGATGCATATAGCCGAAAAGTATTTCCCGACAAATTGTTGGCAGAGGATGATATTGCTCCCATGTTTATGGAAGATAGCTATACAGTGGTTACGCAAGAAGACAAAGCTACCCGGGTTTGGAAAGGATTAGAAAATAAATTGTCGAAAGGGGCATGCAACATGCTTACTTATGTTTGGCTTTCGGAGGAAGAAGGAAGTGACGATCTTATGTTCCGTTATATTCGTAAGGCGCTTGATAATAAAGTATCTATAGAAACGAATTTTGCAGATAGTGATGTTTTGCAGATGAGCCAATTGGCTAGAAAGGTATCCCACGAAGAGCTCTATCTGAAACAGTTTGTGCGATTTCAAAAAGCGGCTGACGATATATTCTTTGCCCCTGTATTTCCCCGATATAATGCTCTCCCTTTGGCTATCGGTCATTTCAAAGATCGCTTTTCGGATCAGAAATGGGTTATCTATGATATGAAAAGAAAATATGGGTATTATTATGATCTCAATACAATGGTAGAGATTACCCTTGATAATGATGAACATTTGCTGGGTGGAAAATTGGATGAAAAGTTGATGGCCGAAGATGAAAAACTATTTCAAGAGCTGTGGAAAGGTTATTTTAAGTCGATGACCATAAAAGAACGTATAAATCCGAAATTACATCGCCAGCACATGCCAAAACGTTTTTGGAAATACCTTACCGAAAAACAATAAGAAGGCTGTAAGAAAAACTCTATACAGCCTTCTTTCATCAAATTAGGCAGAGTACTTCTATTGTTTCAGTTTGAATACAATCGGAATTGTGAAATATACCTGAACCGGATTTCCACTTTGCTTCCCAGGAATCCATTTTGGCATACTTTTTATTACCCTCATTGCTTCCTTGTCGCATGTCGGACTGATACCTTTTAATAATTCCAAATTGGATATTTCACCGGTTTTGCTAACAACGAATCTTACTATAACACGTCCCTGTGTTCCTATTTCTTGGTCTACGACAGGATATTTTAAATTATTAGAGATGAATTTATACATTTCGGACTCACCTCCGGGGAACTGAGGCATGATTTCTACTGCAATAAATGTCTCGGGTTTCTTTTCTGTTCCTCCCTTATCTGTTGGTGTCATTATGGTCTCAATGTCCTTTCGGATTGCATCAGGGTCAGTAGAACCGTTTTCTACCTTGTGTTTTCCAATGGCGTCTTTGCCTTTTGCTACCTCTTCCATTGTCACCATCTGTTCTTCATTATTGACTTTAGTGTCATCTACAATTGTTGGTGGAACAAACTTCGTCATTTGTATAAATTTAGGTGGTTCAGGAATTGGTGGTTTTTCAATCTCATCCACTTTGTTTAATGGTGGATCGATAACTACCATTGTATATTTATCTGTTATATTATCAGGCTGTATACCTGTTGCAGCTTTTACAGTACTGATGATTAACGGTAGGGCTGTTACAAAACCTACAAACAATAAGATGATTGCGAAAGCAAGAATGTGTCGTTTCCAAGAAGATTGCCTTAAGGCGAATGCTCCGTATGATTTGTTTCTCCCTTCAAAAACTATGTCACACCATTCTGTTGAGTTTAGGTTTACTGCATTTTTCATAACTGTATGTTTTAAATTGTTATTTAATCTTCCCTTTTTCTACTTAATAGATATTAAAGTCTCTGAAATTCCATAAAGAGGTATTAATTTTTTTTAATCTCATAGAAAAAGTTCTTTTAGCGAAATGGATATCGTAATATTTTAGTTTTTTTTGTCGGGCAAATTTTTATTTATCAACACTTAAAATGCTACATTTGTAGCTTAATATATTTGCAGGAAATGTCAGATTCAATAGTTATCATACCGACTTATAACGAAAAGGAAAATATAGAGGCCATCACAAGGGCTGTGTTCAACCTACCAAAAGAGTTCGATATTCTGGTTATTGACGATGGGTCTCCCGATGGAACAGCGTCGATCGTTAAAAAGCTTCAAACAGAATTTCCCGAAAAGCTACACTTGCTAGAAAGAGCCGGAAAACTTGGTCTTGGTACAGCGTATATAGCCGGATTTAAATGGGCTTTAGAACGTAGTTATGAGTATGTGTATGAGATGGATGCTGATTTTTCTCACAATCCGAACGATCTTCTCCGTTTATATGATGCATGTGTTAATCAAGGTGCCGACCTAGCGGTAGGCTCACGCTACTGTAGTGGTGTAAACGTTGTAAACTGGCCTATGGGTAGGGTTTTGATGTCTTATTTTGCTTCCAGATATGTGCGGTTTATTACGGGTATGAAGGTACATGACTCTACAGCCGGATTTGTTTGTTATCGACGCGCAGTTCTTGAAACTATCGATTTGGATAATATTCGCTTCAAAGGATACGCTTTTCAGGTGGAAATGAAGTATACTGCACATTGTCTGAAGTTTAATATAAAAGAGGTATCTATTGTTTTTGTTAATCGGATGTTGGGTACTTCAAAAATGAGTTCTGGTATTTTTGCTGAGGGTGTGATCGGTGTGATTACAATGCGCTTGAGGCAAATGTTTGGAGGAATTCACCGAAAGAAATAAAAACTTGTGTATCTTTGTTGTATATTTTATACAGCAAAAAGATGAAAATTATTTGCGTAGGGCAAAATTATCAATCACATAATAAAGAAATGAATAGGGCATTATCGAGTGGCGATGATGATCCTGTTCTTTTTATGAAACCTGATACATCGTTGCTTTCGGGTGATAAGAAAGATTTTTATATCCCTGATTTCTCTGCCGATATACATTACGAAGCCGAGGTTGTAGTTAAAATAAGTAAGATGGGTAAAAATATAGCACAACGGTTTGCTCATCGTTATTACGAAGAAGTTACTCTCGGTATCGATTTTACAGCAAGAGATATACAATCTGAACTAAAGAAAAAAGGATTGCCTTGGGAAATAGCCAAAGGGTTTGATAACTCTGCAGCCGTAGGGCAGTTTGTATCGAAAGATAAATGGGGCAAACAGATGGATAATCTAAACTTTAGTTTGTCTATTGACGGTAGAATAGTGCAATCGTCCAATACTTCCGAAATGATACATCCGATAGATAAGATAATTGCATACGCCAGCCAATTTTTTACTCTGAAAACAGGCGATTTAATCTTTACAGGCACACCCGCAGGAGTAGGGAAAGTGCAAATAGGAAATCAATTGTCAGGAGAAATAGAAGGAGAAAAACTGTTAGATATATCTATTTGCTGATAATAGAAAATGTTAAATTTATGCGGAATAACAATAAATATTATAAAAAATTGTTATCTATATATATTGAATAATTTAAATAAGAAATACGAACAAACTATAATTAAACCTTAGCAGATAAATTAATTACTTAAATAGTAGAATAAATGAAGAGTCTTTTGAGAAAAATCTTATTTGTAAATATTTTTGCATTACTTGCATTAGGCGTGTATGCACAAGATGACGTGAATCCGATACAAACGGCTATGCCGTCATTAAATATAGCTCCTGATGCACGTGCAGGAGGAATGGGAGATGCCGGAGTAGCTACAGCACCGGATGTATATTCCCAACATTGGAATCCTGCTAAATATGCATTTAATCCAAGTAAGGCAGGTTTTGGGATATCATACACTCCTTGGCTGAGAAAGATTATTAATGATATAGCATTAGTTTATGGTGTTGGTTACTATAAATTAGGAAATGAAAATAATCAGGCATTAAGTGCATCCATCCGTTACTTTTCTATCGGAGATGTAAAAGTTATCACCGACTTGAATGAATTTAATGGCGTTGTATTAAGCCCGAATGAGTTGGCTATTGATTTGGCATATTCCCGTAAACTAACAGAAACTTTTTCCGGTGCGGTAACTGTGCGTTACATCCGCGCCGATTATACAGGGGCTACTGAAGAAACCTCGGTAGGTAATGCTTTCGCGGCAGATATTTCGGGTTATAATGAATCTTATATTCGTACAGGAAGTTCGGAAAGTCTTTTAAGTTTTGGGTTCAATATCTCCAATATTGGTACAAAGATTTCGACAAATGGAGATTCACGAAATGAATTCTTACCGACCAATCTACGTTTAGGGGCTTCCCTGATGTATCCTATCAACGAGGTGAGCACAATATCATTCAGTGCAGATCTGAATAAGTATTTGGTGCCAACCCCTCCGGTTAAAAAAGATGGAGAGACCAATGATGAGTTCAGTAAGCGAATGGCAGATTATAGAGATATTAACCCGATCTCAGGTATCTTCAAGTCATTTGGTGATGCTCCCGGAGGATTCTCAGAAGAATTGAAAGAAATAGCATGGTCGCTTGGGGCAGAATATGATTATAATGATAAGTTCCGTTTACGTACCGGTTACTTCCACGAAAATAAGATGAAAGGTAATCGTCAGTATCTTTCTTTTGGGGCAGGATTTAAGTTAAGTGCATTCCAACTGGATGTTGCATATCTGTTAGCTACTGCACAACAAAATCCATTAGACCAAACATTGCGATTCTCTCTAGGATTTGATATTGATGCAATGAAAAATTTATTTAAATAATTATTGTTTCGTAGATAAAGTTATTTGATATAATGAAGATTAGGGTAGGTTTTGGCTATGATGTGCATCGCCTTGCTAATAATAGAGATTTGTGGTTAGGTGGAATCAAGATAGAGCATAGTCAGGGACTATTAGGACACTCCGATGCTGATGTGCTTATACATGCTATTTGTGATGCCTTGCTTGGTGCGGCGAATTTGCGTGATATAGGTTTCCATTTTCCTGATACAGCCGGAGAATATAAAGATGTAGATAGTAAAATCTTATTGAAAAAAACATTAGAGGTGATAACCGAAAAAGGATATCGGATAGGAAATATAGATGCAACTATCTGTGCCGAACGTCCTAAAATAAATCCTCATATCCCTCAGATGCAGAAAGTGATGGCTGAGATTTTAGAGATCTCTATAGATGATATATCGATAAAAGCAACAACTTCAGAAAAAATGGGGTTTGTAGGCCGTGAGGAAGGTTTTGCCGCATACGCCGTTGCTTTAATTGAAAAAAGTGATAATTAGACACAAAAAGAAATGAGTGTGAAACCCAAAATAGAATTAACCGCTGATGGGTCTCACACTCTTTTCATGTCCGAGCTGGATGAACACTATCATTCGGTAAATGGAGCTATACAAGAATCAACCCACGTTTTTATTAACACAGGATTACATCATTGCAATAAAGAGTGTGTCAATATTCTTGAAATTGGTTTTGGAACAGGGCTGAATGCTTTTTTGACAGCATTGGATGTAACCAATACCGAAAGAGTTATTCATTACACAGGCTTAGAGTTATACCCTTTGCCTAAATCAATTATCAGTGAGTTGAATTATTCGGATAAGCACTCGGAGCAAGCCAAGATATTATATAATAAGCTGCATGATGCTGATTGGAATAAAGAAGTGCAGATTTTATCCGAGTTTTATTTGTCGAAGATAGAATGTGATTTTACCAAGTTTGATTTCTCCTCATTAAAATCATCTTTCGATCTCATTTACTTCGATGCATTTGCTCCCGATAAGCAGCCCGAAATGTGGACGCAATCAATCTTTGATTCACTGTATTCTGTTACAGCCCGGAATGGGATATTAGTTACTTATTGTGCTAAAGGTGCTGTGCGTAGAATGTTACAGCAATCAGGTTATAAAACTGAAAGACTTCCCGGACCTCCCGGAAAAAGAGAAATGCTACGTGCAACAAAAACTGGTTGATGTTTCGTTTTTGTTCACTATATTCTTTTTATATTCATTTCCTCAGCGTTTATAATATAGTTAAGATCAATTCCATCTTTTTATCTTCTGATAAAAGATACTTATCTTTGTGCCCGATATTTAATAAATATCTATAAGAATCTACACTATAATATAATGAAAATAGGCAATATAAAATTCTCCGAAAACCCTGTCTTTCTTGCTCCTATGGAAGATGTGACAGATATGGGATTTCGTCTTATGTGCAAGCAATTTGGGGCAGATATGGTATATACCGAGTTTGTATCCAGCGATGCACTTATTCGTCATGTGAATAAGACTCAGGCCAAGCTCACCATCAGTGAAGAAGAGCGTCCTGTGGCTATACAAATATACGGGCGAGAAGTAGATGCAATGGTGGAAGCTGCAAAAATCTGCGAAGATGCCAACCCGAATATTTTGGATATAAACTTTGGCTGTCCGGTGAAGAAAGTGGCGGGCAAGGGTGCCGGTTCGGGTATGATGAAAACCCCGGAACTGATGGTTGAAATAACGGCTGCAGTAGTAAAAGCTGTAAAAATCCCTGTAACAGTAAAAACTCGTTTAGGTTGGGATCATGAGTCGAAGATTATTGTAGAACTAGCAGAGCAATTGCAAGACGTAGGAATACAAGCCTTAACAATACATGGGCGTACACGTTCACAGATGTACACAGGAGAGGCTGATTGGGAGTTGATAGGCGATGTGAAAAACAACCCTCGTATGCATATTCCGATAATAGGGAATGGGGATGTAACCAGTCCTGAGATCTGCAAACGCCGTTTCGACGAAACAGGAGTAGATGCCGTGATGATAGGGCGGGGAAGTATCGGTAGTCCGTGGATCTTTGAGGAGGTGAAGCATTATTTGAGAACGGGAGAACCGCTTCCGAAAAAAGAGTTTGGATGGTATTTGGATGTTCTAAAAGAGATGATCCGCAAAAATGTTACTCATTCAGGGGAACGTGGCGGAATTATTCATAGTCGGCGTCATTTGGCTGCAAGCTCATTATTTAAAGGATTGCCCGATTTTAAGAAAATAAGAGTAGCTATGTTGCGAACAGAGTCGGTTGATGAACTTTTTGAAATTATGGATACTATACCGGAGCAATTTCAGCTGGAATCAAACAATGGAATATAAATTGAGTTTTCGGTAACAGGAATAAAGAAATCTATAACCCCTAAATATTTAATAATACATAGGTTTGGTTACACACTTAATATTCGGTGTGTAACCTCCTTACTTCTATATAATTTTCTTACTTTTGTATTGCTAAAAAAATTACAGACTGTTTATGGAACAAAAATTATTGGTTTACAATACTCTGACACGAAAAAAGGAAGTATTCGAACCGCTTCATGCACCGCATGTGGGGATGTATGTTTGTGGACCAACCGTATACGGAGATGGCCATCTCGGACATGCCCGCCCTGCTATAACATTCGATATACTATTCCGTTACCTCACACATTTAGGCTATAAGGTGCGTTATGTGCGTAACATCACAGATGTGGGGCATTTGGAGAATGATGCCGATGAGGGCGAAGATAAAATAGCGAAAAAAGCACGTTTGGAGCAATTGGAACCAATGGAAGTTGTTCAGTATTATGTAAATCGCTATCATAAGGCAATGGATGCTTTGAATGTGCTGTCTCCATCTATAGAGCCTCATGCTTCGGGGCATATCATAGAGCAGATAGAGGCAATAAAAAGCATATTGAAAGCCGGATATGCGTACGAAAGTAACGGTTCGGTCTATTTTGATGTAGAGAAATATAATAAGGATTACGATTATGGAATCCTTTCTCATCGCAATATCGAAGAAATGCTAAATACTACGCGTGAGCTCGACGGTCAGGAAGAAAAGAGAAGTAGAGTTGACTTTGCTCTGTGGAAAAAAGCTGCACCCGAACATATTATGCGTTGGCCTTCGCCTTGGAGTGATGGCTTCCCCGGCTGGCATATCGAATGTTCGACAATGAGTATAAAGTATCTCGGTAGAGAGTTTGATATACATGGTGGTGGGCTCGATCTTATGTTCCCTCATCACGAGTGCGAAATAGCCCAGAATACGGCAATGGAAAAGCATCAGGTAGTAAGATACTGGATGCATAACAATATGATAACTGTAGGCGGGCAGAAAATGGGTAAATCTCTAGGGAATTTCATTACACTAGATGAATTCTTTACAGGCTCTCATAAAATGCTGGTACAGGCGTATAGTCCTATGACAATTCGATTCTTTATCCTACAGGCGCATTATCGTAGTACACTAGACTTTAGTAACGAAGCCCTACAAGGTGCAGAAAAGAGTCTCGAACGTCTTTATGATGCATACGCACGTATAGAGAAAATCCCTGCATCAGCTATATCTTCTGTAGATGTGAAAAATATCAGAAACAAGTGCTATGAGGCATTGAATGATGATTTGAATTCAGCAGTTGTAATAGCACATCTCTGCGAAGCCGGAACAACAATCAACTCTGCTAGTGCCGGTAATATAACATTGACTCAGGAAGATATAAATGAGCTTAAAGAAGTATTTGATATCTTTTTGTTTGGTATACTCGGTATCCGTAACGATGCAATAAGTGCAAACAGTGGCAATAATGAAGCGTTTGGCAAAGCTGTGGATTTATTGCTCGAGATTCGCCAAAAAGCGAAAGAAAATAAAGATTGGGCTACATCGGATCAAATACGCAACGAATTGGCTAAAGCCGGATTTGAAATCAAAGATGGCAAGGATGGAGCCGAATGGAAACTGAAATAAGTTGTTTTCTCTTTATGTAAAGCTCCAACTATTTATCTTATTACATGGAGGGCTATTTTTATGAACTTAGGAAGTGACAAATAAAAATAGCCTGAAATCTGTCACTTTTGTCACCTTTTAGGGAGAATCTAATGATATCTAAACAAATACAGCAAGAGTTAAGAGCTTGTTCTACTCCTGAAAAACGGGAGTTTCTCCCGTACTTTTTCAAAACCGGAAAAGGTCAATATGGAGAGGGTGATAAGTTTCTGGGAGTTGTTGTTCCTGATACTCGAAAAGTAGCTAAGAAATATAAGGATATTCCTTTTGCTGAAGTAACGAAGCTTCTCAATAATGAATATCACGAGTGTCGGTTATGTGCTTTGCTTATTCTTGTAGAGCGATTCAAAAAAGCAAAGGATGAGATTAAGAAACAAGAGATTGTCGATTTCTATTTGGCACATACACACTGTATCAATAATTGGGACTTAGTGGATCTTAGTGCAAAAGATATTCTTGGGGAGTATCTCGTGGATAAAGATAGGACAGTCTTGTCTGAATTAGCAGACAGTTCGCTTCTGTGGGATCAGCGTATTGCTGTTATTGCCACATTCGCATTTATCCGGCGAAACGATTATCAAGATATTTTAGATTTATCCCGACGATTATTGTATCATAAGCACGATCTGATGCATAAAGCTATCGGGTGGATGCTTAGAGAGATGGGTAAGAGAGATAAAATACAATTGACTGATTTTCTTGATTGTTACAGCAAGGAGATGCCCCGCACGATGTTGCGTTACTCAATAGAAAAATTAAGCCCTGAAGAAAGGGCATTTTACATGAAGAAATGATAAATTATCTCACTCATACATTAACCAACGGACTTCGTATTGTACACAAACCAATAGAAAGTAACGTTTCTTATTGTGGTTTTATAGTCAATGCAGGTACACGCGATGAAGCTCCCGATCAGTACGGTATGGCTCACTTTGTAGAGCATATGCTGTTTAAAGGTACGGACAAAAGACGGGCGTATCATATTATTAACCGTATGGAAAACGTGGGTGGAGAGCTCAATGCATTTACCAATAAAGAAGAAACGGTTGTTTACTCAGTCTTTCTTGAGCAACACTTTAGCCGTGCGATAGAGTTACTTTCAGATATAACCTTTCATTCAAATTTTCCTCAATCGGAAATAGAAAAAGAGGTAGAAGTTATAATAGACGAAATACACTCGTATGAAGATAGTCCATCAGAACTGATTTTTGATGAGTTCGAAAATCTTGTTTTTGATCATTCCGAGATAGGGCATAATATATTGGGAAATGCCGAATTGTTACAGAACTTTGACGGGCAGATGGCGAAGGCTTTTGTAAACAAATTCTATAATCCTTCTAACATGGTGCTTTTTTCACTTGGAAGAACAGACTTTAAGAAGATTGTTTATTATGCCGAGAAATATTTGTCAGCTATTTCTGATATAAAATCAGATATACAACGTATAAAGCCGATTGACATTCCATCTGTAAACAAGAGAGAAGATAAAGACACTTCGCAGGCACATGTCTTGATTGGTGGGCGTTCGTATTGCTTACGTGATCCAAATAGAAGAGTTTTAAATCTTTTGAATAACCTTTTGGGTGGTCCGGGAATGAATAGTCGTTTGAATATTTCTTTACGAGAGAAAAAAGGCTATGTGTATAACGTAGATTCGTCTATCACATCATATACAGATACAGGGATAACATCAATTTATTTTGGTTGCGATAAGAAAAATGTGGATAAATGTATCAGTTTGGTGCATAAAGAATTAAATAGATTAAGAAGAGAGAAGCTTACAACTAGCCAACTAAGTATAGCCAAGAGACAGCTCATAGGACAGATAGGAGTGATGGGTGACAATCACGAGAATCTGGCTTTAGCCTTAGGTAAAAACTTTTTGCATCATAATCACTTCAATACAATGGCAGAGACTGCTCAGAAAATAGAAGCTGTGACGGCAGAACAGATACTCGCTGTGAGTAATGAAATTTTTGATGAAACAAGTTTGTTTACTTTAATATATAATTAATTCTTTTAACTTTGCACTAGCTATACTAACTTTATGAAAACAATTTTAAAAATATCTTTGCTTATATCTTTGTTTGTTTGCAGTATTGGTGCTATAAATGCTCAATATCCCAAAAAGCGTATCACATCAGATATACATGTCGGACTAAATCTGGCTGAAATGGATATTAAGAATGGTAATACATATAAGCAAGCCAAAATAGGGGTTCATATCGGATTCAATGTAAATTATAAGTTTTGGAGTAATATGCAGTTCCAAACAGGATTGTTTGTTACTAAAAAAGGGCTGAAAAGACATATTCATACTGTAGAAAGAAATGGCGATATTTCTGTGACTACATATGATGAATATTACAATGCCACAGGAAACTATATACAAATGCCTTTTAATTTGGGGTATGAATTGTATTTCACAAAATCATGGGCATTTAACATAAATGGAGGTCTTTATGCAGCTTATGGGTATAAAGGGACAGGTACAACGAGTAGCATTACAGTTATTTCCGATAATGTTGGGCAACCTGTTGTTACGAGAGTTCCTGAGACTGAATTTGAATCTTTTACTCCCGAACGATGGAGAAGATTTGATTATGGCTTGAATGCTAAAGTGGGCTTGGTGTATGATATATATACAATGAATGTAGGTTATGAATATGGACTCTATAATATTGCATACACTGGTTCTGAATTAAGAAATCGAAACTTTTTTGTATCGTTTGGTTTCAGATTCTAATCCTTTGATATCTGCCTTGCTATCTGAACTTTGTCTGTCTGATTGGTGTTTTCTATAAATAAAAACCATCAAAAATTATAGTAATGGAAAACTTGATAAAAAAACTGCAAGATGAGGTTGGACTTACATACGAACAGGCAGTTAAAGCTGTTTCTGTAGTCAAAGATTACATGGATAAGGAAGGTCTTGATATAGACTGGGATAAGTTTTTTAAGGGAAAAACTGAAGACTTTCTGACTAAGGCTAAAGATTTATTTGAAGACGTGTCGAAACATACCCAAAGTTATACCGAAAAAATTGTAGATAAAGTTGATGAATTTGCAGATAAGGCACGAAAAAAGGCTTCTGATTTTTTTAACGAAAAGTAATTAGAATAATAAAGGATATAGAATATCTGTAAGTGCAGCTTACGGATATTTTTGTAATATATACTATAAGGTAAGGTGGCGAAGAAGAATTTTTATGTGGTGTGGAATGGAGTTAAGACAGGGGTTTACTCTTCATGGGCCGAATGTAAGGCTCAGGTAGAAGGCTACGATGGCGCTATCTATAAATCATTTCCGTCAAAACAAGAAGCTGAAAAAGCTTACAATGAGAGTCCTTGGTTGTATGTAGGTAAGAATGCTGAAAAAAAGAAGCAGGTTTCGATACATAACATTCCCGAAATTATAAAAGATAGTCTTTCTGTCGATGCCGCCTGTAGTGGTAATCCCGGCTTGATGGAGTATAGGGGAGTATATGTGAAGACCGGAGAAGAAGTTTTCAAACAGGGACCATTTGAACAAGGAACAAATAATATTGGTGAATTTTTGGCATTAGTGCATGGTTTGGCTTTATTGAAACAGAGAGGCTTCTCTATTCCGATTTATTCTGACAGTGTAAATGCTATTAAGTGGGTAAAAGAAAAGAAATGTAAGACCAAACTGGAGCGGATTCCCGAGAATGAATCTCTCTTTTACATGATAGAACGTGCCGAGAACTGGCTTAAGACAAATACTTATACAACTGCAATCCTTAAATGGAAGACTGATGAATGGGGCGAGATTCCCGCAGATTTTGGGCGGAAGTAAGCATTAGTTTGAAAATTTATTATAATAAAAAAACGGAGCAAAATGTCTTCCGTTTTTTTAGTGACATTAAGCTCCGTCATTACCTGTTTAATTTAATATATTATGGAGATTATATGTTTTCCATATTTCTCTTGATAAAGTTGCTCAAAGCTTCACCTTTCAACATGCCGTTTGATAGCAGGGCCAAATCTATCAATTGTCGGATATTTTTATTCTCATTAGCATAAGCACTCACCGCCTCTTTATCTTTATTATCTATATCTGCCATTATCTTTTTTATCAATGGATGTTCTATGTTTAATACAAGATTGTAATTGTTAGGCATTTCACCATAAAATCCCATACCGGACTGCATGGCAGACATTTCTTTCATGCGGCGCATAAACTCATTCTGAGTTATTTGTATTGGTTGTGCCTTTTCGTCCAACGATTTGTAATCGACAGTGAATTCAGTTTTATCAACCTTTGGTAGTTGAGAAGTAAAGGCTTCGTTCAACTCTTCTTTTTGTTTATCAGTCAGATTGATCTCTTTACTTTCTTCTTTCAAGATCAGATTGTCTACTGTATCACTGTCTACTCGAACGAAACGACTCTTCTCAAACTTCTGTTCAAGCAGTCCTGCCATGTGTACGTCTAACTGACCGTCAAATAAAATTACATCATAGCCTTTATCTTTAGCTGTGTTTATGTAAGAGTATTGCTCTTCTTTGTTACTGGTGTATAGATAAATCAGATTGCCATCCTTATCTGTTTGATCCGAGGAAATAAGAGTCTTATATTCTTCAAATGTGAATGCTTTACCGTCAACATTTTTCAACAGACAGAATTTCTGTGCACGGTCGTAGAATTTTTCGTCGGTAAGCATGCCATACTCAACAAACAGCTTGAGACTATCCCATTTTTCTTCGAATTGAGTCCGATCGTTTTTGAATATCTCTTCTAGTCTGTCTGCAACCTTTTTAGTAATATGATTGGATATCTTTTTTACATTCTGATCGCTTTGCAGATACGAACGAGAAACGTTAAGAGGGATATCCGGCGAGTCTAAAACCCCATGCATCAATGTCAAGAATTCGGGAACTATACCTTCTACAGAATCGGTAACAAATACTTGATTGCTATATAATTGTATCTTATTGCGATTGAGGTCTATATTGCTTTTGACTTGAGGAAAATATAATATTCCTGTTAGCTTGAACGGATAATCAACGTTTAGATGTATCCAAAACATTGGTTCGTCGGAGAAAGGATATAAGTCTTGGTAGAATTTCTTATAATCCTCATCTTTCAGATCGGCCGGTTTACGTGTCCAAAGTGGATTTGTGTCATTTATAACATTGTCTTCTTCTGTTTCTACAGATTTGCCATCTTTCCACTCTGTTTTCTTCCCAAATACTACCGGGATAGGTAAGAAGCGACAGTATTTTTTTAATAGTTTGTCTATTTCTGCTTTTTCGAGGAAGTTTTTATTCTCATCATCTATGTATAAAATAATGTCGGTTCCACGTTCTGTTTTTTCTACAGCTTCTAGGGTGAATTCAGGAGAACCATCGCAACTCCACTTTACAGCTTGAGCATTTTCTTTGAAAGACTTGGTGATGATTTCTACTTTCTTAGATACCATGAAAGATGAATAAAAGCCTAATCCAAAATGACCAATAATAGAATTAGCATCTTTCTTGTATTTATCGAGGAACTCGTTGGCTGAAGAAAATGCTATTTGATTGATGTACTTATCTATTTCTTCATCGGTCATTCCAATACCTTTATCTGAAATTGTAAGAGTTCCTTTATCCTTATCAATAGATACACTTACCGACAAACTGCCCATCTCTCCTTTGAATTCTCCTAACGATGCGTATGTTTTTAGTTTTTGAGTAGCATCTACTGCATTAGAAACTAATTCACGAAGAAATATTTCATGATCACTATATAAGAATTTTTTAATGATAGGGAAAATGTTTTCGGTCGTAACCCCAATTTTACCAGTTTTTTCCATGTTATATAATATTTTACCAGTTATATTTATTAATTATGTATTGTTAAGGCAAAATAAATGCCAAAGAGTATCTGAATGACAATTTGTCGTAGCTTATTAGAATTGTTTTGATTAATTAATGAAGTTTATAGAAATAATTTATAACTTATATTAATATTCAAATAAAATTTGAGGGTGCATATTATCAGTGTGTTATGTATTTTCTTCTTGCTTATTTTTCTGAAAAAAAGTATATTTTTATAAAGTTTTTTCTAGTTGATAAAAAAAAGAGTATATTTGTTTTAAGAATTAAACAAAAGAAATTAATAAAACAAAGCGTTGTTTTTACTATACTTTTGGCTCAAAAGCCATACAAGATTACTTAATTTGCATTAGCCGACTAAAATTACAAAAAAATGACAACACTAAATAATACTTATAAAGGATTTGAAGACAGGTTAATAGACTTGCAGAATAATATGTTGAACTTTGCACTTACTCTAACATCTAATAGAGAAGAAGCGAAAGATTTGTTGCAAGAAACAACTTTGCGTGCTTTAGATAACAAAGAGAAATATTATGAAAATGTAAACTTCAAAGGTTGGGTTTTTACTATCATGCATAATATTTTTGTGAATAACTATCGCCGTGTAGTTCGCAGTCAGACTATGATAGATCAAACAGAGAATTTATATCATTTAAATCTACCTCAAGATTCAGGTTTTGATACACCAGAAGGCGCATATACGGTATCTGAAATAGTGAAAGTAATAAATAGTTTTGCTGACGAATATAAAGTTCCTTTTACAATGCACGTATCGGGTTATAAATATGAAGAAATTGCTCAACAACTAGGTTTGCCAATAGGTACGGTTAAGAGTCGTATTTTCTTTGCCCGCAAACGTCTTCAGGAGCTATTGAATGATTACAAATATCAAGATAGAGAATAATTATCCTATAAATAAAGAATAGCCTGCAGTTTTATTGCAGGCTTTTTTTTGGACAGAAAACTCATGTTTTCTAAATTTAGATAATGTTTTAATATTCTAATATAGTAGTTTTATTGCTCTACAATGTTTTTGTTTTATGCTTATTATTGTTGCAGAAATTAAGTAATGATAAAGTATAGATGGAACTGAATATTTTTTGAGAAATATCTATATTTATAACTGAATATATATAGATTTGTTTTTATTATCCTTTCTGGTGGTAGAAGAGCCTCATAATTAAGCAATAGAGAACTTTTATCAATTGATAGATATAATGAATTAAATTGTTTATATTTGTATCAATAAATTATAGATTAAAACAATAACCTAGATTATATGCACAATTGGTTTGAATGCAAAGTCAGTTACGAAAAAGTACTGGAAAATGGTATGCAAAAGAAAGTAACTGAACCATATTTAGTAGATGCACTATCTTTTACAGAGGCGGAAGCCCGTATAATTGAAGAAATAAAACCTTATATATCGGGAGAATTTACAATAGCAGATATCAAAAGAGCTAAATTGTCAGAATTATTTTTTAATGACAATGGAGATCGTTTTTTTAAGGCTAAAGTAATGTTTATTAGTTTGGATGAAAAAAGTGGAACAGAAAAGAAAACAGCAGTGCAAATGCTAGCTCAGGCTTCTGATATAAAAGAAGCATTGAAGGTTGTTGAAAAAGGCATGGAAGGGACTTTGGCTGATTATACTGTTGCTTCATTATCCGAAACTACAATTATGGATGTATTTCCTTATTCAGAAGACGAAAAAAAGAAAGTAGTATTGGTATGATTTGCCATAAATTTATGGTTGATAAATTATATTGTGTTACCGACTTGAAATGAATATATCAGATAACTTAAATAAAATAAAAGACACTTTACCTGATTCAGTAAAGCTTGTTGCTGTATCTAAGTTTCATCCTATAGAAGCTATACAAGAACTCTATGATGCAGGTCAACGGGTTTTTGGAGAGAGTCGGATGCAAGAGGTAGACCAAAAGTATAGGGAATTGCCACAGGATATAGAATGGCATTTTATAGGTCATTTGCAAACAAACAAAGTGAAAGCAATAGTTCCATATGTTCATACTATTCATAGTGTTGATAGCTGGAGACTTTTGCAGGAGATAGAGAAACAGGCAACAAGGCTAAATAAGCGTATTTGCTGCCTTTTAGAAATTCACATAGCTGAAGAAGACTCTAAATATGGACTATCATTTGATGCTTGTAAGCAGATGTTGGATGAAGGCCTTTGGAAGCAATTAAAGTATGCATATATTGGAGGGGTAATGGGTATGGCCACCTTTACGGATAATGTAGATCTGATAAGGACCGAGTTTCGTAGCCTGAAACTATTCTATGACAAACTTAAAACAGATTATTTCCAAGATTTTGATTCTTTTACCGAAGTTTCTATGGGAATGTCTGATGATTATCAAATAGCAGTTGAAGAAGGTGCTACTATAGTAAGAGTAGGTTCTTCAATATTTGGACAAAGAGAATACTAACACTAACTAAATACCGTAGATATGAACATACAGCAACTGGAGTATATTATTGCAGTGGATAATCATCGCCACTTTGCAAAAGCGGCTGAAGCTTCTTTTGTAACGCAGCCTACCCTAAGTATGATGATCCAGAAATTGGAAGATGAACTAGGGGTTAAAATATTTGATCGTAGTCAGTTGCCTGTTCAGCCAACTGTTATTGGTATCCAGATCATAAATCAGGCTCGTGTTATTGTATCGCAAGTAAAGCAGATAAAAGAAATAATCCAAGAAGAAAAAGGAATAGTACAAGGTGTTTTTAAACTGGGCATAATCCCTACCATAGCTCCTTATTTATTACCTAAATTAATGAAAGTTCATGACGAAAATGGTTATGATATTGTTCTGGTAATAGAAGAAACTACAACCGGTCAGATAATAGAAAAGTTGTTGAACGGGGCCTTGGATGGTGCTATATTGGCTACACCTCTTAAAAATGATAAGATATCTGAACATCCGATATATTACGAACGATTTTATGCTTACGTTTCTCCCCGCGAAACATCACTCTATGCAAAAAAAGAGTTGGAAGAAGATGATCTGAATATAAACCGTCTGTGGTTGCTTGAAGAAGTTCATTGTTTCCGAGGGCAGATATTGAGAATTTGTAATATGCGTAAGCGTAAAAGCTCACATTCTTTATTCTCTTACGAAGCAGGAAGCATAAGCACACTGATCAATATTGTAGATAATAATAGTGGGCTTACTATTATTCCGGAGATGGCTATAGAAGATCTTACCGAACAACAAAAAAAGAATGTGCGTCCGCTGAAAGGTATTTCGCCGGTAAGAGAAATCAGCTTGGTTACTCGTAAAGAATTTTTGAGAGAGAGAGTCTTAGATATAATAATTTCGGAAATAAAGCAATCAGTACCTCAACCTCTATTGAGTTTGGAGCTAAAAAAGTTTGTTGTGGATATTTGATCTGATTTTACTGTATAGATATATAAAAGTCCTGAAGCTATCAGGACTTTTACTGTTTAAAGAGAATAAAACCTGAATTATTTGTAGATTTATAAATACTTTATTTTCTTTGTTAAAGCTTCAAATTAATGTCTGTTATGAAAA
Source organism: Bacteroidota bacterium (assembly GCA_023437305.1). Taxonomy (GTDB): domain Bacteria; phylum Bacteroidota; class Bacteroidia; order Bacteroidales; family Dysgonomonadaceae; genus Dysgonomonas. The sequence goes on from JAEZGN010000022.1 coordinate 378,727, forward strand.
ACAAATATTTTCTTCCAATATTGTTATTTAGCCTCTTCTTCGTATTATTGAAAGTACAAGCTCAAGAAGAGAATGTATATATATTCAATGAGTTCAAGGAAGGAAAAGCTGTTTATAAAAATGGTACAGTTGTATATGCAAAACTTAATTATGATCCTTTAAATCAAAGGATGCTCTTCCTTTCACCTTCGGATAATGCTTTACAAGAGATAGCCAATCCTTCGGATATTTCATATATTAATATTGAAGGGCGAATGTTTGAGCAAATAAAAGGCAATTTATTTTACGAACGGATTAATTATAATAACCTCATTTTTTATATACAGTGGAGATCTAAAGCTATATCGGAGGGAAAACCGAGTGGTTATGGTACTACATCGACAACAAGTGCTATTACGAGTGTAAGTGTGATTAATAAAGAAGGACGTACTATTCCTCTGAACGTTTCCGAGAAATTTAATTACAAGCCTGATAATTTCTATTATATAAAGATTAATAATACGCAGAAGCGATTTTCTTCTCCCGAATCATTAGCAAAGATATTTAAAGCTCACAAAGAAGAGATCAAGAAATATATTAAAGAAAATAAGCTGAACTTTAATAATCTGGAAGATATTAAGTCTGCAGTGGAACACTGCTCGCAGTATACAGATAAATAGAGATTAAGTTTTCTTTTTATTTATATATCTGGCATTATTAGCGAAAATTGTATATATTTGCACAGCTTTCATTGGGGGCATTAGCTCATCTGGCTAGAGCGTTAGACTGGCAGTCTAAAGGTGATCGGTTCGAGTCCGATATGCTCCACAAACTTATTTTAAGTTGCTTGTAGTAAGCGTTTTATTTAAAATAAGTGTCTGTTTAAAAGTGTACCAGACACTTTCCAGACAAAAATGACTCATAAAGTTAGAAGTTAATATTCTGTGTTTGTCGCGATTCACTTAAAAAACTTTTAATGAATATGGGACGTAGAAAAGTAAAATTCGTTCTCCCACGATTAATAGACTGTGGTGGAGATTTGAGTAAGGAATGGTATGTTGAATATTCCTATCGAGATGAAAGGATTGACAAGCTTGAAAGATATAGAATATATGAAGGGTTCAAGCAAATAGATACTGCTAAAAAGAGGCAAGAACACGCTCAAAATATCATAAAAGAGATTACAGATAAAATTTTAAGTGGATGGACACCATTCGACTTGGAATCTGTTGTGATCAATAACAGGATCGCTTATAATATCCAGGCTCGTTTTTATGGAACCAGGGAAACGACTGATAAAAATCTCTTCTATTATATCAATACCTTTTTAGAAGAGAAGTCGCCAATTTTAAAAAAGAAGACACATCAGGACTATACATCTAAACTAAGAATATTTTACCAATGGCTTTTATCAAAGGGTAAAAAAGGAATATTTGCTCAGGATGTGACAAATGAGATAATAACAGAATTTTGTTATTATCTCATAAACGATCGTCAATTAGAACGAAGAACGATCAAAGACTTTATAGCTCGGATAAGCCAGTTATATAATTGGATGATTAAAAGGAATTTTGTAAATAAAAGCCCGGTATACGAACTTCCAGAAGGACGACAAAGAGCAGATCATTCGGCACAACCTATGACCCGGGATGATGCTAAGTATCTTCTAAATTACATTAAGGAAAACGACGAACAGGTATATCTTTTTTGCGCCATGATATTTTATTGTGCCATTCGTCCGGGAACAGAACTAAGGTTGTTGAAAGTTAAGGATATTAATTTCTTCACCAATACAATCCGAATTAGAGAAGAAAACGCAAAAACGACTCAAGGTATTATAAATATGCCTCCTGAGATACAAAAAATAATCAAGTCTATGAATATTTCAACGTATGATAGGGAGTTTTATGTGTTTGGAAAAACTAAAGAGCCCGGGCCTGAATGTTGGGGCAAAAATAGATTCAGATTAGAGTTTAATAAATACCGTGACATCCTGGGATTTCCAAAGGAATATAAATTATATAGTTGGAAGTGTACCGGTGCTATACTTTTTGCAATGAGTGGAGCCCCATTGCCCGCTATCAGGGATCATTTGCGACACACTCACACCACAACGACAGACATATATCTTTCTAAGAAGATGGGACGAAGGAATGATTATGTAAAGAATAAGTTTCCTAAGTTATAAAGAAAAAAGAGGTGTTAAGCCTCTTTTTCTTTTCTTTTTGGATAAAAATACCCAAGTGCATATTTTCCAAATCCATCGATTTGAATTGTTTTCTCAACCTTCAAACAGATAAATTCTCTATTTCTTATAATGAAAGTAGATTGTATGTTGAATCGATCATTTAACTCGAATGAAAATTTATATGGCTCTGTAGTGTCTATGATTTCTGTTTTGCTATATATTTCTTCATTTATAACATCTAGTCTGAATGAATTGGAAAGATGCCCCCCTGTAGACATATAATGTTCTTCTTTGCTGTCAGGCAAGTCTTCATATAAGCTCTCAGTATAAGCCATGGGATATACTGCTGAATGTATTATTACACCGGAACCTCCAAGCCTTTTTCGAGTGGCGTTTTTCAGACCGTCATAAATAGCTAATCTTAGACGGCTTCCACCTTTATCTTCATTGTCATCGGGCTCCGATTCGATCGAATCCTGAACATTTTTAATCTCTATTACTTCCGGATTTTCTGTAGGGGGGCCACTAACGTCAGACTTTACAAGTTCATCATAGTTTTCAGCTACCGGTATTTGAAGCCAGAAATCAGAAGTAACTTCCGAAACACTGGATTGTGCTGTTTGTATCCACGTTGAAATAAATGATGCCGGCACTATTTTTAATTCAATATCTATGTCATCTGATTCAGGATTATTCATCAGTGGTTTAAAGCTGTCAATTTTTTTTAATGTGACGGCCGATCCGAGTTTAAATGCAACAAATTCAGACGTATCACTCGGACTTCCCACTTTGTAGATATATTCGAAATTATCTTCCGGATTAGTATTAATGCGTGCAATTAGTTCACTCAAGGAACCAAAAGTCATTCTTTTAGCATTATTCCGGGTAAAGCCGTTAATTCTCATGTAGAGATAATAATCATCTTCCGAAAAATCATAAGAAACATTACCGTTTTGAACCCTCTTGTCATTACTTTGATCAATATCTACATCAAATTGATCAATCACGTTTAAATCTTGCTTTTCGGTAAATTCTGATGCTTGGTATGTGTATAATATCCTAACCGATTTATTTTTTTCATCAACAACAGTAACTAAATCCAACCATAATTCCAGCTGCTCAAAAAATTCCTTCACACTCCAGTTTGGTAGCATCTTAGCAAAATCGTATGTCCTGAATCCATGTACTATATAATATTGCTTACGGATCGGATCATCTTCGATTACATTGTATTCCATAATATATCCCAAAGCATTTACAACCTTTCTGATTATAAAACAAAGAAAAGGTTGTGGAACTTGTCCTGAATAATAAGGCTCAAATACAGGTATAGCCTGAGATGTTTCCGGGATAGAACTCATACCATGATGATTTGGCAATGTAAAATTATTGCCAATACGCAAAATGGTTTTAGAATTTTCATTTATTGATGTATCATATCCGGCTGTATATGGAGCCAACACCCAATCTCTTTCGGGATATGTTTTATTCAGGTCTGCATATACTTTCCTGGCAATATCGAGCCAACCGGCTCCTAAATATGGAAAAGCCATACCAAGATCAAGTTTTCGAAGTTTTTTATCAGATCCAATCAGAAAATTAAACTCTGATTTTCCACTGGCCAGTTGAATTTTTACATTCGAATCGCCAAAACCCAATATGATTTCCGTTCCATTCAGGGCTACTCTGTTATCTACTATCAGTATTGCACTTCGCCCCGGTTGTATGCCTTTTTTTATATTTACCCGGTTTATATTTTCGTAAATACGGGCATTTCTGAAATTGTTTAGGGATAATGTCAAATCATACGTGTATTTCTCATTTTTAGTGAATACCGGATTTTCCTCATATAGAGTAGAGGAAAAATCGTCAGGGAGTGCTACTTCTTGTCCGTTAATTAATAATCTGATCATCTCTTTACATTTTTATCCATTTGTCCTGCCAGGTTAAAGGCCTCTTCCATTCCGTATTTCCCTTTTACATAATTTCTGACATATACTTCTCCTTTGCTGAATCTTTTATCCAGGATTGCAATTGTATCTACTACCTGGCTCAACACTGATAATAGATATTCATTTTGGCGTTGTTCCTCTTTACTCCTTATTCTATTAGAGCCTAAAGGTGAGAATGCAACCTTTTCTCTGTACTCCATAGCAGTTGAGAAATCAGTCGATTTAAGACTCGATACAGTATTGTTGCGTTGTGCTGTATCGATAATGTCGACATAAGGCCTTATTTCAGGATTAGATAACGCTTCCTGGGTAACAACAAATTCTCCTTTGTGAACATAGCCGGCAATATCATATTTTCCACCCGGGCCGGTATATCCTCCATCCCAGTAATTAGCCATTGCAGCCTCATGTTGTTTTTTTATGGCTGCCACTTGTAAGAGCCCTGCTGCAGTTGCTACACCTGCAGCGATAGGCGCAAGGGTAAATCCTATAACCGGTATTGCAGCAGCAGAAGAATAGGCGTTGATGGCCGATTGAGCCGTTGATGCCAAAGCCATAGCGATCTGAATTTTGAAAGAACGCTCTTCATTTTTCTTATTTACTTCCGCTAGTTCTTTATCACGTTGCTCTTCCAGTTTTTTCACCTGTTTAGAGTTGTTTCCGGCAGCTTTTATTTGGACATCATATTTCTTCTTTACTGCTGCTGTTTCCGCCTCCGCTGCTGCTTGCATATAAGAAGAAACTTCACCTGCTACCGTTTGCATCACACCCAGTACTGCAGCTACTTTTAAGCGAACACCTTCCGCGAATGAGATAGCCCCATCTTCAATCCCTTTATTTATTTCGGCCATTCTGGTGGCAAGATCTACGATGAAATTATCACTTTGACCTAACAGCCTTTTTCGCTCCGCTTCGATGTCCTCCATGGTTTTTATTTCTTTTTCGAGCATTTCGATACGAATAGAGGCTATTTGATCTTCCGACAAACCATTTAAAAGGAGACGTTCTTTTAAATGTTTTATCTGAATATCGGTAATTTCCTTTTGATATTCTTCTTCCGTAATAAGATTTTGTCTACGTTTTTCGAGAAGGGCAATTGTATCTTTATCTTCCACTGCAGAGATATTTCCAAGAGACGCTTCTATTATTTTTTGTGTTTCTTCTTCATTCCACTTCAGTAAATCCTGTTCATCCTTAGCAGCTTGACTTTGTTTCTTGGCTTTGTCCGCTATCCGTTTGTCAAGGTTTTTCATTTCAATATCTGCTATCTGCTTGGCTAATTCTAATTGGACTGTAGGATCGGAAATACTTTTTTGTAATTCTTGTAGTTTCTTTTTCCTGGCATCATCATATTTGTCTTGTTGTTCTAGTATTTTATCATTATAAGCTTGTTCAGAGAGAATATCTCCATTCAGATACGACTGTTTTATTTCAACCATATCTTCTTGATATTTTGTTTCCAGTTCTATTAGTGCGTCATTTATTTCTTTACGTTCCTTTGTTATCCCATTTCCATTGGAACCGGTATCAATACCTCCTATTGTTTTTTTTGTGTCGGGTATTATTGTTTTATCTGATTTTAGAATTGAATTATATGCATCATTTAACGCATCAAGGCGAGCTTTTGCTGTATCAGCCTTTGATGTAATACTGGTAAGTAGCTTTTCTGCTGATTTTTCATCTTTCGTTGAAACGCCCCAAATTGTTCTATTTATGCTTGGACTATTTTGCGCATCTATTAGTTGTTGTTGAGCTGCTTGCTGTTCTTTTGTTAATTGTTTTATCTCATTCTGTAAGAGTTCTTTTTGTATACTAAAATTTGATTTTACAATGTTTTCGAAATTTTCTTTAATATCGCCTTTCAATAAATTGTACGTTTGCCCTTCTACGCCACTCCTTAATTTTATTTCAAATTCAATGGTAGCTTCTTTTCTTTTACCTCCTATAAAATCCTTATATAGAGATGAATCTTGTAGCCTTCCTGAAGCCTCTACAGCTTTATTTACCCAATTCACAATACCAGTTAATCCATCTACAACTTTTTTCATAGGCCCGGTACTATTCGAGAATGCGAGCATCAAAGCTGACCATGAAGCTCCAAGCCTTTTAGTAGATCCATCCAGGTTATCCATTTGGTCTTTTGCTACGCGTTCGGCTTCACCTCCTGCTGCTTTCAATGAATCACGTAACTCTAGTAGAGTATCAGAGCCTTGAAGAAATGTCTGAAAAGCAGCGACACTTCTTTGATCTGTTAATTCCAGCGCTGTAGCTAGGTCTATACCCTTATCCTTCAGTCTTTGTAATCCGGCTACTAATTCATCAAGATTGGTTACTGGCTTACCTAATGCTTTAGCAAGCTTTCCGTTCGAATCAGCTAGATTTAACAGAATATTTCGCAAAGAAGTAGCTGCTGTAGATGCATCGAATCCACTATCTGATAATTTACCCAAAAGCGCTAAAGTATCTTCTATGGAAAAGTTAAATGCTTTTGCGACCGGTGCTACTGTAGGCATAGCTGTAGCAAGATACTCAAATCCTATCGCTGATTTATTTGCAGCATCAGTCATGGCATCCATATAACGTTTTGATTCTGATGAGTTTGCTCCAAATGCACGTAGAGATGATCCGGCCAATGCCGCAGCATCAGGTAAGGATGCTTCTAAGGCAGTAGCAAAGTTTAATACGTGCGCTTGTACATCCTTTATTTCTCCTTTCGTGAATCCTAATTTTGCCAATTCCGTTTGTAATTCTGTAACCTGTGACGCTGCAAATTGCGAGTTTTTACTTAGGCTGATAGCGCTATCCGACAGGTCTTTTACATCTTTTTTATTTACTCCGAGTATGCTGGCCAATGTGACATTTGCTTTTTCAAATAGCCGTATCTTATTTACGGCATCATATAGAGCTGAGCCTAATAAACTAAGTGCTTTTGTATAAATATTACCGAGCATTACTTGTACACTACCAATGAGGTTTTTACTTTTGGTGATGCCTTGCTCCGAATTTATTTTCTCTATCTCTTTCCGTACTAAACGAATCTTATCTTGTAACTGATCCCACTCCTTAGAACCTCGTGCAATTTTACCGGAATTCAATTCTTTATTTAATGCGGAAAGAGCTGCCTTCAACTGTTTAGGCCCAGCTGCCGATAGATTGTTAAGTACTTTGTTCACATCGTATGATGAACGAAGTACGTTACGCATTTCTTTATCAACCTCTTTCAGCCCTTTTTGTGCTTTATTGTATGCTTTTGTATCGCCGGCATTGTTAGCGGCAATCATCTGATCTTTAAATTTCCGGGCTTTCTTTTCTAATGCTGTTAGTTCACTTGCAGCCTGTTGACCGTCAACAGTCACCTGCGTTTTAGCCTGGTTTACTATATCTGCCATTTCTTTTGCTTTTTTGCGAATGTACCGGCAGTATTAGGGATAGAAAAAGACACAAAAAAGCCCGAACTATCACAGCTCAGGCAGTTTTAAGGATTAAATAGTAGTACAAATCACTATCCGCTATATTTAAAATCGTTCAATCTATTAAGCCATCCTTTTATAAATTCTTTTTGAGTTGGATTAGCCTTTACAATATCTTCGAAGTGTTGTTTTCTTCGAAGCCAAAGTTTTTTAAATAACCCCGACTGATCGGGATAGCTGTTTATCGCCTCAAGTGTTTTAGGACCTACAACTCCATCATCTGTAACCCTCAGTATTCTTTGAGGATATTTTATCCCCCATGCACCCGATGCCCACACCCAATCGACAACGATATTCGCGACCGATTGGTTTTTTATCCTATCGGCTTTCCATCTATCCCAATAGTGAGGCTTTAATACACGACTCACAACATCATCTTTTGTTAGTAATTTAAGGTCGTCAACATCGATATCACCGTCTCCGTCCTTATCATAACCCACTTTCCGCCATATACTAATTGTGACGCCCATATTTGTAGGGCCACCTTTATCAAGGGGATGATTATTATATCCTCCTTCCCATTTCAGAATAATAGGAATTAATTTATATATATCAGCCATTATTATTTTTGTTTTTAATGTTATCACAGAAACCGGCAATACAATCTACCAGGAATGCAAAGGGTTCTTGGTTATCAAAGTCAACCTTACATCCCATATAATCAAATATATATAATGCTGCATGTGTTGACTCATGTGATATATAGGGAACAGTTAAACATTCTTCAGATTTGAATCTTATTAAAAAATCACCAGATATAGTGTATACACATGCAGCTAATTTATAGGGCATTGGATTGAATTGCTCTTTAAATTTCTTTGACAAAAATTCGTCAGAACAATCTATTGCGACCCATACAGTAGAAGGATAGACTACCAAATTAAGCTTATGAAGTATATTCTTGTGCATTGTTATTTGTCCTCCTTATCTTTTATTTCAATACCTGTTTTCGACTTGAATAATGAAGTTACGGCTGTAATAGAGTTATCGAAAAAGTCAAAAATTCGGAAACTATATCCTAATCGTTCTAAATTTTCATCAATAGATTTAAGTTCCCAACGAAGGATGTATAGCATCAGGAATAGTTTTATTACTTTGAAAATTAATGTAAATATCTCATCAATATTCACACCTGCGAACGAACCGAAATTGATAGCAAAAACTTCTTTCGACAATACATTTATCATATAGAAGCCTACTATATATGTAATATATTTGATAGCCCACCGAAGAGCCTTCTTTGATTCGCTACTCCATTTCTCGCCCGGATGTTTTTCTAACCATTCTTTTTTAGAGGCTGTAATTCCCGTCCAAAAATCAACAATCATTACAATAAATAGGAGTACTGCATATAATATACTAATACCTACCATATTTACCGTGAATTTTGTAGCAGAATCGAAAAGCCAAATAAAAGCTGATGATATCACACTCCAAAGACCGCACTGCTGTACTTTAGTGCTTGTTGTATCAAGCATCTTAGGAATGAAAATAAACTGTTCTAGAATTGTTTTCATATATTGATTATTTATGATTGTATTCCTGCATCCTTTAACTTTTGAATAAGATCTTCAACTCTATCTCTTAATCCTTTAATATATACAGGATCATAAGATGAAGGAGCCGTAGAGCTAGGTTGTGAAGCTGTTAATGTTCCTGACTTTTTGACTAATCCTACGGATGAAGTTGTTGCGTTCTTTTCTGTGAAATTCTTACTCCATATCGCTGGTCTTGTGCTGCCATCAACGCATAACCAAGTACCTGATCCATCACGTGCAATTAGAAAATCACCTGATTTTGCCCCTGTAGTTCTATTCCCTGTTGGATCAGATGGTGGAATATTTTGTACATAATATTTGCCATTAGGCATATTCCTTGATATGTAACTGCTTATCTTTTCCCCTTGTCCGAAAGCTGTAATTTCATTTAAAGAAACAAAACGGACATCTAATTCATTATTATTATTTGCCGTAGATCCTATCTCCAGTTTCATGAATTTAACGGTTTCAGGCA
>JAEZGN010000014.1 GCA_023437305.1 Bacteroidota bacterium
ACATGAATATAAACCTCAAGCTTATATTCTTAGAAAATTAAAAAAGCGAACTGAAACCCTGTTTTCTCAATTGTGTGACCAATTTATGATTCGTAGAAATTACACCAAATCTTTTGATGGTTTCAAAAATAGAATATTATCTAAAATTATGGCTCTGACGGTTATACAACTCATAAATAAATTGAACAATCGAAATATTAACAACTTAAAATAAGTATTGCTTAAATGTACTACGAGCCAATATATAAATATCGAATACCACTCAAAAACAGAAAAAGTAAAGTCTTTGTTTGAAGGCATACATCCCCCGAATATAAAGGATTGGCAAACGATGCAACATGCGTATATCCTGCTTCTCGTCTCGTAATAGCACCTAATCAGTCTACATCTTATATCATGACTTCAACAGCATCGGTTATGCCGATTGTAGATACTGTTGAGGTTGGCGAGTACGGTGACAGCACGACTTTCTATCCAATGCCGTATCTGACGAATGACAATTTCTTCTTTTATAAGTCAGCATATGATATGGATCAGAAGAAAGTAATGAAATTAATCGCTGATATTCAACGTCATGTAGATCAGGGTATACCAACAATATTGTACACTAAAAGTAGCGATACAACTATGCACATAGGATTGGTTTGAAATCGTTGTACTATACCCACAGCCGAAAAGCGACAATAGACGAGAGTATTTCGTGTTCTGTATAAACTAAATAATAGAAAATAAAATGACCGAGATAAAGAAATTCAAGGCGGTAAATTGGAATACTCCCGATAATGATTATGTGGGAACAAAATCTCAAACAGTTCTGGATAGATACTGAATATATCCCTTCAAAAGACATCGATTCGTGGAAATCCCTTTTCCCCGAAATGCGTGAGGCTCATAAGAAGGCATTAGGGGGATTGACTTTGCTGGATACACTGCAAAGTCATATTCTACCATTTTCACAACGGTAGCCACTACGGCCGAAATAGGCGCTATATTCGATTGGGCGTCTAATAATGAACAATTACAATTTAAAGCAAAAACAATCGATGCTAATTGCCAGAAATTAGATAAAACAAATGTAACCACAGAGGAGGTTTATATGGCTTTAGCATCATCCGTAATGCTCGAAACTTTTCTGTTTTATAGTAGCTTCGTTCTCCCTTTATGGTTAGCTGGACAAGGGCAAATGGTAGCCAGCTGCGACATCATTAAGAAAATTGTAGCAGATGAATCAATACACGGGGTTTTCGTTGGATTGTTGGCTCAAGAGTTCTTTGCAACCTTCAGCGAGAAACAGACAAACAAGGTTAAAGAAAACCTGTTTGAGTTAATGGACAAACTTTATGAGAATGAGTTAAAATATACCGATCATGTTTATGGGGATGTTGGCTTAACCAGTGATATAAAAGAATATATTCCTTACAATGGGAATAAAGCCTTAAAGAACTTAGGATTCGAACCACGCTATGAAGTCGGTGAAGTTAATCCGATTGTCCTCAATGGCTTGAATGAGGAAACTACCCAGCAGGATTTTTTCTCCCAAAAATCGACTAATTGTGAAAAGACATTGGAAGTCGACATTTACATGATGATGATTTTAATATGGATGAAGAATTAAGATTTGAAATATAGCATGAAGAAAGTTTTACTTCATTGTTGTTATATACCATATTCAGCACTCATCATCGAATGGATGTTGAACAGTAATAGATGTCAGATTAAAATATTCTTAAATAACTTATTGAAAACTTGATTTTTTATCAAAAAAGATTAATACCTTTGTCTAGATTTTGGTGTCATGTTTCCGATCCACGGAAAATGAAAAAGGGAATCAGGTGTAAATCCTGAACAGTGCCCGCTGCTGTAAGCTCCGCCAGAAATCTTTGAACAATACTCAAATCCACTGTTCGAAAAAGAATGGGAAGGACGATTCAAAGATGGAGCAAGTCAGAAAACCTGCCAAGATTGATTAGTTTTAAAGCTTTCGGGAAGTAAAGCTGAAGACGCCGATGAAAAATCAATCAGTTTTGAAAATTTACTTGGGCGTTTCGGACGTTTAGATTTTTATCAATTAATCTTCAATTGTTTTATTTTCTGTGAGCTATTGGATAATTTTCAATCAGCGAAAAAGATGTATTGTATCCGTACTACGAGAAACGTTGAACAATCTGTTTTTATATCCTTCCTCATGGGAATATCTATTATTTTCTCTTGTTCCATTCAAGCACAGGCATTAAAACCGAAAAATATTGTAATCAATAAAACTGATTCTCTTATAACCGGGGGGGGAAATATTACAGATTCAGTATATCAGTTAAAGGATATTGTTGTTGTAGGAAAGACAATAAATAAAGTGGTTATTCCTGCCCAGGTAATGACTGTTAAGGATATTGAGCGGCTCAATGCTCTTTCGGTTGCTGATGCAATACGCTATTTTTCAGGAGTCCAGTTGAAAGATTATGGCGGCGTAGGCGGGTTGAAAACCATAAACATCCGCAGTATGGGGACAAACCATATGGGCGTATTTTATAATGGGATACAGCTGGGTAATGCGCAAAACGGACAAGTAGATTTGGGCAAGTTCTCACTTGAGAATATAGAAGAGATTTCGCTATATAATGGACAGAAGAGTAATGTATTCCAATCGGCGCGGGATTTTGGTGCCGCCGGCACAATATATCTGCAAACACGCACTCCAAAATTCAAAGAAGGCAAAACAAGTAATTTCCGTGCGTCTCTTCGTACCGGATCATTTGGTTTACTCAATCCAGCTATATTGATGGAACAAAAAATCAATGAAGGTCTCAGTGCGTCATTTAATGGAGAATGGACCAACGCTTCAGGTAAATATAAGTTTCGTTACCGGCGTCTGAACCCTTTGGGTGAAGTTGCATATGACACAACAGCTGTTCGCAAGAATGGAGATATGAATGCTACCCGTTTAGAGGCTAGCCTTGACGGGAAATTACGGGAGCAAAACGGGAAATGGAAAATACATGCTTATAATTATAATTCAGAGAGAGGTGTTCCCGGAGCAATCGTAAACAATGTATGGCGCAACGGTGAACGGCTTTGGGATGTAAATTCTTTCCTGCAAGGTTCTTTGGAAATGGATGTGGCAAAACATTACAGGACCCGTATTAATGCGAAATATGCAGTAGACAAGACCCATTATGTCAATAATGACTATAGGTTGGTTACTATTGATAATATATATAAACAAAAAGAGATTTATTTTTCATCTGCAAACGTCTATGACTTGATGAAAAACTGGGATATCTCAGCATCTTATGACTTTCAGTGGAATATACTTGATGCAGACCTTAAAGATTTTCCATTCCCGACACGCTATACTCACTGGGGCTCTTTGGCTACATCGTATAATAGTGACCGATTTAAGATTCAAGCCAGTATCTTGGGCACATTTGTTCACGAATCAGTAGAAAGATATTCTAAAGCATCGGATAAAAATGAGGCTACCCCTGCTGTGTTTGTGGCATATAAAATGCTAAGAAGCGAATTTCTTTGGCTTCAGGCATTTTACAAAAAGATATTCCGTATGCCCACATTTAATGACCTCTACTATACAGATATGGGCAATGTTAATCTGAAACCGGAATATGCAACCCAGTATAATCTTGGGATAAATTATACAAAAGAGTTTGACCGCGGGATTTACCGTCGTCTTAACATCCAGATAGATGCTTATTATAATGAGATAACAGATAAGATAATAGCTTATCCGAAAGGACAACAGTTTCGCTGGACAATGCTAAATCTGGGAAAGGTCGATATTAAAGGGATAGATGTCTCTGCAATCAATAGTTTTCAAATAGAGCAGGTACAGATCAATTCAAAGTTACAATATACCTACCAGAAAGCACAGGACTTTACCAATCTGGCTGATACTTATTACGGAGATCAGATCCCATATATTCCCTGGCATAGCGGTTCGTTCATTGCCGGAGCAGATTGGCGTGGCTGGTCTCTCAATTACAGTTTCATCTATGTGGGTGAAAGATATAATCAACAGGAAAATATTAGATATAATTATACCCAACCATGGTACACGCACGATTTATCACTGGCTAGAGTATTCATGTTGAAAAAAAATCTGATAAAGGTTTCGTGTGAGGTAAATAATGTAATGAATCAGAATTATGATGTAATACTGAATTATCCGATGCCTCTAAGGAATTTCCGTTTATCGGTGAGTATAGAATTATAAGAAAATGAGACGCTTTATTTACATAATATGCATCGCTTTACTACTGCCTTTCTTAGGATGTAGAGAAGATGAATTGGTGCTTCCAACAGAGTATGACTTATTGCCTATTCCGGAAAACCTAGAAGCAAATCCTGCCCGTATGTACTTGCTCAATGAAGGTAATATGGGGAGCAACAAAGCCAGTATAGATGTTGTAGATTTCAGAACGGGAATCTATAACCGAAATATCTATCCGGAGAAAAACCCGACAGTCGTTAAAGAATTAGGCGATGTAGGCAACGATATTCAAGTATATCGCGGACGCTTATATGCTGTGATAAACTGCTCTCATAAAGTAGAAGTCATGGATGCTGCTACAGGAGTAAGAATTATGCAGTTTGAAATCCCCAATTGCAGGTATATTCGTTTTTATGGGAATTATGCTTATGTAACATCATATGTGGCTCCAGTACTAATAGATCCGGCAGCGCCTCAGGGAGCTGTTTATCGCATTGACTTACGGACAAACCGAATCGTTTCAAGAGCAGTAGTCGGTTTCCAGCCAGAAGAACTGGAAATTCGAGACGGATTGATATTTGTCGCTAATTCAGGTGGATACCGAGCACCTAACTATGACAATACCATCTCTATAATAGATATAAACCGATATAAACAAGTGACCCAGATACCAGTTGCTATAAATCTGCACCGGTTGAAAATCGATAAGAATGGTAAAATATGGGTGTCTTCGCGTGGTGACTATAAGTCGATAGGTTCTAATCTGTATGTACTGAAAAAAACGGACAAGAGCCCATGGTCTTATGAGATCGAGAAAACAATGAACATTCCGTGTACAAATATGGCTCTTAAAGGAGACTCTCTCTATGTCTATAGTGTTGAATTCAATTTCGAAACGCAGAAAAACGCTGTAACATATGGAATCATTGATGTAAATAAGATGGAACTGGTAAGTAACAGCTTTATTAGTGATGGGACGGAGAATGAGATTACAGTTCCATATGGTATCGCAATTCATCCGGTAACCAATGAAATATTTGTAACCGATGCCAAAAACTATGTATCCAGTGGAGTTTTACACTGCTATGGACCTGATGGGAAAAAAAGATGGAGTGTGCGGACTGGAGATATACCGGCTCATATGGCATTTTATAACGTAACAGAAGAATCCGAATAATGAAAAGATACAAAATACAGTATATCGCAATTGTGTTTTTCACAATTATGCTTTTCGCTTGTCAGACAGAAGATCCGACCATGAGTTTGGGAATTCAAGATATGTATATTCTTCCCCGGATGCAGAAAGAAAAGCTTATCCCGGCATTTACCGGTCAGGGCTACAAATGGGTAGAAGTATTGTCCGATGGAAGAGATTCATTAGTTTCAACAGAGAAAGATTACATTTTTCTGAAAGAAAAACCGGGCATATATAAAATGCGGTTCGAAATCATCGATCCTCTAAATTATATGAGAGAGGAAATAACATTTGTAGTTATTGAGGAACAAGTGGAATACAGACAAGGAATTACTAAAGTGTATGAATACGTTCCTGCTCCCGGACAATTTGTGAATAAAATGCCTGAGTATGAACCTGGCGACACAGAAGAAACAATGTGCAGGAAAGCAGAGGAAAACCTCTCTGCCGTAAGTATGATAGGAGTCAGCCTTGGTGCTTATGGAGGTTATATAACTTTTGGATTCGATCATACCATAATGAATGTAAAAGGGCAACGGGACTTTGAAGTCTACGGCAATTCATTTTATTCTTCGGGAGAGGCTGAGGCTAAAGGAGGAAGTAACGAGCCGGGAATCGTTATGGTTTCGTTCGATGCTAATATGAACGGGATTCCCGACGATGAGTGGTACGAACTGGCCGGAAGTGAGTACTATAAGAAAGAAACAATCAAAGAGTATGAAATCGTTTACTTCAAGCCTGATCTGGATAAAATTCCGACACCGGATAATGAATATGTATATCTAAATGATACGACATATATCAGATGGGAAAGTAGCCAAAAGGATTATGGCTATGTAAGTAAAAACATCTATCACGATCAAAGCTATTGGCCTTTATGGATAGAAAACAAAACAATTACGTTTAAAGGAACAAAACTAGCTGACAACTATTATCTAATAGAAGGAGGAGCATCGACTCAATACATTCAGCAAGCCTATGACTGGGGGTATGTGGATAATCATCCTAATTCAGCAGAAGATAAGTATGGAAACAAGTTAAGCTCTTTCGATATTGATTGGGCTGTAGACAAGAAAGGAAATAGAGTAAGGCTTCCCGGAGTCGATTTTATCAGGGTGTATACAGGGGTCAATCAATATTGCGGCTGGCTTGGTGAAACCTCTACCGAGATATATGGCGCAAAAAGCTTACACGTAGGTAGGAAGTATTAATAGAGATAAATCTTAGACAAAGAGGTCGTTCGTTACTGATGCATTGAACAATGAACAAATATATATTCTAACCAATTAATATTTTTTTTGCAATGAAAAGGATAAACCTAATTTTTAAAACATTAATCGTATCCCTGCTGGTTATCAGCCTGGGTGCCTGTTCTGACTCTGATAAGGAAGAACTCACACCTGCTGAAAGTCAAAAGCAGTTAATTTTAGCAGCATTAGAGTCAGATCCGCAATTATCTCAATTCGCAGAAGCATTCCAGTCTATAGACCTATCGTCCTCTCCGGCGACAAATTTCACGATTCTTGCCATAAAGAATAATATGGTGGAAGGAGGGATAACAGCTGATATCTTAAAAAGGCATATCCTTGAAAAGGCCTATACCCCTTCAGCCCTTACAGAAGCTGGTAAAGTAAAGAGTATGAGCGGAACACAGTTAGTTGTGAAAACAATAGAAGGCATAGTTGCATTAAACAACACGCCTATAGGAACGCATACTTCCGTAGGAAACAGTACCTTGTATATCTTAGACAAAGCTATTCCAGCGGAAAATACATTTCTGGGACTGGCTTCCGAATTTGATGTAACAAAAAGCAAAGTTCTGGAATTGCGCCCAGAGGTGATAGATTTGGACGGTGCTACATTCGAATGGACTCAGGAATTTGAGGGAAAGAAGAGCGTAATTTCGACAGAAGTAAATTATGACTTCATTACACTGGACGCAGGTGAATATAAGCTAAACTTGAAAGCAACTCTTGCAAATGGAAAGACGCTGGAAGTAAGCACTGTAATTACAGTAACTGAACCTGAAAATGATTTTAGCGCATATCCTAACCGGATATTTGATTTTATGCCTGCTCCGGGTATAAATCTCCTTGTAAATAAGGCCGATAAATCTCCTTATACCAAAGCTGAAGCACTTGATATTGTTTATACTCTGTTAAAGAATGGTAATGGCAATGTCTATATGGGTGCATTTGGTGGATATATGATCGTGGGGTTTGATCATACAATTATGAATAAATCCGGATATTGTGATTTCACGACTAAATGTAATATAAGCAGTATCTCCCCTTCAATAATTTGGGTAGCTTACGATGCAAATAAAAATGGAAAACCGGATGATAATGAATGGTATGAAATCAAAGGTAGCGAATATGGAGGAGTAAATGACCTTGGAATACAATCTTATACTTATCAAACAACAAAAACAGATAATGGGTTTGCTTGGACTACTCAGGATGGCAAAACAGGATCTGTTGCTGGAGAACCTCCTTATACTACAATTGAGATTGCTCCTTGGATTACCGGATCAACTTATACGCTCACAGGTAGACAATTGAAACCGAATATTGATGAAGATAATTTCTTCAAGCCAGCTCTTCCATTTGCATGGGGTTATGCGGCTAACCGACCAAATGGAAGTAAACAAGCGGCGATTGATATTGATTGGGCTGTTGATTCTAAAGGCAATAAGGTATACTTGCCGGGTGTTGATTTCATTAAAGTTGTTAATGCTATTCAAGGAGTGAGACCAATGATGGGAGAATACCGCTGCCAGATAGTATCTATCGAAGACTTGCACCTGCAAACTGTGGAGATTACGACAGTAGAAGCTCAGTCTGCTAATTAAGATTATTGAGATCGCTCTTTTTCTTTATTGAAAATAAAATCACAAGATTCCCTGTTTTTTAATAGCTACTATGTCTATTTATTCATAGAAAATTAGGTAAACCCTTTGGACTTATGAAACGATTCCTGAAACAGTTATTATTCATCTTCTGTACATGTTCTCTCATCCTGACAGTTTCCTGTCGGGATGACTCCTTACGTGAAAATCTGGGGATAAAAGAGAGTCAGGAAGACAACGGTGATAATGATAACAATAACAATGAGTATATCCGTGTGGTTTCTGATCAGAAGGCTGCCTTGGCCACGGCTAACTGTATCATGATAAAACCGGGAGAAACAACTTCCATACCCATTGCAAAAGCTTTTGCCGTATGGGAACAGAATCAAATACTTTTTGGGAAAAAGTTTTCTCCCAATGGCGATTTGGGCGCGATTTTGATTTGGGCTCTACCCAATGATCTTATCGATAGTGAATATCTCGAGATTACTAATTACGAGGATATAAACAAAGCGGCAATTAAAGTTAAATCAAAGTCTGGATCAAAAGGAAATGCCGTAATTGCCCTGACTGTGGATGGTGAGGTACGCTGGAGCTGGCATCTATGGGTTACGGATTACAACCCAGATAAAGATATGCAGCTCAACGATCTTCAAACTGGATCAAATGAAGTTGATGGAGGTAAGGTATATCGGTATAAAAACAATACCGGGGACAATATCTTTATGGATCGCAATCTGGGAGCCAACAGTGCAGACAAAACCAAAGGCAAAGAAACTCATGGCATGTATTACCAATGGGGTAAAAAAGATCCAATGCCTGGATTTGCTCCGCCTAACTATTTTCCCAAGACTATGATTGAGCTTCCTGCTGAATACCGTAAAAATAATCTGGCATATTCTATTGAATTCCCGGATGAATTCATTGTTCATGTTGGAAGAGATTGGTACAGCTATTATAAAGATACGCACGATCATAACTTATGGGGAGCGGTGAATGGGGAAAAAAGTATTTATGATCCTTGTCCCGAAGGGTGGAGAGTTCCCTCTATGTCAAAGGAACAAGAAGAGGCTTCCGGATGGCAGGTTGAATATTCGCCTTGGTATGTAATAGAGCCAGAGAATCAGTTTGTACGTACTGATCCCGGAAAGAGTTTGGACTGCGAATCTCCAGCACTGGGATTCTTTCCTGAAACCGGATGTGTTTTTCTAGGAGAACGGGTTAATGTTAAAGTGTCTGAATCACTTTGGACTGCCACACCTTTCCATCTCACATGGGATGAAAGGAGTTATGTATCTCGTATAATGGGAGATTATCCTGTTGTCTGTCTGGAAGATCGACAATTGGGGTTTAACGTTCGCTGTGTACGATGCCTTAAAGAAAAAAAATAATGAGGTCTGGATAACTTATAAAATAAGTTGACATTTTGAAGATTAGAGCTGGAGATATAAGAAAAGTGTTTTACAGCTTATATATAACATTAAAAAATTACATTATGAAATATTTATTTAAAAAAATCGGTTGGTTATTTACAATGTCTGTGATTTTGTTTACAGGCTGTCAGCAGGATGAAGAATTTTCTCTGCCAAGTGAAAATGGAGTAAATACAGGTAATTTAAAAAGTGCTGTTGTCGGATATGATTATCTGGCAAATACAAATGGTGTTTTTGTATTGTCTGAAGGCAATATGACAACAGAGAGCGGAACGCTTTCTTTTATCGATGCTACCGGATCTTCAAGCGGGACTTTTCCTGCCCAAAACTGGGTTTATGGAAACCCAACTCCAGCAGCAAATGGGTTAGGGAATGTTTCTCAAGATTTATTTATTGCCAATAATAAAATGTATATCGTTTCTCAAAATGGAGATGCATTGAATGGGGCTAAGCATATTTTAGTGCTTGATAATACACTTACTCTTAATGCTCCTAGTTTCAATCCTGGCGGCTATTTTCCCAATGGCTGGTCTGGAAGCGGCCCAACTCCAACCCATCTGGCTGTCAGTGGAAATACAATTTATGTAAGGACGAACAGTGGTGTAGTAACGACCAGTGAAAGTACTCCTTCAACAACTCCAACTTCTATAAGTGGAATCACAAAACCTTCACGCACACGTATGGCAATGGTCAATAATAATGGTGTGAAATATTTATATGTAGGTTCGGAACAAGGGACTGTATACCGAATCAATACCTCTACAAATACAGTATCGAGCATAACCGTATCAGGAAAAGTTGCTGGAGTTGTTGCTGTAAGACGTAACAGTAATGCAGACCAGTATATATATGCCCTTAGCATTGTTTCAAGCAGTCAGGCTATGTTATATAAGATATCTGGAACCTCTATAACTGCATCATATACCATAAACTCTTCTTTCGATGCAGATTTGCTTATTCCGTCTGTTGGTTTATGTTGTTATGCCGGAGGAACACAAGATATTCTGTATTTCAGAAGTAATGGATGGAATCCGACACAAATATTTAAATATGCGATAACATCTACAACAACAGGTACTCTAAGTACTCTTTATACAGTGCCTACCGGTATAGACGCCAGCGCACAGATTATTTATGGAGACCTGGGTGTAGATCAGAGAACAGGAGATGTATATTTCGGATATGTCGGTAGTTGGGGCGCTTATGCTACCGTAAACGGAGTAGGACGTATAAAAGGGGGTAATCCTGCTACTATCCAGGAATATAAAGCGAGTGCTACAGGTACAAGTAAAATCGATACTCGTTTCTCAGCCGGAATTTATTTCACCCGTGAATTTGATATGTAGAATTTAAAATTATCAGCTGTAAAACATTTAAATAAAGCATGGAAATTGAATAAATAATTTAAGTCCTATAACTTGGGGACTTTCAAAGATTAGTAAACTTCCCACAGTTTACTAATTTTATCAAACTAATTGAACAAAGCAAGGAAATAAGGGCGCTTCACAACGGTTTTATTTCATTTATCTAGACAAGACTACTCCATCAAATTGTAGATGGAGTATTGAATGTCGGTGTATATAGGTTGAAAAGGGCTGTTAGAGGCAATCCGGCAGTCCTTTTTTAGTGGAAAAATAAATAAATTACAATGAAAGATATTAAACAGTTTTTTTTAATTACATTGTTTATCGTTACAATTACGATATTGCATAGTTGTACTTCTAAGAATTCCTCCTTAGGTGACTATAACATCTTAATTTATAAACCTGATTATGCTTTAGGATTCGAGATCGCAGGAGCTAAAGGTCAACAGAGCACAATTCTCAAAGTTAAAAATCCGTGGCAAGGAGCCCAAAACGTTGAAACCCGACTTTTTATTTCCCGAAATGGAGAAAGTGTACCGGAAGGTTTTGATGGACAAGTCCTCAAAGTAGAAGCGCACCGTATCATATGTATGTCATCGACACATGTGGCAATGCTCGATGCTGTTAATGGAGCTCAATGTGTCGTTGGCGTTTCCGGAATCGATTATATTTCAAATAATTATGTCGCTTCGCATAAAAACTTGATTGGAGATATAGGGTTTGACGGAAATGTCAACTATGAACTACTGGTTTCTCTCGAACCGGACTTGGTTCTGTTATTTGGTGTGAATGGGGCCAGTACGATGGAGCCGAAACTTAAAGAATTAGGTATTCCGTTTGTATACATCGGAGAATACCTTGAAGAATCTCCTTTAGGAAAAGCAGAATGGTTGGTTGCCGTGTCAGAGCTACTAGGTAAGCGTACAGATGGAGAGAAATTCTTTTCAGCCATACCGGAACGGTATAATATCCTAAAAGGGAAAATAACAGCTACTTCTACCAAGCCCAAAGTTATGCTCAATGCGCCTTACGGTGATTCATGGTTTATGCCATCATCAACAAGCTATGTAGCCCAATTGATAGCAGATGCTGGAGGAGACTATTTATATAAGAAAAATACCTCGAACAGCTCGCTGCCAATTGATTTGGAAGAGGCATACCTACTGACATCTCAGACTGATCTATGGTTGAATGTCGGAGTAGTATCTACATTAAAAGAATTAAAGTCAATGTATCCAAAATTTGCAGATATACACTGCGTAGAAAATGGTGCGGTTTATAATAGTACGAAACGAGTAAACGCGGCGGGGGGAAATGATTTTTGGGAATCCGGAGTTGTAAATCCTGATTTGATATTACGTGATCTTATAAAGATTTTCCATCCGGAACTTATATCGGAAGATTTTTATTATTACATCAAATTAGACTGATTATCTGAAATTATTTTTATTAATGAGATCTCGTAGTATTGTTCTTTTCATTGTTTTATCAATTTTCATTGTTATCTTGTTTACCATTGATCTGGTTACCGGAGCAACCAACATCCCCCTTTCCGACATATGGGCTGCTTTAACAGGAGGGGATTGCCTAACAACCACAAGAAAAATCATCCTGAATATTCGCTTGTTAAAAGCTATTGCGGCATTGGCTGCAGGTATTGCATTATCTGTAAGTGGACTTCAGATGCAAACCCTTTTCCGCAACCCGCTAGTCGGGCCCTACGTATTGGGGATCAGTTCGGGTGCAAGTTTGGGAGTAGCATTATTTATACTTGGGGCGCCGATACTCGGATTAGCAGGTAATTCTATTTTTCCCACTCTGGGGATAGCAGGTTCAGCTTGGATCGGGGCTGCAATAGTCCTGGTCGCCATTGCGGCAGTAAGCCGTAGGATAAAAGACATTATGGTGATTCCCATTCTTGGAATGATGTTCGGATCAGGAGTAAGTGCAATAGTTCAGATTTTACAATACCTAAGCAATGAAGCTTCTCTCAAAGCATTTGTTATCTGGACAATGGGCACATTAGGAGATGTAACGGTGACTCAACTTTCTTTATTGCTTCCGACTGTTGTCATCGGCTTACTGTTGGCTATTGCTGTGATAAAGCCATTGAATCTATTATTACTTGGAGAAAACTATGCCCGGACAATGGGTTTGAATATTGGACGTTTCAGGCAGATAATCTTTTTGTCAACGACATTGTTAGCCGGGACTGTGACTGCTTTTTGTGGCCCGATTGGTTTTATCGGTTTAGCTGTTCCGCATGTAGCCCGTATACTATTCGTGAATGCAGACCATCGGGTACTAATGCCGGGTACAGCTCTGACAGGAGCTGTTGTAATGTTGTTTTGTAATATTATATCAAAATTATTAACATTACCGATAAATTCTATAACAGCCTTATTGGGAATCCCTATAGTTGTATGGGTGGTTGTACGAAATAAAAATATCTTTTGATAATGATTCATTTACAAAATGTAACACTTAAATATGGTAACAATATATTGCTTGACACTGTGTCTGCAGCCATGTCAACCGGAGAGCTTGTAGCCCTGATTGGCCGAAATGGGACAGGCAAATCAACCTTGTTACGATCAATAGCTGGATTGGGAGAAATATCGGCTGGTTCGGTTGTACTGAATGGACGTATCCTGATGCAAATGACACCGCAGCAACTGGCAATTGCAATAGCTTTTGTTACAACAGAAAGAGTGCGTATTACAAACCTTTGTTGCCGGGATGTTGTGGCTTTAGGGCGAGCTCCTTATACCAACTGGATCGGGCGGATGCAAGCACAGGACAGCGAAATAGTGACAAAGTCATTAGAACTTGTCGGAATGGGGGAATATGCAAATAGAACAATGGATCAAATGTCAGACGGGGAATGTCAACGTATAATGATAGCCCGGTCACTGGCACAAGATACGCCTATTATTCTTCTGGATGAACCAACCTCATTTTTGGATTTACCCAATCGTTACGAATTATGTGCTTTGCTTCGGGATTTAGCTCATAATGAAAATAAATGTATTCTCTTCTCGACACATGAATTGGGTATTGCTCTGACTATGTGTGATTCGATAGCTTTGATTGATTCACCCAAGCTGCATTATCTTCCGACAAAAGACATGGTACAAAGCGGACATATCGAACGTTTATTCAGTAGCTCTTCTGTAAGCTTTGATGCAAATAGTTGTGCGGTAATATTAAGAAAAAAAGAATAGTAACCCGTAGTACATTTGGATAATAAAGAAAGCAAGTCGTTCATTATCAATTAAATGATTGTATTTGATTGTCTGATAAACGATTAAATACATGAACAACTTCATTCGAAATTACGGAAAAATATTGAAAACATTACAAGCAGTAGAGCCTAAAATGAATTTTTCAAATCAAATACGCAAGCCCAAACTTTCAGATATTGAGTTAATTGCTATTGATTTAACTTCTGTGTATAT
>JAEZGN010000026.1 GCA_023437305.1 Bacteroidota bacterium
TATGTACAATAGTAATATTCGTTGCATCGACCTGAAGGCCATCGATTTTGATAAAGTAAAATATTACAGTATGCCTTTGGATAGCGTAAAGAAGCAACCAGTGGAATCGGTCAATATAAAATCATAAGTATATAAATGACAAAAGAGTTACAGTTTCTACTGTAACTCTTTCATTTTAAGTGGTCCCACCTGGGCTTGAACCAGGGACCCCCTGATTATGAGTCAGATGCTCTAACCAACTGAGCTATAGGACCTGATTTTCGGAGGTTATCCCGAAATCGGATGCAATATTACTGCTTTTTAGCGAGACTAGCAAGTTTTTGAGTAAAAAAACTACCAGAAGATTTATCACTCAAACCACTATAGAAACTAAGAAACTTTGTATCAACGTGATAAAATTGAACTACAAAAATATTTGTTGTAATTTTTTTATTACCGGAAAAAAGATAAGCCGCTAAACAACAAACAAGCCACTATAAATATATAAAATAGTACTATGGTCCCCTTTGTTTCTCCTAATGCAAAGAAATGAGATAATAAGAATGATCCCACTCCCATAAAAATATACAGACTCACTTGCGGTGTTATATTTATAAAGATAGAGAACAATAAAGATAAGACTGTGAAAAATATCAATAACGATAAATAAGCCCTTATCTTTATTTTATCCTTATGCCTGTTAAAGAAATTATCCCCAATGATAATACTCAAAAAAAGAATTACAAAAATAAGAGAAGACCATATAGCAATATCAAAATGGAGAAAAGGAAACATGAGTAACTGCTGAGAACTGCTATAATGTAAAAAAGGGAAAAGAAACTCATTTAGGTTATCTGTAAAAAGATAAAAGGAGAATGTAGGAAAATATACTATAAAGATTCCCAGAAAGGATGCCAACAGGGATCTAAAACTAAAACACCTCATTATTACAAGAGCAATCCATGTTAATGGTACAAAGAGTAATAAAACGGGTGTAAACAAACTCCCTAGAGAAAGGATAAATGCTATTTTAAATGCAGCTACAGACCTCTCTGAGTGATTATAAGAGGCGAACAATATAGACACTGTAAAAAGCATGCATAACACCCCAATATACGCCGGAGATATCCACACCAACGAAGGATGACAACTAAACAATAAAATTATAATAGCGGGAGGCAATAGAGTCCGCCGCCTTATCAGTACAAAATCAGTATTGATATGAGCAGCCAATACCCCCATTGCAGACACAATAATACTACTACCTGCTAATGAATATAATGGGTTACCCGAAAAAAAATCCAACAGTTGCCAAAGATATCCTCCTTCCATATTAGAAGGCATAGCATTTGATGATACTACAAATGCGATTCTCATACATACCGCGAAAATGATAGAGATTATAAGAAATCCTTTCCCTTCTGCAATATGACTTTTATAAAATCTAGGAATAGCTGCCATTTTATTTGAGATCGAAACCTATATCTTTTCTATAGTATTTTTTATCAAAGGATACTATGTCTGCATTCTTGAAGGATAGAGATAAAGCTTCATTTTTGGTTTCTCCATACGAGCTTATTGCAATAACACGCCCTCCATTTGTCAGCACCTTATTATTTTCAAGCTTTGTTCCGGCATGAAATAAGATACTATCTTTTACCTTATCCAAACCCGACATTTCTTTATTCTTCTCATAGTCTCCCGGATAACCGCCCGATACAAGCATCACAGTAACGGCATAACGACTATCTATTTCCAGCAATTTGCTCTCCAATGTTCCTGCTGCAACCCCTTCTAACAAAGAGACAAAATCAGACTTTATTCGCAACATGACAACTTCAGTTTCAGGATCACCCATACGTACGTTATATTCAATTACCATAGGTTCTCCTTTGACCTCTATTAAGCCTAAGAATATAAATCCTTTATAAACAATTTCATCTTTTTTCAGCCCCTCTATTGTTGGAATAACAATACGGTCTTCTACTTTTTTCATGAATACATCGTCTGCAAACGATACCGGCGACACAGCACCCATTCCTCCGGTATTCAGCCCCGTATCTCCTTCGCCAATTCGTTTATAATCCTTGGCTACAGGTAGTATTTTATAAGAATCTCCATCAGTCAAGACAAATACAGAGCATTCTATTCCCGACAAAAACTCTTCTATCACAACAGTTTTACTAGCGTCGCCAAACATCCCCGAAAGCATTTCTTTTAGTTCTTGTTTTGCTTCCTCTATATCATTTATTATAAGAACGCCTTTTCCGGCGGCTAATCCATCTGCCTTCAACACATACGGAGCCTCTAGCTCTTCTAAAAATAAATAAGCTTCGTCCAACTCATCTAATGTAAAGCTTTTATATCTGGCTGTGGGAATATTATGACGCATCATAAATTGCTTAGCAAAATCCTTGCTTCCTTCAAGCTGTGCTCCTATCTTAGACGGGCCTATAACCGGAATATCTTTAATATCATTATCATTGACGAAGAAATCGTATATTCCTCTTACAAGAGGCTCTTCGGGACCTACAACAACCATATCTATATTATTCTCTAATACAAATTGTTTTATCTCAGGAAAATCAGTGGGTAATAAGTTTACATTTACAGCTATTTCATGAGTTCCTGCATTGCCGGGAGCTACATAAAGCTTCTGAACCTTATCGCTTTGCTTAATCTTCCATGCCAATGCATTTTCACGACCTCCGTTTCCTAATAATAATATATTCATAATTGAAAAAAGATAATATTTTGTTGTATTCTTAGCTAGATTCACTCAATAATAGGTGTCTCAACACAAGAAGAGTACCATGACACGTTAATTATTTGAGCAGCAAAGATACATGATTATTTTCTTAACATGAAATCAGAAATATTTATTGTAAGTTTGTACCCCTAAAAAAATGAAAATAGAAAGAATGCAAGAGGAAAAAGGAATCTTTAAGAGAGCAGAACTCTTACTGGGCGACAAATTGATGAACAAGATATCTTCGGTAAGAGTTATTTTATTCGGTGTAGGAGGAGTTGGTAGTTGGTGTGCCGAAAGCCTGGTTCGATCAGGAATAAGACATCTTACCATCGTTGACTCCGATAAAGTTTGTGAGACAAATATAAACAGACAACTTATGGCTACAACAAAAACTATTGGACAGCGTAAAGTAGAAGTATTAAAGTCTCGATTGCTCGACATCAATCCCGATGCAGAAATAGAAATTATTGCTCAGGTATATAGCGAAGAAACTTCTGATTCATTCAACCTTCAATCTTACGACTATATAATTGATGCAATAGATAGTCTGAAACATAAGGTACATTTAATTCGCACAGCAACACGAACCAAAGCTAAATTATTTTCTTCGATGGGTGCTGCCTTAAAAATGGATCCAACGCGAATTAATGTTGCTGAGTTTTGGAATGTAAAAGGATGTCCTCTTGCTGCAGCCCTTCGTCGAAAAATGAAACAAGGAGAAAAACCATGGAAAAAATTCAAATGTGTATATAGCGACGAAGTTTTAGAAAACAAAGGTCTGAAATATGAATATGATGAGTCAAAAAGCTCAGAATTACTAAAACAAGACAATCCGAGTGTAAAAGCTCAGACCAATGGTACGCTTGTTCATATCACAGCTACATTTGGCTTCACCTTAGCAGGGCTCGTTATTCAAGATATCTGCAAAGAATAATTTCTGAGAATACTATAAAATCAGTATTATTTCTCATATTTGTAGTAATAAATTAAATAAAACTACAATGAATGAATTAATTATTGATTACAATACACTTTCTTCCACTAAGAAAACTATAAATATCATAACAGGTATTTATTTAACCGGATTTGCTCTTTATTTTTGTATTACAGAAGGGGTTGCCGGTCGTTATGATATATTATTCTTCAGTGCACTTATAGCATTTATACTTGCTGCCATATTATTATTAAACAATACCTTATGGGTATCAGGGGCTATACTTTCAATCGATAACAATACGGTTAAACCGAACATCTCGGGACAGAGTAAATCTGCAATAGACTGGACAAATGTAAGTAGTTTAAATATTGGTATCAGCTACATTACTTTCTCTCTGAATGGAGGACAGAAACAAAGAAAAATAGATCTCTCTGCTTTAAAATACGATGATGTAAAAACAGTAAAAAGCAAACTAGTAGAAATTTGCGAATACAAAAATATCCCTTATCAGAATGATTAAAAATCTCCTTCTTATAATAATATAAGACATACTATATAAATAAAATACCCTTTAGATATTCAAAACCTAAAGGGTATTTTTATGTATATTCTAATCTTAGGTCCGTTGATTAAATATATCTCTACTCGCTTAGATCCATTTAACCTTGTGTATCCTTTGTATGCTTGGATCGTATAAACGAAGAAGTCCGCATACAGTTTCATGTATACGGACTCTTTCTTAAAACGGCGGTAACCTACTCTCCCACTTTTACGCAGTACCATCGGCACGACCGGGCTTAACTTCTCTGTTCGGAATGGGAAGAGGTGGAGCCCCGGTGTTATAACCAC
>JAEZGN010000028.1 GCA_023437305.1 Bacteroidota bacterium
AGCTGGATTGTATTGCAGGGGTAAAAGAGATACTTGTGGAAGTTTTACCGCGTTCCAACTCATCCTCACAGGAGGAAAGGTAAATACAACCGATGACAAACAAGAAATAGCTTGCGCGGGATAAAACCGCCTTGCCGGAAAAAAACATAAATCGTCTCATATGCATATAACATTGAAAAATTGTGTATGAATTGTATGAACATCGAAAATTATTCTCTTGTAAAAAAACAAAATATCCGGAAAGGAAGGGACAGGATAAAAAAGTGTACTGAATCTTTCCCTTGCTCTCCAATATAGATAAATATAGAGAGCAATACCCACCACAATCCTATCCGGACACTGAGAGAGTCAATTCACATTGAAATGAAACACAAAAAAACTAAACTACATATTAACATTTACTGATTGATCTGTCCAGTCATCTACTGTTACAGTGAAGAAGATAGGACCTCCCAAGACAGGATCGCCAGGATCTACACCTGGATCGGGATCTACATCTGGATCTGGATCTGGATCTGGATCTCCTTGGCCAGCTCCTCCTCCTGTTCCACAGAAATTCAATGTATAGATATATTTCTTACCTGGCTCCCAATTCGTATCAATACCTATTGCAGAAAATGCATACTTCCCGTTCTTGTCGTCTGTAGCTGTCGGCTGAGGATACAGCAATGTTTCATTAGAGCCGTCCAAACTGTAAATACGGCAAAGTACAGATAGGTATGCTCCAGTTTTATCGGTGTGGCTACTGCCAACCCACTTTGTCAACTGTTGTGGTACAAGCATGAAATTATCATCCCCGAACATGATGGACCTAACAGTATCTGCCAATGTTACAGGGGTAGTCCCCTTAATATAGTAATCATTTGTACTACCTCCATTTTGTCCTGACCAGTTAGCCCATTGAGATTGACCTAAAACATAGGCTGCCGCAGTTTCTGTCTCTGGAAATGTGAAGTCCGCAGTTGTCGCCGCATTCACCATACGAACACCTAAAACCTCGATTTTGATCTTTTCATTGGAACATTTAGCCATTACTTGGATTTGTGAAAGGGCATGCTTGAAATTCAAGGGAACTCCCGGTCCTTCATTGACAGCCTTCGTGCCCGTATTGTAAGCAATGACAAGGTCTTTTTGCGCTGCGACATTCTGCTCAGGGGAAAAACCGATTATACTCTTTCCGCTATTGTTTATGCCTACTGTGCCACCTGGCGTTTGAGGCGCATAGGCGAAAAAAGAGAGTCCATAACTTGGCCAATAATAAGTGTACGCAGTTGCCCAAGTAAGCCCATTATCAGAAGAGGTGACTCCCAAATTCGTGAAATAATTGCTGCCATTACCAATAGCTGTTACATTGAATGCCCCGAGATTGCTCAAGGTTGTTACTGCTTTAGTACGTGCCTTATCCAAAGACGCGCGGAAAGAAATACCTCCTCCTTTGTTTACATCAACGACTTCGTCGTTGTTACACGATATAAAAGCCATTACAGCTATAACCGCAAACATAAAATACTTTTTCATAATTAAAAAATAAAAAGGTTTAATAAATAAAACTTCAAAGATCCATATCAATAAATACACATTTTACATTACATCATTACATCTACAACTTCGTTTTGCCATTCATCAACCGATGGGTGAAACCCTCCGCCATTTACGATAGGCTTCGGTAGGGGAAGGCCATCCAGTAAGATGTAGACATCTCGAGGATCGGCCGCTTCGTCAACTTGTTTGCTGACGTCAAAGGTGTAATAATTCTTACTGCCGTCAGGCATGATCACATAAATAACCAACTTATGCGCAGGTTCTCCCATCCCCACTTGTCCGAAAACCAAAAATTCTGCCGTTAGCGTGGAGACCCCGTCAGAGACCACATCGAATGGAACGGTCACCAGGTCTGACGCAAGTTCGTTCCAACCGACCAGCAGTCCTCCCGACAGTCCCGATAAGGCCCCGGAAAAACCCTCCGAGGAGATATACTTCAGATTTGACACGTTCCGGATCTCAACCCGGTAACGACATACCGAAAGCTCCGGATAAAGGGTTACCGTCTGATCTTCCTTAGATATTTCAATGGTCAAATCATCCAAGTGGGCGCTGTATAGCCGATCTGGCGACTTGGCAATGCGTTCGTCCGAGGTGCCTTCTGCCCGAGGGGGAACGGAGGACGAAGAACCTACTGTCAGAACGCCATCCGGAGCATAAGCCTCAAAACGATCAAAAAGATCTATGTTGCGGTAAAGCACCGACTCCGTATCGGAATTGACACACAAGACCCTGTAACGACCCGTTGGTACGCGAATATGACCTCCCCGGTAATCCGTGAATTCGTAGGGCAATGCTTTGCCTCCATCCAAAGGGAACAGATACAGACGCATGGTCTCCGGATTAGCATTGGGCGCATACTGCCAGTCGAAAACAACGCACAGCCCGGCTGTATGAGAATGGTCATCACATAGCTCCTTATGCTCGCATGAAAAAAACATAAGAGCTACAAAAATGATAAACGCCTGCAGGATATATGTCATCTTATTCATTGTTTGCCTCCTTTCTTCTCATTGTAATTGCCTCGTCCCAATAGCCACACCAACGAGATCTCCGCTTTGGTCGGTCCGACCCAGTGGCGTATCCTCGTTCTTTCCCACACATAGCAGGCATCAACTGGAATATACTCGTAACATGTTCCGCCTAAATAACCCAGACCAAGTGAAAAATCCAGATTCAGCCTTCGAGCCACAGGCAAGGAATAGCCATATTCAAAACCGACACCGCAATGAGCCTTATCCCACAACGTTCCGCCCGGGCGACCACCCATATAACCACGTCCCCCGAATTCGAAATCATAAGTTAACAGCTGGCCGTAAACACCGATATGATGACCAGTCAGCGGCTTATCTGCTGCACGTTGACCGAAATATTTGCGCAGATCGACTTCCCCGCCGTACACCCGCCAATAACGGTAGCGCTTGTCATTTTTCCACCAGCCATACATCCAGTTACCGCCCAAAGTCCACCCCTTGCCAAGAGCAAACTCCACGCCGATGTTCGGTACAAGCAGGGCATCATAAACAAGGTTTGTCTTAAGTGCCATATAAAACGGCTTAGGAGATTGGGCGATAGGGACGGGTATCTGGACCGTGTCATGAAGGATGACCACCGTCTCAATCGTATCCCGAACAATTACCGTATCTGCCAAATGTCCTTCTATCCGGTCTACAAGAGGTTCTGCATCTTTTTCTAATACAACAGGAGCAAACTCACATTCAACCATTGAGCTGTTACGAAGTTCAGGAAAAAAATGCTCGAGCATATAATGCCAAGGCTGTCCACCTGCTAAATTCATCAACTGACGTTTTCTGGAATCGACAACAACACCGTTCCGAGTCACCCATACAGGCGTATTCCGAAGAATGTGCAACACTTCCTCCCGATAGAGCATATCCGAATCCTCAACAAGAGAGATTAACCCTTCCCAATCCTCCCCTAGAGAAGTAATTGTAAATACCGAATCCGGCAGAGAAAGACGCTCCCGAAGGATGGTACGCAAAGAGGCCAGGCGTTCATCTGACAACCGTTGGTTTAAAACAGAGTTCCCTTCAGGAGAGGCTCCAGCATGTATTCGCACACGACGCACAACAGCCTGCCCTTGCTGAGAAAGAACTGTTGACACAAAGGCATCCAGACGAGCCCCATTGTCACGATAAGAAAAATCCACTGCTGTACGACTCACTGGAAAGTAAATCCGGCACCGCAACGTATCACTCCCGTAAATAGCCGAACAAACGCCCCATAACAAAAGTGAACAAAAATATATCTTTTTTAAAATACACCTTTTTAGCCTATAATTATCCATAACTAATAATTGTTATTCTATTAAATAACGGAAAACCCTATATTCGAAAAAAAAAGCACGAAATCAATTTAATTGCGATTACGACCAACCAAATTACAACTCAAAAAAATCTTAAGAAAAAAGCATCCAGTTATGTAAAGCCATACAATGATAAACGCCATACAATGATAAACCAAAACTTATTATTGATTAAGTTACTTATTTACTTCATTCAACTATTCTAGTGCAAAGAAAAAAAAAAAGAGAAGTTTTTTTATTTTCATTTTGGCCCTTTTTTTTATCCTTTTAGCTCAATCGTATACATATAGCAAAAAAACACTTTTAATAATAATTAACGCATGCTATAACGAACCTTTTTTTTAAGTTTATTCTACCAGAAAATCCATAAATGGTTAAAATCAATGCAGCAAAATCGACACAAAAGCAATTTTGTAAAAGCAACATTTCTTCCGGATAATTCATACCTCTAAGCTTAAACTCAGGCTCTGAAGAATTTTGTTTTCACATCGAAAGACTTGACGAAAGCATTTGTTCATTAATTATCAAAATATTACATTCAATTGCATTATTCGTTTGTAAGCTGTTTCTAGGCTCGGATAATAATTAAATAATACTTCGACTCTAATTCTTTGGATTGCAACTTATTTATTTTCCGATTTGCATAGTAATAGTAAGTATCTACTACATATAATAAGATATTTATGATTATCTCCATTGTACAGAATTAAAAGCTTGTAAGACTTATTGTTCTCTTTGGATAGTTCAACTTCCTTGTTTTCGGGATCAATAGCGTCCAACGATAAGCAATACGCTTGATCTGTAAATATCTATAGCTGACATTTGTACAGAAACCCTTCTTATAAAGGGTTTGCTTGAGGAAAACACCATCTGGCTATCAATTATTGCGTAGTGCCCCATATTCAGAGAGACCTCTTAATCCTTTTTCGCCTAAACTGACTGATCTTTTGTTTATACCTATTACCCGTTTCTACCACTGTGCCTCTAATGATACCAGCGATAGTACCTTTATTTTCTTTGGAAACTTTCGTAACAATAGTATATAGTATAAAATTCATTATAACTTAAACAGATTTCATCAATACTTAAATATGAGCCTCTGTTTTCAGGGAAAATCATGATAGACTCAGGATGTCCCTCTTTCCTTCCACTGATAAAAGCCTAATAAATGCGAACACGACCATTCTTCCAGCTTCCATCCTTTAATATGAAAGATTTTTCCTAAGGAGGAACAACTTACTAGAACTGTATCAAGATAGTGCTATAAAAACCGTAAACTCTGCGATTAAATGAGCACACCAAGCAATTATCTATTAATCAAAATATAGGACTCTTCTGTCAACTTTCTGTCAGCAACAACGGCATACTCGTAGTATCAAACTTTTGCTTCGTATAGAAAAGAAAACTATGTCTGTCGGCTAGAGGATAAAACCCTTCGGTATGAACCGATTGCCTTTGGTCTCTCTAAGACAATACTTTTCATCTAAATGGAGAATAATACTTTTATCCGATGTCTTAATGCCTAATGCTTCAAAGTGTACCAACAATCCACCCCATAATAATTCATGCCCTATCTACATGAAATAAAAATTATTTTATCTCTCTAATCTCTAAACTCTTTAAGGTTGCGCTAAGAACTTATTCCATTCCCTAAAATTCATCAAAACATAAGCATAAAAAATGCCCTTGTATCACTACAAAGACACCTAATTACACTTTACTAAAACTACACATTATTAACATTAACTTCGTTCCATAAGAAATCACAAAATACACTTTTTCACTCAAGAGAAAAACCTCACTTAGTCGTCTAAATATGTTCTGACGGAGCAAAATACTCTACAAAAACATTAGAGACCAAGACTATGAAAATATCTACACAGTTGAATCTACTTGTTCATTTTGCAAACCTTCATTTCCCTATTAACATTGCAAAAATAGAAAGAGTCATCATTATCCTCAATATCGTTCCAGCTCTTTTTTTTATCTTTTTAGTTCAATTGCGCTTTGCCGATATGAATATCTATAGTTTTATTTCTCTTTTTCAATAATCTTCGATATTCTCCGGGAGTATACCCAAAGTTTCTTTTACAATATCTGCAAAATTGAGGTTGTGAAGA
The DNA here is from genome assembly GCA_023437305.1 of Bacteroidota bacterium. Lineage (GTDB taxonomy): Bacteria > Bacteroidota > Bacteroidia > Bacteroidales > Dysgonomonadaceae > Dysgonomonas. Next base: position 5,989 of record JAEZGN010000028.1, read on the forward strand.
AAAATTCAGTTCATCTGCAATTTCCCCAATGGATATATCCTTATCGGCCAGCCTATAGATAATTTCACGATTTATTTGTTTATGCAACCAATCACTTGCAGGCTCTCTGAACTCTTTTAAGAATTTTCTTTTGAAAGAAGAAAGAGAAATCCCACAAAGTCTGGCAAGTTCCTTTACTGTCCTTGTATTTTTATAATTATTCAATACTAAATTCCTGAACTTGTAGTCATTTCCCAATAAAGGAGAAAAAAAAGCGGCTAGCTCTGTTTTTGTATAATAAAACCGTATGTTCCAAAGAAGTTCTTTAAGCTTTATCTCGTGAAAATGGACGCAATTAGCCCCATCTTTTAGATATCCAATTAAAAGCTCGAGATACAATTGCAATTGATATCTAATTTTAAGTGGATATTGTAGCACAACCTCTTTCCGAACAGCAGTTAGATCAAAAAGTTGCGAAAAAACAATCTTATCACAACCTTGGATCACATTTTCAAATTGAGCAATAACAGCAGACCCTTTTTTAGGAGAATATATCTTACAAACGCATCCTCTAGCAATACAAATCATATTCCCAGACAAAATATTTATCTTCCTCCCATTATATAAAACCTCCAATTCCCCTTCCATCACAAATATGATGCAATTGGCTTCATTTGTCTCCTCTACTATTTCTTTTTCCCGAAATTCATAATACAAAAATCCCTCTTGAACACACTTTTTGTAGTTGTAACAAGAGATATGCTCTTTCAAATATAATATTCCCATTGTAGCTGCCATTTTATAAAAATATCAGATTATACAGGTATATCTATAATTGATTTAACGGACAAGAATATCTCATGCCATTCGCATAAAATATCCTCCACTCTAGTTACTATATTTATATTATTTCACACTCTCCATCATAAACAATACAAGAGCGTGTTGTAAATATATCACATTCTTGCTATAGCGCCAGCGCGATTTAACACACATTAACCATTTTAACTTATACCAACCATTCTATGAGATCCTGTTAAAATTGATTTATCGATTTCCGACACATAGGGATTTGTCTTGCGGAAAAAGACAAATCCCTTTTCTATATTTACATCTTCATTTTTTATCTCTATCGTTTCTCCAACACGGGCGCCACAATAATATAGAAAACGCAGTACCATCAGAATGCATATCAGACTCGTAGTCATATGATGAACTTGTAAGAGTGTAGAATCTATCGTTTTGAAGATCATAGCAACTTCCTCAGAGAATACACACGGGGAATGTAACTCTCTTTTGAACGTTTGGGAATCAAAGGAATGAATGAATCAAATCCCATATGACACAATATATTAACAGAACTGACGAAGGTACATCACCTTCTCATTGGCTGTGCGTTGGTTTCTATTAGCAAATTTCTCTTTCCAACAAAGAAAAAATACAACTCTTATCCCAATCAATGTTTTCAAACTTTAGATTAATGATATCCGATGTACGCAATGCCGATCGTGATGCCAGCATAAAAACTGCGTATAAGCGCTTGTCTCCAAATTCACTTTTATTTATAGCATTACCAATAAGGACAATCCCTCCTTCTGCATAAACTGAAGGGAGTTTCTCCTTTTGAGGAAATCTAAATCCCTTAATTAGTATGCCAAAGTATTGGGGAACCAACTTACTCTCAACTAAATAGTAGCCAATCCTCTGAGGAGGAAAACACGCTGTAATTTGTTTATCTGTACTGATACTACAAAAGTCGTTTTTTAGTTTTATAGTCCCTTGTCCATTTGCCATCACGATATAGAAAGAAGCAAACATACTCGTTGCATAGTTTCATGGGATAGGCAACACATATAGAGGGATAGTATCGTCTCGCAGGCTCTTGCCCAATTCATCAAATAGGCTGTGGGGAAAGTCCCAACGGCTGTATAGTTCTCCTTCAATCTGATACCCGTCAATTTGTTCGTGCCAATCATCGGAAAAATGTTTCTCAATGAAAGTTCTGATTGCCTTTATCGTCTGTTCATTCTCACTTGATGCGTAGAAGAGGTTGGTGCATATATTTGCCATAGTCGTTTAATGTTTGGGGATTTTGTTTTCACTTCGTCCACTGATTTTCAATTCTACGATTTGATGATACGTCCATAGAGGTGCTTACGCAGGCTGGTGCGGTCGGGTGCGTAGTACTCTGTCCATCGTCCGTATTGATTGACAAGGTACTTTTTCAGCACATCGGAGAAGTCGAATCGCCACCCCATCAATGGTACGGCTGTGCGGAAATAGGTGTTGGTGTTCACGGCTTCACATAGCCAGTCCTTTTCCTCACGGCTCATCATATCTCCACGATTGAGCTTCATACGCAAGAGATAAACCTTGCTGTTACGGAGGTCATCCAATGGTCGTATGTCCCATTTTACGAACTTGGTAGCCAATACTCGCCTACTTTCTCCAACCACTGATTTTATGCGGTAATGAGAGGAGGAGCTATATCCTTTTCCTTTTCTCGAAGATGTTGTATTTACTTTCTGCTTATCCATAGCGACATTTTTTTTATGCGTCCAAAGATCGGAGTATGCTGATTCCTTTTTGTAGCAAAATCAAGGTAGCGGAGCATGGCTTGCACAAGGTTTTGGCGGAAAATACGACCCGAAACGAAGGGTAGGTGTGGAGATTTTCCGCACAAACCGACGGCACCGACCTTGGGAAAGCCTAATGCACCGCACTACCTTTGCGGATAAAAAGGGAGCAGCATCCGTCTTCTTGACACCGCGTGAAGTGGAGCTATGAAAGGGAAGCGAAAGTGCAATGCCATAACGAATGAAAAAGAAAAAGGCGGCTATCTGTCAGAGATAACCACCTTTCTGGAGAGAAATGGGATTTTATGATGTGTTGCAATGAGCCGTTCTACAACTTTAACCTACATCATATCGCTAAACGGCATTCACCCTGCATCGTTGTTGACGCTGACGACTGTAGGCAGTTGGTTACTCTCGATAAGCAGGATAATTGTGCCCGTCAGTTCGGTGTAGAGTTGCTCATAGGCAGAACCTGCCCCGAAGTTATCCGTGAGGTCATATTTGGCAAATACGTCTTGTACTGCCTTGTTCTTCAGAAGTGTTGGGGACAACCTTTTCGGGAGCGGTGGCGGCAGTTCTTTTTCAAACTCCTGTTCCAAAACAGAAACAAGGGTGTCGTACTTGGAAAAATGCAATCCTTGGTACAGGACTTCACTTGCCAGTGCCTCTGCTTCCGGATGCGAGAAGCCTTGCACTACGGCATCGCAGTAAGTGCCGAGGGCTTCATCTGCCCGTGTCATGATAAAATGACGGTCACCCTGCATCTCGGGAAAATGTTCTCCCAGATAACTCTCCAACTTCAAACGGAAGTAGGATAATTCTTTCTTTGTCGTTTCCATAATTACATTGATTTTAAATTAAACATTAGTTATATGAGGCTAAATGCCCATTGCCGTATTGAACTTGCCGAGTTTATCGGCAAGCCGTTCCATATCGTGCTCGATTTTCTTGTTGGTGATGCGGGCGTAGATTTGAGTGGTTTTGATGTTGGTATGTCCCAGCATTTTTGACACACTTTCTATCGGCACACCTTTGCTCAGCGACATCGTGGCAAAGGTATGGCGGGCGGTGTGGAAGGTCAGGTTCTTTTTAATGCCGCAAAGATCGGCAATTTCCTTCAGATAGGAATTTGTCTTCTGATTGCTCAGAATGGGAAAAAGTTTGCCGTTGCGATATGTCTTATGGCTGTATTTGGCTATGATATTTTGGGGGATGTCAAGGAGTAGGACATTCGACTCTACACTCGTTTTCTGCCTTTTGGTTATAATCCACCGTTTGTCGTCCAACGTAACGATGTGTTCTGGCGTAAGATTGGAAACGTCAATATACGCCAATCCCGTGAAGCAGGAAAAAATGAAGATATCCCGCACTAATTCCAAACGTTGAATGCCTAATTTCTTGTTCACGATTTTCAAAATATCTTCATCTGTAAGAAATGTACGATCCACCGACTTCAGATGAAAACGGTGATTAAAAAATGGATCATGGTGAAGTACGCCCAACTTTTGTCCTAATATGGAGATGGTTTTGAGCGTCTTCATCGTCTTCGTTGCCGTGTTGGCGTTTTGCTTAGCTACTGTTTGAAGATAGATATTAAAATCTCTAATGACAACAAGGGTCAGTTCAGACAATTTGATGTCGCTCCGTTTATAGGTAGTCTGCAAGAAGTCCCTAAAATGCCGCTTGCAGATAGTATATTTTTGAAGGGTGGCAGAACTGATTGAGATTCCTACCTGCTTGGCGATATCTGCATTGTGCTTTTCAAAGAGTTGCATGAAGGTATCCATCTCTCTTTGCTTACCGAGGAACTCGGACTTGATGCGTTCTAATGACAAATTTTCGCTCAGTTCCAGTTTATGGAATATGTTGTACAATCCGCCTGCAATATTATCCAGTTGCAGGTTTGTGCTCAACACATCGGTACTGCGTCCCTTTAGACGCTCCTTTTCATTGTCCCATTGTGATTGTATCACAGAAATACCTGTAGACCCAATCGACAGACGTTCACCATTGAGATAGATTCTCAACATTACCGGAGTTTTTCCCTCCTTGTTCACATAGTTGCTTCTAAGATAGAAAGCTGTTCTGAAAATTGACTTCATACATTGCTCTTTTTAATTGTAGCCTGACTTGTAGAAAATGTAACCACGATAATGGCTGATTATAGTCCAAAAGAGTGGTGATTTATTCTCTTGTAGCCGACCACAAAGTTCTACATAATTATTTGAATAACAGCAATATATAGATTCTCTTAACGAACTCTCTACGAACTCTTGGCTACAATTTTTGATTGACTCGGAAAAATGTAGCCAAATTGTAACCGTAGGGGAGTATTTAGGGCGTATATACGACCTTTTTACATACTCTGAAAACACATGCAGATATAAAACAAAAGCGTCGTAACCTCCTGTAGTTACGACACTTACATACTTTCAAAAGATTTTCTGTTTTTCTCTTTCAGAGTACTTCCTGCGGAGAGAGAGGGATCGTATTTATGAGTGTAAATAATACTTTTAAGCAATAGGTAACAAATAGGTATCAAAAACAACTTAATATTACCAATTTAATCCCTCCGTATTAAATTCAATAATTTGTCTACCTTCTTGAAAAAATGGCGCTTCAATAAGTAGCTTTTTTGTATTTTTTAATTTATTTATAAACCTAATAGGATTGTCGAAAATAATATATTCAACACTCGCGTCATTGCTAGGATCGTTATAAGTGTAATTTACGGTTTTGTCTTCGTCAAATTTAACTCTACAATATTCATCAGATAAAATACTTGGCGAGAATTGTCCCTTTGATACATATAAAAGAACGGCGCTATCATCCCCTACTTTTTGAATGATTAATTTACATGTTGAACCGCCTTCATAAGGAAATTTAAAATTTAAAATGTTCGTGGATTCGCAAGTTGCGAGATGGTGAATTGTCCCAGTCATCTTATCCTCTTCATCTTGGTATTTCCAATTTTGAACAATTTCACTTTGTTGTGTTGTTTCAGATTTATCACTTCCGCTAGAAGCTTCTTCTTTTTTACTATTGTCACCATCACTAAATATTGCAAATATTAGTATTAAGAATGATATTAATACTAAAACTAGGCATCCTATCTTGACCCCTTTTTTGTTATTTACTTGTTTGTTGCTGTCAGTGCTTCCCATATTATTAATTTTTATAAAATATATTATCTTCTTCTACCCCTTGTTACCTCTATGACGTTAAATAATTGAGCTATATCTTCAAGGTTTAAAATTCTATCTTCATAATAAGGATTTAAAGAATGTATCGTTATGTCACCAGTATTGATATTATGATCTATTATCCTTTTTACAAGAATGCCCTCCGTCTTATGTACTATAACAAAATCCCACTGTTTTAGGTGTAATTTGAACTTCCATAAATCTTTATTTATCTCCCGGCAATAAAGTCTATCGCCTTCATATATCCCATCGCGACTATCTTCCTCCATGCTGTCGCCTCTAACCTCAAACATCATATAGTTGCCTTTTCCTTCTTTATTTATTGTAACTGCTATTTTTGGTAAAGAATCTATATATTCAGGATCGGAATATCCACATAAATATCCAGCATAAGCGTACTGACTAACAAGAGGTATCATTATAACATTTGGATCCTCAATTGCAACAGCTTCGTTTTTATTTATATTTTCATAAAGAACAGTACGTAATAATTCCTTTTTTGAATCTGGTATGACTTCCCCTGCTTCGTAGTTTTGTATTGTTTTTAGTGATACTCCGAGCCTTTTCGATAATTCAGTCTGTGTTATCTTTAATATTTTACGTCTTTTTCTTATTTCTTCCGCATTCATTATCAGGTATTTATAATTTTTAACTTTTAAAATACGTAAAATTACCCATTTTTATTTTGCAGTAAATACGTAATATTATATATTTGTAAAACAATAACGAAATATATACCTAAAACGAAACAAATATATGAAAAAAATCTTACTCCCTCACGGAAAATTAAAAATAGTCGCAAGACTATCAGAATGTACTGAAGCATACGCGAGATTCTGCTTACGTGGTGCAGTTGATACTGAACTTTCAAAAAGAGTGCGAAAAATTGCGCTATCAAAAGATATTGGAGGAGTTGAAATAAAGAATTAAGACTATGATAGCAGGAAGATATTTTACACTTAGTGAGCTATCTCAATACATAGGATTAGGTAGAGACGGAATAGATGCACTTGTAGAAAAAGGATACATAAAAGCATTCAAGGATAAAAGCAGAAGATGGCTATATGATAAAGAGGATATTGATTCCTATCTAGAAAAATGTAAAGAAGAAACATACTTATAAAATACAATCATGGGAGCACTAAAAATAGATACAATGACTCCGATAGACAGGATATTCTATGAGTCTGAAACTCCATTCGGCGTAATAGGTAAAATATCAGATGATGATTTGAAAAGCCTTCAAGGAAATATGAATATATCTTCTGAAAACAGAGCTAGGATAAATTATGAATTACGAGTTAGATCTATTGAATTACCAAAATCATGGAAGCTATGAAAAAGAACAGAAAAGAAACACCCGGTTATACATTAACGCTTATAGTAATCCTTCTGCTTGTAATATTCACAAGTCTTTATATAGACTGGTACTTAAATGAGAAGCAGATAGAAAAAGAAAACAGAGAGCTGCAAGAAATGGCAGACTATCACAGATCGCAAGGTAGAACGATTAATCTTTACTAAAATGACGGCACTTTTAATAATAGCAATTATAGGACTTGTAGCCACAGTAGTAATTGGCGGTATAGTGGTAGGCATAATGAAAGCCTATGAGGTTGATCCGAACGATGAAACTTTCCTAAAGTAATATATCCTTAAAAACTAAAATCCCCTTTCAAGACTTTGAGAACAGCCGTGTTTCCTTTGGGTTAGGCTGTAAAAAGCAAGTTCTTTGACATATTGATTTCCTGATGTATCACCGATGAATGGATAAAAACACGGGTGTTGTCTTAAACCCTTAACGGAGTGGTTAGGGGGATTACCGATTAGAGGAAGTCGGGAGCTTGAAAAACAGCGAACTAATAAACCTGAATAGTCAGTTAGGTTAGTCAGAATTAAAGAGATAAAAGAAAACACACCTCATTATTGAGGTTCTATATAAAGGATGCTATGTAGCTCAGGTGGACAGAGCGCAGGTCGCAGAAATGCACCCAAAAAGAAACGGGTCGGAGGTTCGAGTCCTCCCATAGCAACTAAAAGCTACTTCAACTAACTAAAATTTTCAAATAATATTAATAAATGTAGCTTTTATCTCGGTGTGCATTTGGTTGCTATCCGAGAGCGATACCTGAAAAGGTGTTTTTTGTAAAATAATTTTTAGATTCGAGTAGTGTTGTCTGTGAAGATAGCACTACTTATTTTAAAGAGAGTAAGGAAAATAAATATAACCATTAATAATTACATATATGAAAAAGTTAGATATTAGAGAAATAGTAATGTCTTTAATTGGAAATATAAATCCAATCGGACAGGCTAATACGGACAATGATAGGTTTGAGAATCTTAAAGACCTGTGCGAGCTGGTAGATGATTTAGTAGGCAAAATTGATGATGTATACTATAAAAATAAAGACTCTCACGAGTTCTCTGTAAAGAGAGCATCCGACTACGCTAACAAATTCTTAACAGATAATTTAGGTATAAAAGAATGAAAAGAATATACGCCTATTTATTAACCAATAGAAAGGAGGTGTTCAAAGATGCGCAGTGAATGGGGCGATGATTTTTGGGGATAGATAAAAACGTGGCTAAAATTTATTTACATTAAACAAAAGACTCTGCATATAGTAGAGTCTTTATTATTCGGAGATGGCGGAATGGTAGACGCAACTAGAGCAGTTGAGGCGGTACGATAAAAGTGATAAAAACTACCGACCGAAGTCTAGGTATCACATATTGAGTGTTCGAGTCACTCTCTCCGAACTAATTTTGCAAACATGAATAGAATTACTAAAAATGTATGTAGGCATTCTGAGTTGTGATAATTCGGAATGCTTTTTAATTGAATAGTAACTTAAACTTAAATATATGGGAGCGGAAGAACTAAAATCAAAATATGGGTTTCCAACATCTGAAGGTCTTTTGGGTATAGATCAACAACCTAATTATAATTGTGATTACATAGATAAAGTAATTAAGGACTTTAATGTAACACTTAGAAACGTATTAGGTGAAATCGATTCGGCAGACATCACCGATGAAGATAAGAAGAACATAAAATGGTATACGAATGACTTTGAAAACTTTGTAGACAATTTTGAGGAACTAAGATCAAGATTACAAAATTTAAGGGATTGGGGTCAGCAATGGA
>JAEZGN010000009.1 GCA_023437305.1 Bacteroidota bacterium
TATGGCTATGGCTTCCAGATAAGCCGGTATGTCGAGAGCCTTACGTAGGATATGAGGGTCGAAGTTACAAACCCAACACGTTCCCAAGCCGATTTCGGCTGCTGCGAGGCATATATGCTCGGCGGCAATGGCTGCATCTACATCACCAAAGTCTTTATTGTCAGTGTTTTTTCTTTTCCACGATTGCTCAGAGTCTTTGCAAACGATAATATGCATAGGTGCCGATTTGAACCACTCTCTGTTGTACGATTCTTGTATTTTTTCTATTGCATCTTTGTCACAAACAACATAGAATACCCAAGGCTGGTAGTTACAAGCTGACGGGGCTAGGCGTGCACAATCAAGAATGTAATTCACTTTTTCCGCTTCTACGGCTTGAGGCAAGTAGGCCCTAACCGAATAGCGGTTTTCGATAAGATTTTTTAGTCGCATTAGTTTTATATAGTTAGTCTTTAACTGATAGCCTTTTATTATTAATATAATGAAAAGGGTACGTTATAGGCTGATATTCAGACTTACTTATAGTTCTTCTTCTATTTTATAATTGTTCCTTTCGCTCGAACTGCGTGAGATAATCTCTCCCAAAAATCCGGCAAGAAATAGCTGTGTTCCCAATATCATCATTGTCAGGGCAATGTAGAAGTATGGAGAACTTGTCACTAATGGATGTGGTATTCCTTTACTTATAGCATACAGTTTGCTGCAACCTAAAATAATAGTTGCTATGAATCCGATAAAGAACATGACAGTACCCCACAGTCCAAAAAAGTGCATTGGTTTTCGTCCAAATACCGATAAAAACCAGAGGGTCAGCAAATCGAGATAACCGTTTACAAAGCGGCTGAGACCTGCAAATTTGCTTTTACCATATTTACGGGCTTGATGATGTACTTCTTTTTCTGTAATTTTTGTAAACCCTGCTATTTTTGCAAGGTAGGGTATATAACGGTGCATATCGTTATATATCTCTATGCTCTTGACCACATCTTTGCGGTAGGCTTTCAGCCCGCAGTTGAAGTCGTGGAGCTTCACTCCCGAAACTTTTCTGGCTGTGGCATTAAATAGCTTTGTAGGCAATGTTTTCGACAGTGGATCGTAACGTTTTCTTTTCCATCCCGAAACAAGGTCATACTTGTCTTCCTTTATCATCTTGTAGAGTTCCGGTATTTCGTCCGGACTGTCTTGCAAGTCGGCATCCATCGTAATCACAACATCGCCGGCAGTACGTCCGAAGGCGCAATGCAGGGCAGGAGATTTGCCATAGTTGCGTCTGAATCGGATTGCTTTTACATTTTCGTCTGATTTTTTCAAATCAGATATTATTTCCCACGAACGGTCCTTACTGCCATCGTCAACAAAAATGATCTCGTACGAGAAGCCGTTCTCATTCATAACCCTTTTTATCCACGCATGGAGCTCGCTTAGCGATTCTTCTTCATTATATAAAGGTATAACAACAGATATATCCATAGATGCCTTAGTTATTCTTTTTTATTTTGACTACAAAGTTGAGAACAAAGCTAAGGAAAAATCCTAAGAATATGTTCTTTATAAATTCCATTACAATATATGTAAGCTTGTTGGAAAATATTACTCTCATTATTTCCTTTGCCCGTTCGTAGTCGGCCTCAGGTACTTTTATTAGAGGGGCAACCTCTATGCTTTTCATCACCGGCTCTATCATCCGGCTAAAGAATGCCGGGTCGATAAACTGATAGTGAGCAAACGTGATTGCACCTTCGAGAAAAGAGGCGTAAAAACACATCAATACCGTAAAGGCGATGCAATGCCATGCACTTTGCGGATTGTCGGGGTCGGAACTCTTAAATCTGTAATAGAAAATATATACTACCAGCAGGGTGACAATATTGAGCAGATAAAATATGAATGCAAACCTGTCTGATACACCTATGCCTGCAATAATAAGGAATATGTATCTGATGACCCAGAACAAACCGAGCAACAGACCATAAAACATAGCATATCTGTTAATTATAGAGAAGCTTTCGCCTAAACTTTGATTTTTTGCCATAAGTGATACAAATGTAAGAAAATTATCAGATTCTATAAAGCAGACCTAGAAACAATTACGAAGAAATAAGTAAGTGTGTTTGTTTAAATATTTTTACAGGTCTGATGTCTTAAAATGTACTTTGTTTCAGGTGGTGTAGAGTGCTATAGAAAGAGGCTATCCAATTTTGGATAGCCTCTTTATGTATTCAGAATTTTCTTTACCTATTAGTTTCCTTTATTCTCTTTTTCTTCTTTTACGCTTAAGTCTAAAGGCTGTTTCACCTTCTCTTCGAGTAAAGCTATATCGAGAACTTCCTTTATGTCGTCTACATAGTGGAAGGTCAATCCTTTGAGGTATAGAGGTTTTATTTCGTCTATATTCTTTTTGTTTTCTTTACATAGGATAATCTCTTTTATTCCGGCGCGCTTTGCTGCGAGTATTTTCTCACGGATACCACCCACAGGAAGAACTTTTCCACGCAGAGTTATTTCACCTGTCATTGCCAGATTTGGTCTTACCTTGCGTTGGGTGAAAGCTGAAGCCAGCGACGTTACCATTGTTATACCGGCCGATGGGCCATCTTTTGGAATAGCTCCTTCGGGAACGTGTACATGTACATTCCAGTTTTCGAATACCTTTTCGTCGATACCAAGCAATTGTTGTCCGTGCGACTGTAGATACTGGAGTGCAAGTATTGCAGACTCTTTCATCACATCACCCAAATTTCCTGTAAGGGTTAGCTTGCCTCCTTTTCCTTTGTTCAGTGAAGTCTCTATAAATAGAATTTCTCCTCCTACCGAAGTCCAAGCCAAGCCTGTAACTACTCCTGCATATTCGTTACCCTGATATTGATCTCGGGTATATTCTACTGCACCCAGATATTCGTGTAAATCATCCGGATCGATCACTTTCTTGTATTCATCGTCAGAAGCCACCTTGCGAGCCAGTTTACGCATTATCTTGGCAATCTTCTTGTCCAGTTCACGTACTCCCGATTCGCGGGTATAGTTTTCTACGATTTTTTCTATTGTTTTTTTCGGAATATCGATAGCATCTTTTGTTAGTCCGTGATTTTCCAATTGTTTGGGTATCAGGTGACGGCGAGCTATTTCTATTTTCTCTTCTATAATGTACCCGCTCACATCTATCAGTTCCATACGGTCGAGCAAAGGCTGAGAGATGGTCGATAAGTTGTTTGCTGTGGCAAGGAACATTACTTTCGATAAGTCGTAATCGATATTCAGATAATTGTCATGGAAGGTTGAGTTCTGTTCAGGGTCAAGTACTTCCAATAGAGCAGAAGACGGATCTCCTTTAAAATCACTTCCTATTTTATCGATTTCATCCAGCACAAATACAGGATTTGAAGAACCGGCTTTCAGTATATTCTGAATAATACGTCCCGGCATCGCACCTATATATGTACGGCGATGTCCTCGTATTTCCGACTCGTCGTGCAGTCCACCCAAAGATACTCTCACATAGTTGCGGTTGAGTGCTTTAGCTACGGATTTTCCCAAAGATGTTTTCCCCACTCCCGGAGGGCCATAAAGACAAATGATTGGCGATTTGAGGTCACCTTTCAGTTTCAGTACGGCAAGGTGTTCAATAATACGCTCTTTTACCTTTTCTAACCCAAAGTGATCTTGATCGAGTACCTTCTGAGCATTTTTCAGGTTGAAATTGTCTTTTGTGTACTCACCCCAAGGCAAATCGAGTATGGTTTCTATATATGTATATTGAGTAGAGTAGTCGGGCGATTGTGGATGCAGGCGTTCGAGCTTTGTTATTTCTTTTTCGAAAGTAGTCGCTACCTCTTTGCTCCACTTCTTCTTTGCAGCCCTTTGTTTAAACTCTTCCAGATCGGCTTGTTGAGGGCTTCCGCCTAATTCGTCCTGAATTGTTTTTATTTGCTGCTGAAGGAAATATTCTTTTTGTTGTTGGTTGAGCTCTTCACGTGTTTTCATTTGTATGTTGAGCTTCATCTCCATCATCTGTGTTTCACGATTGAGGATAACCAACAGACGGTATGCACGTTCTTTTTCGTCGTCTATTTCCAACAGAGCTTGCTTCTCCGATCCCGAAACAGGCAAATTTGCACAACAGTAATTTACCAATACCGAAGATACACTATCCGACTTTAGTCGCTGTATGAATTCCTTTGGCGGTTCGCCATACATACGCAACATGAGTATCATCTGGTCGCGGATAGAATCCAGCAGAGCTTTGTACTCTGTGTCTGTTTTAAGGACAGGAACACTTTCTTTTGTTTCGTATCTACCTTTCAGGAATGGTTCGTTTTGTGTCAGTTCTGTCAGGCGAAAACGTTTTTTTCCTTGAAAGATGACAGTAACGTTTTCGTCGTCGGGAAGCTCGATTACGCGTATAATCTCGCCAATAACGCCTATTGAGTACAGGTCGTTTATATCGGGTTCTTCATTATCTGCGTCTTTTTGGCAGACAAGACCCACGTATTTCCCTTTCAGACGGCTAACGCTTTTGATCAGCTTCAACGATTTTTTTCGTGCAACAGATATCGGCATGCTCGTTCCCGGAAAAATAATCGTGTTTCTTAATGGAAGAATCGCGATTTCTTCTTTCAGGTCGTTTTCATTTATATAGCAATCTCCATCATCGAAGTCATTAGCTATGATCGATATAACCGGTCCAGTGTTTTCTTCGAGACTGAGAAAATCTTTCTTTTTACTAAACATATTTAAAATCCCCGTTTTGTTTTTATGCCCCCGTTTTTTTAAGAAGCAGATAAAAATATAGAATAATAACTAACTTTGTTTAGATATATAACAAAATTTATGCCATAAATGGTTATAGATTTTTTGAATGAGTGATAGTATAATCACTATGTAAGGAATTGTACATTGATATTATTATAAAATATTGCTTAGATAAATATGCCGAATCCTTATTTCCGGTTCAAGAAGTTTACAGTCTATCACGATCGTTGTGCTATGAAGGTGGGTACTGACGGCGTTTTGCTTGGTGCATGGGTAAATGTTTTGGGCGAGAATGTTCTTGATGTAGGAACAGGTACAGGACTCATATCTTTGATGATGGCTCAGCGCAACGATAAGGTTGTAATAGATGCAATAGATATTGATGGCGATGCTGTAAGTCAGGCAAAGGATAATATTTATAATTCTCCTTTTGGTAACCGTATCAAGTGTTGGAATGCTTCGTTGCAAGAGTTTAGCTCAAAGGTGGAGAAACGGTATGATGTGATTGTTTCCAATCCTCCTTTTTTTGTGCAATCCTTAAAGTCGCCAAACAAGGAACGCTCTTTGGCTCGGCATACCGATAGTTTGCCTATCGAAGATTTGATTGGCTTGTCTGCTTCTCTTTTGTCTCAAACGGGGAGGATATCTTTTATCTATCCTTACGATTATAAAGCAGAGCTTATGAAACTGGCTGAAGAACATAATCTATCAGTGTCACGTATTACCAATGTATTGCCTACTTTTGATTCTGTGCCAAAACGTATTCTCATAGAATTGGCGAAAGAGGAAGTCTTGCCAACCGAAAATGATCTGATTATAGAAAAAGAAAGACATGTGTATTCGGAAGGCTTTACATCTCTATTAAAAGATTTTTACCTTAAAATGTAAAAGGGAGTTTTCGGTTAATTGGTTTGTAATAATCGATTTTTTTACAACCTTTGTACCAGAGATGACTCTTATTTATCAAATATACACAAACTTACGAACTTATGAAAAAGATTCTTGTTAGTTTATTAACTACAACCCTTTTGTTTTCGTGCGGAGGGAATTCAAATTCTGATGATGGAAGTGCTGCTGATAACGGCAAAGGTCTTATCGCCGAAAAGGTTGACTATAAACTTTTGACAAACGAAACAGAAGTGAAAAAAGTCATAGATGGTATTGTAGCAAAGGCCGGAGACAATATCAGTAAGATAGACAAAATAGAAATCTGGGTTACCCGCCCTTCGAAAGAAGGGATTGTAAGGCGTAACAACCCTGATTATGCATCCATTACTTTGTCTTATCTAAATCCAAGTGATCCCAAAAAACTCTTCGAATATAGATATAATTCAGAGGATTCGAAATGGAATGCCGGTGCATCGAAAACCGTAAAGCTTATACTTGGTGATGTCGAAAGCTTTATACTGGCCGACGAAATGTATGATGCATCAGCGCTTACATCCGATATGGTAATAGAGGCTATCAAAGAGGCTTGGAACATGTATAAGGATGATAATAAGTATTCGGATCAATGGGTAAAGAGTGTTACTATTCACAAAGGACAGATAGACGTTAGTGTAAAAGGGATTCTTGCTGCCAATGATCTTGAATATACAGAAAGTTATAAGAAAAGGATATAACTAAATTTTATCTTCGGATATAGAAAGACCGCTTGCAAAAGATATCGTATTTCTAATAGAGAACGTTCTTTTGCAGGCGGTTTTTTATGTTATAGGGTAGTGATTAACCGTTTTTATACCACTTTATTTTGCCATCGGGCTCGTGTGAGATATATGATCGAGAATATCAATAGCGGTCCCCAATAGCAGTATTCTACAGTCCAACACCATGCTACAGACATTTGCTTATATATTACTATCCAGCACATAGCCACAATGTATATTACCATTGTTATCATTTCCAATATAAGTGCGGCTTTGGTGTTTCCTGTTCCCGATATGGAATTGAATACTACAATGCTTAGTGCTGATATCGGTAGTGAAAAAAGTAATACAATGAGAGGCATCACTGTTTCCCCGATGAGTGTTTTCTGATCGATAGGAGCTATGATTGATATCCAAAATTCGGGAGAAATAAACGTTATTCCCATCATGAAAACAATTATTCCCAGATTCAGTAAGCATATTTTCTTCACAAGGGGGATAACCCCTTTTATATTTCCTGCACCCATCGTATTGCCCACCAGTGTGTTGGCGGTGGTTGCCAATGCATTCATCGGAATAAAGTATACCATATAGAAGCTTCGGACGAGGTTTGTTATTTTGAGCGCATCTTCGGAGTGTTGCTCTATGGCAACGAAGAAGATAAACCATGTAGACATGGAGATAAAATACTGTACCATCGTAAAGGATGATATATTCAGGATGCTTCTGATAATGGATAGCTTGAATTTCATCTTTGCAAAACCATATTTCTTGAAATCTACGGTTGCAAATGTATATATGGTAAAGAATAGCACAGAGGCTATCTCCGACAATACCGCAGCGATGGCAGCACCTTCAATTCCCATTTCGGGGCAACCGAAATTACCGAATATCAGGGCATAGTCGGCTATGATGTTTACAACAGCCATTGTGATGGCATTGAATGTCAACACCTTCGTGCGCGCAATTCCGACATAGAATGCACGGAACATTACGTTGAATGCCGCAAAGAAGAATCCGTAGATGCGTATCGATAAGTATTTGTCGATAGCGTCAAATACGTCCGGCGATTTGAGGAATGTAGACAATACCTGATCGATCAGCAGCTGTGACATGAAAAACAGAATAAGGGCAAATACCTGTAAAAACATAAGCCCCTGTATCACAATAGTACCTATCTTATCGTAATTCTTTTCGCCATTGCGACGGCTGATCATAATCTGCCCTCCGATGCTGAAACCGAAGCAAAGGGTAAAAATGGCTACATAATATATTCCCGCAAGCCCCGACGCACTTTGGTATATACCCGCCAAACCGGGATGATCGGGATTGACCACATGTCCGAGAAAAAAAGTACCTGTGAGTTGTATAATATTCTGGGCAAGTAATCCTAACATAATAGGAATACTTACCTTCCATATATCTTTATATGTATATGAATGCATAAGTTTAGCTGTTTGCTATTTGCCAATAGCAGAGTTAATACAAATCCCTAAAAATAGGTCTTATTTGATAATCTTGTTAGTCTTGGTGTCAGGAAATACAACCCATGGCTTGAAAGATTTAGCTTCTTCAAAGTCCATTTGTGCATAAGACATTATAATAACAATATCTCCCGGCTGTACTTTGCGGGCGGCAGCACCATTCAGGCAAATTGCACCCGATCCACGTTCACCTCTGATGACGTATGTTTCGAGACGTTCGCCATTGTTATTGTTGACGATCTGGACTTTTTCGCCTTCTATCAGGTTTGCCGCGTCCATCAAATCTTCATCGATCGTGATACTTCCGATATAATTCAAGTTGGCTTCGGTTACAGTAACACGATGTAACTTCGATTTTACAACTTCTATGATCATTTTTTGTCTTTATAATTAAGCTTTCGCTTTGTATACAATATTATCTATCAAACGTACATCGCCACAAAATACTGCGATGCATCCTACTATATAATCAGATTCTTGCCAGTCGTTTACCGACTGTAAAGAATCGCCGTCTACTATTTCGTAGTATTCCACATTCAGCTCTTCGTGCGAGTTGAGCTGATTGGTTACTTTGTCTATTACCTCTTTTACGGTTTGGGATTGCATCCACTCCCTGCTCTCGAATAAGGTTTTAGATATGTTTACAGCCACCTGTTTCTGCGCTGCGTTCAGTCTTTCGTTTCGGCTACTTAGTGCCAGTCCGCTGGCTTCCCGTACGATTGGCATTGGTACAATTTGTACCGGCAGTCGTAGTTGCTTGACCATAGCCCTGATTATTGCCAATTGCTGGAAGTCTTTTTCTCCAAAATAAGCTCTGTCGGGCTTTACAATGTCAAACAAACGGCTCACCACTTGCGCTACGCCGTTGAAGTGTCCGGGGCGATGTACGCCTTCCATCACTTTGTCAATCTGTCCAAAATCGAATTCTCTTGTATCCGGCTCTGGGTATATCTCTTTTTCGGAAGGGGCAAAGACGAAATCTACACCTGCTTTTTCCAGAAATAGGCAATCTTGTTCCAGATTGCGCGGATATTTTACAAGATCTTCTTTATTGTTAAACTGTGTCGGGTTTACAAAAATGCTGACAATAGATATGTCATTGTCTGCGATACATTGTTTTACAAGAGAAATATGACCGTTATGCAGTGCACCCATGGTGGGCACAAATCCTATTTTTTTGTTTTTCAGGCGCAATGGTGCAACAACATCTTGTACCTCTTTTACAGTATTTAATAATCTCATCTTTTTCAAAAATCAAAAGCGGATACAAAGCAACTAAATATTTGTGTAACCACGAAACAATCAGGCTTTTTTGTTTCAATTTTAACGAATAAATCTTCATCAAAACAAGGGCGAAAGACCTTAAATTAAAGGGTTGCAGGATTTTGTCTTGTAAAATTTGCAAAAAACAAGATTTTTTTTTATTATCTTTGTACTTTCAATTCAAGAAACAGAAGAGGATTATAATTAAATGGGTACTAAAAAGATTTTATACATTACGCAGGAGATCACTCCTTACTTGCCGGATTCACCAATAGCAACTAATTGTAGATATTTACCTCAAGCAATACAAGAAAAAGGACAGGAAATAAGAACGTTTATGCCGAAGTTCGGTAACATAAACGAACGGCGTAATCAGTTGCACGAGGTAATACGCCTGTCGGGAATGAATCTTATAATAGATGATACAGACCATCCTCTGATAATAAAAGTGGCGTCGATACAGGCTGCCCGGATGCAGATCTACTTTATAGATAATGATGATTATTTCAAGCGTAAATACACTGTGGCAGATGATAATGGTGTAGAGTTTGACGATAATGACGAGCGAAGCATATTCTATGTGAGGGGTGTATTGGAAACAATAAAAAAACTTCGCTGGATACCTGATGTGATCGATTGTCATGGTTGGATGACGGCGCTTACCGGACTTTATATTAAGACTGCGTATGCTGACGACCCTTGTTTCAAAAACTCGAAGGTTGTTTACTCTCTCTATAATGATGATTTTAAGAAGCCGTTCAGCAATAAGTTTATCGATAAACTAAAGTTTGACGGAATAAAAGACAAAGAAATAGCCGACCTTAAAGGTGTTGTAGATTTTGAGACTCTGGCTAAGTTTGCGATCAAAAACGCAGACGGAGTAATACAAAGTGAAGATTCGATCAATCAGGATGTGCTCGATTTCGCAAGTAAATCAGCTAAAAACTTCCTTCCTTATCAGGGAGATCTGGAAAATTCTGTTGACGCAATCAATAATTTTTACGAGAATCTTTAAAGTATCTAAAATAAAAATAGAAAAATGCTGTTTTATTTCATGAGAACAGCATTTTTTTGGATATTTGAAACCAATTTAATTTAACCCTTAATTTTGAATGAAGAGTAAAGCTTTACTGAGTCTGATAATTACAATCCTGATGGTTGTTTTTATTTCTTGTGATGACGATTTGAACAAGATAGGAAATTCTATACTGCCCGAAGGAGACGATATATTTGTATATGTTGATACTGTTGCGATAACAGCAAGAACTGTATCTCTCGAAGATTCGGTATATGCCAAATCTCAATCGGGGTTATTAGGAAATTATGTAGATCCTGTATTCGGGAACATAAAGTCTGACTACTTATCCGAATTATATTGTCCCGAAAATACGGAGTTTCCTCCAAAGACACTTTCTATCGATTCTACTTTCCTTGAAGTAATTTCTGATCAGTATTTGGGTGATAGTATCGCTCCGTTTGGTATAGCCGCATACAGAGCAACACAGCCTCTTACGGCTAACTTCTTTACGAATGTAGACCCGAAGAAATATTGTGATATGTCGCAACCTCTAGGGCAAGGTATATTTACGGTATCTGCTGCACCGAACAATAGTAACCAAAGAACTTATTCTCTTCGTCTTAAAAAATCGATGGGGCAAGAGTTCTATGACGAATGGGTGAACTCGAAAGGTGCAACATTCAAAAACTCTGATTCTTTCCGTAAATTCTTTAAAGGTATGTATATCACTTCTACCTTTGGTTCGGGAACAATGATTAGTGCGAGCACTACAATATTTAAGGTATATCTTACATACAATGGCAGAAATAAGGCCGATACGGCAGACTCTACTCATGTAGGAGTGTTTAGAATGGCTTTTACACCTGAAGTGATACAGTTGAACCACATTCAGAACAAAAATCCAGACTACTTGTTTACCAATAATGATACACGTACATACATGAAAAGCCCGGCGGGAGTATGTACCGAATTGACAATACCTTTGGCTCAGATAATGAAAAAAGCCGAAGAGACGGGCAAGAAAAATAATAAATTGAACGCTGCTAACTTTAAGCTTAAAGGATTCACCGAAGAGGAAGAAAAAACTAATTTGGGAAGGCCTTCAACTCTTTTGTTTATAAATAAAGATTCTTTGACTAATTTCTTCTCAGATAGAAATAAGAATAGATCGGATGCCAAAACCAGTTTTGTGATGGAGCGGTCGTCGACTAATATTTATAATTTCGTCTATGGAAATATGAAAGGATCTACTGTTAATAATATAGCTAACCTGATTAACCACTATATGGATTATTATAAAGGAAAAGACAATATTCCTGATCTTAAATATTTGGTTATACCTGTTTCGACTAAGACACAATCGTCTACAACGTCTTCAGGCTCAAGTGTTACTATGTACACAAATGTTTATAACTTAATGTCTCCGGCATCAGCTATATTCAGAACAGATGTTAACAATATGAAGATGGGGCTTATATTCAGTAACTATAACAGCAGCTCGAAATGATTAGCTAAAAGATATAGTGTCGAGAAATAAAATAAGATACACAGCCAGAATATTATTCCTATTGTATATAGGATATTTGGGCTGTGTATCTTATTTTGTACATAGCCATGTCTACAATGGAGTGGTGTATGTGCACTCGCATCCATACAAAAAGCTGGCAAAGGGTGGAGACGATAATAGGCAATTGCCTTTCGAAACACATCATCATACCTCGGCCGGTTTCTTTACTTTCAATCAAGTATCTAATCTCGCCTCTTTCGAGGCTGTATCTTCCCATGTTGGGGATATATACATTCCCGAGATAACATTTACATACAAACAGGTAATACTAAAGGACGTAATTCCTCCTGTTCTGTATTCTGCCAACTATAGAGCACCTCCTTCGTTTCTATCCTGAGACGATATAAAGTCTAATCCAGAGGAATTTCTTTCCTCCCTGTGATTGAAGTATTCATGCTTCAATCTCTATTCATTTAATTTATTTCCAAAAAGTGTAATGCAAATTTCTTGGTCGAGATTTGTATTGCTAGTACATCATACAAAATGGTGCATTACTCGATTGTTATTGTACCATTATTATATATTTAATCAATATGAAAAAGATTATACTTTTATCATTCTATATACTATATGCTATAAGTTCTATAGCGCAATTGAAAACTTCATCTATCAAAGGGCATGTCCTTGATGGGCAAACCGAAGAGCATCTTCCGGGTGTAACCGTTTATATCGATAAAACCAAGCATGTTGCCGTAACAGACGAGACAGGACATTTCTCCATCGACAGAATGCCTGCAGGGACATATATTCTGGTAACGCAGTATATCGGATATGCTCCCATAAGGCAAGAGGTGACTATAGGACAGGGTGTTACCCGAAATGTAACCATGTACATAGAGCCCGAGAGTCAGCAACTCGGCGAAATAGCTGTGACTGCATCTTTGAGGGCCCTCAATCGGAAGATTTCGCCAGTAGTGGTAAACGAGCTTACAACAAAAACATTTGAGGCTACCAACTCCGTCTCACTTTCGCAAGGCTTGAACTATATGCCGGGATTGCGTGTAGAGACCAATTGCCAGAATTGCGGTACACAAGAAGTCCGCATCAATGGCTTGGAGGGGCAGTACTCGCAAATGCTGATCGACGGGCAAGCGGTCTTTACGTCCTTATCTAAAATGTATGGTTTGGAGCAGATGCCAACCAACATGATAGAACAAGTAGAGGTAGTCAGAGGTGGCGGCTCTGTTCTATATGGCGCAAATGCAATAGGCGGAGTTATTAATGTGATAACAAAAGAGCCGGAGAAAAATTCATATCAGGCAAAATATAATATGTCTTTGATAGACGGAAAATCGGCGGATAATATTTTGTCTCTCAACTCTTCATTTGTAGACAGAACAAAGACTTCAGGTATTTCACTGTTTGCAAATATGCGCCATCGTAATGCGTGGGATGCCAACGATGATGGTTTCTCCGAAATTGGAAAAAATAAGGCGACATCTATTGGATTCCGCAGTTTTACAAAACCTACTTTAAACGATAAGCTCACGCTCGAATATCACTATATCTCCGAATACAGAAGGGGAGGGGATAATCTGAACCGCCCACCCCATGAAGCCGAGATAGCCGAGACTACAGATTATAGTATACACGCAGGGAGTGTAGGTTATATACATTCGAGTGACGATAACAAACGTAAACTGATGGTGAATGGCTCTATACAAAAAACAGGCAGGGATAGTTACTATGGTGGTGGTCGTGACTTGAATGGGTATGGTAATACATCCGAACTGGCAGCCACAGGTACTGTCCGTTACGAGGTGAACATGGATAAACTGTTGTTTATGCCTGCAAAGTTTACTGTAGGTTTTACACAAGAGTATACAAACCTTCATGATACGATTCATAGCCGGAATATAAAGCAAATTCTGAATGTAAGCAGCCTCTATGCACAGAATGAATGGCGTGACGATAAGCTGACTTTCATTGTAGGTATAAGAGGTGATAAGCATAATAAATTGAATAATGTAAATATCATTCCCCGTTCGAGTATAAGATACAGAGTGGGTGAGAAGGTGAATCTGCGTGCAGCGTATTCGATGGGATACAGAGCTCCCGAAATAATTGCATCTGATTTGGATGTGCCCGTTATCGGGGGGAAGGCTACGATTACCGTGCTGGGAGAAAACCTGAAGCGTGAATATTCGAATGCCATCAACGGAGGATTTGATTATACTTTGTTTAATAATAAGTTTTATTCCTATTTTCTTGTCGAAGGATTTTATAATAAGATAAACCGGGTATTTATAGTAGAAGAAACAGGAACCGACGCTATGGGTAATATTATAATGACCCGCAAGAATGGCGATGGTGCATACGTATATGGGGTGAATATGGAAACAATAATACAGCCTATCGACTGGCTTGAGCTGCAAGGTGGATTTACTTGGCAGAGAAGCCGCTATACAGAGCCTGTAAGTTGGTCGTCAGAGTCGTATGTAGAACCAGTGAAAAAGATGCTCCGATCGCCTGATACGTACGGGTTCTTTTCGGCAACCGCTACGCCTAAGAAAAGCTATGCCGTGTCTTTGTCGGGAGTGTATACCGGCTCTATGTTGGCTCCCCATTTTGCCGGAGCAGAGGGTGTTGAAAAAGATGTGACTGTAAAAACACGCAGCTTTGTGGATCTGACCGTGAAGCTGTCTTATTTCTTCAATCTGAATGCTACCAACAAAGTGGAGATTAATGGCGGAATACAGAATATGTTCAACCAGATACAAAAAGATTACGACAAAGGCCCTAACAGGGATTCTGAGTACATTTACGGACCATCATTGCCTCGTACATTCTTTATTGGTCTTAAGATAAGTTCTATATAAAGAAAAAGGTGTCTTAAGAGTCTTACGTCATTCTTGAGACACCTTCTTCTTCAAATTTCCTTTTTATCATTCACTTTTCGATCTTTTATCTAATAATATAAAAGAAGATGTAAATTGATATTTTTAAAATACCAATGATGATTCGATTAGATTAAAAATACTTAATCTCAAACTTGGTTTTGCCGCATTTGTGTCATATTCTAAGATTTTGATGCTATCTTTGTGAGGCTGAGAGGGACTCTTAACTATAAAAAAATGAAACCTTATAGTTTTTCCCTGTTGACTGACAGGGTGTTCCACTAATATATAGTTAATGGTATATATCATTATAAAAGGATTATTTATTGGTTTTTTGTCTTCAGCTCCTATGGGGCCTGTTGGTATGTTGTGTATTCAACGTACTCTGAACGAAGGAAAGAAGCAAGGGTTGATAACCGGACTCGGAGCCGCTGTGGGTGATATGCTGATCGCATTGCTTGCTATTATTGCTGCTTTAGGTCTAGGGTTCAGTACCGAATTTATTCAACAACACGAAGGCCCTCTTAAGATTGTGGGTAGTGTTGTGCTTATTGCTTTCGGGTATGTAGTATTCAATAAAAACCCGTCGAAAAGCCTTACTAAACTAAAAGAAAATGCCATGTCTTTCTGGAAGGTCTTTGCGTCTTCGCTCGGGCTTACCGTTTCCAATATAGCCACACTATTTCTTTATATAGCACTATTTGCCCGCTTCAATGTGATCGATGCAGATAAGCCTTTCGGATACGATCTTATTACTATATCCTTTATCGGTATCGGAGCTATGTTATGGTGGTTGCTGGTTACTTACTTTGTTAATAAACTGCGTTCCCGCTTCAATCCCAGAGGGCTTCAGATATTTAATAAGATCATAGGTGTATTATTGGTGGGCTTAGGTGTAGCCGGTATCATTACAGGTACTCTTATGGGAATAGATATCTTCTGATTTAATCTTGCCTCAATCTTTTATCTTAATTGTTATACCGTAGTAACGAGACATCAACACCTCTGAGTATGGGTCTTCTCCGTGTATGTACGCACTTCCGTTGTATCGTGTAAATTCACAATAATCTAATCCCTCCTCTTTCGCTTGCTTTATTGCAGCTTCACGTTGTGCTACTATTTTGCTGTACGAATTGATTTCTTTCCATCCCAGATAGAAAGTAAAGAGATAGGTTATTAATGCAACTGATATTACGATAAGTCTTATTTGCCTCAAAAATACGTTCTTGTAGTCTAGGTTGTAAAGACAGATACCTAGAGCGATAATAAGGAAAGTGACAATTCCGAAAAGTGCTCTGCGTGGAAATGTAGGTGATGCCAGCATAGCATATACTCCCGCAATAGCAGCTATTGCATATATGAGCACAAACTTCATTTTGTCCTTTTTGTCTCCTCTCGAAAAACGACCGAAAGTGATAATGGCAATGAGAGTGATAAGAAAAAGAGGTCCGCTATAATAAAAAAATGTCAGCGTCCACATGAATAGACGGTAGCTAAGGTTGTATAAACTAAATGATGTAGTTTCTCCGGCTCTTACGAAGTTTCCCGGAGCAGCTATCATAATAATAAAGCCTATAACAGCTCCTGCAAATCCTACAACAGCCCAAGCCGGGATAGGCCACATGTGTGAACGGTAATATATGAAAAAGCCAATGATAATTACTAACATCGCGGCCGCTGTGTTTTCGTTTGTCCATCCGGCTAATATACCGGCTATGAAAATACAGACAGAGTAAAAGGCTTGTGAAAGAGGTGTTGATTTGGTTCCTCTATAAAGCCTGAATGGTAGTAAGAACAATAAAATCAGCCATGTTCCCCAAAGGTAATTGGCAGAGCCTGTCAGCCAAAAGATGGTGTCACCAAGTACGGGTTGCGAAAACCAAACTCCCAGGTTGACCATTATAAACAAGAAAAGACTGTTGTTTGCTCTTCCTTTGATGTGCAGGTAGATTAAGTATATATAACTTAGATAAATCAGTGTATTCAGCAGGTCGGCTATCTGAGTCGGGAGCATTAGCAATACTTGTGCAATAAAATGGACAACAGAACGTCCTCCCCACATATAGTAATGGTTGACTTGAGAATGTATAATATCCTTGATGGAAGTAATACGCCCTTCTTCTCCGTATATGAAGAGGTATGCAAAGTCATCGGATGTGATAGGGGTCAGTCTGTTTAGCGAATATAGAGCAACAAAACAGATTCCTATCACAACTATCCAGCATGCCCTTGTCTTTGTTTTGGTGTTGCTGATAGAGTGCAAGAGTTTCTCTGTATTGTTGTATATTTTCCGAATAAGAGAGACTCCATAGTCGAAGCTATTCTTCTGGGCGTACATGAAGTTATTGTAAGTTTGTAGCAAAAATACAATAAAAAACAGAAGCGACAAGACTATTTGTCTTGTCGCTTCGTTATTATTCTTAAAAATGCTTTATCCGCACTTCGATGCACCACAGTTTGTACACTTCATACAACCTTCTTGATATATCAATGTTTCCAATCCGCAGACAGGGCATTTTTGACCTTTGGCTTCTGTTTCGTTAGGCAGATATTTCTTCAGTGCACGTTCAACACCATTTTTCCATGTGTTGATTGTTTCGCTGTTGAGTTCAAGTCCCTGAACAAGTTTTACAACCTGATCGATAGGCATTCCGTAACGCAACACTCCCGATATAAGTTTGGCATAGTTCCAGAACTCAGGGTTGAATTTACCGTTCAGTCCTTCTATTGTTGTTTTATAGCCTCTCTTGTTCTTAAACTGGAAGTCGTATGAGCGTTGACCTTCGTCGTTCATGGTTTTGATAATCACACCTTGATTCACGTTCTTCGGAAGTACAAGACCTTCGTCGTCATCCGACAATCCGGTAAAGATCTCATAAGGGCGTCCGTCTAATAAGCCGATGAAAGCAATCCATTTTTCCTTGTTGTTTTGGAATTTAATTACATCCGCAACCAGTTCGCGAGGACGTTCCATTACTATCTGAGGGCGTTCGTAGCAGTCTCCGCAGTCTTCTTCTTCCTTTTTGCTGTCGTTGGCAATAAGAACTCCGGCACGTGATCCGTCACGATATACGGTACATCCCTTGCATCCGCTTTTCCAAGCTTCTATATAGAGTTGGTTCACGAGGTCTTCCGAAACGTCAGATGGCAGGTTGATTGTTACGCTGATAGAATGGTCTACCCACTTTTGGATACGTCCCTGCATTTTTACTTTCTGTAGCCAGTCAACATCGTTTGAGGTAGCTTTGTAGTATGGAGATTCTGCAACCATCTTATCGATTTCTTCATTTGTATATCGCTTGGCAGCAGGATATCCTTTACTTTCCATCCATGTCACAAACTTGTGGTGGAATACTACATATTCTTCCCAAGAGTCTCCGTTTTCGTCTACAAAGTCTACACGTACATCCTTGTCGTTCGGGTTGACTTTACGGCGGCGTTTATATACCGGAAGAAATACGGGTTCGATACCCGATGTAGATTGTGTCATCAAGCTTGTTGTACCTGTAGGCGCTACAGTAAGACATGCTATGTTGCGACGTCCGTATTTTTCCATATCCTTGTATAGTTTCGGATCAACTTCTGCCAAACGATTGATGAAAGGATTGTTTCTTTCGCGTTCGATGTCGAATATTTCGAATGCTCCGCGTTCCTTCGCCAGTTCCACAGAGGCACGATATGCAGCAATAGCCAGCGTGCGGTGTACTTCTTCGGCAAAGGCTGTAGCTTCTTCTGTTCCGTAGCGGAAACCCATAGCGGCAATCATGTCTCCTTCGGCTGTGATACCTACTCCTGTACGGCGGCCTTGTAATGTTTTCTTACGGATTTTTTCCCATAGATGTCTTTCAGGCCATTTTACTTCTTCGTTCTCAGGGTCGATTTCTATCTTGTTTAATATCTTATCTATCTTTTCGGTTTCAAGATCGATGATATCGTCCATGATTCGTTGTGCCAGTCCTACGTGTTTTTTGAATAGTTCGAAGTCGAAATATGCATCTTCTTTGAACGGATTGACTACGTATGAATATAAATTGATTGCCAATAGGCGGCAGCTATCATAAGGACAAAGAGGAATCTCTCCACATGGATTTGTAGATATAGTCTTGAACCCAAGGTCTGCATAGCAGTCAGGCACAGATTCTCTGATGATGGTATCCCAAAACAATACTCCCGGTTCGGCCGATTTCCATGCATTATGTACTATCTTTTTCCACAGCTCGGTGGCATCCGTGTCCCTTACTGTGGTAGGGGTGTCCGAGTCTATCGGGTATTGTTGTGTGTATGAAGTTCCATCTACTACTGCCTGCATAAAGGCATCGTCTATCCTTACCGAAACATTAGCGCCGGTTACCTTTCCTTCTATCATTTTGGCATCAATGAATGATTCCGAATCAGGATGTTTGATAGATACACTGAGCATTAGGGCTCCACGGCGTCCGTCTTGAGCTACTTCGCGTGTAGAATTTGAGTATCTCTCCATAAAAGGAACAAGACCGGTGGATGTAAGAGCTGAGTTTTTTACCGGAGACCCTTTGGGGCGTATGTGTGATAAATCGTGTCCAACACCTCCGCGGCGTTTCATTAGTTGTACTTGTTCTTCGTCAACGCGGATAATAGCCCCGTACGAATCTGATGATCCATCCATGCCGATAACAAAACAGTTCGACAGTGATGCTATCTGATAGTCATTGCCTATCCCTGTCATCGGACTTCCTTGTGGCACAATATATTTAAATTGGTCGAACAAATCGTATAGTTCTTTGGTGGTGAGCCCATTTTTGTATTTTGATTCTATACGTCCTATTTCGTTCGCCAACCTCCAATGCATATCTTCGGGCGATTGTTCGTAGATATTGCCTGTCGCATCTTTTAGGGCGTATTTATTAACCCATACTTTAGCGGCTAGCTCATCACCGTTAAAGTAATCAAGTGCGGCTTTGTACGCCTCGTCAAAAGTGTAAACCTTCTGTGCCATTTGTTTATGTTTTTTATATAAATTATTTTATCTGTTTCTCTTTATTTTTTTTGTTAATGCAATATTACAGATTATGTAATAATGAAACAAATTTTGCAATATCTATTTATTAACAAAGTAGGAAGTTTTCCAATCTAAATTGTAATTATTTGGTAATGAGGTGTGTAAAAATTACATAATGAGAAAAAGTTTTCCGTTTTGTTTTTCAGTATATACAAAATAAAACAAGATATGGGAGATAAAGTTTAAGAAAAAAGCAAAAAAAATAATCAGAAAAGTTCTTTTTAACCTTTCTGATTATTTGTAAAATATATTGTCTTATGATAAGTTACTCTACTGCTATCAGTTCCGGATCAATCATGATACGACCGCAATATTCGCAAACGATAATTTTCTTACCGATCTTAATATCCATTTGTTTTTGTGGTGGGATTTTGTTGAAGCAACCACCACAAGCACCACGCTCTATACATACAACAGCCAAACCGTTGCGTGCACTTTTGCGGATTCTCTTGAAAGCTTGTAATAGACGAGGTTCTACTTCTGCTTCGATATCTTTTACTTCGTCGCGAAGTTGTTCTTCTTGTTGTTTTGTTTCAGATACAATGCTATCCAGTTCTTCTTTCTTAAGGGCAAGGTCGGCAGCACGTTCGCTAAGAAAAGCTTTACTCTTTTCTATTTGCTCAGCAAGACCTTTAGAATCTTGGCTAAATTCACGGATACGTTTTTCTGAAAGCTCGATTTCCAGTGTTTCAAATTCAATCTCTTTGCTGAGGTGGTCAAACTCACGATTGTTGCGAACATTATCCAGCTGTTCTTTATATTTTGCGATCTTAAGCTCACTGTCTTTTGCTTTTTGCTTTTGATGCGAAATTGCAGTTTCAGCTTCCTTCAGTTCGGCCTCATGTTTTTTGATACGAGTTTCCAATCCGATGATTTCATCTTCAAGGTCGGCTACTTCGAGAGGAAGTTCTCCACGCAAGATTTTGATATTATCTATTTCAGATAGTTTCTGTTGTAGATGATAAAGCGTCTGTAGCTTTTCTTCTACTGTTACTTCTTTTTCTGTAGATTTTTTTGCCATAAGATATTTTTGTTTATTGAATTTCTATCATAAAAAAATGCAGTAATCTGATAGCCCTAACTATCTTCTTACTACATCATCCGTAATAAGCGGGAGTATATCACCGCCTGATTACAAATATTTTACAGGATTTACGTCAAACCCTGACATATATACGGCAAAGGTAGGATATTTTTTTGAAATAATATCGAAAAAAATATTCTTTGTGAATATTTCAGACTCGTAATGTCCTATCACTGCAAGTAATATTTTGTCTTCCACGTCATAGAAGTCGTTATACTTAGCCTCTCCCGTGATGAAAATATCGGCACTGTAAGAAACGGCTTTCGGGATAAGGAATGCCCCGCTGCCGCTGCATATCGCTACATCGCGTATCGGCTTGCCACGCAAAGGCGAGTGTTGCAGCATATTGAGGTGGAACGTATCCTTAAGTAAGTATAAGAAATCTTCTTCGTCCATTTCTTCAGGGAGGGTACCCACTACGCCGCTTCCGGCTTTATTCCACTCGTTTTGCAAAGCGTAAAAATCGTATGCGGGTTCTTCGTAGGGATGTACCGAGATCAGTGCACGCAAAACTTCCGACCGCTTGTACACCGGCAATACCATTTCGATGCGTGTTTCGGGCTCGGTGTGTAATTCGCCTATTTCGCCGCAGTATGGCTTGGCTTCGTCGCCTGCTCTGAATGTTCCTTCTCCTGCTATGTTGTAGCTGCACGAGTCGTAGTTGCCTATCGACCCGGCTCCTGCATTGAACAATGTGTTGCGCAAAAGCTCGGCATGTGAATGAGGGACAAAAGTTACAAGCTTAAGTAATTTGTCTTTTTGCGGATCAAGAATCCTTACATGTTGCAGATTGAGCATATCAGCCAAATACTGATTAATTCCCTCCGATGCATTATCCAGATTGGTATGGGCTGCATATACAACAATGTCGTGCTTGCATGCCTTTATCATACAGCGTTCTACGTAATTTTTGCCTGTCAGAGACTTGAAACTGCGGAATGCCAGAGGATGGTGCGATATGATCAGATTGCAGCCTAAGGCTATCGCTTCGTCTATTACGGCCTCGGTAACGTCTATACAAACAATTGCGCCTTTGGCTTCCTGATGTATATCTCCTATTTGCACTCCACTATTATCAAATCCTTCCTGCAAAGGAATAGGGGCAATCTGTTCTATGACATGCAGAATATCTTTAATCTTCATTGCTCGCTGTATTTGTATAAATCCTTCACTAAAACGTTAGGTTATAACAAAGATATAATAGAAAATGAAATATTGCATCATTTATATACATCAGTAGAAATAAAAAAGCAACTCTCCCGATACAGAAGGAAGAATTGCTTTTTGTTTATCTAAATAATATTGAGATTAATCGAACATTTTTCTGAAATGAGTGAATATCTTCTCTTTTACCGATTTGCTCGGCTGAAAGTTAGGAGAGTTCTCCAATCCTGTGAGGGTCTCTTTTTCGCTGTCGCTCAGATTTTCGGGAATATATACACTGATGTTTATCAACAAGTCTCCGGTACCGTACCTGTTTACACTAGGCAAACCTTTGTTTTTGAGTCGCAAAACTTTACCCGGTTGTGTGCCCGGTTCTATCGTAACTTTTACCTTTCCATCGATAGTAGGTACAACTACATTGCCGCCCAATGCGGCAGTAGAAACACTTAGCAGTAGATTGTAAACTACATCGTTATCGTCGCGGAACAACTCTGGATGCGGTTCTTCTTCTACCAAGATCAGCAAGTCGCCATTTATACCTCCATGACGGGCTGCATTTCCCTTGCCACTCATCGACAGTTGCATACCTTCTGCTACTCCG
This sequence comes from Bacteroidota bacterium, assembly GCA_023437305.1. GTDB lineage: Bacteria > Bacteroidota > Bacteroidia > Bacteroidales > Dysgonomonadaceae > Dysgonomonas. The sequence continues at coordinate 22,452 of JAEZGN010000009.1, forward strand.
GCAGGAATGTTGATGGTTATCACCTCTTCTTCGCGGGTGATACCTTCTCCGGCACAATGAGTACATTTTTTTGTGATGGTCTTTCCTTCACCGTTGCATGTAGGGCAAGTAGACTGTGTTTGCATTTGCCCCAAAATGGTGTTCATCACACGGGTAACAACTCCCGAACCTTTACAGGTCGAACATGTTTCGTAAGCTGTACCTTTGTCGGCTCCTGTACCTTTACAGTGCGTACAAGAAACAAACTTGTTTACTTTTATCTTTTTCTCTACGCCCGATGCGATATCTTTCAGAGATAGTTTGACTTTTACGCGAAGGTCAGAGCCTCTGTTTGTTCTGGGGCCGCGTTGGCCTCCAAAACTTCCGAATCCTCCTCCGAAGTGTCCGCCAAATATATCTCCAAACTGTGAGAATATATCATCCATCGAGAATCCTCCAGCACCGCCAAATCCGCCCGGAGCTTCGTGTCCGTATCTGTCATATTTGGCACGTTTCTGCTCATCGCTCAGTATCTCATAGGCTTCGGCTGCTTCTTTAAACTTTTCTTCTGCCTCGCTGTTTCCCGGGTTTTTGTCGGGGTGATACTGAATCGCTTTTTTGCGATATGCTTTTTTTATTTCTTCAGATGTTGCGGTCTTGCTTACCTCCAGTACTTCGTAGTAGTCTCTCTTTGTTGCCATCGAAATATTCTTTGTTTTATTTTGCAACAATTACTTTAGGATATCTGATGACTTTATCGTCGAGTGTATATCCTTTTTGTATACTGTCTATAATTTTGTCTTTGTCTTCTTCGCTTTGAGCCGGAATTGTAGTCACTGCTTCATGCTTATCGGTGTCGAATGCATGACCAATGGTTTCTATTTCTTTTACTCCGTGCTTGGTGAGAAAGCTTGTAAATTTACTGTATATAAGATCTATGCCTTCTTTTACGGCTTCTATGTCTTCTGTTTTAGAGATGTTGTCCAATGCTCTCTCAAAGTCATCGACTACTGCTATAATGTCGAGCAACACTCTTTCGCTACCCGATTTCAGCAGTTCGGCTTTTTCTTTTAATGTACGTTTGCGATAGTTGTCAAATTCAGCATTAAGGCGCAGGTAAGAGTTGTTGAGTTCGTTGTATTTTGCTTCCCAGTCGGTCACATTGTCACTTGCTCCGTCTCCTACATTTTCTTCTGTCTGATTATTTGTCAGATTGTCTGTTTCTACAAATTCATCTTTTTCAAGATCCTTATCAGAAATATCCTCTTTCATATTTTATATTTATTTTATTTTCAGCCAATAACAAGGATGTTATCAACAAATTAGCAGGTGTAATTTATTGTATCCAAATTAATATTGATAAATATATAGCAAAAGGCTTGCCAAAATTCTGACAGAGTCTCAATTTTCAATAAAAAGAAGGACATCTAAAACGAATTTAAGCGGTATCTTTGTCATATTGAATGGCAGAGGAGGACATTCATTTCAATTAATAAGATTTTTTCGAGATATATAAAAAGTAAATGCAACGAAAAAGACCTGTATTGCATCATAATATTATAGGAGTTGAATTAGCCTGTTTCAATTTCCAAAGCATTACTTAAGACGAAGGTATTTAGCCTGAAAAATAATTGTTAATAAAAAGCCCAAAACGTAGAGATCATGAAACATAAAATATTGCTTATACTATTGTTCGTCGGTTTTGTTTTCACATCTTGTGATAATGATAATTTTGAATACGAAGATAGATTTAAGGATAGTCAGGAAGCATGGAGTCGTTTTAAGAAACAAACCAATAATACATACGAATATACAACAACCGGAGGTACATGGGTTGGTTATTCCTGGCAAACGACTATCACTATTTATGATGGCAAAGTAAATAGGCGAAGTTTTAAATATACCGGGTATCCGAATGACGTAAGTCCTAATCTTGAATTGGAGTGGACAGAAAACGTATTGGAACTAGGTAGCCATAAAGATACGCCGGCATCAGAGGCATTAACATTGGATGAGGTTTATGAAAATGCAAAACAAGACTGGCTGAAAAAAAGAAAAGATGCGGAAACTTATTTTGAAACAAAAAATGATGGAATGATTTCGTTGTGTGGTTATAGAGAAAACAACTGCGCTGATGATTGTTTCAGAGGAATTAGTATTGCAAATATCAAAGGAGTAGTTGTTGATTGAGAATCTGTTTTTTTGATATTTATGTAACATTTAAAAAATATTAGCGTATAACTTAATGTGTGAACATTCTTGTTTTTGTAATGTTTTAGAGTAGAATTTATAGAAAGATATTCCTTTTTCACATATAAGTATCTTTGTACACAGAAGCGTGTTTGTATGTTGTTGTTTTCTGAACAGAACGGGGTTTTACTTATAGATTTTTAAGCCTTAGGCGCTTCATTCTGTTCAGGGACAACTAAATTTCTCTCTTTAGTAAGCCGTAAGAGAATCCTTCGTATAATGTTCCTTTTTCTATAAGAAAGACTTCGTACTCAACGAAAGTGAAAAAATACAAACAATTCTTATCTTTTTATTGTTGTTGTTAGAAACAAGTAGCTGGATGAATCAGTATTTTTTATCTTTGCATTGTTTACAAACTGGAAAGGAATTATAAACAATTACGCAAATGGAACTTTCGTCTCTACTATCTCCTATCAATATAACATTAGCAACTCTTTTGGTCGCATCTTTTTTCTTTATGCGGGGAAAGGTTCGCTCAGACCTCGTGGCTGTATGTGCTTTACTCATATTGGCATTAACCGGAGTGTTGACACCTACCGAAGCATTAGCCGGTTTTTCTAATTCGGTTGTAATCATGATGGTAGGTCTCTTTGTTGTGGGAGCAGGTATTTTCCGCACGGGGTTGGCTAAGATGATAAGTAGCAAGATACTTCAGACAGCAGGACAGAATGAGAATAAGCTATTTATTCTGGTCATGTTGGCTACGGCCTCTATCGGTGCTTTTGTGAGCAATACGGGTACTGTGGCTGTGATGATGCCTATCATTGTAAGTATGGCTGCCAGTGCCAATATAAGCCCTCGTCGTTATCTTATGCCGTTGGCTTTTGCCAGTAGTATGGGGATGTTTACATTGATTAGTACCCCTCCCAATCTTGTGATTCAGAATGCGTTGATAAATGCAGGGTATGAGGCTCTATCCTTTTTCTCGTTTGCACCTATCGGTTTTATTGCATTGGGTATTGGGGTTGTAGTTCTCTTCTTTTTGAGCAAGCTGCTTGTTTCGAAGAGTGATTCGTCTTCGGGTAAGAAGAAAGAAGGAAAATCCTTGATTGAATTGGCTCAGGAATATCAACTACAACAACAATCTTACAAGGTGGAGGTAAAGTCCGATTCGCCTTTGTTGAACAAAACTCTTGCCGAGTTAAAGATTGCATCAACGTACGATATCAGTGTCAGTAAAATTATACGAAAGAATGGTAATTCGAGATTCAGAAAAAAGTTTATAGAGGAGGTTGCTGGACCTAAGTCGGTAATATTGAAGGATGATGTATTATACTGTTTGGGAGATATAGAAAATATAGAAAGATTTGTTTCTGATAATGATCTCCATTTGGAGAAAAAAACGGATGAAACTCCATTCGCAGGATTTCAGGAGTCTGGTATTGCAGAAATATTTATTATGCCAAATTCGAGATTGATAAATCGTACGATTTCCGAAATTAGTTTCAGAGAGGAGTATAACGTAAATGTATTGGGCATTCAGCGTCAGAATGAATATAAGATGCGGGATATTAAGGATACTAAATTGCATTCGGGGGATGCTCTTTTGATACAGGGTACTTGGAAAGATTTGGCGAATTTAGATAATAGGCAGGATGATCTGGTGCTTGTTGGTCAGCCATTGAAAGAGGCTGCTAAGGTAACATTGGATCAGAATGCTCCTATTGCAGCCGGTATAATGATATTGATGGTGTTGGCAATGGTGTTGGAGATTCTCCCTTCGGTGATAGCTATTATGTTAGCTGCTGTGCTGATGGTGGTAACGGGCTGCCTTCGCAATATGGAAGAAGCGTATAATAGTATAAACTGGGAAAGTGTAGTGTTGATTGGTGCGATGTTGCCGATGGCTACTGCTTTTCAGAATACAGGAGTAGATACTCTTATCTCAGGCTCTTTGGTTAGTCATTTGGGGAATATGGGTCCTTATGCATTGCTTGCGGGGATTTACTTTTGTACGTCTCTGCTCACTATGTTTATAAGTAATACTGCCACAGCTGTGTTGTTTACACCTATAGCCTTGAAGGCTGCAGAGGGGATGGGGGTGAGTCCTTATCCATTCTTGTTTGCGGTAGCAGTTGCCGCCAGCATGTGTTTTGCTTCTCCATTCTCAACTCCGCCCAATGCTTTGGTAATGACCGCGGGGCGTTACACCTTTATGGATTACATCAAGGTAGGCTTGCCTTTACAAGTGATCATGGGGATAGTTATGATACTGGCTCTGCCTTTATTGTTTCCTTTCTAAAACAGATTAATTGATTTTATCTTCGAGAAGCTTCACTATCTGCTCGAGGTAAAGAGCGTCTGTTTTGTCGAAATGATTGAGATGTTCACTATCTACATCCAAAACAGCGATTACGTCATTGTGGTTGAACAGTGGAACTACAATTTCGGACTGCGAAGCGGCATCACAAGCTATATGCCCGGGGAATTCGTTAACATTCTCTACTATAACCGTTCGCTTTTCTTTCCATGCTGTGCCGCAAACGCCTTTGCCATATTTGATACGGGTACAGGCTATTGTTCCTTGGAACGGGCCAAGCACGAGTTCTTCTCTTTTTACGATATAGAACCCTACCCAGAAAAAGCCAAAAGTCATTTTCAGTGCGGCAGCGATGTTTGCCATATTGGCAATAGTGTCTGTCTCCCCTTCGAGCAAGCCTTTTAGCTGGGGTAGGAGAGTGAGGTATTTTTCTTCTTTGGAAGAGGTGGATATGTGGAGGTGTTCAGCCATTTATTTTTTCTTTATTTGTTTGATGAAATTAGATAATATTCTATCCTTATTAAGATGGTTTTCTGCGTATCTTCTTGCATTTTCTTTTATTAAAGATAAATCACTCAATAGTGCTTTATCAATAGCATCTCTTAGCGCTAAGCTAGATTCAGGTTCGCATAATATCCCCATATTATATTTTTGTATATCTTCATATAACGAAGTTTCCGGTGAAGCGGTTACAATCGCACATCCACCTGCTGCTAATATTCCAGTAAGCTTACTTGGCATAACGAGATCTGAAGCATCTTTTCTTTGTAGGACTAGATGTATATCCGCTGTAGCTAAGAGAGCTGGTAATTGATTGTATGGTTGTAGAGGATAAAATTTGATGTTAACCAGATTTTTTTCTTTGGCTAGGTTTTCAAGATTATCTCGTTCTACGCCTGATCCTACCATCAGAAAATGGATATGGGGGTGATCTAAATAATGTGCAGCAATATCTATAATAACATTCAACCCTTGTTTTTTACCCATATTTCCAGCATATAGTATAACAATGTCTTCTTCCGGAATGTTAAAATTAATTCTTAAAGATTTCTCTTTTGGTAATGGGCGAATAAAATCTGTATCAACCCAATTAGGTAACATAACAATTTTATTTTCATTTATACCCTTTGCTTGTACTCTCTTACTCATACCGGACGTAAGAGTAGATACATAATTGCTCTTTCTTAAAAGGAACTTTTCAATTTTGAACATTGAATTTAAGACTTTCTTATTCGATAGCATGTCTAAATCTTTTGCTGCATCTATCTGAAGATCTTGTATGTGTGTGATTAAAATGGTTCTTTTAAATCTAGAATATATATAAGAACAGATTCCTAAATGAAAAGGAGGACTAACTGTAATAACAATGTCGTAATTCTCCTTGAATAAGGCAGCAAACCATCGAAGAGAACTACTTAAGAGAAAAGAAAACTCATGTAATATACGTTTTTTTGAGTTTACTTTCTGTGGAACATAAAAAGGACATCGATAGACTTTTACACCATCAATAACTTCTTTATGCCAAAATTTCTTTTTATATTCATTGTGTACTTTCCATTCAGGATAGTAAGGCATAGCTGTAATGATATTCACATCATATCCTTGTTGCGCTAACCATACAGCCATTTCTCCTGTATACTTACCAATGCCTGTGAGTTCGGGGAAGTAATTTATTCCGTAAATAAGGATACGCATATTGATTCAAATGAAATTATATTTAGTAAGAGGAGCATTTTTAGATTTTAATGTTTTTATAGATGAAGTAAAAATGATTAGATTTTTAATTGCATGGTTTATGTAAAATATGCAGTTCTATTCCTTTTTGTATTCGTAGAATATTATTCTTATCTAGATATCTTTGGACTGCCAGATAAATTATATAATCAATATTAAAACCTAGAATAATCATTTCGAAATTGGCATAATCAGGGACATTAGTTTATACAAAGTTGGAACTTCGGGTAATAACAATAATATTACTCATTATATATTTTTTTTACAAAAGTTTCAATACTTGAACAATAGTCGCTTTCATTGAATAGAGATACTGCTCTTTTATATGCATTCTCTTTTATTCTTTCGTAATTATTTGTACAATGTAATAGATTTATTCTTTCTTGAAATGACTCTTCATCTGTAAATAAATATCCGGATTGGTTATCTTCTATTAATTCAGAAGTTCCAGCATCATCATAACCAATAACAGGTATACCTCTATACATTGCTTCTGCTGTAACTAAGCCAAAGCCTTCCAATTTAGAAAAGACTAAAAGTGTATCTATTTCTTTGTATATTGTTTCTATATCCTGAACAAATCCATGAAAAATAATATGAGATTCTAAACCTAATTTTTTAACTAGATAGAATAGATATCTCTTATATGATCCTTCCTTATCTCCATATATGTGAAGTTTTGAAGATGGATACATTTCAAAAATATTTTTGAAATATTTAATTGCGACATCCTGTCTTTTTCCTGCTGATAGGATCCCGACTATTCCATAATGATACGGTCTAGATTTTTTTTCTGTAGAAATATTGACGATGGGGCATTGTAGTCCATTATAGATAATTGTATGTTTATTGGGGTTAAAATAGTTTCCCATCACATAATCTGCAACTGATTTTGTTACAAAGATGGCTCCGGTACTTTTATTTATAAATTTTCTTTTGAATTCATTTCCTCCAATGAAGCTAACGCCATGATTCTTTGACATAAACTCATGAACATGAGTGATATGTTTTTTCTTTAAAATTTTAGCAACAAAATAACCTAAATTTTCAGCAGAGGTGTTAGAATATATAATATCAGGATTAAATTTATTGATATGTAAAAGGATGAATGGAAAAGTAATAAAGTCGAGTAATATAAGTAGAGGATATGCAATAAATTTTATGGTCTTCTTTAAATATAGAAAAGATGAATAATAGGGTATAACTCTATATGGAATATTTAGTTCATCGAGTTTTTCAGTCATTCTGCCTTTTGATGGAAATAACACTGACATCTCATAACCATGATTGTGAAAATAAATAAGAAGAGTCAGTAACATCTTATTGGCTCCATATAAATGACTATAATGAGAAATAAACTGTATTTTCATTGATATTAACTTTTATTTGAAGAGGTATATTCTTTAGATGTAAAATAGTATAACACATGAAATAATATTGTCCCGTATAATAAGTAATTCCCTCCTCTTATTAATAATGTTATTAGTAGAAAGAAAAAGCAAATATTGTAAATATTATTTTTATTAAAACATTTATACAAGAATATAAAATAACAAAAAATGCCAACGATTCCAAACTCGGACAATAGTCTGACAAATAAGGAATATCCGTCATCACTATTCAATCCATATAGGAAGTAATCATTTGGAGGATACAATGATGCGTAATTATTTACATGGGAGCCAAGGCCTGTCCCAATTATCCTAGAAGGTGCATTCATTGCAACCCAAAGATTTGTCAATGTAGCATATGAACTTGCATTGAGTAATTCAAATTGGCTAGGATCAGCATCTCCAAAAGCATTATATGTTTGTGAGATTTTTTGTTGCATGGAGCTAACTAAATTTGTTGGATTTATATTTTCATTTTCTGTATCTAAAACAGAAATAAAAGAAGGTATTAAAATTAATAGAGCTCCTACATATAAGAATTTAAATTTACCTAATTTGGAAAATATTTTAACTGAAACAATTATAGTAAATATTAAAAATGATATTGTCGCAAAAGTCAAGAATAAGGTTAGTATAAATATAATTGATTTCTTTTTATTCTTTATGAAGAAATCTTTATTGAAAAAAATGTATGCGATAATTGGTACTAAAGCTGCTCCCATATATCCAGCTTCACTAAAAATACTCCGTAATCTCATTATATTTCCCGGTAAAGCTGCTTGATAGTAACCCGTAAAAGAAAAAGGGAAAATATCAATTTGAGTAAAAAAATAAGTGATAAATTGGAGTAACCCTAATACACTTAATATGTACATTAGCCTTAGATATTTATTGAAGATATCTTTTACTCGATTAGGGTTTATCGCTAAATATTGGTAATAGCAAAATATAAGTATTGAAATAGAAATATATTGCTGGAAGAATTTTGAATAGCTATAATGGAAAGAGTGAATTAGATATAGAGACGAGATTAATATGCAAATAAAAAAAAGAATAAGTTTTGGAGTCCAAAATATTTTGTTTCTTGTTTTAAATATGATAAAACTTACAAAAATTACTATTCCCAGCTCTAAAAAACGGCTTAGGACTAAACATATAATGAAAAGCCATTCATAAGTATCAAGAAAAGAATTATTAAACTTCTTCGTTAAAACTGCCATCTTATCCTTTTTATATTTAGCCCAATATAGGCTTTTATAAACATATATAAGTTATAATATAAAGGTAGAATATTATTTTTCTTTTTTATCTTGAAACTTTCTTTTAATCCAGCTATAGAATAGCTCGCACCACCTATTTGTATCATTAGAATAGACTTATTTATAAATAATACTTTGAGCTTGTCTTTTTTTCTTAAAAGTAGTTCATAATCAGCGCTATATCTGTATTTTGTATCAAAAGAGCCAATTTGATTAAACAAATTTTTATTATGTAGGGTCGCTCCATGACATATATTCATATATTTTCTGAATGTAGTCCAAGAGAACTCTTCTCCACAGTATTTTAAAAATTTACCACTTTTATTTATAAGCTTTCCCTTTGCTGTAATTAAATCAAGGTTAGCAATATCTTGACCTTGGAGTAAGGTGTATAAATCCTCAGAAATATTATTCAAGAGAAAGTCATCTGCTCCTATAAATTGTATCCAATCTCCATGAGCAACATTTAGTCCTTTATTCCAAGCATCATATATGCCTTTATCTGGCTCACTAATCCAATAAGCGATTTTATCTTCATATTTTTTTATAATATCAACAGTTCCGTCAGTACTCCCTCCATCAATAATAATATATTCAATATTGGGATATGTTTGATTTATAATAGATAGAATAGTTTTTTCTATTGTTGATACAGCATTATAGGAAGCTGTTATGATTGATATTTTAGGGTTCTTCATTCTTCTTTTGTTAAATTTCTTATAAATTTTGCAGGATTTCCAGCCCAAAGTTCATCTGCCGGAATCGATTTTGATACAACCGAACATGCCCCAATTATGGATCTTTCTCCAATTTCTACTCCTTTTAATATTGTGCTGTTTGCTCCAATAAATACATTTTTTCTTATAATGACAGGTGCTGTCTTTACATTGTTTTTTATTTCAGGTTTTACTATTCTTTCTCGAAAGTTTAAGGAATGAAAATCTGTATCGTATATGGTTGTTCCTCCTCCAATTCTTACTCCATCCTCAATTATAATTTTATTCCAACAAACTATCGCTGTTGCACTTATTCCTACATTATTTTTTATTATCAGATTTCCGTTTTTCGCAACAATGAAAAAACATGGTTGTTGTCTACCTATCATATTATTATATAGCCCATTATTCATCTCAAATTTTTCCCCAACGGTCATTTCCCCTCCTAAGCTAATATTCAATAAAGGAATTCCGTTTGATTTAAAATCGCTAGAGATATTTACTCCATTTAATTTAAATTTTGAATAAGTAATAATCCAAGAAGCCTTTTTAAAATGCCGAAGAATACCTTTTATAGCCTTATATATAGAGATAATGATCATAATTTATTTTAATTAAATCTCTCGTAACTATCTATCATAGAGCCTTTAGTGCAATTCATGATTTTTACATTCGAATAACTGGCAAATGAAGCTAATTCGTCATGGCTTTTAAACATTTTGGACATCGATTCCAAGAAATCACCAATCTTCCATATTTCATCATTGTCATTCCTTCGTAATGGTTTTAACTCTGCGATTTTTTTTTCATAAAAGTGAGTGTCAATAGAGCATAGTTCGTTGTTATCATTTACGATCACATGTTTAAATGCGTCATGATCTGCACCATAAAGTCTTATTGATCTCGCTCCAATTTGTACACCTACGTATAAAGCCAGAATTAAGACTGTTTGAAGTGATGGGGTAGCTACTCCTTTATTATAAAAGAAATTTTTAATGAATGAGAATCCTTTATATGTTAAGTTGTTTATTCCTACAATGTTTATATTCTTATTTTTTAGTTGACTAAATGAAACAAAATTACGATATAGTGGTGATGGTATAAAAATATTTAGATTCCAATCCACCTCATTTTCTAATATTGAAAATAATTTTCTTACATCTTTTATTTTATGATTTTCATGGAAAAACATGGGATCTGCAAAGCAGTAATATTTAGGTTTAATTTTGAAAAAAATATTATCGAAAGCAAAAAAATTTAATACAATATAATCAACATCTTTAAATTCCTCTTTTATTAAAAGATTGGGTATGATATCTTTTAATGAAGGTCCATTGGCTAATACGGCAATAGTACCTAAGGATTCTTTTTTTATAGGATTCCTAAAATGACCATGATATATCAACCTTATCAGAAAAATAATAAAATAAAAACTGTTTTTTATAAAATCTTTCATTTTAGAGAAATAGTATTTAAATTTATGCAATAGTATTTATTATATTATTCTTATATACTTTGCTTGTTCGTTTTTTGTTTGAGAATTTAATATTAAAATGATGAAACTCATTTATAATATACAGAATTTTTCTTTCCTTCCATATAATATATATCAGCATTTTGCCATGTGCCAGCATAATAAAATATATTCATAATATTATCTGATGATATAGCGCCACCTATGTAACCACTATCTCCAATTCCGTCTTGAGGAGGTAAGTAGTGTATCCTATACTGTTCGCCCATATTGTCATTTTTAGCATCATCTTCTTTTGCTGCACATTGATATATACTTGAATATCCATCACTTTCAGCAAAACGACTATGATAAATGAATTCAACTTTTTTAATGTCTTTATGATAGAAAAGATGACCATTCGCCTCTGTCATATTTGTAATAGACTTTGACGGAATTGGTAATTCCCAGGTTAGTCCATTGTCAAAACTTCTTGTAAAATATGCAGGTATTTTTGTTTTACGATTTTCTCCTACAGTGGCTCGCATATAGCATATAATAGTCCCATCAGAGAGTTCACACCAGGCGGGTTCATAAAGATAACCGCTTAAGTTAGACATAGAGGCATAATTCCATGTATATCCATTATCATCAGAATAAAGAATTCTTGTCTGTTTCTTATATAGTCCTAAAGTTAGTATTCTTCCTGATTGTAAAATTAAGAACCCCTCAACTATACCAAGAAAAGGTTTCTTTATCCCTCCTTCATAAACTAACAAGTTTTGAACACTCCATGTTTTCCCTTTATCTTTTGATCTATAAATATCTGTACCTTGAGTTTTACCAGTGCTGTTTATAATTGTCTCAACTAGAGATATATAATCTTTATTCGCCGCAATACCGCTGGCTTGTGTTTTACAGCTAAAGTCCTGAGATAATTTATCAGCAACTATTTGTAAATTTCCAAACTCCCCATTTGGTAGTTTAGTTCTCATAGCTACTCTACAATTAACTATTTCGTGAGCTCGTTTTATATTATAAAAGATAATAAATTTATTTATCTCTTTATCGTAATCAACTGTAGCGTGTGTCCAACTGGAGTGTGTGCCCTGTATTAATTGAGATTTATCTATACCTTTGAATGCAACACCTTTATTGACTAATAAATATGGTAATTGAGGATTGTCAATTATTGGAGGATTGAAATCTACAGAATCTTCGACAGTACAGGAAGCGATTGTAAAACATAAAAAGAATGTAAGTATCAGTAATATGTTTCTTTTCATAGTCGTTATTTAAGATTGAATTATTCTGATAATGTTTGCTTATATATAATTTCTGCTATTTTGAAATCTTCTTCCCAATCAATATCAAATGATTTTATCTGATCGAGCTCATAAAAGTACGGAGATTTACCTATTCTATCTTTGTATAGATTGTAATTATCGATGGAATTAATGAAAAAAGCACTGTTTGCCTCATAAATAGGGGATAAAGTCTGTGTGCGAGGCCATAATTCTATAGATCTGTCATAGTTTACAGATTTCCCATTTTTATAAAAAAGAAATTTCCTCAATAATGTTACACTCATTAAAGAATCATATCCTTCTACTAAAGCTCCAAAATACTTATCAATAGCTTGTATATAATCATCTTCATTGCACATTGGAGATGTAACATGTGTCCACATAATATGCTCAGCTTTTTTCATAATTGATGGTACATATTGTATCAACTCATCTGTAGTTGTAGAAGATGTACATAAATATTCGGGACGAATATCTAAACTTATTTTACTATTACTTAGTTTTTTTACATATTCGATGATTAAATCATCATTTGTAGAAAGCACAATTTCACTTATTTGAGGGATCTTAAGTAGTTGCTGCAACTTGATCTCTAATAGACCATTTGTTACACCTGCAAACGATTTGATGTTCTTCCGTGGAACACGCTCGCTTCCTGCTCTGCATGGAAGAAATACCGAAATACTATTCATATGTTATAAATAAGAATATAGAGATGATACAGTTAGTGAATATTGTGAAGGAAATAAAGACTGAATAGACTTTATTTTATTTGCTGCTTTTGCAAAAGTATATTCATTTTCCACTATCAAATCTCTCTCTTTTGATGTAATAATCATATTGTCATATCCGTCATACCCAATGATAAATAGATTATCTACTCCTAATTCAATAGCGGTCTGAATAGCCAATACCGTATGTGAATCAATATATTTATTTGTAAAATCTATTGCATTTAATTCGAATGAATTCTTTGTAACAATAGAAGGGATATATGTCCCCATTTTTCGAGGATAAGGAGGTAGAATACATTGTCCGGAAAAATCATTTAAATCTCCATTAAATACACTTTCGAGTCGGTATCCTTCATTCCCAACAAGACAGAAAAACTGCTCTCGTTTTACATTTTTATAATATTTTGCATTTTTCGAACTTGCATGGATAATACAGATATCCGATTGTTTTTCTAAGAATTTAATAACTCCTTCCGAATGAATTCGGGGAGATGCTCCTCCTCCAATTAATAATGCAGATTTAAATTTTCTGTCTGAGTTAAACTTCGATAATTTAACATTATCAGCTTTGCCTTCTTTTTGATTGTTAAGGGTTCGAATAATACTGTTAAAAGAATAAAACCTCTTAGTGACCCAGTCCATAACATTTTTTTGAGGGAGAGAGTTACTTCCCGATACCATGTATGGTAGATTAGTTCCCCATTCATATTTCTTTTGTAGTTGAGTAAAAACACTAACAATCTCACTTAAGGAATTATAATCTACATCTAATTTTCCTTTTGCGTTTAAGACTGACAATAATAATTCAGTTTTTAAATTTCCAGCTCCGCGCCCCATTCCTGTTATAGTACTATCTATTATTGTGCATCCTGAATCTATTGCTTCTAAAGAGTTTGCCAACGCCATTTCAATATTATTATGTCCGTGGAATCCTATCGGCATTGTTAAAATGTTTTTTATTTGTCCTACTATATTGTTAACATCTACAGGATACACACCACCGAATGAATCTACCAAGCTGAAAGAATCAATAATGCCATTTAATACATTTAGTTCTCTGAGACTTTTTATGTCTTTAAAAATATCAGACATATACATCAGGTTAAAACCAACTTCATAACCTAATGCCTTTATTGATTGTGATAAAGCTATGGCTGAAGATAACCGTTTGGGGTCAACAGCTAATCTCACTATATCTATATAACTCTTTACTTCACCTAAAAGATTAACTACTTGTTCAGGATTATTGTCCCTCTCATTCAGCATTATTGAAATCTTCTTCGAAGGAGCTAATTCTCGTGCTTTTATGAGTAAAAACTCCGGACAGTAAAAAAATTTACCTAAATACTCTTTTTTAGGAAGACTTCTATATCCTATCTCAATGATATCAATAGGCAATCTTTCCATACATCTAAGATATTGTTCATATAATGTATCTTCAAAATCCCAGTTATTGTAATAGCCCCCGTCTCGAAGTGTACAATCAAGTATTTTTAATTTATCCATTATTAAAAGATTTATTTGGATTATTATTTACTTATCTGATGTTAGTTTAAGAAATAAACGACATAAGAATATTTTCGAATATGAGAATGGAACTTTATCTAAAAAATAAAACATCCAATGTGAACTTTTTCGTAAAGCTACCATTTTTTTGAAATTAGTAGGATATTTTAATATACTTTCAATATATATCTTTTTATCTGTTCTATCGATCAGATCACTATAATAAATTGTAATAGAGAAAGGAATTGCATAACGCATATAAATGCGTTTAATTAGATTTGGATAAAAATTAGAATTGATGTATTTATATGAATATTCTTTTTTTAAAGAAATAATATTGTCAAATTGTTTAGCTATTTTGGAAGAAAATGACTTTCTCGTTTTTGCCATTATAGAATTGTCTACTTCATAATAATTATAAGTCACATCAGAAATAAATTGGCATGATTCTGCGTGAAGAATAAGATTATAAGTGAAGAATATATCTTCATATATCATATGTATGCATTTGATATCGTTATTTCTTAAAAAATTCAAATTATACAATTTATTCCATGCATAAGTTGTTAAAGTTCTAGATTCCATATAATATGCTTTTGCTACAGCAAAAGTATTCTTTTCCACTATGCAATTCTCATATACAACCTGTTCTTTTAGTTGACCATTACTTGTTATTATGTTATGCGAAGCAGCTATAAAATCTACAGGATATTCAATCATGCGATTGTATAATATACTAATGCAATCAGGGGTAATATCATCATCACTATCTAGAAAGTATAGATATTCTCCTTTGGCATTTTCTATTGCTGTATTTCTTACAGCTCCTAGTCCAATATTGACTCCATGGTCAATAACTCTGACATCTTTTCCTCTTTGGTGATTCTTTGCTACATCCATTGCAATAGCCATACTATTATCAGAACCTCTGTCATCAATAAGTAAAAATTCTATCGAATCGAAAGTTTGGTTCAAGGCAGATAGTAATGCCTTTTTAATATATTTTTCTACATTGTATACTGGTATTGCAATTGTTACTTGATACATAATCTTTCTATCTTATAAATTTTATAAAATCAGAATCAGACAGCCATGTGTCATAGAAGGCGCTATTTTTCCCATAAGAGTTGTCAAAGAATACAAAAGGTTTATTAAGTAATATTGATAAAATTGCAACATGTAGTCTAGTTGCATATATATATTTATATTCGCTTAAAAAAATAATTCCTTTTTTTATTAAATAAGGTCTATATAGGTAATTCACATATTTGTCAACAGCAGATTTACTTAAAATACCCATTTTTTCTATCAAATCTCTAGCTATTCCGGGACGTTCTATGCTTGGCCAGTCATGTTCTTCAATATTTCCTTCTTCGGTAATATATTTATAATAATCATCTCTTGATGAAAGTTCTTGATCTCTCCTTTTCAGCAAAAGAATATCTTTTGTTGGTTTGGCTATATACCTTTTTAATCTTTGCTGTTCTATACAGAATGCCATATCAGGCAATAATAAGATATTGTTACTGAAATGTGTTTTTAAAAAGTCATAAGAAATTTTATCTCGTGCACATATCGTAAGATTTGAATGTAAAGCCATCTTTTCTGCATCGGTCTTGGCTTGAAGCTCATTTTTATACCAAACAGTTTGAGGGAAAATTATAATTTTATTATTCTTATATTGTTTAATGATATCTAAACGAAAATCTTGAAACCGTCTCCACAGATCTCCAAAATTTCCTCCACCATGCAATAAAATAATTGCAGATTCTGTAATTTTGCTTTCTTTCAAAGTGAAAAGAGAGGATTTGTGTAAGCATTTGTAAGGTAGACTCTTAAGGAATGTCTCTTCACCTTCCCATATTAAAGTGTCTCCGATGTTTGAGTGGTAAGGTAAATCTAAATGAATATAATCCGAATCAATTAACGGAGTTAACTCTTTATATATCTTATTTTTTAATTCGTCTATTTTTTGTTGGAAATTCATTTTGATATTATTCTTTTTATTTTGTTTATAATTCTGTGATACAAAAAATAAGCTTTCTTCCCTAGATTGTTGTTAATTCTTTCAAAATCAATTGTGTAAATCCATTTTAACTCACGATTATATACTTTGATATCTTGGTTTTCTAAAAAACGTTGTTGAATATCTTGCCAATAAGCAACGGAGACACTATTCATTTTTAATTTATATTTAATGAACTTTTTTATTGTAGGGTTATCTTCTTTTTTGTATAATAGACCAAAGTTATTAGGGTTCTGTCCTTCTGCAAGAATGCCCATTATGGTTCTATAGCATTTTTCACATTTACAGCAGTTTCTCCCTCCTGACGATTGCCAACATACCCTCAACTCAATCGATTTGTTTTGTGCTATGGCATATTTAGTAATATTTCTTATTTTATCTTGTCTTGTAAATTCATAGCCGTCATGAATTGTCTCGCAATTTGCAAATCTTACAAAATTATCAATAGTAGGGTCTGAAGCGCAAGTAACTTTGCCTGCATCTTTGGTTGTAAATGAAGAAGCAATATATACAAGGTTAGAGTTCAATAAATAGGCTAAGGGTGCAGCATGTCCTATCAACCCAATGCCATGTTGGAATCCATGCCACCAATTGTCTTTTGCATTCTTAGCCACCAACAGGCTCAAGGCTCCTTCGTTCAAAAATTTCCGAAAATTTGACTTTATATAGAAATATTCTAAGTTAAACTCAACCGCTGTTTTTTCGATATGTTGCTTAACGTTATTCCAACCTTTAATATCTTTAAAGAAAATGTCGGACCCCCATAATGTTAATAAAATTGGTTTTTCTTCAATATGGTTAACTAGTGTATTGAATGCATCAACACCTCCACTAAAGAATGCTAGATTATTATTTTCTTTAATCTCATATCTGTTTTCTATTATTTCATCAGCATTCAAGCTTCCTTTAAATTTCACATTCGGATACATATTGATATATCCATTCTTAAACATAGGAACACTTTCATAGAAGCTTTTGTCTACAGCCTTTACTCTGACTTCGGCATCTAATATCCATGCAATAGGTAATATATTACATAGGAAAGGTACTATTAATAAACTATCTGGAACAGATGCAATATCTAAATTTTTGTTCTGATCAACACCATACTCTATAAAAAAAGATTCTTCAGAATTGAAATAGTCTTTCAAAGCATTGGAATATGTAAAATTATATAATATGGAATTATTAGTTGTTATTATGTTCGTTACTATAATTTTCGGGTTCATAGGAAATATTCTTTTTCTAAGTTTATATTTTTACACCTAGAGTTTGTGAAAATATTGTATATCTTTAAATTGTCCGCTAAGAGCTTTCTTTTTTCTTCACTATTATTGCAATTGTTAATAAGATCGTATAGTAAAACTGTTTTGATCTGGCCTTCTTTTATAGATATATTTTTTACTATTGAAAAAGAGTGTTTTTCTAATTTTACCTCAAGATCAGCTTTTGATAAATATAAATTGAATAGTACTGAATATTCAGCCATTTTATCGTAAGGCGGAATCTGTATGCCTATAGTAGAGGAAAAATTACCTAAAGAAAAAGTGATTAGCTTATTGTCGTCAATTTTTTTATAGGAGTGGATAACATGTTCATGATTACAGATCACAGAGTCAACACCATAGCCAATTAGCTGGTCTATTATTTTTTTTGTTTTAACTAAAGGCTTTTCATTATACTGTCCTCCAGCATGTAAGCACATGATTATATAGTCTGCACCCAGGTTACGCATATTAGCTATATCCTGTTTTATCTTTTTCTTAAAATAAAGTCTACCTTCATTACGCTCATGTACAGGACTAAATATATATTTTTTGTGAAATAATTTTCTTGCAAATCTTTCAACAACTTGTTTGTATGATTTATATAAGCGCGAATAATATATTCTTCTGTAAATTTTATTATGTAATTCTTGTTCCTGGTATAAATTTACTTTATAAATATCTTTTCTACTTAAATAATTATGATTGTGAAATGCATTCGTCCCATATGTATATGAGAGAAAGCCAACATTGATACCATTAATTGGTTGAATAATACCTGTTGTTTGGTTCTTAAGTGGAAGGGTTAGGTTAGTACCTGTATGCTTAAGTTTTATTTTGTCAAGCAACTCAATTGTCCTGTTCAATCCTTCAACTCCTCTATCTAGACAATGATTATTTGCTGTTGTAACTAAAGATATTCCACATTTTTTTATAGCTAGTGCTAATTCAATAGGACTATTAAATGTATATTTTTCTGAACAAAAATCAGAATTTCCAAGGGGTGTTTCCAAATTACCTACAATAAAATCTGATTCTTGAAAATATTTTTCACAAGAACTAAATTTTTCAAGAAAATTATAGTTCCCCAAACTGTCTATACATGCTGATATTTCTAACATATCGCACATGATATCGCCAGTGAATGTGATTTTAATACTATTTTTATTCATATTCATTTCCTAATTACTCTATTTTGAGGGAAAAGGTAATTTTTTTTTTAATAATGCTAAAAGGTAATTTTTTTCCATTTTTGTTAATCCAAATATATATATGCTTATAATAGAGGTTACTACCGAAATGGATCCAACGGCCAGGAGTCTTATGATACCAGATGGTAGATATAAATGAATTATTAATGGAAGCGTTATACTTGATATAAACACAATAATATCAATAAGAAAAACCTTTCTTATATATTCAATTATACCTATACCGATTGCCTTTTTTAAAAAAAATAGTCGAACTGGAATAACAACAATGCACAGAATGTTTGAAACAATCAAAGCCGCACTTGGTCCCGCGCCTAATTTATATAATAAAAAAGACAATGGTAAATTTAATAAGAAAATACCTGCCACTATTAGTTGAAAATCTCGAATCTTACCTGTTGCATTTATTGTTGACCATACTGTAAATGCATAGCTTTCAATTAATGTAAAAATGATTATCAATCTCGTTAAGGCAACTGTATATTCAGGTACTTTTTTTAACCACAAATGTAAAATAATCTCTGTCTCTAAAATAGCTGATATGAAAAATAGCATAAGTAAGAAAAAAGAAAATCTGGCCCCCCTAAATATTAGATTTTTCATTTGTTCTCTTTCTCCGGCTGCATATGATTTAATTATTGAGGGGATTAATGCTGTTGTAAAATTATTCGAGAAATTATAGATAGCGTTATTCACTTGATATGCAATCGCATTAGCTGCATTTACGGCCGGCCCAAAAAATACATTGATTAGCATATTTATACCTTGGTTTTTTAACACAACTTGTAAATTTCCAAGAAAACTCCAAGAAGAAAAACCAATCATTTCTTTATAAAGCTTCTTCTCTCTACTTATTCCTATATTATATTCTGCAAAACTATATTTGCAATAGATATGATAAAAAATATACATGCCAATAGTGATAAGCAGATTAAGAGCACCTAGAGTTATGAGTTTGTCAAAAGCTGTGATACTTATTATGTAAGCAACACATAATTTTAGTATGGCGTCCGATATTCCTATATATGCATATATATTCATTCGCTCGTGTGAAATAATCATTGCATTTAAGGGCACTTGCGTGATGCTTAAGAATGCTGAAATTACCACAAATTGATAGATTACATTACAAGCAAACATTCTGTTGGGTGGAATATCCAATATATTGTTTACTATCCATAAACCTCCAGTTTCACACAATACAACAATAATAATAGCAATTGCAAAATGGATGTTGAACGCAGTACAAAACGTTTTTTTTACTTGCTCTTTATTTCCTCTACCTAATTCAAAAGTTAAAAAACGTGATGTTGCTGATCCTAACGCTCCATTTAGAAAAGCAAACAAAGTGATGACACCGGAAACAACATTATTCAATCCATAATCAACAACACCTAAAGCATTTAATATCACTCGAGATGTAAACAATGCAACAAACATAGTTAACATCGTTCGAAAATACAGGAATAATGTATTTTTTGCGACTCTTTTACTATTTTCAGAACTGGATGTCATTCAAGTATCAATTGTTATCAAATAACATTGTTTTTATATCATTTCTTACTATCCATACACAGGCTCCTATAAAAGATAGGAATAAAAATGCCGTAATTATTATTTTTTTTTGTGGTTTCGATGCGTATAATGGTTCTATAGAAGGTTGTATAACTGTAAATACAGGTGTTGTGTTTTGTACTTTTATTTTAGCCATTTGTAATTGTTGTGCTGTTTGATTATATACAGAGTATGCAAGTGTTACCTCATTTTGCAGTCTCTCTTGTGTAGTCCTATATCTTGCAGAAACTACATTCATATTGCCATCAATAAACGAAGCAAGAGTCGACTGTGCTTTATTATAATTTTCCTTAGCTTCTTGATTAAGTTTTTCTGCAAAAAGTAAATCCTCTCTGGCTTTTTGTGTCCGATACTGTATAATGTAAGATTGAAGATATGAAGTGAGAGTATCTGCTATCAATGCTGACACTTTAGGGTTTTGCATAGTAACGTCTATACTAATAGTACTTGTCTTTTTGTCAGAACTAACTGTTAATTTATTTCTTAATGACTCTATTACTGCAATTTCTTGCTTAGAAAATACTCTTGGATACTTTTCTTTGCTTTCACTGGTTGGTTCAGATGAAGTAATCATTCTTTTTAGATAAAACGGAACATTCAATATATGTCCCCACCATGCCCCCTTTTCGTAGTCTTTTATATAGGTATAGAAGTTAGTCTCTATCTTATTATCACTGTCGCTTATCGGAATTTCAAATAAACCTTTAAGAAATGATGTTGAGCTAAATATCGTGGGATATAAATTGGGTGAAGCTAAAGCATCTTCACCTGAATTATTGTTAAGATTAACCCCTGCTAATGCAGCTAAAGAACTTATTGTTCCAGTATTTCGAGCCTGTGAATCTGGAGTTAATATTACTGTCGTCGTATATTCCTTAGGTATGCTAAAAGCAACCACCAATCCGAGAACAAAACCTATACTGACAACTTTAAATATGAATTTCTTTCTTTGCCAGATTTTTTTCCCTAATGCCAATAGGTCAATTTCTTTTTCCTCTGATATATTATCTTGTCTTTCTTCTTTCATTTTATTTGCTCAAATTATTTATTAATAAAGCAACGACAGAAGCCATAGAAGTAACACTGGTACCTAGGCTTAATATCTGAGCTAATGACATCTTCTCTTTCTGTTCCTTAGATGGAATAACAATATTACATCCCGGCTGGATCGCATCTCTATTTGAACCCTTAGCTTTTGCAACGGTCCCATTCATATACACTATATACACTCTTTTCTTTTCTGCCAGATCACTGTATCCCCCTGCCTGATCAATATAGTAAGATACCTTTTCACCTTTTTTATATAGGACGGTATTCGGATACATTACCGATCCATTAATTCTTACAGTATTATCATATTCCGGTATAATAAGCTGATCCCCTTCCCGAAGTACAAGGTCATATTCAGACTTTGGATTTGCAATGGCTTTGTCCAATTCTATACCTACTGAGTAATATGGATCGATATTTAATAAGTCTGTAGAAATAGAATCTTTTAAACCTCTCGAAAGAGATCGCATTGCCTTTCTCTCTTCAGACATTTCCATAATTGTTTTTTCTCTTAGCAATCTTGCTCCGGCAGAAAATGCGTGGGGGGTTAAATTTCCGGCTCGTTTTACAATATCCGAAAGTCTTTCAGTTTTCTCCTTCAAAGCATATCTGCCCGGAAATAGAACTTCGCCTGCAATTTCTATATTTCTTTGTTCGATATATCCGGGACTACGTCGTACGTAAACCTGGTCGTATGGACTCAATACAAAATCTGGCGGACCATCTACTACCAATCCATCTTTTATATTAAACGTATAAATATCGGCTATTACATTTGGACTCTCAATACTTAAAGGGTCAACAATCCTTCTCGAAACATCCACTTTTGCTAAAGAGGCTGATTTTAGGAGCCCTCCGGCTTTGATGATTAAGTCTTCGATACTCGTTCCTTCGGCATACTCGTATTCACCGGGAGTCTGTACATCTCCATAGATTGTAAAACTACCTGCTTCAACCAATACACTATCTGAAGCGATAAAGAGCATATCATTTTTCTTCAAGTTGATATCAGCCGTACGGCCTTCAAGAAGATTTTTTAGGTTGATGGGAACTGTTTCGCGGGTTAAGTCTGCTCTTTCCCTTGTAAGAATCGCTCTGTTGAGGAATGCATTTTCTTTAATCCCTCCGGCTTTGTCGATTAGATTTTTTATTGTTTTTATCTGTTCGCCAACTTCATAATAACCGGGTCTGAATACTGCACCTTTTATTTCAACTCTATTGTCAAATTGATTTAAGCCCGCACTAACAAGTATCTTATCTTTATCGTCTAATATGAAGTTCTCAAAATCTTTAGAACTAACAGTATAGGCCTTATCGTATTTTCCTGTTTTTCTAGTAATATCTATTTTGTCTTTGTATGCATCGCCTGTAAAACCTCCCGAATATTTGATTAAGTCAGAAAGGGTTTCGGTTACTGTCATCTCATAGAACATAGGGCGTTTTATTTTTCCTACTATCTCTACAAGAGAAATATATGGAGGAACCATAATGATATCACCATCCATCAAACGGGTTTCGCCACTTGCATTCCCATTTAGTAGGTACTGATAGATATCTATTGTTTTTATGAGCTTACCTTTACGGTACAGCTGAATAGAACGCAAAGAGCCTATGTCATTTATCCCTCCTGCATTGTATAAAGCGTGAAATACCGATGAGAGTGACGATAGCGCATACGTACCCGGCACGGCTACTTCTCCTAATATGTTTATCTGAATAGTACGTATTTGACCTAAAGTGAGTTTTATTTGCGAAGATCCTCCTTCGTTACCGATGCCTGAATAAACACTAGAAAACTTTTGTTGGATATATGTGTTTGCTTCTCTTATTGTCATTCCGTTTAAGTAAACGGGTCCCAGTCTGTCAACGACGATACTCCCTTCCGGAGAAATTATTTGTTGCAGTGATGTTTGCGATGCTCCCCATATATCAATGACTATTTCATCGCCGGGTCCCAATTTATAATCTTCCGGCGTCGGGATATTCATATTGGGCACAAATGAAAGATTCTTCTGGTTGAATATATTTTTACCAAAAATTACAGGTTTGTTATCTTCTAAAAGACCATTTTCTCGTTGGTATTCCAACCGTCTGGCTATTGAATCGTTTCTATGGGCATACGTTTCATTCGTTACGTCTTTTCTGAGAGCTGATCTGCTTGTAGGGTTGTTTATATTGCTGGTATTCTGATTTTGCTGATTTACCTGACTTTTTATCCTTAATAACTGATCTTGAGTTGCTCCCCGCTTCAAAAGCTCGGTAGCTATTACTTGTTGAGAAGTTCCTTTGGCTGCCTCTGTTTTAATATATTCTATGACCTGTGAGTCGGACATTTGGGCAAATAGCAGGTTCCCTGAAATTAATGAAATAAAAAAATAAAGAATAACTCTTTTCATATATTTAAAATATTAAAGGCTTAAAAGTAATGACTCTAGATTCTCAATATTAATTTGTATTGAAGGTTTACACTTTATGCACAATATCAGCAATCTATAGATATCCTTTTCTAATAACCGGATGTGTATATCTTTCTTCCGGTCAGATGGTTAAGGGGTAGATTCGTTCTGATATTGTGTCTTCATCACATGATGTTTGTTGTTTTAACGTTACAAATGTAGCTAATTTTTAAATTAAAACAATTTTAGATAATTATATATTGGTATCTGGAGTAAGTTTCAATACAATTTAGTTTCAGTCTACTTTAGGTTTCCAAATAATTCTTCTTCAACGATGCAGCAAATTATATGAGCTATCAGTATATGTGATTCCTGTATTCTTGGAGTTTCCTCTGACGGAACTTTTATACAAATATCACAGAGCTCAGAAGCTTTGCCACCCGACTTTCCTGTCAAGATTATAGATTTTATACCTTTTTCTTGACATGCATGTAATGCTCTGACAATGTTCTCGGAGTTGCCCGATGTTGTAAGGCCAATGAAAATATCTCCTTCTGAACCTTGAGCATGAACTTGCCTCTCAAACAGCTTATCGAACCCGTAGTCGTTTCCTATTGCTGTTATAATGGATGTATCAGTCGATAATGCTATGGAAGGAATTCCGGGTCTATCGAAATAGAATCGACTAACAAACTCCCCGGCTATATGTTGTGCATCCGCAGCACTTCCCCCATTTCCTGCGATCAGCGTCTTTTTCCCTCTTTTATATGTATCCACTGTGGCAGTAGCTGCATCTTTGATGCTTGCCATGACAGCAGGGTTGGATAAGATAGATTCTTTTACAGAGATAGATTTTCGGATGTGCTCTGTAATGATTTTTTCGAGTTCCATATTCTGTTTTAGCTAATTAGTCCCAAAAGTAACGTTTTTTTAACAATTTCTACGATTAATTGTTAGTAACTTTTTAAATAAAAGAGAACGTCATCTTTTTCATTTCTACAACTTATAATTATCTTTGTCTTTATGGAAAACAAAGTCTTTACATATTTAGAGTTTGCCTTGCCAATCCATAACTGTGTGATTATACCGGAGTTGGGTGGGTTTATTGTCAATCAGGTGGAGCCATTGCTTCATGTTGATGCAAATGTTTTCGTGCCTGAATATATGATAACTTTCAACCCTGATCTGAAGCATGATGATGGCGTTATCGTATCTCACTATATGAGAGACGGTAAAATATCCTATAATGCTGCATTGCAAAAAATCAAAGATTTTGTGAAAGGGTTAAAGCAAGAACTTTCTACTCAAAAAACTGTAGCCTGTGGCAGACTGGGCAGTTTATATATGAATAAGGATGGGAAACTTCTGTTCGAGGCCAATCCATCTTTTGTGTTTCCATCTCTTTATGGTCTTACCGCTGTAGGTTTAAGTAATCTGTCGGATATAAATAGGCGTGAATCTGTTTCGAGAAAAAGCTTTCCGATTAAATATGCTCTCGGAAGTGTTGCTGCTGCTGTGGTTGCCATGTTTTTATTCACAGTGCCATCGGCAAATGTAAGTAACAATACAGATATGCAAAGCGGGATACCTCAGCAATCGGGCTTTATCAATTCTCTTGCAGAACAAGTAAAACCATTATTAGACCCTGATTCTGTTAAGGTTGTAGAAGCCAAGGTAGAGAATAAAGAGTCTCAAACACCGCCTCAATCTTTACGTACATACTATATCATTGTAGGAGGAGAGGACACGCAATCTAGAGCTGACCGTTTGTTGGATAAGATTAAGAAGAATGGTCTTCAGAGTGCAAGTATACTAGAGTCGGGAGGTCGTTTCCGTATTTATGTAGCTTCATTTTCCGATAAACCTGAAGCCGAAGTTTTTTTGAATACGTTCCGTAAAGAGAATCCAAAATACGAAACAGCTTGGTTATATTCTAAAAGAAACTAGTTTGTAGAACGATATATAGCAAAAAAAAGAGGAAAGATAAGTCTTTCCTCTTTTTTATATATAAAGTATCGTATTTATTCTTTTTCTCCGTATGCCAAATCTCCGGCATCACCTAGTCCGGGAACGATATACGCCGATTCGTTCAGTTCGGGGTCGATAGCCGCAGCCCATATCGTAGTCTTTTCTTGAGGGAAGTTTTTTGCACAATAATCAATAGCTTGTTTACTTGCTATTATAGTGGCTATATGTATATGGCTTGGCTCTCCTTTAGTCAATAGCGCCTGATAAGATAAATCCATACTGCCTCCTGTAGCTAACATTGGGTCGGTGAGGATCAAAACCTTATTCTCTATTTGTGGAGAAGCGATGTATTCGATGTGGATATGAAAACTTTGATGGTTTTCTCTGTATTTTCTGTAGGCAGAAACAAACGCATTCTCAGCTTTGTCGAAGCATTCCAGAAAACCATGATGAAAAACAAGTCCTGCACGAAGTATTGTTGCAATAACGATAGGGTCGGTAGGTACATTTGTGATCGATTTTCCCAGTGGTGTTTGAGTCTCGAGTGGCGCATAGTTCAGTGTTTTACTGATCTCATAAGCCATTGTTTCTCCTATGCGTTCAATATTTCGTCTGAAACGCATGCTATCCTTCTGGATCTCTACATCGCGCAATTCACTGACAAAACGATTGAGGATAGTGTTTTGCTCTGAAAGATTTATAATTCTCATCTTGATTTTTGACTTTAAAGGTATAAGTTTTCTTTCACATTTTTATTTGTCTTACGAAGGAATTTATTCATTCCATATTTTCCATGCCGCAATGGCTTGCAGTTCGAGCATTTGAGCTCCATTTTTTATGCTTGCCTTATTCTCTTTACCCAGCCTCAGAAACTTAGTTTCAGCCGGATTATACACCAGATCGAACAGCAGGTGCCTGTCTGTGAGCATGTGGTAGGGGATGTCGGGGGCATTGTCTACGTCAGGAAAAGTACCAAGTGGAGATGTGTTGATGATGACGGTATATTGCTCTATTACGTGTGAGTTAATATCGCTGTATGATAATTGTCCTTCGCCGGGAGTTCTCGATACATATGTCCACTCTATGCCTAGTGCATCTAACGCTCCTTTTACCGCTTTCGATGCACCGCCTGTTCCTAATATCAATGCTTTTTTATGGATTGCCGTATTGATAAGCGGCCTGATAGATTCCTGAAATCCGATAATATCGGAATTGTATCCGATCAATCTTGTTACATTATCTTTTTCTCGGATTACTTTTATCACATTTACTGCCCCGATGCTTTCGGCTCCTTTATCGAGACCATCGAGGTATGGTATTATTTTTTCTTTGTAAGGGATTGTTACATTTAGACCTTTAAGATTCGGATAGTTGCGGATAATATCAGCGAATTGAGAGATGCTTTCAATCTCAAAATTGAGATACTCTGCATCAATTCCCTCTTGCTCAAATTTCTCGGTAAAGAATTTCTTGGAAAATGAGTGTTTCAGAGGGTATCCGATTAGTCCATACGTGTCCATAATGCTAATTTTTTTCTCTATACTGCAAAAAAATAGGATAACTCCAATTTGGTGTTACCCTATTATTTAATCATTTACCTATTACTTAGATGCTTCAGGTTTGTAGCGGCTATTCAACAGGGTTATTACCTTCTGTGTAATATCATAACCATCTTTGGCTAACAGAACATTATCCAAACCTGTATTGCTAAATATCATTTGGTAGTTGGCTGTTTTGTTCATCTCCTTCAATATAAGGCGAACAGAATCGGCCATCTGTGTATTTACTTTTTGCTGTTCTCTCAGATAATCTTCTTGCAATTTTTGAGCCATTGCATGCAGGTCGCCTTCCAGCTTCTGAATGCGTGCAGCTTCTTGCTGTGCTCTTTCTTGGCTTAAGAATGCATTGTTTTGAACTTTTCTCTGAAATTCTGCGCCTTCGGCTTCCAGTTGTCTTTGCTTTTGGGTAAGAGTAGCATTTGAACTATTGTACTTTTTCATCAACGCATCATTCGCATCTTTAGCATAATTGTAGTTTATCAAAAGTGAATCTACATTTACATAAGCTATAGGAAGCATGCCGGTAGAGTCTCCTTTTGTGAATGTTAGAGTTGAGTCATCAGTTCCTGTGTTTCCCTTATTAGATGTGAAAAATAAAATGAAAAGGACGATTATTGCAACAGCAAAAACGCCATTAATAATGTAAGAGATATTTTTCATTTATAAAAACATTTAGTTAATCTTATCCTGTAGCAAAAAATGAGGCACAAATTTATGCACATGTTTTTGAACGACTTGGCAAAGATATATCTTTATGTTAAAACAACATCAATTTTAAACCTTTAAAAGTTGTAAAAAAATTGCATTTTAAGGTATATCTCTATAATTTTATATGTTATTATGAATGTGTAAGTAATAATTAAAATATTAATATGACAATTAAAGATTTAAAACCGAGTGGTATATGGAATTATTTCCACGAAATAACTCAAATCCCGAGACCTTCTAAAAAAGAAGAAAAAATAATCGCCTACCTATTAGAATTCGCAAAAAAACATAACCTGCAAGCCAAAAAAGACGATGCAGGTAACGTTCTCATAACAAAACCTGCAACCAAGGGTAAAGAAAATCTACCTACCGTGATACTCCAAGGGCATGTAGATATGGTGTGTGAGAAAAATAGCGGAACCAAGCACGATTTCGACAACGATCCGATAGAAACCTATATAGATGGAGATTGGCTCAAAGCCAAAGGGACAACTCTGGGTGCTGATAATGGCATGGGGGTTGCTGCTGCTTTGACTATCTTGGCTTCGGATACAATAGAGCATGGTAAGCTCGAATGTTTGTTCACCGTAGACGAAGAAACAGGCCTGACCGGAGCGTATGCTTTAGGAAAAGATTTCCTTACAGGAGATGTGCTTATCAATCTGGATACAGAAGAAGAAGGTGAAATATATATAGGATGTGCCGGAGGTAAGATTACTACTGTTACATTTAAATATAAGAAAGAAGAAGTACCTGCCAATTATTTCTGGTTCAAAGTACAAGTAAATGGATTGAACGGAGGACACTCAGGAGCCGAAATTCACAAAGGATTGGGGAATGCCAATAAGATATTGAACCGCTACTTGTGGGAGCTCAACAAAAAGCAAGATTTGGTGCTTGCCGAGATCGACGGCGGAAATCTTCACAATGCTATTGCCCGCGAGGCTTATGCTATTGCCGGAGTTCCTTATAGCAAAAAGGAAGATGTAATCGTAGAATTGAATACACTGGTTCCGCAGATTGAAGGCGAGCTGAAGGCTGTAGATCCGAATGTGAAAATGACAGTATCTTCGACAGATACACCCGCTTTTGTTATCGATAAGGAAACAACCGGTAACTTGCTGAACGGAATTTATGCTTGTCCTCATGGTGTATTGGCGATGAGCCATGAAATACCCGATTTGGTAGAAACTTCTACAAATCTGGCATCCGTGAAGATGAAAGAAGGCAATACAATTGTTATAACTACAAGCCAGAGAAGCTCTACCAACTCGTTGAAAGATGATGCTGGCAATATTGTAAATGCAGTATTTACATTGGCTAAAGCTGAGGTTGTGCATTCGGCAGGCTACCCGGGATGGAAACCAAATCCCGACTCTAAAGTATTGGCAGTAGCAAAGAAAGCATACGAAAACCTGTATGGTAAAGAACCTGAAATAATGGCTATACATGCAGGGTTGGAGTGTGGTCTGTTCTTAGAAAAATATCCGCATTTGGATATGATTTCATGTGGTCCGACAATTCGCAATGCGCATTCTCCCGAAGAACAGATAGAAATTCCTTCTGTTGCTAAATGGTGGCCTTTCTTATTGGAAGTATTGAAGAATATTCCGGCTAAATAATAGTAATTATTAGATAAAATGAGGGCAGACCGTATTTTCAGTCTCGACCTGCTAAGAGTATTCGCTTGCTACATGGTTATACAGGTTCATGCAGGCGAATATTTCTATATCGGCGAGGGAGGAGCAGTTCTTAATGGGGCGGATGCACATTGGGTAAATTTATATAATTCATTGTTTCGTGCCGCTGTACCCCTTTTCATAATGATCACCGGATATTTTATATTGCCTGTAAAAGATCGGATGGGTACATTTTTTAAGAAACGCTTCACCAGGGTATTGATCCCTTTTATCGTGTGGTGTGTACTTTATGCTGTGTACGCTTTTCTACGTGGTGATACCGATATAGAGGGAATATTTGTGAATATTGTGAATATTCCGGTCAATTACGGTGTGCAGGTCGGGCATTTGTGGTATATCTATATGCTGATCGGATTGTACTTATTTTTTCCTATTATTTCACCCTGGCTAAACAGTGCCTCACGCAGTCAGATACATTTTTATCTTATAATATGGGCGGTTACGTTGTTGTTACCCTATATTCATCAGATTTTTCCCGAGGTACTAGGTGAATGCTTCTGGAATCCGACACCGATGTTATATTATTTTACCGGATTTCTTGGATTTGCAATACTTGGGTTCTATATCAAACGGTTTTTAGCTGAAAAATCCAAGTGGGATTTACCGGTGGGTTTCTTCCTTCTCATTTTCGGATATGCAATTACTTATTCGTTTTTTGGAGAACGTCTTAATACTGAGACATGGGTTTGGACACTGGAATTATCGTGGGGGTACGGTACCATCAATGTTGCCATGATGGCTTTGGGGGTATTCCTCGTGTTGAAAAATATAAAATATAACAAAGATAATGGGCTAAGGCACCTGATAACGAGTATTTCCAATATGAGTTACGGTATGTATCTGGTACACATAATGGTTCTGAATTTTATGTATTCTATATATAATGATATATTTGATTCGGCAGCGATTAAGATTCCTTTGATTGCATTTTGCACATTTATTATTTCTTACATTATAATTAAGCTTCTCTCGTATTTGCCAAAGAGTAAATATTTGATTGGCTGAACTTAACAAAATACAGAATATGGATAAAATGAAAATAGATATATGGTCGGATATAGCTTGCCCGCATTGCTATATCGGAAAACGCAGATTGGAAAAAGCTTTGGAGCAATTTCCCAATAGTAAGAATGTAGAGCTTGTATGGCACAGCTATGAATTAGATCCTAGCTTGCCGAAGAAGGCCGGAACACAATCTATTTACAGCTATTTCGCTGAGAAGTATGATATGACCGAAGATGAAGCCCGCCGTACGCAGGACAAAGTGGCACAGATGGCTAAGAGTGTAGGGTTGGATTATGACTTCGACAGCCTCATTGTGGTTAGTACATCCGATGCTTTGAGGTTGGTAAAACTGGCAAAAGAATCCGGCTTGGCAACGGAGGCCGAAGAGGTTTTGTTTGATGCTTATTTTGTCAAAGGTCAGAATATAAGCGACCGTGCTGTGTTGGTTCAACTTGGTACAAGCATCGGTTTGCAAGAGTCCGAGATATTGGCTATGTTGGATAGTGATAAATATCTTTCGGAAATAAAGAAGGATATAGAATACAGCGAGAATGAGTTTGGATTGGAATACATTCCTTTCTATTTGTTCAATAATAAGCAAGTGGTGCAAGGCTCTATTCCTGTAGAAGACTATCTCAAAGTGCTCAATGAGGCTTATGCCGAATGGGAGGCAAGCGGTGTTTCGTCCGAGAAGGGAGAAATCATAAGCGGTCAATCGTGCTCGATAGACGGAGTATGTAGCTGATAAAGATTCGATATATAAAAGAGGCTGTCTGGTAGTTTTTTATTGTTTTTTGCCGTATAAAACGTCTTGAATTGAAGATTGAGAAAGGAAAGCGGATGCTGTGGCAAAAGAAACATTGACGAAAAAAACTATAAGACAGCCTCTTTTCTTGTGATACTAAGACTTTTTGTATAATATTGTCGTCGGATAATGTCAATCGTTTTAGACACAAATTTTTATATTTCATAATTATCTATTGATAGAAGAGACTTCGTATTCGAATGCAAAAGGTGACAGATAAAAACAATAGAGAAAGTGTTACTTTTGTTACTTTTTAACAGTCGGGAATATGAAAAATATTATAACACAATGAAATACGAAATAGCCAAAAAGTAACACCAAACCTAATAACTGTAAAGAATGAAATATAGAATAATAGAGCCAAGCAAGATTAATATGTTTTCTTCATTTGTGAAGTCTATCAAGGCTTCTGTTATGTTAGTCTTGTTTCTTATGCTGTTCAGTAGCTGTCAGGATGGCAATGATTTTTCGGATAGTAAAGACCTTACGCTCTCATTCTCGAATGACACGATTCGTTTCGATACAGTTTTTACCACTTTGGGTTCGGCTACAAAACAGTTTAAAATATACAACAGAAACAATAACTCACTAACCATACAATCTATCGAATTGGTGAATGCTTCAAAAAGCGGTTTCCGTATGAACATTGACGGCGAAAAAGGAACTAAGCTTACCAATGTGGATATACTGAAAAAAGATAGCCTGTACGGATTTGTTGAGGTGACGGTAGATCCCACCAATACCAAGAACCCTGTGCTGATAAGAGACTCTATTCGCCTGGTTGTGAACGGTAATATACAGTATGTGCAGTTGGAGGCTGTAGGGCAGGATGTATATATCTGGAAAGACAAGGTGGTGACAACCGACTCAGTAATAACAGGCGATAAGCCACTACTTATATACAATTCGCTTACCATAAATAAGGGTGTGACTCTGGAAGTGCAGAAAGGTACGACTTTCTTCTTGCGGAATAATGCGACTGTAGATGTACATGGTAGTATTATAGCGCAAGGAACGGTACAAGAGCCAATTCTATTCAGGGGAAGCCGCTTTGATAATATAGACGGAAATATTCCATACGATAATGCTCCCGGACAGTGGAGCGGGATAACTTTCCATGCTGATAGTTATGAGAATATTCTCAATAATGTAATTATAAAAAATGCAGTGCGAGGAGTAACATTTTCGGCGGCAGATACTCAATACAAGAAGGCAGAATTTATAAATACAATTGTACAGAATACATCAGAGTATGGCTTGCTGGCGATAAACTGTTATATAAACTTTCAGAATTGCTTGTTTGCTAACTCAAAAGGAGCGGCTGTTTCGCTAACGGGCGGGAAGTATAGTTTCTTACATTGTACATTGGCTAATTACTATCGATGGTCGTTGCGTCAGATGGAATGTCTCACTATCGGGAATGTGTATCAGGGAAAGGCTTATGACTTGGATAAATGTGACTTTATCAACACTATTGTATCCGGTTCAGCTTCGGGTGAACTGCTGCTAAGTGGAGTTAGTACAGTCGAGTACAACTATAAATTTCAGAACTGCCTGATTAAAGCGACTGAACAAAAGAATGAGCACTTTGTAAATACCGTGTGGAACGCAGATCCATTGTTTGTAAATATAAACAATAACAAGGATTATTCATATAATTTCGAACCGCAAGCCACATCACCTGCTATCGGCAAGGCAGATAAATCTTATTCGTTGCTACTTCCTTACGATCTGAAAGGACGTTCGAGACTTGCGGATACCGATCCCGATATTGGCTGTTATGAGCGGGGTGAGTAAAAGGCTGTTGGTCTTGGTTCTTTTGTGTGTCTTTGTCTTTTTTCTGATGGCGCAGGAGAAATTCCGCGTCATGTTCTATAACGTGGAAAATCTCTATGACACAAAAGATAATCCGGCTACAAATGATGATGAGTTTACTCCCGGCGGACAATTGCGTTGGACCAATTATCGCTATTGGCAGAAACAGAATAAAATAAGCAAAGTCATCTCTTCGGTAGGGGAGGGATATCCTCCGGTGATAGTGGGGCTATGTGAGGTGGAGAACGACTCTGTTCTTTATCATCTTACAAAGCGTACCGCATTACGGAAGCATAAATATGAATATGTGATCACTCGGTCGAAAGACCTGAGAGGCTCTAATGTTGCTCTGCTGTATCAACGTGATCAGATAAAGATACTGAGCCAAAAATCATATACTCCTGTTTTGGGCGACTCGGTGCATTCTACCAGAGATATACTGCATGTTACGGGCAAGGTGATTAACGGCGCATTGTTAGATATTTTTATTTGTCATTTCCCGTCACGTCGCGAAGGTATCCGCAAGACCAGACCACATCGTATCAAGTGCGCCGAACTATTGAGGCAAAAGGCAGACAGTGTCTTGCTCCTTCGTAAAGGGGCTAACATCATCATTATGGGAGATTTTAACGACTACCCCAACGATGTAAGTATGTCCGAAGTGCTCGGAGGAAAAAGGATAGAATCCGATATCAGAGCTAAAGGTTTATATAACCTTCTTTACGACAGGATTGACAAAAAGGGAGCAGGCTCTTACAAATATAAGGGTAAATGGGGTTTTATTGATCAATTCGTTGTCAATGGAAATCTGTTAGAAAAAGGAGGAAAGGTGTTTGTAAAAGATAAAACCGTACACGTTTTTTCAGCTGATTTCTTATTAGAGGCAGACAATAAAAAGTATGGTGGACAAAAACCGCTCAGGACCTATTCAGGTTTCAGATACCTTGGTGGATACAGTGATCATTTACCGATTTATATGGATCTGCTCGTCAGTCCCTGATCTATTTGTCGTCCAAGGCCTGACTCACGTTGCCGAATACGGCCGCAAGCAATACCCTTACCTGTTTCAGGCCTTCTTCGTCTATACCGTCCAGCGCCGCCTCCATAGTCATATAAACAGCTTTTCCGGCTTTTTCCTTGATCGACTTACCTAAATCGGTGAGATAAATAAGGTTCGATCGACGATCGCTAACCGAAGCATTGCGATACACCAGATTCTGTTTTGTAAGATTATCTAACAGGCGTGTCATGCTAGGCTTATCCTTAAATGTTGAATTACATAACGTCTGTTGTGTAACCCCGTCTTCGCGCCACAGGAAAGCAAGGACAGTCCATTGTTCGGGAGTAATGTCCAAGCCTTCTTTTTTGAAGTTCCTGTACATCATCCTGTTTATGGCCATCGATACTTTGCCGTTAATAATGGGAAATATCAGGTCCAAATCCTGATCTAAGTTCAATGTTTCCTCGGTCTTCATGCATGTTCGTTTTCTGATTTTCATTACAAAAATAAGATAAGAAGTTGGTAAGTACAACAATTTTTGACAGTTTAGCATTTGTTGTTTTGATAAAAAAAACTATCTTTGCACCTCATTTGTAAAAATGTATGTTTAATTTATAATTAATTAATTTATGAACAATTACGAAACCGTTTTCATTTTAACTCCCGTTTTGTCTGATGTTCAGATGAAGGAAGCGGTAGAAAAATTCAAGACTCTTTTGGTCAATGAAGGGGCCAAAATAGCAAATGAAGAAAACTGGGGACTTCGCAAATTGGCTTATCCAATTCAGAAGAAATCAACCGGTTTTTATGCGATGTTAGAGTTCGAAGCTGATCCGTCTGTTATCGCTAAACTTGAAATTAACTTCCGTCGCGACGAGCGTGTGATCCGTTTCTTGACTTTCCGTCAAGATAAGTTCTCTCACGAGTACGCATTGAAGAGAAGAAGTTTGAAATCATCTAAAAAAGAAGAAGTAAAGGAGAATTAAGCTATGGCACAACAATCAGAAATCAGATATTTGACTCCGCCTTCAGTTGATGTGAAGAAAAAGAAATATTGCCGTTTCAAAAAGAATGGTATTAAATACATCGACTACAAAGACCCTGAGTTTTTAAAGAAATTCCTTAACGAACAAGGAAAAATACTTCCTCGTCGTATTACAGGTACATCATTGAAATTCCAACGTCGTGTTGCACAAGCTGTAAAGAGAGCTCGCCATTTGGCTTTGCTTCCTTACGTAACAGACTTAATGAAATAAATAAGGAGGAGTAAGAAATGCAAGTTATATTAAAAGAAGACATCCTTAACTTAGGATATAAAGATGAAGTCGTAACTGTAAAAGACGGTTATGGACGTAATTACCTTATTCCCCAAGGTAAAGCTGTGATAGCATCAGAGTCTGCAAAGAAAGTATTGGCTGAAAACCTAAGACAACGCGCTCACAAACTTGAGAAAATCAAACAAGATGCTCAGGATTTGGCTGCTAAGTTGGAAGGAATTTCACTTACTATTGGTGCAAAAACAAGTTCTACAGGTACTATCTTCGGTTCTGTAACTAATATCCAGATAGCAGAAGCTCTTGAAAAATTAGGCTACAATGTAGATAGAAAAGTTATTCTTATCAAAGAAGCTGTGAAAGAAGTTGGTAGCTACAAAGCTATCGCTAAGCTTCACAAAGAAGTTTCTGTAGAAATACCTTTCGAAGTAATTTCTGAATAATTCTTGAAATTATATATAACAGAAAGAGGCGATTATTTTTAATAATCGCCTCTTTTGTTTTGTCTTTGATGCCGGGTTTAAGAAAATCTTTTTTTACTATTCATTATATTTTCTGTCATCAGCTTAATTTCGTTGTAAGCGTGTTTGATGTAGCCGTCAAACATCATAGCCATACTTTCCTCATTGAAAACTTTTCTTATTACCGGAACACAAATAAACATAGGCATGTAATATAATTTATTTACGTTCTCTTTCTTGGGGTCGAATCCGACTTGTGAGCAAATATGGAATCCTTCTCTGGTGGCTAGTACAGCTTCTTTTATAGTGCTTTTTTTAGATAAGAAACCTTTCATAGACCCTCCGGCGCTGATCATACCTTGAGAAAAACCGGCTATGAAGGCATAGTGTGGGGCAAGCCATGTTTTTATTTGATCTGATATGAATGGTTTCATGTTGGCTTTCTCCATTGCAGAAGCTATTCGTTTTACCCTGTCACTGATTTGGCCATCAGCTTCGCCAAGCATTGTTTTCGAATATTTTGAACCTGCTATGATAGAATTTATGTTGTTCGAGTCTTTCCCTCCTCCTGCCATAAAAGGGAAACCAAAGAAATATTGAGATGGAGATAAATACTTGTTTATCATTTCAAAGTCTGAGATCCAAAGATTCTGAAAGAAGAGAATATGAGCTTCTCCTGCCGATTCTTTTAATATAGAAAGTGTTTCTTCAAGGTGGTTGCATCCGGTAGAGACAATGATGTAATTGAAGTTATGGCCAGACGAGAGACAGTCTATTGTTTTTGGTCTGAAAATAATGTTTTTGACTTGCATCTCCTTTGATCGAAAGTCTTTGCAATGGATCGCAATACCGTTTTCTTCTACGTGTTGTTTCTTCTCTGGTCTGACTAAAACGGTGATATCATATCCTGCTTCGGAAAGTTGCCAGGAATAAGTGCAACCAATGACTCCTGCGCCGTAAATAAGTATTTTCATAATGTGTAGTTTATTGTTTTACATCTACAAAAAGAGTGTGAAATAGTGATTTGTAATCTGAATAGGGTTCGCTATTTGTCAGATACTCTTTAGGTGTGTAGTTCGAGAACGTTTTGATTTCTTTGATCAGATGAGATTTATCATAGAATCCATGCTCGAATGCCAATTCGCTGAGGCTAATTGTGGGATTGAGTATCATTTGTCTCAGAGTAGATGAGTAACGAACAATTCGTATATATTCTTTGGGGTTTAGACCAACATGAGACCTGAAAAGTCGTTTAAACTGTTTATAGCCTAAGCAAGTGTTATTTGCTAGTCTATAAATATTCCTTTCTCCTTGATTGATAGCCTGTATAGTTTGACTAAAGCGATCTGTATGGTTATTGCTTATATTTGATAGCTTGTTTAGTAAATAGCTTTCTATCAATTTAATACAAGATTGGGTGTCGGTACAATCCATCAAGCGATTTTTCAATTCTATCAAGCTCCTATCATTAAGATTTTCTATAGGGGTGTTTGTCCCATACAAATCATCTACCTGTATATTAAAGAATGCTTTTGCACCTGCGGGTTGAAAAATTATCATGATAAGATCAAGAGTATTGCTGAGTGATAAACTTACAGGTGTCATGGTTTGTCCGAAGATATATGCCTTCGGTAAAGAGGCTTTATCTATATCGGATAATACTTGTCCTTCTCTGTTAAATACCAATCCTGTGCAACCTGAGGGTATTACCCGTTGACTGCTTTGCTTGATCCCGCTAGCCGATATAAACCAATATTGTTTTACATACGGACTTATTAGATGCGATGGTGATATGGCAATAAATTTTTCCATTCGGAATTGTTTGTAACGCAAATATATGTGTTATTATTTTTGCTTGTGGTGTAAAAAATGGACTTTCAGCCCTAAATATATCTACTTTGTTTTTTTGATAACATCAGATTATCATTGTATTTAATCGTATTGTGTTAATAGGTTTACTAAATCATGACTTCTGTGATATAGAAGAATTCTATATTGTATTATTTGATGTTAATGTGTTGATATATAGGTGAAATATATATCTATAAATATTATAATAGTAGGTTATTTATGATGTTAATTATAAAAATTGTAACTTAGCAAGGATTTGAAAATTAACTTTTCAGGCATTTGCTTGTTTAATTATATAAAATAACAAACGATAATATAAGAATAAGATGAAAATTGGATTCGTTGGATTAGGTAAGATGGGCGGCAAAATGGTAGAACGCCTTTTGAGTCGTGGACATGAAGTTGTAGTTTATAACCTTACTCAGAAAGAAGTTGATGAGGCGGCCTCTAAAGGTGCGGTTCCGGCTACAAGTATTAAGGACTTGGTGAGCAAGCTGGAAGGACGCAAACTTGTATGGCTGATGGTTCCGGCAGGAAAACCTGTAGAGGAGAATATTGCAGAACTATTGACGCTACTTAGCCCTAATGATATAATCGTAGACGGAGGAAACAGTTACTGGAGAGAAACTGTAGAGAGAGGGAAAAAAGTAAAAGAAAAAGGAATCCATTACCTCGACTGTGGAACCAGTGGCGGTGTATGGGGATTACAGAATGGCTATTGCCTTATGTATGGTGGAGACAAAGAAGCTTGTGACTTTGCAGAGCCTATATTTAAAAGCCTGGCTCCCGAAAACGGATATATGCGTTGTGGCGAAAGTGGTGCAGGGCACATGGTGAAAATGGTGCACAATGGTATCGAATACGGTATGATGCAGGCTTATGCCGAAGGCTTTGAGATAATGAAAAACTCACCATACGGAGTAGATTTGGAAAAAGTATCACGTGTGTGGATGGAGGGTTCAGTAGTTCGTTCATGGTTGCTCGAGCTTATTGGTAATGCGTTGGAAGGTAACGAGAATCTTGACGGAATCAAAGATTATGTAGCCGATAGTGGCGAAGGCCGCTGGACTGTGCAAACAGCAATGGATTTTGATGTTCCTGCTCATGTTATTACAGCTTCGCTTTTCACTCGTTTCGAGTCAAGACAAGAAACTTCGTATGCAATGAAACTTCTTGCTGCCATGCGTAATCAGTTTGGTGGTCACGAAATCAAAAAAGACTAAGCCCCGCAGTATCTCCGAGGAAATATTGAAAAAAAATATAACAAAACGCTAACTTAAAAACTTCCCATTGGGGGGAGAATGGAGGGGCTAATGAAATTAAAATCAATACAAGACCAAGCTCTGATTATTTTCGGAGCTTCTGGTGATTTAACATACCGAAAACTGATACCGGCTATATTTGACCTACATAAACAAAATTCACTACCAAAGAATTTTGCTGTGCTGGGTGTGGCTCGTAGCCAATTTACGGACGATACCTTCCGCGATAAGATGAAGGATGGTATCAAGCAGTTTGCATTGGCAAAAGATGCTTTGGATGAAGAGATAGAGCAATTCTGTCAGAAGCTGCATTATCTGTCAATCAATACAGATGACGGCACAGAATATTCTAAGTTGAAGGAGCGGCTCGAAGCACTCGATAAGGAAGAGAGTACAGCAGGCAATTATATATTTTATCTGTCAACACCACCTTCACTCTATCCGCTTATACCTAAGTTTTTGGCAGAACAAGGGTTAAACCAAGAAAATGGAAACTTTAGACGGATTATCATCGAAAAGCCTTTTGGAATTGATCTTAAGTCTGCTGTAGATCTTAATGTTTCTCTTCAGGAAAGTTATGATGAAGACCAGATATACCGTATAGACCATTATCTGGGTAAAGAAACTGTGCAAAATATGTTAGTAACACGTTTTGCGAATGGTATTTACGAACCTCTTTGGAACAGAAACTATATAAGCCATGTAGAAATTACTGCTGCCGAGAGTATCGGAGTAGAAAACAGAGGAGGCTATTACGACCATTCGGGTGCGTTGCGCGATATGGTGCAGAACCATTTGTTGCAGTTGCTCGCTTTGGTGGCAATGGAACCGCCGATGTCTATAGACTCTGTTTCGATCCGTAACGAGAAATTGAAAGTTTTTCAGGCTCTACGCCCTATGTCGAACGACGACTTGTTTAAGAATGTTATTCGCGGGCAATACACAGCAGCTAATATTAAAGGGAAATATGCCAAAGGGTATCGAGAAGAGAAGGATGTAGATCCGGACTCACGCACAGAAACTTATGTGGCTATGAAACTTTTTATTGACAACTGGCGTTGGGGCGGAGTTCCTTTCTATATACGTACAGGTAAACGATTGCCGACTCGTGTCTCAGAAGTGGTTATTCACT
The DNA here is from genome assembly GCA_023437305.1 of Bacteroidota bacterium. Lineage (GTDB taxonomy): Bacteria > Bacteroidota > Bacteroidia > Bacteroidales > Dysgonomonadaceae > Dysgonomonas. Next base: position 63,104 of record JAEZGN010000009.1, read on the forward strand.
TCAAACCGGCACCTCAGAAATTATTTCCGGAGAGCGCCGATCTGAGTAACGACGAAAATCAACTGGTGATACGTATCCAGCCGGATGAAGGTCTTTTGTTGAAAACAAAGATGAAGGTACCCGGAAGTGGCTATCAGGTTAAGAATGTGAATATGGACTTTCATTATTCACAGCTACAAGATACTTATTTGCCTGAGGCCTATGAACGTCTTTTGCTCGATTGTATGGTTGGCGATTCTACTTTGTATATCCGTGGCGATGCTTTAGAGGCTACATGGAAATTTGTACAACCGTTGCTTGACTTCTGGGAGAAGAACCCCGATGCACCCTTGCATGGCTATCCATCCGGCTCGTGGGGGCCAAATTGCGCCGATGAGCTGATTGAGGGTAAAAACCTCACATGGAGATACCCTTGTAAGAATCTGTCTGATGATGGAATATATTGTGAATTATGATAAAAGAAGAAATTAATATTTATTCGGATGCGAAAGACCTGAGTGAGGGCTTTACGGCATTTTTGCAAAAGTTAATGGATGTATATCCGCGTGTAAACCTTGCATTGTCAGGTGGAACTACCCCAAAAGTGATTTTTGACTATTGGGCAGAAAACTGCAAAGATTCGATCGACTGGCAGCGACTGTTTTTCTTTTGGGGAGACGAACGCTGTGTGCCGCCTGAAAATGTTATGAATAATTATGGAATGACAAAGGATCACCTGTTTGACAAAGTGCCGAAGATTCCTAATAATAACATTTTCCGTATTCATGGAGAGAACGAGCCCGAAGAAGAGGCTGAGTGGTATAGTAAGATTTTGGAAACAAAAGTCATGCAGCGCCGTAATGCTCCTTGTTTCGAAATCGTAATGCTTGGTTTGGGAGACGATGGGCACACTGTCTCTATTTTCCCCGATCAGATATCACTGTGGGATAGCAAAGATTTCTGTGTGATAGGTGAGCATCCTGAGAGTAAAATGAAACGAGTGAGCCTTAGCGGTCAGGTAGTAAATAATGCACAGTATGTCGTTTTTCTTGCTACCGGAAAGAACAAAGCAGAGAAGGTAAGGGATATTATTAAAAACAGAGAACAGTTTTTGAATAAATATCCGGCTGCTAAAGTAAATCCTAAGAAAGGATATCTTTATTGGTTCTTGGATGAGGAAGCAGCAAGTTTATTATAAACGAAGCATCAAAATATAGATAGTAAGAAGTTATCCCGAGAGGGGTAGCTTCTTACTTTATATATGTTAATGGAAGTGTAAAATATCGCAATAAATGAAAGAAATATACTTGTCTTTGTGTTAAATAGACGAGTGCCGATTTGAAAAATAAATGTTAAAAAATATATAAATATTGTTTTCTATAATTTATAATATGCTACTTTTGTGCCGCTAACACAAACTTATTTTTAATTTTTATTTATTAAAAAATGAAAACTACACTAAAGCTATTTTTAGCATGTTTTGTTTTTATCTCATGCTTTTCGTATTGTAGCAGTGACGACAAAGACTCTTCGGAAATCCCTAGCGATTCACAAGCAGACCCTAATCCTACAATTGATGAAGTGAACACTTCTATTCCAAATGCACAGTTCTCTACAGAAGGGGAATATAGTGTTGTACGTATCGACCTTACGGGGATTCAACATCCCGAAACCAAAGAATGGTTGAAGCTGTTTGGAACAAAGGAGGCACAGCAAAACGTATGGGTTGAGGTTGATGGTGTTGCAAAAGGTGTTGTTGTGTACAACAATGATGCTAATAGCAACAACAACAAGACCGTATATGCAGACCTTGTGTTCTTGGTAGATAATTCGGGTAGCATGGGGCAGGAAGCCGACTCGGTGGCAAATGGTATTGTTAAATGGGCTACAAATCTTTCTAAGCAGAAGATTGATATCAAATTTGGTTGTGTAGGTTATGAGAGCGGTGTTAATGGTGCTCTTAATTTTACAGATGTACAAGGGATATCAGAATATCTCGATCGAGCTAAAGGTACATCCCGTACCAGAGGTTTTGGTGGAGAAGATGGAGAAACTCTTAATGCTGCAAAAAGTGGTTACCAACACGGACGTGACGAGTGCGGATCAGAAGCACTACGCTATGCTGACGAAAATCTTTCGTTCCGAAATGGAGCTAACAGGGTATATGTGAACTTTACAGATGAGCCGAATCAACCGGGTGGACTTGCTGAATGGTCGGTAGAATATGTAGCAGACCAATCTACTTGGAATTCTCAAAAAGGGACAATTCATACTGTATTTAGTGCCGATACTACATTTAATGTAAACCAATATTATAGAGAGAAGCCATGGATGATGTCACGCTATACAGGGGGAACAGAATTGTTTGTGCCTTCAAGCTTCAAAGATGTTACGCTGGATGTACTTCCGGTAACTGGCGCAATGGTGAACTCATATATTCTTAAGTTTAAAAATACATCTACTATAACAGACGGTCTTCACGAGGTGAAAATCACAATTTTATCTCCGGATAACAAGGTGAAGGCAGAGAAGGTATTTAAGAATATACGTTTCGGTACAGCTACCGAATAACCAAGCTTCATTTTATCTTATCTTTTTTAATTATGATCAATGCAAAAAGGCCTGTGAATTCTGTTCACAGGTCTTTTTATATTTATGCATTGTTATTCCTTTTACTTTGAGTTGTATTTCGCTATGAATTGCTTGTGTCGCAAAAGGCAATTATCTTTTCCAGATAATCTCTATTGTTCGATAATCGGGGAACTTTGTTCTGACCTCCAAGTTTACCGAGATGTTTTAGCCATTCGTTAAATGTTCCCTTCGGCAGACTTCTTACAACTGGCATATTCAGAGATAAATTGTACGAACGCTTGGCTTCGTAGTCGGAGTTGACCTTTTTAAGTTCACCGTCTAATAAGCAAGTGAAATCTTCGAGACTGTGAGGTTCTACAGCGAACTCTATCAGCCATTCATGCGCTCCGTTGTTGTTATCACCGAAGTAAACGGGGGCTGCTGTATATTCGCTTATCTGTGCGCCTGTGATCCTGCATGCTTCTGCCAGCGCTTTTTCGGCATTGTCTATTATTAGTTCTTCGCCAAAGGCATTGATGAAGTTTTTGGTACGTCCTGTTATATGAAACAAATAAGGCGCAGTAGATGAGAACTCTATCGTATCACCTATCATATATCTCCAAAGCCCACCGTTTGTTGAAATAATTATGGCATAATTCTGTCCGATTTCAACTTCATCCAGCGTTAATGTTTTGGGGTTTTCCTTGTCCCATTCACTCATCGGAACAAACTCGTAGTAGATACAGCTATCCAACATTAATAGCATTTCTTTGGAGTTTTCGGAGAACTGTACCCCAAAGAAACCTTCGGATGCATTGTACGTTTCCCAATAGTACATATCGGACTTCTGTATCAGTTTTTTGTATTGTTCTTCGAATGGAGTAAAGCTTACACCACCGTGAAAGAAAACTTCCAGATTAGGCCAGATGTCAGTAAGATCACGCCCGGTATCTGCTTTTATCTTTTTCAATAGGACCAGTAACCACGAAGGTACGCCCATAAAAGCCCTCACATCGTTCTTTATCGCATAGTCGGTCAGTGCCTGCAACTTCGTCTCCCAATCGGGTAAAAGAGAGATGCTTTCGGGAGTACGACTAAACTTTGCCCAGAAATATAGATTCTTGATAAGAATGGCTGAGATATCTCCTGTAAAGATACCGTCACCTATATTGTTTATTTGCTTGCTGCCGCCAAGCACTAATGTTTTGCCAAAAAAGAATTTTGCATCCTTATTGGCTTGTGCATAGATGGCTAGCATTTGCTCTCCGCACTTGTAATGTCCTTTGGTAAGTGATTCGAGGGTTACGGGTATGTACTTGCTCTTATCCTCGGTTGTACCCGACGACATGGCAAACCAACGAACGGGCTTGTTCCAAAGCACATTTTGTTCTTTATTCACAATGATCCGATCTAGGTAGGGGCGCAAATCTTCGTAGTGGAAGATTGGAACCTGTTTTCTGAAATCGTCTTTGTTTTTTATAGCCGAAAAATTGAACTGCTGCCCAAAAAATGTTTGCTCACCATTGCGGAGTAGATATTTCAATATCTTCTCTTGTGTTTCGATAGGATTGTTTATAAAGCTATCAACCTCTTTGTATCGGTAATCCAGATATTTGTGAGCGATTCGGGTAATCATCCGATTTTACTTATTTTTCGGAGCTTTTCTTCGTCTATAATTTTTATTTTGCGACCATCCAGCGTAATGATATGTTCGTCAACAAACGTTGACAGGGTGCGGATGGCATTCGATGTAGTCATATTGGATAAGTTAGCCAAGTCTTCCCTCGAAAGGTAGATGCTTATTGTAGCACCGTCTTCCTCCAGTCCGTAATTCTCGATAAGGAATATCAAAGATTCGGCCAAGCGTCCACGGATATGCTTCTGAGTAAGGTTCACAACCCGTTCGTCTGCTATCCCCAAATCGGTAGCCAGTTCCTTTATAAAGAAGAGTCCTAACTTCGAATTTGATGCGACTATTTCGTTGATAAGTTTCATGGGTATGAAACAGATGGTTGAGGGTTCGAAAGCTGAAGCAGCCGTGACATAAGGCTGGTTGGCAAAAAAAGCGCGATATCCAAAATACTGAGTAGGTCTTATCATTCTGATAATCTGGCTGCGTCCGCCAACACCGTCTTTGTATATTTTCACTTTCCCTCTACACAGGCACATCAATTCCATCGGAATTTCTTCTTCCCTGTATATCACTTCATTTTTCTTGAAGTCCATAATTCTCGCATTCGCGGCAATTATAGTTTGTTCTTTGTCATTCAACAGATTCCATATCTCAGGAATACTTTCCGACAAGCTAACAGCATTACTATCTGTCATCATTCAAAACTGATAATGTAAAATATGTTATAAGCAAAGTTAATCAAAAAATATTATAAAACATGTTGCAAAACATATTTTTAACGCATGCTTGTCTTTTTTATATGATTTTTTTGTTTATGAAAGGTCTTTTGTGTACTCAAATATCAGGTAATGTGTAGAGTAGGTAGCTTAATATTTTTCTTCTGCTTGAATTCATATTCGTGGAATTATATTGTATCCAAAAAAAATAACAACCAGCGGTCACAGGAGCGAAGCGTATGTAAAAGTAATAGGTTTCTGATCTTTTTTAGTGTTACTTTTCGCTGTCGGTTGATGATGGCAAATATTTCTAAGATTAGATAATTTGTCGCGTGAAAAATGACACTCTCAATTTTAGAATATACAATCGGGCTCCCTCTTATTTTGTTAAGTTTTTTGCCCTGTTATACCTAAATAATTCAGAAAGTATGAATTGTGTAAAAGTTAGTTTGTTAATAAACTCTTTAATGTTTTAGTATGTTAAACAAATAAAGTTTTTATATTTCACTTTGAATATTACAATAATAAGACTATTTTTGCACCACCAAAAAATAGAGTGGTGTTTTTACTCCATTTGCATTTCGATTGAAATTTGTAACAATAACTAAATAAACTCGTTAAGATGAATGTATCTCTAACAAATGTAGATAGTGTAAACGCTATATTACAAATAAATGTAACGAAAGAAGATTATCAGGAAAAGCTTGATAACGCACTTAAGACATTCCGAAAAAAAGCTAACATACCGGGATTCCGTCCGGGAACTGTACCTATGGGTATGGTGAAAAAAATGTATGGTAAATCGATTTTGGCAGAAGAAGTAAACAAGCTTGTTGGCGAAAATCTATATAAATATATACAAGACAACAAACTGAATGTATTGGGAGAGCCTCTTCCGAACGAAGAAAAGCAACAGCCAATAGATTTCACACTCGAAGGTGACTATGAATTTTATTTCGACGTGGCTCTAGCTCCGGAAATAAAATTATCACTGACAAAGAAAGATAAAGTAAAATATTATGCTATCGAGGTAGACGAAGAGCTTGTTGATAAACAGATCGCTTCGTACAAAGCTAATTATGGCAAATATGAAAAAATAGAAGAAGGTGCAAAAGAAACAGACCTTATCAGAGGTACAATCTCCGAATTGGAAGATGGTAAGGTAAAAGAAGGCGGCATCTTTGTAGAAGCAGGCATTGTAATGCCTTCGTATATGAAAGACGAAGCAGAGCAAGCTAAATTTGTAGGCGCAAAGGCCGGAGATGTGATTGTATTCAATCCGGGTAAAGCTTACAATGGCAACGAAACAGAGATTGCGTCTATGCTTCATATCGAAAAGGATGCAGTAGAAACAATTGCTGCCGAATTTCAGTTTGCTATCACAGAGATCACTCGTTATCAGGAGGCTGAACTTGACCAAGACCTATTCGATAAGGTTTTTGGTGCAGGCAATGTAACTACCGAAGCTGACTTCAAAGCAAAAGTAAAAGAAACTATAGCTGATCAGTTTGCACCGGATAGCGATTACAAATTCCTATTGGATGCGAAAGAGCTTCTTGAAAAGAAAACCGGAGACTTGCAATTCCCTGATGCATTCCTCAAAAGATGGCTTATTGCTTCGGGCGAAGAAAGAACTGCTGAATCTGTAGAATCAGATTATCCGAAAATCATAGCAGATCTTAAATTCCACCTGATAAAAGAACAAATAGCAAAAGATAACGATATCAAGATCGAAAACGAAGATATGAAAATCATTGCTATGCAGGCGGCAAGAGCTCAGTTTGCTCAATATGGAATGATGAATCTTCCTGACGAAATGGTTGAGAACTATGCAAATGATATGTTGAAAAACAAAGACAATGCACGCAACCTGCTCGATCGCGCAATGGAAAATAAGATCATCGACGTGTTGAAATCGAAACTAGGACTCGAAGAAACAGTAATCTCGCTTGACGAGTTTCGCAAGTTTTTTGAGAAAGACGAAGCAGCTGAAGCAGAAACAGAAGCGTAAATGAAAAAAAGATAAAAATAACGGACAGGAAGGATAGTGTTTTCTTTCTGTCCGTTTGTCTTTAACATTATAAATAAGGAAAATACATACATTATTATTCCAGCTTTTCAATTTTTTATTTATAACTTTGTTTATAAGAAATGAGGCTGTGCTATTAGCCTCTTTTTTATGCCTGTACGAGTGGCATGATAATTGTTTATAGTAATAATGGTAAAACATTATTTAATTAAAAAAGAAAATGTTATGAACAATGAATTTAGAAAGTATGCAACGAAGCATCTAGGCTTGAATGGGCTAGCTCTTGATAAATATATCGATATAACAAGCAGTTATATATCACCTACTATTATCGAAGAACGTCAGTTGAATGTTGCCCAGATGGATGTGTTCTCTCGTTTGATGATGGATCGTATTATCTTTTTGGGAACTCAGATCGACGACTATACAGCCAATGTAATACAGGCACAATTACTATATCTTGATTCTGCCGATTCGGGCAAAGATATCTCTATCTATATAAATTCTCCCGGAGGATCGGTATATGCAGGTTATGGAGTTTATGACACTATGCAGTTTATCAACAGCGATGTGTCTACTATCTGTACAGGTATTGCTGCATCTATGGCAGCCGTATTGCTTGTTGCCGGAGAAAAAGGAAAACGCTTTGCATTGAAGCATTCACGCGTTATGATTCACCAACCGTTGGGAGGTGCTCAGGGACAAGCTTCGGATATCGAGATCACAGCTCGTGAGATTGGTAAGGTAAAAAAAGAACTTTATACTATTATTTCAGACCACTCGGGACAACCATTTGACAAAGTGGCACAAGACTCGGATCGTGATTACTGGATGACCTCGGCTGAGGCTAAAGACTATGGAATGGTAGATGATGTTTTGATGAAAAATAAACAATAATTCAAAAATCAGATTCATTTACTCATAAAAGGATAAATGGCAAAAAAAGATACTAACGGCTATTGCAGTTTCTGTGGCAGAAGCGATAAGGATGTAAATATGCTTATCTCAGGTATGTCGGCTGACATCTGCGATAGCTGTGCTGAACAAGCATATCAGATTGTAAAAGAAAGCGTAGAGGCAAAGAAAACATCTTTGGGTATAGATAAAACACAATTGCCCGACCCAAAGACGATAAAAGAATATCTTGACGGGTATATTATCGGTCAGGAGAATGCCAAACGCTATCTGTCTGTGGCTGTGTATAACCACTATAAACGTATACTGCAAGGGAAAGAAGATGATATAGAAATAGAAAAGTCGAATATCATCATGGTTGGCCCTACAGGTACAGGGAAAACATTGTTGGCTCGTACCATTGCTAAACTACTGCATGTCCCTTTTGCTATCGTAGATGCAACCGTGCTTACCGAAGCCGGATACGTAGGCGAAGATATAGAAAGCATTCTTACCCGACTGTTGCAAGCCTCCGACTATGATGTGGCAGCCGCAGAAAGAGGAATTGTCTTTATTGATGAAATTGACAAAATAGCCCGTAAGAGCGACAATCCATCAATCACCCGTGATGTTAGCGGTGAGGGTGTGCAACAGGGCTTACTTAAACTGCTGGAAGGTTCGATTGTAAACGTTCCGCCTCAGGGAGGACGTAAGCACCCTGACCAGAAGATGATTGCGGTAGATACCAAAAACATATTATTTGTGTGTGGTGGAGCTTTCGACGGTATCGAAAGGAAGATAGCACAACGACTCAATACAATGGTTGTCGGTTATGCATCGTCCAAAAACAATGCACAGGTAGACCGTAACAATCTACTGCAATATGTAGCACCTCAGGATTTGAAGTCTTTCGGATTGATCCCTGAGATTATAGGACGTCTGCCTATTTTGACATATCTCGATGCTCTGGATAGGAGTGCTCTGCGTAGGATACTTACCGAGCCGAAAAACTCCATCATTAAGCAGTATGTCAAACTGTTCAAAATGGATGGAGTTGATCTTACCTTCGAAGATGATGTATATGAGTACATTGTAGATAAGGCAGTGGAATATAAATTGGGAGCAAGGGGATTGAGATCCATCGTTGAAACCATTATGATGGATGCTATGTTTAATATCCCTTCCACAAAGCAGGCTCAACTGCATGTTACTAAAGAGTACGCCGTAGAGCAATTGGAAAACTCACAAGTCGTAAAACTAAGAAATTCATTATAAAGTTTGTTTTTTTGACAAAAAATAGCCTATTTTATATTGGAGAATTAAATTTAGGGGTTTATCTTCGTAATAATTAATAGCCTATTTATATGCCGGATATAGAGGATATATTGACGTGTTCATTGAAAAAGCATTTTGGCTTTGACAATTTTAAAGGTAACCAGAAGGCAATTATTCAAAACTTGCTGAATGGTAGAGATACCTTTGTGTTGATGCCTACCGGTGGAGGAAAGTCCCTCTGCTATCAGCTACCGGCACTCTTGATGGAGGGAACAGCAGTAATTATTTCTCCCCTGATAGCCCTGATGAAAAATCAGGTGGATGCCATGCGCAATTTTAGTGAAGAGGACGGTGTAGCACACTTCATGAATTCGTCACTAAACAAAGCTGCGATAGAACAGGTAAAAGGTGATATACTTTCGGGAAAGACAAAACTATTATATGTAGCACCCGAATCTCTTACAAAAGAAGAGAATATAGACTTTCTACGTCAGATAAAAATATCGTTTTATGCCATCGATGAGGCACATTGTATTTCGGAGTGGGGGCACGACTTCCGTCCTGAATACAGGCGTATACGTCCCATCGTAAACGAAATAGGCAAGCACCCCATCATTGCACTTACAGCTACGGCAACACCAAAAGTGCAAATGGATATACAGAAGAACCTTGGAATGGTGGAGGCTGACGTGTTTAAATCATCATTCAACAGGGAAAACCTCTATTACGAAGTTCGTTCAAAAACGGATAAAGTAGATAAGGATATAATAAAATACATTAAATCGCAAGGCACAAAGTCTGGAATTATATATTGTTTGAGTAGAAAGAAGGTAGAAGAGTTTGCCGAAATATTACAAACAAATAATATCAATGCATTGCCGTACCATGCCGGACTAGATCCAAGTACACGCTCTGCCAATCAGGATGCTTTTCTGATGGAAAAAGTGAATGTAATTGTAGCTACCATTGCATTTGGTATGGGAATTGATAAACCCGATGTGAGATATGTAATTCACTACGATATGCCAAAGAGCCTTGAAGGATACTACCAGGAAACCGGTAGGGCCGGACGCGATGGCGGTGAAGGAAAATGTATAGCGTTTTATTCATTCAAAGACTTACAGAAACTGGAGAAATTTATGCAGGGTAAGCCCGTTGCTGAACAGGAAATAGGAAAACAGCTACTCCTTGAGACCGCAGCATACGCCGAAACTGCATTATGCCGGAAGAAAGTACTTCTCCATTACTTTGGAGAAGAATATAAAGAGAAAAATTGTGGGAACTGTGACAATTGTGTAAATCCTAAAAAACAAGTGGAAGCTAAAGATTTATTATTGACGGCTATTGAAGCTGTAATTGCATTAAAAGAAAAGTTTAAAACTGATTACGTTATCAATATCTTGAGAGGTAAAGAAACCTCCGAGATAGAAACGTACGGGCATCAGGATTTAGATGTATTTGGATCAGGTGATGATACCGATGATGAAACATGGAACGCCGTTATACGTCAGGCATTAATAGCCGGGTATTTCGATAAGGATATCGAAAATTACGGCTTACTGAGAGTAACCAAAAAAGGAAAAGATTTCTTGAAAAAACCGGCATCGTTCAAGATTACTACAGCAGACGAAGAAGATTTGTCTGATGATGAAAACATGGATGATGTAGTGGTGAAAGGCGGCGGCGGCGGATCGGCAGTGGATCCGGTTTTGTTTTCTATCATGAAAGATCTTCGCAAGAAGATGGCAAAACACAACAATGTTCCCCCATACGTGATATTTCAAGACCCTTCTCTGGAGGCTATGGCTACAATCTACCCGATAACAATGGAGGAATTGCAAAACATTCCGGGGGTAGGAGCAGGTAAAGCTAAGAGATATGGGGCAGAATTTCTTGAAATAATTAAAAAGCACGTTGAAGAAAATGAAATAGAACGACCTGAAGATTTACGTGTAAAAACAGTAGCAAACAAATCGAAACTAAAAGTAGCCATCGTGCAGGCTATCGACCGTAAAGTTGCATTAGACGACTTGGCCGAATCGAAAGGAATTGATTTTGCCGAATTGCTGAGCGAAGTAGAAGCTATTGTATTTTCAGGAACAAAAATAAATATAGATTATTTCCTCAGAGAGGTTATAGATGAAGACCATCTCGATGATATATTTGAATATTTCCAAGAAGCAGAATCGGACGATCTGGAAGCTGCGATCAATGAACTTGGCGAATATTCTGAAGATGAAATTCGCCTTGTCAGGATCAAATTTATCTCCGACATGGCTAACTAAAAAATGAAGAGAAAAGCAATTTTTCCGGGGACGTTCGATCCCTTTACAATAGGACATTATTCATTAGTGAAACGATCTCTCGAATTGGTAGATGAGATCGTTATTGCTATTGGAGTGAATGATACCAAGAAAACTTACTTTCCGCTCGACAAGCGCATAGATATGATCCGTTCTTTGTATAAAGGCGACAATCGCATACTGGTAGGAACTTATGATGGGCTTACCGTAGATTATGCCAAAGAAACGGGATCAAATTTCATTATACGTGGAATCCGCTCTGTAAATGATTTCGAATACGAAAAAACGATTGCCGATATGAACAGAAATATATCGGGAATAGAAACAATCGTACTATTTACTGAACCGGAACTAACACATATCAGTTCTACTATTGTACGTGAACTGTTGCGATTCGGACACGATGTCAGTCAGTTTATCCCCAAAGGGATGAGTCTGGACTGAATAGTGATTAATTAAAAATCAGATGTAATCAGCGTTAGCTGCGATTACCCAAAATGTAATTCTAATATGAAAAGAGTTCTAATCTCGCTTATCGGTCTTTTTACCATTGTTTTGGCTGCTTCGGCTCAGTTTAAGATGAGCGAAGGGTCTAAGAAAGTAGCTACAACAATAGCCGTTATCGAGAATATGTATGTAGATAAGGTCGACGACGGCAAGCTGGCCGAAGATGCAGTGAAAGCTTTGTTAGAAAAACTCGACCCTCACTCTACATACATCAGTGCCGATGAGGTAAAAGATATGAACGAGCCGCTGGAAGGTAATTTCGATGGTATAGGTATCTCTTTCAATATGCTTACAGATACACTGTATGTTATCGAAGCTCTTCCCGGAGGGCCATCCGAAAAGGTAGGTCTTAGGGCAGGAGACAAGATATTGTATGTAGACGATACGCTTATTGCCGGAGTTAAAATGTCTACCAAAGACGTTATGTCTCGTCTCAAAGGCCCGAAAGGAACATCTGTAAACCTGAAAGTACAACGCAAGGGAATAGCTGATTTATTAAACTTCAAGATTATTCGCGACAAAATTCCGATCTATAGTATCGATGCCACTTATATGGTGGATAAGACTACAGGCTATATACGCATTATAAGATTTGGTGCGACTACTACCGAAGAATTCAGAAAAGCGCTTCAGAAGCTTAAAGAGAAGGGAATGGAGAACCTTATCCTCGATCTGGAATACAACGGTGGCGGATACATGGCTCCGGCTACTGAAATAGCTGATGATTTTCTGGATGCAGGCAAGTTGGTTGTATATACCGAAGGCTTACGCCAGCCAAGAAGAGATGAAGTTTCCACAGCTAAAGGCGCATTCGAGAAAGGACGTCTTGTCGTACTTATCAATGAAGGTTCGGCTTCCGCTAGCGAGATCTTGTCGGGAGCCGTACAGGATTGGGACAGAGGTGTGATTGTAGGTCGTCGCAGTTTCGGGAAAGGACTTGTTCAACGGCAAATACCGCTTCCTGACGAATCGATGATAAGACTCACTGTGGCACGTTATTATACACCAACCGGACGTTCTATACAAAAACCATATACAAAGGGAGATATTATGTCATACAATCTGGATGTAATAGAACGCTATAATAAAGGCGAGATGATGCATGCTGATAGTATACATTTCCCTGATTCATTGAAATATACAACATTGCTGAATCATCGTACGGTATATGGCGGAGGTGGTATCATGCCCGACTATTTTGTACCTGCCGATACTACATTTGCATCAGAATATTACCGAAAAATCTGGAACAAAGGCATAACACTGCGCATAGCTTATAATGAAGTGGATAATCACAGAACGGAGATTTTACAAAAATACCCTACAGCTACCGATTTCTACAAGCAATATCAAGTTTCGGACGAGATTATGAATAAACTTATAGCAGCCGGAAAGGAAGAAAAGGTAGACTACGATGAGGATGGATATGAGAAGTCGAAAGAAACACTCAGGCGTCAGATAAAAGCATATATAGCACGTGATGTATATGATACGGAGACGATGGTGAGGGTATTTAACGAAGATAGCGAAACCTTTAAGAAAGCATATGAGATTATACGGAATGAGAAAATGTATAACGGATTGCTCAAAGGAAAATAAAAAATAAAGTAAAAGAGCTGTATTCAAAATGCAGCTCTTTTGATTAATAGGAATAAAAGAATATATACAGCCTTATGATAACGATTGATATTGAAGAACGTCATTTGATAGAAGAGATAATTTCGAAAAACACGATATGCTATGTTGGTATGGTAGATAAAGAAGGATTCCCTTATGTTATCCCTATGAATTTTGGTTATCAGGATGATGTTGTTTATCTACATTCGGCACAGGTGGGTAAAAGTGTAGAATCCGTTAGTATAAATCCGAATGTATGTATTACTTTTTGTGGCGAATCGTCATTAACTTATCAGAATAAAGAAGTAGCCTGTAGCTATCGTATGAAAGGAAGTAGCGTTATTTGTAGGGGTAAGGTCGTATTTGAAGAAGACTACGATAATAAAGTGAAAGCTCTTGATATAATGATGAAGAAATACACAACAAGGGCATTCACTTATTCTAAGCCGGCTGTAAATAACGTAAAAATTTGGAAAGTAGAGATCGATTCTATTTCTTCAAAAGTATTTGGTGTTCCTCATCCAAACTCACGAAACTACAAAGATCAGCTCGAGTTTTAGATGAGGTGATTCGTTGCCAGATATTTCCACAATGCGGCGGCGTGCATAGATTGCCTGATCTCATCTTTTTTCAATAGCTCTACCAATTCGTCGATAGATAGCAGATGAACCGAAATATCTTCTGTGGCTTCCAGATGCTGTTCCGATATTTTTTCTACATCGGTAGCCAGAAAACAGTAAGTAGTGTTGGTATGCGTACCCGGATTTGCCGAAGTGGTCATTAATAGCTCCCATTTCCCGTTTCCGTAGCCGGTTTCTTCGATTAGTTCCCTTCTTGCGGAAACTTCTGCGCTAGGGTCTTCTTTTTCGCATACACCGGCACATAGCTCTAATGAAGTACATTGCAGCCCGTGCCTGTATTGACGTACCATCACAAACCGTTTGTCTTTGGTTATAGCTATGGTGCATACCCAGTCGGGATATTCGTATACATAATAATTTTGTATTTGGTTTCCGTTCGGTAGTTCTACATGGTCTTTGCGTACGGTAAACCAAGGCTCTTGCGAAAGATACTCACTGTTCAATACCTTCCACTTTTTATTATCTGTATTACTCATTTTTGTTGTTAATGTGTTTTCGGAAATTTTTATTTTTCCAGAACCACTACGTTCATCAAGATGTTTTTAAGAGGCTTGTCTTTTTCGTTGGTTTTTACTTTTTGTATTTTATCCACAACGTCCATTCCTTCTATTACCTCGCCGAAAACGGTGTATTCATTATCCAGAAATGGAGTGCCTCCCCTTGTTTTGTAGTATTCCCGCTGCTCGTCTGTATACGAAACTTCCGACTTACGGGCTTTGGCTTGCTCATCCGCTTGTTTTAGCCAATCAGCACGCATTGCGGATGCAGATATACTATCGCCGCTCTTTAGCAATGCTTTCAGATCATCAAGGTGTGCCGATTGTATTTCTTTATATATCTTTTGTTTAAAACGTTCGAAACGTTGTTTTTCTATCTCAGATAATTTATCGTCGAAGCATAACTCACCTGTCACTATATAGAACTGAGATGCATCAGAGGCTTTTGTCGGATTTTCGGCATCGCCCCATCGTGCAGCTGCCAGTACTCCACGTTTGTGGTATAGCTGAGGGAATTTTATTTCGGCAGGGATTGTGTCACCCAATGTTTTTTCTTCTTTCAGAGCTGCAGAATCTGCAATATTCCTTGTTTGAGGATCGCCTCCCTGTATCATAAAATCGTTGATAACACGGTGAAACGTGAGGTTCTTATAGAATCCTTCTTCTGCTAGTTTCAGAAAGTTGTCTCTATGCCCCGGAGTTTCATTATAGAGCTTAACTTTTATATTGCCATAGCTTATTTGTATAACGACTATGGGTTCTTTCGGTTTATTATTACACATGGTGAATAAAAAGATTAGACAGGCGATACATATATTTCTCATATCATTTTTCTATATGAAGTCAGACAAAGATAATGTTTTTTTGAGCACTTATTTTAAAATAATAGAGGCTTCGAGTTTATATTTCAGAATCTTTTCAGAATTGGGTTATTATATTTGTTCAAAACTATAGAATGCTTAACTAAAAACTTAACAAAATGAAAAAGAATTTATTAATGATTATGCTGTTTGCCTTAGCTTTAGCTTTTGGCGCTTGTAGTAGTGATGATGATAGTAATGAACTTGGAGGTGCAGCTATTCCTTACGAAAATTTGCCAGCCCAGTCGAAGCAATTTATTACAGATCATTTTGTAGATTATAATGTATCTGAGACCTTAGATCTGTCTGATAGCTATTCTGTTTTACTTAACAAAAAAGTAGAAAAAGCGACCGTTGTATTAGGAAACTATAAAGTTGAATTTAATCGTAAAGGAGAATGGATTAAAATAGAAGGTCTTAACAATGCAGCTTTGCCTGATAATGTGTTAGCCTTAATTCCAAGAAGTATACTTTCTTATGTCAGTCAGAATTATCAAGGAAAAGGAATAAGTGAAATTGAGAAAGAGTCTTATGGCTATAAAATTGAACTCACCGGAAAACCGGATATTGAGCTCAAGTTTAACCTCAATGGAGGATATCTGGGGACAGACGGCGACTCGCAAGGTACTGTGGTAGGATATGATCAACTACCGGAAACGGCTAAAGCATTTCTGGATACTCACTTTGGTAATCTGAAAATATCTAAAGTAAAGAAAGATAACGACAGTTATGATGTCGAATATACGAATGGTACAGAAGTAGAGTTTGACTTGTCGGGCAATTGGCGCCAGGTAGAAGTAGACAATAAGGTTCAGATGACACAGAGTATACTAGCCTTGCTACCTAAACCGATTTTGGATTACATTTCGTCTAATCACTCATCAAAGAAGATAGAATGTATAAAGAATAATGTGAGCACCTATAAGATTGAATTGAAAGAAGATATTGAGCTTGTATTCGATAAGGATGGAAACTTGTGGGGCTCGGGTGGAAACAACAATAATAATGACAATGGACAACGCCCCGAATTTGCAACATTGCCGCAGGCTATCCAATCATTCCTAACAGAGCATTTTTTGAAGTCAACGACATTTCTTTATGCTAAAAAAGATGATGGTGAATATGAAGTTAAACTTGCCAATGGTACAGAAATTGAATTTACATTGAGTGGTGACCTGAAAACTGTTGAAGTATTACCCGGGAATAGTGTTCCTGATAGTGTGATATTAGGCTCTATTCTGTCTTATGTGAAATCGAAGTACCCGAATAAGAAGATTGAAGAATACGAAAAGAAAACCCGAGGATATAAAGTTGAGCTTTCGGGTTACCCTGAGTTGGAATTGATTTTTGACGCTAACGGTAATTTTAAAGGAATAGACAGATAAGTAAGGCGTCTGCCTAATAATTGGAAGAGGTTGTTTGAATAGTATTTATATTCTTTTTTGTCACGTTGAACGAAGTGAAATATCTCGTGTATCGAAAGTTGAGATTTTTCATTACATTCATAAACAACTGTTAGCTCCGCTGATTCTTCGAATTCGGCAGAGCGAAGCGGAGCCAATGACAAAGAGAATAACAAAAGATACTGTTCAAACAGCCTTTTTTATATTCAGAAATTATCAAAATACTTTTGTATGGTTATCATTGGCTTTAGTGTATCAAAGCCGAAGCTTAAAGCTTGAGCTTTCATTTCGCTTGCAGTATCAAATTTTTCCAATTCTCTGGTTTTGAACTTGAATATGTAATATCTCACAGTGTCAAACGAAGATGAGGGCTCCGTCTTTGCTAACAGCATATTTCTGTCAAAGATGAAGTACGTAATATCTTGAAGTATCGGCTCGTTTTCATTCCGACATTTAGCTATGTACTTTATTCCACTTTCGTCTTGTAGAGTCCCTTTTTCGAGAACATCAATAGAAGTCATCGAATATGGATATATCAGCGGCATGCGAAAATAATCGCGAAGTCCTGCATAAGATAAATAACTATCTGGTATTATGATGTCTGCCGGTTGCATAGATTTCAGGCTGTCCATAAAAGGAGTTTCTGTATCTCTTGATGATAAACTGTTGGTGAATATATCAAGCCCTTCTTCAATTTTATGAGGGACAATTTCTCTAATTGTTTCCACAACCTTTACTATTACTATAACGAAACATATTATAGTTAATATAGAGAATAAAAATGTTAGTCCACATCCCATGTTTCGATCCTTTTTATGTTTCCATTTTATAACAGTCCATAATATGATTACGAACGTAATAAATCCAAGTAGTAGTGCGAGGACAAATAAGAGCCAACCTTGAGCGATCATAATAAATTTGTTTAGATGTGTAAAAATAACTAAATGCTGTTATATCAGTACCTTTAAATTATAATAAAAATCAATTCGTAAAGTTTGACTTTTATAATTTCACAAATTATACTAGATTTGCACTAATATAAAAGTAGAAATGATAAAATATAACAGAATCCTCCTAAAACTGAGCGGAGAATCCCTCATGGGAGAACAGCAATATGGCATAGATGTAAACCGACTGAATGAATATGCCACCCAGATAAAAGCTGTAGCCGATATGGGTGTACAGATAAGTATTGTTATTGGAGGAGGAAACATTTTTCGAGGTCTGAGCGGAGCTTCCGAAGGATTTGACAGAGTAAAGGGAGACCAGATGGGTATGTTGGCGACAGTAATAAACAGTTTGGCTCTTAGTTCGGCTCTTACTGCGATAGGGCAGAAGTCGAGAGTGCTTACGGCCATCAGGATGGAACCGATAGGAGAGATTTACAGCAAATGGAAAGCAATAGAGGCAATGGAAAATAGCGAAGTTGTTATCCTTTCGTGCGGAACAGGCAATCCATTTTTTACAACCGATACAGGCTCTTCACTCAGAGGAATAGAAATAGAAGCCGATGTGATGCTCAAAGGTACCCGTGTAGACGGGGTTTATACTGCCGATCCCGAAAAAGACCCTACAGCCGTTAAGTTTGATTCCATCTCTTACGATGAGGTTTACAAACGCGGACTGAAGGTTATGGATATGACGGCAACAGTGATGTGTAAGGAGAATAATTTGCCTATCGTTGTTTTCGATATGGATACTCCGGGCAATTTAGAGAAACTAATTAAAGGTGAAAAAATAGGTACATATGTACATGCATAACACAGGGAAAGTAGTAGTTGAAGATCAGTTGTATAATCAGGCTGTATATTTGATTAGAAAAAGAGAAAATCCCGAAAAGGTTAAGACATTTCTAATCGAACGCGGACTTAATGAAGAAGATGCTTACATCTTACTTGATGAGATTATACATTTGGTAGATAAAGAAAATATGAAAACAGCACGAAGGAATATCTTCATGGGCTGTTTGGTTTGTGCTGTAGGAGCTTTTGTTACCATTACTGCACATACATTGCTTACATCATTACTTATTTTGGCAGGGATAGGGCAGCTTATTATTGGTCTTACCCAATTGCCGAATAGGATGTGAGCAGATTCATTTAATCTTAAAATATTGAAAACAAAAAATATATATTTATGGCAGCAGACCTAAAACAAATCGAACAAAAAGCGGAAGCTAAGATGTTGGCCTCTGTAGAGTTTCTAGACGAAACGTTATCTCGTATTCGTGCCGGAAAAGCAAATCCGCATATTCTTGATGGTATAAAGCTAGAATATTATGGATCACTTACCCCGCTAAGTGGCGTGGCGGCAATTAATACACCTGATGCAAGAACTATTATCGTTCAACCTTGGGAAAAACAAATGTTGAAAGAAGTAGAAAAAGCTATCCTAAATTCTGATGTGGGTATCACACCTGATAATAATGGCGAAGTGATACGTCTTTCTATACCTCCATTAACAGAAGAGCGCCGTAAGCTTTTGGTAAAACAAGCTAAACAAGAAGCCGAAGACGCCAAAGTGAGTGTGCGTAACGCTCGTCGTGATGCAATTGATACAATCAAAAAAGCAGTGAAAGAAGGTTTGGCAGAAGACTTAGCCAAAGATGGCGAAAATGAAATGCAAAAGCTTCATGATAAGTATATCAAAAAGATAGACGATCTGTTTGCTCTTAAAGAAAAAGAGATTTTAACTGTATAACGAAATATACCGAAAATATAATATGCCAATATGCTGATAACGATATAGTATCGGCACATTGGCACATTTGCATTTTAATGGATTGATTAATGAATGGTCTTGTAATAAAAAATACGGGTAGTTGGTATTTGGTTCGTACCGATGACGGTAGCGATATCGAGTGTAAGGTAAAAGGAAACTTTCGTCTGAAAGATATACGCAGCACTAATCCTATTGCTGTAGGAGACAGGGTAGTCATTGTGCCAAACAATGAAGGTACAGCTTTGATTACGGAGATCGAAGACCGTAAGAATTATATAATACGTCGTTCGTCCAATTTATCGAAACAATCGCACATTCTGGCTGCTAATATCGACCTATGCTTTTTGATAATAACAGTTAATCATCCGGTAACCTCTACTGTTTTCATAGACCGTTTTTTGGCTTCAGCCGAAGCTTATCGTGTGCCGGTAAATCTCATTTTCAATAAGACGGATCTTTGCACCGAAGAAGAAATAGAATACATGGATGCTTTGATTAGTCTTTATGATTATATTGGATACCCAAGCATTAAAATATCAGCTTTACATAACACAGGATTAGAAATTCTGCAAGAGAAGATAAAGAACAAAACTACCTTATTTTCGGGTCACTCAGGTGTCGGAAAGTCTACTCTTATCAATGCGCTTGTACCTGACGTTAAACTAAAAACGGGTGCGATATCCGGTTATCACGGCAAAGGGATGCATACAACTACCTTTTCGGAAATGATAGAACTGCCACAAGGCGGATTTATTATAGATACTCCCGGTATCAAAGGCTTTGGTACTGTGGATATGGAGAAGAATGAAATATTTCACTTTTTTCCTGAAATATTTAAGGCATCTAAAGATTGTCGTTACAACAATTGTATTCATATAAATGAACCGGGATGTGCAGTGTGTGATGCTGTAGAGAATCATTATATAAGCGAGAGCCGCTACAAGTCATACATGAGCATGATGGAAGAGGATATTGAAGAAAAATATAGGAAATAGATATGAGGTGGAGATTTGATCGATCGTCATTCTTGATATTTATTATTATCTTTTTCATAGAAGTCCTCATCGCTAAATTTGTAGATGATGCTTTTGTTCGCCCTTATGGTGGTGACATCTTAGTTGTTATATTGATCTATTATTTTGTAAAGTCATTTGTCAGGGTAAAACCCTTGTATTTAGCTTTGGCGGTACTCCTTTTTGCTTATATGGTAGAGTTTGGGCAATATTTCAAGATGGTAGAAGTACTAAGACTTCAAGAATATAAAGTGATGAGGATTGTTTTAGGAACATCGTTTTCCTGGATCGATATTTTATGCTATACTATTGGAGCTATTATCTGTTATTTTATCGACAGAAAAGAAAAGTAAATATCCGACAATAACACAAAAGGGTTCTTGGCAGTGATTCATATAAAAGCTTTTCAAAAAAAATATCGAATAGTGGACGGAAGTCATTAGAATTATTTGATAAAAAAAGAGCTTGAGTTTAAATTTGTTATAACTTTGAAAAAAATGTATATTATTTGCGTATGGATGTAGCAGCGCAAGCAACAGACCATCTTATCCTTCTTTTCCAGATACTTTATGTGGTTACAGCTTTGGGCACAATGGTTGTGATTATATCGGAGAATAGGAACCCCCTGAAAACCATTTCTTGGGTGCTTATTCTATTGCTGCTTCCTCTGGTAGGGCTTATCATATACTATTTCTTCGGTGAAGATAATCGTAAGCAACGTCTGATATCCCATAAGATGTACAAGAAACTCAATCGTCGATCTATTGGTAGGCGAGAGTTGCTGGAAACGCTGAATCCACCTGTAGAATATAAAGGGTTGGTAAACTTGTTGAACCGCCTGAAAGGTACACCTTTATATGGAGGTAGTAGCGTCACTTTTTACTCTTCAGGACCCGATAAGTTTGAGGCTTTGTTCGAGGAACTTGAAAAAGCGGAAAAGCATATACATATTCAATACTATATCTTCTTAGATGATGAGATAGGGTGCAAAACCCGAGATATATTGCTTCGTAAAGCAGCGGAAGGAGTTGAAGTGCGTCTTATTTATGACGATGTTGGTTCTTGGAAAGCTAAGCGTAGCTTCTTTAAAGACATGCAAGCCAGAGGTATTGAAGTACAACCCTTCTTGAAGGTGGCATTCAAATTTTTGACAAGCAGAGTGAATTATCGAAATCATAGAAAAATTGTAGTTATTGATGGTAAAGTCGGTTTTGTGGGCGGAATGAATGTTGCAGATCGATATATCAACGGTGTAGGAAGTGGAATTTGGCGTGACAGTCATGTTAAAATAGAAGGCAAGGCTGTGGCTGGGTTGCAGACATCATTTCTTATCGATTGGTATTCGTCTCGTAAAGAATTTCTAGCATCAGATACTTATTATCCTATACTCGACACTGAGGGAGATAACATGATTCAGCTGGTTACAAGTGGTCCGGTAGGGCAATTTAAAGATATACATTTAGGTATTCTGCAAGCCATTTCCAATGCCAAAGAAAGTGTTTATATACAGACCCCTTATTTTATTCCTACCGACTCATTGATGCAGGTTATACAAATGGCGGCGATGCGTGGCGTTGATGTGCGTTTGATGTTGCCTCGCCATTCCGATACGACATTTGTGCATATTGCATCCATGTCTTTTCTGAAGGAGGTTTTGGATGCCAAAGTGAGTGTCTATTTTTTCGAGGCTGGATTTCTTCACTCCAAGCTAATGACGGTAGACAACTCTCTGACTATAACAGGATCAGCCAATATGGATATGCGTAGCTTCGAACATAATTTCGAAATTGATGCTTTTATATACAGCGAGGAAACTTGCCGCAAAGCTCAAGATATATTCTTGAAGGATATGGAGAGTTCGACACAGTTGCTTGTCGAAGAATGGGATCAAAGGTCGCGGATTGAAAAATTTAAAGAGTCTGTTATGCGCTTGTTTTCTCCATTACTATAATAGCAAAGGCTATATAGGAGATGTTTGCATAACTATATTATAGTCAAGAGTATTGTTGCAATACCTACCGATCAGAAGAGTTGGAGTGTGTGATAAATAAAATAGTTTAAAAAAATCCTTTTTGCAAATTTCAGGATTAGAGACTTATACGCGATAGAATGAGAGAAAATCAATATGTAATCTCTAATTTAAGGACTTTTTTATTTGTTTTAGTTAAAAAAAATATATCTTTGTTGCTTCAACTGATTGTTCGTATCGGTTAAAAGATACAATAATCAGGGAAGGTTAAGTATAAAATTGATCATTAACATAAATCTTAATAAAGATTTTTATTAAGTGAACTATATGGGTAAAGTAGCACTCATCACAGGCGTTACAGGACAAGATGGAGCTTATTTGTCAGAATACTTGATAAAAAAGGGCTATACAGTACATGGACTCAAAAGAAGATCTTCCATGTTTAATACAGATCGTATAGACCATTTATATCAAGATCCTCATCTTGAAGATAGAAATATGATTCTTCATTATGGTGATATGACTGATAGCATGAATCTGACACGGCTTATCGGCGACGTACAGCCCGATGAAATATATAATCTTGCGGCAATGAGCCATGTTAAGGTTAGTTTTGATATCCCTGAATATACAGCAAATGCAGACGGAATAGGAACTCTTCGTATATTAGAAGCTGTTCGTCTTCTTAATTTGGTGAAAAAAACAAGGATATATCAGGCTTCAACATCCGAGCTTTATGGTTTGGTGCAAGAGATACCTCAAAAAGAAACAACTCCATTTTATCCGAGGAGTCCGTATGCTGTCGCTAAAATGTATGCATATTGGATTACGGTTAATTACAGGGAGGCTTATGGTATGCATGCCAGCAATGGTATCTTGTTTAATCATGAATCACCACTGAGAGGTGAAACATTTGTTACAAGAAAGGTAACACGAGCAGTTGCACGTATAGTCTTAGGCCTTCAAGATAAGGTTTATATGGGAAATCTTTCCAGTAAACGAGATTGGGGGCATGCCAAAGATTATATTAAGGCTATGTATCTTATTCTTCAACAAGATACTCCTGACGATTATGTTATCTCTACAGGCGTTACAACGACTATCCGTGACTTTATCAAAATGTCATTTGCAGAGGTCGGAGTAGATGTTGAGTTTAGAGGTGAAGATGAAAATGAAGAAGGCTACATTGTCGGTGTTGATGAGAATAAATTTTCTAAAATAGTAGGAGCAGAATATCTGGAAGACTTCATAAAGAGGATAGGGCAATCTGTTGTAGGTGTAGATCCTGCATATTTTCGTCCAACGGAAGTTGATATTCTCATTGGTGACAATACCAAAGCCAGAACTAAATTAGGCTGGGAGCCTACATACGATCTTAAAGCTTTATGTCAGGATATGGTTGTTCATGATGTTGAGCTGATGAAGAAAGAAGAATACCTCAAAAACGGGGGATATAGAATTTTGAATTACTTTGAATAAAAGTAAGAAGATATAGATGATAGAAAAGAATGCTAAAATATATGTAGCCGGCCATAGAGGCTTGGTTGGTTCTGCAATTCTTAAAAGTCTTGTAAGCAAAGGATACACAAATTTTGTCTTAAGAACGCATCAAGAATTAGATCTTACGGATCAAAAGGCTGTATCTGAATTTTTTGCAAAGGAAAAGCCCGAATATGTATTTTTAGCAGCGGCTAAAGTAGGGGGTATTATTGCCAATAATACATATCGGGGGCAATTCATTTATGAAAATTTGATGATTCAGAATAATGTGATTCATCAATCATATCTGAATAACGTTAAAAAGTTAGTGTTTTTGGGTAGTTCTTGTATTTATCCAAAAGAAGCCCCTCAGCCAATGACTGAAGATACACTGTTGACCGGCCCTTTGGAATACACAAACGAACCGTATGCAATAGCTAAAATTGCCGGTTTGAAAATGTGTGAGAGCTATAATATACAGTATGGAACGAATTTTATAGCAGTAATGCCAACAAACCTATATGGTTTGAACGATAATTTTAATCTCGAAACATCTCATGTATTACCAGCCATTCTAAGAAAAATACACTTGGGGAAATGCTTAGATAATAATGCTTGGGATATTATAGAGCAGGACTTGAATGTTAGGCCGATAGAAGGAATATCCGGAGCTTCTTCCAAGACACAAATACTGGAAATACTATCTAAGTATGGTGTAAAAAAGATTGGAGACGCTGTTCAGGTCGAACTTTGGGGCTCGGGAAAACCGATGAGAGAATTCCTGTGGAGTCAGGAAATGGGTGATGCTACTGTTTTTGTCATGGAATCTGTAAACTTTTTGGACTTAGTTGATGTTATAGATGGGAGGGAGATAAAGAACACACACATTAATATAGGAACAGGTGTTGAAATATCTATAAAAGATGTGGCCAACCTTGTAAAAGAAATAGTCGAATTCTCCGGAAGTTTGTGGTTTAATACAGATAAGCCAGATGGAACAATGAGAAAATTATCAGATGTATCAAAACTTAATTCTTTGGGCTGGAAACATCAAATAGAAATAGAAGATGGCTTGAAGATGATGTATTCTTGGTATACTGAGTATAACATATTAAATTAAAAAAAGAGTGTTTAATTATAATTTAAAAGATTGATTATGAAAAAAGTAAGTTTACTTTTAGTTTTAGTTTTTGCGGCTATGGCTATTTCTGCTCAAGATAGTGGATTTAGTACTAAGGTTGGTCGCAATGCAACTTTTGCGCGTAACGGTTTTTGGGACAACTGGTTCGTAGGAATTGGTGGTGGAGCAACAATGTATCTTAATGATAACGCAAGTGATGCTAAATTCACTAACCGCCTTAACCTGGCTCCAACTGTTTTCGTAGGTAAATGGTATAATCCTTATTTCGGAGCTCGTTTGAAATTAAATGGTGGTGGATATCACACATTTAATCAAGGTGCAACTGTTATGAATCACCCTCATTATTTAGGAGCTAACGTTGACCTATTGTTCAATGTTTCTAACTATTTGGGACATTATAACGAAAATCGCTTCTACAGCTTTATTCCTTATGTTGGTATAGGTTTTGTTCATGGATTTGACGAAGATTGGAAATCTATCAAGAACAACTCTGCTACATGGAATGCCGGTATTATCAACAATTTCCGTCTGTCTAACAGAGCTTCTCTATTCGTAGAAATAGCTGGAAATATGGTTCAAGAGTCTTTCGACGGTATGGGAGGCGGAGACTGGGAATGGGATGGTATGCTATCTGCATTCGTAGGATTTAACTTCAAAATCGGTAAAAGAAATGACTTCTCTGAAGCGTTGTTGATGGATCAAGGCCTTCTTGATGATCTAAACGGTCAAATCAACAAACTGCGTCAAGAAAATGAAGCTTTGAAAAACAGAAAAGTTGAAGCTCCAAAATGTCCGGATTGTCCAAAATGTCCAGAAGTTAAACCAGCTGAGGTTAAAAACTTCGTTTCTAACGTAGTATTCTTCCGTCTTGGTAGTGCAGTTATTGACAAAAACCAAGAAGTTAGTATCTACAACACAGCTAAATATCTACAAGACAATCCTAACAAAAATGTTAAGATCGTAGGTTATGCTGACAAGAAAACTGGTACAGCTTCTATCAACATGAAACTTTCTGAAAAACGTGCTAAGAATGTTGCTAATGCGTTGATCAACAAATATAACATCAACAGCAACCGCGTTAAAGTTGAGTGGAAAGGTGACACAGAACAACCATATGCAGAAAATGCATGGAACCGTGTTGCTATCTTCTTTGCTGAATAATTTCGGCTAACGAAAATACAAGAATAGAAAAGAGTGGAGTATATTTCCACTCTTTTTTTGTTTCGTATTGATATAATTGGACGATAAAAGGAAGATTTTATATAATGATGTGCCTAAGACATGTTGATTGTTTGGACATTGTCATATATTCTCTAGTATATGCAAGTATAAAGCATTTGTTAAACTTAATCGGTGTGCTAAAATGTGTTATTAAAAGATAAAGCTGGAAACTATTCAGTAGCTCCCAGCTTTAGTCTATTTTAGAATTAACTTATTATTTTTCCGTTTTATATCAGATCTTCTTTAATACTAGTTTTCTCTTTATTGCTGAATTTATTTCAGAGAAAAAAGATTTGATTTCGTTGTAACTCGATTTGTCATACTTTCCTGTAAAAATATCTATATTCTGTATATATGTAATTTTATGATCTTCTACCTTGCATTGTGTCTTTAGCTTCCCAAATGGAGTCTCAATCGAGATATCTTTAGGTAATGACTCAATTGTGTACGTCTCAGGAATATTGAATGTGATAGAATCAGAATCGGAATATCCATTTTCTATAACGATGTCTTGTTTTCGTGTTGAAGATGCAAATATATTATAATTACCTTTTTTCAAAGGACATACAGATGCAAATAATCGGGTTCCGGTTTTATTTACAAAGTCTTCAGCTTCGAAATTAGCAGACAATGTACATGATGGTAGCGACGACCTGTCTTCAGAGACTTCGATTTGTGAAATCTTTACTTTTGGCATATTCACATTCGTATTGATGTAGTTCATCTCTTTTTCTCTGTCTTTAGACGTCATCGAATAAAAAGATTTGCCGTACAAATGTAAATGTTCTGTAAATTGCATTTTGCCTTTTGCCATTCCATTTTCGGATATATCTATATCTAACTTCGATACCTGATAATTTTGATCGTCTTTATATTGGGGTAAACGGCACATTTTGCCTCCTTCATTCGTTATAATAAGGCTATTGTGGCCTGCAATATTATCATGTATATATCCAAAAGGAAGCTTTTGGCTTGTGCATTCTAACCAAATACTATCGTTCTTGAGTGGGACCAGTAAAATAACATGGTCAAACTGATTAAAGTTAGGAAAGTCTGGTAATATATCCTTGTCTCTCATACTTACTATGCTGTAATTGGAAGGTATATCAACGGCTTTTAGCATGGCCATCATTAAATTGGTTAAGCCCTTACAGTCGCCAAATCCACTTTTACTTACAGATGTTGCATCAATAGGCTGATAGCCTCCTATACCCAATTGTATGCTGACATATCTTGTATTATTCTGTAGATATTGATAAAGAATAGCCACCTTTTCTCTATCGTCTTTTGCATCTTTTGTGAGATCTTTGATTTTAATCACAAAATCCGCAGGAAGAATATCTTTTCCGGTTAACAAGCTTGATATCCACTTGCCGTGATTTTCCCAGTTTGACAAATTACCACAGGTTGAATCATAGCAGAAATCATTTGGCATTAACAATACTCTTGGTACTATTTCGCGAAATGGAGGAGCATACGGTTCCCTGTCAATCGCTTTTATGTTTTCGAGTGATAGCGAATATACATGCTTATTGCCTACAGTTTCATCTTTGATGTTACAAGAATAATTAGTATGGTAGCGAAGATTCATTCCTGCCGGGAGTTCAATCTTATAGCTAGCTTGTTTTAGCGATAACAGACTTCCATTGATAGGTATGAAAGGAGGGTAGTATAAAATACCATTTTTCCATCTTTCCTGATAGGTATACTCTATAGTATAAGGGTATGTAGGGTTCTTATGTTCATAGAACATAGAGTAGTCGTCGGTACTCAAATGTTCAGATAAGGATGAAGATATTAAGTCTTTTTTCCCTATCTTCTTGACTACTGTCCCCGACATATTTTTTATTACGCCCGAGAAATCTTTCAGCTCTCTGAATTTATCATACGTTTCGTTGAAATAACCATATTCCTCTCCCTGTTCATTTAGGATAGTTATTACCTTACTCACCGATAACGTTGCATTATTCAAATCAGTTTGACTAAATACTGCAGAATAATTATCTACGATGGCGCATGCGTTCTCTCGCAAACTATCAACCTTTTGTATAACAAATTGCCCATAGGCTTGCGTTTGGGATAGAACAAATAAGAGAACACATGCAAATATATATCTGATATTCATATTGAGATAAGCATTTTAAATTGCAGAGGCCTTTTTCAGAACGATCTGCTCGCTGTTTTTAGCCACGATTTTAGCATAAAAGTCTTTTAATGACTCATACTCTTCAGGCAAGAATGTTAATTTCTTTAATTGGTATTGGTAATGTAGCTTAATTGTGCTTCCGGCCTGAGCCAGACGATATGTCAAAACGATATCATTATCATTTAATACTAATTTGGCAGCCTGAGGCAATTCGTCAACTACATATCCTTCGGGTATATCTATATCTACAACTTGGAGGTAATTTGTCAAATAATCGAACTCGACAGGATATTCTCTTTTCTCTCTTTGGAAAGGATTTTCGGAAATATGTTTTTCCACCATTGGATTGATATATAAGAAATCATCCCCTAAGTTGACATCCGAAGATTGTGTATATTCCATCTTTATAGGAGCTGAGGTGTCATCGATAGCCGAAACTGAAAAACTGTCGATATCACAATTTGTCCTCTTTGCCAATGACTCTATGAAGTCTTCCTTATTCTTGTGATTATAATAGGAGTTTTTCATATCATAGGCTGCATTACCTTTTCTGGTATCTGTTATGATTCCTATATACTTGGAATTATTGAAAGTGAACTTTGCTGTTTTTAATACCGAACCATTTGAAATGTTGCTGAGATTAACCCATCTTCCTCCACTCTCACTCATTATACGTGCCTGAGGAACCATACACTTTTCAGGTAGCAAGTTCCAGTCTCCATACTTAGCAGACGCATCGGTATAATACATAAGTGAATCTATCTTCAATGCTGTAATTACATAATTAAATGCAGTCATACTAGGATGAGATATTGGTAATCTTCCGTTTGTTCTTGTGCTGAGTATAACAGGGAATGCATCAAATCCTCCTGCTTTTAGTGCATTTATGAGTAAGAAGTTTACATCTGCACTGCTACCTATTCCATTTTTAAGAGCATCTTTTAGGTTGTCCGGAACTATAGCTCTCTTGTCATTCCATTTAACCCGATATTTAACCATATCCTGTATTTCTTTTGCCCGTTTAAAAGTCATCTCCCCTTTAGCTATCTCTTCTTTAAACAGATCCGCTTTTTTCATGTTGCTTCCAAAAGAACTTGAAAGGATATCCTTGTCTATACTCTCCCATGAGTTAGACATATTTTTTGTCATACTATACGGCATTTGTATACTTTTTAGCTCAAAAGATACTTGTGTTATATAGTCATTTATGGTCCATAGATATGCTTCTCTCTTCATTGCAGGAATGTTGAAGCCTTCGCTTTTTAGCGTTTCGGCGTTACATCTTACTGTAGTTGCTTGTGCCTGTCCGTAATCGTCTTTATATCTTATATGGAAAGATTCATTGTCCGGCTCTTTACTAGACTTTAAGGTAGCATATCCTTGATAGTTGATGTTGTATCGGAAATATTCCGGGATTTTAGCCTCAAAATTTACATAAGCAATAGGGATAGATTCTTGGAATCGGAAGTCTCTTAGGTTGTAGTAATAGTCAGATACGATTGTATATTTATACTCGATCACAGAGCCCACTTTTGCCGCAGGCATAGAAAATTTTTTTACTTTCAATGTGTTGTCAATATCCTCGTCGGTAATGAATTCTTTCGCAAGTTTTGTTTTTGTGATTTTTCCATCTTCAAGATTGTATGTTGTGCCCGATAAGCCATTGATTTGCTCTTTCGTTGATCTGTTGGTTTCGTAGTATGAGATTTCTTGGTTACACCAATCAAGACCTTCTGTCTTCAATATTTTTATTTTAACTTGTATAGCGTATTCAAACTGAAATCCATACAGTTCGCTAAAGATAAATCTTAAGTCCCCTTTTTTGAGTAGGATAACGGCTGAGGCTGTTGTATCCTCGGGGTATACGGTCATATTCAGTTCATCCATAGTCGCATTGCCATATTTAGACTGAGAATGACTTTCCTGAACTTGAAATAGAAAAATAAAACATAGCATTATAGCTAATAAGTAAGTTGTCTTCATTGTTTGGTTATTGATATGTTGATAGATCATAAATTATGTAAATGTATGAAATAAAATATTAATTATGTTAAAAAACGTCTATGTCTTATAACATTTTTTTTGTTTATGGAAAAATGTCTGATATTCTCTCTATATCTATCTTTGCGCAACACTCACCGAAGCAATCTCCGCCTTGTAGCATAACGGGAGTTGTTAGTTTAAATAAATCGTTTTTTGCAAATGAAAACTTACAGATAAAATAGAACTGAAATAGATTTAAATGTTAAAAATATGTTTGTTAAATTGTTGTTATTCCTTTCACAACAATAATATTTTTATACAATAACAATATTGTAATCTGCACTTGACAAAATGCTGCTTTTTGGCTTCTGATGCCATTTGTTTATTTACTTATTGATAAAATATATGAGTCATTTTGTTCTTTTTTGAGAAATAAATAGAGTATCTTTGTAATCTGTAAAAACAAAGTGTGTTAAAATTAAGGATATGAATTCAAGTATATATGATTTTATACCTATTCTGATGCAAGTCGCATTTTCTGCGATATTTGTATTTGCTACGGTATTTATTTCTAAAATGTTAGGTCCAAGTCGGAGGAGTGCACGAAAGAATGCTAATTTTGAGTGCGGTCTTGATCCTATCGGCGATGCTCGTTCTCCGTTTCCCGTTAAATATTTCCTTGTTGCGATCTTGTTTGTCCTTTTTGACATTGAGATCATTTTCATGTACCCATGGGCTGTAAACTTTAAAGAGCTTAGTTGGGAAGGATTTGGTAAGATGGGAATCTTTATCGGAATTATTGTAGTGGGTTTCTTGTACGAAGCCAAACGTAAGGCTTTGGATTGGGAAAGATAAAAAGTAAACAAGTATGAGCAATTCTTCTAATATAAATGTAGTACCTGCTCCGGATGGATATAGGGGGCATGGATTTTTTGCTACAAAATTTGACTACGTCATAGGTCTGGCCCGTGCCAATTCCCTATGGCCTTTGCCGTTTGCTACATCCTGTTGTGGGATCGAGTTTATGGCTACAATGGCTGCTACGTACGATTTGGGGCGTTTTGGTGCAGAGCGTAACAGTTTTTCGCCACGACAGGCAGATATGTTAATGGTGATGGGAACTATTTCTAAAAAAATGGCTCCTATACTTCGTCATGTATATGAACAAATGGCCGAACCTAAATGGGTAATTGCAGTAGGAGCATGTGCTTCGTCGGGAGGTATCTTCGATACATATTCGGTTTTGCAAGGCATCGATAAGGTGATTCCGGTAGATGTATATGTTCCCGGATGTCCTCCACGCCCTGAGCAGATATTGGATGGCGTAATGCAATTGCAGGAATTAGTGAAACATGAATCTATTCTTCGTAGAGGCTCGGAAAGATATCAGGAGCTTCTGGAATCATATAAATTTGAATAATGGCTCTCGATACTACAGTTATTGAAAATAAGATGAGCGAGAAATTCGGAACGGAAGTGATGAATTTCAGAATGGAACGGGATATTTTTACTTTCGAAGCTGCTCCGGCGGTAATCAAAGACGTAATCCGTTTTATGAAAGACGATGAAACTCTGCGTTTCAACTTCTTGACAGACTTATGTGGGGTGCATTATCCTGATAATGACAAGAAGGCTCAGTTTGCTGTTGTTTATTTGCTTCACAACTGGATCGACAATGTACGTGTACGTGTGAAAACGTTTCTTGATGGAGACAGACCGTATGTTGATTCTGTAGTGAACGTTTTTGCTGCAGCCAATTGGATGGAACGCGAGACGTATGATTTTTACGGGGTAATCTTCAAGGGGCATCCCAATCTTAAGCGTATACTTAATGATGAGGGAATGGTATCGTTTCCGATGCGTAAAGATCATCCGCTTGAGGATGCCGGACGTACGGATAAGGATGACCGCTTTTTTGGTAGAACTCCCAATAATTATGAACAAACTAAATAGCAAAGTAAGGAAATGTCAGATCAACTAATAAATCCGGAACATCGCTTTGCGAAAATGATAAAAGAACAAGCCTTTGGGGACGATAAAGAGTTGTCCATTCTTAACTTCGGACCAACTCACCCTTCTACTCATGGTGTGTTTCAAAATATATTGTTGATGGATGGTGAGCGCATTCTAGATGCGGATACCACTGTCGGTTATATTCACCGTGCATTTGAAAAGATTGCAGAACACCGAACTTTCTATCAGATTACAACCCTGACCGATCGTCTTAACTATTGCTCTGCCCCTCTGAACAATATGGCATGGTGGATGACTGTAGAAAAGTCACTCGGCGTAGAAGTTCCTAAACGTGCACAATATATGCGTGTTATCGTTATGGAGCTGGCACGTATCACCGATCACCTGATATGTAATTCTATCTTGGGGGTCGACCTTGGTGCATACACTCCTTTCTTGTATGTAATGCAATACAGGGAGTTGGCATACGAGATATATGAAGAAATCTGTGGTGCCCGCTTGACTACAAACATGGGGCGTATCGGCGGATTCGAAAGAGACTGGAGCGAAGCCGCTTGGCGTAAGCTAGACGAATTTATCGAAGGCTTCCCTAAAGCATGGGATCAGTTGGAGAGACTGTTTGTTCGCAACCGTATCTTTATGGATCGTATCGTTGGAGTAGGTGCCATATCAGCAGAGAAGGCTATAAATTATGGGTTTACAGGACCTAATTTGCGTGCTACAGGTGTCGATTATGACGTGCGTGTAGCTAATCCGTATAGCTCATACCAAGATTTTGACTTTAAGGTACCGGTAGGTTCATCCGGCGACACATACGATCGTTGGTGTGTTCGTTCGGCAGAGATAAAAGAAAGCTTAAGCATTATTCGTCAGGCTCGCGATAATATGCCTGATGGAAATTTTCATGCAGATGTGCCTGACTATTACCTTCCTCCAAAAGAAGAAGTGTATACACAGATGGAGCAGCTTATCCAACACTTTAAGATTGTGATGGGTGAAGTCCCTGTTCCTATTGCTGAAGTATACCATGCGGTAGAAGGTGCTAATGGAGAGCTGGGTATTTATCTTATTACCGATGGTTCACGAGCGCCTTTCAGAGTGCATTTTCGCAGACCATGCTTTATCTATTATCAGGCATTCCCTGAAATGATAAAAGGCGGTATGTTTTCGGATGCTGTTGCCACGCTTTCAAGTATTAATGTTATTGCCGGAGAATTAGATGCATAATCATGTCAATGGAAACTAAAGAATATACACAAGTAATAAATATATCGGAGAGCCTGATGGCCCGTATCAACGAATTGATAAGCCATTACCCTGCCGATAAAAAGAAATCTGCTTTACTACCCGTGCTTCATGCCGTACAGGATGCTCATGACAATTGGCTGAGCCTCGAACTGATGGATAAAGTAGCCGAGATATTGGAGATTACACCTATCGAAGTTTATGAAGTAGTAACATTTTATTCGATGTTCAATCAGAAACCGGTAGCTAAATATATGTTTGAGTTTTGCCGTACCGCTTGCTGTGGCTTACGTGGTGGCGAAAACTTAATGGAGTATACCTGTCAGAAACTGGGCGTGAAACCCGGCGAAATAACACCTGACGGGATGTTCAGTGTAGTAGGGGTAGAGTGTCTTGGAGCATGTGGCTATGGTCCTATGCTTCAGTTGGGAGACAACTATCATGAAAATCTTAACAAAGAAAAGATTGATACACTGATCGAAGATTGTAAACAAGGAAAAGTAAACCTATATTAATTGCGATGGCTAGAAAAGTATTATTAGAGAAATTAGATATTCCGGGAATAGCGGAATACGAAGTTTATCGCAAGAATGGCGGATATGCGTCTGTGGAGAAAGCACTGAAAACGATGACCCCCGATGAGGTTGTAGAAGAAGTGAAAACCTCAGGGGTAAGAGGTCGTGGAGGTGCAGGTTTCCCGATGGGGCTCAAGTGGAGCTTTATTGATAAGAAGTCTGGCAAGCCTCGTCACTTGGTTGTAAATGCCGATGAGTCGGAACCCGGTACGTTCAAAGACCGCTTTTTGATGCATCATATTCCGCATTTGCTAATCGAAGGTGCTATTGTTTCCAGTTATGCATTAGAGGCTAATTTATCATATATCTATATCCGCGGAGAATATATGTGGATATTCAAGATATTGGAAAAAGCAATTAAGGAAGCTTATGCCAATGGTTGGCTGGGCAAAAATATATTGGGTACAGGCTATAATCTCGACTTGTATGTACATTGCGGAGCAGGAGCATATATTTGTGGAGAAGAAACAGCCTTGATAGAATCACTCGAAGGTAAGCGTGGTAATCCACGTATCAAACCGCCATTCCCTGCTGTTAGCGGGTTGTGGGGTGAGCCTACAGTGGTGAACAATGTGGAGTCTATTTCTACTGTTTCGTGGATTATAAATAATGGCGGTGCAGAATACGCTAAAATTGGTGTAGGAAAATCTACAGGAACCAAGCTGATGTCAGCTTCGGGTCATATTAAGAATCCGGGCGTATATGAAATAGAATTAGGTTTGACTGTCGATGAATTTTTCAATTCAGACGAATATTGCGGTGGTATGCTAGACGATCGTCCGCTAAAGGCTGTAATACCCGGCGGGTGTTCGGTTCCGATCCTACCTCCTCAATATATATTTAAAACAGCAAATGGTGAAGATCGTTTGATCAGCTATGAATCACTGGCTGACGGCGGTTTCGTTACCGGCTCTTCTCTCGGATCGGGAGGTTTCATCGTGTACAATGATACAGCATGTATCGTTCGTAATACATGGAATTTTTCTCGTTTCTTCCATCACGAAAGCTGTGGGCAATGTTCTCCATGCCGTGAAGGTACAGGATGGATGGATAAAATACTTCATCGCATCGAAACAGGACAGGGTAGAGAAGAAGACATCGACCTGCTATGGAGCATACAAAGTAAGATTGAAGGCAATACGATTTGTCCTCTTGGTGATGCGGCATCATGGCCGGTTGCAGCAGCAATACGCCATTTCCGCGAAGAGTTCGAATACCATGTACGCTTCCCTGAAAAGATAAAAAATAGAGATCATTTTGTAGACGAGCCTATGGAAAAAGTTCGTCACCTTTTGAAGTAAAGCTATATGAAAATTACAATAGATGGACATGTTTTAGACGTCGAACCTGGAACCACAGTGTTGCAGGCGGCACGTATGATAGGCGGAGCCAGTGTTCCTCCTACAATGTGCTATTACTCTAAGCTGGAAGACTGCGGTGGCAAATGTCGTTGTTGCTTGGTGGAGGTAAACAAAGGTAGCGAAAGAGACCCTCGTCCTATGCCTAAACTTCAGCCGTCATGCGTAACAGCTGTTCAGGACGGTATGGAAGTGAAAAGCGCTACATCCGAAAGAGCTTTGGAGGCACGAAAGGCTGTAACCGAATTTTTGTTGATCAACCATCCTCTCGACTGTCCGGTATGCGATCAGGCGGGAGAGTGCGATTTGCAGAACCTTGCTTATGGTAATAACAACTTCAAGTCGCGTTATATAGAAGAAAAAAGAACATTCGAACCCGAAAATATAGGCCCATATATACAGTTGCACATGAATCGTTGCATTCTTTGCTACCGTTGTGTAAAACTGGCTGATCAATTAACTCCTGAACGTGTACATGGAGTAGTGGGAAGGGGTGACCATGCTCAGATTTCCACATATATAGAACGTGCAATCGATAACGATTTTTCGGGCAATGTGATCGATGTTTGTCCTGTAGGAGCTCTTACCGATAAAACATTCCGATTCAAGTCTCGTGTTTGGTTCAACAAACCGTTCAATGCACATCGTCACTGTACAAAATGTTCGGGGAAAGTAGTGCTATGGATGTTTGGCGACAAAGTTCAACGTGTGACAGCCCGCAAAGACGAATGGCACGAGGTTGAAGAATTTATCTGTAACGAGTGTCGTTTCGAACATAAGAATGTTGAAGATTGGACTATAGAAGGCCCTCGCAAATTTGAGAAGCCGTCTGTAATCAATGTAAACAACTATACAGAGCCGATACATAAGGTAAAAATAAATACGGACGAACTTGTCCTTGAAGGTCGTAAAGAAGATCAGAAGAAAATAAGCATGCCTGATTCTCCTTATGATGCACAGGAGTTGGAAGCTATAAAGAAAACAAAAGAATAAATAAAATAATGGAGATTGCACTTATTTTAGAAAAGTTGATCCTTATCGTTCTTGTGTTTGCTGTCACAATGCTTTTTGCGTTGTATTCTACTTATGCAGAACGTAAGGTAGCCGGTTTTTTACAAGATCGTCTCGGGCCAAATCGTGCAGGTATCTTTGGTTTGCTACAGCCTCTTTGCGATGGGGCTAAGTTGTTTGCCAAAGAAGATCTTATGCCAAATACGCCGAATAAGATTCTCTTTGTTGTAGGTCCGGCTGTTGCCATGACAGTCTCTTTGCTTGGGGGGGCGTTGATCCCGTGGGCAGAGAAGTTTGTTATAGCAGGCTATGGAGAGGTTAAACCTTACATCGGGGATGTAAATGTGGCTATTCTATATATTGTAGCTGTATTATCTACAAGCGTATATGGTGTTGTAATCGGAGGATGGGCATCAAATAATAAATATTCCCTGATGGGAAGTATCCGTGCCGGAGCGCAGATGATTTCGTACGAAGTAGCAATGGGGCTTTCTCTTATTGCGCTGATTATGATGACAGGTTCTTTGAGTCTGGTAGAAATCACTCAACAGCAAAGTGGCTGGCATGGTATGCAATGGAATGTGATTTATCAGCCATTGACCTTTATTATTTTCCTTGTTTGTTCGTTTGCAGAATGTAACCGTACACCGTTCGACCTTGCAGAATGCGAATCGGAGCTGGTTAACGGACACCATGTCGAATATTCATCGTTGGGAATGGGATTCTATATGTTCTCCGAATATGCGAGCATGTTTTTCTCATCTGCATTTATCTCTGTTCTTTTCTTTGGAGGATACAATTATCCGGGAATAGATTGGGTAACAGAAAACTGGGGTGTAAATATAGCTAGTGGTCTGGGTGTTCTATCACTTCTAGCCAAAACCTCATTCTTTATTTTCTTCTATATGTGGGTGCGGTGGACAATACCGAGATTCAGATATGACCAACTGATGAAACTGGGATGGAAAATGCTGTTTCCGTTGGCGATAGTAAATATCATCTTGGTAGGAATTTTTGTCCTGATTTTTAAATGAAAATAAGAAATTAGCGATGTCAATAGAAAAAATATCATTATCAGGAAGAAAGACGGAGGTTGTTGATAAAAACATGACCTTCGCAGAGAAGATATACCTTCCTGCTGTGATAAAAGGGCTTATAATTACCATTAAGCACTTTTTCAAGAAGAAGGCGACTGTTCAGTATCCTGAGCAACAACGCGAATTCAGCCCTGTATATCGTGGACAGCATGTATTGATGCGTGACGATCAGGGGCGCGAACGCTGTACGGCATGTGGGTTGTGTGCCTTGTCTTGTCCGGCAGAAGCAATCACAATGGTGGCTGCTGAGCGTAAAAAAGGAGAAGAGCACCTGTACCGTGAAGAAAAATATGCTTCGGAATATGAAATAAATATGCTACGCTGTATATTTTGTGGAATATGCGAAGAGGCTTGTCCGAAAGAAGCTATTTTCTTAACCAAGTCTAAGCTTCTGGTGAAGCCGAAATTGGAACGTGAAGACTTTATCTATGGAAAAGATAAGCTTGTGATTTCGGTAGAGGATGCCAAAGCACGCAAATATGATTAAATAGAGATACGAGATAAATAATGATATGATTACAATAATTTTTTATATTCTGGCAACCATAACACTCGGTACGGGACTTCTGACGGTATTGTCTAAGAATCCTATCCATAGTGCAGTGTATATGATTATCTGTTTTTTCTCCATATCGGGGCACTTTTTGCTGCTGAATGCTTTGTTTCTATCGGTTATAAATATTGTGGTTTATGCCGGAGCTATCATGGTATTATTGCTATTTACTCTGATGCTTATGAACTTGAGTGAAAGCCATGAGCCAAAGAAAAAAGTGATCAGTCGTGTGGCGGCTACAATATCGAGTTGCTTGATGGGAATTGTCCTGTTGGCTGCGCTTCTGAAGGCTACGCCTGTGATAGAAACATACAAAGCCGAGGGGTTAGACTATCAGTCGGTAAGTATTATTGGTCAGGTGCTGCTTGACGAGTATTTAGTGCCATTTGAATTTGCTGCTATATTGCTTATAACGGCTATGATTGGGGCAGTCCTTATTTCTAAAAAAGAGAAAAAAGCTTAAGCTATGCTGAATAATATATTAGAACAAGTAGGAATTGACAATTACATCTACCTCTGCATACTATTGTTTTGTGTAGGTGCAATTGGAATATTGTATCGTAGGAGTACGATCGTAATGTTGATGTCGGTAGAATTGATGCTGGCTTCTGCCAATATGTTGTTGGCTGTTTTTTCTGTGTATCATCAGGATACCAGCGGACAAGTGTTTGTGATATTCTCATTAGCCGTAGCTGCGGCCGAGGTGGCTGTAGGACTGGCTATTTTGGTTGCCATCTACAGGAATATAGGCACGATAGATATTGATGAATTGAAAAACTTAAAAGGATAAATTTGGATGGAAACAATATTGGTATTAATACTCTTGCTTAGTCCGTTTATCGGTTTTTCAATTAATTTGCTGGTTGGTAAAAAACTAACGGGACGCACATTGCCCGGAATTATTGCTACCACAGCTGTAGTTGTAAGTTTTGTAATATCTCTTTATCTTTTTATCCAAAATCTTTTTACAGGTCAGGTTTTTAATCTCAACCTGTTTCAATGGATAGCCTTAGGGGAGTTTACAACCGATCTGTCTTTCACTCTCGACCAACTATCTCTTGTATGGTTGTTGTTTGTGACCGGTATAGGTATGCTGATACACATCTACTCGATGGGGTATATGCACGATGATGAAAATATAGACCGTTATTTCTCATATCTGAACCTATTTATCTTCTTTATGACGATACTTGTTTCGGGAAGCAATCTTCTCGTTATGTTTATCGGTTGGGAAGGTGTAGGTTTGTGTTCTTATCTGCTTATCGGCTTTTGGTCGAGAAATCATAAAAACAATGATGCGGCAAAGAAAGCTTTTGTGATGAACCGTATCGGAGACTTAGGTTTCCTTATCGGTATCTTTACATTAGGTTATATGTTCAAAACGGTGGACTACGTTTCGCTAAAAGATCTTGTTACCAGTCCCGACCCATTATTGGGCGTTGCTACATTCGCATTGTTTATAGGGGCTACAGGTAAGAGTGCACAGATACCTCTATATACTTGGTTGCCTGATGCTATGGCAGGTCCTACTCCGGTATCGGCACTGATACATGCTGCAACGATGGTTACAGCAGGTATATTTATGGTGACACGGTTGAATTTTATTTTCGATCTGACACCCGATATTCAGACTTTGATTGCTATTGTAGGTGCTGTAACTGCATTATTTGCTGCAACGATAGCTCTTACACAAAATGATATAAAGAAAGTACTTGCATACTCTACAGTTTCACAGCTAGGGCTTATGTTCTTAGCTCTTGGGCTGGGTGCTTATCACGTGGCAGTATTTCATGTGATCACACATGCATTTTTTAAGGCTTGCTTATTCCTTGGTTCAGGTTCGGTTATCCATGCTATGGGTGGCGAACAGGATATGCGTAAGATGGGAGGTCTTAAGAATAAGATGAAGACGACGTACTATACGTTCTTGATCTCTACCTTGTCTATTGCAGGTATACCGCCTTTGGCAGGATTCTTCTCCAAAGATGAAATCATGCTGACTGCTTTCGAGCATAATATCTTCTTATGGATTCTGGCAGCATTAGCATCTTTGCTTACTGCATTCTATATGTTTCGTTTGCTATACCTTACATTCTTCAAAGAGTTTAGAGGTACAGAAGAACAGAAACATCATTTGCACGAATCGCCAAGCAGTATGACTCTGCCGCTTATCGTATTGGCTTTCTTAGCATTTTTCGGAGGGCTTATCAGTATTCCTTTCGGAGGGCTTAGCTGGTTGAACGCTTACTTAGAGCCAATATTACCGGGTATCACAGGCGAGCATGCTCCTGTAGACCAGATGGTGTTGACAATGGTAATTTCTACTATCATCGCTATTGTTGGTATTGCGTTGGCATACTTTAAGTATATAAAGAAATCTGAAGTCCCTGCTGAGGATGATGAGATTTCGGGAGTTGCTAAAGTTTCTTATAACAAATTCTACATTGATGAAATATACGATGCACTATTTGTAAAACCTCTTTATGCTTTAGCTAGCTTCTTTGAAAGTGTAGTGGAGAGAACTATAAAAAATATACCAAAAAGCTTCGGAGGCTTTATCGAGTTATTAACAGTTCCTGCACGAAGGCTACAGAATGGAAGTCTCGGTTTTTATCTGTTTTTCTTTGTGTTGGGATTTAGTGCACTAATAATCTGTTTATTTCTTGTATAAAAATTAAAAAAGAAACATGAATATCACTATTATATTAATCATATTATTGGTAGGTGCAATTCTTACTTATTTATCAGGAAATAGATTTGCCTCTAAAGTAGCTATGCTGTTCGGTGTTGCCGCAGCTATTTTTTCGGTGGCGTTATGTCTTAAGTACGGAGCAGCAGGTGCAAACTTCAGCATAGACTGGATTAGTAAGCCTAATATTTCTTTCTCTCTAAAAGCCGACGGCTTGTCGATGGCTATGATATTGATGACTACTATCCTGTTGCCTATAATTATACTGGGTACGCAGTCGCGCGAATTTAAGAATGAGAAGGTGTTGTATAGCTTAGTCATGTTTATGGTTTTTGCTATGGTAGGCGCATTCTTAAGCAGCAACGCTCTCTTGTATTACGTGTTTTGGGAAATGTCTCTTATCCCTATCTATTTTATCATAGTATTGTGGGGCAACGGTGAGATAGTCAAAAGACGTAAGGCTGCTATGACATTCTTCCTCTTTACATTTGCAGGATCTCTGTTTATGCTTGCCGCTATTATATACATGTATACAAAAACAGGAAGTTTTCAGCTCGAAGCATTCTATAATGCAAGCCTGAGCCAAACAGAACAAATATGGATATTCTTGGCATTCTTCCTTGCTTATGCTATTAAGATACCGATTTTCCCTTTCCATACATGGCAGGCAAATGTGTATCAGAAAGCACCGGCAATAGGTACTATGTTGCTGGCGGGTATTATGTCTAAGATGGGAGCATATAGTGTTATTCGTTGGCAGTTGCCTGTAACACCTTACGCATCAAACGAGTTCAGAACAATAATTGTAATTCTTTGTATCGTTGGGGTTGTATACGGAGCTATAATGGCTCTGCGCCAGGATGACTTGAAAAGATTCTTAGCGTATGCGTCATTATCTCACGTAGGTTTCATTGCGGCGGGTTCTTATGCATTGACATACGATGGTCTCGAAGGTGCTGTTATACTTATCTTAGCACATGGTTTTGGCATTGTGGGTATGTTCTATTCTGCAGATGTGATCCAAACACGTACACATACATTGACTATAAGTAAGATGGGTGGTATTAAAGAGCATGCTCCAAAGTTTTCTGTGGCATTTTTCATAAGCATCCTTTCTTCGATAGGTATACCGCTGACATTTAACTTTATCGGAGAGTTTACGATAATGTTCGGATTGTATCAGGTTAATCTCTGGTATGCTCTTACAATAGGAACTGCATTGTTCCTTGGTGCTCTATTTATGCTGAGAATGTATCAGCAGGTGATGTTAGGAGAGCCATCCGTGAATCCGTTCAGGGATTTGTCAAAGACCGAAACGGTAGTTTTCGCCTTAATAATAGGAGTACTTATATTTTTCGGGGTGTATGTGAAGCCGGTTACAGACTTGGTGTCTACAAGCCTGACAGAAATAGTAATGTATATTAACAGATAAAAATAGCCAGATATATAATGAGTACATTGATAGCCATCTCAGCATTAGGTATAATCTGCCTTTTATTAGAGATATTCAATTTGAGAAAAATCCTTATACCAGTTACGCTTATTGGACTGATTGCTGTATTGGGGTTGACTGTTACCGAGTTTTACTTAGGACAATCTTTCCTTGGTACGGATAAGTACAATATGTTGGTATCGACAGGATTTTCGCAAGGGTTCTCTATCCTGTTTGTTATTCTTGCTGTACTGATTCTTGCGATGAGTCCCAAGTTTTATCAAGATAGAATAGATAAAATAGCCGACTATGTAGCTCTGAAAGTTTTTCTAGTGGCCGGAGCTGTGGCTATGGTCTCTTTCGGAAACTTCATTATGTTTTTCGTGGGACTCGAGGTATTGTCTATTGCCGCTTATGTTTTGGCAGCCAGCGATCCGAAAAACTTGAGGAGTAACGAAGCCGGTATGAAGTATTTCATAATGGGAGCTTTTGCATCCAGCTTTATTCTGTTTGGTATTGCTCTGATATATGGTGCTTTTGGTTCGTTCGATATCGCTACAGTTGCTATTGCGTCTACTGCTCAGGCAGGATCTTTACCTATATGGTTTAGTCTTGGCTTTGTGATGTTGACAGTCGGTTTGATGTTTAAGGCATCTATCGTACCTTTCCATTTTTGGGCTCCCGATGTTTACGAAGGGTCACCTACACTTTCTACAGCTCTCATGAGTACGTTGGTAAAGGTAGCTGCAATAGGGGCATTGTTTAAGGTAGTAACAATATTGTCTGTTGCGGTAACACCTGTATATCAAATCGTACTGATCGTATTGTCTATACTTACAATGACCGTAGGAAACGTAACAGCAATGAGGCAGAAAAATATAAAGCGTATGATGGCCTATTCGGGTATATCACACGCCGGATTTATGATGATGACCTTACTTGCAATTGGCACATCTGCAAATACAGTATTGTATTATGCCGCAGCATATAGCTTGGCGGGTATTGCAGCCTTCGCTGTAATACTTGGTGTTTGCCGAGGAAAAGACAATGAGGATATGACAAACTTCTTTGGCTTGGTGAAACGTCAGCCGGTGTTGACTGCAATATTTATTTGCGCATTGTTGTCATTAAGTGGAATTCCTGTTTTTGCAGGTTTCTTTGCCAAGTTCTTTGTGTTTGATCAAATGTTACAATCAGGACACTTAGTTCTTGTTATATTCGGTATTATAAATTCGATTATAGCAGTGTTCTATTATCTGGGAGTAGCAAATATAATGATTACCAAAGAAAGCGAAACGGAAGAGCCTCTACGAGTTCCTTTCGAATATAAAGCTGTAGCTGTAATTGCTATATCTTTGAATTTATTACTTGGAATTTTCCCTTCTGTAATTATGGGTCTGAACTTATAATTAGATAAGATATAAAAAACAGAAAAGAGCAGATCTGACGGTCTGCTCTTTTTTATTGATATTTTTCTCGGTTATTCCGCTTTTATTCCTTTCGCTATGAACCTTATGATGCAATAAGCAATGTAGATAAATACAAGATACATTATCAATTCTGCATGATGCAGATAGATAACAGCAAATGTAGCCATTAGTATGCATGCCGTAAGTGACAGACCTTGCCATAAACGGGTAAGGATGTCTAATTTTTGTCCCCATACATTCGGACGAAATACCCAGTTGATAGGCACAACGAAGGCATTCAACAACAGTATCGAGTAAGACATGTATTCATACTTCACATCATTGATGATACAGAGTATTGCTGTTAAACCTATCATTGCTCCATAATATAACTTTCCATAGTTGGTGCTTGCACTTGTGGGCATGTCTGTTGCCATAAATATGGTACCGAGTAATAAGCCACCCAAAGAAAACTGTATTGTATATTCGGCCAGATTAGACACGGTAAGAAGCAATACTGTGAAAGCGGCTAATAAAGCAAATGGAATGTGCCAAGATATCCTTTGTCTAATCAACAAGAATAAACCGCCTAGTACCAAAAAGAATATCGAATATTCACCTATTGCTCCCGATGCTTTATAAAATAATTGGTTTATAAAACTATCGTTGAATATATTGAACTCACTTATATTCACTGCTGTCTTGTCGTACCAAATAGTACGTGAAGCCATTACAGCGGGAAAGAATACAGTCATAAACTCTCGCCCGATGAGGGCAGGATTGAATATATTGCGTCCTAAGCCACCCCACAGTAATTTCCCGAACAGAACAGCCATGCTTCCCCCGAATGCAACAACATACAGTGGTGTGAAAGGTGCTATTGTGAAGGCAAGTAAAATCCCAGAGATAATAGCTGACCCATCAGAAAGAGATTCCGTGTTTTTGGAAAAGATAATGGAGAATATGAATTCTGTTAGCAGTGCACTGCCTACCGCCAC
Source organism: Bacteroidota bacterium (assembly GCA_023437305.1). Taxonomy (GTDB): domain Bacteria; phylum Bacteroidota; class Bacteroidia; order Bacteroidales; family Dysgonomonadaceae; genus Dysgonomonas. The sequence goes on from JAEZGN010000009.1 coordinate 108,043, forward strand.
CAGAATCACCATGATAGGTACAAACCCGAATGCCAGATAAGACATGGCTATACATGGAAGCAATGCTAAAATAACATCTGCCATTACACGGCTCGTACTGTCACTTTTTCTGACAAAGGGTGCAAATATTGTTTTATCTGATTGCATTTGCTAGTTCTTTAAGTTTTACTTTTCCTTCTTTTATACTTTCTATAAGCGGTACGTTGCTTGGGCAGATGTATTCGCAAGCTGCGCATTCGATGCAACTGCTGATACTGTATTTCTCAAGATTGAAGTATTTCTTTTTTCTGTAATTCTCCTCAAACTTCATTGGCATCAACCGCATGGGGCATACATCCACGCAATAACCGCACGAGATACAATTACTCCGTTTTATTTCTTCTTTCTTTAGGAATAGTATTCCGGACGAACCTTTGGTTACAGGTATCGACAGGTCTTGTATTGCCTTCCCCATCATCGGACCTCCCTGTACGATTGTATTACCCGAAGTTTCTATCTCTAGCGATTTTGTGATATGTCGTATCGGTGTTCCTATTTTTACCTCGTAATTGCCATAATTAATAGATCGCTCACCTGAGATTGTTATTATTCGGCTGATAACGGGTTTGTGATTTACTACCGCCTGATAAACAGAGTAGATAGTACCAATATTGCTCACTATAATTCCCGCTTCGGCTGGTCGCTTCGATCTTGGTAGTTCAATACCTGTGGCAGACTTTATCAATTGTAATTCGCCACCTTGAGGGTACTGATCGTGCAATAATATTGCTTTGTATTCTTTATATTCTTTTTGTTGCAGATATGGAGCAAATACTTTTAAAAGTTCTCTATTCTGATGCTCTATACCAATGATAACATTGTCGGCATTGAGTATCTTTTTTATGATATCAATTCCTTTAAATAGCTCTTCGGTACGTTCTGCCATCAGTGAATAATCTGACGTAAGATAAGGTTCGCACTCTGCACCGTTTACAATAAAGGTATTGATCTTATGTTCCCCAACGCTATATTTTATAGCTGTCGGGAATTGAGCTCCACCTTGTCCTACTATGCCTGCATCCTTAATTCGCTCTATCAATTCTTCGGGACTACATTGGTTGTAATCTTTGTACGAAATGCCGGTTATTTCCTCGTTCTTATAGTCGTTCTGGATAACGATGGTTTTTACAGAAGAGCCATCTGCAAAAGGATAGTCTTTTGTTTCCAAAATCACGCCCGATACCGGCGCATGTACTTTGGTCGCAAACTTATCCTTTGCTTCTCCTATCAATTGATATTTCTTGACCTTATCGCCAACATTGACAACAGGAGTAGGAGCACAGCCTAAATATTCTGCAAGGGGAATGTATAGAAATGGAGCATCTTCAATTGCCTGAATACTCTTCTTCTTGGTTTTCCCTTTCATCGAAAGTATGTGCATTATCATAGCTTTTGTTATTTTAATTTGAAATAACTATCTGAAATCTTGAGTGTATATTATATTATTATCACTATCGATCATAAAACCTTTTATGCTGTAATGTTCCGATAGTAGATCAATCTTTTTTAAGAACCCTTCCGCCGATTCGTTAAACAGTGCCGTAGAGATCATATCGCCTATCATACAATTGTCGCTGACAATTCCCACCTGCTTGTTTGCCGACGGGAAACCCGTAATAGGATTTAGTATATGTCCATATTCTTTACCATCTATACTTACAAAAGTCTTGGACTGAGATGATGTAGAATATGCCTGATTTGCAATGTTTAACTTGAATAAAACTTCTTCCGTTTGGGGATGCCTCACCATGACTTGCCATTGTGGGTGCGATTCGTTATTTATTGCCATTATCGTACTGCCTCCGGCATTGATTATTGCATCTTTTATTCCCAGCTCAAGCATTCTCTCGGTCAGACGGTCTACAGCATAGGCTTTTATGAACGAACCTGTAATGATTTCCTGACCTTTTTTTATTCTGACTTTTTTTCCGTTTATCTCTATGTGCCTATAATTAATCAGTTTCTTTACATCTTCTATTTCTTTGATTGATGGTATTTGCCGTTGCTCATCTTTGTAGAATCCCCATAGCCTAATAAGTGGCATGACTGTGATGTCATAAGTCCCATGAAAGAAATCCGAGGTTGCAATAGCCTGATTTAATATATTTACAGTTTCATTGTCAACATCTACAAAGCTGCCACTGTTCTTATTTATTATGTCGAAATAAGAACCTGTTTGATACGAATTGTATTTCTTATTCACATGTTCGAGAACCGCAAATAATTCATCAAATATGCTTTCTTGGTAAAAAGCAGATAGCTTGATTTTTATGTGCGAATGAAATAAGAATCGGGTCTGGGCTTTGTATAATAATTCCATTTACAGGTTTACTCTGTTCCTGACGACTCCTCCGGTGTTGCTTTTTCTATAACGGTTTGCTTGACTTCCTCTACCTTTTTTTCTTCCGTCTGATTTTCCTTTTTACTTTCTACACCTGTTGATGTTTTTTTTGTCTGAGGTGTGGCGGAAGCTTTGGGCTTGACATCTTCTGTTTTTTTCTTCTCGGCTGGTGCTTTGGTTGGAGAAGCTAAACTCTTCACCTCTTCTTTTACGGGCTGCTCTTCGATTTTGGGTTCGTCAGCAGGAGGTAAGACGATGGGCTGTTCAACTTCTTTCGTATTCTTTTCTTTTTCCTCTTTGGCTTTTTCTTCAGCGTTGGCGGCATTTACCTTATAGCCCCAAATCACTAACAAAACTCCAAATAAAAAAAGGCCGATTCGTTTCAATATCTGGACAATATTATTCATGCCTTTAACTATTTTATAACTTTATACAAAAATAAATTATTAGTCTGATCTGATAAAAAAGATTAACTATTTATAGCATTTATAATATTAAGCACAAAAAAGAGAAAAAATAGTGTATTTTTGTGACGCTGAAATATTAGTACTGTTATGAAAAAAGCTGTAATCTTAACAATTTTCTGTATCTGTTTTTTATCCGAGATATTTGCCATTTCACATTCTGACGGTGATGTAAATAAACTGACTTTATCATGTTATTCGTTGAAGAATGATAAAATCGGACATTTGGCATCTGATATCAGCAACTTTATTTTTCGCAGGAAAAACGGATACCTTTGGCCGGTAACCAAAATTTTGTTTTCGAAAGACAAAGGCGTGTTGAAACTGGATATTACAGCACTCGATAATGAATGGAACAAAATGTATGAGCCGGGAGAAAAAACTTATGGCTACTTCATTATGACGAATCGTATATTTATTATCTCATCTAAGGAAAACGAACAAGTAGACTTTTCCGAATATTTTGATCCTGTAGAAGATGGTGATCGTACATTCGGCAGCTCTAATTCGAAGAAAATAATAAAAAACCCGAAGTGGGTTTATATAATAGACGAAAGTTGTACTTTCCCTAAACAATTGCAGGCTGCAAATATAGATGCACTTGGCAGATAAAATTAGCCTACTCATAATCTTTAGTCCTTTTGTTTCGTTCGAGCAAAAGAGTTACGAATCTTATTTTTATAGTTCTAATAAACTGAGATAACATGAAAATCAAATTAAGTTTAACCTTTTTCCTTTTTTTATTTTTATATCAAACTGCTAATTCTCAGAATCAGCCACTAAAGGCTTATGGGGCGATACCAACCCAAGACCAGGTCAACTGGCAACAAATGGAATACTATATGTTCACCCATTTTGGCCCCAATACTTTTACTGATGTAGAATGGGGGGATGGTAAGGAAGACCCGAAGGTATTTAATCCAGCCAATGTGGACTGTCGCCAATGGGCAGCTACAGCCAAGGCTGCAGGTATGAAAGGTATTATTATCACGGCAAAACATCACGATGGCTTTTGTTTGTGGCCAAGTAAATATAGTACGCATACAGTAAGAGAAAGCCTTTGGAAAGATGGAAAAGGTGATCTGCTGAAAGAGCTTTCTGAAGCTTGCCGCGAATATGGTTTAAAGTTTGGAGTTTACTTATCTCCTTGGGATCAGAATCACCCTGCTTATGGAACTCCTGAATATAATCAGGTTTTTGCAAATACATTAAACGAAGTGCTATCAGGATATGGAGAAGTTTTTGAACAATGGTTTGATGGTGCAAACGGAGAAGGAAAAGATGGCAAAAAGCAAGTCTATGATTGGAATTTATTTCACAATACAGTATATAGAAACCAACCTCAAGCAGTAATATTCAGTGATGTAGGCCCCGGCTGTCGCTGGATGGGTAATGAGCAAGGTGTTGCAGGTAAGACTAACTGGTCTACACTCAATATCAAGGGCTATGAACCGGGACGCGGTGCACCGTCTGTAGATATTTTGAATACAGGAGTGCAAGGTGGCGAGGCATGGGTTCCTGCCGAAACCGATGTTTCTATTCGTCCGGGATGGTTTTATAGTCCGTCTACAGACGATAAGGTAAAGTCGGTAGATAAACTGATGGATATATATTATACTTCTGTGGGACGTAACTCTAACTTGTTGCTGAATGTTCCTCCCGATCGCACAGGGCGTATCAATGCCAACGATTCTATTCGTTTGATGGAGTTTCGTAAAGCAAGAGAAGAATCTTTTAACAAAGATTTGATTGAAGGTGCTGAAATAAAAGCAAGTAATATGAGAGACAACGCTGCCCAATATTCTGCTGCAAACCTGCTTGACGATAACTATAATACGTATTGGGCTACAGACGATAGCGAATTAAACCCTTCTATTGAGATTGATCTGAAACAAGCGAAGACTTTCAACCGTTTGGTATTGCAAGAATATATTCCATTGGGGCAAAGAGTGGCATCGTTTAGTGTAAAATATTGGGATAATGGAGTTTGGAAAGACTTGACGGAGGCTACAACAATAGGCTACAAACGCATTTTGCGTTTCCCTACGATCTCTACTCAAAAATTGAAGATTGCTTTTACTGCTCTTGCATGTCCGCTAATCAGCAAAGTAAGTTTGTATAATGCTCCCGAATCGTTCTCAGCAACAGAAGGAGTAAATAAAGAAAATAATAAGAGCCTTTCTACATCAAAATGGAAATTAGTATCGCCTGTTGCCGATTTGTCAAAAATTACTGATACTGACGATAAAACTTTTCTCGAAGTAAAGAAGAAAACTCCATTGGTAATTGATTTGGGCCAAGCTGAGTTGATCAATGGTTTTACTTATATCCCTTTCAATAAAGTACAATCTTCAAATATTCTCAGATATAATTTTTATATCAGCTTAGATGGTAAAAACTGGACACAGGTTAAGAAGAACGCTATTTTTAATAATATAGCTAACAATCCGGTGAAACAAGAAGTTACTTTATTTGCAATGAAATCAGAAAAAGCCCGTTACATAAAATTCGAACCGATAGAGACTGTAGACTCAGGAGATAACTATTTTGTGGCAGGAATAAAACTGTTTTGATTATCTTTACGTTTTTGAAAAACAAGCTAGATAATGAGAAATATATTATATATAATATTTTGCGCACTGTTTTTTGTTAGCTGTTCGAGTGAAGAGGAAGTGGATGGTGTACTACAGGTAACAAATGTAGACTTGTCTAGCCTCGCCGTGTATGCGGGTTCGGCCACAGGTGGAAAGCAAGTGCAATTTAATGAATTGAGAAGAACTGAGTTGGCAAATTATTTCTTTCGTGGTTCGTATAAATATGATTTATATGATAATATAAGGATTCAGTTTTTCAATGATAAATTGACCTACGTTGACTCTTTAGGACTTAAAAAAATAGTATCTAGCTACGCTTTCGAAAAAGATTCTTTATTTATAAATAGACTTGATACACTCACCAATACATGGCATAAAGTATTTGTGGCCCTTGGTAATGCTGATAACTTATATCGGATGAAAGGTTTGATGCGTTATCGTAACCAAATTGGTGAGAATACTATACTTTCTTTGAATCAGGCTGTAAGCTTGGAGAAAACACTCGAAATGAGAGGGCTTTCTTCTCTGAGCGAGATGACCGACCCGAAAGATACCCTTGTGTGGTGTAATGCAATTTATCAGTTCAAATGATTCGTAAATCTAATTTGACCGTAAGATGATTATTTCTAAAAAGCGATATATACTTTTCGTCTTATTTGCAATTTTGTTAATAGCATGCAGCAACGAAAATAAGACGGATAACATACGATACATTAGTTCGTCTATTACAGACTTTAATATCTATAAAGGTACTGCATCGGGTCCTGATACAGTTCTTACAAAGAAATTTGATCCCGCAACCGTCTTTACTCGTCTCTATGAACAATACCCTACCGATACATATATCTTGTTCGATGATGACTTTGTTTATGTAAACCAAGGAGATATAGTCAAAGAACGCAGCCAGTATCGCTTCCAGAATGATACTTTGTTGTATATTACTACAGGAGGCATAGAACAATACTATGGTAGTGGTAATAAAAAAAATCTGAGAATAAGGCAGCATTATGTAGGATATAAGAGTACAGATAAGAATATTTCACTATTTGAGGGCATACCGACAGAAAAATTCACTTTAGATGATGCTCTTAAAAGTGCCCACAAAACGAGCCTGCCTGTAGGTGATACGATTATGTGGATTACACGAGTATCACACTTTCAATAGGATATAAGTTATAAAAATATGAAAGGCTTGCACACGCAAGCCTTTTTCGTTGAAAGTGTTTTCAATAAAAATACGTACCTTTGCACAAAATTTAGAGTACAATATACAAATATGGGAAATTTAGTAGCTATAGTTGGACGCCCCAACGTGGGTAAGTCAACCCTGTTTAATCGATTGACAGAAAGTCGCCAGGCTATAGTCGATGAAACTTCGGGTACAACCCGTGACCGCCAATACGGAAAAGTAGAATGGGGTGGTCAGGAATTTTCGCTTGTGGATACAGGGGGATGGGTTGTAAATTCTGAGGATATTTTTGAAAATGAAATAAATAAGCAAGTTGCTATTGCTATACAAGAAGCCGATGTAATTCTGTTTATGGTAGATGTAATGAACGGACTTACAGATTTGGATTCGGGGGTTGCAAACATGCTTCGCCGCTCAAAGAAACCAATCCTTCTTGTTTCCAACAAAGCAGATAACTTTAATTTGCACGCTCAGTCGGCAGAGTTTTATGCTCTCGGCTTAGGTGATCCTATTAATATTTCGGCTATCAACGGTTCGGGAACAGGTGATCTTTTGGATGTGATAATAACCAAGTTTACAAAAAAAGGAGAAGAGGAACATCTCGAAGATATACCACGTATTGCCATTGTTGGGCGACCTAATGCAGGGAAGTCATCTTTGGTTAATGCCTTGATGGATGAGGAACGTAATATTGTAACCAATATAGCCGGCACAACACGTGATTCGATCTATACACGGTTCGATAAGTTTAATCTGGACTTTTATCTCGTAGATACTGCGGGTATCCGTAAGAAAGGAAAGGTTACCGAAGATTTGGAATACTACTCGGTGATTCGTTCTATAAAAGCGATTGAAAATTCAGACGTTTGTGTTCTGATGCTTGATGCTACGCAAGGTATAGAGAGTCAGGATATGAATATATTTTCTCTCATTCAGAAAAACCGTAAAGGGCTTGTCGTTTGTGTAAACAAATGGGACTTGGTAGAGAATAAGGAACTGGTTGTCATAAAGACTTTCGAAAATGCAATTCGTGAACGTTTAGCTCCTTTCACCGATTTTCCGATCATCTTTGCTTCGGCTATGACCAAACAGCGTATTCTGAAAGTGTTGGAAACAGCCAAAGAAGTGTATGCGCGCAGAAAAACAAAGATTCCTACACATAAGCTGAATGAGATATTGCTCCCTATCATAGAGCGTACTCCGCCTCCTGCGAACAAGGGGAAGTATATCAAGATAAAGTATATTACTCAGTTACCCAATACGCACGTTCCTACGTTTGTGTTCTTTTGCAACCTTCCTCAATGGATAAAAGACCCATACAAACGTTTTCTCGAAAATCGTATTCGTGATAATTGGGATTTGTCGGGGACTCCGATTAATATCATTATCAGAGAGAAATAATATTTATGTATGATAGATAAACTAAATACAAAAAACTTGCAACTACAAAGATTTCTATTTGTAGTTGTACTTTTTTGTATTGGTGCTACTATTTACTACTTTAACTACTTATTTCCTCTCCATGCCGACGATTGGGCCTATTCATTCAAAGAGGTACTGGTCGATTATGGTTTCCCTTCCAGCAATGAAAAGATAACGAGCTTTAAAGATATATTCGAATCTCAGTATGCCCATTATTTCAATTGGGGAGGACGCTCGGTTGTTCATAGCATTGCTCAATTTCTACTTTGGATAGGTACACCTTTCAATGATATGCTGAATACATTGGCTTATATGATGCTGATCTGTTCAATGTACTTTATTTGCAATAAGGGTAAGACAACCAATGCCTTTTTGCTGATACTGATCAGTGCATTCGTTTGGTTTCTTGTTCCTCGGTTTACTTCCGACGTGTTTTGGATTACGGGAAGTGCCAACTATCTCTGGGGCACTTTATTCATAGTGCTATTTATATATCCTTATGCGTCTTATCTCTTCGATGGGCATACCAATGATAAGTTTTATAAAACGGTATTATTTTTTTTTGTGGGAATCATAGCCGGATGGACAAATGAGTCTACCGCCTCTGTAACTATATTGTTGATCTTTACTTTCTGCATCTATTATAAGAGGAATCTAAAGCTTCCCAAATGGGCAGTCGCAGGTTTGATAGGATTATGCCTTGGCTTTGGACTGATGATTCTGGCACCCGGAAATTATGTTCGGGCAGCACTGGTAGCTAAGCAAAATGTGAGTATGCAAGGATTATCTATCTTTGAAACTCTCTGGTCAAACTTATCAGATATGATGTCTATTCGATATTTGCCTTATATGCTTCCAGTCTCGCTGCTCTTTTTCTTTTTCCTATTTCTCTTCACTCGGAGCAGAAAAAATATGGAGAAAGATCAATATAAAAAGACTTTGTTTGGAGCAATGCTATTCTTTGTCGCAGGTCAGCTTTCATTCTTCATTATGATTGTGTCTCCTATTTTTCCGGCTTGGGCTATGTTTGGGCAGATTGTTTTTATTATTATCGGCATTGGTATCCTGTATGCGAATACAGAGATAAAACACAAGCTGTTTCGCTATACTAATTTAATAGCGATAATGGTATTGGTAGGACTATATGGTATAGATTATTATAGGAAATACCCATCCATGAAGCTAATATCGGATGTCTATAAGGCGCGTGAAGTATCCTTGAAGGAGCAAGTGGCTAATGGAATACAAGATATTGTGTTTACCGATAAAGTTGTAGTTCATAGCAAATTTCACTACGAAGACTTAAACTCAGATCCTCATCAATGGCTGAATAATAAATACGCTTTCTACTATGGTGTAAGGTCGGTAAGAGTCGTAAAGGCAGATAAACAAAGAAGTCCGGATACCAATCGTTAATATTATATAATCGTTTTTTGTATTAGAAGTTATATGAAAAAGAAAAGGTTGTCATCACGACAACCAATCTTCATTGTTAACCTTAAAATCTAATACTATGAAAAACACATAATATAAACGTAATATAAATGTAAATAGTTTATTTACACTGTATTAAAAATAGTAAAATAGTTAAATAATTAGTTAATTTGATTGTTGGTGCTTCCTGAAGTTGGCTTTTGTAAAGGTTTCTCCACAAATTATATTTCTACAATTTTACCTAATGTGATGTAACAAATGTATCCTTTTATGTCGGTGTAGCCCATTTTACGGATTTGATCGGCATAGTACTTCACCTGACGGATATATTTTTTGTCTTCCTTTTCGCCGAATTTGTAATCAATTACAATAACCTCTTTACCTTTTATCATCACACGGTCGGGACGAACAAATTTGCCTTTGGGCTGTAATATCTGTATCTCATTCAATACCTTGTATTCACCGCTATACCACGGGGCGACCAGAGGATTGGAAAGGTATTCTTCTAATAGTCCTATTATCTTGCTCTTATCAGTAGCAGTCACTTCTCCCGCAATGTGATATTCTTCTACAGCTTTCTGTATGTCGTCAATTGTTTTTACCTTACTCACAATCTCGTGCATCAGAGTACCGTAGTCTCGCTGTCCCGTATCGGTGAAAAAGTACTTGTTTTTCAACAATAGTTTTACTCTTTCATCATAAGGTATGCTGGATAAGCTATCTACACTGATTTCTTCTACCGATCTGTGTGTAACTTTTTTGATTGGTATATAATTTTCACCTATTTCAAAAGTCGCCGTTTCTTCATCTATATGTTGAGACAAGTCTGTGTAAGCTTGCTTGCCATTCCCTACAGAGCCGCTGTTTATTGTAGCCCATAGCAAAGATGATATATTATTCACCTCTTCTTTTTTCGGCTTGGGGGCATAAGCTATCAGTTCGTTTTTTGCACGAGTGAAAGCCACGTACAATACATTGATATTGTCGATAAATGCATGAAGCCGCTCATCAAAATATTCGTAAGCAAAAATGGTGTTTTTTAGCTTTTGTGAATATTTTACAGGAACGAGGTGTAGCCTGTTGAACGGCTCTGTCTGTGGATGACACCACAATATTGTTGTTAGCTTATGATCTATTTCCCAGTTGCAGAACGGAATTAGTACAACGTTAAAGCCCAGCCCTTTCGACTTGTGTATTGTCATAATCCGTATCGCATCTTGACCATCCGGGGTAAAGATAGTTTTATTCATGCCCGTCTCGTCCCACCATCTAAGAAAAGCATCCAGATCGGAAGAATTACGAACAGTGAAGTCGAGCACCATGTCCAGAAACGACTGTATATATACCTGCTCATCGTTTTCCATAGCTTCACGAAACAGATTGAAGATTTCTTCCGTCATTTCATACAATGGCAGTTCGCGTATATGGCTTAGCCTGTGCTCTATCTGTTGAGGCAGATCGTCTTTTGCCGAGAAGTATTTGAGCAGTGCCTCTTCGGCATTCATTTGCTTGCTGTATTTGAAATATTCGAAAACAGCCAAGGCCTTCAGTGATTTATCCAAAGGATTATGTAAATGCTTTAGTAAGGCAATTATCAGTTTGATGCTCTTTGAGTTGCTTACAAATAGAGCCTCATCCGATATAATGTCATAACGATATTTTGAGCTCGGGTGCAGCTTTTTATATTCCAACAAGCAATTTGCTACATCTGCTCCTTCTTTTTTTGTACGTACTAGTATGGCAATATCTTTGAGGCTGTAACCTCTTTCCTGCAACTGTTCTATCTCGATAGGTAATTGCTCCAATACATAATTCTGCCATATATAGTCGTCAGTATCAATAAACTCTACTCTTACTCGCCCTTCGTTGTTTTTATGGCTTTCGGGTATCTCCTGATACAGCTCGTCGTAAGCTTTTGTTATCCGTGTGAGGAATGGCTTGAGCCTTGCATTATCAAGATCTTGCAACGATTTGTTGAATGTATCTTGCAACAACGCCGAACCAATAGAAAAAACTGCATTGTTGAAAGAAATAACATTGCGAGAGCTGCGCCAGTTGGTGTCCAGCGTATCATGTTCTATGCCTTCGGTTCGGAAATCTATATCGAGTTGTTCATCCAGAAGCTTCCAGTCTGAGTTTCTCCAACGATAAATACTTTGTTTTACATCGCCTACTATGTAGTTTTTGTTTCCGTTACCGAGGCTATCTTTTACCAGAGGAAGAAAGTTTTGCCACTGCATGCCCGATGTGTCTTGAAACTCGTCGATCATGTAATTGTTGATTCGTTGACCAACCTTTTCGTATATAAACGGAGATTCATTGCCCTCTATGATACGGTTTAGCAGTTCGGTCGTATCCGAAATCAACATGATATTATTTTCGGTACTATATTCCCGAATTTTTTTATCTACGTCTCCCAGTATCCCTAATGTGAAGAAGTAGCGGTTTATTTCGTATGCTGTCTGATAGATCAGTGAGTTGTCATAGTGGTTTATGATGTCGCACACACAGATGTTGAGTTCGGGATATACACTTTCTATTTTATCTCGTGTTACTGAACCTGTCGTTTTGGTGTACCATCCGCTAAGGTTATCGGCTAACGTGCGGAACGTATCCGTTGGTTCGGCAATCGTTCCGTTAGCCCATTTCAAGAAGTTAAGAAACGGAGAGCGGGTTCCTCCTTTAAAATCTTCACCTTTTAGTCCGAAGCGAGACATTATATTCAAGGCTTTTTCTCCTATCTGCTGTGATGCTTTCTCAAAATCCCTGATAATGGTAAACAGCATATCTTTATAGTCGGTCATCAGTTGCTTGTCGTTGATGTCTGTTTGCACCTGATTGCTGTATGCTTTGTAGCTTTCTTTAAATATTTCGGACGATAGAGATTGTATATCGTTGCGGATATTCCAGGTTTCTCCATTTTCTACTTTTTCTTCTGAGAAACGAATCAACCAATCCAACAATAGTTTATTGTCTGTCCGCTCCAAATCGTACAGCATGGAGTCGATAGCTTCGCCTAGTACCTTATTGGTATCCAGTTCTACATTATATCCGCCTCCTAAGCCTATTTCACGGGTAAAAGCCCGCATTGTTTGTTGGAAAAACTTGTCGATAGTGCTTACCGAAAAAGAAGAATAGTCGTGCAGGATACGCACCAATATATCCCGAGCTTCTTTTCTTACCTGTTCTTCGTTGTATTTATATTCTTTCGAGAGAAAACTTATATGATCCGATTCGTTCCCTGTGGCGATGTTTGCCAACTCCTCTATTATACGGCTTTTCATCTCGTCTGTAGCCTTATTGGTAAAGGTTACTGCCAGTATATGCCTGTATGCAAAGGGGGATGAGAAGAGCAAATTAAGATACTTCTCTGTCAGTCGGTGTGTTTTTCCCGAGCCGGCAGAGGCTTTATATACGTATAAGTTTATTTCATCATCAAATGATGCGTGATTTGACATACCCTTCTTTTTGGAGTAGTTCTAATACCTTGTTGCGGAGATCTCCCTGTACAATTATCTCGTGGTCTTTTGCCGATCCGCCAACACCACATTTTACCTTTAAGAATTTACCCAACTCTTCGAGATCTTCGCTTGTTCCTACAAACCCAGTGATTAGAGTCACCGCTTTCCCTTTGCGGTTGCGCTTATCGAGCTGGATGCGTAATTGCTGTTTCTCTTTCGGGAGGGTGTCTTGCTCCTCTTCTTTGTCTGTATCATATTTGAAGTCCGGATTTGTGGAATACACAACATTCAGACGGTCTTTCCAATCATTCATATCGATGGTATTTGTTCATTACAAAAATACGGATTATTTCAGGTAGATTTATAAAACTACCACTTATTCATGTGTATTTTCTTTTCGTCATACTTATCTTTTACCGAATGGTTTCCCATCGGGTAGCCTATTGGTATTACAACCAAAGGTAAAACTTGCGCGGGCATATTCGTATGTTTTATCACTGTTGCCATTCTGTCCCGATAGGGGTAAGCGGCAGTCCACACGCCCCCGAGCTCCATCGCTTCGGCAGCCAGAAGGATATTTTCTGTTGCAGCCGAACAATCGAGATACCAGTACGAAGAACGGATGGTATCTCCACAAACAACAATTGCCATCGGTGCTTGAGATAGCATTTTGGCTGTAGGCAGTTCTTCTGCCATTTTATCCAATATAGCCCTGTCATTTATAATCACAAATTCCCACGGACGGGTGTCTTTTCCCGAGGGTGCAGACATGCCGGCCTTTATTAGTGCCTGAACATCTTCATCCGAAACAGGTCTGTCTTTGATAAAACTGCGTACACTTTTTCTGTTATAGATTGCTGATAAGGCGGCCTCCTTTTTTGTTATTTGCTTTTCGTCTTTTTGAGAACAACTCATAAAAGTGATACTGCAAATAGTTATAAGACCAATAAGTATAGATTTTTTATTCATGTTTGGCAGATGTTTTATTGTTGAAGTATTGCAAAGATATGAATTAATTTTTATGGATTTTAGCGAAAAGAAAAGGCTGGGTAAAAGGGGATTTTAATCAGTCAATGTACTGCTCTCTTTGTCATTCTGAATGTAATGAAGAATCTCGACCCTTCGGAAACGAGATGTTTCACTCCGTTCAACATGACAATGAAGATATTAAATTACCCTTTACTCAGCCTCTTTTATTTATTAAACGGCTTTAGACAATGCCTTGAGCCATTACGGCTTTTGCAACTTTCATAAATCCGGCTATGTTAGCACCTTTTACATAGTTTACATATCCGTCTTTTTCTGTGCCGTATTTCACGCAATTTTCATGGATATTCTGCATAATCCATTTCAGCTTCTTATCAACTTCCTCAGCAGACCAGCTTATACGCTCCGAGTTTTGTGTCATTTCCAATCCCGATACAGAAACGCCTCCGGCGTTTGCTGCTTTTCCCGGTGCATAGAGTAGTTTCGCTTGTTGGAATACTTCTATAGCCTCAGGTGTAGACGGCATATTAGCTCCTTCCGATACTGCGATAACACCATTTGCCACCAGTTTCTTAGCATCCTCTCCGTTTATTTCATTCTGTGTTGCCGATGGTAATGCGATATCGCCTTTTTCTCCCCAAGGGCGTGCATTCGGAACGTATTTGCAGCCGTATGTTTCTGCATATTCGCTGATGCGGCCTCTGTAAAGCTCTTTCAGCTCTTTTACATACTCCAGCTTCTCGGTTGTGATACCCTCCGGATCGTAGATGTACCCGTTAGAGTCTGATAATGTAACAGGTATTGCTCCCAGCTCTATCAGTTTTTCGCAAGTATACTGTGCTACATTTCCTGAACCTGAAACAAGACATTTTTTACCTTTTATGTCAATGTTTTTTGTTTTCAGCATTTCGAGTAGGAAATATACATTTCCGTAACCTGTAGCTTCGGGGCGAATGAGCGAACCGCCGAATGTAAGCCCTTTACCTGTGAATGTTCCTGTAAATTCACGAGCCAATTTGCGGTACATCCCGAAGAAATAACCTACTTCGCGACCACCTACGCCTATGTCTCCTGCCGGAACGTCTGTGTCGGGGCCAATGTTGCGCCAAAGTTCGAGCATAAAAGCCTGACAGAAACGCATGATTTCTGCCGTAGATTTCCCTTTAGGACTAAAGTCCGAACCTCCCTTTGCTCCTCCCATCGGTAGGGTTGTAAGCGAGTTTTTAAACGTTTGCTCAAAAGCAAGGAACTTTAATATAGACGGATTTACAGAGGCATGTAAGCGTAAGCCGCCTTTGTATGGCCCTATGGCATTGCAATGTTGTATGCGGTATCCCATGTTGGTATGTGTGTTGCCTTTGTCGTCAACCCACGTTACGCGGAAAGAAAAGATACGATCAGGAATGCATAGTCTTTCTATTAAGTTTGCCTTCTCAAATTCAGGGTGTTGATTGTAAATTTCCTCAATGGATTCTAATACTTCCTGAACAGCCTGAAGGTACTCAGGTTCGTTCGGAAATCTGCGTTTTAAGTCTTGTAATACTAATTCTGCCTTCATTATAAAAAACGGGTTTTGATTTATGGATGCCACAAATATATGAAAAAAATGTCTATTTGTTAAAAAATATAACACAAACGTGACAGTTTTTCAAAATAGAAGGATTGAGATAAATAAATTTACCTCATATAATACCCTTGCGAATGTTTTTAATATTGTTTTTTTCTTATTTTTGTGATGAATAATAAATAACAATATAAAACAATGACATACTTGATCACAGGCGGAGCCGGATTTATAGGCTCGAATTTTGTGAAACGCATGTTGGCGACACATCCCGAAGCAAAACTCGTTATATTTGATGCACTTACATACGCCGGAAATCTTGGAACTCTCGCAGAGGAGTTGAAAGATCCTCGCGTAACATTCGTAAAGGGCGATATCTGTGATAAAAATATTACAGAGAAAGTTTTTTCGGATCATCAGATCGACTATGTTGTCAACTTTGCGGCAGAGAGTCATGTTGATAGAAGTATCGAGAATCCTCAATTGTTTTTGCAGGTGAATATTCTTGGTACTCAGAATTTATTGGATACTGCAAGAAAATTTTGGACTATAGGCAAGGATGAAAATAATTATCCGATTTGGCGCAAAGGTGTAAAGTTTTTGCAGGTATCTACAGATGAAGTATACGGATCGTTGGGCGAAGAAGGTTACTTTACAGAAGAAACTCCTTTAGATCCCCGTTCTCCTTATAGTGCAGCAAAAACAGGTGGCGACCTGATCGTAAAAGCTTATGGCGAAACCTATAAGATGCCGATTAATATAACCCGTTGTTCGAATAATTACGGACCATTCCATTTCCCTGAAAAGCTTATTCCGCTCATTATACGCAATATTTTGGCAGGACAACAACTTCCCGTGTATGGCGATGGCAGCAATGTGCGAGATTGGCTATATGTGGACGACCACTGTAAGGCTATCGACATTGTTTTGCACAAAGGTCGTTTAGGCGAAGTGTACAATATAGGTGGGCATAACGAACGAAAAAATATAGAGATCGTTAAGCTGGTAATAAAAACAATACACGATATTATGCAGAAGGAGCCTAAGTATCGAGATGTATTGAAGAAAAAAGACGTGGCCGCCGATGGAAGCATCGATATAAGCTGGATCAACGACAATCTCATCTCTTTTGTGAAAGACCGTCAGGGACATGATCAACGTTATGCTATCGACCCTACCAAAATATCGAACGAATTGGGATGGTTGCCTGAGACGACCTTCGATAAAGGTATTGTGAAAACAATATATTGGTATCTCGACAATCAGGCTTGGGTTGAAGAAGTTACTTCGGGCGACTATATGAAGTATTACGAGCAAATGTACGGAAACAGATAAATATATTTCTGATTTAATTATTTATGGAGCGCCTAAAATCTATATTGGCAGATAAAGTGCTAGACCTATCCTCAGGAAGCGGGGAAGAAGTGAAAGCAAAAATAGAAAAGATACAACGCTTTCGTGATTTCGCGAATGCTTTGAAGTCTTTTATGATCAAATATCCGACTATAGAAGACGAGTTGATATCTATGGTTGAGAGCGGAGACTTTGACACAAAAGTGGCTTCATCACGTGTGGATACAATCATCCGTCTTGCTGATACCGAAAGGGCGCAAGCCGGTAAATTTACGTCTCAGATTGTTGAACCGATTGGTGTAGAAAATCAATCACCGTTGGATGAAACCGAAGATAGCTATATCAATCCTGATGATATTCCGATGGAAATATATGAGGGGGAAGAAGAAGCCTTGGTTCAGACTGAAGATGTAGACTTTGAGGAGATCGAATCTATATCGGAAGAACTTGAAAAAGGTTACGTTCCTTTTGAAGATGTAAAAGCGGAAGAGAATATTGATACAGAAGAAAGCCGTGAAAGCGAAGAGGATGACTCTCTCGATATAAGCGAAGACGAGAAGGCCGCAAAAAGAAAGCAGACAATCCGCAGAGTTTTGCAAATAGTCGGTATTATTCTTGCTGTAATAGCTTTAATATATATCATCAAATTCATCATGACCCATTGGCAGACTGTTCTCATTGTTCTTGGGATTGTTGTCGCACTGGGTATATTAATTTTCTGGTTGAAGCGAAAGCGTTGACACCGGATTTATGTAGAATCAATAATTCCTGAAATGGACTATTATAGGCAAACCCAATTAAAAGATTACAATTCATTAAAAACAGAAGCTCAGGCAAAGATTTTTTGTAAGCCCACTACAATCGAAGAGCTTCGCAAGTGTTTATCTGATTACCCGGACGAAAAAAAACTGATAATAGGTGGCGGTTGCAACCTGTTTTTTACCAAAGACTTTGATGGACTGGTGATTTATCCCCATATCAAAGGGCTTCGTGAAATATCAGACGATGATGACGAAGACGATGATGTTTTTCTGGAAGTCAATGCTTCCGAAAACTGGGATGAACTCGTCGCTTATTGTGTTGAACGTGGTTTCGTAGGGCTCGAAAATCTTTCGCTGATTCCCGGTACGGTAGGTGCTGCACCTATACAAAACATAGGCGCTTATGGGGCTGAAGTAAAAGATGTGATACGTGAAGTTGTTGCAATAGATATGGAAACAGGGAAGATTGTTTCGTTTTCGAATGCTGAATGTGAGTTCGGATATCGTGACAGTATCTTCAAAAGGACAAATAAGTATTTGATCGTATCCGTTGTTATTCACCTGAAACGTTCCTTCGTTTACACCCCCAAGTATGCCGATCTGAATAAAGAACTGGAAGAGATAGAAGAGCCTACAGTAGAGGATGTGCGCAATGCTGTTATACGTGTTCGTCAAAGAAAGCTACCGGATGAAAAGGTACTGCCAAATGCCGGAAGTTTCTTTAAAAATCCGTATATAACAAAAGAGGCTGCGGATAAAATTTTAGTGGAATATCCGACTCTGCCTGTTTTTCCGTATAAAGATGGGTTGGTAAAAACATCAGCCGCATTTCTTATCGATAAAGCAGGGTATAAAGGAAAAAGAATAGGCGACGTAGGCACATATCCCAATCAGCCGCTTATTATAGTCAATTATGGCACAACCGATGGGAACGACATCGTCAGTTTTATGAAAGAAGTGCAGGGGGCAGTGAACGATAAATTTGATATCGAGCTTGAACCCGAAGTTAGAATTTATTAAAAAAATATATTAGCTAAAAACATGGCATCATTTATAATAGAGGGAGGTTGTCGCTTGAGTGGAGAAATTATTCCACAAGGAGCAAAGAATGAAGCATTGCAGGTTATTTGTGCGACATTACTTACCGCAGAGGAAGTTATTATAGAAAATATTCCGGATATTCTGGATGTAAACAACCTGATACGTCTATTGAGCGACATGGGTGTTGAAACCAAAAGGTTGGCAGAAGATACTTGGTCATTCAAGGCAGAAAATGTAAATATAGACTATTTGCAAACACCCGAGTTCTTGAAGAGAAGTGCCTCTTTGCGTGGCTCGGTGATGATCATAGGGCCTCTTGTAGCTCGTTTTGGCAGGGCTATTCTTCCTAAGCCGGGAGGAGACAAAATCGGTCGTCGCCGTCTCGATACTCACTTTGTGGGAATACAAAAACTAGGAGCTGAATTTAATTACAACGACGTAGAGCAGATATATAATATATCAGCCGAAAAGCTGAAAGGTACATATATGCTTCTCGATGAAGCTTCTGTTACAGGTACAGCCAATATTGTTATGGCTGCGGTATTAGCCGAAGGAGAAACTACAATCTATAATGCAGCTTGCGAACCATATATACAGCAACTTTGCCGTTTGCTTACCAAGATGGGAGCCAAGATAGACGGGCAGGGATCTAACCTGTTGCGTATCGAAGGAGTAACTTCTTTAGGCGCAGCAAAACATCGTATATTGCCCGACATGATCGAGATCGGTAGTTTTATCGGTATGGCAGCTATCACCGGATCGGAAGTTACAATAAAAGATGTAGCTTACGATGATCTCGGTATCATCCCTGATACATTCAGCCGTTTGGGTATCCAATTGGAGCGCAGAGGAGATGATATATATATTCCTGCGCAGAAAGAATATACTATAGATACATTTATCGACGGGTCGATTCTCACTATAGCCGATGCTCCATGGCCGGGCTTGACTCCCGATCTTATCAGTGTGCTTCTTGTTGTTGCTACTCATGCCAAAGGGAGTGTATTGATACATCAGAAAATGTTTGAGAGCCGTCTGTTCTTCGTGGATAAACTTATCGATATGGGGGCACAGATAATACTTTGTGATCCGCACCGCGCAACGGTAATCGGTACAGGAAAACGTCCTATGCGTGCTACAACGATGACTTCACCGGACATACGTGCCGGTATAGCTTTGCTTATTGCCGCTATGTGTGCCGATGGAAAAAGTACGATACACAATATAGAGCAGATAGACCGTGGATATCAGAATATCGACGTGCGTCTTAATCAGCTGGGCGCTAATATTATGAGACTGGACTAGATTGTGTTCATTCATTGTTAACTTTATGATAAATAAACTTTTATATATTTTTCTCTTTTGCTTTGTTCCCTCAGTTTTACAAGCCCAAGAGAAGAATGAATTCCTCTTTTTGGGAAACATATCTGTAGGAAAAGGTTTGCCTTCGGATCAGCCGATAGTAGCTGAGGCTTATAAGTTTAATGATGAGATATATTCAATGACGTTGGCGCCTCGATCTCAAAAAGAAATTATTCTTTTGAGATCCAAAGTTCTTGTGTGTGACTTATCATCTTCTCGTACTCACTTAGAAATTAAATCGCAAGGGGAACCATTTCTGTCTTATAATAATACGTTAGTACTCTCTAAGATGAATAATACCATTATGGCTTCAACAGAGTGCTATTCTCTTCATAATGGTAAAAGATTGTGGAGTAAGGGTAGGAGCCTCAATTCATTCGGCTTCTATACTATTTTTGTTGATAGTAAGTCTCCAACAATAGTAGGTGTGGATTCATATTTCCTTAAAGGAGTAGACGCAATGACAGGAAAAGAAATATGGAAAAAGAATATTAGCAAAAGAGATGCAGAAATACCTTATTATAGACTGATAAATGATTCAACCCTTTTAATCATATCAGGCGGGCTTCATGCCGTAAATATATATACAGGCAAAGGGTGGGATTACGATATAAAAACTTCAGACAACAGTTTTAAGAGAGAAGTTATAAGTTATGGCATCAGCTCGGGAGGAGGTTTTATACCCGCTTTGATTGCTGATTTAGTAAGAGGAACTAAAAAGTTAGATTATGGTGATATCAATATAGAGGGTGATATAATCATGTATAATAATGAAACAGAGTTTGTAAAACTATCAGCAAATGATGGGGCTATAATAGAAAAAAGAACTATAACAGCTAATCCTAAGAAAAATAGTAAAAATAGTTTAATAGAGTATTCGTATAAAGATTTGCGGTTTGAGTTGAATGATAATAAAATTTCTGTTTATAACTCCAATTCAACATTAGTCGGAAATATAGTAAATCTCACAAGATTCATTTTTGCGAATGAGAATTTTATATATCTTGCAAAAGATAAATCAATTTATAAAATAGATATTTCACAATTTAATTAAAAAAACGTTTTAGAGTACGGTATCAATTTTTACACTATGACAGAAAATGAAAAGTATCTCTATGATCATTTCCTTATTAGTATAAAATCAGGATTTGAATCTTTAGAAGATATTATTACAGAAGCTATTGAAGCTGTAGAAGATGAAGGCTGGGAAAGCGAAATCTCTGAAGAGTGGATTCGGGATATTTTTGGCAAAGAGTATGCGAAAAATGAATCTGAAAGTAAAACATGGCAACACCCTACTGATACGGATAAGCTGCATACAGTTTTCGATAATCTTTGTAAAGAGAAAATTGTAGCATTGCATAATGCCGGATATACACAATCTGAAGCTATATATGATGTGCAAGATGTATGGCAAGATCTAGAAGATAATGGAATAAAACCTATCGGATATTGTTATTATCACGGACAGGATTTGGAACGTGTGATAGAAACAGGAGTGCTGAGTATTGGCTTCTATGGAGAGAAAGAGAAGAACGACAAAGAAGCTATATTGATAGGTAACAAAATTGTCGGCCAACTCAAGAATCAGGGCTTTACTGTAAAATGGGACGGCTCTGCATCGAAACGTATCGAGGTTGTCGATTTTAAATGGCAAAATAGATTTACTTCTGATGATGAAGTCGCCGAAAAATGGGGATATGATAGAGTCCTCGATTTGATGGAAGAATAAAGAGAAGCGGCTGTAGTGAAAAGATATAATACACTAATTGTTGTATTCTTGTCATTCTGAACGAAGTGAAGAATCTTGGATTAAAGAGATCCTTCGTTTCTCTCAGGATGACAAATCCTTTTCATTACAGCCACTTATTTTTATACTTTTACTTTGCTCTTTCGTATTGAAGAGGCCATTTTAGATCATCTCCCAACGATTTTGCAGCATGAAGTGCAAAATACGGGTCTCTCAATAATTCTCTGCCGATAAAAATAAGATCGGCCTCCTCCTTTTGTAAAATCTCCTCTGCCTGATTGGCTTCAGTAATAAGCCCTACAGCTCCTGTAAGTATTCCTGTTCGGCTTTTTATTTCTTTGGCAAAAGGTACTTGATAATTTTTTCCTACAGGTATTTTTACGTGCGGTAGATTACCTCCGGACGATACATCGATAACATCTACTCCCTTATTTTTCAATAACGATGCTAGTTGTGTCGATTCTTCGGGATTCCAGCCATTATCTACCCAGTCGGTAGCTGATATCCTTACCCACAAAGAATGTTCTTCGTCTAACAAGGAGCGGACAGCATCCACTATTTTAATCAATAACCGAGTTCTATTCTCGAATGTACCACCATATTGATCTTTTCTTTGGTTGGTAAGAGGAGATAAGAACTGATGTATAAGGTATCCATGAGCCGCATGTATCTCAATTATCTTATATCCCGTTATTATTGAACGTTGTGCAGCCAGAGCGAAATCATAAATAATTTTTTCGATATCAACTTCTGTCAATTCTGCCGGAGTATTGTCTGTCGCATAAAAGGGGATAGGAGAGGGAGCTACTGTCTGCCAACTATTTTCGCCTTCTTTTATTTGTTCTCCACGCTTCCATCCCAGTTCGCAACTTGCTTTACGTCCGGCATGCGCCAGTTGTATTCCCGGTATAGAGCCATTCTCTTCGATTGCTTTTACAATCTCTTTCAGTTTTGATAAATGCTCGTCTTTCCATATACCCAAATCTCCATAGGATATACGCCCCTCAGGACTAACGGCAGTTGCTTCTTGTATAATTGCAGCTACACCGCCTATAGCTCTGCTTGCATAATGGACAAGGTGCCAATTGGTAGCAAAGCCGTCATGCGCCGAGTATTGGCACATGGGAGACATAATAATCCTATTCTTGAGAGTTAGATTGCGTATCGATAAATTAGTAAATAGCTTAGACATATTTTATTTGTTTATTATTCTAGTCCTAATGTTCTTATGCTTAGATCTATTTCCCTGAGATCTCCTGTATGCTTTCCTGCTACATCCGAAAGCTTCACGGCTTTCATGAAGGTTGCATCTTTTTTATGTAGTTTTACATCCGTTAGTTTGATAACGATATTCAATGCTTTAGCTCCCACATCATTCGAAAAGAATGTGCCAATACCATAGGTGTCGTGTATACGTCCGGCAACATGATCTTTTATTTCTTTTACAGTGTCCAGATTTAGGGAATCGCTGAATACTAAAGTTTTGGAGGTAGGGTCTATACGGTTTTGTTCGTAAAAACTAATTGCCTTGTCTGCAAAAACCAGAGGGTCGCCGCTATCGTGACGTACTCCATCAAATAGTTTTGCCTGTTTGAGGCTAAACGAGTTGAAAAAAGAATCGGTAGTGTATGTATCTGTCAAAGCAATACCAAGACTGCCGTCGTAGACCTCTACCCACGCTTCCAATCCTTTGATATTTGCCGACCGATAACCGAATATTGCTCCATGAAACATAAACCACTCGTGCGGCATTGTACCAATCGGAATCGTACTGTGTTTCATCGCAAAATACACATTGCTTGTTCCTTTAAAGTATTTTCCCGAATGAGCCTGAAGGGCTCCGATAACTTTATCTTCTACGTCGAAAGAAAAACGTCTGCGAGTACCAAATTCAGAATAATCGGTCTCCATTTCTTTCAGAACTTTTGCTTTTATGATTGCATTTTCTTCTACATTCTGCGGGGTCGCTCCTGTCATTTGGAAATAAAGCTCAGATATAATTGCCAGCAGCGGAACTTCCCAAAGTACAGTTCTGTACCAATAACCTTCTATTACTACGCTGAGGTCTCCCCCTTGTTGAGTAATGGTCACTTCCTCCGGTTTATATCTGAATCCTTCAAGAAAGTCTACAAATACAGGATCGAAGAAATAACATTTGGTCTTTATAAATTTTTTCTCTTCGGCTGTTAATTGCAAATTAGCCATAGATGCTACTTCTTCTTTCATCCGTTCGGCGAATCCTTCAGGGAATTGAGTCTTTCCTCGGTTCGTAAAGGCATATTTGACGTATGCCCACGGATATAGTTTTTGTATAGCTAACATGACAGAGAATTTGTACAGATCGTTGTCTGTAAAATGTTTTATTATCATAATTCTGTTGTGGTGTTAAATTGTATAATTGACAAATATACCTTTTTATATAACAAATAAAGAACGCCGATGTTGTAGAGTTCTGCAACATCGGCTTATTTTTACTTTTTCTTGTTTCGGTTTTAGCCAAAAAGATATATTATTCCAGCTTGTGGATAACAAGTCCTGATCGTAGTTTTGGTTCAAACCATGTTGTTTTTGGTGGCATGATGTTGCCCGAGTCGGCAATGTCCATCAGTTGCTTCATAGTGACAGGGTATAAGGCCAAAGCCAGCTTCATCTCACCGCTATCTACACGTTTTTTCAGTTCGTCCAAACCTCTAATTCCTCCTACGAAATCAATACGCTGATCGGAGCGCAAATCCTTTATGCCTAAAATTTCGTCCAATATATACTTCGAGGAGATAGTCACATCCAAAACGCCTATTGGGTCGTTGTCGTCGTAAATTCCTTCTTTTGCCGTCAGGCTATAGCATTTGCCGTCAAGATAGATGGAAAAATTATGTAAAGTGGTGGGCTTTTCAATGTCAGAACCCTTTTCTTCTACAATAAAATGTGCTTCTAGTTTTTTGAGAAATTCGGAAACACTCAATCCATTCAAGTCTTTTACCAAACGGTTGTAGTCTATTATATTGAGCTGATTATCAGGAAAGCAAACAGCCATAAAGTAGTTGTACTCTTCGTCTCCCTTATGATGAGGGTTTAATCTCGCTTTTTCTGCCCCTACCAATGCCGCTGCTGCCGAGCGATGGTGTCCGTCGGCTATATACAGGTAAGGTATAGTAGCAAATATATCCGTTATTTGTTGTATGTCCTCTTGATCTTTTATTACCCAAAAATGATGCCCTACACCGTCTGTTGCTTTAAAGTCATATTCGGCCGGAGTAGATATTGCACTTGCTATTATCTTATCCAAGTCTTTATTGTCTGGGTAGGCAAAAAATACAGGTTCTATATTCGCATTATTCACACGCACATGCTTCATGCGGTCTTCTTCTTTATCTCTGCGTGTGAGTTCGTGCTTTTTTATTTTCCCATTCATATAATCGTCTACATGCGAACATACTACCAAACCGTACTGGGTTTTTCCATTCATGGTTTGCGCATACACATAATAGTATTCCTCGGGGTCTTGCTTCAGCCAACCCTTTTCCTGAAACTTGTTGAAATTCTGTACTGCACGTTGATATACATCGGGATGATGTTCGTCTATTATTTCTTCAAAATCTATTTCCGGTTTTATGATGCGGTAAAGAGATTTTTCGTTGCCTTCTGCTTCGAGCCGTGCTTCCAGAGAGCTTAAAACGTCGTAGGGGCGTGAGGCTATTTGCTGAACAATACTTTTGGGTGGTCTTATTCCTTTAAACGGTTTTATTAGGGCCATGCTGTTTGAATTGAATGGATTATAAGGTTAAAATTAAATAAGGCAATGCAATCTTATCTTACTTTTTGCTATATGCAAATATATGAAAACAATAGATAAAAGTATCATAATATGTGAAAATTCCAAATACCTCTGATGCAAAAAGCATTTTGTTAGATTATTTAAATAAAAATCAATAAAAGTCATTCTTAATCACTGTATTTCATATATAATTAGTAATTTTGGAGTCCAAAAATAATATGGAAGAGTTCTTAATTCCCTAATTTAATATATAAAATGAAGAAATATAATTTTAGTGCAGGGCCATCAATCCTTCCCCAACAAACAATGGAGGAGACAGCAAAAGCTATTCTGGATTTTAATGGTTCTTCTTTTTCTTTAATGGAGGTAAGCCACAGAAGCAAGGATTTTCAGGCTGTAATGGACGAAACAGTTGAACTGTTTAAGGAATTATTAGAAATCCCGGCAGGCTACTCGGTGCTTTTTCTTGGAGGGGGTGCTAGTTTGCAGTTTTGCATGGTGCCTTTTAATTTACTAGAAAGAAAAGCGGCATATTTGAATACGGGGACGTGGGCAAGTAAAGCTCAGAAAGAGGCTAAATTGTTTGGAGAAGTAGTAGAGGTAGCATCATCTAAGGCTGCAAACTATACTTATATTCCAAAAGATTATACAATTCCTACCGATGCGGATTATTTCCACATCACTACCAACAATACGATTTTCGGAACAGAGATACATACCGATCTCGATTCTCCGGTGCCGTTAGTTGCAGACATGTCGTCTGACATCTTTTCACGTCCGGTAGATATATCAAAATATGCTTTGATATATGGTGGTGCTCAGAAAAATTTGGCTCCATCGGGAGTAACTTTCGTTATCGTAAAAGATGAAATATTAGGAAAGGTAAATCGCCCTATCCCAACTATGCTTGACTACCGTACGCATATCGAAAACGGCTCAATGTTCAATACGCCTCCTGTTGTTCCTGTATATGCAGCGATGCAAACATTGAGATGGCTTAAAGCGAACGGAGGTCTTGATGCAATGTATAAACGCAACAAAGAGAAGGCAACATTGCTATATGACGAAATAGACCGTAGCTCAGTATTTAAAGGCACATGTCAGGTTGAAGACCGTTCGTTGATGAATGTATGTTTTGTGATGACTTCAGAATATGAAGGAAATGAAGCAGCATTCTTAGAATTTGCAAAAGAACGCGGATTGTATGAACTAAAAGGACACCGCTCGGTTGGTGGTTTCCGTGCATCTATCTACAATGCTATGCCTATCGAAGGTGTTCAGGCATTAGTAGATGCAATGAAAGAATTTGAAAAGAAAATAGCTAAATAATGAAAGTACTTGTTGCTACAGACAAACCATTTGCAGCTGAGGCTGTAACTGGAATAAGAGAAGTTATAGAGAAAGCCGGATTTGAACTGATTTTACTCGAAAGGTACACCGAAAAAAAACAACTGCTAGATGCGGTAGCCAATGTTGATGCTGCAATTATCCGTAGCGATATCTTCGACAAAGAAGTGTTGGATGCTGCTAAAAATCTAAAGATTGTTGTACGTGCAGGAGCCGGTTACGATAACATTGATTTGGAAGCTGCTACAGCAAACAAAATATGTGTGATGAATACTCCTGGACAGAATGCAAATGCTGTTGCAGAGTTGCTATTTGGTCTTGCTATATATGCTATCCGCAGTTTCTTTAAGGGTACATCGGGAACAGAGCTTTTGGGTAAAAAGCTAGGGATTCATGCCTATGGAAATGTAGGACGCAATGTAGCTCGTATAGCCAAGGGCTTTGGTATGGAAGTGTATGCTTTCGATCCGTTTTTACCTAAAGATGTTATCGAAAGAGAAGGAGTAAAAGCTGTTGATTCGGCTGAAGAATTATACACTACTTGCCAATATGTATCTTTACATATGCCTGCTACAGACGAAACGGCTAATTCTATTAACTATGCTTTGATTAGCAAAATGCCTAAAAACGCATTGCTACTGAACACTGCTCGTAAAGAAGTAGTAGATGAAGCTTCGATAGTGAAGGTAATGGAAGAGCGTAAAGATTTCAAATATATAACGGATGTACTTCCGAGCAATCATGCTGAGATGACTGAAAAATTTGCAGGAAGATACTTCTCTACACCTAAAAAATCGGGTGCGCAAACCGACGAGGCAAATATTAATGCCGGTATTGCAGCGGCCAATCAGATAGTGGACTTCATTAAGAACGGTAATGAACGTTTCAGAGTAAATGAAAAGTAAGATAACACCTATCTAACTATACTTTTTTTGAAAGGGATATTCGCACAGAGTATCCCTTTCTTATTATCCGGACATATCATTGCCCATCTTCATTAGCCTTACAGCCTTAAATTGGAGGAAATACAAAACTATGCCTATAAGCAGGATAATACCAAATATGAGCATCCACCCTGCTATGGTTTTTATACTGACAGTAAGAGCCTGTATCTGTATTTTCTGAAAGATAGCATTGGTTGCGATCTGATGCGCTTCTTCTATACTCCACCCTTGCGAAAGAGCTGTGTTAACCGACGAGTTGAACTGTCCCGATGCCAGTGGATTTTGTGCATCTACCTCCTGAGACAAGATAAGTATATTGTTTTGCTGTAGCCTGTATAGCCAGTTGGTAAGGATCGATGATCCTACCGCCGGAGCAAGAGCCGAACGAGTGGAGATCAGGAAAAAACCGTTATATATAAGTTGTTTGGGCGATAGACCGTATATTCCGTATATGGCGAAAGCCACAAACAGGACCAGCATACCTACTCCCCGAAGAAACATCAATAGATAAAGATCTTCGTACAGCCCGTAAGGGGTGATCAGGAAATAGAGCAAAGCAATGGATACGGTAAAGCAGCTAAAGCCTAAGAATATAAGCCACGTCATGCGTATTTCCATCTTGAACCAATAGTAACATATTATCCCGCCCACTATTATTCCCGGTATCATATACATGTACAGTTCGTTTATATGTGCACTGTCGAGACGCAGAACGTTGGTGGTATATGACGAGACCAAAATACTGAAAGATGCATAAAACATCAGCACGAACGAAAGCAAGTATACGGTGACCGAGTTTCTATTTTTAAGAATACTCAGGTCGAGAAACGGCTTATCTGTAAATTGCCGACGGACAAACAACCATCCTGTGACAGGAATTAGCAATGCGGCTATAATAATATTGCGAGAAGAAAACCAATCGTTCGTTTTTCCGTATGTGGCAACATAAATGATAGACATGTAACATACCGACAGAAGAAAAAGGCTTAGCCAGTCTATATCCTTTATCGGTATGCGGATCAGACGTCTGGCAAATGTCATACATGTATCTACGGCTATAATGGCTACCAAGAGCATGAGTATCATAAAGTAATACATGTATTGCCAATTGTAAATATAAGCAAGTTCGGCGGTAATGACCAACGATAATTGTCCACAGGTAAGAGTTATGGGATAGAACTTGGCGTAAAATTCGTTACGCGTTCCACTCGGACTTAATGCGGGCATTAAAATATTGATGGTCTCTATAAGCGAAAATGCCTTAAAGTATCCGATGAAGAAACTACAGACAGTAATTACTTCTATATAGTTTGTCTTGGCACATATAAAGCTAAGCAGTACCTGAAACAGCAGTACCACCAGAATAATTGTCTTAGCGGTTGCCAAAGGTTTTACTTTTGGTATAACGAGGTAAGCTATAGCCATACCTACCGACGAGGCATAGTAAGCCATATTGATATCTTCGGATATAACACCCAAATAGCCTGATATGTCGATATTACTACCCGTATATGCTCCGTTTATAAGCATTATGGGTATCAGTATCGTCAATGCTACTACGACCTTCAACCAACCCGGAACCCAGCTTCTGAAAGGGCTGATGGTTGTGGGTTTTATAATGGGGATGCTTACCATTTATTCTTTGTCTTTTATAGCTTCTACCATAACCATCATACCTGCACGTAGCTTTTGCATATCTTCGTCCGATATGTTTTCGAACTCAATACGTACGGGTATACGTTGCTGTATTTTTACGAAGTTACCCGCAGAGTTGTCGCTGGGTAGCATCGAGTATTTTGCTCCTGTGGCTTCGGATATGGCAGTAACTTTTCCTCTGAATATTTTATCACTGATGGCATCTACTCTTATTCTAATCTCTTGTCCGATGTAGATGTTCTCTATCTGTTTTTCTCGATAGTTGGCAATGATCCATTTATTATTGTTCTTTATCAGGCTGGTGATTGTCTGTCCCGCTTGTACTAGCTGCCCCGACTCGAGTGTACGCCGCCCTACGTAGCCGCTAAATGGTGCTAAGATAACTGTATAAGACAAATTGAGTTTTGCCATTTCAAGGTCTGCTTTGCGGCGCAGAATTGTAGCTTCTGCATTACCTTGCTTTTTTGAAGTCTCGGTAGATGTCGACTTCAGAGATTCACGTTGTCTCAGAAGAGCATTGTAGTGAGCACTTTGCGCATCATATTCACTTTTTACCTGATCGTATTGTTGTTGAGATACAGCTTCGGCTTCAAGTAGGTTTTTGTATCGTTTCAGATCTTGTCCCGATTTCCACAAGCGGGCTTTGGCTTCTTCTATATTAGCATCAGATACAGTAACATTTGTAGATGTGGTAGCTATACTCGATGCCAATACCGATGAGCTATTTTGTGCATCTAATAGCGCAGCTTCGGCATCCATCAGTTTAATTTTTAGCTCCCTGTCATCAATTATAAGTAGTGTATCTCCTGCATTTACCCATTGATGATCTGTGAAACGCACCTCCTTTATATAACCCGTAATGCGTGAGTTAATTGGAGTTATATATTGCTCTACTGTAGCATCATTGGTTATTTCGTATTTGTAATAACGGATGAAGAAATCTACTCCCCAAGCTATTCCTCCAAGTGCTAGCAGTATGCTTATTGCGTTGAGGATAAGGTTTCTGCGTTGCTTACGTTTCAATTTGTGATAAGCCTCTTTCTCTTCCTGCTTATTATCTATTTTATCTAATTGATCTGTATCCATAATTATAAATTCCCGCTTACTTTTTGTAGTTGATAATAAGTATATATTGCATTGGTTTTGGCAGCTGTAAGTTGTAACTCCGAGTTTAACTGTACCGTATTAGCATCCAAGAGGTCGGTGAGTATTGCCAATTGGTTGAAATACTTATTCTTAACTATGCGGTAGTTTTCATTTGCCTGCAATAACGATTCTTCATACGATTTTATTCTGTCCAGAGCTTCCTGATGCTTAATGTATGCCGATTTTACATCGGTTCTTATGTTTTGTTTTTGTTGCTCTTTTGCTAATTCTTGCAGCTGTACCTGATGTTTGGCTGCATTTGTATTATGCTTTTTATCAAATAATGCAGATATGCGATAAGACAGATTTAATGTCACACCCCAAGCGTTAAGATATAAATCCTGAGCCGGGGAAACATTTGGAATAGGGCGAGCCAGCGTATTAGTTGCCTGTAACGACAGGGTAGGGAGATAATCAGCCTTAGTGAGGCTCAGTCCATTTTTGGCAAGGGCAATGTTTGTTTCTGCTATCTTCATATCCGGATACTGGGAGTATGCCAGATATATATAATCGTTTTCAGATTTTAAGCTGAACAGTGATGTAAGGAATCTCTGATCGGGTTCTAATATGGTATTCTCGTCTATACCCAACACTACATCCAATTGTTGCGAAACCAATGTTATATCGTTATCAGTTTCTTTGTATAATAACTCATAATTGGTAAGTACCAGCTTACTACGCAAAACGTCATTTGTAGTGATCATACCCTCCTGTTTCATTTTCTCTATATCCTTTAGGCGGGTTTTGGCTTCTTCGATGTTCTGGCGATATACTTCCCTTTTCTTGTATAAGTTGAATAAATTGAGATATTTACTTATTAGCCAGAGTTTAAGCTCCGACTTGTCTTTTTGTAAATAAAGTTGGGCTATCTCTTTTTCAAGATCAGCTCTTTCTATGTTTCCTTTTATTCGTCCACCCTGATAAATAGGTTGTGTAACGCTCACCTGATAGTTTTGTTTCCAGTCGGGTGTTTCGGGGTGTTGCAGGAATGATAAATCTTTATCTAAGATAGTGGGTGTACCTACATAACCAAACAGTCCATTGACGGATATATCGGGCAATTGTTTGTTCCTTGCCAAGCCTGCTTTATCTTCCGATATGCTGCTTTTAATAACAGAGGCTTGTATTGTGATACTATTTTGTAAACCTTTCTCAAATAGTTCATCAATACTTATCTTATATGTTGTCTGTGCCGCTAATGATAGCCACATAGCAAGGAAAATGAATAAAACATTTATTCTTCTTTTCACTTATTTCTCCTTTATTATCTGTATAAATTCTTTCATATAATTAATGCTTATCTCTATATGGTCGAGATTCAAATCTTTCTCGAGTTCGTTGTACACATCATTTATTATTTTTCTAATCTCGATATAGAACTCCTTGCCTTTGGGGGTCAGCATAACGAGTTTGCTGCGTTTGTCATTCTCGTCTTCTTCCCTTCTTACAAGGCCTCTTTTTTCCATATTCTTAATCAAATACGATAGGCTCGACTTGTCTTTGTACGTCAGATTTGCCAATTCTTGCTGGTTTACTTTGCAAGAGGTATCGAGACACCTTATTATGTGTAACATTTCGAATGTCACATCAATATTGTTTTCTCGTATTTTTCGATGGATTATCTGACGGTAGTAAGACTGTGTTTGCAATATCGTTTGTATAAAAGTTTGCAACATGTCTATTTTATTTTGGGTACAAATGTATAATAAAAGATTATATAGTTGAACGTTCAACTATATATTTTTTCTGAATTATTATAAAAATATATAACATATAGATAGAAGAATTCGTTTTCGAGTGATTGATTCTTAGCTCTTCATCTTTCCAATTGGAGTAAGCAATATTCTAAGCAGAAATGAGTTATATTTGTAAACTGTAACAACGTATTGTAATAACCTGAAAAGAGTTTGAAAAGATATATATATTACATATTTGGTATCCTTATTCTTTTAGTGTCTGTATATTCTTGTAAACAGGTGAAGCTGGAAGATGCAGACCGTAAGTTTGCACAAGGTGAATATTTTGTTGCGGCAGACATGTATCGCAAGATATACCGCAGCATTCCAGTAAAGAAGAGAGAGTTAAGAGGAGAAGTCGCTCTGCGTATGGCAGAAAGTTACAGGTTGATCAACAATCCGCTGCGAGCGAATGCTGCGTATGCGAATGCTGTCAGGTATAAGGTGAGCGACAGTACTCTGAATCTGCAATATGCCAGATCGCTGCATAAGGCGGGAGATTATAAACAGGCTGCCCGCTATTACACCGATTTTTTGAAGCTTTTTCCTGATAATAAGTTTGCTCTTAACGGGCTGGAAGGTACAAAGGTAGCTCCAGAGTGGAAAGCTAATCCAACATTGTATACAGTGAAGAGGATGGATTTGTTTAACTCCAATCGTGGTGAGTTTAGTCCTATGTTGCTTCCTCCCGATTACGATCAGTTGTACTTTACGTCTAACAGAGAAGGTGTTATAGGAGATACAATAAGTGATATAACAGGGTCGAAGCTGAATGATATATTCATGTCTCGCAAAGATGAAAGTGGAAACTGGATGAAACCCGAGCATTTGGATTCACCCATAAATACTTCATCAGACGAGGGTACAACTTCATTTTCGGCTACAGGCTCGGCAATGTATTTTACACAAACAAAACTTGACTCGGTAAACACTTCGTTTCCATCTATATATGCCTCATACCGTTCGTCCGGAGCATGGGGAAAGGGTACAAAGATAGAAATAAACAGACGTGATACAACCAGCGTTTATGCTCATCCGTCGATAACACCCTCGGGTGACTATATTTATTTTGTGTCCGACATGCCCGGAGGCTATGGCGGAAAAGATATCTGGAGGGCAAGCATGGTTGGCGACTTGGTAGAATTTGTTGAGAATCTGGGACCGGATATTAATACAGCAGGAGACGAAATGTTTCCTTATATGCGAAACGACTCAACGCTCTATTTCTCTTCAGACGGACACGTAGGGATGGGTGGTCTGGATATATATAAGGCTCAGTATAACAAGAAGTCTAAAGGTTGGAAGGTAGAAAATATGAAGTATCCTATAAACTCTCAGGCAGATGATTTTGGTATAACATTCGAGGGAAATAAAGAAAGTGGATTTTTCAGCTCTAATCGTGGCGATGGTAAAGGTTTCGACCATATATATTCTTTCGCATACCCTATAATAACAACTATAGCCGAAGGATATATTGTGGATACGGACGATGAGTTTGTAACCAATGCCACTATACGTGTGGTAGGGCGTGACGGAACAAATATGAGATTTCCGGGAAAGAATGACGGGACTTACAAAATGGAAGTGAAGCAAGGTGTGAATTATGTGTTTCTGGCAAGTGCCAAAGATCACTTAAACACACGTATGTCCCTTAAAACTATTACGATGGAGAAGGATTCAACTTATCTGCTAGATTTCATTCTTACTCCGATCAATAAGCCTGTTGTGCTTGAAAATATATTCTATGAGTTTGACAAGGCTACATTGCTTCCTGAGTCTAAAAAAGAACTGGATGGTCTGATCGACTTGCTTAATACCAATCCGAATGTGACAATCGAACTTTCGGCCCATGCCGACAGAAAAGGGTCGGACGAATATAATATTAAACTCTCGCAACGAAGAGCTGAGTCTGTGGTCAATTACCTGATAGCGGGAGGAATATCTAAGGATCGTTTGACGGCTGTGGGTAAAGGAAAAAGTGAACCTAAGACGGTAACAAAAGCGATAGTAAAAAAGTATGACTTTCTGAAAGAAGGCGATGTCCTGAATGAGGAATTCATAGAAGGGCTGACACCAGAGCAACAGGAAATGGCCGATCAGGTAAACCGCCGCACCGAGTTTAAGGTATTGAGTATTACATATAATCTCGAATAGTATGTTAAGACTGACTTTATTTATAATATCAGCAATAATCTCTTTTGCTGCCATACAGGCACAGGAGTTGAATGCGAAGCTAACTATAAACAGAAGTAAAGTTCCTGCTGCAAACCAAAACCTGTTTTCGGCAATGGAGAGCTCACTCAATCAGTTATTGAATGATCAGACATGGACAAATACCTCGTTCAACAGAAATGAGCGTATTGATTGTTCTGTGAATATTTCGATAAGTGAAATGACTTCGGATAATAGTTTTGTCGCAGAAATGCAGGTTACTTCACGTCGTCCTGTATATAATTCGACGTATATAACTACTCTGATCAACTATAGAGATACTAAATTTGAGTTTAATTACACACCGGGGGAATCTCTCGATTTGAGCAATATTACGCTTTCTAATAACTTGGTGGCAGTGATATCCTTTTATGCTTATGTTGTAATAGGGCTCGATTTTGATTCGTTTTCCTTAAATGGAGGTGCTCCGTATTTTGCGCGGGCGATGGAAATTGCAAATATGGCTCAATCATTGAATACAAAAGGGTGGGAGCCCTTCTCCGGCAAAAACGATAACAGGTACGATCTTGCAGTGGCTCTTACCGATGAGAGCTCTAAAGATTTTCATTCTTTCTGGTACAATTACCATCGCAATGGGTTGGACGAAATGGCTGCTAATGCTTCACGTGGAAGGATACGTGTAATAGAAGCAATGGCAGACTTGCAAAAATTGTACGATTCACGTCCGTCTTCTCCATTGTTATTAATTATCGGAGAAACTAAACTGGATGAAATAGTACGCATATGTTCTCAGGCTACAGCCGAAGAAAAGCAAGCTGTAAAAAAGCAACTCAATCAGATATTTCCTACGAAAGGTTATCTTATAAATAACCTTAAATAAATGTTTTACAAAACTATGCTAAAAAAATATCTCCTGCTATTCTCTTTTATAATTGCTTGCGTATCCGCTTCGGCGAATATGGCATCTCCATGGATAGGAGGAAATCCGATGAGTGAGGCTTATTCGAGCAAGGATATAGATATTCTGCATGAGTCTTTACATGTCCGCATTATCGATTTTTATACAGCTAAGTATACGGTAATCTATACGGTTAAATCAGATAGGGCAGGTAAACAGATTCCTCTTATATTTGACACAATGACTGATGTTTCTGAAAGTGACAGCTTTCGGGTGTGGGTAGATGATAAAGAAGTTGCGGTATCAAAGATACCTTCTTCATACGAGGATAAGGCGGCTCTATCGTGGATAGACTCTTTGGATAACCATCTCTTGTACTCGCAGGAGCATGTTCCGAATTTGATCGGACTGAAATATTTTGAGGTTGATCTTTCTGAGGGAAAGCATGTTGTCAGGGTGGAGTATACAGTGCGTGCGAATGTGTATGTCGGTAATCCTGTCAGGGAATTTACATTGAGGTACAATCTTGCGCCGGCTCGTTTCTGGCGTACATTCGGAGGACTGGATATTGAAATAGATATAACAGGGCTGGACGGCACATTTGAAACAAATTTGCCTGCTGAAAAAACAAGCCTTACCGATGCTGTAACACACTTGCATTTTTCGGAGATACCGTCAGACGAATTTGTTATAACGTACACACCCGAATTAGGATGGTTTGCTAATGTTTTTGTAGCAATTGGACACTGGTTAGTACTTGCCTTTATTCTAGTACTTGGGGTTGTGCATGTTTATCTTACTTTGAGATATCGAATCAGGAAGCCGACGAAACGTTTTTCTCCTGTTGTGATAGTTGGAGGTATCTTAGCACCTATCCTTTATTTGTGTTTATTTGTGTGGTCATATTCTTTAATAGATGCAGTGATAGGAGAGTATGCTTCGGGAAGGCATGGGTATGTATTCCTTATCTTTTTGCTATATCCTGTTGTTATGCCAATCTATTTGCTACTGGTGTGGTTGATTGATAAGATGAAGAAGGATAAAATAAAAAAGGATGTCTCTATATAAGAAACATCCTCTATCTTCAATCTTGTTTTTCTCATTTACTAGCCATGTACTTGCCTTGCTGATCGTTGATAGTCGTATTTAATATTGTCAAATACTTTCTATACTGTTTTTCAGACAAAACTGATCTTACATTAGCCAAATTAAAGAATAGCGCTTTTTCTGCCGCTTCTTTATCATTGTCGATCAACGCGCTTTTTAGTTTTTCAGTAGAATCATAGAAGATAGCTCTCATGTATTCTTTCTGATTGGAAGTTGCATTCACATATTCTGCAACAGTTTCGAATGTTGATTTGTTGTTCAATACCCAAAGAACATCATAATCGTTTTGCGCGTAAGAGCTGGCTCCTAATCCAAGCACAGCTACAACTAAAATTAATAACCTTTTCATAACCAATTTTTTAAATAAACAATCTTTACTTTAATAACCTAAACCTATAAGACAAAAAAAGACAGAGAGTACCTGTTATTTATCATGGTACTCTCTGTTTAATTATCTTGTATAGTAATAACCTAAAACTCTTTGCAAAGATAAAATGTATTTGTTTAAAAGTGAAATATTTTAACACAAAAAAGTCATATTAGTAGTCAATATGGTATATATAAAACTTATAAGTATACTTTTTGATATGTGGATGTGACAAACTTAAATGAAAAAAGAGGTTGCTTTTTGCGAAACAACCTCTTCCCTAAAATATATCAGATTATTTATTATCGTCTGTCTCTGGCCGAATACGAGATAGCAGAGGTACTTTTAGCTTTCTTTGTCTTCGGTGCTTTATAGCTGCTCTTTTTTGTGCTTTTTGTATTACCTGATTGAAGCTGATTGATCGAGTCGTTCAGTATCCACAACTCTTTGTCAAACTCCTTCAATTCGCCCTCTATTTTGTTTTGAGCTTCTTTCAATGTTTCAGGAGTCGTATATATCTGATTGAGAAACTTATTCTCCATATTGGTAGTCTTGTATATCTCTCCTTCATACAAGCGCATACGGAAATAGTCGTCAATGGTTTTGTTCATTACGTTGTTCTTATCCGAAGCCATAATAGGCATACGGGCTGCATACGGGCGTATATTTTCGTATGGTATCCAAAATTGAGGTTCTCTTAAGCCTTGATCTGTAGATGTTCCGAAGTCTATACCATCAACGTATTGCTGACGAAACAGTACCGGGCAAATAGCCACTATTTTTACTCCTAGCACAGAGTTAGATTGGTCGAAGTACCAAGCTTCTTTGATATAATATCCCAAAGCTTCGTTGCTGGGAATGCTGAATTCATCATAAGAATAGGCATTACCGTTCTTTTGATAAGGTATTTCGAGCCGTTGGAGTACGTCTCCAAAATTGATTTTCAGATTATCCACAAAAAGGTCAGTGCCATTATTCCAATCATAAGCAACAAGGTTCCCATCGCCCATCAGTTTAAAGATCATTGTATAGAAGTTCATCTGATTGCCAATCGGCTGTACCGGATAATACAGAGCTGCATTCTTTCCCTTTGTAAGGTCTAAGAATCGATATACCTCTCTGATCCACGTAGCATTTGATAAATCTTGTGTCTGTGTGTCGTTCATCATCTCTGCGCGCACAGACAATTGAGGTACTTTTGGTCCGTTGTTTTGCTGTGTATTACCTTGTTGTTGCTGTTGCCTTTTGGCTATTCTGTCTCGAAGCGATTCGGGCTGTTCTTGTGCATACAACACAGAGATAAAGCTTAATCCGCAAATAACGACAGCTAATATTTTATATATCTTATTCATTTTCTTTACTTCTTAGATTTTGCAAATCCTACCTGAGTTCTTACACATCTAAATCCGATATACGAGCGTGGTTGGTTTTGGAACTCGCCTTCACGCATGTCTCCTCTGATGTTTCGCCCTATATCTTTCCACGATCCCCCTTTTACTACCTTTTTCTTTATAGCGTATGGGTCTTCTTTGGCAGCATCGTATTTGTATTGAGGATTCATATCATTCATCATTGCTGTACCCGATTCGGTATAAGCGGTAGAAGTCCATTCGGAAACGTTACCGGCTAAATCATATATCCCAAAACGATTCGGTACATAAGATGCTACCCGAGCAGGGATAAGGTTTCCGTCTTTCGTATAGTTTCCTTCTCCGGGTTTGAAGTTTGCCATAAAGCAAGCCTTCTCATCCATTGTACCTTCTTTATCCCACGGATATTTATTTTCGGTCTTTCCATTACGTGCAACAAACTCCCATTCTCCCTCTGTGGGCAATCGGAAGTTTTCTATTGGACGTCCATTTTTAGGTTGTCCCATTTTGTAGAACATGGTTCTCCATTCACAGAAGGCAGTAGCTTGTTCCCAAGTAACACCTACAACCGGATAATCGTTATACCCCGAATGAGAAAAATACATGCGCATATATGGCTCATTGTAAGCATTGTTGAAATCATTTATCCAAACAGTAGTATCGGGATAAACGTTTACAATCTTAGTATGTACAAAATCGAATAATGAGCTTAGAGGACGAACTATTGTTTGGTTTACAGGGCGTCCTTCTTCATTAATATAAGCCGTATCTTTCGATATCATTACTACCTGGTTGAGGTCAACCGAAATATCTGTATTGAGGGTTCGTTCCTGAGGAATCAAACGATTCCTTCGTTTTGCTGCTTCGGTATAGTCGAACCATTCGTATTTGAAATTCATCTGGCGAGGGTCTAATCCTCTTACTCCTGTTATGGGGTGTATAAAAGTCACGCTGTTTATTGCCAACTCCTCTTCTTCCAAAGGGCGTTTTGGTATTGGTCTTCTCCAATCGAGGTATGGTTTTACGGGATCGCCGTATCGGTCTTCTGTTATCTTAAACGCTTCGTTTCCTCCGTAGGCAGGATCGGCCAGTCGTTCACGGATAATCGAATCGCGTACCCAGTATACGAATTGGCGATATTTGGAATTGGTGACTTCTGTCTCATCCATCCAAAAATTATCTACCGAAACTCCTTTCGGATTGGCTTTTATATCCCATAGGGAATCGTTCTCGGCCGGTCCCATTTCTATAGAACCTCTCGATACCAATACCATTCCGTAAGGTGTAGGTTCGGCCCACGACGATCCCTTTTCGCCAACTACTTCACCGCCGATGCTTGATCCTACCGATTTACCACAAGATGTAAACAGGATGAGTGAAGTTATAATTGCAAAAAACAAATGTTTCATATTTCTTTTATGATCTGATTCTGTCAGTCAACTTTTTTATTTATTCTACTTGTAAGTTTGTATACTCGTCTTTTTTATAATTATAATATCCTTATGCTTTTGCCCGAATGCCTTTCTTTTCGCTTTTCTAACGGCATACTGTAGCGTATAAACAATTCGTGGCTTCCATGACTGACCTTCGAAATTTCGGATGTCGAAAGGTCGTATGAATAGCCTGCATCTATATTTTTTATTTTCACACCAAGCAAAAATACAAAACCGTCTCCTTTTCTCCAAGATATTCCTCCATTGAACATCTTTTTATATTCGGCTTTAGCTGTAACTTCCAATTGATAGGTCACAGCATCAGATTTAAAGAGAGCAGATGGTTGCAATTCTATCAACGGATTTCCCAGCTTTATATTGTATCCTCCTGTCAGATAATAGATACGAGAAATAGAAGAGGTGGTTTGCTCATCTATATCAAACTTGGGTTGCATCAGGTGAGTTATAGAAGCTCCCAAGTAATAAGTAGGAGTGATCCACGATACACCAAGTCCCATATCAAACTTCTTTTCGCCTATCGCTGTGGTTGGGTTTGTCGGGTCTGTTTCTCCTTCAGATCCGTTTCCTGTTCCTCCTTCTCCGCTTGGTGGATTGTCTATTCCGGAAGCGTCGAAGTCTATATTCATCATCCCCCCTTGTAAGCCTACTCTTAGGTGTCTGTTTTTCTTAAACTTAAACCGATAAGAATATTGCAGCATGGTGGAGGTATTCGTAAATAATCCGAATTTATCAGTTATAACCATTGCACCCACTCCATGTTCCTTACCCAAAAAGTTCATAGGCATATTCAATGAAACCAACGATGTTATCGGTGCTCTGTCGAGACCTGTCCACTGACGGCGATGCAACAGAGAACTTTCTATAACATTTCTTTCTCCAACAAATGAAGGATTATAAAAGTTCTTCATATTCCAATATTGGCTGATCTGGGAATCCCACTGACCATATACAACACCCGAACCTAGAGTGAAAAACAGAAAGAATAATGTTATATAGTTAAGTTTCATTCACAAATGCCAGTGATAATGGAGTGCAAAGTAAGTACATTTTATTTTAATTAACGGCCGAAAGCCTTGTAAATTGTGTGTTTAGCTATAATTTGTATTTTAAATGTTTACTTGGTAAAAAACATCGCAATTCTAAAAAGTAACAAACAATGGTCACAGGAGCGAAGCATATCTAAAAGTAACAGTTTTCCGGTATGTTTTTATTGTCACTTTATTTTGATACAAAATAAGAATACCCTACTAATAGATATTTTTTCATAAAGGCATAAAAAAACAGGCATAATGAACCTATGCCTGTTTTGTATATTATTATGATAATTGGCTAATCTTTCCACGTTAGTACCAGTTTAAATTCATATTTTTCTGGTAAAACATTATCATCTCTAAATAAATCTGATGTTTGTAAATAAAGTCCAACTTGTCCGATAATAAAATCACAACTTATTCTTTCATCATATGTGGAGTAAGTTCCATCTCCATTATCAATTTTATATGTAAATATATCTGGTAATGGGATTTGGACTTCATTTTTTTCTCGAGGATTTATAAAAACGTAGACATTCATTGCCCCATCATCATATACTCTCTGCGTTAATTGAGGTACGTTAAAGAAACATTCGTAACGATTGTCTGCAGAATTCCACTTCCATTGACTTCTTGAAACATCAAAAGATGTTGTATATATATTTGAACCTACAAAATATTGTTCGGTAATATCGTCTCCACAACCCGTTAATCCGGTAATACCAAACACTGCTAATAGTGAAATTAATAAATATTTGTATAATCTTATTTTCATAATAAAAAAATAGTTAAAATATGTTATTCTGTGATGGATTTGCGAATAATTTTATGCGTTTTGCAATCATAATGCTAAATTTAAAATAAATAAAAGATCAAAATGTATATTGTTTATTTTTTTAATACCTACTTGCATCATAGTCTTTTACTTCGACTGCAATATTATCTTTATTAGGAATTTCATATAAAACCGCAACCCTTTCATTTCCTATTCTTTCAATCACAGTGTAAAAAAGCATTTTAGGAATTGGCCAGCCAGTTTTTTCATCATAAGACTTAGGATACATGCGCATAATATTACTTTTATCTACACTGCTTAAACTCGAAGTAAACAAAGATTCAAAATATCTCCCAGGAATAATAATATCTGGATTAAAATCATATATCATTATTGATTTCTTATCAAAATTCATTGCCACATGGTTACTTGAGTTTAATACATTTACTAGGAAATTATCTACTTCTTTTTTTGTCCATCCTCTTTTTTCATAGTAATTATAAACATCTGGAAATTTAAAAGTAAAGTTTCTATTTGGATGCTGATGTTCATGGTTAAGTGATAAAGCATGTCCGAATTCATGCAACACCGCCCTTATTGCTCCTATATCCATAAGGCTTTCACTTTCCGGATAAAT
Organism: Bacteroidota bacterium; assembly: GCA_023437305.1. Lineage (GTDB taxonomy): Bacteria > Bacteroidota > Bacteroidia > Bacteroidales > Dysgonomonadaceae > Dysgonomonas. Next base: position 150,220 of record JAEZGN010000009.1, read on the forward strand.
ATAAGAATCAACTGCAGGTAAATTCATTGACGCTTTATTCTGTGCAAATTTTTTACTATCAGTACCTACTGCCGAAGAATTTCCTCCAAGAGTTCCAGGCTTGAATGAAATTTTTATATCTGCGGTTTGATTAGAATTTACCCATTCAAATGTCAGATTAGCATAAACAAGCCATTTCTTTGCATGATGTTTTACAAAGCCTTGTTGAAGCTCACTCCCATCAAGAAACTTGATTCTTATAACTTCACCATAAGCCCATTTTTTTGATTTGTCATACAAAGATTTTGTATATTTTTTTGATACCTCTTCGTTTAAAGTTTTAAAATCATCAAAAACTGTACACTCAAAATAGTGACTAGAATTTGCCTGTGTTACCAATTCCTTTACTTGCTCATCGTTAAGAATTTCATCAGAACAAGAGAAAAATAAAACGGAACATAAAGAGAATAAAAGTATTTTTTTCATGATGTTATTTTTTTAAGATTACTATATTTATCATACAAGAATTCTAAATATAGTGAAATTCTGGTCAATTAACGAAAATAAATTTAATTTATATTGAATTTGTTTTCACCAGATTCATTTATACACTATGTTTTATTTCTCTTTTTTTTAATTAAACAACAAAAGCCCACCTTTTGTTAACATCCGCTAATGGATATTATTTTTTTTAACGCATCATCTTCACTTGTTTCAGATAAGTTGATCCAGTGAATTTCTTTATCTCTTTTAAACCATGTGATTTGTTTACGAGAATAAATTCGTGTGCTTTGTTTTATCTTTTCGATAGCAAAATCAAGAGTCCACTCGCCATCCAGATATTTGAACAACTCTTTATATCCGACCGTATTTAATGAGTTGAGGTGTCGTTGTGGATAAAAACGTTCGGCTTCTTCTAGCAGCCCCGAAGAAATCATCTCATCTACACGATTGTTTATCCTTTCGTACAATTCGGCTCTGTCGCGAGTCAATCCTATTTTTATAATATCGAACGGACGTTCTTTTTTTGTTTGTGTTCTGAATGATGAATAAGGCTTGCCCGTCATCAGGCAAACTTCCAAAGCGTGAATCACACGCTTATAATTCTTTAGGTCTACTTCGTTATAAAAATCAGGGTCTAGTACTTTCAGCTGAGCTCGTATTGGTTCCAGTCCTTCTCGTTCGTACAATTCATAGACCTCTTTGCGAAGGCTCTCGTCTATTGTGGGTACATCGTCGATACCATTGCAGAGAGCATCGATATACATCATAGAACCACCACTGGCTATAAGTACATCGTGCGATTTATGAAGATCTTCTATTATATTCAGGGCATCACGCTCAAATTCACTGGCACTATAGTAGTCGGTAACATCAAGCATACCAACAAGGTGATGTACAACACGTTCTTTTTGAGCTGTAGTCGGCGCAGCTGTGCCGACTTCAAGTCCTTTGAAAAATTGTCGGGAATCGGCTGATATGATCGGCGACAGATAGTGCTCAGCCAAGTTGAGACTTAGTGCTGTTTTCCCCACTCCTGTGGGGCCAAGCAGTACTATCAGGCGTTTCATCAATATTCTTCGTCGCTAGGCAGCTGAACATCGTCTAGTCCGTCAAAGCCTTCTGCATCCAGTTCGTCCATGTCATATCCTTCGTCGCCATAGAAAGTCTCACCCGTATCCAACGATGTAGAACTTGCAGCAATTGTTTCGAAGTCAACAAACTGAGTAGGAGGATTTCCTGTAGATTTAGTGCATACGGCCTGCTCAAGGTTTTTCCCTGTAATGATTTCCCGTAGTTCCATAAAGAATGCACGTTCTGTCATATAATCAAATACGTACATCAATTTTTGTCTTTCATCTTCCAGAAAATCATTCAAGATAGATTCTTCCATTGTATACGAATCTTCGTCCGAGCTTGTATCCATTTCCACAAGGGTGATTTCTTGTTCTTTTTCCCAGTCGTCGGAGCAGATAAAGAATGAAGTCATTTCACCGTCTTTATAACCTACCGACTTAATGATTGCCTGATGCAGATCAAGAAAAGTATTATCTGCATCTATTTGAATCTCACGCTTGAAGTCTTCAACTTCATCTGATAAAAGTAAAAAACGGAATATCATTTTAATTTATGCTTATTATTTCAGATTCAAAAATAATAATTTTTTACAACATTTCTGCAAAATAAATGCAGGGATGGGAAAGTTGATCTACTTTATAGTCTTTATTCATTTTTTATCAAAACTTTCTGCTTGTCCACTATGCTAGGGATTTCGTTTTCATAATGAGTGACATAGATTAGCGACTTGTTTGAATCACAATACCTTTCAAGAATTTCTTTTACTCTTCTTTTATTGATTATATCCAGTCCATGCAGTGGTTCGTCGAGTATGAGGAGATCGGGGTTTTTTACGAACACCCGGGCTAACAATATCAGGCGTTGTTCTCCCGAAGACACGTTAAGAAAAGACACGTCTTTGAGATGATCGACTCTGAAAAGTTTCATCCATTCCAGAGCCACGACCTCTTGCTCTGTGTCACACTTTCTGTACAAGCCGATCGTGTCGAAAAAGCCTGACCCGACAACATCGAGACATCTCACATTCTTTAGATAATAAAGATGCATTTCGGGAGAGATATATCCAATCCGTTTTTTTATATCCCAGATGCTTTCACCTGTACCCCTTTTACGGTCAAATAAAGTTATGTCGTTTGCATAGGCTTGAGGATTATCACCGCATATCAAGCTCAATAGTGTCGATTTGCCCGCGCCATTGGCGCCAAGCAGAGCCCATTTTTCACCTCGCTTGATTTCCCAATCGAGGTCTTTTAATATTGTTCGCTGCCCGTATCGGATATGAATGTTTTTTAGAATAGCGGCATTCTCATAAGCCTTGGCCTCTTCGTCATTAGATGTTTGCTTAAGTGTCTCGAGTCCTTCGATACCGACAGAGGGGAATAATGAAGTTACAAACTCCTTATCCTCCTCAAAAGCCATGCGAGACATCGGTTGGTATATCTGTTTGTCTTTAATCGGCAGAATATGGGTAACCATATCCGGTATATCGTTGGGGTTGGATAAGATCAATACAATCTGTAGATTATCGAGTTCGGATAAACGAGTGAGCAGGTCATTCAAAACTTTTCGGGATGACGTGTCGAGTCCGATAAACGGATTGTCGAGTATCAAGATGCGAGGTCTTGATAAAAGAGAGCGCACAATCAAAAATTTGCGGAGCTCACCACTCGATAGAAGATTAACCTCTTTGTTCATCAGATCTTCTATCCTGAACCACTCTACCAATGTATTCAACCACGTTTGATCGGCATTCTTTACCAAATCTTTTGTTAGAGGTACTTCTTGTTCGTCTCCCTTATTCCACCGTTGTTGGTAATAGCTGTTTTGTGTATCAATAATGCTGTATATATCCCTGAAAGCAACACTTTTTACAATAGATGATACGGATCGATTTGCTCCGGATTCACTAGTACAAACAATCTCGCCCTCTTTAAGTGCATATTTACCCAACAATATATCTACTAAGAGTGTTTTTCCTCCGCCATTTGGACCAATAACCGCCCAGTGTTCGTTTTCTTTAATCGTCCAGTTTACGGGATGATTAAATCTTAAACTATCAATGCGAGGTGTCGCTCCTTTTATTTCAATTATAATCTTTTTCTCCATAAGTAAGAACTAAGTTACAAAGATAATGAAAGTAGCATGTTGGTGTTTACTACATTTTGGAATAAAGGATTAATATCAAGTCTTTTATTAAAAAACAGAACAAATTCCTCTAATTTTTCGTATTTCATAAATCTTTTCTTAAAAAGTTTCCTATAATATAAGAAATGTATTAAATTTGTAGATTAATACGAACAAAATAGGTATTTACCTTAACACCAAGAATATCATTATGAAACTAAGACTTCTACTGTCATTTATGCTGCTGGGACTATTTGTATTCCCGGTAAAAGCACAAAATGTAACTACCACATCTACATCGAATGATCCGGCTGTGCAATTAATCAGTGATGATCGCGTAACAATATTGAGGGGTGATACTCCGGGGCAAACTGTTGTTTTATCTAATGCTGCCAGCAATAGGAGGAAGTATTTTGGCTGTCCTGACAGTATACCATCGCTGTGTGCGCCGGTAAAAGATGCACCTTCAATAGAAGCGGAAACCAGGCCTATCAAAAATCCCGATCCGGTAGTAGCACCGGTGAAGAAAGATCCTTTCTTTTTACCGAACCCTGTGTTTTTCCGTATAAATAAATATGTGATAGACGCATCCGAATGGTCTAAGATTGAGTTGGCAGTGGATTATCTGAATGAGCATCCGGGATCAACGGTTGTTGTAACAGGATATGCGGATAAGAAGACAGGTACTGCTAAAATAAATATGAAGCTATCGGAACAACGTTCTAATGAGGTGGCAAAAGCTTTGGAAACAAAATATGGTATTGCCAAGAATAGGATATCTGTGAACTGGAAAGGTGATGGATTGCAGCCGTTCGAACTCGAAAACGATAAAAATCGTGCTGTGTTATTCTTGATAAATCCATAGATAAAAATATAATTTAGAATAGGGTTGTTCCAAAAAAAGTAGGAGCAACCCTATTTTTTTTATTTATATGCAGCGTATTATATCTTCTAATCATCTATTAGATAGATCGTAAACCTTAAATGAAATAAATTATGAAAATAAAATTTTACCTTCTTTCTTTATTAGCTATCATTTTTCTAGGATGTAGCGACGATGAAGATACTCTAAGCAAACAGATTCGGAATACTTGGAAGCTCGAAGGTTTTGGTAATAATACAGAATATAATGAGATATCAAGCTGTGAAAGATGTTATACCCTTACGTTCTATAGTACTAATGAATTCGATGGGTATACTCTCGCAAATAGTATAGCAGGAGAATATAACATAGACAAAGAATCGATTTCTTTTAAAGATCTTTTAATGACACATGTGAATGAACCCCAAATCAATGGGTTTAAAGGATATTTTGAAGACTATTTAGTATTGGTTCATTCTTTTTCTATAACCAAAGAGTCGTTGAAGTTATATTATGGAGATAAGGGTGAATATATGCAATTTCGTTTAATTCATCTGCTTTTAGATTAAAGAATCTGTACTATTCTCTTTTCTTATTGATGTATTGATCCTGAATAAACCTCAATTGCTTTTCCAACATAGAAACCCGAGTCATCTCGTATCCTGCTTTCTCAGCTTCTATTATAGGTCGAGTATAGATATAGTCGATCTCTAAAGGACGATGAGCATCAAAATCAAGTTTCATGCTTGGTGAATATGGTTGCATATGTTGCGTCATTTGTAGCATTTCATCAGCGTAAGATTCTGGTATGGTAAATTTTCCTTGTCCTACGTGATTAGCACCACGTATCACGTCGAGCATCATCTCTTTCAATAGCTGTGCAGTTGATGGATGATTCATCAGTATGTCTGTTTCTGTATTCAATACGACGGTCATACCATTATACGGAATGTTCCAAACAAGCTTCATCCACCGTGCCAACTCAAGTTCCAGAATATTTGATTCTATTCCTGCTAGTTTGAAGTCGGAACATACCTGTTCCAATACTCTTGAACCTCTACAAGAGTAAGATCCCAAATTGAGTTTTCCATAATCGAAATGAGCTATATGCCCGTTTGCGATTTTACTGGAGCAGATAAATGCCAAGCCACCTGCAATTTGCAATTCAGGAAAAGTTTCTTGGAGATCAGCTTCCAGCCCCAATCCATTTTGTATCAATATTACTACTGTGTTTTGATGTAAGAGGGGAGGGAGTAGCTCTTTTAAGAGGTTGTTGTTTGTTGATTTCAACGCAACCAACACAACATCACAAGCAGGCATATCTTTCGTATTGCTATAAGCCAGAACATTCGATAAATGAAAGTTTCCGTTAATGGAATCAATCTGTAGCCCATGTTCCTTTACATAGTCATAATCTGAATGAAATAGAAAATAAACTTCTTGACCTGAGTGAGCTAGATTTCCACCATAATATCCACCTATAGCTCCGGTTCCTATTACTGCATATTTTAGAGACATAATTTTTTATTATAAAGATATGGTTTTATGCTTCTCCATTTACTACTATGTCGTATAATTTATTCTTTGTTATATTTACTTTAATAGACCAATAATATTCTCCACCGTCATTTACCGTTATCACAGCATCGTTTAGATAAGCTGTATTTATAAAACTGTCATTTTTATATAGAAAGTTAATCCAAACGATTTTGTCTCCATTTTCATTGATAAATCCTACATATTGTCTTAAATAACGATTTAGGTTCTTTGTTATAAAGCCCGAATGGGCAGGTTCTTTTCTCTTTATATAAACAATGCTGTCCTTCAATATTTTCTCAGTATATCTTACTTCATCTAGTGTTGGGGTATAACGCTCTTTTTGTTCATCAAAATTATGCCAAGTAGATGAGTCTTTATCTATTATCCCACCATGAATAATCTTTCTCTCATTCATATAAATTACCTCGAAGTAGTTTTTATCTGCTAGTATTTGATAATTAAATGTTTTATTTTTTATCTCTGTTTGTTGTGTATTCTTATGAGGTGTATCTAAAAAGCCAATAACAATTATATTAGATTCTCCCAAAATCCCATTATAAAATGATATATCGACTATATTGTCTGCAATACAAATAGTGTCAACGAGTTTTTTGTTTTGGCTATTATAATATCGTTCTTCTGCGATTTTAGTCCGGTGTTACTTAGCCATTGTATGGTAATATCCTCATTGTTTATTTCTTTAATTACAGTCGGAAAAGTGGTGTCAGATCGCTTGCATGCATAGATGAAAGCGATACTAAATAAGATTAAAAAATATTTTGTCATAATATTAGGCCTTATATCATACAATATTACAAAAAAAGCGACTGCCTCATGGCAGTCGCTTTCCATATATTCATAAAGATTATTAGTCTTTAAATTTCGCTGATAAGAATTCACGGTTAAGACGAGCGATATTGCTAATAGAAATGTTCTTAGGACATTCTACTTCGCATGCGCCTGTATTGGTACAGTTTCCGAATCCGAGTTCGTCCATCTTTGCTACCATTGCTTTAGCACGGCGAGCACCTTCTACACGTCCTTGAGGAAGAAGTGCCAACTGGCTCACTTTCGCCGAAACGAAGAGCATAGCCGAACCGTTCTTACAAGCAGCCACACAAGCTCCACATCCGATACAAGAAGCTGAATCCATTGCTTCATCAGCATCTACCTTAGGGATAGGAATAGCATTGGCATCAGGTATACCTCCGGTATTTACACTTACGTATCCACCAGCCTGAATGATTTTATCGAAAGCATTACGATCTACCATCAAGTCGCGAATAACAGGGAACCCTGCCGAACGCCATGGCTCGATAGTGATAGTTTCGCCATCTTTAAATTTACGCATGTGCAACTGGCAAGTTGTAATGTCTTCATCCGGTCCGTGTGGATGTCCGTTTACGTAAAGACTACACATACCGCAAATACCTTCACGACAGTCGTGGTCAAATACTACCGGTTCTTTTCCTTGGTTTATAAGATTTTCATTCAGAATATCAAGCATCTCAAGAAATGAACTATCTACTGAAATACCATCAAGTGAATATGTCTCAAAAGCCCCTTTTACTTGTGGACCTCTTTGACGCCAAACTTTTAATGTTATATTTATTAGTTTTTCCATTGTCGTTTATTTTATGCCTTGTAATTACGTTGTTGTCTTACTACAAACTCATAGTCTAGTGGCTCTTTTACAAGCTCAGGAGCTGAATCTTCGCCCTGATATTTCCAACATGCAACATAAGAGTAATTTTCATCGTCGCGCATCGCTTCTCCTTCAGGAGTCTGGTATTCTTCACGGAAGTGACCACCACACGATTCGTTACGATTCAATCCGTCATAAGCCATTAATAAACCGATTTCGATGAAGTCTGCCAAGCGTAGAGCTTTTTCCAATTCAGTGTTCAGGTCATTGGCTTCGCCCGGTATAAGAACATTCGACCAGAATTCTTTTTTAACAGCTTTCAGTTCTTCGATTGCTTTTTCAAGAGATTCTTTTGTACGTGCCATACCTACAAAGTCCCACATGATAAGCCCTAGTTGTTTGTGGATAGAGTCAACAGAACGCTTTCCTTTTATAGCCATCAGTTTAGCAATCTTTTCCTTGATTTCATTTTCTACTTCCGCAAATTCAGGAAGGTCTGTGCTGAAACGAGGTACAGTAATCTGATCGGCTAAATAATTCTGAATAGTATACGGTAATACGAAATAACCATCGGCTAGTCCCTGCATCAATGCTGATGCTCCGAGACGGTTTGCTCCGTGATCCGAGAAGTTCGCTTCTCCCAGTGCAAACAAACCTTTGATAGAAGTCATCAATTCATAATCAACCCAGATACCACCCATTGTATAGTGGATAGCCGGATAAATCATCATTGGTGTTTCGTATGGGTTTTCGTCAACAATCTTGTCATACATCTGGAACAAGTTTCCGTATTTAGCTTCTACGACATTGCGTCCAAGACGTTTGATAGCGTCGCTAAAGTCAAGATATACGGCAAGACCTGTAGATCCTACTCCATATCCCGCATCACATCTTTCTTTGGCTGCACGAGATGCAACGTCGCGTGGTACAAGGTTACCGAAAGCAGGATAACGTCTTTCCAGATAGTAATCTCTGTCTTCTTCTGCAATCTGAGTAGGTTTCAATTTACCTGTGCGGATAGCTTCGGCATCTTCTTTTTTCTTAGGCACCCATATACGTCCGTCATTACGAAGAGATTCTGACATCAATGTCAGTTTCGATTGGAATTCGCCATGAACAGGAATACATGTCGGGTGAATTTGAGCATAACAAGGATTTGCGAAGTATGCACCCTTTTTGTATGCTTGGATAGCTGCCGATCCGTTAGAACCCATTGCGTTGGTAGAAAGGAAAAATGCATTTCCATATCCGCCTGTTGCTATTACTACAGCATGTGCTGCAAAACGTTCTAGTTTACCTGTTACAAGGTTGCGTGCGATAATACCACGAGCACGACCATCGATGAGAACAACGTCGACCATTTCGTAACGGGTATAAAGCTTTACGCTTCCCTTTTGCACCTGACGGCTCAGAGCCGAGTATGCACCTAATAACAATTGCTGTCCGGTTTGTCCTTTAGCATAAAATGTACGAGATACCTGAGCTCCACCGAATGAACGGTTGTCAAGTAAGCCGCCGTATTCGCGTGCAAAAGGAACTCCCTGAGCTACGCATTGGTCGATGATGCTATTCGATACTTCAGCAAGACGATATACATTAGCCTCGCGAGCACGGTAGTCTCCACCTTTGATTGTATCATAAAATAGACGGTATACAGAGTCGCCGTCGTTTTGATAATTCTTTGCTGCATTTATACCTCCCTGTGCTGCGATAGAGTGTGCACGACGAGGAGAGTCTTGGATACAGAAGTTCAGTACATTGAAGCCCATCTCACCAAGTGATGCTGCTGCTGAAGCTCCTGCAAGACCTGTACCCACGATAATAACGTCAAGGCGACGTTTGTTAGCAGGGTTCACCAGTTTCTGGTGGTCTTTATAGTTGGTCCACTTGTCTGCTAATGGCCCATCAGGTATTTTTGAATCTTTTTTTGGATCTAGTATAGTACTCATATCTGTTTTTCTTTTAATCAATTAACAAAAATAATCAGTGCCTAAACAAATGGGCAAAAAGTAGCTCTTGCGTAGAAGTAAATAGTTACAAATGCAAACGCAAGACAAATAATAGTAGCAACTACTTGTCCAATTACTTTCCAGCGATTCATCCATACGCGATTGTTCCATCCGATGGTATGAATTGCACTCCAAAATCCGTGAGATAGGTGAAACCATAATGCTACATACCATACCAAATACGCTACAACAACCCATGCTTGGCTGAAATAGTATTTGATAAAAGCAGCTCCATCTTGTGGAGATACTGTAGCATCGCCTAATTCTACATGATGATGTCCCATTAGTTCGGCAAACATCATTTTATACCAGAACTGGCTAAAATGTAGTACTAGGAATCCAATTACGATTACTCCCAATACAAACATGTTTTGAGATGCCCATTGTACGTTTTGAGGGCGTACATTTACTGCATAACGATCATTACCGCGAGCTTTGCGATTTTGTAGGGTTAAGATAAGTGCATAAATGAAGTGAACTGCAACAAGTCCTCCTAAGACGGCAGTACCTGCCACAGCATACCAGTTAGCACCAAGAAGGGCACAAATGGTGTTGTAGGCCTCTTCCGAAAACACCGCCGTTACATTCATCGCCGCGTGAAACAGCAAGAATAAGACAAGAGCGATACCTGAGATACTCATGATCAACTTCTTGCCAATAGAAGATTTAAGTAACCAACTCATAAATCAAATTTGTTTTTAGTTATTTAGAATAGTTAATTTTAGATGTATTGATCGTTGACTATGATAGAAAAAAAACATGCGTAATCGCTTTTTTCTATTACCCTGCAAAAGTAGGTTAAATAAAGGTATTTTCAAAGTAAAAGCAAGAGCTTTTTAATCAAAAAGCAAAATCTCTAATTGCTATATGAACATATCCGATTTTATTTATTGACCTATGTTATACGTATTTAAGGTTGATATAGCATAAAGCTATAAATACACTTTGTTCTTATAAATATAGTCTTTTTATAGAAAGAACCAAAAACGATGAGTTTTTATTCTGTATGTCTCGTGTCAATATGTTTTTAGTATTGGTAACATTCTGAAAAGTGAATAAAAGAATGGCATGATAGCTTATTGTAGAATAATTTTATTTGCGAATGTCTTGAAAGCCCGATTCACAGATGAACTATTTTGGTAATAGTTTGTTTTATTTACAGGAATAATGACCTGTGTGGCGACTGTTGAACAATTGGCGAGAGGTAATTCTTGTTAAATTTGTTTAAAAAATCTATATTTTTGCATCTTTTTGGCTTTTTAAGCATCTAATAAGTAAATAAGCACAAATAATACCAATAATGAAAACTTCCAGGCCTTTTACAATGTCATACGCATTGATCCCTACTGCTTTATTATTAACATCAGTAGGCATTCTAAATTTTGATTCGGATAAAGTACTTGGATTCGGTTGTTTCACTGCCTCTCTTATTCTTCTTGTTGTATCTCTGGTACAAATAATAAAGGATAAAATAAGAGAGTCGAATCAAAAATTTACATAAATATTTGAGCCAACTCATAAACTTGTTTGGCTGACTTGTCCCACGAATATTTTTTTATTTGTTGCAAGCCCTTTTCTTGTAATTCTTTTCGCAGCGGCTCATCAACCAACAACTGTTCTATCTTTTGAGTAATATCTTCTACATTATACGGGTCTACATATAATGCTGCATCTTGGCTTACTTCGCGTAAGGCAGGTATATCTGAATTGATTACCGGACAGCCGTATGTCATCGATTCCAATGGGGGCAAACCGAAACCTTCGTACAACGAAGGGTATACAGAAAGTAAAGCATTCTGATACATTGTCTGTAATTTCTCATCGGGTATATAGCCCGGAAGATGGACGTTTTCGCCAATCAACTTTTGTAGATCAGGCGTATTGAATGCTTTGAACGACATTCCTATAATATATAGTTTCACCGACTTGTCTTTTATTTTGTCAAAGGCCTCTACAAGTCGTATAAAGTTTTTGCGGGGATCCATCGATGATACTGCCAGAATATATCTTTCAGCTTCGGGATTGCGTGTGAAACTCAATATTTCTTCCTTACTTGGCTTATTGTGAAACGGTACATTACTATGTACTACATGTATCTTTTGGGCATTTATACCCAAAGTGTCTACTATTTCTTTCTTCGAAAACTCACTGACGGTAAGTACTGCATGTGCTTTTTTCCCAATGCGAGGCATCATATAATGGTAGAAGCGGTAATAATTTTTAGAAAACCATTCGGGGTAACGCTCATGCGATACGTCGTGGATGGTCATGATTTGATTGCTGTAATTTAGTGGTCCACACCCTGTAAAGCTTATCAGTAACGGGCTGCCAATACGCTTCAGATAGCGGGGCAGGGATATCTGCTCCCACAGATGGGTGTTGAATGAACCACATTTCACGACCTTGAAACTGAACTTATAATCCGGATGGATTTCATTCGGTACAGCTACATGAAAATCGACACCCATTTCATGAAGTTTGTTACATATCTCGAAAGCATATCGATGTACGCCTGTTGCTTTTTGTGTCAAGTATCTTCCATTAACTACAAACATATTATGTCAATTTTTAGGTAACCAATCTTTGTTTTGCTCTACAAATATATTCACTAAACTATCCAGTTGATGTATCTTATCATCTATATTGAATGAGTTAAGTTCATATTCCGGATTATAAATGTTTTCTAGCACCTTGTCTGTCAATGCCGGAGAGAAATGTGTAACGTCCGAATAGTTATTCAGATCGGTAATTTCATTCATATTGAAAAAGAACATCAATCGGACATTGTTATATTCCTTTAAAGATTGTTGCAGGTGATATATGAAATCGATGAACTGATCGTAATATCCACTTTCTTTGGTATAATACCAGTATAGAGCCGAATATGGAGACAAAACAATTGTATACTGAATGTCTTTATGATCGCCTATAGCCATACTTTCCAGCAATGAAGCAAGTTTGCTGTGCATACGTTCTTTCATTCCATCAAGTCGCTGTATAGATACTGTTTGTCCGCTTAGGTAAAGATTCTTTACAAGATCGGCATTGTAATAGTTCAAATAACTATTGTTTCCTATTTGATCTATCTCAGTTTTCTTCTGATACTCCACAGATATTTGTTCCTTACTCTTGAGATATAGAGGTAGTATCAGATCGATGGGTAAGAAACGTATGCATGCTTCATATCCGTATAGATATTGTAGCTTGTTGATAGGCTTGTCTTCGTATAGGAATCGAGGGTAACGTACTTCTTCAAAGTCGAGATTAAACTGAGGAATGTCAAAATTTATAATGAAGGATTTTACACTATCTTTTTTTACTAACGAGTATAGATATTTCATTTCCTCGTTGTTCATTCCTCCGCTTGATAGCTTAACGGGCTTAACAGAAGGGTCATTCTTTTTGAGAATAGATATATCATAATTCTGCACCATCGATGATCCGAGTACAACTGTATTGTAATCGTAGTTGCGTGCGAGCCCTCCATTTTGAAGCCATGGACTCAGAAAATAGTGTCCATCTTCATTTACTCTGAACTGGAAAAATGGATCTACAATATAAGTAAGACAGCCCACGCCTAGCAGCATTACAATAGAGGCTATTGTAAATACGCTAAGAAACTTTTTGAATGAGTTTTTATTCTCTATCTTATTCATAGGCTAGAAGTTGAAATAAATAAACGCACCTACTCTCGAGAAATGAATTACCGACACCGTGAACAGCAAGGCAATAATCATCGCATTTTTTACCGTCGGTTTGAATTCATTGTACTTATCTATACTGTTTTTAGGATACAAAAACACCAATGTAGCCAGAATGGACAAGATAGCCAATACGTATACTACAGCCATAGTGTCGGGATATGTTATGCTGGTGTTGTACGCCATGTGAGCTATACCGCTAAAGCTGAAACTGTCGGGAGCGAACATATTCTTAAGAACGGTCAGGGCCACGTCGAATGTTGGAGAACGAAATAATACCCATGCTGCATTTACAAACATAAATGTAAAGAATATCCGTACGAGGTTGGGTATTTTCTCCAGATACTTCATGAATAGCCTCTCAAATATGCGTACTACTCCGTGTGCAATACCCCATACGACGAAAGTCCAAGCTGCGCCATGCCAAATACCACTGACAAAGAACACGGCAAATAGATTGAGGCACGTACGGGCAAGACCTTTGCGATTCCCACCCAGTGGATAATATATCAGTACGGCCAGAGATCGGCCTAATGTGATGTGCCACCGCTTCCAAAACTCAGTTATACTTACCGACTTGTATGGAGAATAGAAGTTGACCGGAAGGTTGATGTTCATCATCTTAGCCAATCCTATTGCCATATCGGAATATCCGCTAAAGTCGAAATATATCTGAAACGAATAAGACAGGGCGGTTAGCCACGAAGTGGCAAAACCAAGCTTTTCGGGCGAAAGGTATGAGTAAAATACGAAGTTGTCGAGCGTATCGGCTATTACAGCTTTCTTGAAAAGACCGATCACAAAAATGAAAAGACCGGCTGAGAAGTTCTTTGTATTGAAAAAGCGATTTTTCTCATCCAGATATTGATGCAGCACATCTTTAAGAAACACAATAGGCCCTGCTACTAACTGAGGGAAGAATACGATGAACAGAGTATAATCCCAAAAGTTTGGTACTTTTTCTTCACGTTTTAAGACCCCGATAAGAAAGGCTATCTGTTGGAATGTGAAAAAGCTGATGCCGATGGGCAGCATGATCTGTTTTATTACAAACTGCGTGTCGAAGGCATAATTAATGTTCTCCAGAAAGAAATTGGAATATTTATAATAGCCTAAAAGTACAACGTTGAATATGACACCTATTGTAAATAATATTTTACGTGTGGGAGGCCTCGCTATATTCTGCACACCGCTTGCAACAGAATAGTTGACTATCACAGAAGACATAATCAAGGCTATATACCAGAGATGTTCGAATCCCTGAAAAAATATAGCTCCATAAAATATAAGTGATGCTACGATCAAGAATATTTGCTGGAATCTGCGGCTTACATAACGCGCCATACCGAAGTATAGCAAGAGTACTAGCGGCAGATAGATAAATACAAAACTGTATGTAGAGAATATCATATATTAAGTATTCTGCTGTTCTATAACTTTGTAGGTTTTACCACTATACCAACTTCTTTTTACGAATAACTTACTTAATCCGATCCAAAACTTCATTTTGAATCTATTCCAATTTTTGTTATTGCTTTTTGTCTCTGTGAAGTAATCATCGTTGGCAATGATATTAAAATAACGTTTTTTTTGCTCCATTCCTCCTTTCAGATACTCAATATGGTGCGTAACTGTTCTTGATTTTGGGAAGACATAAAAACGACCTTCTTTGATGTTTGGTATATAAGGGTACTTGTATTTCACGTAACTGGGAACATGTACAGGCATGTTTTCCCTTATCCACAGATAACCAGCGTTTGTATCCCTCAGGAAGTTGGAGATATGACATTCGGGAAAAAGCTCGAAATCAAAGATTCCCGGATTCTTGATAATATATTGCGTCTTGATAATAGCAAAATCTGTAGCTAAGGCATAGTACTTATCGTACCAGTCGGCACTAGCCCAAACTGCAAAATCAGATTTGTCCAGCAAATTTGTATATTTTGTAATGATAGTATCACCATACATCCATGTGTCAGCCTCGAGGATAAGGGTGTATTTGCAATCTGATGGAATATATTTAATACCCTCCATTAGCAATTGCGAATTGCCTCGCCTATGTCCTGCATTCTCTTCCAGTATTACCAGCTTGTCGATAAACGGTAACGAATCGGAAGTGACCTCATAGCCATTGCTCTTGCCATTGCTGACAACAATTGTATAATAATCATTTTCCTTCCATGTATCGGATATGATTTGAAGATTATGTTTCAAATCTTCAACTCGGTCGTATACACGTATAAGAATTGCTGCTTTCATCTAGTTTTATTTAGTATACCAGGTTTCTAAGCCCTTTTTGGTAAAAGTGTATGGCTGTATTTGTCCGCCTAATCCTTGTAAAGCTTTAGCAACAGAAAAACGTGTATTGCCCGGACAATAGAAAAACACATATCCTCCTCCTCCGGCTCCCGATATTTTACCTCCTGTAGCTCCGGCGGATATGGCTGTATTGTATAGTTCTTCGAAAAGCGGAGTGGTAATTCCGTCCGCCATGTCTCGTTTGTAGGTCCATCCCCGATGTAAAACGTCTCCTATTTCGTCCAGATTATTTTTCAGAATAGCTTCCTTTATTTCATAAGACTGTTTTTTTATCTGATGCATTGCTTCTATTGACCTTTCTTGATGATCTTTAACATTCTTTTGCTGCTTTTCGATGATATCTCCCGAATTTCTGCTTGAGTTGGTGTAGCAAAGCAACAAGTTGTTAGATAGCTCATTGATTATTTCGTTGCGAATGCGTAGAGGGTTTACAATCACTTTGTCTTCAGCATAGAATTCCATAAAGTTGAAGCCTCCGAATGCTGCGGCATACTGATCCTGTTTTCCTCCGGCTTGCTTTAAATCTACCCGTTCTATTTGATATGCCAGATATGCCAGGTCGTAATCGCCAAGCGGCAGAGACAACCATTCGGTATATGCCCCCAGTATGGCAATGGCTAGGGTAGAGGACGTCCCCAGTCCCGAGCCAAAAGGAACTTCGAGCGCACAGGTCAGTGTAAAAGACAAAGGCTTTTTTATAAAGTCTTTGATTACCCTGTTGTATATGCCTTTCATTAAGTCGGCTTTATCGTTGGCGATAGGTAGTTCGATAGCAGAATCGAAAATATATTCCTCATTTGTCTGTGGAATGCGGAATACAATTTTGTTATCGGTGCGAGGTTCAATATTTGCGAATGCATACAGGTTTATAGTTGCATTCAATATGCATCCTCCATACAAATCCGAGTATGGAGATACATCGGTTCCTCCACCTGCTAATCCTAATCTGAATGGGGCTTTACTTCTTATTATCATGACTTGATATTTTAAAATATCTTTAGCAGACTATCTGCAAACTTATATAGATTTTTGTAATGCGCATTAACGTTTTCGTATATTTTATGACCTTCGGGATATTTGTCACCTACTAATATTGTGTACATTCCCAGTTTGTTACCGAAGTCGATGTCTGACATGCTATTGCCAATCATAATAGATTTCTCAAACTCTATCTCCGGAAAATCCGCGAGTGCTTTGAAGGCCATTCCTACATTGGGCTTTCTGTTTATAGAGTCGGATGTAAGATCTGTACAGTAATATAGTTGATCTATATGTCCGCCCGAAGTTTCTATCTGAGATAGCATATAGTGATGAACCTCTTGCAGATCGGATATGCTCATCTTACCACGACCAACTCCACGCTGATTGGTGACAATGAAAATGCGTTCGAACTTAGAAGATAACGTTTTGATAGCCTGCAAAGTTTTGTCTATAAATACAAATTCTGATATATTCTTGACATAATCGTTGGGGCGCTCCACATTTATAACGCCATCTCTGTCGAGAAATAAATACTTGTATTTGTCTAAATTTTGTTTGTCCATTTTAATATTACAAGTTCTTAAAGTCTTGGTTTGCCTTAGCAAAATCAGAAGGAATCCCTATGTCGATAAAGTAACCATCTTGCACACAGCCGTAGAATGGGATATCGTTGATGTGTGTTTCCATCACATCTTTTTCGAAAGAAAATTTCTCAGGAAGGCTTAATGTCGAAAACAGGTTTTTGTTTATTACATATACTCCTCCGTTTATTAACCCATTGACGCAATGTTGCTTCTCGTTGAAGCGAATGATACGCTCCTTTTCATCCAGATCAACAGAACCATAACGGTCGAAATCTGTCATAGGTTTCAATGCTAGGGATATCATCGCATTCTTTTCTTTATGAAACTCTGCTAACAGAGTAGTGTCTACATCGAAAAAAGTATCTCCGTTGAAGATAAAGGCTTTATCTGTTTCTACTTTGTCGAATGCCAACTTGATTGCACCGCCTGTTCCCAAGGGTGAATCTTCTACAACATAAGATATCCGGAAAGGATATGACTTGCCATCGAGCCACTGTAATACAACTTCCGATTTATAACCCAATGAAAGAATCAGATGGTCGAACTGCTGTTTTTTTGCATAGTCGAACAAGTGGCTCAAAAATGGTTTTCCTGCCACTTCGGCCATGCATTTCGGTACATCGCTTACTACCGATTGCAGGCGTGTGCCTAGACCTCCGGCTAATATAATACATTCTTTCATTCTGCTGTTCTTGCTATTTCTGCTTCTTTATTTTTATCGTTTATCCTTCTTTGTTTCATTTTCATTTTGCTGTTAGCATATAGCTTAGGCATATAAACATAATATTTATAGAACATGAAGTAGAAGAATATGATGTATAATATGAGATTTAAGTCGATAAGTCCTTTTACATTCAGCGCCAAGGTATATACAAAGATGGATATGGCAACCATATTAACACCCCAATCTTTGGTTAAGCTTAGTTTTATGATATATAATTGATATACGAAAAATCCCAAAGTACCTATTATGCCCGAAAAGAAGAGAAGCCGACTATATCCGACATCGCTACCAAAGAAAGTTGCCGTACCTTGCCCAATAATAAGTTCAGACAACTTTGTCGGTATCAAAAACATTTCAGACAACCCGCTCGAAGACTTTGTTTCTAATCGTCCGTGTACAAAGAGGTTTGTAAACAATTCGAAAGCCCAGTCTGCAAAGCTCGAAAAGTAAAACATCGCAAAAGTATATCCGGCAACCATAAGGAATGCCGCTGCTATGACAAATGTTTTTGCTTGTTTCTTTACAGCCCTATTATCCCACAGGTACAATACAGCAATAAGAGCGAATCCCACAGCCATTCCTACGATTGTTGTACGAGCCATAAACAGACCGATGTAAAAAATAAATACATACAATGCGGCTAGTATAAAAAACTCTTTTGTAGTCAGTTTCATTCTCATGAATAGATATGAAAGCAAGATAAGAGCAATACCACTGATAGCTCCCGCTCCGAAAAATCCGATGCCGTATCCTAAAAGCCGTTGATCTCCCGCCTCATCCATAATCTCTTCCGTATATTCTCCGCCTTGCATCTGCAAAGAAGTGAGGAATTCCTTTACAGGATCGCTTATATACATCAGAAAAGCACAGAGAGATTGCAGTGCAATAGCTCCGATAATGTATAAGAGAACTGTGTTGAGAGTGGGCTTTTTATGTATCTTAAAAATAAGTAACATAATCAGATATGCTGTAAAGAACCAGGCTATCCTACTCTTTACATAATCGAAACTAAATCCTCCGTCATCGGCACTGTTATACCAAGATGAAGTATAAAAAATAAGATATAAGGCAAATGTGGCAATTATCACATATACAACTTCCCTAAACGGAAAACGATGATAGGCATAGATAGCCAGTCCGATCAAACCCGATAGAGAAATGAATGATGAGCCTCGTACATCCAAAGCCTGTGGATAAATATGATAGAACATTACCAATAAAGGAACCAACATTGGTAATACCTGTTTCAATTTAGGCATATATTTTATCTAAATACTAGTTTGTAAATAAGGGACTTTTTATATCTGAGCCTAAAAGTACACTTTGTATAAAAAATAGCCAAATCTCTCGATGTATAATTTCTTGCATTGTACAAAGAGGAAGCTTTCATCTTCTTTATTACTTTCAGACCTAAGCGAGAATTTGCACACAGACGTAACCATGTCAATGATAGTAATCGCACCAGATAATTTTGGTCGCAGAAATCTTTGTCTTTATTCAGTTTGAGTAGAGAAAGCATGAACGCTTCACACTCGTCAAGATAGTCGAATGACGATTGTAAAGGAACGCATTCTGCTACAGATGTGTATACATTTATAAAGTCATCATTGGTAGGTAAGCCCAAATGCTTGCAATGTATCCTAAACACCTTCTTCTTATTTTCGGTTTGCAGTTCTTCGTGCAAAGATGATACCTGTTGTTTGTGTACACGATATAGCAACAAAGGCTCGCTCAGATTTCCCAACTTTGTTTTATACATAGCTTCAGACCACAATGCATAGTCCTCGACATGTAAATACTCAGGCTCGAATTTTAATCCCAATTCGCTAAATACCCTCTTACGTATCATTACCGCCGGATGACATATCCCTGATCTAAAAAGCATATATCCTCGCAGCTCACGATCGTGTGTCGGGCTATGGTTGAGATTTTTTTTGCCTGGATTTTCTGATCGAAAAGCATAAAACTGTGTACTTACTATATCATGATCGGTATGTTTCTCCAAGAATGCGACTTCCTTTTCGATGCGAGTAGGCAAGGAGATATCGTCAGCATCCATACGTGCTATATAATCACCTTTGCATAGCGAGATACCTTTGTTCAATGTTTGTATTAATTTCAGATTCTTTTCATTGGTGAAAACACTTATACGAGAATCTTTCGCTGCCATAGCCTGTAGTAAATCTCCTGTTCTGTCTGTAGAACAGTCGTTTATGGCTATAATCTCTAGGTTACGGTATGTTTGGTTTAGGATCGAGTTGATCGATTCTTCCACATACCGTTCTACATTATAGCAGGGTATTAATACAGAGACTAGAGGTTGGCTCATTTTTTATTTGCTACTATTGTGTTAAAGACAGCACCATAGCTGTCTACCATTTTTTCTATTGTAAAATTTGCAAGATATGATTGTCTTGCACACTCAGACATATTTTTCTGAATGTTTTCGTCAGATAAAATATATTGTATTTTTTCTTCAAAGATAGAGGCTTTATTCTCTACTGCAAAACCATTCTTCCCGTCCAATACTTCTGTAATACCCCCTACGGCAGATGCAACTACCGGAACTTTGAATGCCAGGGCCTCGAGTATCGACATTGGCAAACCCTCGTAGTTGGATGGTAATATAAAAACATCAGCGTATCTCAAATAAGTAAAAGCAGAATGCATTTCACCCAAACAAAATACATTGGTCGGCAGTTCCTCTATTTCCTCTTTATTGCCAATCCACACAAAGGCATATTGAGGCATTTTTTGTGCAATATCAAGGAATAAATCGAATTTTTTTTGTTTCGATATGCGCGAAATACACATGATTATTTTGGAATAATCTTTTTTTATATCTTCTAGCTTTTCAGTCAGAGTATCTTGTTCTATTTTGTTTGTCAGATAGTGATCTGTAACGCCATTGTATATCCTTTCTACGTTTTTATAAATATTCTCTTCCTTCATCATATCCACATCGTATTGGCTTACCCCAATGATGCGGAATGCTTTGTTTTTCAACAGTTTTTCGACAACTAAGAATTTTCGGAAAGCCGTTCTTATCGAATCAAATCCATGTACGGTATATACAACGCTTTTACGACCGAAGACTAATCGTCCGATCGCTCCCATCTTGGAAGAGTGCAGATGCACAACATTGGGTTTGTATTTGATACGGTAATAAAATAATTTCAATAAAAGCATTATATCTTTTATTGACACCTCTTTACAATGATCGTTTAGCTTAATGCGGGTAAAGTTATCCCCCAAATTACTCCAGGCTTCGCCATTACCTCCATATAGAAGAAAGACTTCATGCTCAGAACTGAATTTTTTCACCAGGTCTGCAACTATTGTCTGGGCACCTCCATATTCGGAAACCGTAATAACCTGGAATATCTTCATGTAATTATCTTGTAGAATTGTTTGCTCTAACTATTACCTCCATTGATGCAAAGATAACATTTTTTATATCTTTTGTGTTATATATCTCTGTTTTATGACAATAACAAGACTATATCACGAGCCTAGTGCTAATCTTTTCCACTTGTAATATCCCATAATAGAGACAACGAAAAAGATAAAAAATAAACAGCCCGACATAATATCATGTTGAGCAAAGAGTAAAATGCTTGAAATTAAATTTGCGGGAATCACCAACAGCCATTGTTCTACCCACTTTCGGGAGATCATCCACAGTGCTACAATGTTGAGGGAGGTAGTCAGAGAGTCTCCAATCGTGATATATACGTTGTTGTCACTAAACGAAATAAGGATGCCATAGATAAATATGGCTATAAGAGCTACTCCGATTATTATAGGCAGAGTGTAACGTTTGGCGGCATGAGAGATGATCTCATCTCCTGTTTCTGTATTCCTGTTGCGAAATATCCATACCAGCCAGCCATATATAGATGCCCCGAAGAAATAGATGTATATACCCATGCTGGCATATAGCTGCGTACTATAGAATATATAGATGTAAAAAGCTGCCATGACAATACTTGCAGCCCACATCCATGCATTGGCTTTGTATTCTAAGTAAAGGAAAATAAGGCCGATAATTGCTCCTACTATACTGACCCAATTGTTCTCTATAAAATATTCAATCATTGTTGTATATAAAATTGTGGGATGTTTTACTGCATCCCACAAAGTAAATCAAAATATATCAAAACCGATATCTTATCTTGCCCATCACGTTAGCACCTGCCTGAGGGAATAACCCTTTATAAACTTGTTCTGTTCCATCTGCAAACTTATATGTATCCACCCATGCATTTGCATTATACATTACATTTGTCAGATTATTTATAAAAAACTGGAAGTCAAATTTTCCTACTTTCTTCGCATCCAAGGTGTATGATGCAGCAAAGTCTGTGATGAAATAGTCTGACAAACGGTTATCGGGGTTTGACGTATTGTCGTAATACATTCTGCCAACGTACTTGTTTATGAAAGAGAAGCTTATATCTTCTTTTTCGAATGGTTTGAATGTAACTGTAAAGCTGCCCACAGTATTTGGTGAAAATGAAATGTCGGTAGATTTGAATGTTTCTGAGATCTGCCCTAGGCTATTCCAGTCTGTTTGATTATCATAGTAAGCGTAGTAAACAGTATGATTCTTTATCTTGTTACGGCTCAGGGTTAAGTTTCCGACTAGCTGTAGCCAATAGTTTGGTGTATAAGACAATGCCAGTTCTATCCCGGTACGATAGCTGTCGGGTACATTTTCTTGCAACTTATAACCAACGTCGTTCAACTTTCCGGTCTGCACCAATTGGTCTTTATAATTCATATAATATAGATTGGTACTGAAAGCTATTGTGGCATTCGCATATTTGTAGCCCAGCTCATAGTCATACAACCTTTCGGATGTGATGGGGATTCCTCCTTCTTTGAGAGATTCTTTAAGATCGGCCCGCAAAGGTTCTCTGTTGGATATACCCAACGATCCGTAAATCTCGTTATAATCCGCAAAGCGGTAGGATATTCCTCCTTTTGGGTTAATAAAACTGTAGTAGTTTTTGCTTGACAGATTTGTGAGATCATCGTCGATACCTTTCATGCGATAGTCTACATAGCGCTCTTGCACTTCTGCGAATATCGACAGGTTGGTCATCGGTTTGTATTCTGTTTTCAGGAAAACATTCATATCTTGTTTATCTGCATCATTTCTATACCATTCGTAACCAACAGGTATATTCTGGTTGAACTTTACCCAAAGCAATCTTCCATAATGAGTACCATCATAATAGCTGTACATGCTACCTAAGGTGAAGTCAAACTTGTCTTTTTCCCATTTCAGATTTACCCCTCCTACATACAAATGATTCATCATCAGTTTGCGACGTATGATATCTGATTTTTTGTAAGTAGTACCATCTACAGTCTGATTTTCGAGTCCGAATTCTGAAAACTTACGCCCTGTTTTATAATTTTCGTAATAGCCATAACCATGATTGTAACTCAAGTTTACATTCAATGTCAATGTATTTGTCAGATAACGCGTATAGATCAACTGTCCGATATTCGAATAGTAGTTATCCGTTTCGTTATCGTAATAGCGTGTATTGCCATTGTCGTCTTTATATTCTCCTGCCGGGTTGTATCGCCTGTTTATAGCCAGCATGCTCGGATCGATACCTTCCCATGTAATGCCGGTATGCTGTATTCCGTTCATATAAATCAGCCGTATCAGTTGCCTGTCGGAGTAGTGAGACAAGGCGGCATAGATATTCTTATGATCTACCTTTCCGTTACGGATATACCCGTCACTCTTTACGTAAGAGTATCTTGCGTCTAACGACAATCCGCTTTTCATAATGCCTGTACCTGCTGCTCCCGACAATAATAGTGTATTATATTGTCCGTAGGCTGTAGATATGTCGGCATAGGGTTTGGGTTTTCCTCCCAGCGTTTGCATCGAAATACTTGCCCCGAAAGAGGCCGCACCGTTGGTAGATGTTCCCACTCCGCGTTGCACTTGCATACTTTGCAATGAGTTTGACAAATCCGGCAAATTGACCCAGTATACTTCCTGACTTTCAGGATTGTTTAGCGGCATCCCATTCAGGGTGATATTAATACGGTTGGCATCAGTTCCACGAATGCGAAACGATGTGTTACCTACAGCCGTTCCACCTTCTGTATATGAGACTACTGATGGGAGGGTTTGCATTATAGCCGGAATGTTTTTTGCGGCGTTGTCTCCTTTTAGTTGTTTTTCGGTCAAGCTAGAGTATGCTATCGGAGCATCCTGACCTACACGTGTTGCAGACACAACAACTTCATCTAGTTTTACAACTTTCAAACTATCTGCTTTTTGTTGTGCGAAAATCCCCATTCCATTTATCAATATTATGGAAAGAGAGAGAAAGACCTTTTTCATTTAAAATATAAATTTTGCCAGACATACGTAAATATGTCCTGATGTTAAACAAAAAAGGGGTTTTGATAAGATAATTTCCCGAATGTTAAAGATATGCGTGTGCGCAATTGCATATTTCTCTATCCCTCCGCCGGCATTACCCGGATCAGGTTTATGGGTGTGATCTCAGCCCGTTATTTTAAGGCACCCCTAAGATTTCGTTGTCAAAGATAGATATTCTATTTTGATATATAACAAGCAGTCACTTATAAAAGTTTTCTATATCTATTATTCCCGATGTTACAAAACCTCATTTTCGTAGTCATATATATAAGATAAAATTATTTAACTTTGTCACTAAATTATTTAATTATGAAATACTATATGAACAAGCTTTGCGTAATCTTATTGACTCTCCTCATTTTAGTCGGATTCTCGTCGTGTGAAACAGATGATTATATATCAAGGACAAATCTCAATTGTGAATTCCAATCATATACTAACAAAACCGGATTTTTCTCCAGTAATGGAGGAGGTAGTTATACTTTCAATGACTTGCCCAGTCTTGGGCATGGCTCTATAATTGGGATGGAATATCAAGGAACCGAATTGGTTATCACCGGAGATTTACGCTATGGAGATGTTATTCGTGATTTGTATATCGATGTAGAAGGGATGACTCCTTTCCTTTTTTCGCCAAAGATAGATGTATTGAAGGACTATGAGGTAATGGTATTCGATACATATAATGATCCTCAGTTTTATGATTTCATGAATAGCGTTATGCGTAGATTTTACAATCAAGGGGGGATAAATGTTATTGTTGATGGATATCTCACAAATAGGTATGGTGTACCTATTAATGGTACAAAGATAGAGATATATCTTAAAAGTTATCTAGATGTAAGAATGCGGGAATGATAATACCTGTATCCGACTATCTCTCTGAGATACAACAGATAGATAAAACCAATCTATCGCTGAGAAATAAATATATCTGCCTCAAACAGATACTCGAAAGAAGCTGCAAGGAAATCACTAAAGGTGAATCTTTGCAGTTTCCTTCTTTATTTTCCCGGCTGGTCTTCATCTCTCAGAAGTATGATTTACCGAAGCTTATAGAGTGGCGGTTACATACAATCCGTATCAGAAGTTCTTTTCTACAAAGAGATGAGAATAATCTGGTTACGCCAAAACAATACGACGATGCAAAACAAAGCATAGAGTTGTTTTACGGATTCTTACAAGGCGATCATAGCCCCCAAATACCCGAAGAAGCCGAACAGGAGGATAAGAAAACCTTACCGCTGGATAGGCTGCGTGTGCAGGTGCTGGATATAGATAAAGAAAACGAGTTGCTGATCTGTCAACCAGAGACTTTACCTCAAGAAACATTAACGGTAAGATATAATGTATCTGCAAATGAGGTATTCAACCCTACTATCTGTCGCTTGTGGGTTGGTGCCCAGCTAAACTTGCTAGATGTAAAAAAGGGCGGACACGGCTGTTACATTCCTGCCTTATTTGTACTTGAGCCCGACTATCTGATCGATGCTTCGGCAATGGCTGAATGTTTTCAATCGTACGGTAATTCTCACTTGCATTACTTCCGCCGAAAGTTTGAGCCGAATGCGAATTCTCACTATATACTGTTAGGAAATCTGGCAAACTTCTTTCTCGACGAGCTTATCTATGCCGAAAATCCCGGAACGCTGAAGTTTGAAGATGTGTTTCTGAAATCTTTTCGTCAGATGCCCTTCGAATATGCATCATGCCAAGATATAAAGGATAATCTGGATTTTCGCAACTTCATGTCGAGAGCAGAAAGCCAGTTCAACAATATTCGACGAGTAATAATAAACGATATGCCCGCAAATGGCTTTGATACTACCCTGTGTACCTTAGAGCCTTCCTTCTTTTGTGAGAAATACGGTTTTCAAGGACGGCTCGACCTGTTGCAACTCTCCGATGAGGAGGACGGCGCAGACCGTATCATAGAATTAAAGTCGGGCAAGCCACCTTATCCTCGCGAGGATGTAACAAAGATCGCTTCGAACCACGAAACGCAGACTGCCATCTATCGGCTCATGATACAAAGTGTATTCAACAAAGATGCACGTCATATCTATCCTACGATCTTATATTCGAGTGCCGACAATGCCGGAGAGAATATCCGTTTTGCAGCCAGATACCAACGCTTGGAGAAAGAGATTATCAATACTCGCAATCTGATTGTCGCTACCGAACACGATTTGTATTCGGGTGATGTGCAAACGGTAGAACAAATTTTCAAAGAACTCTTCAGTTTAGATAACTATGGCAGAGTACCTCAGTTCTTCATAGATAAGCTAAAAGAGTTGGAAGACGTTCTTATCAAATCATCTGAATTAGAAAAGACATACGCCTATCGCTATATCAACTTTGTATCAAGGGAACTATACCTGCAAAAAACAGGAGATGAGAACTTTGATACAGCAATGAGTGTCTCTGCCCTGTGGAATACAACTTTCTCTGAGCGCAAAGAAGCCTTGGACCTGATCTCCGATCTCGAGATAGAAGATATAGACGACAGTGGTCGGGATATGGTGATCCGATTCAATCGATTAGCTCCTCAAGACTGCGTGAACTTCCGTGAAGGAGAGATATGTATCTTATATCCGAAACAAGATGAGGGCGATACTGTACTCACCAACCAAATACTAAAAGGCACAGTCGTAGAAATATCATCTCATTGTGTAACTCTCCGTTTTAGATACAAGCAGCGAAACAGAGCTTTCTTCTCTCGTTACAGGCTTTGGGCGGTAGAGCACGATAAACTCGATCATGGGTACAATGCCATGTATAAAAGCCTATTTGCCTTTCTCTCTGCACCTACCCATAAGAAGGAGCTTTTGCTCGGACTTAAAGAGCCTCACACTATCTATGCGAACAACTGTTCCGACAAAGAACTGACTCAAGAGGAGAGGGGCGAAAGCGTTATAAAAAAAGCCTTGTCAGCTGATGATTACTTCCTTATCGTAGGGCCTCCTGGTACAGGCAAGACGTCCATATTTGCACGGCAACTCATCGAGCGTCTTCATGCAAAAGAAGATAGTAACATCCTTGTTATGGCATACACCAATCGTGCTGTAGATGAGTTATGTGCTGCTATCTGTGAGGCTTTCTCGGAAGATGACTCCGTGTGTGACCGATATATCCGTATCGGTTCGGAACTATCATGCGGAGAGCCATATCGACACCGACTGTTGCAGAATATCTCATATAAAGCTACAAACCGCAAAGACCTCTTGCATACAATCGCCTCGACTCGGATATTTGTAGGAACATTAGCGTCTATCATGGGTAAGCCGGAACTATTCGACCTGAAACATTTTGATGTGGCAATTATCGATGAAGCTTCACAAATATTAGAATCTCAGATAATAGGTCTGCTTCCACAGTTTGATAAGTTTATTATGATTGGTGATCATAAGCAGCTGTCTACTATAACATTGCAAGATGAATCCCGATCGAAGGTCGATAGTCGCGTCTTAAATGATATAGAGCTTTACGATTGCCGTGAATCTCTTTTCGAACGGCTGTTCCGTATTTGCCAAAAACAAGGATGGACGCATGTCTATGATACACTTACATATCATGGGCGTATGCATCAGGATATTGCACGTCTTGTAAATGCTCACTTCTATGACAATATATTAAAGATCGCAACCCAAAGGCAGCACGCCAGCTTGAATTATCCTTCTTTTGACCCAGAAGATCCATATCAGATCATGATATCAAACAAGCGGGTTTGCTTTATCCCTGTCAGAGAGATAGATAATGCAAATATATCCGATAAAACGAACGATGCCGAAGCCGAAATTGCTGTTTCCTTATCAATCGCCTTATTGGATATCTACAAGGCTAATAATCTTCTTTTCGATTCTCAAAGAACGCTTGGTATTATCACTCCATACCGAAATCAGATAGCCCTGATAAGGAAAAAGCTTGAAGAAACAGGTATTGCCGAATTGTCTGATATTATGATCGATACCGTAGAGCGTTATCAAGGTAGCCAGCGTGATGTGATCATACTTTCCTTCTGTTTCAACAAACCTTACCAACTCAAAAACTTCTGTAGTATGAACCGAGAGGGAACAGTAGATCGTAAACTCAATGTTGCTCTTACCCGTGCACGAGAGCAGCTCTTTCTGATTGGTAACGATTATATACTGCACCAACATCCGATATACAAGAAGATACTACAACATATTACATGAATTCTCTATAAAAAGGTGACAGATGTCACTTTTTTAATTTCAGATGTAAGTTGTTGTTTAGTAGCTATGTATGTCGTTCTTTGAATGCAAAAGGTGACAAAAGTGACACTATTCTATTGCTTTTTTATGTGTAACCTTTTATATACCTCTGTCTTTCACTAAAGACAAGAATAGTGGGTCGATAATATTCGGATACATCCTTTATATAAGATAAATAGAAAGAGATATGATAATAAAAGAGGCTGTTTGAAGAGCAAAATATAGTTTTACTCTTCAAACAGCCTCTTCGCTATTCCTAGATTGCTTTGCTTATATTAGTGCTTTTCTTTCAATGCTTCGAAAATTAAGCCTGCCAGCTCTTCTGCCAACTCAGGATTGTCTTTTATCACTTCTTTTGCCGACTCACGTCCTTGTGCCAGTTTGGTCTCATTGTAGCTGTACCACGAACCGCTTTTCTTGATGATACCAAGTTCTGCTCCAAGGTCTATGATTTCTCCCGAACGAGAGATACCCTCACCGTACATGATATCGAATTCAGCCTTGCGGAAAGGAGGCGCAACTTTGTTTTTTGCTACCTTTACACGAGTCTGGCTACCCCTTACCTCATCCCCATCTTTCAATTGTCCGATACGGCGAATATCAAGGCGTACAGATGCATAGTATTTCAGGGCATTACCTCCGGTAGTTGTTTCGGGTGAACCGAACATAACACCGATCTTATCGCGCAACTGGTTGATAAATATGCAGATAGTGTTTGTTTTGTTGATGGCAGCAGTCAGTTTACGCAATGCCTGCGACATCAAACGAGCTTGCAATCCCATTTTAGAATCGCCCATCTCGCCTTCTAGCTCCGCTTTAGGAGTCAGAGCGGCAACCGAGTCGATAACAATGATATCGATAGCCGAAGAGCGAATCAATTGCTCTGCTATTTCGAGAGCTTGCTCACCGCTGTCGGGCTGCGATATGTATAGGTTTTCGATGTCAACACCAAGTTTTTCGGCATAAAAACGATCGAAGGCATGTTCAGCATCCACAAAGGCTGCTATACCTCCTGCTTTTTGTGCTTCGGCTATAGCATGTATAGCCAACGTTGTTTTACCTGACGATTCGGGACCGTATATTTCGATCACCCTACCGCGAGGATATCCACCTACACCAAGTGCAGCGTTCAGGGCTATAGAACCTGTAGAAACAACAGCTATCTCATCGATTTTATCATCGCCCATCTTCATTATCGAGCCTTTTCCGTAGCTCTTCTCTATCTTGTCCATCGCAGCTTGCAGAGCTTTCAGTTTCTCTGTATTTGGGGCTGCTTTTTTTTCTTTTTCTTCTGCCATTATTTCTCTTTGATAATTATATAAAACTTTTATTTATTTAGATCTAATATTTGTTGAGCGTGCTCTTTGGTTTTTACTTCCTTCGGAGTTATTATTTGCTCTATAATGCCCGATTCGTTTATCAGGAATGTAGTGCGAAATGTGCCCATGTATTTACGTCCGGCAAGTGTTTTCTCACCCCATACACCGAATTGCTCCACCAGCTTTTTGTCTGTATCGGCAATCAGAGGAAAAGGCAATTGCTGCTTTTCGATAAACTTCTGATGTGATTTTTCGTTGTCGACACTAACGCCCAGTATTTGGTAGCCGGCTTTTCTGAGTTGCGAAAAGTTGTCTCGGAAACTGCAAGCCTGAGCCGTACAGCCCGGGGTATTGTCTTTGGGATAGAAATACAATACAAGCTTACTCCCTTTATAGTCGGATGCCTTTACTTCTTTTCCGTCCTGATCGATTCCTAAAATTTCAGGTATTTTATCTCCAACAGTAAGTGCCATATTTATATTGTTTTATTTTTGTATATAGAATGTCTTTTCGTATTCGCTTTTTTTATCTCTAACATTGTTTCTCAGTTCAATAGCTTCATTCGATATATCTGTAAACTTAGCAGATGCGTTGTTATACACTATAGCGTCGGTATTTGCATCATCACCTAATGTTCCCAGATGTTCCAAAGCAATAACCTTGTCTTTTACAGCATTGAGGTATGCCAATACTGCCAATTGGTAACTCTCTCCTCCTTTGTATATCGGAGTCTCTTTTACGGTTGTCAGATATTTATCGATTTCCTCCAGAGTTTCTATTCTGTTTTTTGTGAGGTTAGCATTCGATTTTTTATCCCAAACATCCTGCACCAATTTTTCATATCTGGAATATGCTGCGTCGCTGTAATTGACAGCATCCAGTAATAAATAATTGTAGTGCGTTTTCGAGTCTCCTTTGTTTGTCCTTTCTACAACACGTTTTGTTACGGTCTGGGCTTTTGCAATTGTAACTAATCCCAGCATTGCCACTGCAATGAATAAATACTTTTTCATACTAGGGTGTGTTTTGTTTAGTTTTTATATTAAGATTGGAGAGTTATTTCACCTCAAACCATTTGTCATTGGCGGGAGGTACATAATCTTCCATT
Source organism: Bacteroidota bacterium (assembly GCA_023437305.1). Classification (GTDB taxonomy): domain Bacteria; phylum Bacteroidota; class Bacteroidia; order Bacteroidales; family Dysgonomonadaceae; genus Dysgonomonas. The sequence continues at coordinate 181,345 of JAEZGN010000009.1, forward strand.
TTTTTTAGTAAACTGCCAATATTACCATCTACCAACAAAAGATCAAGATATTCATTTTTCAGGAAACCATTTCTTATCATTGTTTTCGACATCGTAATAAGCGGATCGTAATATCCGTTGGTATTCAATACTGCTATCGGTTTTTTGTGTAATGCCAATTGAGCCCAAGTAAGCATTTCAAATAATTCGTCCAAGGTTCCGTATCCTCCCGGTAGAGCAATAACGCCATCGCTGATCTCATTCATTAAGGCTTTGCGCTGGTGCATTGTATCTACGATGTGGATTTTAGTAAGATGCGTATGTTCCAATTCTTTGCTTTTGAGAAATTCGGGTATAACTCCTATTACTTCTCCACCCTCGCTCAGTGCACCATTGGCTACATATCCCATAAGTCCTACATGTGCACCTCCATATACAATGCCATAGCCTTTTTGTGCGATTGTTTTTCCGAGTAGTGTTGCTTGTTCTGCAAAGATTTTATCTGAACCTGAGGCCGAGCCGCAGAATATTGATATATATTTCATTTTTAAGTTACAAATTTAAAAATCCAAAGAAATGTATGGATACATACATTCGCTAAAGAGTTCTTAGCAAAGATGTTTTGTCAATGCAATGTTTTCGTTTCGCTATCTTATCATAGCAAAGATAATAATATTATTAAATAAAAAATGATATGTAAACCTGATGTTGAAAACTATTTTATAAGAGAATTAGATCGAATACGAACGTTCCTTTCGGCTTATTTTGTAAGTTTACATTTTCAATTTATAAATTGGAAGTTATTATTTTATCAAAAAGTAAAAATCGGAATGAAATATATATTAATCACAATTATAGCCGTATTGTCTTTTTCGGCTTGTCAGACCTCGCGTCAGGTAGGTTCGGGTATGTATGGCTGGCATAATGTAGCCGTAACCGAAGACATGGAAATTTATACAGATACCCTCAATCTGAAGCATGACGAGGCAGTGTCTTATGCCTATGAAAAACGAATATACACGTCTGCCGAAGCACGTAACGCTTATGTAGATAAAATAAGAGACAGGTATGAGGAAATGAAAAAGCCCGAAAAGGCGGAGAAGTGGAACGATTTCAGTTATTGTATCTATTATAGTATGTACGATTGTTCGAACAATCGCTTTAGAGTCTTATCTGTAGAAGATTATGACTCGTCAGGTAAACTGATTCAGAAAACAGTTACATCCAAAGATAAACTAAGATGGCTTGAGGTGAATGCTAAGACTGTAGGCGATTACACCTTCTTCTTTGTTTGCGATTACGGAAAGTGATTTGGTTGATTGATAATAGGGTTTTGTTGGATACGGTTTACGCGTTAGTCCGACTCTTTCTCTCTGATACGAACCAGCCTCATTATAATCTTATTGGGATCATCCTTATCTAAAATGGTTAGGACATCGTCTTTTAGCACAAACGTTTCTGTCCTTTGTTTTCCCATTCTATCCGTAACAGTAATAAGATTGTTATTGATCGTATAAAAGCCTAAGCATTCTGTTTTGCTGACAAGACCATTCGTTTTTATTTCCAGATACATAGAATCTCGGTCTATCTTCAACTCCGGAGCCAAGATGGTATCACCGTTTACTATAATGGCGGTGTCGCGGTTATGCTCCATTTCTACAGCCCAACGCCCTTCTAATGTAGGCTGTGTACTACATGCCATCAGGATAGTCAAGAATGAAAAACAAAAAAGTAAATGTTTCATTAATATACGGCTTTAGAAGGGGTGAAGGTAGGAAAAAATAATCAGAATTTATATAAAATAGTTTTGCATTATAAACTTTCTTAATTCAAAAATCAGTCTTTATTCATTGTGTTTAACTATCCTAAAAAAAGAATATACAAGTTATTTAAAGTAAACAAATGCATTTAATTGGTTGTTATCATTATAAATATCTTATATTTGTTAAAAATAGAGTTATATAACACATAAATTACAGCACATTATGAAGGGATTTATTTTAGGTTTGGCTGTAGGTGCACTAGGTGTATATGCAGCATTGAAACTATCCGATGAGGAAACAAGAGAAGAATTACGTACAAGAGTAAATAGCGCTACGGATAAAGCGAAGTCTGAGTTAGACTATGGGCTGGCTGTGGGCAAAAGCAAGGCTTTGCGTGTAGGCGTAAAAGCAAGGCAAGAAGTAAGAAAAGGGAAACAAAAAATAAACGAAGTTACCAGTGAGGTGGCAGGAAAGTTGGCAAGCGAATTGTCGGAAATAGAAGCAAAGGCAAAAGCAAATGCTGCTAAGGCTTAACTCCGGTTGTTTTTTATAATATAGAGAAAGAGATGATCGTATGGTTATCTCTTTTTTTGTGTAGATGGCTTTACATATTTCTGTAACATGGGGAAATATTTCATATATTTATATTTCGAACAAAAATTGCACAATGAAGAAAATTGCTATCACCGGTGCTGCCGGAAACTTAGGAGGGCTCTTAGCTCAGGAACTCCAACACAAACAAAATGTACATCTGAATTTATTGATACACAAAAGAGACCTTGCCGAAAATCTGAAAAATAAAAATAATGTATCTGTGTTCCGGGTCGATTTGGCAAGCCCTAAAACATTGGATGACGCATTAGCCGGGGTAGATGTAGTTGTGCATTTTGCAGGGGTTTTGTTCAAAGCCAATCCCGAAAAGTTTTTGCCTACAACAAACACAATATACTTTAAAAACTTACTCGATGCAGCTGTACAGCAGAAGGTGAAACGTATAATATTGATTAGTTTTCCCCATGTAGAAGGGGAGAGTACTCCCGATAATCCTGCAACAGGTCACTTAACAGGAAATCCCGAATCGATGCATGCCCGTACTCGTCTCGAAGAAGAAAAGCTCTTGTTCGGTTATGGAAATAAATATTGTATTGAGGCTGTTTCTCTGCGGGTAGGAATGGTGTACGGAAAAGGTATCTTGATGATAGATGCTGCACAGTGGTTTGCTCGTCATTGGCTTTTGGGAGTCTGGCGGAAGCTTACATACATTCAGCTTATTTCGAAAGTGGATTTTGCAGATGCCACCATTGCAGCGGCCTTAAATTCTGATGTCAAAGGTATATATCACATAGGCGACGAAGGTGTACAAACTTTGCAGCAGTTCCTCGATGATATCACTGCTTATAAAAGTAACCGCAAGCCTTGGCGTATGCCTGTGTGGATGATAATGACTGCTGCAAAAGGGTTTGAATTGTTCTCATCTTTGTTTGGCACACAGAGCCCTCTGACAGCAGATTTTATTAAAATAGGGATGGCTTCGTACTATGGCGATACCAGCCGTATGCGAAGCGAACTATTACCCGAATTGAAATTTAAGACTTATCAGGAGGGGGTAGAGTTGTTTTGACAAGTACGTTTATATCCTTACAGCTTTTTTTAGTATAATATTTTTATCTTGAAAAGTCGAAGTCGCTTTCATTCTCTCTTTTATTTGCTATTGTCGAAGCCGGTTTTCGGATAAAGGAAACGAAATTACTGTATGTACTTTCATAATACATTTTGCTAAACAATACATCTGAACCTAGGAGAGACTCATCGTCATATCTAATTTTTTTCGATACTTTAGGATTGCAACTTTCTTTTGATGTTTCAGATCCATACTTAGAGCATTCTTGCTGAAAGAAGAAAAAACGTGCAATGTTTTTTGATTCGGATAGTTTATACTGTACTACCAGATAATCTGTTTTGAATATTATAGCATCTTGCTTTTTGGGTCTATCAATAGCCTCTTCACTCATACTGGTCATTTCATCAAGACTATAGCTTAGGTCTGCATGAGCAACAAGTGGAAAGCGTACAATTGATGAATTGTCCATTTCGGCAAGGGCATTTATATAATCGTCTTTGTCTATAAGGTAAAATGTTTCTCCTGCATATTTTTCAACACGGGTGATCAATATGTAATCCTTATTACGATACCTGAAACTTCTCATTTCATACCTGCCTACACTCTCAAACTGATAGCTGTAATTTTTGTCTGTAACCCAATCGCCTTCTCGGTTCAGATACCAGCCCTCTATGCCCGATAATACGGCGAAAGGTTCTGAAATAGTCGACCTTTCCTTATTGATTCTTTCATTTAGTCCGAGGTTAGTACTGTCTTCTCCAAGAGATAACGAATCATTTGCAACTATCCTTTGTGGCAACGAGTCGTTCCGCAATTCTATATTATCTTCTTTCTTTTTGTTCACATCGGAAAGTTGCGTATTTGCTGAGGTAGAAGGTGCAAGGTTTCCCAGATCAAACTCATCGTGTACTGTATTAATGGCAACCGGAAGTAATATTTGATTAAAGTCGTTCCATTTTGTCTCAAAATAGTTGTTTGTTAGAGTATTATTGATCTCTGATGATTTTTGGGGAAGTAAAAATCGTATGACATCTTCATTATCTACATGCTGAGCATTGATACTGAACGTACATTCCTGTGCATCATTTTTGTTGGAGATCGATTTGGCCATTAATTGGAGAAGTTTGTTTGCAGAATATATTCCATCGCTATCGGACATGTATCCAAACGATGGCGAAATAATGGTAAGTGTTTCACCCGTTTTAGCTTTTATTGTAGAAGCAATACTTGAATACGATCTGTCTGTCATCAGAAAGTAATATACGCGACGCTCATTTTGAGTGCTGGATACATATACATTTGTTTCATATAATAGTGCATATATATCCTGCGAGCCGTTTTTCAAAGAAACAAATTGCAGCCATATAAAATTCTGAGGAACCGTATATTTTGTTGTTTCTGTAAGTTTTGTGTCAGATATAGCGTTCTGGTTAGATATCCAGTTGCCTATAGCATCCAGTTGCCATCCGGTAGCAGTTCTTAATTTTTCAGATTGGCTTTGGATTACCGGAGTGTTTGTCGCAGAGGTTCTGCTCTGTCCAAAGAGATCAGAAATACAATAAAAAACTAAGACAATCAGTAATACTGACTTTAGATATCTCATGGCATTTGTGTTTATGTTAAGTAGGTTTACCGAATCTCTTTTCCGAAAGGTACAAGTGCTAAGTGTATTAATTTGAAGTGCTGTTTTCCAAAAGGAATACCTATTATTGTAATACAGAGTAGGACTCCCCAGAACAAATGTGTAAGGGCAATCCAGAACCCTCCGATTATGATCCATATAATATTCATCACCAGATTAAGACAGCCGGGAGTAGAGTCTTTCGATTCAACGTGGCTTCCAAATGGCCATATTGCAAGTATCCCCAGTTTGAAAGCTTGTAGTCCGAAAGGAATGCCTATAACGGTCAATAACATAAGAAATCCTGCAATGAAGTACTCGAGAGCTATCATAAAGCCGCCGCAAATCAACCATATTATATTCCCTATTGTTTTCATAAGTAATTTGTGCTTAAAGGTATTAAAATAAGACAAATAAAAATTATTTAAGCAAATATAGCAGGATTTTACAAAAGGAAAGGGGATATTCTGATTTTTTATGGGAGGGATGTCTCGTTTATGAAAAATAATTTGTTTTTTTGTGGTAAACATGGATCGAATGTCTATAAAATTTATAAACCTTGTTGCAGTTATCTTTATTTTTCTATTCTTCGGTAGTTGCAAGCCCTACAATAGCGATGAGGTAAATAACCAGATGATACAAGGACGATGGCAGCTTGTGGCTGTGGAATCGAAAAAAAATGATTCGGCAAGCCTAGACCTGAATCAGCAAGATGTATATTTATACTTTAATGGGAATCATTGTACACAGGAAATTGTAGGACTTGTAAAGTCGGATTATACCTTTGTTATACACAATTTTACGCTGATGTTGTATAAAGATTCGGTATTTGATAATAAGCTCGATATATATACTTTAACTGTCGACTCTTTAGTTTTTAAGCAAGGAGGAGACAGATCTCTAAAATATAAAAGAACAGGGCTATAAGTTTGCCTGTTCTTCTATGATTTGTGTATGTATATACTTTTTAGTCTATCCTTCTGAGGAATCTTCTCATTTCATATATTATGTCGGGTCTGGCATCAGTCCTGAACTTGTTGAAGCTAATAAAAGAATCAAACTCTTTATTGGTAGACGAATCTGTTCTTTTTTTCCAGTCTGTAACCCATAGGAAAGGCGCTGTGGGTACATAGTTTCCAAGTGTATCAATTGCATTGTTTACAAAATAATAAACAACATCATCAACAATTTTTACAGGATATTTTCCTTTAATTCGTACTTCACCGTTATCAGGGTCGCGGAAATCAATATTTACCGATGTCTTTCCGTTTCCCTCGTCATTGAACGTATATGTGTTGCCTTTCAGCTTAGCTAGTGTTTCTTTAGAATAAGTAGCGTCGTATACCCCATTACTCAATAGCTGATAATCATAGATTTCCCATTTGCCTAGTAGACTGCTATATTTGCCTTTAACATCTACCTTTTCCATTTTAGGATGTATATTAGGTGCTTTCTCTATATTTCTCATCGACCGGCCATCCCTAACCTTAAAGCCATCTACCGTAAAGTATTTGAATACAGTAAAAGCTTCCTTGTTTTCATAAAATATAGAGATTGTTTCAGTATTTACAAAAGAAGTATCTTTTCCGTTATGTCGTATTACGTTCATGATGATCTTACCATCTTTTACATCGTAAGTACCTTTATCTATAAGTTCGTCCAATACATTGGAGTTTTCGAATGTATAAGCCCCTTTTGAATCTATGTAGAACTTATTTATAAATCCATCGTAATCTATTGATCTGAAGTTTGGATATGCCGATTCCGACCCATCTTCCTTAACTCTAATTACCTGTTTTTCTGAGTTATATATTTCCCATGTTCCCAATAAGTCATCTTTAGTAATGTCGGATGGAGTAGTTGTTGGGGGATTGGGTTCCGGTTTGTCTGGAGTATCGCTGTTACAACTGCTTAATCCTATAATAGTAAATACTAGGGAAAAAATATAAAGTAGTTTTTTTGTGATTATCATTGAATGACCTGTTATTGTATGGTTTATGTATGTTTGCTATGCAAAGATATAACAATATCTGTAAATGAATGAAATGTATAGTCTTGTTTTTGCTTTATTTAATTGTATCCTATCGTTTTAGCCTCTTTGCTTATAGTAAACGTATTTTTTTGTAAATTATTGTTTGGGAATATTAAAGCCGCTTTATTCGTTCTGGTTTTGCCTTTTCAGTATAAGAGGATAAGAAAAATCATAATCAGAAACGTACACAGTCATTATTCCGTTTTTGAGTGATGTTATTTGTAACGATAGTTGCTTAGGTGTAAGCTTTTTCGTATTGCTGTTTTGCAGAAATTCAAAATAAATAATGTCGATACCGTTTTTTTCAATCGAGTACTTTCCTGTAATATTGAAGAGAATGACTCCGTCCATCGATTCTCCTAGATGAAAAGTATAATCATTTTTGAATATGTATATATGCGGATATTCCGGCTCTAAATAGTGCTCTGGCTTGTTAGTTTCTTCTACTTCTACCCATCGTCCTGCAATGTCGCTTTTTGTGTAAGAAGCACCTTGCCCAAAGATATGAAGAAAAGAAAAAGTGATTAAACAGAATAGGATAGCCTTCTTCATAATAACATAAGAGTTGAAAAACTCTGATTTAAACTTTATTTTGCTATGTCTGCTATTTCGTCCGAACGGTATATATGAAGCCCTACGGTGTTTTGTTGGGCAATTCTATACATGGCTTCAGCTACGTCTTTGGCTTTGATAGGACGATATTTTTTTAACTTACCTATAAGAAATATGGAGAATATTTTCATCGCATAGCTGAGTGCTTTTTCTCCAAGGCGGAATTCTTTCCTGTTGCCCTCCAATAGAGAAGGTCTGAATATAGATATAGATTGAAACGGTAGTTTCCTAAGTTCTTCTTCGCATTTGCCCTTTATGCGTAAATAGAAATTTCCGGATTCCGGATTAGCTCCAATGGCTGATATTATAGAGAATTGTTTTATCCCATTCACAGCAGCTACTTTTGCAAATTGAAGAGGGTAGGTCAGATCTACTTTTTGGAATGCTTCTTGGCTTCCCGCTTTTTTGATGGTTGTCCCCAGACAGCAAAACATATCATTGCCTTCCATATAATCCTTATACGAATCTATATCGTCGAAGTCTACGATATGCTGAATCAGTTTGGGGTGAGATATCTTGGTTTCGCGGCGTACAAAGCATATCGTTTTATCATAGAAGTCACTATTTAACAGTATTTTCATTAGATGGGAGCCCGTCAGTCCGCTGCTTCCTATCAAAATTGCAGTTTTTGCCATCTCTTTCTCCTTTTGCTTTTGTGTTTAATTATTCAAGGTCTACCACAGTAATTCCTGTTCCTCCAAATTGCACATGCTCATCCTGAAAGTTTCGCACACCTTGAGCCGTACGAAGATAGTCTCGTATCATTTGTCTTAGAGCTCCCGTTCCCGTTCCGTGCAATATTCGTATTCGCGAGACCCCTACGAGCACTGCATCATCAACAAAATACATGACAGCTTGCAGTGCCTCATCGCCACGCATCCCTCTCACATCTATATCTTGCTTAAAGTTGAGTTTTTTCTCTCGGAGGTCATCGCTTGCTGCTACACTGACTGTAGTACTGCGGGTTTCACGTTTTACCTGATTTTTACTTATATATTCAAGTGTTTCGAGTTTCACGGTCGACTTGATCATGCCAAATGCAACTGTAGCACTTCCTTTTTGTATATCAAGTACTTGTCCGATAGAAGTCTGCCCTTTTATACGTACATTATCTCCGATGACGATAGTTTGTTCTCTAATCTCTTTGGGTTGTTCGCTTTTTTTCTTTTGGTTTTTTTCTTTCTCTTTTAACTTTTGGATTTTCTTGGTGATTTTATCATCCGAGAAAATCTTCTCATCTTCTAATGACGATTTGAACTCGTTTAGAGTTAATCGAGCTTGCCTTGTCTTTTCCTTCTCGGCCTGCGATTCGCGAATTGTACGTATCGTATTTTCTATTTTAGCATTCGCCTCAGATAGAACCCGTTCTGCATCGGCTTTAGCCTGACGGAGTATCTCTTTTCGTTGTTTCTCGACACTCAACAGATCTGTTTCGTATGTTGTGGTAATCTCTTCGAGCCGTTTTTCTTTCTGACGGATGCTTTGGCGTTTGGTTTCCCAATATCGTTTATCTCTTACAATATCTTGCAAGTATTTGTCCATATTGATGTAGTCACTGCCTACTATTTCAGAAGCATCGGCAATTACATCTTCCGGCAAACCTATTTTTCGGGCTATTTCTATCGCAAAAGAGCTTCCGGGGTTGCCAATAGATAAAGTGAACAGCGGTTGCATCAGGTGGCGATCGTATAACATGGCTCCATTAATAACGCCTTTGTGCTCATTTGCATAATGCTTGAGGTTTTGGTAGTGAGTGGTGATTACTCCAAAAGCCTCCTTTTCGTTAAAACGCTTAAGCAGAGATTCTGCTATTGCGCCGCCGATTTGCGGTTCTGTTCCACCTCCAAATTCGTCTATGAGTAAGATTGTCTTTTCATCAGAGTTTCTTACAAAGAACTTCATATTGGTTAGGTGCGAGCTGTATGTACTCAGATCATTTTCTATAGACTGTTCGTCACCTATATCTATGAATATATTATTGAATATCCCTACCTTCGAATTTTCTGCTAAAGGTATCGGTATTCCGCATTGTACCATATATTGAAGTAGTCCCACTGTTTTTAGGCAAACGGATTTTCCTCCTGCATTTGGCCCCGAAATAATAAGAATACGATTGTCTTCCTCTAGCTCTATATCGAGAGGTACAATTTGCTTGTTCTGTTTTCTGTGAGAAATAAATAGCAGAGGGTGCTTCGCTCTGTACCATCTTATAATCTGCTTGTCTTCTATGCTTGGTTTTATAGCATTCAGATCGATGGCAAATGTAGCTTTTGCTCTTATAAAGTCGATTGTAGCCAAAAATTCGTACGACTGCAATATATCGGCTACCAGCGGGCGAAGTATGTCGGTGAATGCCACCAGTATTTTTATTATCTCTCTGCGCTCTTCGCTTTCCAGCTCTCTGATGCGGTTGTTGGCTTCCACTACTTCAGCAGGCTCTATGAATACAGTTTTCCCTGAAGCAGACTCGTCATGAACAATTCCTTTTATCTTTCGCTTAAATGCGGGCGCTACAGGTATTACAAGACGTCCGTCGCGCATGGTGGGCGTTACGTCTTTTTCTACAAGGCCTTCGTTCTGAGCCGTGCGTAAGATTGCATTAAGACTTCGAGATATACCGCTCGAAACGTGTGCTATATCTTTGCGTATGCGGCTTAGCTCCCCGGATGCATTGTCTTTTATCCGTCCAAACTTATCCAGAATATTATCAATCTTACTGATTAGTTGAGGAAATATGGCGACTTCTCCTGCCAATGCATACAAATGTGGATAAGGGGTGTTTTCTTCCTCTTCTTTTTTTAGGAAGAGAACTATGTCTCGTATTGTTTGCAACGATCTTCGTAAATCAAACAAGGCTACTTCATCTATCCATGTGCCTTCTACCCGTATATTGCGTAGAGCGGGCCTCACATCAAGAAAATAGTTTGTAGGGAAGTTGTCTTCTTCATTTATAATTCGGATAAACTCTTCGGTTTGAGACAACGACTCTGATATATATGTATAGTTAGAGGAGAAGGCTAGATTAGTAACCTTTTCTTCCCCCAGTGGACTTAAGCATTTTGCTATGAGTAATTGGCGGATTTTATCAAATCCTATTTTATATTCAAAGTTTTCCGGATAAATCACAGCGCTATTATTAAAATAGAATGCAAATATAGTGAAATAGATTAACTCATTCTGTATTCAATTTTTATAAAATGGGCTTATTCTCTTTGCAGAATATAAAATTTACTTTACTTTTGTGAGAACTAAAAGGGGGAGGTATATTACAAACTCCTAGACGGCTGTGAAATAAAAACAAGTGCCAATTATTTTATATAATATAAGAGCTATACATATTCTTACTACCATATATTAAATAAAGAAGCCATTATTTAAATAATTATTATAGTTTAGTAATAAATTGCTGGTAGGTGTATTCTCTATATTCTGATATTTAAAATACTTTATCAAATATATACCAATGCAAGAGAGGAGTGACAAAGGATTTATTGGGCATTTATTATCCTGCAATGACTCTTATCTTTAAACTAACAAGTGTTTTTATCTCATTCATCTGCTTGTGAAAGTAGGTTTTGGGGTTCTGTCATTGATTACGCTTCTCTTGAGCATTGGTTTATCTTTTTCCTTTTTTTGTTTAATCAGATGATTTTCATTGTGATGGAGCTTGCGGCGATTGTTGTTCTTGCTTGTATTAATGAAGCTTGTTTTCTTGTCCCGAAAAGATTCTTTTTTATACTCATTCTAAATAAAGTCGTTTTTCCTTCTCTTTTTATATAAAAAATGCCCATCTTTGTGTCTCTAATTAAGTGAAAGATTTTTAGTATGCTTTTATCTGATTTGAAGACGGGAGAGAAAGGCGTCATAGTACGAGTAAATGGAAGTGGTGCTTTTCGTAAACGTATTCTAGAAATGGGCTTCATAAAAGGGAAAACCATAAAGGTGATATTAAATGCTCCCCTCAAAGACCCAATTAAATATAAAATAATGGATTATGAGGTTTCACTCCGAAGGAGCGAAGCTGCATTAATCGAAGTTATATATCCTGATTCACATAAAGTAAAGGAAGAGGCTCCAGCGGACAGTACGTCGAACGATTCTTCAGGCTATTATTCTACCACGGAAGATGTGATAACCTCTTTGCGTAAATTGAATTCTAATTCTAAAAAAGTAATAAGAGTTGCTTTGGTCGGAAATCCTAATGCAGGGAAGACCTCTTTGTTCAATATTGCTTCAGGCGCTCACGAACATGTGGGTAATTATGGTGGGGTAACTGTTGATTCGAAAGAGGGTAAGTTTAAGCATGGAGGTTATACTTTCAAGGTTGTAGATCTGCCGGGAACTTATTCGCTTTCTGCATATACCCCTGAGGAATTGTTTGTAAGACGACATATTGTGGAGGATAAGCCCGATGTAGTCATCAATATTGTAGCAGCATCCAATCTTGAACGAAACCTGTATTTGACTACCGAGCTTATCGATATGGAGGTGTCTGCAGTGATCGCTCTTAATATGTATGACGAATTGCTGGAAACCGGCAGTGAATTTGATTACCAGAGCCTATCTCAGATGATTGGTATTCCGATTGTACCTACAGTGGCTAAAACAGGAGTAGGTATAGGTGAATTGTTTGATGCGGTAATACGCGTTTATGAAGAGAAGGAGCCGATAGTTCGACGTGTACATATATATTATGGGAATGTTGTAGAAAATGCAATAAGTAAACTCAATATACTTCTTGAAAAGGGAAAAGAAACACCGTTAATTTTTCCTCGTCGTTATATTTCAACAAAATTGTTGGAAAAAGATAAGGATGTAGATGCTTATGTTGGTTCATTGTCAAATGCTGCGGATATTTATGCATTGAGAGATAATGAGGTTAAATATATAGAAGATACACTAAAAGAAGATACCGAATCTGTTCTGACCAATGCCCGATATGGTTTTGTGGCAGGAGGGCTGAAGCAGACACTCAAAGAAAAGCTTTTCGAGTCGGACGTAACTCGGATGATAGATGCGGTGGTTACCAATAAGTATATTGGATTCCCTGTGTTTTTCTTTTTTATGTGGGTGATGTTTGAATGTACATTCCGTTTGGGGGGATATCCCATGGAGTGGATTGAAAATGGGGTGGCAGTACTCGGTAATTTTATCCGCGGCAATATGGTTGACGGTATGCTTAAAGACTTAATTGTTGATGGTATTATCGGCGGTGTTGGCGGTGTTATAGTCTTTCTTCCCAATATATTGATCCTGTATGCTTTTATTTCCTTTATGGAAGACTCCGGCTATATGGCTCGGGCAGCTTTTATTATGGATAAGGTGATGCATAAAATGGGATTGCACGGAAAATCTTTTATCCCATTAGTGATGGGTTTTGGCTGCAATGTGCCTGCGATACTTGCTACAAGAACTATCGAAAGCCGCAATAGTCGTATGATAACCATGCTGGTTAATCCGTTTATGTCTTGTAGTGCGCGTTTGCCGGTATATTTGTTGTTTGTAGGAGTTTTCTTTAAGTCGTATGCAAGCTTTGCCTTGTTTGGTTTGTATTTTACCGGGATTCTATTGGCTGTGATTTCTGCCCGCTTATTCAAGCGTTTTCTTTTCCCTAAAGAAGATACACCATTTGTAATGGAGTTACCTCCTTACCGTATGCCGACAATCAAGTCGGTGACTATACATATGTGGGATAAATCTCAGCAGTATTTGCGCAAAATGGGAGGTGTTATTTTAGTTGCTTCTATTATTATATGGTTTTTAGGTTATTTCCCACGAGACAAGGAAAGAGAGTTGAGGTATGATAATAAGATAGCTCAAGTCGAACAGCAAGAGGGGTTAGATGAAGAGGAAAAGAATGCTCAAATCGAAGAAATAGAGGGTGATAGAAATACAGATCATCAAGAAGAGTCCTATATTGGTCGTATAGGAAAAGCGATAGAGCCAGTAATGAGACCTCTCGGTTTTGATTGGAAGATAAGTGTCAGCCTTCTTTCAGGTATGGCTGCCAAAGAGGTTGTGGTGAGTACATTAGGTGTGTTGTATACAGGAAGTTCTGAAGATCAGGAGTCGCTGGAGGTTCGTCTTTTAGCAGATAAAAAGGCTGATGGAAGCTCGACATTTACGCCTTTGGTAGTTGTCAGTTTGCTCCTTTTTGTGCTGATTTACTTTCCATGTGTCGCAACTATTGCTGCTATAAAAGAAGAATCCGGCTCTTGGAAATGGGGTGTTTTTAGTATTGTTTACACAACTCTATTAGCTTGGCTTATTTCTTTTGTTGTATATCAAATTGGATCTTTGTTCTAATTTTGTCTAGTTTTCTTTCTTTTTTATTCTATTGTTTTTTATTGTTGTAATTATAATATAAAAAGAGTGACTTTAGTTGCTCTTTTCTTTTTTTTGAAAAAGTTATGATTAAATGTTAAATATCTGCTTTTTATACAAATGTAAGTGCTTGTTTTTTGAATGTTTTTTTTGAATATAGCTCCAGAGTAGTTTCAATATGCTATGTATTTAACATTTGGGTCGCCTGTATGTGTTTGTAAATCTGTGTTTAATTGTGTTTGTTCTTTCAAAATGACAAAATTTGTATAATTTAATCTAAGATTTGTTTTTTCGTGAAAATTGCCTAATTTTGCATATCAAAAGACAAACTGATGCTAAAAAGTCTGATATTGCATCAAAGTGTTAGCGTCAGAATGAAGTTTTAATTTAGAAATTAAAGTAGTGTTTGTATGATGAAAAGAGTGATGTTAATTCTATCCTGCTTATTTATAAGTATAGGATTTATTACAGCACAAACAACTCGCGTTACCGGTATTGTTGTAGACAATGCTGGAGAGCCGGTTATTAGTGCTTCAGTCGTAGTGAAAGGAACTACTGTCGGAGTTTCGACTGATTTAGATGGGAATTTTTCGATAAATGTACCTGAGGGTAAAAATACCTTAGTATTTTCTCTTATCGGAATGAAAACAGTGGAGGCAAAGATTTCTCAAAATATGAGGGTCGTTATGGAGAACGATGAACATATTTTGGGTGATGTCGTTGTTACGGCATTAGGGATTACAAGAGATAAGAAAGCATTAGGCTATGCTACTCAAGATGTAAAATCCGACAAGTTGAATATGACGGGTAATACAGACTTAACGAAATCGCTGCAAGGTAAAGTAGTCGGTGTAGATTTGAAAAACTCTAGTGGTATGCCCGGAGCTTCATCTCAAGTCGTTATTCGTGGAGCTCGTTCTTTTGATGGTGACAATACTCCGCTTTATGTTGTTGATGGTATGCCAATTGCAAGTACATCTTATTACGATACAGGCAATAGTGTTAGTGGTTCAGACCTTGCTAATAGAGCATTGGATATTGATCCTAATGATATTGAGTCTGTTAATATATTAAGAGGGCAGGCTGCTGCAGCTCTTTATGGACTTCGTGCTTCTAATGGAGCCGTAATTATTACGACAAAAAGTGGAAAAGGTAAGACGATTGGTAAAACAAATATAAGTTTAACCCAGACTGTTGCTTTTGATGTTGTATCGCGTACCCCTGACTATCAAAAAACTTGGGCGCAAGGTATGAGAGGTGTATACGCTTCAAGTAAATCAAATGACAATTCTCATGCTTCTATGGCATGGGGACCTAAAATTTCTGATTTACCTAATGACCCTGTTTATGGTGGTAACGGTAAAGGACATGATGGAAAATATCAAGTTCCTCAATTAATAGAGGGTGGTTATGCTCCAGAAGATGCTTGGGTAACACCTGGTGTTTATGATAACTGGAATGATTATTTTAGAACGGGTGTTCAGTCAACAACATCGGTTTTAGTCAGTCGAGCTGAAAATACCGGTACTTTTGCTGTTGGTATTTCTTATACTGATCAATCAGGGATAGCCTTGAATACAGGGATGGAGAAATGGAATGCCAAAGCTAATGGAGATAAAAAGTTGAATGATCATTTTACCGTAGGTTTTTCTGCTAACTTCTCTAAAAATAGTGTTGATAAATTGTCTGGAGCAAATGATGGTTCTTTAGCTGGAGTAATGGGTGCACCTGCCAGTTATAATCTTAAAGGAATGCCTTATCGTACAGCAAGTGATCCGTACAAACAAGTTTATTATCGCAGCTTGACTTTTGACAATCCTTATTGGATACAATATAATAATACGTTTTCGGAGAATACAAATCGTTTCTTTGGAAATTTATTTGGTCAATATGAAACTAAATTAGCTGATGATCATAAAATTACCCTTAAATATCAATTAGGTGCGGATACTTATACCACTCATTATCAAGATATCTTTGGTTATGGTCATGCTGGTAAAACAGGTACAATAGATAATTATGGTATAACACAATTTACTTATAACTCTTTATTTACTGCAGTTTATGATTGGAAAATTTCAAACGATTTGGACTTTAACTTTATAGCAGGAAATGAATTAAACCATACTAATAATAAGTCCTATAGCGAATATGGTGAAAACTTTAACTTTGGTGGTTGGAATCATATTGGGAATGCTAATACAGTTACAGCGAGTGAAGCACAAAGTCAGGAGCGTACAGTAGGCTTTTTTGGAAGTATGTCACTTTCTTATCTGAATATGTTGTATTTTAATGCAACTGCTCGTCAGGATATTGCTTCTACTATGCCTCCCAAAAATAGAACATTTTTCTATCCATCTGTATCTTTAGGATTTGTGTTTACAGAATTAGAACCTTTCAAGAATCAAAATGTACTTAGCTTTGGGAAAATTAGAGGTTCTTATGCAGAAGTAGGTCAGGCAAGCTCTAGATATATGAATAATTATTACTATCGTCCTACTTATGGCGGAGGATTTTGGCAAGGACAACCGATTGTTTATCCTGTAGACGGTGTAAGTGGTTATATTCAGTACCCTAATCTATACGATCCTAATCTGAAACCGCAAAATACAAAATCATGGGAAATTGGGTTACAGCTAAACTTCCTTCAGGATAGGATAAGCCTTGATTATACTTATGCTAACCAAAATACTGTAGATCAGATATTCCCGGTTCCTCTTCCAGGTTCTACAGGTGCATCATCACTTATAACTAATGGTGGACAGATGAAATCTACCTCTCACGAGCTTATGCTAAATGTGACCCCAATACTTATGAAAGATTTCCGTTGGGATATAAATCTAAATTATTCAAAATTGGATAATAAGGTCGTTTCACTACGCGAAGGTGTTGAGTCAATTATGCTTGGAGGCTTTGTTACTCCTCAAGTTCGTGCAGGTATAAACTCTACATACCCTGTTATTTATGGAGTTCAGTATAAAAAGGATAAAGAAGGACGTATATTAGTTGACGAAAATCCTAATAGTGTTACTTATGGTATGCCGATGGCTGGAGAACCAGGTGTAATAGGAAAAGTTTCTCCCGATTTTATTTTGGGTGGAGGTACAACGTTGACATATAAGTCTGTTTCGCTAGGAGTAGTATTCGAATGGAAAAACGGTGGTCAAATGTATTCAGGTATGAATGGGTTAATGGATACATATGGTGTTTCTAAGAGAACCGAAGATAGAACTTCTACTTTTATTTTCAAAGGTTATAAAGCAGACGGAACTCCTAATGATATTGTTAGAGGTGGCGCTAACGATAAAAATGCTTATCAAACTTTATATTCTGATGTACTCTCTAATATTGATGAATCATATATATATGGCAATTCATTTTTAAAATTAAGGGAAATTTCTTTAAGATATGCTCTTCCAAAATCAGTATTCTCGAAAGCTGATGTGGCTCTTTCTGCTTTTGCTCGTAATATTTTACTTTGGACTGAATTGCCAAATGCAGACCCTGAAAGTTCACAAGGTAACAACAATATGATGGGTGCCTTTGAACGCTTCTCGTTACCCCAAACTTCGAGCTTTGGATTTAGTGTTAATGTAAATTTCTAAAGATAAATAAGATATGAAAAATAGAAATTTTTTACTAGTATTATTGATGTCATTGGGGTTGTTTTCTTGTACCGAAAGTATCATGCAAGATATTAACGAGGACAAAAATCACCCTGCCGATATGGCTTCAAAATTTATAATTACTGATGTAATTAATAATACATCTTTTAGTGTAATAGGCTCAGACTTCTCATTTTACGCTTCAGTATATGTCGAATATAATGTAGGAGTGCATGGTCAAATGTATAATGCTGAGATTAGAATTGGTGAACCAACAAGTGCAACTACTTATAATAATAGCTGGAATAATGTCTATTCTAATTTATTGAACTTGAAGAAAGTTATAGAGAAATGTTCGCCTGGGGGCTCTGAAGAAAGTAATACAGCTGTCTTAGGCATAGCACAGGTTTTAAGTGCCTATAATTTGGTTACATTAACAGACCTAATGGGGGATGTGCCTTGGACAGAAGCACTACAGCCAGGTGTTGTTTGGACTCCAGCTCTAGATAAGCAACAAAGTTTGTATGAGGCTGTAAATAAGTTAATAACTGATGGTATAGCTAATCTCGAAAAAACATCAAGTGTTCCTGCCATTGGAACTCAAGATCCTATTTATAAAGGAGTGGCAAGTAATTGGGTTAAATTTGCTTACGGATTGAAGGCTCGTCTAGCAATGCGTTTGTCGAAAGTTAAACCTGATTATGATGCTGTAATTGATGCCGCAAATAAATCCTTTACGGCAAAAGGAGAAGAAGCTCTCTTTAAATGTGGGACTATTAAAAATCCATTTAGCATCTTTTTGACGGATCGAAAAGCTATGGGAGCAAGCCAAAGCTTGCATGATAAGCTTGTCGAAAGAAATGATCCACGTGATGCAAAATTCTTTAAGGCTTATCCGGGTACAAGTGACTTAATTTTTGCTCCGAATGGTAATCCTAATCAGGTACAAGGGTCTTATGGAGTATCAGCTCTTTCTACATCTACACCTACAGCTCCAATTTATTTGATGAGTTATCATGAGCTTGAATTTTTAAAAGCAGAAGCTTACGCACGAAAAGCCGATCTTATAAATGCAAAAATTCACTTAAAAAATGCTGTCATTACAGCCTTTGCAAATGTTGGAATTGAAGCTGAGGATGCAACAGATTATTATACAGCTTCTATTGAACCAAAACTTAAAAACCCTACAGATGCATTGAAAGAGATTATGATGCAAAAATATCTAGGATTATTTGAAGGCGAATCGCTTGAAACTTATAATGATATCAGACGTCTAAAAGCGATGGGAGAAGGGGATTTTATACTATTGGCTAATACAAAAAATTTCCCTCTCAGATTTACTTATGGAGCTGAAGATGTAACGACTAATAAAAATGTAGCAGAAGCTTACGGTGACGGAACTTATGTGTATACGGAAAATGTATGGTGGGCTGGTGGTTCCCGTTAAATTCGTAATTTAAATTAATTAGATTGAGTATGAAAATATATATTTATGCAATAGTGACTGTTTTATTATTAGTTACAAGTTGCAAAGATCATAACGATAATTTAGTAGAGGAAAGAGGTGCATATGTTGTACCAGTATTATCTGAACCTTCTCCTGGTTATTTTACTGATAATCTTGAAAAAAGTTATGTTCAGTTTGATTTATCTTTACCAGAAGGAGAAAAAATAGATAAAGCTGAAATAGAAGTAACTCACGGGGATAAAAGTGCTATTGTAAAGGAGGTCTCTATTCCTTCTACTGGAGTAAAAGTTACAGCAACAGAAGTGCTTAATGCCCTGAAAATGCCCGTAAGCGATTACAAGTTAGGTGAAACTTTCAATTTGTATATTCTTACAACTAAAGGAGGAGTAGTGACTCGTTCTGTGGCAAAATTTCCTATTGCTGTTGTTTGTTACTTTGATCCGGTAATGTTACTAGGTTCATTTGACTTTAAGTCTGATGACTGGGGAGTAGTTGGTAATGTAACAATGGTTGCTGATGCCAATGACCCATATAAGATTTATATTGAAGGATATCCTCAGGCTGAAGGGCTTACTGGAAATGGGAACAGAATAACACTGAATGTTAACCCAAGTAATTTTAGTATAACTGGACCAAAGGTAGTTTTAGCTGATAACCTAGCCGAATGGGATCTAACTTATACCAATTATGCTTATGAACCAGTAGCTGGAAAATATAGTGCTTGTGATGATGCTTATACTGTTACATTTGCAATATCTGTTACACAAGGTTCATTTGGAAATAACGTATTTACATTTAAGAGAGCAGCAAAGTAACTCTCAATTTGTAAATTGAATTAACAGCCCTAAAGAAGTATTATCTATAGTACTTTTTTAGGGCTTGCTTTTATTCCGTTAATCTGATGTGAAGAAATTGAATGTCTTCTTCTGTCTTTACATCCTTTTTTATGTCTTTTAACCTCTCTTTAACGTCAACTTTCTTTTATCTTATGTAACTTTGTTTCTAGAAACGGAGGATAAATATATGTTTCAAGAAATTATTGTTGGTATTATAGGCCTATCTGTTGCCTTGCTTGTATTGTTTAAAATTTACGGATTCTTTTTTTCTAAGAATGAGCAAAAAGGTAGTTGCGGATGTTCGGGATGTGGCTGTAGTACGAAGCAAAAACAAGTAAAATATTGAGGTTTTATTTGGAGTGAAGGATAAATATTCATATATTTGATATAAAGATTTAAGTCGTGTTGGTCGATTGGGAAGCTCATCAATTAAAAAATGACCGAGACAAGCTTTTGATTCTAATGGCGGGCCACACCTTCGGGTTGCTTAGCGCGGTGGATTACAAAGGGATCGAAGCACTCAAATCCTGTTTTACGGAGTTTCGGTATATCCACCAATACGACTTTCTATACAAAAGGAGTTACTTTTATGAAGTAGCTCCTTTTTGCGTTATAACCTTCTTTATTTTTATTTCATATTTTCTTTATGGTATATTTTCTTTTGTTATTTCTATTAATTGTATATTTGTAATCGAATAATATTGATTGTTGTTATTTATATCAAACAAAAATGGACACTTTAGAGAAACTGACCGCTGAAAAATTACTTAGTATTAGGGCTATTAAACTACAACCTTCAAACCCTTTTACATGGGCGTCAGGATGGAAATCACCTATTTATTGTGATAATCGTAAATTGATATCGTATCCTCGCATACGTACTTTTATTAAAACCGAATTATCCCGACTTATTCTCGAAAATTTTCAGGAGGCTGATGCCATAGCTGGAGTTGCTACCGGAGCCATTGCACCCGGAGTTTTAGTAGCTGATGCGTTAGGTTTACCTTTTGTTTACATACGGGCCACACCTAAAGATCACGGATTGGAAAACCTTATTGAAGGGGAGTTGAAGCCGGGTAGTAAAGTGGTAGTAGTAGAGGATCTTATATCTACAGGGTCGAGTAGCCTTAAAGCAGTAGAGGCAATCCGTCGCGATAGCTCTGAGGTAATTGGAATGGTTGCTAATTTCACTTATGGTTTTCCTGTTGCAACAGAAAACTTCAAAAAAGCTGATGTGAAACTGATTACTCTTACCGATTATGACGCTGTGCTGAAAGAGGCTTTACGCATAGAATATATTGCTGAATCAGATCTGGATACATTACAGGAATGGAGAAAGTCTCCGGCAGATTGGAAATAATCCATAATATATAATGGCTGAATTTGTAAGTGAAGTAAAAACAATTCCGCATTCTGATGCGGATATATATACAGTGCTTTCCGATTTAAATAATTTGGAACTGGCTAAAGATAAGATACCTCAGAATATGGTCAAAGATTTGTCTTTTGATCAGGATTCTTGTACCGTAACTGTTGATCCGGTAGGGAAAATACGTTTCGTTGTGGTTGAACGTGACCCCAATAAAACAATAAAATTTCAGGCCGAGCAATTGCCTTTTGATGTCACAATGTGGATACAACTAAAATCCTCGGCTGACGACGAAACGAAGATGAAGCTTACTATTAAAGCTGATTTGAATCCTTTCCTGAAGCCTATGGTTTCTAAACCATTGCAGGCAGGATTAGATAAGGTAGCTGAAAGTCTTTCTGCTCTGCCTTATGCTGATATTTTGAATAAAGGAAGAATACAGGAATAGCCAATGAAACTTTGGGAAAAAAGCGTTCAAGTAAATAAAGATGTAGAGTCTTATACTGTTGGACGAGACAGGGAGTTGGATGTATATCTTGCTCCTTATGATGTTTTAGGATCTATGGCTCACATTACCATGTTAGAGTCTGTTGGGCTGTTGACAAAAGACGAATTGGCTGTTTTAATCAAAGAACTGAAGGTAATATATAAACTGGCAGTTTCCGGCGAATTCGTAATAGAGGATGGCATTGAAGATGTGCATTCTCAGGTAGAACTTATGCTTACCCGTAAGCTGGGAGATGTAGGTAAAAAGATTCATAGTGGTCGTTCTCGTAACGATCAGGTACTGATTGATCTGAAACTTTTTACCCGCGATCAGATTCATTCTCTCGTAAATTCGGTTACGAAACTGATCGAGGTTCTTTTAGCGCAGAGTGAAAAATATAAAAGCATCCTCATGCCCGGCTATACTCACTTGCAGATAGCTATGCCTTCGTCTTTTGGGCTATGGTTTGGGTCTTATGCCGAAAGTCTTGTTGATGATCTTCAATTACTTTTGGCTGCATATAGGATATGTAATCGGAATCCGCTCGGATCGGCGGCAGGATATGGATCTTCATTTCCGCTCAATCGTCAGATGACAACCGATCTGTTAGGCTTTGACTCCATGAATTATAACGTTGTTTATGCACAGATGGGACGTGGTAAGATGGAGCGTGTAGTCGCTTTTGCTATAGCTAACATTGCCGCTACATTATCGAAATTGTCGTATGATGCATGCTTGTACAACAGCCAGAATTTTGGATTTATTAAACTTCCTGACGAATATACTACAGGATCGAGCATAATGCCTCATAAAAAGAATCCTGATGTATTTGAGCTTACACGGGCAAAATGTAATAAGTTGCAAGGCTTACCAAATAACATAACGCTAATTACCAATAATCTTCCATCCGGATATTTCAGAGATTTGCAAATAATTAAAGAGTTGTTTATTCCTTCATTCGAAGAAATGAATGACTGTTTGCAGATGGTTGCGCGAATGGTGGGTGAAGTGAAAATAAACGAACATATACTGGATGACCCTAAATATCTTTTGATATTCAGTGTTGAAGAAGTTAACAGACTGGTACTCGAAGGTGTTCCTTTCCGTGATGCTTATAAGCAAGTTGGACTGGAAATAGAAAAAGGAAATTTTAGCCATAATAAAGAAGTACATCATACACACGAAGGAAGTATCGGTAACTTGTGTAATGATAGTATCGATATACTCAAACAGCAGATTGTAGATCAATTCGAATTTGAAAAAGTGATATCTGCTGAGAAAAAATTACTTGGGGAGGGTTGAAATCCTTCACCAAATAAGTTTTAATGCATAGCTTAATATTTATATATGAAAGAATCTGAAATAATCCTGGCTAGCCTGTCAGGAGAGGATAAGCCCGGGGTTACTGCCGCCTTAACTGCGGTTTTAGCAGATCACAATGCCAATATACTTGATATAGGGCAAGCTAATATACATCATTCTCTTTCCTTGGCAATTATGTTCGAAGCAACGAATGCCGGAGACGTTATAAAAGATTTGCTTTTTAAAGCTACAGAATTGGGGGTTATTATCCGATTCTCACCCATCAGCAAGGAAGAATATATGCGTTGGGTGAATCTTCAAGGAACAAAAAACCGATATATAGTTACAGTTCTGGGACGTGTTTTAGACCCTTCTCATATTTCTGCTGTAGCACAGGTGAGTCAAAAGCATAAATTAAATATCGAAAAAATAATTCGTCTGACAGGTCGTGTTCCATTAGCAGCTTCGGAACGTCCGAGCCGTTCGTGTATTGAGCTGTCAATCAGAGGAACAGTAGATGATGTGGATGCCCTGAAGCATGATTTTATGAAACTTGCCGATGATATGGGGATCGATATCGCTTTTCAGGTAGAAAACATGTATCGCCGTATGCGTCGTCTCGTTTGCTTCGATATGGATTCTACGTTGATTCAGACCGAAGTTATAGATGAGCTTGCCGAACGTGCAGGGGTAGGAGATGAAGTAAAGGCTATTACCGAAGCTGCTATGAGAGGAGAGATCGATTTTAGTGAAAGCTTCAAGAAACGTGTTAGTCTGCTGAAAGGTTTGGATGAGTCTGTGATGCAGGATATTGCAGAAAATCTGCCTGTAACGGAAGGGATGACACGCCTTATTCGGATATTGAAGAAGAGTGGATGTAAGCTGGCTATATTATCCGGAGGATTTACTTATTTCGGAAATTACCTGAAAGATAAGTATGGTTTCGACTATGTTTATGCAAATGAACTGGAGATTGAAGATGGCAAATTGACCGGTAATTACGTAGGCGATATAGTAGATGGTAAACGTAAAGCCGAGTTACTTCGTTTATTAGCCCAAGTAGAAAAGGTTGATATTCGCCAAACTGTTGCTGTCGGAGATGGAGCCAATGACCTTCCTATGCTGAATATTGCAGGGCTGGGTATTGCTTTTCATGCCAAACCAAAAGTGAAAGAAAATGCCAAACAGTCCTTATCCAATGTAGGTCTCGACGGAATCTTGTATTTCTTGGGTTATAGGGACTCTATGCTCGAAGGAGAAAAGTAAATAGAATACAAAATATAAAGTAGAATAGGCTGTCTTGTAAAAGGTGGCCTATTTTTATTTTGTTAGATAATACTAAGTGTCAAAAAGAATTCGTCAAATGTTGTTTCTGAATAGGTGGAGGATTCCATTATAATAAAGAGTCGGGATGCTTCGTTGCCTCAACATGACAAAAACTATATACTACAGTAATTATTATTGACTAAATAATATCGGTAATGTGTTATATTTATTTAATGTATAGATAGATAATCCTCAATTGGTAGATGTATAGAATATATGAAATATTATTTTTTGTATAGAAAAGGTATATAGGAATCGGGTTTCCTTGTCAGTGTAACTTTTAGATATTTTGGGATTATAAAAATATCTGAAAGGAGTTATACCCAATAACCGCGCTATCCAAAATCCACTTTCACAAGCGAAAATTTAAATCTGTAAGGTCGGTAATAAATAAGGAGACTTACTCGGATATTGGTGGTTACAAATGCCCAGAACACCCTAAATAACTCCTTCCTGATATTTAATCATTTTTCTGTTTCAATAAACAGGAAAATATATATTGTTAATATCTATTTGTGCCATATAATTGGCAAAATTCTACTATTGTGTATTAGCTACACATCTGTAGCCAGTACAAATATAGGCAAATATTTGATATGAACTATAGTAGTTATGTTAAAAATACACGAAGGTGTTAATGAAATAGAAAAATGATAGGCTTTGTGTGGTCTTTGTACCGATTGAGGAGTGTTGTTGAAGTAAAAAAAGCGATAATTCAGTATGAATTATCGCTTTTGGATATATATTAATTATTTGTACATCTTGTTTCGTAATGATTTTATATCCTCGGAAGTGATATAATCATCATAATCCATGATCTTGTCGATAATTCCGTTCGGTGTCAATTCTATTACACGATTACAGACAGTTTGTATAAATTCGTGGTCGTGCGACGCCATTAATACATTTCCTTTAAACTGAATGAGTGTATTATTGAAAGCCTGTATCGATTCCAAATCCAGATGGTTGGTCGGTGAGTCGAGAACAAGACAGTTTGCGCTTTTTAGCATCATACGTGCTATCATACAGCGCATCTTTTCGCCCCCTGAGAGTACTTTCGTGTTTTTTAGTACTTCTTCACCCGAAAATAGCATTCTGCCCAAAAATCCTTTTATATAGATTTCGCTTGTATCATCAGAGAATTGTGATAGCCAGTCGATCAGGTTCAGATCTTCTTTAAAATAATCACTGTTATCCAATGGTAGATAAGCGTTGGTAATAGTTTGTCCCCAGCTGAATGTTCCTGCATCGGGCTTAGCATACTCATTTATTATCTCAAAGAATGCAGTCATTGCGCGCGGATCTTTCGAAAGGAAGATAACCTTATCGTCTTTTTCTATATTGAAGCTGACATTGTTGAATAGCACTTTCCCTTCTATCGATTTGCTCAGCCCGTTTACCTCCAATATCTTATTTCCGGGCTCACGATCGGGAGTGAAGATGATTCCCGGGTATTTACGAGACGATGGCTTAATTTCTTCAATATTAAGCTTCTCAAGCATCTTCTTACGGCTGGTGGTTTGCTTCGACTTGGCTACATTGGCACTGAATCGACGAATAAATTCTTCCAGCTCTTTTTTCTTTTCTTCAGCTTTTTTGTTTTGTTGTTGTTGCTGACGCAAAGCTAATTGGCTCGATTCGTACCAGAAGCTATAGTTACCCGCAAACATAGTTACTTTACCAAAGTCTATATCCACAGTATGTGTACATACAGAGTCTAAGAAGTGACGGTCGTGCGATACAATCAATATTGTATTCTCTGCATTTGCCAGATAGTTTTCCAACCACATCACAGTTTCAATATCAAGGTCGTTGGTAGGCTCATCGAGAAGCAGGTTGTCAGGATTGCCAAACAAGGCACGTGCTAGCAAAATACGCACTTTTTGCTTACCGCTCATATCGCCCATCATCTGATAGTGCAAATCCTCGCTTACGCCAAGTCCGCTAAGTAGCATTGCCGCATCATTCTCTGCATTCCATCCTTCAAGCTCGGCAAATCGTTCTTCAAGCTCCGAAGCTCTTATACCATCTGCGTCCGAAAAATCTTCTTTGGCATACAGAGTATCTTTTTCTTGCATAATACTCCAAAGTGTACTGTGTCCTTGCAATACGGTATTCATTACCGTTTGATCGTCAAAGGCAAAGTGATCTTGAGACAATACAGAGAGACGCTCACCCGGTCCTAAAGAAAATGTTCCGGTTGTAGCATCTTTTTCTCCACTAAGTATTTTGAGAAGTGTAGATTTCCCTGCGCCATTAGCACCGATTATACCATAGCAATTGCCACTTGTAAATTTAAGATTCACGTCTTGGAAAAGTACTCTTTTTCCAAACTGAATCCCTAGATTAGAAACTGTTATCATTATTATTATTCAATTACAGATTATATACGATATAGGATAATATCTCATTACCCAAATGCGGGCACAAAGGTACAAATTATTGGCTGATAATCAAAGCATACCAACCTTTAGGAATAAATATATATTATAATTTAGACTAAAAATAGCCTTACTCTTAGTTTGCAAAAAATAGCTTTTTATGGCTTGTTTCTTCTATAAGGTTCTTACAAAGCTCTGATTGTTACAGAATGTCTTATTTCAGGAACGATTTGAAAAATACGCCTTTGCATTCCATCCCAAGCTTCGATGCTGATTTTATTGTCCGATTTGTTATTGATATATCTTTCGAAGCCATAGAGGTAAGAAAATTGCGTAAAATAATCGGGATTTGTAAATTCTTTCGCAATGTCATTATAGTATCCTGCGCTCCAGAACATACAGTCGGAAAAGCCTTCCGAGTTGGTAAAGCGAGTAGTTTGATCTCTGAATACCATTGTGTCATCTATGAAATAACGATATCCGGCAGACAGAACATCTTTGTTGCGTTCAAACTTTCTGTTGTTTACCTTTTCTATAATATAATCCGGGCGTATACCCGCAATATAAGCAGGGGAATTAAAATCTACATCTTTGATATGCCCCAGATCGTCTGCATCATAATAGATTCCTGTATAATTATATTTGTTTGTTTCTACAATATACTTGGCTTCTCTTTTGTTTTGAGTATATGGAAATTGTTTGAGCATCAATGGTGTATGAAGCTTGACGTAGTCTTCGAGCGAATACTGAGCCGAAAGATAATCTTTGATATTACAATCCCATATTTGGGTTAGCTTCGAGTTGTCTATATATTTACGATCATAGAAGCTAAATCCATATTCTACTATGTATTGAGCCGAAGAACCTACTTTAGGATCATTGGAATCAAATATAGGTAGAAGTACCAATTGTTTTTTGTCGCAGTCGTATCGTAATGATGTAGGGTTATAATTGGGGTTATTCAATCCGGTGTATCTGTTGTTGGGTGAGTAGCTGTAATATGCCTGTACTACTATATCCGGATCGGAAGTATCTCTAACCAGACCTTTCGACTGTAATTCTTTTTCTAATAAGTTTGTAATCTGCTTGTCTATAGCCGGAACATTTTTTCCTGCATCATAAAAGTCGTATGTGTGATAATCTGTGAAATCTACATCAGTGTTTGTTTGTACGTGTAGCGGTAACGCGAATGTCTGCTGATTTGTGTTTTCAAGGCTGTAAAAAGAGTATACCTCAGACAACTGCTTTTCGCTTACCGAATTAGTCGCAATACATTTACGCATCAGCGGGTACTCCTTGAAGTAAGTATTCATATTGCGGATTGTAAATTTTACTTCGGGATCGTATTTGTTGTCAAACAGCCAGTTTGCAATGGTCTGATTGTCTCTCAGGTATGTAGCTTGCCCGTTGATCTCCATTATTATATCATCTATTTTTATTCCCGATTTTTCGGCGGGAGAGTTGGGTTCTACTCCCGTAATAACCAATTCACCATAACCCCAGTTCTGGTTTCTGCTAACTTCGAATGTTATGCCGTAATAGCAGTTTTTTTCATAGTCTTGGGCTTTTACGTAAAAAGGAGTTATTAATAAAAGAAGAAGAATATAAAGTACTTTGTTCATTTTGGGACCAGATTGAAAAATTAGAGCACAAAGATAGAACTAATAGATTAAATGCATGTTATCTCTTGCCGAAAAAAGATAATTCTAAATTTTCTCTATGCGGGGTAAACTTGTTTTTTTGTTATTTTGCCAATTTGTCTATAATTGCCAGCATCTGATTGTAATTCTTGTCTATTGATTCCAGTAATTTGTATTGTGCACGGGTACGTACTAAATTATGCGTGTCATATTTAACTTTATAATAATTGTCTCCGTCTATGTAATCCATCAGAAAACGAAGTACTTGTTCGAATGTGATATATTTCGCGGAGAAAGCAAGGTTCTCTATTTCGGCTGGAGTAAGAAATACTTTTGTCTCGGAGAGGTAGCCTTTGGTGTAACCTTCAAAAATATCCATTTTAAGATACACATTGTCGAGATTTTCATCGTCTTCTTTACCTGCATTTGCATAAGAACGAATGGCGTCGCCATAATCATTTAGGCAGATGCTGTTAAGTACTGTATCGAGATCGATTACACAGAGTACATTTTCTTGTTTGTCGAACAAGATATTGCTTATTTTAGTGTCGTTGTGAGTCACACGCATCGGTAGTTCCCCTGTCTCTGCTTTTGTCCAAAAGTCCAACATCTCTTTTCTGCGGTTCTCTATCCAATCTATTTCCTGCTGTACCTGCGATTTTCTGCCTACGGGATCTTTAGCTAACACATCATCCCACTGGCTGAAACGTATACGCATATTATGAAATCCGGGTAGTATATCAGCGAGAGGCTCTTTCATATCAGCCAGCATAGCCTGAAATTTTCCGATGCCTTTCCCTCCTTGTGCTGCCAGCTCGGGCGAATCGGCAAATTGGTATGTTATCGTATCTTCTATAAATAAGCAAGCTGCCCAATATTCATTTTCTTCGTCTTTGTAACATAGCTTCCCATCGGTTGTTGGTGTAACGGTAAGTGCTTCACGAAGCGGGTCACCACCCTGTTCTTTTATCTTATGCTTTAGGTGTGTGGTTACCTTATAGATATTTTCCATCATGGATGGAATGTCTTTGAATATATTCTTATTCTTGCGCTGCAAGATATAATTGGGACTATTTCCTTCTATTTCTACAAAGAAAGTATCGTTGATAAGTCCTTCTCCCATAGGGCGAATTTCTTTTACTGTTCCCTCAAAAGCAAATTTGTTACCAATATTTGTCAGTGTTTCTTTCATGATGCTAAATGATATAAATAAGGTTGGTTGTTTTTTCCCACAAATACAAAAATAACGAAATCTTCCTAATTCGAATCTTGTATTGAGAAGAATACCGAAAGATGACAAAAAGTAGAAATCTATAAATAGACTCTAAATAAATACGTAACTTTATACCGCGAAAAAATTATATAATAAATTAAAGGAAATAAATCATGTTTTCAGGAATAGTAGAAGAAGCAGCAACAGTAGTATCGTTACGTAAAGAAGCCGAAAACCTGCACCTTACAATGAAATGTTCATTTACTCACGAATTGAAGATAGACCAGAGTGTGGCTCATAACGGCGTGTGCCTTACAGTGGTAAATCTGGAGGGAGATACATATACCGTAACAGCTATAAAGGAAACATTGGAGCGCTCAAATCTAGGCCTGCTGAAGGTAGGAGATAAAGTAAATCTGGAACGCAGTATGTTGATGAACGGACGCCTCGATGGCCATATTGTACAGGGACATGTAGATCAGACAGCAAAATGTGTTGAAATACGTGAAGCAGACGGTAGCTGGTACTTTAAGTTCGAATATGAATTTGACCGGGAAATGGCAAAAAAAGGATATCTTACTGTTGATAAAGGTTCTGTTACTGTTAACGGTGTCAGCCTTACTGTAGTTGATCCTACAAATAATACATTTGAGGTCGCTATTATTCCTTATACTTACGAGCATACGAACTTTCATCAATTTAAAGTAGGTAGTGTAGTTAATCTCGAATTTGATATTATAGGTAAATACATCAGCCGCATCACTCAACTTTGATAAATGAACATGGAAGAATTCTACGAACTGGTAAAACATAGACAGAGTACACGAGCTTTTGATACTACACGTGCAGTAGATCGAGACATCATAGCTCGCATACTCGATGCCGGACGTTTAGCACCTTCGGCATGCAATGCACAGCCATGGCATTTTATAGTAGTAGACGAGCCCGAATTGAAGAACAAGGTGGCCGATGCCGCTTCTGCCCGTCTGTTGGGGATGAATCATTTTACAAAACAAGCTCCTGTTCATATCGTAGTAGTGGAAGAAAAAGTAAACCTGAGTTCGGGAATTGGTGGTATTGTAAAAGACAAACATTTTGCATTTCTGGATATCGGTATAGCCACCGCACATATTTGTCTTGCGGCAGAAGCCGAAGGATTAGGAAGTTGTATATTGGGTTGGTTTGCCGAATCGAAAATGAAGAAATTACTCAATATTCCTGACAACAAGAGAGTAGTACTTAATATTGTTATCGGTTATCCGGCTCAACCATTACGAGACAAAAAACGAAAGACTACCGAAGAGGTAATTTCATATAATACATATAAATAGAGTTGTCGTACATTTACTATGGAGAAGAAATATTGGGTTTTTCTTATCATCTTTGTTCTCGTAGCCGTTTGGTCGGGGTATCAGCCTTATGAGACAGGATTGTGGTTTCTGGAAGCCGGAATATGCCTTGCGGCGGTTATTCTATTAATGACTACTTTCAAGCGATTTCGCTTTACGGATATGACCTATATTTTTATTCTCATCCATCTTATTATTTTGTTTGTGGGGGCTCATTATTCTTATGCCCGTGTACCGCTGTTCGATTGGGTAAAAGAGGTTTTTGATCAGGACAGGAATAACTACGATAAGGTAGGACATTTTGCACAAGGATTTATTCCTGCTATGGTTGCTCGCGAACTCCTTATACGTTTAGACGTAATCCGCAAGAAAGGTTGGATTCCATTTTTTGTTATTTGCATCTGTTTAGCGATTAGTGCCTTTTACGAACTGATAGAGTGGTGGACTGCGGTTTTGTCGGGAGACGGAGCCGAAGATTTTCTGGGCACACAAGGGTATGTATGGGATACTCAGTCGGATATGTTTTGTGCTATGATCGGGGCTATTTGTATGCTGATATTCTTTTCAAGATTGCAGGATAAGCAAATAAGTAAAATGGCACATTCTGATGATTCAGAAAAAGATAATTAATCAATATTTTTTAGATATACATCTAACTTGTAATTAAACAATGAGATTGACACCAAAACAAGAGGGGAACATTATAATGTTCATTGTGATTTGCGTATTTGCAATCAATATCCCTGTCAACAAATATGTATATTCTCACGGATACCTTTCTTCGTTTGGCATGACACTTATGCGTATGTCATTTGGTGCTCTTGCTTTTTGGTTTACTTCTTTATTCACTCCGAAAGAAAAAGTAGAGAAGAAAGATATGCTGACTCTGTTTGTCGGTGGGCTTTTCGGTATGGTACTCAATCAGGGGCTTTTTGCTTATGGTCTCAGCCGTACGTCTACTATCGATGCATCTATAATAACTACCGCAGGACCCTTGTTTGCTATGATTATAGCAGCCATTGTACTAAAGGAACCTGTAACGGCAAAGAAAGTAGGAGGTGTGGTTATTGGTGCTGCCGGTGCTATATTTTTGGTCTATACGAGCCATTTGGGGCATCCCGGACAGGAAGCGGATATGATCGGAAACTTGTCGGTGGCGAGTGCTTCTTTTTCGTATGCCTTCTATCTGGTTATAACACGTCCGTTGTCAACCAAATATTCGCCTATAACATTGATGAAGTGGATGTTCCTTTATTCAGCCATTATTTTATCACCAATCTTTTATAAAGAAATAACAGAGGCTCCGTTATTTACCCAAAAGGATATGTTACCCTATCTGCTTGTAGGGTTTACGCTCGTGGGTGCTACATTCTTCACTTATATGATGATTCCATTGGCTCAACGGCGAATAAGACCGACCACGATAGCGATGTACAATAATTTACAACCTCTTATCGCTTCTTTTATTGCAATATCGGTAGGGATGGATAAATTTACAATAGATAAACTGATTGCAGGTATCCTTATTTTTGTGGGTGTGTATCTGGTAACAGCAAGTAAATCGAAGGCAGACTTGGATAAAGAAGTAGCTGAGGTTGAAAATAAAGTGTAAATTTGTAGATTAATATTATTTGAATGTGATGAAGAAGATAAGAATCATATTACTATTTATACTTTTGCCTTTGGCCTGTTCTGCTCAATTTTTAGGAGTAGGTGTTCAGTATGCCGATGCCAAAGGAAAAGGTAATGACTTTCAGTTTGCTGCCAACGCCTCTTTTCCGGTATGGCATAAAAAGAATCCTTTCAATTCTTTTATATCCAGTGGTATAGATTACACGGGAGGTAGTTCGCCTGTTGCGGGGCTAAACCTGAAGCCTATACAGCTTACTAGCTTTATCAGTGAATCGTTATTCAATAAAAATAAAGTTACTATTCTTGTGGGATGCGATGCAGGTTATTTATTTAACTTCAGGCATGGTAAAGACGGAATTGTGATCACGCCCAATGTATATATAGATTATAAATTCTTTTTTGCAAAAGCGGGGTATGACTTTAACGTAACAGGAAACGAACAGCAGTTCTTTGTTCGTGCCGGATTTTGTTTCGGTATGGGATCTCTCAAGTCCTTTGTGAAAACCGAAATATGGTAATATTCGGATAAGAATCATATTTTTAGTATCTGTAAATATAGTATGATGAGGAAAGTCTTTTTTGTCTTTTTTATGCTGATGCCTGTCATAGGGTTCGCCCAATATCTAGGTATTGGCACTCAGTTTGCACAAAAGGATAGATTGCAACTTTCTGTAAATAGCTATATTCCTCAGTTTGTACTGAATGATAAATCCGCACCCTTCATATTCGGAATAGGCGGAGGTACAGATTATATTTCTCCTGCTTCGTCATCGGTTTCTGGTTTAAATATAAAGCCTGCTTCATTCTTTGTTATTACAAACAATTATTCTCCATTTACAGCCGCCGTGAAGTTTGATGCGGGTTATAATTTTGGCTTCGGACGTGGTAATGGTATCGTCTTATCGCCTAATCTGTATTTTGACGCTTACATGTGTTATGTTTCGGCAGGTTACGACTACAATACGTTTAATGGCAGAGGTCAATTCTATGTTCGCATTGGAGCTGGGCTGACCTTGGGGCTCTTGAAGTCTTTGATTAATAGGTGATATGCAAGAATGTCATCGATTGATAACTTCTAATAGATAACTCTAAACTTACAACTATTTTTACTAATTTTGCAGATTATTTTATCTCGCATTAATTATCCTTTCAAAGAATGAAAATTGCAGCGTTGGTATCGGGAGGCGTAGATAGCTCTGTGGTTGTACATCAACTTAAAGAACAAGGCTACGATCCTACGATATTTTATATACGAATAGGTATGGAGGACGAACAAGGTTATATCGATTGTCCTGCAGAAGAAGATATAGAAATTACAACATATATTGCCAAAAAATATGGTTGTAAGATGGAAGTGGTATCATTACATGAAGAGTATTGGGAAAATGTAGTGAGCTATACAATAGATGCGGTTAAGCGTGGTCTTACACCTAATCCTGACATGATGTGTAACAAGCTGATCAAATTTGGCTGTTTCGAACAAAAATGGGGACACGAGTTTGACAAAATAGCGACAGGACACTATGCTACAACTACAGAAATAAATGGCAAAACGTGGCTCTCGACAGCTAAAGATCATGTTAAAGATCAGACCTATTTTCTCGGGCAAATAGATTACCTACAGGTTTCTAAGCTCATGTTTCCGATAGGAAACCTGCTTAAGAGCGAAGTGAGGGCTATTGCTGCACAGGCCGGATTGCCATCGGCTCAACGTAAGGATAGCCAAGGTATTTGTTTTTTGGGTAAGATTAATTATAACGATTTTATTCGTCGATATCTGGGTGAGCGCAAAGGTAAGATTGTAGAGCTGGAAACAGGCAAAATCTTAGGTAAGCATGATGGCTATTGGTATCATACCATAGGGCAACGCAAAGGCTTAGGATTGAGTGGCGGACCTTGGTTTGTAATCAAGAAAGATACCAAACGAAATATTGTGTATGTTTCTAACGGATATGACCCTGAAACCCAATATGGGAAAGTGGTAAATCTGGCAGGGTTCTCTTTTATCACCGAAGATATTTGGGGCAACTTTGAAGGCTCTAAGGATATAACATTCAAGATACGTCAT
Organism: Bacteroidota bacterium; assembly: GCA_023437305.1. Classification (GTDB taxonomy): domain Bacteria; phylum Bacteroidota; class Bacteroidia; order Bacteroidales; family Dysgonomonadaceae; genus Dysgonomonas. The sequence continues at coordinate 215,973 of JAEZGN010000009.1, forward strand.
ACTCCTGAATTTACCAGAGGCAGAATTGAAAAAATAGGGGACTTGTACCGTATATACTCCGATGATAAAGTGCAAGGTATTGCCTCCGGGCAGTTTGGCGTGGTGTACGACAGCGACTCTAAACTGTGTATTGGTAGCGGTATGATTGCAAACGATGAAGATTAAATATTTTTTCATATAGTGGCAATGTAGATTTTATTTGTAAAACTGCCACCTGACACAATTCACAACATAATTCTTTCTACCATGTTCTTTTTTGCTGATTTGAAACACATAGAGGTTGTCGATATAATTGAAGTATTGGGTACAATAGCATTTGCCATCAGTGGTATTCGTTTGGCTTCGGCGAAGCGTTTCGATTGGTTTGGCGCTATTGTAATCGGCTTTGTGACCGCTACCGGAGGAGGAACACTTCGTGATCTTCTTCTCGATGTTCCCGTATTTTGGATGCAGGCGAGCCGTTATATATGGTGTACGCTTTTTGCTTTTATCATAGTTCTTGGTTTTCGTAAATATCTGGTTCATCTCAATAATACGATTTTTTGGTTTGACTGCATTGGTCTCGGGCTGTTTGTTGTTGTAGGATACGAAAAAGCTTTGGTGCTTGGTTATCCGATATGGGTATGTGTATCTATGGCTACGATAACCGGTATAGTAGGGGGGATAATACGAGATATTCTTATCAATGAAGTTCCCATAGTATTTACTCAGGAACTATATGCGGTTGCTTGTATTTTGGGTGGAATATTGTTTAGCATTCTTTATTATTTCGATATCCAGTTGTTAGTGATAGAAGTTTCTACAGCCGTATTTGTAGTGGTGATTCGATTTTTTGCTACCAGATATCATATCAAATTACCAATACTGAAAGGAGAGGATTAAGTGGGAAATAATTTATTTATACCCTGCTGATATATATCTGAAATGATATTCATATACTTTTGAGATGAATATTCTTCATTCATCAAAATTTAAGAGGTTTGTTCGATAATTTTTATACTTTTGCATAGCAAAAAACAAGATAATAACGATTATATAAATATTTATGGGAAGAGCGTTTGAATACCGCAAAGCGACAAAGCTGAAACGCTGGGGGAATATGGCCCGCGTATTTACTAAGTTGGGAAGACAAATTACTATAGCTGTGAAAGAAGGCGGTCCCGAACCGGATACCAATCCTCGTCTTCGTGTATTGATACAGCAGGCAAAAAAAGAAAATATGCCTAAAGAGAACGTAGAACGTGCCATCAAGAAAGCTACATCCAAGGATGAGGCTGACTATAAGGAGGTGGTATATGAAGGATACGGACCTTTTGGTATTGCTATAGTAGTAGAAACTGCGACAGACAATCCTACCCGTACGGTGGCTAATGTACGTAGCTATTTCAATAAGCATAACGGATCTCTTGGTACATCGGGTAGTCTTGAGTTTCTGTTCGACCATAAATGTGTATTTAAGATTGCACCCAAAGAAGGAGTTTCGCTCGAAGATCTGGAACTCGAATTGATTGACTACGGTGTGGATGAGTTAGAACACGATGAAGATGATATTATCCTTTATGGTGAATTCAAATCTTACTCTGAAATACAAAAATATCTTGAAGAAAACGGCTATGAAATTCATAGTGCCGAGTTTGAACGCATCCCGAACGATCTGAAAGAACTAACAAAAGAGCAACAGGAGCAGATCCAAAAGTTACTGGATAAATTTGAGGACGATGATGATGTTCAGAATGTTTTCCATAATATGAAAGAAGACTTCGAAGAATAAGCAATAAATATATTAAAATAAAAAAGCTGCAAAATTAAGATTTTGCAGCTTTTTCTATTTTAGTAAGGCTTACGATAAAAGTCAAGCACCGAATGGGTATAAACACAATAGTCTATAGGGAATTTTCGTTGGAAAATCGTAGGGTTTTTAGCTCCTATTGGCACAAGCATTATATCCGATTTGCCATTTATTTTGATTTTATCCTCTTTAGGTATATTTTCTCTATTGTCAAATTTGTAAGAGAAATAGTATAGATATGGATATATCCATGCTGTATATTGATTAGGGTCGAGTTCCTTGTCATCAGATAGTATTTGTATGTCTTTTTTTTCTGTTATAGCCTTTTGTAGTTCTACAGCATTCAACGGTATATTATTCAAACTACAGATAGCATCCCATTGAGGGTCTACCATTACCCACTTATTGAGGTCATTTAAGAAGACTTCCATTACCACATGACCTGCTCCGGTCGGGGTTGTTTCTACTCCTTTTGTTTTTAGTGCTAATGTGCGGGATGGAAGCTCTATGGCATTCAGACAGGCTGTTGTTACTATCCCGTATTCTACACAACGGAATTGTTGACCTTTCTTTACTTCTTCCAGAATATATAACGCGTCATTTTGTTTAGGAGTATTGTATCCATCATGTTTCCAGAGCTTATGTACCCATGACGATATATTTCGCACTTTTTCTAAATCTGTTTTACCTTTAGCTGCAATGCTATCTATTGGATACTCTTTTTTCAATCGTTCCAGATATGGATTACTCATTCCACTTTCATAGATGAATTTGAGTTCACTATTTTTTTCTATTGTATCAAAAGTTATTTCGTCGGGTTCAATACCGTTTTGAATAATTATGACCAAAGGCTTCATTCCGGTTTTTTCTATATTAAATGTGAAGTTGCTATTTGCCGGAATACGAGCTTTTACACTGTCAGTATCTGTATAAAGAGAAAAATCAAGCGGGTTAACATTGATCGGAACTTTGAGTGTATCGCTTCTTTGATCCGAAAATGGCATGGCTTCATTTGAGGTTGATCCATTTACAATAATTTTTACTGTTTCAGAGTTTGCCCTTATGGTAGTACTACCGTTTGACTGGGCATATAAACAGTATGCTGCCATGATCATAAAGCAAATAAATAATGCAATTCTTTTCATAATTTTATTAATTGTGTTTCAGATATGACGAAGATGGGGTGTAAATAGTTACAAATTATATCGGGTATTTTCGTTTAAATTATTTTTTGCCGAAAGGAGGAGATGGATATTATATAACTGTCGCTATCCGTTTCACTTCTCTTTTTCTCAATATATTCGTTTTTGATTTATTTGTTTGTAGTGACAAATGGGTGCCCCGAATTTATTTTAATGGGGGGATTTTATTTTTACTTTTCTATCTTTGCATACTATTATTTTAAATTAAAAAATAAATTATGTCATTATATCTGAGTATCATATTACTGATTGTTATTCTGGATTTTTTATGGACACAATACCTAGCTTACCGTAACAGGACGCGTATGAGTCCCGAAATTCCTTCGCAGCTTGAAGGAATTTATGATAAAGAAGAATATATAAAGCAGCAGGCATATCAGAAAGTAAATAGTCGGTTTAGTCTTTATACGAGTTTATTTTCTTTTGTGATATTACTATTTGTCTTATGTCTGGGTCTTTTTGGCTGGTTGGATGAATTGCTCCGTCAGTATATCAGCAATGAGATATTCTTATCCCTTGCTTTCTTTGGTATTGTCTATTTACTCAATGAAATCATAAGCCTCCCGTTTGCCTATTATAGTACTTTTGTAATAGAAGAACGATTTGGATTCAATAAATCTACTACAAAAATATTTTGGCTCGATCAACTTAAAGGCCTTTTGCTGGCTGCTCTTTTAGGTGGGGCTGTTCTCTCTCTTATAATTTGGCTTTACGATACTTTGGGCGTTAATGCGTGGCTTTATGCTTGGGGTGCTGTTACTGTATTTTCGTTGTTTATGACCTTATTTTATTCCAATATAATTGTGCCATTGTTTAATAAGCAAACTCCTCTGGAAGAAGGAGAGTTGCGTGATGCAATTGAAGCTTTTGCTCAAAAGGCCGGGTTTGCAATTAATAATATCTATGTAATGGATGCATCGAAGCGGTCGACCAAGGCCAATGCTTACTTTACAGGATTTGGAGCAAAGAAACGTATTGTTTTGTTTGATACGTTGATCAATGATCTTGATAAAGACGAGATTGTAGCTGTACTGGCTCATGAGATAGGGCATTACAAGAAAAAGCATACACTGCAAGGTATGTTTATCTCTATTTGTTATACAGGGATTATGTTGTTTTTACTGTCGTTACTTCTCGACAATAAAGATATTGCAGTAGCCTTGGGTGGACAGTCGGCATCGTTTCATTTAGGGTTAATAGCTTTTTCTATTTTCTTTACTCCGGTTTCTTTTGTTATCAATATGCTTTCTAGTATTCATAGCCGTAAAAATGAGTATCAAGCGGATAGTTACGCCGCTGGCTTTGGGTTGGCTGATTCACTCATTAGCGGGCTAAAGAAATTGTCGGTCAAATCATTAAGCAACCTGAATCCAGATTCGTTATATGTGTTTTTTAATTATTCGCATCCTACATTATTGCAGCGTATAAAAGCAATCAAAAAATAAGAATATTATTTAAACCTTTATTATCGGCTTAGGTCTTATAATTATACACAATGTTGTACTTAATATAATACACTATGAAACGCATATATATAATTCTTGTTTCTGCTTTTATAAGTATAAGCCTTTATTCTCAATCGGTTAGAGATAGGGGAGTAAGGAAAGATTTCTCGATGGATAAATACCAGAGTAATATAAGCAGAGATATTTTTGGTTATTTGCAATACGAAAATAGCAGAGGCGAAAGAGCTTCGCTAAAAAAGGATGTTTTCGACAACTGGATATATAGTGACAATAGAAATAATGAGGTAAAATACTCTAAAGAATATTGGAATTCTATACTTCAAGATTTTCACCAAAATGATAAAAGAATCTTTCTATGGTTGATAGAAATGTATGCCGATCAGTCAAACTATAAAGAGGAATACAAAGTCGATATTTTCGGTTATCAGCAATACGAAAACAACAAAGGGAAGAGAGCCTCTCTCAAAAAGGATATTTTTGATGCATGGGTATACAGCGATAGTAGGAATAATGAAATAAAATATTCAAAAGAATATCGCGAAGATATGCTTTGTTACTCTTATTACGATGATATGGACGCTTTCTTTCGGCTCAAAGATATGTGCGAAAACCTGTCAAATTACAAAGAAGAATACAAAATAGATATTTTCGGTTATCAGCAATATCAAAACAATCAGGGAGAAAAAGCATCATTGAAGAAAGATATTTTTGACAGAATGGTTTATGAAGATAATAAAGGAACGAAAATAGAACTTGATGAAAGAGACTGGTCTAGATTATTGAGAAAATATCATTCGGATAAAGAAGTATTCATGATGTTTATTCAGCGTTATTTATTTGATAACTGATTTATGGAATTTCACTGTCTTTTTTCTCTATTAATATCGGAACGATATTAAAAACTTAATGATGATGCCATGAGAAAAAGAATATTTTTTCTAATCAGCTTCTTTCTGTTCACTTTTTTATTGTTTGCTCAGGAAGTACAAACTATACATGTAATGGTGGCCCTTTGTGATAATACATATCAGGGAATAGTAAAAGTTCCGAAGCGAATAGGTAACGGGCAAGATCCTGATAATAATTTATATTGGGGCTGCGGATATGGCGTTCGCACATACTTTAAGAAGAGCCCTGATTGGAAGGAAGTAAGACGTTATAAAAACGTCGATGATATCTGTCTGGAACGGATTGTTTTCAAGCATAAGACAAAAAACTACTATCTTGTCGCAGATGCTTATGACGGAAGATATATAAGTGATTGTACCATCGATTTTCTTAAGGCTTGTGCCGGTAGTAAGAAAAACACAATTAAGCTTGATGATAATACAATTTTGGGCTTGTATGGCGATGCTAAGTTGGTGACGTACATCGGTCATAACGGATTGATGGACTTTTCGCTGCCTAATACATATCAAAATACAGACGGGAAAAAGCGGGATACAATTATTCTAGCCTGCTATAGTAAACGATATTTTACACCTTACTTACAATCAGCCAAAGCCGAACCTTTACTATGGTCAACTCATCTGATGAGTCCTGAAGCATATACGTTGCATGATGCTATAGCTGTATATATAAACGGAGGTACAGCAGCTTCTGTTCGTGAGGCTGCAGCTCTGGCTTACAATAAATATCAGAAGTGCGGGATGAAAGGTGCACGAGGATTATTAGTTACAGGGTTTTAGATATATATCTGATGTATAGTTCATTTGTGAACGTTATGTAAATTATCTAATCTGTGGTATTTCATTTCTGAAGTATTTATTGCCGAAATAAGCTTTTATAGTACATTTGCATCTGTCAAATTGAAAATAAAAGTTTGTAAAATTTCAGATAGAAATGAAAGCAGCAATAGTTACAATTGGTGATGAAATTCTGATAGGTCAGATTGTGGATACAAATTCTGCATGGATGGCTCAGAATCTTACTCTGGCCGGATTTGAGGTAGAAGAGATGCAGTCGATAGGCGATAATGCTCAGCAAATAAAAGATACGATAAGCGATGTGTTCCAGCGTGTTGATGTCGTATTGATGACAGGAGGTCTTGGGCCTACGAAAGATGATATAACGAAGAAAACCCTTTGCGAGTATTTTGATACTACATTAGTTTTTGACGATTCTGTACTGGATAATATAAAAAATGTAATATCTAATTTTACATCCCTAAACGAATTGACTCGCAATCAGGCTTATGTGCCTAGAAATTGTACCGTGATACAAAATAGAGTAGGTACAGCCCCCATTACATGGTTCGATTATAAAGATAAAGTGCTCGTTTCTATGCCGGGTGTACCTCACGAAATGAGGTATGTGATGGAAAACGAGATACTTCCCCGCTTGAAGAACAAATACGATATCGAGGCATACCTCAAAAGAGTATTTATCGTAAAAGGTTATACCGAATCAGCTTTGGCAATGTACATTGCCGACTTCGAAGACAATCTGCCGCAAGGTTTTGGACTGGCATACCTTCCATCTTTGGGTCTGATGAAGCTTCGCTTGTTCGTCAGGGGAGAACATCGTTTGCCGGAGATTGAGACAGAGGTTAAAAAACTACAAGCGTTACTGGGCGATGCTATTATAGCAGAAGAAGATATTACTCCCGAAAAAATACTGGGAGCACGGCTTTTCGAAAAAGGGCTCACCTTAGGCACAGCCGAAAGTTGTACAGGTGGAAATATTGCACATATGATTACATCTGTTCCGGGTTCTTCCAATTATTTCAAAGGTTCGGTTGTTTCTTATGCAAATGAGGAAAAAGTAAATATACTGCATGTCTCTCAAGAAAATATAGATAAATATACAGCCGTAAGCGAAATTGTGGCTACACAGATGGCAAAAGGAGTACAACAGCTTTTGAATGTAGATTGTGCAATAGCTACTACCGGAATAGCCGGGCCGGATGGCGGTACAGAAGAAAATCCTGTAGGTACGGTATGGATATGTACTGTATACAAAAATAAAAGTGTTACAAAAAGGTATCAGTTTGGAAAATATCGAGAATCCAATATTATGCGAGCTTCCAATAATGGTATGCTACAATTGCTGGAAATGATAGATAGCGAAACATATTAGATTGCTTTTTTATATATTAATCAAGAAAAGACTAAAAAAACATTGCCTCTCCAAACGTCACGTCTGTAGAGGCAATTTGTAAACACAATCAATATTAAGTTGATCTTAATATTATTTTGTTATATCAGATTTATTTTTTTGATCCTGACATGATACCTGCATCCGTATCATCATTGTTCAGTCGCTTGTTACCAGCTTTATACTGACGTCCGAAGTTGAAGTTTACTGTAAAATTTATTACAAATATCTGTTTCAGATTATCGGTGTACACCAGTGATTTGTTCGGTGTCAGAGCCGAATAATTGCGGCTGCCTTGCGAATAACTTTTTGAAAATGGATTAAACATTCCTCCCGTAAGACTCCATTTTACTTTTTCCAGCCCTAGTAGGCGGCTTTCGTCTGAATAACCTACCGATACAATATGAATGCGTTCTCCTCTATCCATTGTTTCACCCCAAAAGTTGTTCCAACGTGTATACATTTCTCCTGATAAAGACCATTTCTTATAATTGAATACGGCAGAACCGCGTACACGCCACGAGCTATACGTATGAGTAAATTCTTCTCCATAGCTTATATATCGGTTGAGTCCCGGTGTAACGGATAGTGTCAGATATTCACCAAAGGGTTTTAATTTGAATGTTGCCTCGGTGTTTAATCTATGGAAACCTTTCTGATTGATATTTGTACGAACAAATTTACCATCCTCAAAAGTTACTTGCTCCATGATTGGTTTATGATCGTAGCTATATCGCATAAAGAATTCTACTCCGAATATTCCTTTGTTGTATCCTCCCGTTAGTGTATGTGTATAATACCATACTGTTTGGAGGTTAGGGTTACCTCTGCGTATCTGTAATGAGTCAATATCTTGTTCCACATTGTTCAAGTCCGACAATGAAGGCGAATATCCTGATATGTATCCATTATACCTGATATATGTGTTGTCATTGATATTATAAGATACACGAACATTGGGACGGAAGATATATTTTTCGTTATGGTTTTCACCTTGACTATTATAGTTGCGCATTACGCCCAGCCCTAACGAATAGTTAAACTTATTCTTTTTAAATTGGAACTCTGCATATCCGTATGTTTCAGCAAAGTTGAGTCCTACATTGGCAGCAACATTTCCTTCGTAACTATTGTTTGTATAACTTTGCGTATGTTTCAGTCCGACTGATATTTTCCCTGCTTTCAGTGTTTTTTCATATATACCTTCGGCTATTAAGGAGTATTTATCTCCAAGTACCGATGAGTATATATCTGTATTCAGTATATTGTTTCTGCGTTCCTCATACGAACGTGTAGATTTAGAGTCAATATATGTGCCTACTAAATTGAATATCAAAAGCTGATCGTTTTTTAGGTTTCGTTGATAATACAAGTCTAACGAAGGAGAATAACTTCTCCATGTCGAATGATCGGAGATTGACAGAGGATTATTATTGTCCGAAGAGTAGATCATACTGTTCCTGTCTGAAAACTGATTCGGCGTTTTTTGGTAATTGTTTCTTAATGTTGCGTTAAACATGTATTTGTCCGCTTCATTCAAACTGTAATTCAGAGCAACATTTAGTCTGTCGTCTTTAAATGTTGTTGGTTGCCCTTCTTCTGTGCGAGTCAGTGTTTTGTCGGGAAATACGAATGTCTCCTCATTTTCGCGTGTCCATTCTATATTTCTGCGCGACCAATACGCATTAACCCCAAATTCCGACTTCTTATGATTCACTTTAGCCGAAAGGAAATTTTCTCCCCAGCCCAGTCCCCCGAATGGGACATTACCCAGATTTGCCGATACGTTCCCTCCCGATTCTCTGCGACGTGTGATATAATCGATAACAGCACCTACATTTCCGTAACGCATTCCCGGGTCGTCATGATATTCGATACGGATTATATCTTCGGGCTGAATAGCCGTAATTTCAGCGATAGTTACTTCTACGCCATTGATGCGAAGTTGTACGGCATCACCACCCGGCAAAGTAATTGTATTGTTCAAAGGGTTTACGATAATACGAGATAGCTGAAGATTACGTAATAATGTAATACCGCTATTAGATGCTTTTATCTGGGCATCGGATGGGATAATCACTTTCCTATCGGGCTTTTGAATAACTGCATTTGCTGTTACTGTTACATCTTTGAGTGCTATATCAGAGGACTTTAACGGTACATTCCCCAAATCAGTATTTTCAACTGCATTCTTAACAGGGATATACCTTTTTCCATATCCTACAAATGTGGCCGATAATATATAGTCACCTGTGGGGATGTTATTAAAAGCAAATAGACCTTTTGTATCTGATGATGCGCCTGCTACAAAACTTGAGTCTTGCTTTAGCAGTGCTATGTTTGCAAATTCTATAATGTCATGTGTATCTGTATCAACCACGGTTCCCGATATATTAATCTGACCTAAAAGTGTTGATGAGACGATTATAAATAGTGCGGCTAGTATTATTAATCTTTGTTTCATATTCCTTATTCCTTACATATTGATTTGTTGTATCGAGCTCGTTACTTTTATGACGTAGTTGCCTCAGAAAAGGTTACATGTAAAAATGAATTTTTCTATATATTCTGATCTGAAGATTAAAAAATGCGAATGTGATTGTGTCGTAATTACTTGTATATATGTTTGTTGTGTTTTGTTTAAAAATATTTATCATTGAAAGCTAAAGAGCAAGAATGTTTTTTGAAAATTATTTAATGTATCTTTGCTTCTTTAGAAAAAGTGATGACAGAAGCATATTCTACCGATTGTAAAAAGACATTTTCGAAGCAAGAAAAGCTTTGTAGTACGAAGGCTATTGAGAACATTTTTGCAAATGGAAATTCTTTTGTGGCTTATCCTCTGCGAGTTGTTTATTTATTCAGTGATGAGGATAATAAGGAGAATCAGTATGCTTCGGTGATGATAAGTGTGGCTAAGAAAAAGTTTAAGCGTGCAGTAAAGCGTAATAGGGTAAAACGTTTGATAAGAGAAGCCTACAGATTAAATAAATCATCTTTGTCGGAACTGTTACAAGCTCATAATAAGCGTTTGGATATTGCTTTCTTGTATTTGAAGACAGAATTACCTACATATGCTGAGATAGAAAAGGCGATGCAAAAGGCTCAGCTACTATTATCTGATAAGATTATGAAAATAGAACAAGCCGAATGAAAAAACTATTATCCCGGATATTGTTGTTGCCTGTATATTTTTATAAATACAGTATCTCGCCTATGTTGCCTCCATCGTGCCGTTATACACCTACATGTTCGGAATATGCAGTTCAGGCAATAAAAAAATACGGCCCATTCAAAGGCTTTTGGTTAGCGACAAAGCGCATTGCTCGCTGTAATCCTTTTGGGGGGCATGGCTATGACCCGGTTCCTTAAAATAAAAAAGAACTCTCTCGATAAATTGAAGGGAGTTCTTTTTATTACTTAAGTGTTATTAAATATTAAAACTAGAAATTAATAGCTTTTTCGGCTCTTATTTTCTGTATTTCTTTTTCGGCTTTCATTTGTGCTTTTAATTTAGTCTTTTCAGCTTTTTCTTTAGCTTTTACTATCGCTTTATCTGCTTTTTTCTGAGCATTTTCTGCACCTTTTTTAGAGTCTTTTTCCATCTTTTTTTTAGCATCTTGTGCAGCTTTTTGGGTATCAACCTCTATTTGCTTTTTTGCTTTTTCTATTTCTTGTTCCATTTTTTTATCTGCATCTGCAGCTTCTTTCGCCGCTTTGGCTCTTATGCTTTCTATTTTAGCTGCGGTACTTTCGCTGATAACTATTTTATCTTGAGCTTTGATAGTTGTGGTAACTGTCATTGCTGTTAAGATGAACAGACTGACTATAATTTTTTTCATAATTGTAAGTAATTAAATGTAGTTTTCAACTGGTTCAATTAATTAGTTTGTTATAAATATTTTCAATATTGTGTAGGATAAATATAATAAAAAAAGTGCCAATTCCAATTTTTTATATTTTTATTTAATATTGCGTATGATATATTATGCTATGTTATATTTTTTGCATAAATGTATTTGTTTTTTCGGAAACAATGTTTTCTTTTGAGAAAAATATGAATATTCTAATATTAAAATACGATGAAAGACTCAATATTGAGAGAGGTCACACCATTATCACAACGTGACTGTTTCATGATTTTTTCCCGGATAAAACAGCATTTTACATTTCCCATTCACGTTCATGCCGAGTTTGAACTGAATTTTATAGAAAATGGAGCAGGGGCGAGAAGGGTAGTAGGAGATAGTATAGAGGAAATTCAAGATTTGGAATTAACCTTAATTACCGGATCTAACCTTGAACATGGTTGGCTCGATCATAAATGTCAATCTAAAGAGATAAAAGAAATAACAATTCAGTTTCATGGCGATTTGCTTAATGAACAGCTATTACAGAAAAATCAATTCAGATCGGTAAAAGAGATGTTTGAGAAAGCTATCTATGGGGTTACCTTTTCGAAAGAAACCATAAAGCAGATAAAAGACAGACTTTATTCTCTCGCTTCGGAACATGAGGGAGCTCATTCTGTTTTAAATTTGTTTGGCATCCTATCCGATTTGTCTTTGTCGCCTATGCGAGAGCTATCCAGCCGTTCATTTAATGAACATACGCAAAACTATGATAGCAGGCGGATAGAACGAGCCTATAATCACATGTTGGAAAATTATAGTAAAGAAGTCCGCCTTTCGGATGTTGCAAATTTGGTCGGGATGACCGAGGTTGCTTTCAGCCGTTTTATAAAACAGCGTACAGGGCGTAATTTCATAGACTCATTAAATGATATACGCTTGGGGCATGCTACACGTATGCTGGTTGATACAACTCATAGTGTTGCTGAGATTAGCATCGTGTGTGGGTTTAATAATTTATCTAATTTTAATCGTATATTCAAAAAGAAGAAAGGATGTACTCCACGCGAATTTAGAGAAAACTATAAAGAGTCTAAGTTTTTTGTGTAGTAATACTTTTTTGTCAATTTGTGGTATTTTTTTGATTTCTATTTGGTGTTTTTTCTATATGTATTGACTGAAAAATATTATTCTTATCCTTTATAGATAGCCCTTGTTTGTATAATATATAGCTTATAATTAGATATTAAAGTAGATTCTATGCTTACTGCCTCTAGAGTCTACTTTTTGTTTTTGATAATAAAGTATTACTATGTGATAATATAGTATTTGTTATATTTTATTATCATAAATACATTTGCATTACACTAAAAAGCAAATACGAGAATAAAGCAAATCTAACCGTGTAAAAATAATACTAATCATTATCGAAGCCTTAAATTATGAGAAAAATCCTTTTTTTATTGCTCCTGATATGTATGGTTCCATGTGCTATGTATGCACAGAGCTATCAAATTTCGGGGAAGGTAACAGATGCTAAAGACGGCTCACCGATGCCGGGTGTGACAGTTCAAACACAGACCAAAGTGGGTGTGATGACTGACTTTGACGGAAATTATACTATAAAAGCGAATAAGGGCGATGTCCTTACATATTCTTTTATAGGTATGACGCCTCAATCAGTAAAAGTAGAATCAGATAAACCTATTAATGTTGCCCTCCAAGAAGACAATGTGGCTTTGGAAGAAGTAGTTGTTGTAGGGTATGGTACAATGAAGAAAAGTGACTTGACAGGTTCTGTTAGTAGCTTATCGGCAGACAGGCTTAAGGAGTCCGTTATCACAAACCTCGACCAGGCACTCCAAGGGCGTGTGGCCGGAGTACAGGTCGCTTCCAATTCGGGAGCACCGGGAGCAGCTACCTCGATACGTATTCGTGGTGCTTCTTCTATTAATTTGACAAATGAACCTCTGTACGTGATTGACGGAGTACCAATGAGTGGTGCCGGTTCATCTACAGTGGGTTTTTCTTGGTCGGGAGGTTCTAACGGGCAAAACGTAGTGAACCCATTATCAGCTATTGCTCCAAGCGATATTCTATCTATAGACGTATTGAAGGATGCGTCTGCAGCCGCAATTTATGGTTCTGCGGGAGCTAACGGAGTTGTGATCGTTACAACTAAAAGAGGAAATAAAGGGCGTACCAATATTACTTATGATGGAAGTATCTCACTTCAATCACCTATCGATAAATTGGATATGATGAACCTTCGTCAGTATGGAACTTACCAACAACAGCTTTACAAGGAAGGTTTCTTGCCGAATGTTGATCAGGCTTATCTTGATCCTTCTTTGTTGGGTAAAGGTACAAACTGGCAAGATGCGGTAATGGACAATGCATGGATGCAAAATCATAGCCTTTCCCTCAATGGCGGAACAGATAAAACTCAATATCTGGCATCTATAAGTTATACAAATCAAGATGGTATATTACTAAACTCAGACTTCGAGCGATTTACCGGTAGGGTAAATGTTGATAATGAATTTAATAAATATATAAAGGTAGGAGCATCTCTTTCCTATTCGCGTACAGATGAATCGATTATCAATAACGATGGGATCAATGGTGTGGTAATGCAAGCTGCATTGATGTCGCCGGCAGTTCCTGTTTATGATTTTGATGGAAATTATGCAGGGCCTGAGACCGTAAACGGGTCTTCGATATACAACCCTGTGGCATTGACCAAAGATCAGATCAATACATTGCGTCGCGAGAGGATTATTGCTAATATTTATGGGCAATTTACTCTTAATCAATATCTCAATTTTCGTTCAGAGGTAGGTATTGATGGCTCCAATAGTACAAATAAGGGATTCAAACCAAGTTATGAATATGGTCAGTTGAAGAATACCAATGTAATGATTATGCAAAATGAAGCACATAGCTTATATTGGAACTGGATGAACTATGCTACATACAACCAGACTTTTGATAAACACAGTATTAATTTTATGGCCGGAACAGAGGCTTCTAAGTCATCATGGGAAAGCTTGCAATTGCAAAAAGATCAATTGTCTTCTAACGATATCCATGTGATTGGTTCTGACGGTAAATTTGTGGCAAGCAGCGGTTCTAAAGATGCCCAGTCGAAGGTTTCTGTATTTGGACGTGCCAACTATAATTTTGACAACCGTTACTTATTGACGGCTACATTGCGTGCTGATGGTTCTTCTAAGTTTGGGGCAAATCATCGTTGGGGATACTTCCCTTCATTTTCTACAGCATGGCGTGTTTCCAGTGAGCAATTTATGGAAAATACGCAAGACTGGTTGTCGAACTTAAAGTTGCGTTTAAGCTATGGGATGAATGGTAATGATAACTTACCTACCTATCGTTATGGATCTACTATGCAAGCTTTTCAAACAGTGTTTGGTACAGCATATCGTATGACAAATAATGCTAACCCTGACCTAAAATGGGAAGCATCGGTACAGTATAATGCAGGTGTTGATTTAGGGTTGTTTAATAATCGTATAAGTTTAGTTGTAGACCTATATCATAAAACAACAAAAGACTTGTTGCTTCAGCCATCCGTATCGCCTGTTCTTGGTGGATCAGGTTGGACAGATATTCAAACTCCTTATATGAATATCGGTAAAGTGGATAATAAGGGTATAGATATATCTTTGAATACACACAATATAGCAGGTAAAGATTTTAACTGGACTTCAGCCTTATCATTCTCTTTGAACCGCAATGAAGTAAAAGAACTGGATGACTTGGGTACACCTTTCTATGGAAAACTAGACTGGTATGCGGCTTTCCAAACAGTATCAATGATTTCGGTCGGTCAACCTATCGGTGTATTTTATGGATACAAAACTGATGGACTTTATAAAGATGCAGAAGACTTGAGAAATTCTGCGAAGCCCGAAGGTGTAGACATTCATCGTACTACAGGTGCTTGGATTGGTGATGTTAAGTTTAAAGATATCAGTGGACCGAATGGTGTTCCCGATGGCATCATCAACGAATATGACCAAACGGTTATTGGAGATCCTAATCCCGACTTTACTTTTGGCTTTTCTAATACGTTTAACTATAAAGACTGGGAACTGGGTATTGGCCTCACCGGATCGGTAGGAGGTGATATCTTGAACTATGTACGTGTAAAGACAGAAGGTGTAATGTCTCAGTGGGACAATCAGTCGACCACAGTACTCAATCGTGCACAATTGGGATACGTTAATGGAAATAACTATGATGTGTCAAATGTAGACAATAGCTATATAATCAATCCGAATGCAACACTGCCTCGATGGAGTGGCAATGATATCAATGGTAACAACCGTATGAGTGATCGTTGGATCGAAGATGGAAGCTATTTGCGCATTCAGAATATATCATTGGCATATAACCTGCCAAAGATTTGGTTGAAAAAAACA
The DNA here is from genome assembly GCA_023437305.1 of Bacteroidota bacterium. Taxonomy (GTDB): domain Bacteria; phylum Bacteroidota; class Bacteroidia; order Bacteroidales; family Dysgonomonadaceae; genus Dysgonomonas. Next base: position 231,822 of record JAEZGN010000009.1, read on the forward strand.
GGCATATCTAATTGTAAACTTTATTTCAACGTTCAGAATGTGTATACGTTTACAGGCTATTCAGGCTTAGATCCTGAAATCGGTTCTTACAACCAACAGGCAGGTCTTTCTAACGTGGATATGGGACGTTATCCATCACCTCGTGTATTTACTTTAGGTGCAAATGTTACTTTCTAATTTTAAAGATAAAAACATGAAGAATATTAAAGATATAATCAAATCAATTTGTCTTTCATCCATTATTCTGGGTGCTACATCTTGTAATGATTTCTTGACTATAGTTCCTGAGTCGGAGCAGGTGCTGGAGACATATTATACATCAGAGTCTGCCGTTAATGCCAACTCTGCCTCTCTGTATGCTGCATTTGTCTGGCAAGATTTTGGAATGAATTTTATGTGGATGGCAGGAGATGAGCTTGCCGGAGACCTTTATTACACTTACGATCAGGAAGGTCAATTCTATTATATGACTTTCCAAAATGGGAATACATTCCTTACCCAAGGCTGGAATGGACTTTATCGTGTAATTTCGTATTGTAATAATATTATCAATGGAATGCCTGCTGCAGCAAGATCGAATGGTGTTTCCGAAACGGTAATAAACCGTGCTCTTGGCGAGGCTCGCTGTATTCGTGGTATTGCTTATTATTGGTTAACAGAGTACTGGCAAGATGTTCCGATTATAACTAACAATAATATATCAGGTAGTCAGGTGATTCGTCACAAGCAAGCAAGTGTTTACGAATTTATCCGTCAGGATCTCGAGTTTGCGAAAGACAATCTTCCTTCAACTCCATTTCAGTCCGGTAGATGCTCAAAATATACAGCTATAGGTATGTTGGCAAAGCTTCATCTAACGATGGCTTCTCACCTTTCTGATGCATCATCATCCGATAATTTTGCCAAAGCTAAATCTTACGCAGCTGAGGTAATTAATGATAGTGGGCTGAAATTATATTCAGACCTGTCTACAATGTTTTATCCAAAAGGAAACAACTCCTCAGAGTCTTTGTTTGCAATTCAATGTACAAACGATGGTTATGGATATGGTAACGGACGTAATGTCTCTTTGTCTCGTAATGCACTCATTACCCTTGGCTCATCTTGGGGAGCAGGTAAAGGGCCGACTCTTAGTTTGCAAGAGGCTTTTGATTCGAATGATGCCCGCCGTTATTATACATACATGCGCAATGGTGACAGCTATCCAAATTTGGGTGGCGGTGGATATACTTATCGTAATTTTTCGCAAGATGAATCTACCGAAACATCAAACGGAATGTTGGCACATGTAAGGAAATATGTAATCGGAGCTAATTCCGATTGTGACGGAGTTGCGGGAACATCCAATCAGGATGCAGGTAATAATATTTATTTACTCCGTTTGGCAGATGTATATCTGTGTTATGTTGAGGCATGTATCGGCTCGGGTACATCTACTACCGACGCTTTGGCACTGACCGTATATGATAAGGTACGTGAACGTGCCGGATTTTCTACAAAGGCCACTTCTATTACTTACGATCAGTTGATCAAAGAACGTCGTGCCGAATTTGCTCTTGAAGGTGTAAACTTCCTTGACATTAAAAGGATGAGCTATCGGGATATGAATAAGGCTCTTTCTTATTTGAATGGAATGAAGCGTGAACGTCAATATATTTCTAATGGTAGTTATACATGGCAAGAACGTAATGCAAGCAATGCACATCACGGAGGGTTCACTCCTCTCGATCCGAGTGATGATTCTTCGGGTAAAGGTTCTATATTCTATCTTGATAAAAATGTAGGAACTATAACTATTACAGAAAAAAATCTTGTGTTGCCTGTTCCTGCCGAAACTGTAACAAAGACACCAAGTATAACTCAGGAACCGGTTGATTATGCATTTTAACTTTTAAGTAAGACTAGATTATGAAAAAATATATTTTAAATATAGCTATTGTATTACTTGCTCTTGTCTCATTCAATTCATGCTCGGATGATGACGATAAAAGCGGCTCTGGGGGAGGTACTCCGGTAGTCAGATACATACGCCCATGCGACGCTACTATTTCCGATTCTTTGTTGACAAGCGGATATTTGGGTACTCAGATTGCCATTATTGGGGAAAACTTGTCGAAAGTTAATAAGGTTTATTTTAATGACCAGAAAGCCAAGTTAAACCCGAATTTTGTGACGGACAATACTATTATTGTTAATATACCCTCAGGTATTCCTGGAGAGAAGCAAGATTTGATTAAATTATATACAAATAATGACTCTTGCTATTATACTTTCGAGACAAAAGTTCCTGCTCCTGCACCTAAATCCATGACATGTGAATATGTCGATGATGGTAATATTGCTTATATCCAAGGGCTTTATTTTATTCATGAAGACGCTAACCCTTTGACTGTAACTTTTGAAGGAGGATTGCAAGGCGAAGTTGTGAGCCATGATCTAAACAATATAGCAGTAAAAGTTCCTTCAGGAGCTAAGCCCGGTCCGGTAAAAGTTACATCGGTATATGGTACAACAGAAAGCCCGTTCTATTTTAGAGATAATAGAAATATCATTCTTGATTTTGATACAAAGTTTGCCGATGGTGGATATCATCATGGATGGCATGCCGGCTCAGGATATAGTACTGTTGGAGGACTAACAGGTTGTGGACAGTATCTGATATTTACAGGAGAAATGGATGATGACAAATGGGATGATAGCAAATTTGGTTATGAACGCTGGACATATCGTACGACTGATCCTGATTTCTTTGATGCAAGTGCCCTTGATAAATATGTTCTGAAATTTGAGGTAAATATACCTGACGTATGGTCTGCCGCTGCTCTTCAAATTATTTTTACAGGAGCTTCAGATGTTTGGATGAATTGGCAGGAAGGTGGTCCTACCGGTGGTAACCCTAATAATGCTTATTTGTCAAATAGTAATTATCCTCGGGCATTGTGGATACCATGGGCAGATAAAGGTTCTTATGTAAGTAATGGCTGGGTTACGGTAACTATACCAATGACAGATTTTAAATATAGCAAAGATGGTACTAACCTGAATAAGGTAAATGCTTCGGGACATTACTCCGGTATTACATTATTTGTTAATGGAGGAGGAGTCACAGGGACACCTTGTAACCCTACATTCCATATCGATAATGTACGTGTTGTTAAAGCTCAATGATAATTGCTAAAATTATAAGAATATGATATTGAATAATATATATGGTAAAGTCGTTTTAGTAATGCTGGTAATTTTTGCAGTTACATTCTCGGCATGTTCTAACGATGATGACAATGGTTCGGGTGCTGTGGTTCTTGAAGCTTTTGGCCCAAGTCCGGCTCTACGTGGTAGCGAGCTTACCTTTATAGGGAAAAACCTTGATAAAGTAACAAGTGTAATTCTTCCCGAAGGTATTGAGGTTACTGATATAGAAGTGGTAAGTAAAGAAAAAATAAAGATTACCATTCCTCAGGATGCTAAAGAAGGCTATGTTAAACTTGTTGCTTCAGGTTTAGAAATAACTACCAAAACGTTGCTTAAATATACAGAGCCTATATCTATTACCAAGTTTGCTCCGTCTCCAGTGAAGGCAGGTCAGACACTAACAATAGAAGGTGATTATCTGAATTTGATTCAGAAAGTAGTGTTTTCTGATAATGTGGAGGTTTCTTATAAAGATTTCTTGACATGGGAACGTAAGAAAATTGAAGTGGTTGTTCCTCGCCAGGCACAGACCGGTATTATTATTTTGGCTGACACAGCTGCTATTCCGGTAGAACTGAAATCAGAAACAGAATTGCAAGTAGTTCTCCCTTCTGTAGAAAAGGTATTGGATCTTACCAATAAAAAACCGGGAGATGTAGTATCTACAATAGGGCAGGATCTTGATCTGGTAGAGTCAGTACAGCTTCCTAATGGAGCGCCTGTGGCTCATGCAATAAAAGATAATATATTGGCATTTACTCTGCCTGAGGGTATCACCGATGGCGCTATAGTAATGGTTGCCTACTCAGGTGTGCATGTAGCTATAGCCAATATTGGTGTCGCCGTGCCAACAGACTTAGTGGCTACTCCCGCTACAGGTATAAAAGATGGTAGTGTGATTTCGATCAAAGGGGTTAATATGGATTTGGTTACTACAGCGTTATTCCCGGGAGTATCAGAGGCTGTAACACCTACATCGAAGAGTGCAACGGAAATAAAAGTAACTACTCCAACTAATGCCAAAACAGGAGATCTTATTCTAAATACAGCTAGTGGAAAAACAGTGTCAGTAAAAATTACTACACTAAAACCGGATATATTGTCATACAATCCATCTTCTGTAGCTGCCGGCAATGAATTTACAATAAAAGGTAAGAATCTAGATCTTGTTGCATCTGTAACATTCGGAGGAAACAAAATTGTTGAAGTTACTCCTGCATCGTCTACAGACTTGGTGGTAAAAGCTCCGGTAGATGCAGAAACTGGAGAACTGACATTAACAATGAAAAATGGAGAGACTGTAAAGGGTTCGGTCTTGACAGTAACTAAACCAGACTTCTGTTATATACCTGTTCTTCCGGGTTCAGATGAGGAAATCAAATCAGGTACTATTTTGAAAGTAGATGTTCAGAATGCGGATAAACTCACCAATGTTCAAGTGAACGGAAATAATACACAGTATATCTTACAGGGCTCTAGCCTTAGTATACTTGTTCCAACTAATGCCAATGGAAATACAGCGTTTAAGCTGATCTCATCTAATGGAGAAGTGACTTATACAATACGTATCATCTCTTCGGGTATAGTAGAAACTGTGATAATGAATGAAACTCGTGACCTTGGATCTTGGGCGGGTGAAGGTGCCGGAGGTGCGTTCCGTCTGTACAAGGAATCTTTTGATGGAATAAAAGCCGGAGCAATACTTAAATTCTATTTTACAGTTACCGGATATGGACAATTGCAGATTAATAATGCAAACTGGGCAACGTGGGATACTCCTGTATTTACTGATACAAGTTTAACATATTATGAGATGGAATTAACTCAACCATTCCTTGACAATATATTAGGAGCTAACGATGGTTGGTCAACTACAGCAATTGTTATTCAAGGGGAGCATCTTGTTATTTCAAAGGTTTCTATTATAACCGGTAGGTAATATTATAAATAAAGGCTTGCCTAATCTGAATTTACATTAGGCAAGCTCTTTACAAAAATATGTATTATGAAAAAAATAACACTAAATATTTTTTATATCCTATTGGGGATTATCCTAATGACTGCCTGTACCGATATAGATGATCCGGTTATCGGCGATCCGGGCATTCCCCAATTAGCAAGTAGTACACCTGCTGACGGAACAACAGATTTGCCTGAAGGTGACATAACTATTGTTTTGACTTATGATCAGAATATATTCTGCCCTAAAGTCGGGCACGAAAAGATTACTTTAGAGGGGGCTGCTATAACGGATATTTCATTCAAGTTAAGTCAGGTAACGATTAAAGCTTCCGGATTGGAGAAAGGAAAGACTTACAAATTAGTTGTACCTGCTGGCGTTGTACTTGGACCTACTTATATAGAAGCACCCGAAATAACCATCGGTTTTACAACGAAAGCCGATCCTGTTATAACAGCAACGCTTTGTAATCCGAATGCTACAGCACAAGCAAAGAAGGTATATCAGTTTTTAGTAGAAAACTATAAACAAAAAGTTATCTCCGGTACAATGGCTAATGTAAACTGGAATGTAGAAGACGCAGAAGCTGTTCACACTCTTACAGGAAAATACCCCGCCTTGAATACTTTCGATTATATACATCTGCCATATTCTCCTAGCAACTGGATTGACTATAGCGATATTTCACCTGTGAAAAACTGGTGGGATGCAGGTGGATTGGTTTCTATTATGTGGCATTGGAATGTGCCCGTATCGGCTAGGCTATGGAATGGTAATGTAGCTATGCCTTCCGATTGGTCGGGCAATGTACAGTTGATAGATGAGGCAGCGCTTCAAGGATTTGCATCAGCGAAGGTTAACGATATTATCCGTGTTGCAATCAAAGATGTGGCATCAGGGGCGCAAGGCTCACTAAAAGGAAGCGATTGGGGACAGATTGCCGATGGTTACGAATATTTTTCTATCAGCGGTGATTATTATGAGATGAAAATAACAGATGGTATTCTAACTAAATTAAAGTCTTCGGGTCTTATCATAAGCGGACATGATTACACTGTAGCGGCTGTTTATCTGATACCTGCCGATTCTAATGGAGATTATGCTTTTTACAAAGCTGATACATACTTCGATGCAGCCAAGGCTACAGTTGAAGGAACACGCGAAAATGAAGTCTTTAAGACCGATCTTGCAAAGGTAGCTACTTCATTGAAACAATTACAATCGGAAGGAATTGCTGTTATCTGGCGTCCATTCCACGAAGCTGCTGGCGGTTGGTTCTGGTGGGGTAAAGATGCTGATTCTTGCAAAAAGCTCTGGATTGCTATGTTCGACTATCTCAAATCGCAGGGTGTAAACAACCTGATCTGGGTGTGGACAAGCGAGTCTGACGATAGTGGCTGGTATCCGGGCGATGAGTATGTAGATATCATTGGTCGTGATTTATATAGTAAGAATACAAGCGATTGTGTATCTATATACCAATCGGAGTTTGCTCGCTATGGGCATAAGGTGATTGCCCTTTCCGAATGTGGAACAGTTGGCCTTCTATCTGAACAATGGAGTGCGGGGGCACGCTGGGCCTGGTTTATGCCATGGTATGGAAAAGCTGATAGCGGTAGCAAACATGCTACTGACGAATGGTGGAAAGATGCAATGAAGCAAACTTATGTGATTACTCGTGACCAGGTTCCGAGCATGAAATAATATAAGAATGAATATTAACTCTCTCCTTGTTTTAGGACAAGGAGAGTTTTTTTACAAAATATAGAATTATGATTAAGAATTTTCACAAAGCTTACATTCTACTGTTTTTCCTGTTTGTCGGATGTAGCGGAGATAATGCAGATCAAATAGTTGCTCAGACTTTTGTAGAGCAACATGGTCAACTTTCAGTAAAAGGTACTTCATTGGTAGATAAGGACGGCAAGACAATAGCTCTCAAGGGAGTAAGTTTTGGGTGGCATAATTGGTGGCCACGTTTCTATAATAAATCTACTGTGGCATGGCTGAAGTCAGATTGGAATTGTAATCTGGTGCGTGCAGCAATCGGAGTTGAACCCGAAGGAGCATACATAACCAATCCTCAAAAAGCGAACGAATGCCTCGATAACGTTGTTGATGCGGCTATAGAAAATGGAATGTATGTTATTATAGACTGGCATAGTCCTGGAATAAAGACACAGGAAGCCAAGGAGTTTTTTACTAGGGTTGCCAATAAATACAAAGGCTACCCGAATATAATATACGAAATATTCAATGAGCCGGTAGAAGATTCTTGGGAAACAGTAAAAGCATACTCGGAAGAAATAATTAAAACGATTCGAGCGATAGATACTAAGAACGTAATATTGGTAGGTACACCTCATTGGGATCAGGATATACATCTAGCAGCAGATAATCCGATCGAAGGATATGATAACATTATGTATACACTACACTTCTATGCTGCAACACATAAGCAATATTTACGTGATAGGGCTGATTATGCCATCGGAAAAGGGCTTCCCATTTTTGTATCGGAGTGTGCGGGAATGGAAGCATCGGGCGATGGTGCTATAAACAAAACAGAATGGAATAATTGGTTGAACTGGATGAAACAGCATCAGATAAGTTGGGTTGCGTGGTCTATCGCAGATAAAAACGAAACATGTTCGATGATCAAAGATTCTACGTCTCCTGCTACCGGCTGGAAGGATACCGATTTGAAAGAATGGGGCAAAATAGTAAAGGCCGCATTACAGTAGAAAGAACAGTGAACTGTGTAATGAAAGATTAAAAAAGTATTATTGTTTGTATGGATGTCGGTATTCTGCATATTGTCTATTGAGTATTCTTATTTATATGTCTAATAAGTCAATAATGATTAGTTTGTAGACAAAGGGAAATACCCAAAAAAGTATTATAATTGATTAAAAAAGTATTTGTAATAAGATGCCGACAATTATAAATTTGTACCATCTATCATTAAATAGAATCATAGCAAAAAGACCATGAAAAAATATACGATATATCTTTTATCCGTAATCACTTTCTTTCTTGTTTTATCCTGCAAACAAGCGGTAAAAGAAAATCTCGACCCCACTGTTTCCGAATCATTTTCTGCCGATTGGAAATTCCATGCCGGAGAAGGTGTCGATAGCCTTTGGATGAACGTAGACTACAATGATGCTGCATGGCAAAAACTGTTGTCGTCTAAATCCTTAAAAGATCAAAACATCAAATTAGATAACGGCTTTGGTTGGTATCGTAAAAGAATACAGATGTCGGATGTCTTGGTCAATGCCATAAAGAATAAAGGTGGAATTATGCTTCATCTCGGACGTTTGGCTGCTACCGATGAGGTTTACTTTAATGGTAAGCTTGTAGGTAAAACGGGCGAATTTCCGCAAGACTATAGAGGCTACTTTGACAATGAACGAAACTACTTTGTTCCCGAAGAAGATATTAATCTTACAGGGGAAAATCTTATTGCGATTAAGTTTCATGATGGTTGGAATGTCGGAGGCTTCCTTCAAGGGGCTGCTCTATCGATCTCTACCGCTGAAACAAAAGATAAGTTAGCCTTAGATGTTCAGGTGGCGGACTCCGACTATATATTTATGGCTCCTAATCCTCTTCAGATAAAAGTAAATATCGATAATAAGAACAAATGGGCAGTACAAGGACGATTGTTGGTAACACTCACAACGGACGATTATCAACCGCTAAAGGCTGATTCTATGGATATAGAAATAGACGGAAAAGCTTCGATATCCAAATCCTTTAGCTTCGATAATCCAAATCCCGGATTTTATAAATATACCGTTCAGTTTCGCCGCAACGACACAATAGCCTGTGAGAAAAAGTTTAATGTCGGCTTCGAACCCGAAAAGATTAAATCGCCTCTCGATGCAAAAGATGATTTTAAAGCATTTTGGGATAACAACTTGAAAGAGCTCGCAAAAGTTGTGCCGGATTATAAATTGACACTTGTTCCCGAGTATTCGAAAATAGATTACGATGTCTATTTGGTTGAAATGCGTTCTTTTGGTAATGAGCTGATAAGAGGATATTATGCTAAGCCTAAAAGAGAAGGTAAGCATCCCGTGATTGTAGAATATATGGGATATGGCTCACAACCTTATCCACCAAATCAGTGGTGGGATGGATTTGCATACTTTGTTTTATCGATCAGGGGGCAAGCATTGAATCAACCAACAAATCGTTTTGGAACATGGATTACATACGGGCTCGATAATAAAGATAATTATTATTATCGTGGGGCATTCTTGGATGTAGTCAGGGCACTTGATTTTGTTTGCAGCCGACCAGAGATAGACTCCGAAAAGATTGCTGTAAGAGGTGGTAGCCAAGGTGGAGCACTTTCATTTGTGGCTGCGGCTCTCGACAAACGTGTAAAAGTAGCAGCACCCAGTATTCCTTTCTTATCCGATTATCCTGATTATTTCAAAATAGCCCCTTGGCCTAAAAGCGATTTTGATAATTATATGACAACACATCCCGAGGCTAAATGGGAAGACGTTTATTCACTTCTTACTTATTTTGATATCAAGAATCTGGCTCAGTGGATTGAATGTCCTCTTATTATGGGGATTGGAGTTCAAGATAATGTTTGTCCGCCTCACATAAATTTTGCGGCTTACAATCAGGTAAAATCCGAAAAACGCTGGATGGCATTCCCTGAGTTTGCCCACAGTGTTGGCAAAGAATATAATGATGCTTCGAAAGCATTTATCAAAGAAAAATTAAACGTAAAATAATAATGAAGAAACTAATTCTTTTTACGATCACAGTTCTAAGTCTTTTTTCTTGTAACAGTAAGAAAAGTACAACCATGTCGGAATCTGCTTTTGTAAAACAAAAAGATGGTCACTTTGTAATAGGCGACAATCCGTATTATTTTATTGGTACAAACTACTGGTATGGCGCAATATTAGGCTCTACAGGAGAAGGCGGGAACCGTGAACGCTTGTTGAAAGAACTCGACTTCATGAAAGAAAATGGCATCAATAACTTACGTGTACTGGTGGGGGCAGATGGTGTTGCCGGACAAGCAGTAAAAGTGAGGCCAACGTTGCAAACAGCACCCGGGGTATACAACGATACTATCTTCGACGGACTAGACTTCTTCATGGCAGAGCTGGGCAAACGCAATATGCATGCTGTTCTCTATCTCAATAATAGCTGGGAATGGAGTGGCGGTTATGGTCAGTATCTCGAATGGTCAGGAAAAGGAAATGTTCCCGAAAAAGGAGTTTATGACTGGCCTGTATTTGTTAAGCATGTGGCACAATATGCCGACTGCGACAGTTGCCATACAATGTTTCTTAATCATGTAAAGCATGTTGTTTCTCGTACAAATAAATATACAGGAAAAAAATATACCGAAGATACAGCACTTATGTCGTGGCAGGTGGGAAACGAGCCGCGTGTGTTTAGTGACGAAGGTAAACCTGCATTTAAGAAATGGCTCAAAGAAACAACAGCATTGATACGTTCCCTAGACTCTAATCATCTCATATCTATCGGAAACGAAGGGCTTATGGGTTCGGAAGGTGATATGAATCTTTATGAAGAGATACATGCAGATCCGAATGTCGATTATCTGACAATACATATCTGGCCTAAAAACTGGAGTTGGATCGATGTGACTAAAATTAAAGAGTCGGTAGATACGGCAATTGTAAGGACAGATAAATATATCTCTGAACATCTGGCTATCGCAAAAAAACTGAATAAACCGATTACAATCGAAGAGTTTGGCTTTCCTCGCGACAATCATAAATATACTCTTGATGATCCGGTTACTGCCCGGGATAAGTACTATGCCAATATCTTTGAATACATAGTAACAGCCTCTAAGGATAAAGGAAATATTGCAGGTTGTAATTTCTGGGCATGGGGTGGATTGGGACGTCCGGCGCATGAATTTTGGAAACCGTGGGATGACTATGTAGGAGACCCGGCGCAAGAAGAGCAAGGGTTGAACTCTGTGTTTGATACAGATTCAACAATCAAATTAATAAAAGAATATGCAGATAAGTTAAATACTAAATAGAAGCTAAAACACAAATTATAAAGTAATTCTAATCAAACTTAATCAGGTTGAACCCCTTAAAAATCAAGTGATGAGCAATATTTTCAATACCCGTCTTAACGCTGTTACAGCTGAATATGAGAATTTAGTTACATTAAAAAATGAACCAATATTACCGGGAAATGGTATTTTCGAACGATATAAGAATCCTGTATTAACAGCCGGTCATGCTCCTGTCTTTTGGCGTTATGATCTTAATCCCCAAACCAACCCTTATTTTATGGAACGTTTTGGAATAAACGGAACATTCAATGCAGGAGCAATCAAGTGGAATGGGAAATATATAATGGCTGTACGTGTCGAAGGCAATGATCGTAAATCGTTCTTTGCAATAGCCGAAAGTCCCAATGGTATAGATAATTTCCGTTTTTGGGATTATCCTATTGCTATGCCTGAAACTGACAACCCCGACACAAATGTTTATGATATGCGTCTTACCGCCCACCAGGATGGTTGGATCTATGGTGTGTTCTGTTCTGAAAGGAAAGACCCTAAAGCTCCTGCCGGAGATTTGTCTTCAGCTGTAGCTGCAGCAGGTATTGCACGTACAAAAGATCTGATCGATTGGGAGCGTTTGCCTGATCTGAAAACAAAGAGTCAGCAACGTAATGTTGTTTTACATCCCGAATTTGTAAACGGAAAATATGCACTTTATACACGCCCTCAGGACGGATTTATCGATGCCGGTAGTGGTGGCGGAATCGGTTGGGCACTAATAGATGATATTACCAATGCAGAGGTAAAAGAAGAAAAGATAATCAATTTCCGTTACTATCATACCATCAAGGAACTAAAAAATGGAGAAGGTCCGCATCCTATAAAAACATCAAAAGGCTGGCTACACCTTGCACATGGAGTGCGTGCCTGTGCTGCGGGATTAAGATATGTATTGTATCTTTATATGACCGATTTGGAGCAGCCCGATAAGTTGATAGCAGAACCAGCAGGACACTTAATGGCTCCGATGGATGAAGAAAGGGTAGGAGACGTGTCTAATGTATTGTTTACGAATGGTTGGATAGCCGACGACGATGGTACGGTATATCTGTATTATGCTTCATGCGACACACGTATGCATGTGGCAGTATCTTCTGTAGATCGCTTGGTTGATTACTGTTTCAATACAGCGTCTGACGGCTATCGTTCGGCTACATCGGTGCAGACATTGTCTGCTTTGATTAAGAAAAATCTAGAATTAAAATAATAATACTAAATATTTCGGGAGCACTTTTATTATATTTTTGTCATGTTGAACGGAGTGAAACATCTCGTACATAAACAATGGATATTCTTCATTTCATCCAAAATGACAAAAAGAATAATGCTTAGATAGTTCTTTCTTCATTTTATCCACCATGAAAACAACAACAGTTACTTTAAAAGAGAAAATCGGTTACGGATTTGGAGATATGGCCTCTTCTATGTTTTGGAAGATATTCGGCATGTACTCCTTGTTCTTTTACACAGATGTTTTTGGTATAACAGCAGCAGCGGCAGGAACTATGTTTCTGGTTGCCCGCCTGTGGGATTCGGTATTTGACTTATTCGTTGGTATAGCTGCCGACCGTACTAAGACCCGCTGGGGAAGATATCGTCCATATTTACTTTGGTTTGCTGTGCCATTCTCCGTAATGGGAGCTATAACATTCTTTGTTCCCGATTTCGGATCAACAGGGAAACTCGTTTATGCTTATATCACTTATTCCCTGATGATGATTGTATACTCCCTGATAAATGTGCCTTATGCTTCACTATTAGGTGTGATGTCATCCAATCCGCAAGAACGGAACGTCCTTTCTTCGTACCGTATGTCGTTTGCTTTTATTGGTAGCTTTATAACCTTTATGTTGTTGCAGCCATTGGTTGATATGTTTGCTAGCCTCGAGGGCAAAGCGGCTGTAGATGTTACGAAAGCGGTAACCGAAACATCGGTAAGTACATCTCCTATTGGTTGGACGTTAGCCGTAGCTTCTATTGGGGTGTTGTGTACGATTCTGTTCATTTTTTGTTTCAGATGGACACGCGAACGTGTAGAGCCTGTTAACGAAGAAGAAAATACTTCTGTGAAGCAGGATTTAAAAAATCTGTTTCATAATGCACCTTGGTGGATATTGGTAGGCACAGGGCTTGCTGCTTTGTTATTCAATGCTGTTCGCGATGGAGTAGCCATTTACTATTTTAGAGACTACGTACAGTTTGCTTATAAAATGCCGGTTACAGGTTGGGATATGACTACTATTTACTTCCTTGTTGGTCAGGCGGCCAACCTTGTAGGTGTTATTCTAGCTCCTGTTTTATCGTCCAAATACGGAAAGAAAAGGACATACATGTTGGCTATGGCAGGAGCCGCAGCATTGAGTGTAGTCTTCTATTTTATACCTAATGAGTTAGGCTGGATATTATTGCTACAAACATTAATCTCTCTTTGTGCAGGTTATGTTCTACCTCTTCTTTGGAGTATGTTTGCCGATATTGTAGATTATCAGGAACTGAAAACGAACCGTCGTGCTTCAGGGCTAATTTTCTCATCGTCTTCCATGTCCCAAAAATTAGGATGGGCTTTAGGTGCAGCTCTTACCGGATGGATTTTATCCATATTCAAATATAATCCGCATATCGCTCAGCAAAGTATGGATACTATTTTTGGAGAGCGACTGATGATAAGTATCCTTCCTGCTATTTGTTGTATTATTGCTTTCCTTGGAATGATGGCTTATCCCCTTTCTGAAAAGAAAGTAAAAGAAATAACTGCCGAACTGGATGCTAAACGTGCCCAAAAAGATTGATTTATGAACGGTTTCAAAAACGAACTGGAGAATAATATATTGGCTTTCTGGATCGATAAGATGCAGGATGCAGAGCATGGAGGTTTTTACGGACAGATAGACGGAAACAACACACTGCACTCCGAAGCAAATAAGGGGGCTATACTAAATGCCCGTATACTGTGGACTTTCTCTTCTGCATACCGCATATTGAAGAAGAAGGAATACCTCGATATGGCTCAACGGGCTTTCGATTATATTACAGCATATTTTCTTGATAGGGAATACGGAGGAGTGTATTGGGAGCTCGATTATAAAGGGAATCCTGTAAGTACAAAAAAGCAAACCTATGTGCAAGGGTTTATGCTATACGGCTTCTCGGAGTTTTATCGTGCAACAGGAAACAAGCAGGCTCTGGAATTGGCTAAAGAATTCTTCTATCTGATAGAGAAATGTCATGATAATGAATTGGGTGGCTATCTCGAAGCCTATACCCAAGATTGGAAGCCTATCGAAGATATGCGCCTGAGTGATAAGGATGCCAATGAAAAGAAAACAATGAATACACATCTGCATGTGTTGGAACCATATACCAATCTGTGCCGGGTGTGGGACAATGAGCAGCTTAAAGCAGCTCAGAAAAGATTGATTGGTATTTTCACCGAGCGTATATTGGATAAGAAAACAAACCATCTGAATCTCTTTCTCGACGAAGAATGGAATGTGAAGTCTACCGCCATATCCTACGGACATGATATCGAAGCCTCATGGTTGTTGTTCGAAGCTGCTGATGTGTTGGGTGATATGGACTTACTTGCCGAAATCAAAAATATATCATTGGATATAGCAGATGCAGCGTCCGAAGGTTTGCAGGCGGAGGGCAGTATGATATACGAAAAGGATGGGAATCATATAGATGGCGACCGTCATTGGTGGGTACAAGCAGAATCTGTAGTAGGATATATGTATGCGTACAAAAACTCTAAGGACATAGCATATAAAGAGAAGGCTGCACGGATATGGAATTATATACGCAATCAGATCGTCGACCAAGAGAATGGCGAATGGTATTGGAGTAGAAAAGAGGACGGAACGATCAATAACAAAGACGATAAAGCAGGGTTCTGGAAATGCCCGTATCATAATGGGCGTATGTGTATGGAGATGATAGAACATTTTGACTTAAAATAATGCTTAAAATTAAAATATGAAGTTTGGATATTTTGACGATCAGCGTCGGGAATATGTGATTACAAATCCTCAGACGCCATGGCCATGGATCAACTATCTGGGTAATGAAGATTTCTTCTCTTTGATATCAAATACTGCCGGAGGTTACTCTTTTTATAAAGATGCTAAGTTTCGCCGTATTACTCGTTATCGCTACAACAATGTCCCTATGGATAATGGCGGACGCTATTTTTATATCAACGATGGAGGAACTGTTTGGTCGCCGGGGTGGAAGCCTTGTAAGACCGAACTCGATCGGTACGAATGTCGCCACGGAATGAGTTATACGAGCATTACCGGGGAGAAAAACGGAATAGAAGCAGAAGTACTTTTCTTTGTGCCCCTGAAGGCATGGGCGGAAGTGCAGAAGGTGAAGTTGACAAATAAGTCGACAGAAACCAAACGATTCCAACTGTTTTCTTTTGCCGAGTGGTGCTTATGGAATGCTGCTACCGACATGGAAAACTTCCAGCGTAATTTCTCTACGGGAGAAGTAGAAATAGAAGACTCCGTCATTTATCATAAAACAGAATACAAGGAGCGTAGAAATCATTATGCTTATTATAGCGTAAATGCTCCGATACAAGGCTTTGATACCGACAGGGAATCATTTATAGGTTTGTATAATGAGTTTCGTGATCCGCAAGCGGTGATGGCAGGAAAGCCTGCCAACTCTGTAGCTCACGGCTGGTCGCCTATAGCGTCGCATTACCTTGAAATAGAGTTACAACCGGGCGAAACAAAAGAACTGATATTCGTATTGGGTTATGTAGAATACGAAAACCGCGAGGACAAATGGGAATCGAAAGGAGTTATCAACAAGAGCAAAGCAAAGGAGGCTATTGCCAAGTTCGATACGGTTGCAAAAGTACAGGCTGCATTTGATGAATTAAAAGCCTATTGGGATAATTTGTTAAGCAGCTATGTGCTAAAGAGCAGTGAAGAAAAATTAGATCGCATGGTCAATATCTGGAACCAATACCAATGTATGGTTACGTTCAATTTTTCACGCTCCGCATCTTTTTTTGAATCGGGAATCGGGCGAGGCATGGGGTTCCGCGACTCCAATCAGGATTTGGTTGGTTTCGTTCACCAAATTCCCGCACGTGCCCGCCAGCGTATCATCGATATTGCGTCTACACAGTTTAGTGATGGCGGTTGTTATCACCAGTATCAGCCACTAACCAAGCGAGGGAACAATGATATCGGCGGTGGTTTTAACGACGATCCGATGTGGCTTATTTTCGGAACAGTCGCCTACTTGAAAGAGACGGGAGATTTTTCCATATTAGACGAGGCTGTTCCTTTCGACAATCAAGCGGGAACAGAGAAATCACTGTTTCACCACTTGACTGTTTCATTCAATCACGTGATCGAAAACTTGGGACCTCACTTACTACCTCTTATCGGGCGTGCCGACTGGAACGATTGTTTGAATCTAAATTGTTTTTCGTGGGATCCGAATGAGTCATTCCAGACGACTGAAAACAAAACGGAAGGATCGAAAGCCGAATCTTTGATGATCGCCGGACTGTTTATTGTTTGTGGTCAGGACTATGTAACGCTTTGCCGCCAGATAGGGAATAATCAGGAAGCTGACCGTGCACAGGGTTATATCGACTCTATGATCGAAGCCGTTAAGAAACATGGATGGGATGGCGATTGGTATCTTCGTGCCTATGATTATTACGGAAAGAAAATCGGTAGTAATGAAAATAAGGAAGGAAAGATATTTATCGAGTCGCAAGGTTGGTGTGCGATGGCAAAAGTGGGGCTGGAAGAAGGCATGGTAGAGAAATCGCTGGATTCTGTCAAAAAATATCTGGATACACCCAATGGTATTGTGTTGAATAATCCGGCGTTTACAGAATATGTAGTCGAATACGGAGAGATTTCGTCTTACCCTGCCGGCTACAAAGAAAATGCAGGTATTTTCTGCCACAATAATCCCTGGATCATGATTGCCGAAACCATCTTGGGACGAGGCGACTATGCATGGGAATATTACCGCAAGATATGCCCTTCTTATACCGAGGAAATATCAGAATTGCATAAAGTAGAGCCTTATGCATATTCTCAGATGATTGCCGGGAAAGATGCATTCAAGCCGGGTGAAGCTAAGAACTCATGGTTAACCGGTACAGCAGCATGGAATTATTATGCGATTACGCAATTTATTCTAGGTATCAAGCCGGACTATAACGGTTTAGAAATAAATCCTTGTATTCCTGCCGATTGGAAAGGATTTGAAGTAACGCGCAAATTCAGAGAGGCAACTTATCTCATCGATATTAAAAATACAGGAGTGAATCGAGGAGTAAAAAGTATAACAGTTAATGGAAAGTCTTTATCAGGAAACATTATCCCGTTACAGCCTGCCGGATCGGTAAATAAGGTAGAGGTCGTATTAGGTTAATTTTTAGTTTGAATTATAAACTCTTTGTTTCGGAGATCGTGTTTTTTGAGGTATATTTGACCTATATTGTCTTATTGACAACACGGAACACTTTATTATTAGAGTAGAAATTGTTTACTGAGGTTCAGGAGGGCAATGTATACGAATAGTTTATTTGTAGAACTTAAATATTTTATATGAGAAAATTAGCAGTATTAGTAGTTGTATTGGGTATCGCCTGCGGCATGTATGCGCAAAAGGGTGATGCAGAGAAAAGAGCAGCCGAAATGGTGTCGAAAATGACATTGGCAGAGAAAATAGGGCAGATGTCTCAGATAACAGTTGATCTGGTTTGTAAAGGTCAGGACACACCTCCTACCAGCACATTGGAGATAGATGCAGACAAAGTGCGCGAAGCTGTTGTTAAATACCATGTAGGATCTATTCTTAACGCTCCCGGTACACGTGCGCGTACGCCTCAGTGGTGGACTAAAGCTGTAGAGCAGATTCAGGAAGTGGCAACGAAGGAAACCCGTATGAAAATCCCTGTTATCTACGGTCTCGACCAGATACACGGAGCTACTTATACGGCAGGTTCTACCATGTTTCCTCAAGAAATAGGTATTGCCGCTACTTGGAATCCGGTACATGCCCGCAAGATGGGAGAAATCACGGCTTACGAAACACGTGCAAGTAATGTGCCTTGGAACTTTTCTCCTGTACTCGACTTAGGACTCGACCCTCGTTTCCCTCGTCAGTATGAAGGATTTGGAGAAGACCCTTATATCGGTTCGGTTTTCGGATACGAATTGGTGAAAGGATATGAAGGTGATGATAATAATATCGCAAACCCAACAAAGGTGGCTTCATGTATCAAACACTTTATAGGCTATTCGGCTCCAATTAGTGGAAAAGACCGTACTCCTGCTTATATCCCCGAGAATGTATTACTCGAATATCATGTTCCTGCTTTTAAGGCGGCTATCGATGCCGGTGCACATACTATAATGATCAACTCGGGTATTATAAACAATGTACCTGTACATGCCAGCTATGAGCTGATGACTAAGTTATTGCGTCAAGATTTAGGCTTTCAGGGTATGATTGTTACAGACTGGGAGGATATAAACAAGTTGTATAACCGAGATAAGATGGTTCCTTCTATCAAAGAAGCAATCAAAGCAGGTATTAACGCAGGAATCGACATGTCGATGATTCCTTACAACTATAAAGAATTCTGCGATTTGTTGACAGAGCTTGTCAATGAAGGTCAAGTACCGATGTCACGCATCGATGACGCTGCAACAAGAGTATTGACTGTGAAAATAAAGCTTGGATTGTTTGAAACACCGAATACCTATGCGAAAGATTATCCGGAGTTTAACTCTAAGGCATTCCAACAAGCTTCTTATAATGCAGCAGCAGATGGTATCACATTACTGAAA
Source organism: Bacteroidota bacterium (assembly GCA_023437305.1). Classification (GTDB taxonomy): domain Bacteria; phylum Bacteroidota; class Bacteroidia; order Bacteroidales; family Dysgonomonadaceae; genus Dysgonomonas. The sequence goes on from JAEZGN010000009.1 coordinate 250,906, forward strand.
AACAACAACAATGTATTGCCTTTAAGTAAAGGTGCGAAAATTCTGGTGACAGGTCCTAATGCTGTTAGCAGACGTGCATTGAACGGAGGATGGACATTCTCTTGGCAAGGTGAAAAAATAGACGAGTTTGGAGACTTGTATCATAATATTCTTGATGCGGTACAACAAAAATTTGGCAAAGCAAATGTTTCTTATGTTCCGGGCGTGAGCTACACAAAAGAAACAAAATGGGATACAGAGCATAAAGATCGTTTTGATGAGGCTATTGCTGCCGCTAAGAATGTTGATTATATAATATTATGTTTGGGCGAAAATTCATATTGCGAGAAACCGGGAGATTTGAACGATTTATACTTGAATGACTTGCAAACAGAGCTGGCTCAGGAAATGCTGAAACTTGGCAAGAAAGTGATTTTGGTATTGAGCGAAGGACGACCTCGTCTGATCTCTAAGTTCTCATCAAAAGTAGATGGTATTGTTCAGACATATCTACCGGGAATTTACGGAGCCGATGCATTGGCCGATATTTTGGCGGGAGATGTAAACCCTTCAGGTAAACTGCCTTATACATATCCGGCATATCCAAATTCATTAGTGCCGTATTTCCATAAATATTCTGATGAGCAAGTAAATACCGATGCTGCATACAATTACGAAGGAGACTATAACTTCGAATATCCGTTCGGATATGGCTTGAGTTACACAACTTTTGCTTATTCAAATATCAAGGTAGATAAGTCTCAATTACCTCTTAATTCGAACGAAGAAGTAACTGTATCTGTAGATGTAAAAAATACAGGCAGCCGTGATGGAAAAGAGGTTGTTCAACTTTATACAAGCGACTTGGTTGCATCGCTGGTTCCGGATGTGAAAAGGTTGCGCCGTTTTGAGAAGGTAGCATTAAAAGCCGGTGAAACAAAGACTGTAACATTTAAGTTGAAGCTAAACGATCTTTCTTTTATTAATCTTGAAAATAAACGAGTTGTAGAGCCCGGAGATTTTCAATTTCAGGTAGGTTCTTCCTCTAGTGATATAAAAGGCAAGGTGTTGTTTACTGTAAAATAATTGTTTTCAATATAGGTTGGTTTTTTTAGGTGAGAGATTCCGTACTTACCCAGAGTATAGAGTATGGAATTAAATTAAGTATTATTATTTCAACAGTTTTTCGGCCAGTCCGGAAGACTGTTGATTATTAACCTTTACCGTGATGATAAGGCATATCTTCTTTTTTCTGTTCGTTTCTATTTGTATTCCTGTCAAAGCTTCGGATACATTGGTTGACAGGCAAGCTACAGAGCGAACAAAAAACTTATATCAGTACTTGAAAGATATACAGAAGAGCGGTAAGGTTCTTTTCGGGCATCAGGAAGCTACCAGCTACGGACGTACTTGGGTTGGAGATAAAAATAGAAGTGACGTAAAAGATGTTACAGGTAGTCATCCTGCCGTTATAGGCCTCGATTTTGCCAATGTGACTACCTCCGATTCAGAGCGGTTTGAGATGGCTAAACAAGAGCTGATTACTTCCGTTGTTGATACTTACAACAGGGGAGGTGTTTCCACCTTCGCTTGGCATGCTAGTAATCCTGCTAACGATGGGAGTTTCTATTGGGAGAAAGACCCTATAAAAGTTGTTTCTGACATTCTTCCCGGAGGGAAATTACACGATAAATATAAAAAATACTTGCAATATATTGCTGATGTTGCTTCAGCATTTAAAGGTAAAGACGGAGTGCTTATCCCTGTTATTTTTCGCCCGTTTCATGAATATGATGGCGATTGGTTTTGGTGGGGAAAGGGACATTGTACCAAAGATGAATTCATTGCTTTGTGGCGGTTTACGATCAACTATTTGCGAAGCGATTTAGGAGTACACAACTTCATATATGCGTTCTCGCCCGATTGCAGGTTTGCAACAGAAGAGGAATTCTTGGAATACTATCCGGGTGATGAATATGTGGATATGCTGGGTATGGACAATTATTGGGACTTTCGCCCCGATGGAGCGAACAACCCTCAGCTTGCTGCAAAGAAGCTCAACATAGTGTCGGATATAGCCGAAAGCAAAGGTAAACTGGCAGCCTTCACCGAGACGGGATTGGAGGGGATACCTCAATCGGATTGGTTTACGGCAGCATTACTGCCTATCTTGCAAAAGGTAAAGGTTTGCTATGTGCTTGTATGGCGCAATGCCAGTGATATGGAACATCATTATTATGTACCTACTGTAGGACATCCTGCCGCTGACGATTTTAAGGCGTTCACTCAGTCTGAAACCATATTGATGGAGAATGATCTGAATGATATATATAATTGAGAAAGTTAATTATCTATTAATTTATGAGAACCAAAATTCATGTCTATCAGGCAAAAAGGTGACATGAGTAAAATAGCTTGAACCTGTTACTTTTGTTACTTTTTAATAAATTGTAAAATGAATATATAATGAAGAAAACATTTGTATTACTAATGTCTGTAGCTATGGTACTCGTATCATGTAAGCAAAAAGAAACGATAGCAGATATGAAATTGCCTATTGATAAAAATGCCACAAAAGAAACTGTGGAGCTGTACAACCGATTGTTTAAGTCGTTGGATAAGGGTATAATGGTTGGACATCAGGATGCTTTGGCGTATGGGCATGGCTGGTATAAAGAAGCCGGGAGGTCGGATGTGAAAGATGTGACGGGCGACTATCCCGCAGTGGTAGGGTGGGAGTTAGGACACGTTGAAATCGGAGCCCAATTTAATCTCGATTCGGTCTACTTTTCGGATATGAAGCACTATATCAAAGAAACCTATGATAGAGGTGGCATAACAACAGCCAGTTGGCATGGAGACAATATCGTAACAGGAAATACCGCTTGGGACTGTGCGCAAGACTCGGTTGTAAGAACGATACTGCCTAATGGCTCTAATCATGCAAAATACCTCACATGGCTCAATCGTGTTGCGGATTTCTTTCTCGATCTGAAGGACGATAGAGGTACCTTGATTCCCGTTGTGTTCCGTATGTATCATGAACATACAGGAGCATGGTTCTGGTGGGGCAGTAAACAGTGTACGCCTGAAGAGTATAAACAATTGTGGATTATGACCGTAGAGTATCTGCGTGATAAGAAAAACGTACACAATCTTCTTTATGCCTATTCTCCATCAGAAACAAAAAATGAAGCCGAGTATCTTGAGCGTTATCCCGGTGATGAATATGTTGATATAGTGGGTTATGACTGCTATGTGCCGGGTAAAGACAGTGAAGCTGTAGCAAAATACAAAGAAGCGATGGATTTAAATCTTAAGATTGTAACCGGCTATGCAGCTAAGTCGGGTAAAATACCGACTATCGGAGAAACGGGAATGGAATCTATACCGGATTCTATGTGTTTTACACAAGCTGTATATCCTGTTATAAATCAATATAAAATAGCATGGGTATTATTCTGGCGCAATGCCTGGGAGAGCGATAAGCCTGAACATTTTTATGCACCATTCAAAGGACATTCGTCTGCAGATGATTTCAGAGAATTTGTGGCTAAACCTAATATTCTGATGAATGCAGATGTAAAATAAAGACTTTGTTATGTCTTAATATACTGAAGGATAGGACTCGGGTTCTATTCTTCTTCTTTGTTATATCAAACTGTTTAGGGATAATAGAAAAGCTAAATTTCTGATGCTTTTTTGAAGCCTTAAAACTAGGGTTTGGTATTATAATTCTCTCTTAAACGAGTTGCCCGATAGAAGAAGTGAATGGTATAAAAATGCTAAAGACCTTTTCATTATTAACATATAAACTGCCAATCCTAAGTTTTTTTAGGCTCGAAAACTTTACCAACCAAACAAAAAGGATTACTTTTGTGGTGCATTTTTAATAAGGATAACTGTTTGAATTTAAGCACCTATAAATAACATTTATGTAAATATAGATAGGCCATTTATAATCTTTTAAGAATCAATAAAATATAACCTATATATTAAACAATTTTATTAATCATGGCTAATCAGAAAGAAAAGCTTTTCTCAAATTTTCCGCCGATATCTACTGAAGAGTGGATGGCAAAAATCGTAGCAGACCTGAAAGGGGCTGATTTTGAGAAAAAACTTGTTTGGAAAACAAACGAAGGGTTCAATGTAAACCCTTTTTACAGAAGTGAGGACCTTGAAGGCCTTAATACGGCTGTATCACTTCCGGGTGAATTTCCTTACGTGCGTGGTACCAAGAAAGATAACGACTGGTATACTCGTCAGGATATTGACGTCCGAGATTTCAAGGCAGCAAACGCAAAAGCTCTTGACGTACTTTACAAAGGTATCACATCTCTAGGATTTCATATCGAAGGAGATGACGTAAATGCCGATAACATCAAGACATTGTTGAAAGACATTCACCCTGAAGCTGTAGAGCTTAACTTTAGTACATGTCATCGCAAATCTTTGGAATTAACTAAGATCTTAGTTGAATACATCAAAGAATCGGGTGCAGATGTGATGAAGTGCTTTGGTTCTGTAAACTACGATCCTTTCAAACCTCTATTGAAAAAGGGACGTAATGCAGACGGATGGGTAGAGAAAGCAGCAGAGATAGTTAAAGCTGCGGCTCCGCTACCTCGTTTCAGAGTGTTGGCTGTTAATGCCTATGCATTGAGTGACGGTGGTGCTTACATCTATCAGGAACTTGGATATGCACTGGCTAATGGTAATCAGTTGATGTCTGCTCTTGTTGAAGCAGGACTAGACCCTACATTGGTTGCTAAGAAGATCAAATTTAACTTTGGTATTGGCGGTAACTATTTTATGGAGATCGCTAAGTTCCGTGCTGCACGCTGGTTATGGGCCGAAATCGTAGAAGCTTACAAACCTATCTGTGCTAACGAATGTCCGAACAAATCTCCTGAAGGAATCTGTCGTTGTGCGGCAAAAATATATGTTCATGCACAAACATCTACTTTCAACAAGACTGTTTACGATGCCCACGTAAACTTGCTTCGTACACAAACAGAATCAATGTCGGCTACTATTGCCGGAATTAATTCGTTGACAGTACGTCCTTTCGACGAAACATATAAAACTCCGGATGACTTCTCTGAACGTATTGCACGTAACCAACAACTATTGTTGAAAGAAGAATGTCATTTCGATAAGATAACTGACCCTTCAGCGGGTTCATATTATATCGAGAACCTTACTAAATCTATAGCTGAACAGGCTTGGAAATTGTTCCTCGAAGCAGACGAAAAAGGATTTTATGAAGCATTGAAAGCGGCAACAGTACAAACTGCCGTTAAGACTTCAGCTGATACCCGTTTCAAAGCATTGGCTACTCGCCGTGAAGTATTATTGGGTACTAATCAATATCCTAACTTTACAGAGAAGGCTGAAAGCAAAATCGTTAAAGAAGGTTGTAATTGCGGATGTTCTTCCGAAAAAGGAGAATATATGCCGTTACCTACCAGTCGCTTAGGTACAGCATTCGAAACACTTCGTCTGGCTACAGAGAAACATGGTGCTCCTACAGTATTTATGCTAACAATTGGTAATCTGGGTATGCGTCTTGCACGTGCACAGTTCTCAAGTAACTTCTTTGCTTGTGCCGGATACAAGATTATCGACAATTTAGGTTTCGAAACAGTGGAAGCAGGAATCAAAGCTGCTCGTGAGAAAAAAGCAGATGTTATTGTACTTTGTTCTAGTGACGATGAGTACGCAACATATGCTCCTGAAGCTCATAAGTTGATCGAAGGCAAAGAACATTTTGTTGTTGCCGGAGCTCCTGCATGCATGGAAGATTTGAAAGCGCAAGGTATAGAGCACTTCATCAACGTGAAGAGCAACGTACTTGAGACTCTGAAAATGTTCAATGCTAAACTGGGCATCGAATAATATTTTATAATTCGGATAAAAATGGAAACAAAAAAACCAACATTAAAAAACTGGGTGATAGCTACGCGACCATGGTCGTTTCCAGTATCATCTCTTCCTGCTCTTATTGCAATGATGTATACAATACACGTATATCCCGAAAGCTCTGCTAACTGGATGTTAGGTGTAATTGCAATCATTGGTGCAGTTGTTTTTCATGCAGGAGGTAACCTGATCAGTGATTATTACGACTATAAATATGGTGTAGACCGAGAAGGCAAGGTAGGAACGGATATTCTTACCAGTAAATTGTTTACTCCTAAACAGGTGTTTATATACGGATGGACATTTATTGTTTTAGGAATATTACTTGGTTTATATTTGGTGTCGCAGGCAGGTTTAAACTTGGTATGGGTTGGTTTATTTGGTACTATAGGCGCTCTGTTTTATTATCGTTTCAAGTTCAAAGCATTGGGAGACCTTCTCATCTTTTTGGTTTATGGACCTACTATTATGTTAGGTACAGGATATGTAATGCTTGGGCACTTCGATTGGTCGTTGCTCTTTGTTTCTTTCCCTATGGCGTTTATTACTGTCAACGTGTTGCATGCAAATAATACACGAGACATCAGAAGCGACCGTTATGCGGAAATCAAAACATATGCAATGCTGATCGGGATGAAGGCCTCTGTAATACATTATTATCTGTTGACGATATTGGCATATTTGTCTATTATTGTAATGGTAGTTCTTAATATTTTGCCGGTAACAGCTCTTATCACTCTGATAACAGTACCGGTAGCATATAAGAACTGTAAAGCCATGTCGCAGATAACAGAAGATGATGTTACTCCTATCAACGAATTGGACAAAGGAACTGCTCAACTGCAATTGATGTTTAGTGCATCATTGTCGTTAGCCCTAATTTTAGCTATCCTGATATGAAAAAACTTGCAGGTGCAATCCTAGTAGCAATAGTCTTTTGGTTTGTGATGTTTTCGCAATGGACAAGCCCGCATATCAATTTTTGGTATGTAATGCTTGCCGCCGCAGGAACACTCACAGCCTTGAGTTTTCTATTTAGAAAAGACTGGAAAGCCGAGTTTTCTTTTAATATAAAAGATGTTGCTTTGGGTATTGGCTCTGCAATCGTATTATGGGGAGTTTTCTATTTAGGTAATGCAATCTCCGGAATGCTTTTCGATTTTGCTCATCCGCAAGTAAGCGATGTTTATGCCATGAAAGACGGGCAAAGCAAATTGTTTCTTGCATTGGCTCTATTGTTTTGGATAGGTCCTGCCGAAGAAATTTTTTGGCGTGGATATGTTCAACGTTCATTGAGCGAAAGCAAACTCGGAAGTATGAAAGCATATATTATAACAACTCTTATTTATGCCTTTGTGCATATCTGGGCGTTCAATTTTATGCTTTTTATGGCTGCCTTTATATGCGGGGCTTTTTGGGGATTCATATATATGAAAAACAGAAACTTGCTGACAGTGCTTATATCCCATGCTATTTGGGATGTGGCTGTTTTCATTTTATTTCCAATATCGTAAATAATCAAATAAAAAATAAATATGAAACCTAATTTCAAAAACATTGATATCAACAGTTCAGGTTTTGTTGCTACAGACGCTACAAAATGGGCTGCTGATAATGGTATAGAAGCTGACTGGATGACACCCGAACTCATTCCGGTTAAGTCTGTTTATACAAAAGAAGATTTGGAAGGGATGGAGCATCTTAACTATGCTTCAGGTATTCCTCCATTCTTGCGTGGACCATACTCGGGTATGTATGCTATGCGTCCTTGGACAATTCGTCAGTACGCAGGGTTCTCTACAGCTGCCGAGTCGAATGCGTTCTATCGCCGTAACTTGGCTTCGGGTCAAAAAGGTCTTTCTGTTGCGTTTGACCTTGCCACACACCGTGGATACGATGCCGACCATCCTCGTGTAGTGGGTGACGTTGGTAAAGCTGGGGTGTCTATTTGCTCGGTAGAGGATATGAAAGTTTTGTTTGAAGGTATTCCATTGAATCAGATGTCGGTATCTATGACAATGAACGGTGCGGTACTTCCTGTTCTTGCATTCTATATCAATGCAGGATTGGAACAAGGTGCTAAGCTGGAAGAAATGGCCGGTACTATACAAAATGATATCCTTAAAGAATTTATGGTGCGTAACACATATATCTATCCACCAGAATTCTCAATGAAAATTATCGCTGACATCTTCGAATATACATCTCAGAAGATGCCTAAGTTCAACTCTATATCTATCTCTGGTTATCACATGCAGGAAGCCGGAGCTACTGCCGATATCGAGTTAGCATATACACTTGCCGACGGTATGGAATACCTTAAAGCAGGTATCGACGCAGGTATCGACGTAGATGCTTTTGCTCCTCGTTTGTCATTCTTCTGGGCGATTGGTATGAACCACTTTATGGAGATTGCCAAAATGCGTGCCGGACGTCTTTTGTGGGCTAAGATTGTGAAAAGCTTTGGTGCTAAAAATCCGAAGTCTCTAGCATTGCGTACTCACTCTCAGACTTCAGGATGGTCGTTGACAGAGCAAGACCCTTTCAACAACGTTGGACGCACTTGTATCGAAGCTATGGCTTCTGCTTTGGGGCACACTCAGTCTTTGCATACAAATGCATTGGATGAGGCTATCGCATTGCCTACCGACTTCTCTGCTCGTATTGCACGTAATACTCAGATATACATTCAGGAAGAAACTCAAATATGTAAAGAGATCGACCCTTGGGCTGGTTCTTATTATGTGGAAACACTAACTAACGAACTTGTGCATAAGGCTTGGGATTTGATTCAGGAAGTTCAAAAACTGGGTGGTATGGCTAAGGCTATCGAAACAGGTCTTCCTAAGATGCGTATCGAAGAAGCTGCTGCTCGTACTCAGGCAAGAATCGACTCTGGTCAACAAACAATTATTGGTATCAACAAGTATCGTCTCGAAAAAGAAGATCCTATTGATATTCTTGATGTTGACAATACCGAAGTGCGTCGTCAGCAGATCGAACGTTTGAACGACTTGAAGTCTAAACGTGACAACGAAGCTGTGAAGAAAGCATTAGCAGCTATCACAGAATGTGTGAAAACGAAGAAAGGCAACCTGTTGGAGCTTGCTGTTGAAGCTGCGCGCTTGCGTGCTACTTTAGGTGAAATCTCCGATGCTTGTGAAGAGGTTGTTGGACGTTATAAAGCAGTAATCAGAACTATATCAGGCGTGTATTCATCAGAAAGTAAAAAAGACCCAACATTCCATGAGGCGAAGGAACTTGTGGAAGAGTTTGCGAAGAAAGAAGGTCGTCAACCACGTATCATGATTGCCAAGATGGGTCAGGACGGACACGACCGTGGTGCAAAAGTTGTAGCTACAGGTTATGCTGATTGCGGATTTGACGTAGATATGGGACCTTTGTTCCAAACTCCGGAAGAAGCTGCCCGTCAGGCTGTAGAAAACGACGTGAATGTACTTGGTGTTTCGTCACTTGCTGCCGGTCACAAAACTCTTGTGCCTCAGGTAATAGATGAGCTTAAGAAGCTAGGTAGAGAAGATATCATCGTTATTGCAGGTGGTGTAATTCCTGCTCAAGACTATGACTTCTTATACAAGTCGGGTGTAGCTGCTATTTTTGGTCCTGGTACATCAGTAACCAAAGCGGCTGTACAGATTCTACATATTTTGTTAGCTGAATAATTTGGTTTTTTAACCAAACTCTAATTATATGGAAGAGCTGCTTGAATAAGGCAGCTCTTCTTTTATAATATATCATTTTATTTATCTTATAATAGAGAGTAAACAAAAGTGACAAGAATAAGATAGTATAACAACTGTTACTTTTGTCACCTTTTATATTATCTAGTTTTAGTTTCTATAGAAAATAGCGATCTTTTATAGAGTTGATGTATAATGTACGTTATGATATGTTTTGGAGTATATTGATGGGGTGGATGATGGAGTGAGCATAAAGATAATATGATTGTAGAATGGAAATGGCTAGGATTTATAAATAATTTTTATAAATTTGTCTTTTGTATTATGTGTTAATTTGATGTTTTTTAGACTTATTTAGTATCTAAAGAATCGATTAATGTGTTTTGTTTGTGATAATTTTTTACTGAAATATGAGATTTGCTATACTTTTATTTATACTCTGTTCGTGCGTAAATCTGATGGCACAGAATGTTTTAGGGAATAATGAAGAACGATATAAGATTGCTTATGATTATTTACTATCAGACTCTAAAACATCAGAGCGTAACTATATAGTCTCGGATACACTTATGTTTATGGAAAGAAGCCCATTTTGGAAATATTTCCAGAAGAATGGCGAGTCTTCGTTAGACTGTATAACTCGTATTGATAGCATTGATAATACAAATAGATTTACAAAAGAATACTCTCGTGAATTGGTTAAGCTCTTTGGTTCTGCTGAGGAAACACCAAACTTATACTTTTCTAAAATCTCCGACAATGTTTTATTTGCCGAATATTTTTATCGCTTCGGATTGAATAAGGATTTGTCTCAGGCTCCTACTAAATACAATGGCAGTTATCGCTATCTCTTTATCTTTGGTTCAGATAATAGTATTGCTGATGTTCTAAAACAGGTAGTTGCCTATAAATAGGGTATACTTTGCTTTACGGATCAAAGCTTTTCTATTCCGTTCGGAGTTCTTATTATTTTGTTAGCTTTTACGTTTCGACGTATTTCTTTATTTCTCTCTATTAATTCTTTGTTTTTGTATGGGCGAGAATGATCGAGGTGTACGCAAATAGCTGAATATCTGATTTGTTTAGATCGTATTCCTTTGTTGGCCAGCCGTTCTCCAAACTCCCTATCTAATCCTCCGTATTGCATAGACTCGTTAAAACCATTGATAGCCAGCATATCCTCTTTCCAGCCTGAGGAGTTGCAGCCATTCCATGAGGCTTTTGCGGGCGTGATGAAATTCATAAATGAAGCGAAGGTTTTTGACTTTAAGAGCTTGATGTTTTTGAAAGACCTCTTCAAACCGCGTTCTCTCAGCCACTTGATATTGAATGCATTTTCGGAAATAATATCTTCATAGGTAATAGCTTTGCTGGTCTCCATCGGTAATTTTGGATAACCGCCCGATAAGAAATACCCTTTTTCTGCGTACCTTAAATGAGTCTCGATAAAATCCTTCCGAGGGATGCAATCATGGTCTGTGAATATAAGATAATCCGACTCTGCAGCTACTATGGCATCGTTTAGTATTTTGCATTTCCTGAAACCTTCATCCGCGTGCCAGATGTGCTTTATGTTCGGGAAATATTTATTCCTGAATTTATCTATTAATGCCTTGGTATCTTCACTCGAGCCATCATCTGCAAGGATTAATTCGAATGTATTGTGAGTCTGTAGAGTATACCCCCATAAGGTTTTTTCTAACCATTCGGGATTATTGTAAGTAGATATGACAATCCCTATACTTTGAGGTTTTATATTTTTCATCTTATAATATATAGCCTGTAGATTTTAGTAAGTTCTTTTTGTAAGACAAAATTACAGTAAAAAAGTATATATCAACTATGATGGAGTAATTAAATGAAATGAGCTTTAAATAAGCCTCCTTGATACTCAAGGAGGCTGCGCCTGCAGTTTGCTAAATTGTCTGTGTTAATGTCAGGCGTCTGCATATACATAAATTACTTTCATGTATATTCCTACTACAAAAAACATTTTGCTTTTTGACTTATTCCAATTTTATCTATTTTATAAGACGTAAAATTGTATATCTTTTTTAAGAGGGAATTATAGTTTTTCTTATTTACTGTAACTAACAAATCTTTTCTTGATAGGAAAATAGAGAGTTATGCAGTTTTAATAAATTTATGTAAAAGTTTCCCTTATGTTTATTGTTTAATACCTCACATTATTACAAAACAAAAGTAACTTTTATTTTTATATTATCAAGTAATTTGGTGTAAAAAACGAAATTTAGCTATTGTTTTAGGCGTTCTATATTGTGTTATGATTGGTAGTTAGATATAAAATGTATATGAGGGGATATAGATTTTGATTACGACATAAAATAAAAAAATGAGATATTCAATGTTGTTAAAAGCGTAATATTGTTAATAACTAATTAGTGTCTTGTTTTTAATTCTTATTTTTTAAAATTATTTTTGCCCACAGATCATTCTAAATAAAAATAATAGACAATGACCAAAACGCTTCTAATATTTAAAGAGGGAATAGCAAAATCACAGAAAGTTAGAGAGAGGCTAGTGAAAAATATCGATAAGCAAACTGATACAGAGATTACATTGAACTTGTCTGATCTGGACTTTGACTTCAATAAAAAGGAAGTGAAAATCTCGCACTATATTAAAGATGGAGAATATCCCGATGTTGTTCTTAAATTTAATGATTTCATATCATTAGTTCAAGGCTGATAAAGCATTTTTCCTTTCCATTTTTATACTACAAATACTATGTTTGACCATATCAAGATATGGTTGAATATCTTCATTGCCGTTTTATGCTTTTTGAATAAAATTATAAAAATTGCATTTGCGTGATTCTCCCTCTCAGTCATTAGAAGGTATATAAAAAGACAAGGAGAGTTAACAATATTCGTTAATTAATATATCTAGTATATCTTGCATTAAGGATATATTTAAGTAAAATTTATTTCTTACTTCTATTAACACATTGAAACTGATGATAGTTAAAAGTGATGTTGTTGTATTCAGGATTTTCTGAAAAAGTTTTAAAAGGTAAGAATGATATTTTATATTTGTATTATAAGAAGGAAAATTCTATAAAAAACTGTTATTTATTTAAGGAGATCAGCTTTATTATAAATATCCTATAATCAGGCTATAGTTGATTAATATAAGAGCTTTTACATTGTCTAAGAATTTTTGATTATCTGCTCAGAGATGATTAATGAAGTAAAAATAGATTCATTTGATGATATTTGTTCATCTTTTAGTATTTGGATTATCCAGTATTGTTCGCACAATTATGCATCGCCATTGTATATGGTTTGGTATAGTGATCCTGATACGGAAGGACGTCATGCCTTCATGCTTGATAAAGCAGGAGGTATTTTTGCTGTCACTGATTTGAGTAAAATAAAGGAAATACTTCTTAAGAATGAAGATAAAATTCAGCAACCAAACAATTTGAAGAATTGGCTTGCTTGTTTTGGAAGCATTATACCTGAGTATGCAGAATCATACAATGTGGGGCAAATCGAAAATGATATACGAGCGAATGATCTTTTTGATGAGTCAATAAAGCAATTAACAGGCTTTGTTAATTTATTTGGAGATTTTGTGTATCAATCGAAAGATAATCTTTTATATGAGAGGGATCTGAAAAATAAATATATAAATATGGTATGCAAATATTACTACCAATATATTCATTCTTCGCATTATAAGAACAAAGACCAATATAATCAGAAGAATAAACCTAAACTAGAGATAAATAATCTCGAATTGTTGCATGCTTTTATCAAAATTAGGTATGTAATCGAGGAAAATATCTCAATTGTATATTTACAAAACAGAGTCCAAACAATATAATGCCAGACCAGAAGATGGGTGATACCCTGAATCTTGAATAAATATAATTACAAAAAAAATATGCTAAACTGTTGTTTTTTACGGTTTATATATTTTGAGAGTAATAGCCGGGATTTCTTTCGGGATATTTATATTCTAAAAAATAAATAATGAAATATAGTTTTAACACAATAGACTGAACATTATTCTACTAGTTTTGGTTATATAACATGTAGTTTTGTAAAGTTTGTGTTAAGGCATGAGAAAGTCCTACGACGTGATGTTGTGGGCTTTTTTTATTTATAGATATAAGTTTTGTGGGTATTAATAATATCCAATAATAACGGATAATCGCTGGCTATTTTTTATCTTTATCAACACTAACTAAATAATAAAAAGGAAGGGCAACTATTGGAAATGGAATTACGGACAGTAAATGTTATACGTTATATAACTCCTTTACGAGAAGGAGGCTCATTGCCTGCACTTGCTGAAGGTGATGATGGATTCAAGTACGTTGTCAAATTCAGAGGAGCGGGGCATGGTACAAAAATGTTAGTTAGTGAACTGATTGGTAGTCTTGTTGCTCAAACACTAGGCTTTCGTGTTCCTGAAATAGTATTTATTAATCTGGATGAGGCTTTTGGCCGTACCGAGGGTGATGAAGAAATCCAAGACCTTTTGCAGGCTAGTCGTGGCTTAAATATGGGGCTGCATTTTTTGTCAGGAGCCTTAACTTACGATCCTGTAGCTGTGCAGATTGATAGTAAAACTGCATCTCAGATAGTATGGATGGATGCTCTATTGACAAATGTAGACCGCACAACCAAAAATACGAATATGCTGATGTGGCATAAAGAATTATGGCTTATCGATCATGGAGCATCACTTTATTTTCATCACTCGTGGGTAAATTGGGAAAAGTATGCACTTAGCCCTTTTACTCAGATTAAAGATCATGTATTACTGCCTTATGCTTCAGAATTGGAGGAGGCTGATAAGGTCTTTAAAGAGATTCTTGTGCCGGAGAAAATAGAAGAGATTGTGGCTTTGTTGCCAGACGATTGGTTGCATTGGGGCGAAGAAGATGAAACTCCCGCAGATATACGTCGGGTATATGTAAACTTCCTGAAAGAAAGGTTAGCACATTCGGAAATATTTATAAAAGAAGCACAACATGCCAGGGAAACACTTCTATGAATATGCAGTTATTCGTGTTGTGCCAAGGGTAGAACGCGAAGAGTTTATCAATGTTGGGCTTATTATGTACTGCAAAAGAGCTAAATATATAAAGGCCCGTTATGTGTTGGATGAACAGAAGTTGCGTTTGTTTTCGTCTGAGTTGGATTTAGAGTCATTATATGTCAATTTAGAAGTATTTGATAAAATATGCTCCGGAACAAAAGCGGGAGGTAAAATTGCATCTTACGAAATTTCGGATCGGTATCGTTGGCTTACTGCAGTTCGTAGCACTTCCATACAAACATCCATTTCTCGTTCAGGATTCTCGAACGATTTGGATGCTACTTTCGAGAGGTTGTATAACGAATTAGTTCTGTGATTGATAAAAGAATAAGTACATTTTTATCCGAATTTATAAAACTTCATCACCTTTATAGTAATAGAGATGAGGTGATCCGAACAGATACTATACTGTTGTGTTTAATAATATATATCCAGTCTGGAAAAGGATAAGATTATATATAAGGGTTTTGTTTGGATATATTTGAGGATTGTATTATATTTATGATTGAGTAGTATACAAAACCAGAAAATAAAGAAAAACCAATCCTTCTTATTTACAAAAGAGCAATATATTTATTCTGTAATATACCATTGTAACCTAAAATACGAGTTTATAATACGATGAAAATATCTACATTGTCTATACTTTCAATGTCTCTTTTAATATACACTGTAATGTTGTTCGGCTGTAAAGGAGGGCAGGATAGCGAAAGAGTGCAGTTGTTTATTCATTCTACTGATATCGGCGATTGTAAGCTTAAAGGTTCGATGTCTTATGATTCTCTGAAAGGTGTCTATACGTTAAAAGGAGCAGGAGCGAATATGTGGGGCGGGCTAGATGCTTTTCATTTTGCATGGCTAGAAAAAGAAGGGGATTTTGTTTTACGAGCAAATATTATGTTCGAAGGAGAAGGGGTAAATACTCATCGCAAGATTGGAATACAAGTTCGTGAAACATTAGATGCAGACTCTCGCTATGCCGATATTGCCGTTCATGGAGACGGGCTTACTTCATTGCAATACCGGATGGTTAAAGGTGGTGTTACAGAAGAACTTGTTTCGGCCAATAGAGCTCCCGGTCAGATACAATTTGAACGTAAAGGAAATCTTTTTATAATGAAGACCGGAACAAATTTAATTCCTCAGATGGCAGATAACGAGATAGAAATGCATCTACCTGACAAATGTTACGTCGGAATATTTATCTGTTCACATGAAGAAGATATACAGGAAACAGCATATTTCTCGAATGTGGTATTAAAGTAATATTCTTAACAGTTCATTCATTAACAACATCATCCAAAAATTCGCCTAGCGGGTACATTATTTTATATATTTTAGCGGCGTATTCTGCAAAATCTTCATTTAATAATTGTTGTTTCGTTATAGGCTTATATACATAAAAGTGTTTAAGCTTTAGATATTCTGCTGCCGGATGATCTTTGTCAAACCCATTTGGTACACGTTGCAGGGCATCTTCATCTCGATATAGGTCTCCTATTTCTTTTTTAAAGCTTTTGTTGTTGAGTATTTCACTGAATGTGTCAAAGTCTTCATAAATACCACGCCTGATTTTTTTTAATTGTGTGGCATCAGCCATATAATATCCTAAAGATAGAAATGTTTCGTCAGGATCAATATGCATATAGTATCCCGATATTCGTTCTGTTGTGCGAGGACGGAAAATAGCTCCGAAATGAGTTTTATAAGGTGATTTATCTTGTGAGAAACGAACATCCCTATAGATGCGGAAAAGACATTTTTTGGGATCTATATGGCCAATCTCAGGATCAAATGTTGCTATTTTTAGTATCATCTCACCTATCAAAGATTCAACATTCTTACGAGCATGTTCGTACCATGATTTGTTTTCAGCGAACCATTCGCGATTATTATTCTTTTTTAATTCCTGAAGGAATTGTAGAGTATCTTCCTTTAGCATAATTTATTCTTTTGAAGTATAGACTAAAAGCGCTATTGAAAATAATATCCTAAGTCATTTTATGTCAGAGATATCCTTAACAGGCATTTTGTCAGTATAAAGATATTCCATTTTTTAACAAGAGGTACTTTTTTTAATTGTAAATTTTATATATTTGGAGAAATATACAACACAAACTGAATCAAAACACATACTTAAAATGAAAAAAATAAGAATTTCATTGTTCTTGCTCTCAATGTTTTGTGGCCATAATACGCTGTATGGCCAAAATAGTGTACAAGTAGAGATATATCCTCGTCACAAAGTGACTCTTAGTTATGAGAAGTTCGATATGAATGCTTTTCGAAATCACGTTGCACAATCAGGTAGCCTTGACTATGTTTATACCGAACCTGACGGAACACAAAAGCGTGTATCCAATCTTCGTAAAGGGCTGCCTATTGAAGTGTATGAAGTGCCGCCATTGCCCTCCGTATATCGTGTATTCAAAGAGTTTTATCCCAGTGGGAATTTAAAACGAAAAGGAATATATTTGCCTCATCAGTTTCCTGTCGGGAAATGGCTTGAATGTGATGAACAGGGGAACTGTAGTGTTGTGGATTATGATCTATACAGAGGAACTTTTGGTTATAATAGTTTGCTTAAGACCTTAGAGGATAAAGGCTACATAAATACTGTGACTGGGAACGATAATTGGTCTTTTATTGTGTGGTACAATGATAATTCCCATCAGTGGGGTGTTAAGCTGCAAAAAGGTTCTAAGTACAGAATGCTTCAGATTGATGCTAACTCAGGAGAAATTCTTAGCGAGGCTGAGCACGAAGTGAAGCCCATCAACACACCTATTTATGATGGATATAATAACTTTGGCGGTTATTAATGCTAAAATTATATAGCAATAAGGAAGATATTTGAGTTCTCAAATACCTTCCTTTATTTTATTCTAACGATGTTTGTTCTTAATTATTGAAGTGATATAGGAATATAACAGTTTCCTCCAATGCACTTTTAGGAGAATCTTTTATCTCCAACACTACTTTTATCTCAGCTTTGGCAATACCTCTTAAGTTAAGTAACGACTCCAGTTTTACTCTTAAGCGGACTTCGTTACCTGCTACTACCGGTTGATTGAATTTTAGTTTTTCAATGCCATAGTTAATAAGCATTTTGATATTGTTGACTTCGATGATCTGATCCCACAGATAAGGTAGTATAGAAACCATCAGATAGCCATGTGCTATAGTGCTTTTAAAAGGACTTTCCACTTTAGCTCTTTCTACATCTACGTGGATCCATTGGTAATCTAGTGTAGCTTCTGCGAACAGGTTGATGCGTTCTTGTGTAATTTTAAGGTAATCTGAAACACCAAGTTCTTTACCTACATATTGTTCAAAGTCTTGATACGAATTAATGATAACTTTACTCATAAGAATGGTTTATTAACAAACAGTCTATAAAATTATTGATATTAACTGAGATCACCAAATAAATATGGATTTGTATAAGAAACATGATAATATTTTACGGATATACTCCATCTCAGAAAATAATTTCGTTTAGTTGCAAAATTATTATTTTATGAAGAGCGATATTTAAAAAAAATAAGAATAAATATGTAGATTTGCATAACTATGCATTGGTTATAGTATGTTGATCCAGATAATTTGTGTGTAGTAAACATTCTAGTATTAAACAAATATATATGCGGGTTTTTATTACAGGAGGTACAGGATTAATTGGTACGGTATTAGTCAAAGCCTTATTAGTACAAGATCATAAGATCACAGTTTTGAGCAGAGATGTAGTCAAAGCAAAGCAAAAACTGGGAGCAGATATTGAATATTGTCAATCATTAGATGAACTAGATTCGTTGGATGGTTACGATGTGATCATAAACTTGGCAGGCGAATCCATTGCGGGTAAACGATGGACAGCAAAGCAAAAGGAGCGCATGTGTGATAGTCGCTGGGATACAACCCGTCGTTTAACAGAATTGATTAAATTAAGCAATACTCCACCTTCTGTATTTATTTCAGGCTCTGCGGTTGGCTATTACGGACTTCAGTATGATGATGCCATAAACGAAAACTCCGAACCTGGAGAGGGATTTACGCATTCGTTATGCAAAAAATGGGAGGCTCTGGCGATGGCTGCAGATAACAGACATACGCGTGTTTGTATTCTACGAACAGGTATCGTTTTGTCTAAGGATGGAGGGATGCTGCCTAAATTAGTCCTTCCTTTTAAACTCGGACTTGGAGCTGTATTAGCTTCCGGAAGCCAGTATATATCATGGATCCATATTCAGGATATGGTCAACGGTATATTATTCCTGATAGACACACCCGAAGCAAGAGGAGCTTTCAATTTTACTTCACCTAATCCGATTACCAATAGGCGTTTTGCTAAAGTGCTTTCACGAACCTTATTCCGTCCATGCTTGTTTAAAATACCATCATTTGTGATAAAAATGATGATGGGAGAAAGTGCAACATTGCTTATCGATGGACAACGTGCTATTCCTCAACATTTATTGGATAAGCATTACCGCTTTGCCTTCGAACATATTGATGAGGCTTTGGCTGATATATTAGTCAAAAAAATACAACCCGCCAATTGAAGGTAGGAGCCGAGTTGAGTACAATTTATAGATAGTTCTTTTTTTTATCTTTTATAATAATGCCCTTGAATAATGAAACTAACAAAGATTTTTCTGTTTACTATTCTCTTTTCCCTTGCTTTACCATTTTTTGCCCAAAAAGACAAACCTTTGCGACTTGGGGTAGTGGGTCTGTCTCATGGACATCTATGGGAAGTATTGTCTCGTCTCGATAGAGGTGATTTTCAGGTTGTAGGAGTTGCTGAAAAAAATACTCAGCTATGGAATAATAAAATGCTGCGGGCTAAGGTTGACGAAAAGCTTTTCTTTCAGAATCTGGATGAAATGCTTGAAAAAACAAAGCCGGAAGCCGTAATAGTCTATGAGCCTATATATGACCATCTTCGGGTGGTAGAAGCATGTGCCCCTAGAGGTATCCATGTGATGGTAGAGAAGCCCCTAGCCACTACCGTGCAGCAGGCTAAGCGAATGGCAGAACTGGCACAAAAATATCATATTATGGTTCTTACCAACTATGAAACTACATGGTATCCTGCCAATCATAAGGCATACGATATGATTCAGAAAGATGGTGCTGTTGGGAAGGTGTCTCGAATAAATGTATATGATGGACATTCCGGACCCGTAGAGATTGGATGCGGTCCTGAGTTTTTGGAATGGTTGACCGATCCTGTGAAAAATGGAGGAGGTGCTGTTATAGATTTTGGATGCTATGGTGCGAATCTGAGCACATGGCTTATGGGTGGGAAAAAGCCAGTGAGTGTGTTAGCCGTATTGCAGCATCAGAAGCCCGATGTGTATCCAAAAGTGGACGATGATGCTACCATAGTTCTCGAATATCCGGGGGTAACTACCATTATTATGGCTTCATGGAACTGGCCGTTTGGCAGAAAGGATATGCATATTTATGGAAATAAAGGAGCCTTATATCAGGATAATGCAAAGGATATGCGTTTCTTTTCAGGAAACAAAGAGACTAAAATGGTTGCAGATGTTTTGCCTGAGCCTTATAATGATTCTTTCTATTACCTGAAAGCTGCTGTACGAGGGGATATAGAAGTAAAATCAACAGACTTGTCTTCTTTAGAAAATAACCTGATTGTTGTTGAAATATTGGAGGCAGCTATAAAGAGTAATGCTACGGGTAAGGCTGTTAAGCTTCAGTAAATACGAATTAAATATTATCTGACCTGTTTGGGCTTGTGGATCGATAGGTTTTGTTAAAATAGAAAGGGACAGACATGAATTAAGTATCTGTCCCTTTCATTATTCTATGCCTTTTATTCGGCTTTTCTTATTCTTATCTGAATTGCATTTTCTATAGGTGTTTCGCTCACGAAAATTAGATAACCTCCGCCACCGGCTCCACTTAACTTCCAGCCTAAAGCAGATGATTTATATTTGTTTAAAACTTCGAGAATGTCGTCCGATACCATGTGCGGATACATCACGATTTGGGCTTCGAAACTTTCTCTAATGGCTTCACCTAGTTTTTTTATATCTTTTTCTTTTAGTGATTTCCATGCATTATCAGCAGCTTTGCTTAACCTTTTTGCATTTTCAAGTGTAATATTTGTGTTTGATAGGACATCATAATCGTGGTGGCGTGGATATAATGGTACAAGCCACAAATGTTTTTCTAGCCACAACAATATCTCATCATCCAATACCTTCTCTATATGCGATGGCCAGAAATCCCCCTCATAATATAGTTTGTTTAGCCCGGGCAGAACGATTCCCAATGAATCCTGCGAGCCACTCACATATTTTGTTCCCGGAGGATTCTCGAAGCAGAACAAAGTTTTAGCGAGTTTCTCTTTATCTCCCGTCGGGATATCTACTTGCCAGAGTTCTATAGCTTTTTTACGTGAACTGGTTGACATACCACTCCTGTCGTTGAAGTCATAGTCGGGCTCAATAGATATTGTTAGTACAGCTCCCGGATATAAACTGCTAACATTTGGTTGGTCTAACCAGCCCCCAGCTAAATCTATCCGATAAGGAATTCTACATTCTTCACGTAAAGCCGTTGTGGAGCGGGTTGGTAGCCCGGCATGAGGAATTCTTTTACTTACGATGTATTCTATATGAAGGTCTTTGCATAGCTGTTCTTTTAAGGCGCTGTGTCCGTCACTATTGACAAAGAAAATGTCGGGTCTTAGTTCCTTTAGGTCATCAATAAAGTCAAGCAGTCCACTACCTTTATTAATCCACGCATCTTTTACAAAACGCAGAGCCTTAATCATATATAGGCGTTCCTGCTCGTTGTTGATGGTTTTTCGGGCTTTTAATTCATTTACTGTTTTGTCAGAGCCTATCCCCACGTATAGATCTCCGTAACCGGCAGCTTCTTCAAAAAATGCGACATGGCCGCTATGGAGCATATCGTAGCACCCACTTACAAAAACCTTTTTCATATTTTATATTTTCATGTTCGAATTATAGTATGTAAATATATATCTTTTTCACTAATTATTACTCCTTCTAGGATCGGTGACTATGTCTTTTTTTAACAAATTTCCTCAATAAAGTTTGTTTCATTACTATAATACATTAAATTTGCATGAGGCAAGCTTATATTAGCTATTAATGACCTTATATAGAACTTGATTTTCTTTTATAAAAAACTAAAAATATGTTTTATATTTTGTGTCTTTTGCAATATTAGTTGCTTTATATGGGCTTTTTTATACTCATTATATACTTGCAGCATTATTCTTTAATATAAAATTAACGTATGATGTTTGTTTCGAAAAAAAAGCCAAGAGATTGAAAAAAGAGCTGTAAAGCTTTAATATATAATTATGTTTTGCCGGACGTTAATGTAAAAATAAGAGAATCTTTCTCTATTTTTTACTCAGCTGTTATTTTATAAATATTACTCAAAGGTGTATCTTTTGAACATTATGGCTTGTGCAGTTGTTTTTAGGATATGCGTTTGTTTATATTTTATTTTGTAGAGGTAGGACATAAACACCGAAAAAATGGGATTATTTGATTTTCTGCGAAAAAAGAAAGAGATAGCACAAATAACGGATAATGATCGACAGCAATTTACTGATGACATGTCTGCAAATGCAAACCTATTAGTCAAACAGTTTAAGGACGATGCTAAGCTTGATTTTACTATCGATAGTTTACGTGAAGTTGACCTGATAATAAAGGATAGTATTGGCTTTTATAAAAAAGCTGACTCAGAGACTAAAAGGAAGATGATAATAAAAATTGGAGCCTATGTGTTCGAGGTGGCAAGAAAAAAGTTTGGAGGACAATATTATTGGTATGATCGTTTAGATCAACCTATATTAGTTACAGGTCAACCAGAATTTGAAATGTCATTCTTAGCGTATGAGAAAGTCAGAGGATGTTTCGAAAGCGGAAAACAGAATGAAATTTCGCCCGCTTTTGAAGATTATGCAGTAGGGATAGCAAATAAGACTACCATGATGATTGTATAGGAAGGCTAATTCCTTAAAATTTAACTATTAACCCGCATTTTATAATAACTCATGAAAAGATATTCGCCATATATAAAAAAGTATATCAGGGAGATAACTGAAGCCGGATATACTGTCGACGATAGTGGAAGTCATATATCTAAATGCATTGGTTGCTACGAAATATTAATTACAGATCTCACTGTTAAAAGCTTATTTACAAAGATAAAAAAGGTTCTTGTTTGGATAAAGAACAAAGAAACTAGGGTCATAGAGATAGAGAAGCTGTATAAACATGAGCTTCTGCCACTTCCTTTCCACAAAATAGATGGCTTTGTTCAAAATGCTATTGCTGATCTTGGTATAGAAAATATAGATGTTCAGGTAGTGAAAGAAAAGAACGTAGTTCGCGATTTGGACTTGAATATTTCTGTGCCTCAGATTAATGTCAGGGAAGTTCCTGTTCGAGATATAAGGGTTTGAAAAAGCTTTTAAAACATCCTAAACTAGGATGTTTTTTTCTTTATAGGCATTGTGTATTTCTCTGTATAAAATCTATCTAATATTCTTTCTTTATAGTTAAATTTACACCCGGAAAATAATAAAGAAATAAAATGAAGTATAGTTTCGCCAATGATTACTCCGAGGGTTGCCATCCTTCTGTTTTAGGAGCTCTCGTGGAAAGCAATCTTGTACAACAGTCGGGATATGGAGATGATGAATATACACGTCGTGCAACCAAGATAATTGCAGAATTAACACACAAATCGGATGTAGGAGTACATTTGATAGCCGGTGGTACTTTAGCTAACTTGGTTGTTTTGTCTTCCATTCTTCGGCCTTTTGAATCTGTTGTGGCTGCTACAACCGGGCATATCTATGTAAATGAAACAGGAGCAATAGAGGCAACCGGGCATAAAGTAGAAGCAGCACCAACTGTTGACGGAAAACTACGTCCGCAGGATATCAAACCGTTCTTGAATAAGCTTCGCGGCCATCATGTTGTTCGTACAAGAGTGGTTTATATCTCTAATTCTACCGAATTGGGAACTATATATACAAAGCAGGAGCTGTCTGATCTTTATTCTTTCTGCAAAGAAAACGATTTGATTTTGTTTATGGACGGAGCTCGTTTACCTATGGCTTTGGCTGCTGAATCTAACGATATGGCTTTAGCTGATATTGCAGCTTTTACTGATGTGTTTTATATTGGGGGTACAAAATGTGGAGCATTATTAGGAGAAGCAGTTGTTATAACAAACCCTGAGTTAGACAAAGATTTCAAATATCACCTTAAGCAGCGAGGTGCCCTTACCGCAAAAGGCAGGGTGATGGGGGTGCAATTTGATCAACTACTCCAAGGTAACCTGATTTTTGAGTTGGCTGCCCATGCAAATAAAATGGCAGCGAAAATGGCTTCTGCATTCAAGTCCTTAGGTTATAGTATGCTGATAGACTCTGATACCAACCAAATATTTCCGATATTAACGAATGAAATGATAAGTCGTCTGCAAAAAGACTATTCCTTTCTTACATGGAGTGTTGTTGATGATAATCATTCGGCAATGAGATTTATTACATCATGGGCTACTCCAGAGGCTGTAGTAGATGAGTTTATCGAAGATCTGAGGGAGCTATAAACAACAATTTCTAATACTTAAATTCATATTGGTACGTTGAAGTGTTTCCGGACTTATCCGTTGCTGTGAATACTAATTTTTGCATTTGTCCCTTTTTCAGTCGTGAAGAATCGAACTTATAAGAATAGATCGGAGATTTTACATCGTTTTCGAACAATACGAATGCGCCGTTGATTGTGCCTTTGTATGAAGCTATACCGCTCAGGTTGTCCGATAATTTGATTCTTATTGTGGCATGTCTTGCCCATCTTTCGGGCTGAATAGGTGTGATTGTCGGAGCTTTGGTGTCGGCGCTAATGGTGTATGTATTTCCAAGTTCTCTTATTCGTCCAGTGATTTTTCCTTCTTTGTATGTTCCCCCTATCCACGCTTCGTTATTCCCCTTTATGCGTATAATACCATATTGTGATTTATTATGTAGTGTATCTTTCTTTAATTTTATTGTAATGTTGCAATAATCTTGCAAAGGGACATGTGTGTCATTGACTTTGTATAAGTCAGCAAGATGTTTCTCTGATGGAATTTTTTTTAGCATAAAACACAGGTCATCATACAGGTATTCTTTAGGAATGCTGATGCTGAATGATTCTGTTGAGTAATTATTTTCCTCGTTCCATACCATTCGTTGTGTGCAAGTTCTCTTCTGAGGGATCGTTTGCTTCCTTCCTTTTACGCTGAACGAATAGTTTGTTTGATTCCCATACATATCTTCAAGTTCGTAACGAAGATTGTATATTCGCTCTTCTTTTATATCAATATGCCCATTGTTTACCGATTTATAAAAAGGAAGTTTATTGCCCGGTTCAATGTAAGATTTTTGATAGAAAATTCTCCTTCGGCTCCAGTAATCGAAGTCCGTCATACTATTTATCATTCGGGTTTGTTTAAAATCTACATGAGATAAATTAGAAGAGAATATTTCTTTGTCGTCACAAAACAGCCTGACTTTCTTAACGCCATATATATTTGACGTACCATTCATTCTGTCATTCGCATAAACTCCAAATCCAATCTTTCCCCATACTTCTGCTGTGTCTTTTAATGTGGCGTAAGCTCCATTCTTTAGCGTGGAAATATTTCTGTGGTAAGGGTGACGGCTAAAATCTACTGCACCATTTTCGTTGATAGGGTATATCGCTACTCCTTTTATTTGAGGCGCTTGCGTGTCTGTTATAGCATCTTTGTAATACTCCAAAGGGTCAATGGCTATTTGATTTGCAGTGTTTCTTATTTCAAAATGTACGTGCGGCCCTCCTGACGATCCTGTATTTCCGCTATAAGCAACAAGCTCACCTTTTTTTACCGATATTTCTTCTTTTCCTAATGTGATGTCTATATGGAAGCTTTCACGCTCATACTGTTTGTCTTTTATGTATTTTGATATCTTGAGTGCAAATTTATTGAGGTGTCCGTATACGCTTGTTTGTCCGGTGGAAGGATAGTCTATATAGAGTGCAAGTCCATAGCCCGCTGCCGAAACAGAGATACGGGATACGTATCCGTCCTCCATAGCATACACAGGTTTGTTTACGACTCTTTCTGTTTTTAGATCGATGCCCGAATGAAAATGATTCGGCCTGAGTTCTCCGAAATTGGCGCTGAGAATGAGAGGTATATCAAGTGGCGATCTGTAGATGTTCTGCGCTACAGCGTTAAATGCATATATAAGGGATAATAATATTAAAGTTTTCTTCATGTGTTTTGTATAAATTCATTACAAAAATAGGAGAATATGGAGACCTTCACAAGTTTTTGTTTGTTAATGGATATTCTTCACTATTCATTGGCTAAATAATGTTGTTGACTATCAGATGTCTATCTTTTTGTGTGAAATATTTTAGAAAAAAATAGCTGCAAATATTTGCACGTAACCAAAAATGCGTTACCTTTGCATCCGCAATCAAGGGAGAATGATACTGCAAAACAGAGAAGCTCCACAGGATGGCCCATTCGTCTATCGGTTAGGACGCAAGATTTTCATTCTTGAAAGAGGGGTTCGACTCCCCTATGGGCTACTTAATAAGAAATAAAATAACAATATAAGGATTAGTCGATATGGCAAATCATAAATCAGCAGAAAAAAGAATCAGACAAGCAGAAACAAGACGCTTGAGAAACAGATATGTAGCTAGAACAACTCGTAATGCAGTTCGTAAATTCCGTTTACTGACTGATAAAGAAGAGGCTCAAAAGCAATATCCTTCAGTTTGCTCTATGCTTGACAGACTAGCTAAGAAGAATGTGATTCACAAGAATAAAGCAGGAAACTTGAAGTCAAAATTAGCTGCTCACGTTCATTCTCTGTAAATAATACTAATATTCTATTATAGATAGAGGCTAGGCTTTTAATAAGTTTAGCCTTTATTAATTTCTAAAAACTTCTATATGCAACGTATAGTAGTTTTCTTTTTTTTATGTGACATAATGTCTTATTCTTTCTTTTATTTTATCTGTGATTATGTTTTGATTATTAGATTTTTAGGTTGGTTCCGTTTGGTTTTATATATGCTTATATGACATAATTGCAGTCTGGCCTACTTTTTGCATTTGTATTTATAAATTGAATTAGATTCTGTAATAACAGATAAGAATAAACTAAATTAAGGAGGATACAGCAATGAAAAATCAATTAATTAGAAAATTTGACAGAAGTGGTAGCTTTTTCCCTACATTCTTTAGCAATTATTTGAATGATGATTTGTTTAGCTTTGTTGAAGGAAATCTTCCGGCAACAAATATTACTGAAAACGACAAATCATTCAATATTGAATTGTCTATACCCGGATTTAAGAAAGAGGACGTAAGAATAGAGATAGAAAAGGGCGTTCTTAAAATTTCGGCGCAGAGTGAAACTCAGAGTGAAGAAAAGGATGAAAACGAAAAAGTTTTGCGTCAAGAGTTCAGAGCCTCTTCATTCTCACGTAGTTTTGCAATCCCTGAAAACGTTGATGCAGAAAGTATTGAAGCTTCACAGAAAGACGGAGTGTTGCAAATCACTTTACCGAAGTTAAATAAGGCATTAGAAGATAAGGTGAAAAAGATTGAAATTAAATAACTTCGTTTTATCGAAGGGTTTTTAATGAAAGAGGTTGTCAAATTTATGGCAACCTCTTTCTGTTTTATGTTGTAATCATCTTTACTTCTTCAACTTTTCTTTTAATATACCCGGTATTTCCGACGGTTCTTTCGCTACTTGGACGCCTGCAGCCTCTAATGCTGCAATTTTCTCAGCAGCAGTACCCGATCCGCTCGATATAATAGCTCCCGCATGTCCCATTTGTTTTCCCGGAGGAGCCGATTGCCCGGCAATAAAGCCAACTACGGGTTTTGTTACATGTTTCTTTATATACTCAGCGGCTTGTTCTTCTGCGTTTCCGCCAATTTCTCCAATCATAACAATGGCATCTGTATCCGGATCGTTTTGAAGCATCTCTAGCAGCTCTCGGAAGTATAATCCTACAACAGGGTCTCCTCCCATTCCTATTGCTGAAGATTGCCCCATGCCATTTGCTGTTAAATGATATACAACTTCGTAAGTTAGGGTTCCGCTACGGCTGATAACACCGATATTTCCTTTCTTAAATATTTGTCCGGGTAATATTCCCACCAAGCTTTTTTCAGGAGACATTAGTCCGGGGCAATTAGGGCCAATAAGCATAGCTCCCTTCATTTGTACAAAGCGGTGTGCTTTCACTACATCTAATGTAGGAACACCTTCCGATATGCATATAATCAGTTCTATGCCTGCATCCGCGGCCTCCATAATAGCATCTGCAGCAAAGCGTGCCGGAACGAATATAATGGATGTGTTTGCTTGTGTTGCTTTTACAGCATCGGCTACAGTATTGAATACAGGAACGCCAAGAATATCAGTTCCTCCTTTTCCCGGGGTAGTTCCACCTACAACTTTGGTCCCGTATTCTAACATTTTTTTTGTGTGAAAACTCCCGTCTCTACCGGTAATTCCTTGTACTATCAATCGAGTTGATTCATTTATAAGTATACTCATAGTTTTCTTTTTTAGCTTTGATCATTACTTAATATCAGCAATAAGACTATTCTTTGGAGGCTGCCACTGCCATTCGGGTGGCTTCGCCCATTGTTTCTGCAACCTTAAATCGAGTTCCGAGCAACATCTCTCTTCCCTCTTTCTCATTTGTGCCTGTAAGGCGCACAATAACAGGAATATCAGTTTTTAGTTGCTCAAAGGCAGAAAGTAAACCCGACGCGACATCATCACAGCGAGTTATACCGCCAAATATATTGATCAACACTACTTTTACTTTCGGATCTTTCAATAACAGAGTCATGGCATCTATTACCTTGTTGGGGTTGGAGCTTCCTCCAATATCAAGAAAGTTTGCAGGGGCACCGCCATATAGTTTTATCATATCCATTGTAGCCATCGCCAGTCCGGCTCCGTTTACCATGCAACCGATCTCTCCATCGAGTCGAACAAAGCTGAATCCTTTCTCTTTGGCGGCTGTTTCTACTTTCTCATCTTCGGTAGGTTCGAAAAGACTCAATACCTGTGGCTGACGGTATAAGGCGTTATCGTCGAATGTCATTTTTGCATCTACCGCCAGTAGCTTTCCGTCTTTGGTGGTAACCAGCGGATTAATTTCAGCCAGTGATGCATCTTTATCTATGAATAATTTATATAGCTTCTGTAATATGGAAGCCATTTGATTTACCAGATCTAGTTCTTGAAACAAGACAAAGGCAAATTTGCGGGCAAGATAGTCGGGCAACCCAACCAACGGGTCTATCGCAAATTTATAAATTTTCTCAGGAGTCTTCTCTGCTACTTCTTCGATATCAACTCCGCCTTCGGCACACATCATTAGTATGACTGATTTTGTATTACGGTCTATTATAAAACTC
Source organism: Bacteroidota bacterium (assembly GCA_023437305.1). GTDB lineage: Bacteria > Bacteroidota > Bacteroidia > Bacteroidales > Dysgonomonadaceae > Dysgonomonas. Next base: position 280,107 of record JAEZGN010000009.1, read on the forward strand.
ATATAATATTCCGACGCTATATCTACGGCCTCAGTTACGATGACTTTTGTAACGGGATAACCTTTAATAGTTAGTCCAAGAATATTCTTTGCGTGATCTTTGGCTTCTTCTTTGCTTTTTGCTAGTTTTACTCCTCCGGCTTTACCGCGACCTCCGGTTAATACTTGTGCTTTTATTACTACGCATTCCGTGTCCAACTCTTCGTATGCAACTGCTGCCTCTCCAGGCTCATAGCATAGTATTTGTTCTTTGACAGGGATACCGTAGGATGAGAATAATTCTTTAGCTTGGTATTCGTGTATCTTCATTGGTATAATTTTTTAGTGGTACTACTACAAACTACAAAATCTAAAATTAGCAGGAAGTTTTGATAAATGGTATATCTTTTTTACTTTTTATAGAGGTATGAACTATAGAAAATATTTATAAGTATTTGTTTTTCCACATTTAAGGAACATATCTCATCTTTCGCTGAAGAATAGTCGTCATAATAAGATAAGGACATATTTTTGTGCAAAAATATGTCCTTATCTTATATTAGTTGTTGGTTAGATATATGAACAAATAATTTTTATTCGTAGTCTTTAAGTAATTCCTGTAGCCTTTTTCTGGCAAAAAAGATACGGCTCTTTATTGTGCCTAATGGTAAATTCATCTTTTTAGCTATCTCTTCATATTTGTAACCAGATATATGCATTGTAAAAGGGACTCTATGCTCGTCATTAAATGTATTCAATACTTTATATATTTCTAAGTATGAATAAGCTGCTTCTGGAGAATCGGATGCAGACTCTTGGGCTAGGTTTATCCAATATAAATTCTCAGTTTGATCAACTATAGTTTGGTTACGAACGGTCTGGCGGTAGTTATTCACAAAGATGTTGTGCATAATGGTGAAAACCCATCCTTTGAAGTTGATATTGTCATAATACTTATCAAAGTTGCTTAGTACTTTGAGGGTTGCTTCCTGCGTAAGGTCTTTAGCATCTTCTTTGTCCGACGTTAATCTAAAAGCAAAACTTAACATATTGCTCTGTAGGCCTATCAAATTCTTTTCTAATGCTTGTTTTTTAGCTTCCATAATTTTATTCTTTTAATTACGAGGAGCTATTATAGTGCGTAAGTAATAACTTTGTGGTTGGTGTAACAAAGATATTAATATTATTGAAACAATTGCACTTGCAACTAATATTGTTAAATTTATTTTATTCCATATTTCTCAATTTTGTTGTTATTGTGTTTATTGTCAAATTGTTATATTTGTTTTATACTATCTATCTATCGCGTATAGATTTATTCTATTTTATAGATTTGATTAACTTTTTATTAAAAAATAGGTTTTTAAGTTAAATTTGCTCATATGGATATTCTTACTCATGCTTTATCAGGCACAGCTATTGCTACTTGTGTAACGAACTTTTACCCTGCTACATTTCTGCGAAAATTTAAAGTAATTGCCGTAGGAGCAGTTGGTGGTATATTTCCCGATTTTGATGCTATTAGCATGTGGTCTCGTTTTGATACAACCTTTGGCAAAGTTTTTAATCTTGAATATTCGGGCAAAGTTATTTATGGAAGTAAATTTTGGTATTCTCATCATGCTTTCTTTCATTCTATTTTTGCGAGTGTTTTATTTGGCTTGTTATTAATATCATTCGTATACTTGTTACAGATTCTCTCTAGCAATAGAAAGGTGGCTTTTAGTAAATTTTGTAAAAATAATAATTTGTACTTAGTAGTTTTTATACTTGGTTATTGGGCTCACTTGGCGGGAGATCTACCTACTCCGGCATCTGCATGGAATGGAATAGACTTGTTTTGGCCTTCGGGTAATTATATAGGAGGCTATGGCAAAATCTGGTGGTGGAATAACTATGATATCTTTTTACTTATTATGAGTTGCGTCATTATTAATCTGGTGATACCTCTTATATTTAAGGATATTAGAAAGAGAGCAGGAATATTTTCAGCCTGTGTTTTAGCTCTGACTCTGTCTTTGATCTTGGTACAGGTAAATACCCGTCAATATGATTATGCTTATAGTGGTAATACTTCTAAATACGCAGAATATGAACAAAACTCTAAGCGGGAACAACAACGGATCTTAGGTAAAAAATTATATTACTATATGGCATATTTTGATAGATGTCTTAAGTTTTATTTCTGAAGAATAATAGATAAATATATTGTTAATTAATTAGAAATCATGAACTTTTTTATTCTGCACATCGTTATAAGAATGTGTAGTTTGTAAAGTTTGTGTTAAGGTACAGGAAGTCTGCGATGTGATTTTGCGGGCTTCTTTTTTTATTTTACTTTTTTATAAGAAATCGATAATATCCTTGCTATTCATACTCTCAATGCCCCATCTGGCAGCCGCTTTATCCCCTGCAAGTCCATGTATGTATACTCCCAGTATTGCCGCATGAGTACTACTATATCCTCTGGATAACAACCCTGTAATATATCCTGTGAGTATGTCTCCACTACCTCCTTTGGCCATCCCGCTGTTCCCAGTAGAGTTGAAATAGCAGTTGCCATCGGGTAAGCATATCATCGTGTGTGCTCCTTTCACGATAATGATCGATTTTATGTTGGCTGCATAGCGTCTCACAAGGTTTATTTTTTCTTCCCCGTTGTGCCATTCGCCAACCAAACGTTTGAGTTCTCCCGGGTGAGGTGTAAGAATACTGTTTTCCGGGATTCGCTGCTTTATATGGTAATTGTCTGCTAATATATTCAGAGCATCAGCATCGATTACAAAGGCTTGTTTGTATGAAGCAGTTAGTAGTTCTTTGAATGCCTCGCCTGTCTGGTGTCTCTGTCCAAGTCCGCAGCCGATGCCTATTGCGGTATATTTGGATAAATCTTTGGGTACAGAAGAGAAGTAATCTTCATCATCGAGGCTGAGCATTGCCGAAGGATAGTTTGCCTGTATTGCAAAGCGCTCGCTATAAGGTATGTGGGTGGTAACTAATCCGCATCCCGAGCGTAGGGCTGCCCCTGTGGCTAAGGTGGCTGCACCAGCCATTCCTTTCGATCCGCAAATAAGTAAAGCATGACCATAAGTACCTTTATGTCCGAATTTTTCTCGTTTGAGCGTTATGTCTTGTATATAGTCCTCTGTAATATAGTGGTATAGTGATGGGGTGCGCTCAATGTACTCTCTGCTAAGCCCAATCGGCAGGGTTATTATTTCTCCGCAATACTCTCCGGCTTCGGGTAGAAGCATGGCAAGTTTTGGAAACTCTAGGGTGAGGGTAATATCCGCTTTTATAATTGTCTGATCTGTATTGCCGAATTCGCTCATCATACCCGATGGAAGATCGATGGAAATCACTTGATTAGGCAATGAGTTAACCTTCTTGATAATAGATAATAAAGGCTCTTTTAAAGCTCCTTTTACACCTGTTCCCAAAAGCGAATCTATAAGTATCTGTTTATTGGAAATTCTATTTATATCTGTAACCCTTTCAATATAAGATGGGAGTCGTTCTAAATTGATCACGCATTCACTCGTCAGTTGCTCTTTCTCGAACGGAAGATATACCGAACAGTCATATCCTGCATGAAACAAAATGCGGGCAACAGCTAGTCCATCACCACCGTTATTTCCTTTTCCTATGAGGAATAAGAGGGGAGAGGCTTTACTTATATTGTTGCATATCCATTCAGCAATAGCATTAGAAGCTCTTTCCATCAGGTCGATAGAACTTATCGGTTCATGTTCAATAGTATATCTATCCGCTTCTTTTATCTGAGTGCCTGTTAATATTTTCATGGTCGTTACATTTAATAATAGACTATCTTATCTTCTTCCGAGTCTGTATATTTTTTCAATAAGGCCTGCATATATTCAGCAGCCTCTTTCAAGCCATTTGTTCCGCTATATCCGTTTATCAAAGCCAAGAAATTAGTTGTTTCTACGCTTAGTTTTGTTCTTTCGTGGTCGCTTGTAGGTGTGCCTATGCCACCTAGGGAATCACGATATACCGGTAAACCTTCTATATTTAAGATACCTTTTCCGATACCTTCGTAAGGTTCGTTTTCTTTGCCTATACCCAAAGTTAAGCTGTCTCCTTGTATTTTATCTGCATCGAATCCACCTATCGAGTAGCCGGTCTTTATCGAAACAAGGTTGATGAGGTCAACCAATGTATCGATCTGGTATAATGGTAAATCACGTAATATACGACGACATAAGGCTTCCGCAGACGGACGGTAGCGATTGGGGTCTTTCCCAAACTTCTTATATGCCTCTCGGGTGGCTGCGATAGCCGGATTCTTTTTTATATCTTCTATCTCGTGATTTGCTTTATATTCTTCTGATAATATGTTGATTTCGTCCCACAACTGCTTATTGTATGGAGTGTTTTTTACCTTCGCAAAAATAGCAGCTCCGTGAAAGTCGGGCCAAAGGTTCTTGATCTCTTCCGATATGTTTATTCTTATCATGATACAAAATTACTTTAGAGAAAAAAGTGACAAAAGTAACAGGTGTTTGTATGTTTCTGATCTGTCACCTTTTTGGTTCCACGTATATATAATAGATAAATTGATACACTCAAAGATACACTTTTTCACAGATAAAAGTTCTACCTTTACCATTCGTAAATTATAGTTCATTTTTCATGTCTCATTCTCAAAAAGCCTCAAAACAGCTTCATCCTGTCATGTTTGCAGGAACGGGCAGCGATGTGGGTAAAAGTATAATCACTGCGGCGTTTTGCCGTATCTTTCTACAGGATGGTTATCGTCCTGCACCTTTCAAAGCGCAAAATATGGCGTTGAACTCCTATGCTACACCCGAAGGGCTGGAGATAGGGCGTGCACAGGCTGTACAGGCCGAAGCTGCGGGCGTACCTTGCCATACGGATATGAATCCTTTGCTGTTGAAGCCGACTACAGACAAGGTTTGTCAAGTTGTGCTTAATGGAAAGCCGGTAGGTAATCAACACGCTTATGAGTACTTTAGAGTAGAAGGTAGAGAGCAACTCCGCAAAGAGGTAAATGATGCATTCGACCGTTTAGCGCAGCGATACAATCCTGTGGTGATGGAGGGTGCAGGCAGTATTTCGGAGATAAACTTGCGGGCTGTGGATTTGGTAAATATGCCCATGGCTATACATGCCAAAGCCGATGTAATATTGGTGGCGGATATCGATAGGGGAGGTGTTTTTGCTTCTGTCTATGGTTCTATTATGTTGCTCACCGAAGAAGAAAGAAAGCATGTAAAAGGTATTCTTATCAATAAGTTCAGGGGAGATATCCGCTTGTTCGAATCGGGTGTTAAGATGATAGAAGACCTTTGCCAAATACCGGTAATTGGCGTTGTGCCATACTATAAGGATATTTATATAGAAGAGGAAGACTCTGTGATGCTGCAAACAAAGAATCTTCAGGCCACACATGGGAAGGTGAATGTTGCAGTCGTATTACTAAGGCACTTATCTAATTTTACTGACTTTAATGTATTGGAGCGCGACCCGCGTGTACATCTTTATTATACCAATAATACAGATGAAATAGAAAAGGCAGACATCGTACTCATACCCGGCAGTAAGAGTACTCTTTCCGACTTATACGAGATCCGTCACAACGGTGTAGCCCAAAGTATTGTAAAAGCCCATAAAAACGGAGCAACAGTAGTCGGTATCTGTGGCGGCTATCAGATAATGGGGCAGGAGGTTTGCGATCCCAATCATGTGGAAAGTAATATAGAACGCTTACCTGGACTAGGTCTACTGCCTATAACAACACAGATGGAAGGCGAAAAAGTAACCCGTCAGGTGAAGTTCTCTTTCTTGAATACCCAATCTGTATGTGAAGGCTACGAAATTCATATGGGAGCAACCACTCCGGTAGAGAATGCAAAACAAGCTTCTTTAAATAGACTGGAAGATGGCCGAGAAGACGGATATTTTGTAAGTGAGAAATGTTTTGGCACATATATACATGGTATTTTAGACAATGGAGTAGTTATAGATTATCTTTTATCTCCTTATGCCGATAAACTATCCGATACGCCTTTCGACTTCAAGGCGTTCAAAGAAGAACAATATAATAAGTTGGCAGACCATGTTCGTAAGCATGTGGATATGGATTTGGTTTATAAAATAATGACAGATAACAACGGCTTATCATGATCAACGGGCACGGAGACGATATATATAACTACGGTAAGAAGATCGTAAGTAATTTCAGTTCTAATATATATACCCGGCAAGACTTGTCTGTATTGGATGATTATTTGTGTTCTCGTATAGCGTCAATACACTCGTATCCCGAGCCGGATGCAATCTCTCTTTCAAGATTGATAGCAGATCAAAACCAAGTAGCTACAAATACTATCTGCATAACAAATGGTGCTACCGAAGCCATTTATATGATAGCTCAGACTTTTAGAGGAAAACACTCTGCTGTTATTCACCCTACCTTTAGCGAATACGGAGACGCCTGTTTGGTAAATGGCCATATTGTCAGTATGGTAAAATCTATAGATGATGTCCCGGAGCAAGCAGATATCGTTTGGCTTTGTAACCCTAATAATCCTACAGGAACGGTTACAGATAAAGAGACGTTGAAAGAATATATCATATCTTATCCTGAGAAATATATTGTTATAGATCAGTCTTATGAATATTTTACAACCAAATCGCTGTTTTCTGTATCGGAAGCAATGCAATACAACAATGTGATATTGTTACATTCTATGACAAAGCATTATGCTATTCCCGGACTTCGGTTGGGATATATAACGGCCTGTTCAGAAACATTGGCATTGATTTCTAAATATTGTATGCCTTGGTCTGTAAACGGATTGGCAATAGAGGCGGGTAAATTCCTATTGGAGAATGGTGCTGATATAATAAAGATTGAAGAATATATTGCAGAAGCAAAACGCTTCCATAAGGCATTATTACAAATAGAAAGATTAAAGGTGTATGATACCGATACGCATTTTTTCTTATGCCGATTGACTGATAGAAAAGCTTCGGAACTAAAAGATTATTTGATTCAAAAACATGGCATACTAATCCGTGATGCTTCTAATTTTTATGGCTTGAATGAACATTATTTCCGTGTTGCAACACAGTCGCCCGAAGAAAACAATGCGTTTGTAAAAGCAATTAAAGAATGGATATAAAACTCTTGTATACTCTTTTGCCTTTGCTGGTAGGCTGGACTGCCGACAAATTGTTTGGCGATCCCCGCTGGCTGCCGCATCCTGTGGTGGCTATGGGTAAAATTATAGCATGGGGCGAAAAGCGACTCAACAAAGGAAATAAACGAATGATGAAAGGAGCTTTATTCTCTATTATTCTGATTTTATCGAGCTACCTTGTTCTTTTCTTTATTATTAAAGGATTGGATTATGTAAATCCATATCTGTCTATAGCCTTTTCTTCTGTCGTGGTTTTCTTTTGCCTTGCAGGTAAGACTTTGATAGATGAGGTCAGAAATGTTTTTGTGGCTGTCGACTCTTCGGTCGAAGAAGGACGAAAACAAGTAGCCCGTATCGTCGGACGTGATACTTCTGCTTTATCGCCACAGCAGATACGAACGGCTGCGTTAGAAACATTATCCGAAAATCTTAGTGACGGAGTTATCGCTCCATTATTCTGGTTTATACTTCTGGGTGTACCCGGGATGTTTGCCTATAAGATGGTCAATACGCTAGACTCTATGATTGGATATAAGAGCGATCGGTATAAGCAATTTGGATGTTGGGCTGCACGGATAGATGATGTTGCAAATTATATTCCTGCACGTTTGACATCTTTATTGATGATAGTTGTAAGTGGAAAAATCTCATTACTATCTTTTGTCCGAAAGTTTGGCTCTCAGCATGCAAGTCCCAACTCCGGCTATCCTGAGGCAGCTTTAGCAGGTATTCTTGATTGTCGCTTTGGTGGATCGAATGTCTATTTCGGACAACGGGTCGAAAAGCCTTATATCGGATATAATGATAAAGAACTGACTTATGCAGACCTTAAAATTGCTATTCGTGTCAATATCCGTACGGAGATATTGATGGTCTTTGCCGTATGTGTCGATCTGTTTTTACTGTCGTACTTTTAAATAATTGCCCTTTCATCCAAAATATGTTGTTTAGCATAATGATATTATTTATCTACTTGTAATCAGTTGTTTATGTTTTATTGATTAAATATGTGTGCGCACACATATTGTTTGCTAATCTTAAAAGATTAATTTTGCAATCAAGTAATATGTATACAGACATACAGTTTCTATCGAAATATGAATATACGAATTATAGATATAGCCCGCATGGCTGGTGTTTCCACCGGTACGGTCGACAGGGTACTGCACAATAGGGGAAGAGTATCAGAAGAGAAAAGAGCCAAAGTAGAAAAGGTTCTGAAAGAAATAAACTACGAGCCGAATATGGTCGCCCGTTTTCTGGCATCAAAGAAGAGTTACAAGTTTGCTATTCTTGCGCCCACTTATTCTTCCGGCGATTATTGGCAGTTGGTTTGTGAAGGCATTGATAAAGCTACAGATGAATTGAAGAAATTCAATATAAGTACAGAGTACTTTCTTTTCAATCAATATGATCGATTTTCCTTTGTCAGTGCCGTTAATTCTTTTAAAGAAAAGGAGTTTGACGGCGTGTTGATTGCTACTCTGTTTGGTGATTATGTTATCAAGTTGTCAAAAGAGCTGGACGCTAAAGGCATGCCATACATTTATATAGATTCGGGTATATCGGGGCAAAAAGACCTTTCTTACTTTGGCGGCGACTCATTCGGTACAGGTGTGATTGCTGCTAAGCTTTTATTGAGCGAGGTAGGAACGGCAGCTGATATTATAATAGCCCATATACGTTTCAGATATAAGGAGATATCTGTACAAATGAAAACCCGTGAAAACGGATTTATGGAATATCTCCAGAACAACAACTTTAGGGGGAATATTCATCATATTGAAATCAACCCCGATGATTATACGATGAGTCTTCTTCAGGTTAAAGATATTATCAATAATAGTCAGGGGTTAGTAGGAGGAATCGTTCTCAATTCACGAATATATGAACTGGTTACCCTCTTAGAAAAACTTGATGCCGATCAGCAAAATAAGATCAGGCTGGTAGGGCATGACGCTATAGAACGAAACGTAAAAGGACTGAGAGAAGGGCGTATATCTTTCATCCTATCGCAGCGTCCCGAGCTGCAAGGATATGACGCCCTGAAAGCAATGGGAAACTATTTCTTATTCAAGCAAGCTCCCGAGAAAGTAAACTATATGCCGATAGATATACTCATAAAAGAAAACGTTGACTATTACAGTAATTATAAACTATGAAAAAAAACATATTCGATATCCAAGATAAAGTTGTAGCCATTACAGGAGGCTATGGTATATTAGGTGCACAGATGGCAGAATACTTAGCAGAGCAAGGTGCTAAAGTTGTTATCCTCGGTCGTTCTAAAGAAAAGGGTGAAGCCCTTGCTAAGAAAATAAGACTAGCGGGCAATGAGGCCGCCTTCTTTGTTTCGGATGTTTTGAACAAAGCCAACCTTGAAGAAAATAGAGAAGCGATAGTCCGCAAATATGGCAAAATAGATGTGCTGATAAATGCAGCTGGAGGGAATATGGCGGGTGCTACTATTCCGCCCGATAAAACGATCTTCGATATCGATGTTAGTGCATTTCGAGATGTGATAGATCTCAATCTCTTTGGTTCGGTATTACCTACTTTGGTTTTTGCAAAGGCGATGGTAGACAATGGCAAAGGGAATATAATCAATATTGCTTCCGAGTCTTCGTTTCGCCCGTTAACTCGTGTAATGGGCTATGGTGTGGCAAAAGCTGCTGTAGCCAATTTTACAAAGTATATGGCCGGAGAGTTGTCTCTCAAATTTGGGGATAACTTTCGGGTGAATGCCATTGCTCCGGGCTTCTTCATTACCGAGCAAAACCGTTCGCTATTGCTTAATCCTGATGGTTCGTATACCGATCGGGCAAAGTCAATTATAGCACATACGCCATTTCGTCGATTTGGAGAATCGGATGAACTGTTAGGCTCAATTCACTATTTGGTAAGCGATGCGTCGGGTTTTGTAAATGGTTCTATTCTTGTTGTAGACGGAGGATTCGATTCATTTACTATTTGATACATACTGAATATAAGAAAAAAATAATATATGATACTTAGCGAACAAACATGGAGATGGTACGGACCAAATGATCCGGTATCATTGTCGGATATAAAGCAAGCAGGGGCAACAGGCATTGTAACCGCACTGCATCATATCAAGAATGGTGAAGTGTGGACAGTGGAAGAAATACAAAAGCGCAAAGATATAATTGAAACTGCCGGTCTCAGGTGGTCTGTTGTCGAAAGCATCCCTGTGCATGAACATATAAAAACGCAGGAAGGAGACTACCCAAAGTACATTGAGAACTATAAAGAAAGCATTCGTAACCTAGCCAAATGCGGCATTACAATTGTGACATACAATTTTATGCCAGTGCTGGATTGGACACGTACCGACTTGGCTTATACAATGCCCGACGGGTCGAAGGCCTTACGCTTCGAGCGTGCGGCTTTTATGGCATTCGAATTGTTTATACTAAAACGTCCCGGTGCAGAGCAAGAATACTCTTCGGAAGATATTGCTAAAGCGAAGAAACGCTTCGAAGAAATGACGCAGGAGGATAAAGACCTATTAGTCCGTAATATGATTGCCGGACTACCGGGTGCAGAAGAAAGCTTTACCCTTGAAGAGTTTCGAGCGCAGCTCGACCGTTATAGAGATATAGATGCAGAAACGCTACGAAAAAACCTGATAGAGTTCGTAAAAGAGATTGCGCCTGTTGCCGATGAGGCAGGTGTGAAGCTGGCTATCCATCCCGATGATCCGCCATATCCGATTTTAGGATTACCTCGCATTCTGAGCACGGAATCAGACTTTAATAAATTGGTTGAAGCTGTACCTAACAAGTCTAACGGACTATGCTTTTGCACAGGTTCATTCGGAGTACGTGCCGATAACGACTTGCCTAATATGATCAAACGCCTAGGCGACAGAGTCAACTTCGTGCATTTGCGTTCTACTCAGCGTGATGCGGAGGGCAACTTTTACGAGGCAAATCATCTCGAAGGCGATGTGGACATGTATGGCGTGATGAAAGGATTCTTGGAAATACAACAGCAGCGTAATATATCTATCCCTTTCCGCCCCGATCACGGACATCAGATGATTGACGATCTGAACAAGAAAACCAATCCGGGGTATTCCTGTATTGGTCGCCTCAGGGGCTTGGCTGAACTTCGGGGCTTGGAATTGGGTATAGCTAAGACGCTATATCAGTAATTATTATAGCTTGTCATTCTGAATGTAGTGAATATTCTCTATCGGATATGAGATACTTGATTTCATTCAGAATGATAAGTCCTATCTACTTATAGGTAGTAATATTCTTTACTCCTACAATCTTCTTCTCTTTTATAGAAGTGCTGAATAAGCTTTTTATATCTTCTGCTGTGTATTCATTTTTAGGAGCAAAGTCGGCAGAACTCATATAATCGATTATAGCCTGCCCAAACTGTTTCCCTTCGGGTTTGTCGCTGATGGCTTTCAGATCGCACATACAAACAAGCAATTTTCCTTTACCAACCTGCATTTCGAATATCAATCCAAGTTTGTGGTTACGCTCGATATTGTCAATTACCTGTACCAACGGTTTGTAGTCCTTAGGGGTTCTGTCGAGAATAAAAGGTCTTGAATTTTTTGATATAATCCACCATTGCCAGTTACTATGTGTGTCTGTCGGAAACTCCTTGAATAGCGGGTGCGAAGGGTCAGTCAATATAGAGAGTGTTCCCGGAGAGACATCCCTTTTCAGCCATTCCGAAATATTCTTGAACATAGCGTAATTCCAATAGTCGGGAGTAAACAATCCACCTATAGAAAGCTTTTCTACTTCTTTGTGATCGGGGATATATAATACCTTGTTCCCCTGTTGTAGCAAGTCTAGAGCTTGTTTCAGGCTCGAAGTTTCTTTTATATCCGATTTTACAGATACTTCCTTGTCGGGATATACCCATATATCGTATTTATTTACATGAGGACCTGTCTGTAAAGTCAATACGAGTTGAGTTGCCGTATTTATATCTTGAAGAGGTACTTTTATTTTTCCAACTTCGCCTAAATGACCTTGAGAAATATTGATGGGAAATTCTCCTCTGGCCACATTTACATTGCTATGCGCCTTGCTTAGTGTCCATGACAAATTCTTTTTCGAGAGAGCTTCCTTCGAATAGTTGCTTAGTTTTATCTCGGCTGTAAATATCTCGCTATTGCTCCAGCAGTATTTAGGCATAATGGAAAGTGGGACTATTTCGTCACAAAAACCGTTGAATTCTTCTGCCGCCATTCCGCCTTTATTATCCATAAATGCATCCAATATACCTACATAGGCACTCCCTTGCCCCGGATAGTCCTGCAAGTCGAGCAGTTGGAATCCTCCAAACCCCGGTGTGCGAAGGCACATTTCTATATCAGCCTTGTAGCAGAGTGCCGCAAAGCGTGTTGTAGCTTTATGGAAGGCATCCGCCTGATCTTCAAGTCCATTTTCCTGAAGGCGTTTGCGGAATATTTCCATATTGTAAGGATACAGTACTCCGGTATATTTTTTTATCTCGTTATAATCGGGATATACTTGAAATTGACCGTTCTCGTGGCTTATAATCGGTATAGTACAGTTTTCTACAGCTTTCGAGAAAGTGATGGTGGTAGAAGGGTATGTAGCGTTCATATACCCTCCGTCTTTGGCATCAGCAAAAGAGAAGGTCGCACGTGTATGATTTGAGTAATCGTCGGAACCTACCTGTCCGCCAACACGGCATGTGACAAAGAAATCTTCACCTTGTTGTTGTCCGGCAGTACCCAGCATATTATTTGCACCAAAAGCATAGAGGTGACGTTGGTCGGAAGTGCGGAATTTCGTTACAATGCTACGCATAAGTTCTACATCGCCTCCAAGTTCATTGCCCAAAGCCATCATAACGAACGAAGGATTGTTACCATAAGTGGCAAGGATATGCTCACCTTCGTTAATCAAGAATTTGTTGAGGTCGGTGTTTGTCGTGTCCATTGCTCCCCAGTAAGGCAGTTCGGCCTGCATATATATGCCTTCTTCGTTTGCCGCATCAAAAGCTGCTTGCGGAGGTGTCCACGAGTGAAATCTGTAATGGTTTATTCCATATTCTTTGGCGATGCGCATTTGTCTTTTCCATTCTTCTTTATTCATCGGCGGGTAGCCTGTGAGAGGAAATACGCAGGCATCGTGTTTGCCCCGTAGAAATGTTTTTAGAGAATTGATTTCAAACTGTGTCCCTTTTGCCGAAAAGTCTCTGATGCCAAAGTCGATAGTATAACTGTCTTTTATTTTCTGACTTTCTATTTCGAAATTAATCTTGTATAGGGCTGGATCAAACTCACTCCACAAAAAGTGTTTGTTGCCCACGTTGATATCAAACTTATATGTTTCCAACCCCTCTTTTAGGTCTATGCTGATAACTTGCTCGGGTATAGCCGTATTTTGTGTAGTATTCCATAGGTATCCCTGAACTAATATTCTAGCTTTTCCGCTTACCGAGGATTTTATTTGTGCTACAACTGGTATCGTCTTGGAAGAAACATTGGGATAAACCTGAAGGTCGCTAATGAGAATGCCATTATTTGCTTCGAGCCCGAATTTTCCGATTATGCCATTCCAGTTTGTTTGTGTGGCATCGGTCCAAGCATGCGAGCCATGTATCCCTTGTGGTACAGAAGCGGGGCTGTTGTCTATTACGATAGTCACTGTGTGTTTTCCTGCGGCTAATTTTCCGAGATTATATATCTGAGGCGATAGTATGAGTGAGCTTGTTCCTATGCTATCTTTGTCTATCCACACCGTAGAAGGTTTTGTTCGCTCCATGATCAGTCGCCATTCTTTCTGAGCTGAGCCTGCCGGTATTTCGATCTCTTTGGTATACTTCATTTTCCCTACATAAGGATTCAGCCGGGTAAGTTGCCCTGTGCTCAGGGTATCACTATTGCGGGGAGCGAGACGGCTTTCATCTACTGTCCCGGGCAGACTTATTTCGCCAAGATCGCATTGCCATTTTCCCGAAAGAGAGATAAATTCCCGTTGGCTGAATACTACCTTCTTTTCGGTACATGAGGTTGCCAGTAAGAGACAGATAAAAACGGAGAGGATGTAAATGTTTAATCGCATAAGGTTGACGTTAACGGATTAAATAACAGACAAAGATAAACTAAAAACGAGATAGGAAATGTATCATTAAACATAAAATAAACTGTTAAAACGTAACAAAGGTAACAGCTCTTTTACCTTTTTGTTGCTGTTACTTTTCTCCTTCCTTTCCATCCTTTTATCTACTAACCCTATTAGATAAATTATATGAAAAAGCCTAAAAAATGGGATAGATTCATCTCTACTTGTTGTATCTTTGTTAGACTTTATATGGGAGTTAATCTTGTCGTGTTGACTTCTTTAATATCTTTCAGAATGACAGAAGGAAATTCTTTAATATATAATATAATACATACCATAAAAAATGAAAATATATACCCGAGGAGGAGATAAAGGTAAAACCGGAATCTTTGGAGGAAAACGTGTAAGTAAAGATCATCCACGAATTGAAGCCAATGGTACAATCGATGAGCTGAACTCGGTAATAGGTGTTGTTAGGGCTCACTTATCTTCAGATCATGAGTGGCAGCCTATTCTGTTCAAGATACAAACAGAGATAATGGTTGTGATGTCTCAGGTGGCTACACCGTCGGATATAAGGGATACAAATCAGAATGTACTGGATGAAAATCTGGATAAATTTTGTGAGGAATGTATGGATAAAATGACAGATGAAATGGGACCCAGCGAAACATTCGTTTTGCCCGGAGGGACAGTTGTTTCTGCAAACTTGCAATTGGCTCGTGCTGTGGCTCGTCGTGCCGAGCGTCGCTTGTGGACTCTAAATAGGCAAGATGAAGTTCCCGCAGCTGTTATGCGATTTATAAATCGTTTGTCCGACTTGTTCTTTACGATGGCTCGTTACGAAATGTATAAAGCCGGTGACGTAGAAGAACGCTGGAAAGATTTTTTGTATAAGAGAAAATAAATGGCTAAACAAATAACCCTTATAACAGGAGGGCAACGTTCCGGTAAAAGCAACTATGCACAAAAGTTAGCATTGTCTTTGTCGCCCAATCCTGTATATCTGGCAACTTCGCGAATATGGGATGACGAACATCGCCAGCGGATCGAAAGGCATAAAGCCGAGCGGGCAGATAATTGGATAAATGTAGAAGAAGAAAAATTTTTAGGTAAGCATTATTTTAATAATCAGGTAGTGCTTATAGACTGCGTTACCCTATGGGCTACGAATTTCTTCTTCGACCTGAATTCGGATGTTGAGGCTGCGCTGGCTGCTCTAATATTTGAATTTGACAGACTTGTTGCTCAAGATGCCGTGTTTATTTTTGTTACAAACGAAATAGGCATGGGTGAAATGTCTCAGAACGATCTGCAACGCAGGTTTGCCGATTTGCAAGGCTGGTTCAATCAATATATAGCCAAAAGGGCTGATAAGGTGCATTTGATGGTGTCGGGTATTCCCCTGAAAGTGAAATGATCATAAGTTTTGTCGTTAATAGCATTACATTTATCGAATGCAAAGATTCTTTTGAAAAACGAAAAGCTTCGTATTATCAGCTTGACAACGAAAAACGTCTATAAAATTGAAATCTAATAGAAATTAAATATACAATGCAACAATTTAACATCGAAAAACCGGAAGACGAAGTACGCTCTTATTTACAAGAAAAAATAGACAATCTGACAAAGCCTAAAGGTTCTTTGGGTAAGCTCGAAGAGTTGGCTATGCAAATCGGTTGGATACAACAATCTTTGAATCCGAAGCTGACAAATCCTTGTCACATCGTATTTGCAGGTGATCATGGTATTGCAGCAGAAGGTGTGAGCCCATCGCCGCAAGAGGTGACCTATCAGATGATAGCAAATTTTTGGAATGGGGGAGCAGGTATCAACTTTTTGGCACGTCAGCACGGATTCAATCTAAAGGTTGTTGATGCCGGTGTTAATTTCGACTTTAAGCCCGAAGATCCGATTATTCACAAGAAGATCCGAAAAAGTACACGCAATTATCTGCATGAAGCTGCAATGACTAAAGAGGAAATGGAACAAGCCATACAATCGGGTGCAGAATGCGTACAAGCTTGTTTCGATGAGGGATGTAACGTGATTAGCTTTGGCGAAATGGGAATTACAAATACCTCTTCGTCGTCCTTATGGATGACATACCTCACAGGTATCCCTTTGGATCAGTGTATTGGTGCGGGATGTGATCACACAGGCAATATTATCAGTCATAAGTATAAGGTGTTGAAGCAATCGATGGATAATTACAAAGGCGATGCTTCTGTCGAAGACATTATGCGCTATTTCGGTGGTTATGAAATGGTGATGACTGTAGGGGCTATGCTGAAAGCCGCTGAACTGAAAATGATAATCCTTGTTGATGGCTTTATTATGACAAACTGCATGTTAGTAGCTTCAAAGTTGAATAAAAATGTATTGCACTATGCTGTCTTCGGACATCAGGGAGATGAGGCCGGACATAAGCTAGTGTTGGAGTATTTGAATGCAAAACCTATTCTTAGTTTAGGACTTAGGCTGGGAGAGGGGACAGGTGCTATTTGCGCATATCCTATCGTCGATTCGGCTGTACGTATGATAAATGAAATGAATTCATTTAAAGAAATTAAAGTAACGAAGTATTTTTAGAATTGTAACTTGCCTTTCCGAAAGGTAATCCTTATAACTGATGAAACAAATAGCAGCAGCACTAGTATTTTTTACGCGCTTACCTTTTTGGCGTATAAAAGCATTTAATGTCCCTGCCGAATATTTTAAACAGGTGATAAACTACTGGGCTGTAGTAGGCTGGCTTACTGCCGGTGTTATGGCCGGTGTGTTATGGTGTACTGCTCAGGTTTTGCCTTATTCCATTGCCATAATAGTGGCTCTTCTTAGCCGTCTGCTTATTACCGGAGCATTGCATGAAGATGGCTTTGCCGATTTCTTCGATGGCTTTGGTGGAGGTACTACCCGCGAACGGATATTGGAGATAATGAAAGATTCGCATATCGGTACTTATGGCGTGATCAGCTTGATATTCTACTTCTTGTTCTTTTATTTCTTTTTAGAAAATCTAGGTTTGTATTTAGCCTGTACTGTAATCTTGGTGGGCGATCCGCTATGCAAGCTTATCAGTTCACAAATTACCTTATTCCTGCCTTATGCCCGAAATGCGGAAAGCAGTAAATCGAAAACAGTATATAAGAAGATGTCTTTGCGCACGGCTCTTATTTCGGCTTTGTTTGGCTTGCTGCCTTTCGTTTTATTATTAAATATTCACTTTTGGGCGGCTATAATATTTCCTATCTTTGTTTTCCTTGGATTGATTTTACTCATGAAAAGAAAGATACAAGGGTATACCGGAGATTGTTGCGGTGCAATGTTTCTATTATGCGAACTGTCTTTCTTTTTGGGGATAAGTATTATCCTGAAATTATGCTAGGGAGAATTATTATCTATACGTAAGTTTAAAGATGAAAATATATATAGTACGGCACACCGCCGTAGGAGTTAATGGTGTTTGTTACGGACAAACGGATGTACCGCTAAAAGAGACCTTTGAGAGCGAAGCTGAGGTGGTGAAGCAGAAGTTACAAGACTTGGAGTTTGATGCTGTTTTTTCAAGCCCGCTAAGCCGAGCGAAGCGTCTTGCTGAGTATTGTGGTTTTACCGATATTCAATTGTATGATCGCCTGAAAGAATTGCACTTTGGTGATTGGGAGATGAAAGAATGGAATCGCATTGATATGGAAGAATGGGACAAGGACTGGATAAGGACGCCCACACCCAATGGCGAATCTTTCGATCAGATGTATGCACGTGTTGCATCTTTCATCGACGAACTGGTAAAGAAGGATTATTCTTCTGTTGTTGTTTTTGCTCATGGTGGAGTTATCAATTGCTTTAGAGTTTACTTTGGACAAACAGACTTGCAAGGGGCTTTCGACAAGTTGGCAGAGTACGGTGAGATACTCGAATTTGAATCGAATTGATTAATATTATATATATACGTTCAGAGTCTTGTCTTATGACAAGGCTCTTTTTTTATAAATTGTTCTGTATTATTCAAAATTATATTTATTTTTATGATATCATTTTAATATCATAATAAATATGGAAACACTAGAGAAAGATTTTAAAGGCACTAAGATTTCAGGTTTCTTAGCCTTATTTATCATTATTGTAGTATTTGCAGCGAGTATCTGGTCTTTTAGTTTAGGTTATATTCCCTTAGTGTTTATAGCTGTATGTTGTATGATTTTATGCTCTTTAGCCGTTCTAGGATTTATGGTTGTAGAACCTAACGAAGCCAGAGTAATGGTTTTCTTTGGTAAATATAAAGGGACTATTACCGATAACGGTTTTCTTTGGGTGAACCCTTTTTATTATAAAAAGAAACTGACTCTCAGAGCACGTAATCTCGATGTGCCGCCTATAAAGGTGAACGACAAAGTCGGTAATCCTATTATGATCGGTTCTGTGCTGGTTTGGAAAGTAAAAGATACGTATAAGGCGATGTTTGATATCGATACATCTTCTATTTCGGGAGTTATGGGTTCAGTGAATAATTATATTCAATCTTCGAACAGAATGCAGGCTTACGAGAACTTTGTAAAGATACAAAGCGATGCTGCTTTACGTCAGGTAGCCGGTATGTATGCATACGACAACAATGAAAGCAAAGACGGTGATGTGACATTGCGCTCCGATAATGGTGAAATTAGCCAGAAACTAGAAGAAGAACTGAATAGCCGTTTGGCGATTGCAGGTATAGAAGTAATAGAAGCACGTATCAATTATCTGGCGTATGCTGCTGAAATTGCGAGTGTAATGCTTCGTCGTCAGCAGGCTGATGCGATTATTGCTGCTCGTGAAAAAATAGTAGAAGGTGCCGTAAGTATGGTTCAATTGGCATTGGATAAACTTTTGAAAGAAGGAATTGTAGAATTGGATGAAGAGCGTAAGGCTGCAATGGTTAGCAACTTGCTTGTGGTCTTGTGTGCCGACGAAGCAGCACAGCCGATAGTAAATGCGGGAACGCTTCATCAATAAATATTTAATTGTGGCTAAGAAAGAAAAGGAATCAGCAGTTAAAAGTTTCGTCTTGCGAGTCGATCCGGAGATGATGGAAGCAATAGAAAAATGGGCTGCCGATGAGTTTCGTAGTACGAACGGACAAATTCAATATATACTTGATCAGGCACTGCGAAAGGCAGGACGAATAAAAAAGAAGAAGGAAACACGTATAGGTAATAATGATGAATAAGAAAGAGAATGTCGGGTAATAAATATCCGGCATTCTTTGTTTTTTAACATATTATTGAAAGACTTGTGTAGTATCTGTTTTGGATAGGTGCGTAGAGTTAAATGTCTATTATTCTGACAGAAAAGAAGTTCTGCTTTTGTTTTATTCTGAAAAATTAATTTTTATTTGTTTTAAATATTACTTGATATTACCTATCTTTGCACTGTTTTTACAAAAACTATACAAATCATTACTGTTTAATGATATACGAAAGCAAACTTATGAAAACAAACATTACTACACGTGTTGCCCAGACAGCATGTTTTTCTATTCCTTTTCTGATAATATTATCATTTATCATGTTCTCATGTAAATCATCAGAGTCGGTTCGTGATATAAGAGCCTTGCGCGGAGAGGATGTTGCAGGACGTGGTTTTTCTTATTCCAAAGATAAGCCTAAAGAAGCAATGGTGAAACCATTATTCATGCAACAATTGAGAAGAGCAACGATTGAGCTTCCATTTCAGGAAGGGTTGAATGTAAGAGGTACAAGAACTGTTTCGGAGGAAGTAACATTTACAAATGCTGAAAATATTACAGAATCTGTTGATAAGGGAAATAAAAAAGAAACCAATCTTAGTGAGGTGCAACAACTGTCAGAGGTTGTAGTTACGGCTAAGTCTCGTTTTACGCCTGAACGCAATGGCCGTGTAAAGGTAGACTTTGTAGTGAGAGTTCCTAAAGAGCTTCTATCCGAAAATTTCAGAATGACGCTGTCTCCTAAGCTGTTCCACAACGACTCTATCATACCACTGAAAGATGTAGTACTTAAAGGCGAAGCATTCCTTGCCAAACAAAAGCAAGACTACGCCGAATATGATAAGTATATGAAGTCTATTGTGGGAGACGACAAATATGATGATGTATTCTTTGACAGAGCAGGAACTGATAAAGATATCAGTAACCGCCAGAACTTGTATTATGAAGAATATTACAGGGAATGGAGTAAGCAGATGGAATATGAGAAATGGAAGACTGAGAAAAGTAAGTTTGATGCAGCCGAGTTAGCCAAGCTTAAGGGATATCGTCAACGTTTCTATAATGAATATGTGCGAAAAGCACGCGAGCAGGTGATCAGAGATATGTCTAATGGAAAAGATACCGTAGGTTTATTTGCTCAATACATGAAGAAGTTCAATAGGAATGCAAAAGCTCTTGTGTTGGATGATAAGAACTTTGAAGTTAGTTACATGAAGATGCCTGCCAAGTTTCGTGAAGCATACGAAGAAGGGCGTTCGTTGGATGATATAATAAACAATGTATTGACCGAAAGTGACTCTATCGAAATCGCTCAGAACAGATATATGTTTGAGGCTATTGCCGAAAATGAAATGAAAAAAGAACGTAAAGGGGAGGTTGCAAAAGAGCTGATTCCATTTCCTTACGAAGAAGGAGTACGTTTAGATACAATTATAGATGCAGGTCGTGATTTTATATATCTATATAAACAAGATCATCCCGTAACTGTTGGACTCAAAAAACTTAGCCTTACAATGAATGGACGTGTGGATGCTATCGATAGAAGCCGCTATATGATGTCGCCCGGCGATACAATTTCATATTTTATATCGTCATTATCTCAGTTGGTAGATACTTCACTTATCTATAAGAGAACAAAACTATATAGGGATGCATATAACCGTCTGACTACCTATGTGAAGTTTCAGCCCGGACAATCCGCTTTTGGTATCAATTATAAGGATAATAAAGCCCAAATAAATAATGTGTTGAATACATATCGTGCGTTTACTGAAGACGGTAAATTTGTTGTCGATAGTATTGTTCTTAGAGTAACTACAGCGCTGGATGGATCATACGACAAAAACTATAAATTAACCGAAAAACGCGCCGATGCGATTAAAGAATACTTTGTTAAGTCCTTGTCGGGCGAAGTGAATGATGTCAACAATGTTATTAAGGTCGAGTTTGGAGGAGAAGACTGGAATACCTTGGCAAACCAGATTCAGCAGCGAAATGATATAATGAATAAGACACAGATTCTTGCATTGCTCGAAGGGGCTATCGATCCGGATGAGACGGAAACCAAGATAAAGAAAGAATTTGCGGACGACTATAAGGTGATTCGAGATTCCATTTACCCGTTGTTAAATAAGGCTACTTTCGAATTTAATATGCATCGTCCCGGTATGACAGAAGAAACAGCCATGGATGTTCAAGAAAGACCTAACTACGAAAAAGGATTGCAACTGTTGCAAGATAGAGAGTATTGGAAGGCTTTGGAGATTTTGTCCGACTATCCTGATTATAATACAGCATTGTGCTTGATATGTATGGGGTATAATGCCAAAGCCAAAGAAGTATTGGATGGCTTGCCTGAAACAGGAAATACCGAGTATTTGAGAGCTATACTGTCAATTCGTTCAAATAAAGATAGTGAGGCAATTGATCACTTGATGCGTGCTTGCGAGTTAGACCCGTCGAAGGTTTATCGTGCACCTCTCGATCCGGAAATTGCGGAGCTGATAAGTAAGTACAGCTTAAATCGACGGATAGAGGGCCTATCTACACAAATAGAGGATATTGAAGTAGCGGATGCGAATTAATATAAAGTAAGAAACCCCGATTATAGTTTAATTTATAATCGGGGTTTCTTATTAAAAAGATAGAATTTCGATAGTACTGAAAGACATTATTATTAAATTTGTCTCAGTTGATAAAAATACGGTGTGTATTATTGTAAGATGTATACAAATCGTTTTTTTATTTATGCTTTAATCTAAAGATAATATATGGATTACAGAAATCTAACCCCGGAAGAAATAACAAAACTTGAGAGTCAGGGCTGCTTGGCTGATAATTGGAACAACATTTCGGTACACAAAAATTTCGAACCGGCCTATATTAAAAACACCAATTTTTCGGGAAAAGTCAAGTTAGGTATTTTTGAAAATGAATTCACATTGCCGGGAGGGTTGAAAAAGCATTCAGGTCTGAAGCATGCTTGCCTCCACAATTGTGAATTGGGTGATAATGTGCTTATCGAAAATGTACAGAATTATATAGCCAACTATCGTATTGGCAATAATGTGCGTATACAAAACATACACCACCTGTATGTAGAAGGGCAGTCATCGTTTGGGAATGGAATAGAGGTTTCGGTATTAAATGAGACCGGAGGGCGCGAGGTTATGATCTATGATAAACTGAGTGCTCATTTTGCCTATATTCTTTCCTTTTATCGCCATAGACCGGTATTGATAAAAAAACTTCAGGGTATGGTCGCTGATTATGCTAAAGAACGCACCTCTGATTATGGATACATAGGCGATAATGTGACGATTGTAAATGCCGGAGCAATAAAAAATGTACACATCGGGGATTGTGCTACAATAGAAGGAGCGCGACACCTTGAGAATGGAAGCATTAACAGTAATCAATACGATCCTGTTCATATCGGATATAGCGTAATGGCGAACGACTTTATTGTATGTTCGGGTTCACGCGTTGAAGATGGAACGATGCTTACCCGCTGCTTTGTAGGGCAATCATGCCAATTGGGGCATACTTATTCGGCGAGCGATTCATTATTCTTTAGCAATTGTCAGGGTGAGAATGGTGAAGCCTGTGCTTTATTTGCCGGGCCTTATACGGTGACTCATCACAAGTCTACGCTCTTGATTGCCGGAATGTTTTCTTTTATGAATGCAGGTTCTGGATCTAACCAGAGTAATCACATGTACAAGCTCGGGCCTATCCATCAGGGCATTGTAGAACGTGGAGGAAAAACAACCAGTAATTCGTATATCCTATGGCCTTCACGCATCGGAGCTTTTTCTCTTATTATGGGGCGTCACTATTATAATGCAGATACTTCTAATATGCCGTTCTCTTATCTGATAGAGGATAAAGATGAGTCGGTGTTGGTTCCCGGTATTAATTTGCGAAGTGTAGGTACCATTCGTGATGCACAGAAATTCCCGAAAAGAGATAGACGAAAAGATCCTGAAAAACTAGATCAGATAAATTTCAACCTACTGAGCCCTTATACAATACAGAAAATGTTTAAGGCGATCGAAATATTGGAAGGGCTGAAAGAGACTTGTGGCGAGACATCAGGATCGTACACATACCAAAGTTGCCGCATCAAAGGCACTTCTCTGAAGAGAGGATTGAAATTGTACAATATGGCCATTACCAAGTTTCTTGGAAACTCTATTATTTCACGCTTATCCAAGTGTTCATACACTAGCAATGAGGATATCAGGGAATGTTTGAAACCTGACACCGAAGTGGGTCTGAATGAATGGAGTGATGTGGGAGGTATGCTTGTTCCTCGTTCGGAGATAGATAAGCTTATAGACGATATAGAATCGGATAATATAAAACATGTGGGTGAGATGAATGCTATTTTTGAACAACTGCATAAAAACTATTACTCACTGGAATGGACTTGGGCGTGGGACAAGATACAGCAATATTATAATCTGTCGTTAGATACAATTACCGCTCAGGATGTTATTAATATTGTTAGTCAATGGAAAGAAGCTGTTGTAGAGTTGGATAGAATGATTTACGAGGATGCTAAGAAGGAGTTTTCTTTATCTTCTCATACAGGTTTTGGGGTGGACGGAGACAAGCATCAGCAAAAAATAGACTTTGAGCAAGTGCGAGGTTTATTCGAAGAAAATCCTTTTGTGGAAACAGTCTTGAAACATATCGAATCGAAGACTAGATTGGGCAACGAGACTATCAGTAAATTGGAAAAGGTGGTTGGTTAAAATAATTGATATATACATACTAAAAAAGGCTATTCATATTGAATAGCCTTTTTTAGTTAAACTTGTAATTTAATTACAATTATTTCTTTGGTTGTGTACGCTTAGCGTAACGGTTCATAAACTTATCAACACGTCCTGCTGTATCTACAAGTTTTTGTTTTCCTGTATAGAACGGGTGAGAAGAACTTGTGATTTCAAGCTTCACCAATGGATAAGTAACACCATCTATGTCGATAGTTTCTTTAGCATTGATAGTTGAACGTGAAATAAATACCTCATCGTTTGACATATCCTTGAAAGCAACCGGACGATAGTTTGCTGGATGAATATCTTTCTTCATTTTATAGTAGTTTAAATTGTTTCTTCTTTTTCAGCCGACAAAGATAGCTTTTTAATCTTATTAAAGCAAAATATTTCTTTTGAATTTTGTATTGAAAAAATGCCGTAAACTGATAATTTTTGCCTTCTTTTGTTCTAGTAAACATTTTCAGGTTCATCTTTTACATAAAATAGAGTATTATGCGTAAATATATTTTATTTTCAGCTTTCGCTGTTCTTTCCCTTATTTCTTGCAAACAAAAAACAAATGTGGATAATGTGAATATTGATCCGTCGGATACAACAAATATGAGTGCAGAAACTATCTCAGACCAAACAAGCTTATACCTGCTGGTAGGTACATATACAACAGGCGAGAGCGAAGGTATTTATGTTTATCAATTTGATACCGTTTCAGGTTTTTCCAAATATAAAAGTGTGGTTAAGGTAACCAATCCATCATACCTTACTATTAATAAAGAAGGTACGCATGTTTATTCTGTTTCCGAAACAGGAGACACAAAAGCTGCCGCCAATGCCTTCCTTTTCGATAAGAAAGATGGTACTCTGAAGCTGTTAAATTCACAGTTGACAGGAGGTGCAGACCCTTGTTATATAGAGCTCGACAATACAGGCAAGCATGTTGTTACCGCTAATTATTCGGGTGGTAGTATTACAGCCTTTAATATTAATGATGACGGAACGTTGGCTACTGCAGCTCAATTGATTCGTTTTACAGGAAAAGGGGCAGATGCAGAGCGTCAGAAAGCTCCTCACCTGCATTGTGTACGCTATTCTCCTGATGGGAAATATTTGTTCGCCGATGATTTGGGAACAGATAAAATACATAAATTCACCATAAATGAAAGTAATGAGGGGAACTATCTCAAAGTAGGAACACCTGCCGCTTTTGATGTAGCACCCGGATCGGGACCAAGACATCTTGATTTTCATCCGAATGGAAAGTATGCATACCTCATTAATGAACTTTCGGGCGCTGTTATCGCATTCAACTACGATGCAAATGCCGGTAATCTGACCCAAATTCAAACAATACAAGCTGATACGCTTGGCGCAAAGGGTAGTGCTGATATTCATGTGTCGCCTGACGGCAAATTCCTTTATGCATCCAACCGTCTGAAAGGAGATGGTATCGCAATATTCTCTATAAATCAGGCAGATGGTAAGTTAACCAAAGTTGGCTATCAGGAAACAGGAGTGCATCCACGTAATTTCGTGATTACTCCGAATGGTAAATTCTTACTGGTGGCAAGTCGAGATAATGATGTTATCCAAATATTCCTTATAGACAGGGCTACAGGCTTATTGGAAAATACATATAAGGATATAGAACTGGATATGCCTGTTTGCCTGAAATTTACTTCTTTCAAGTAAGGTAAAGCTAAAAAATATTACTTATCTTTTTATTATTCATAAGAGAGGAGATGACCGTCTCTTCTCTTTGCTGCTTTCAGCGATAACGATTAACAGTAATTCGTTTTGATATTTCGTATCTTATTTTTCTCTACCTTTGCACCTTCAAAAATAAAATAGAGATTCGATGTTAATTGTTGACAGCTTAAAAGTTGAGTTAGGGGATAGAGTATTGTTCGATAATATAAGCTATATCATTAATGATAAAGATAAAATTGCGCTTGTTGGTAAGAATGGTGCAGGGAAGAGTACTATGCTCAAAATTCTGGCAGGTGTCAATACGCACTTCAGAGGGACAATAACCGGGCCTGATGGAGTTACCGTGGGGTATCTGCCTCAGGTAATGAAAATTACCGATGAGCGTACAGTGCGTGAAGAAGCATCTTTAGCATTCTCTTATATCTTCGATCTGCAAGCAAAGATTGAGGATATGAATAAGCAGTTGGAAACACGTACCGACTACGAATCTGATGATTATGCCAAACTGATAGATGACTTTACTCATGCCCACGAACGCTTGGCAATGGTAGAAGATGTCAACTTTGAAGGTGAGGTCGAAAAAGCATTGCTTGGTCTAGGTTTTAAGCGTGCCGATCTCGATCGTCCTACCAACGAGTTTAGTGGAGGCTGGCGTATGCGTATCGAGCTTGCTAAACTCTTGTTGAGTAATCCCGATGTGATGTTGCTCGATGAGCCTACCAATCACCTTGATATAGAATCTATTGGTTGGCTCGAGGACTTTATAAATACTCAGGCAAAAGCTGTGGTTCTTATTTCGCACGACCGTGCTTTTATCGATGCGGTAACTACACGTACGATTGAGCTAACGATGGGGCGTATTTACGACTATAAGGTAAATTACTCTAAATATGTAGAGCTCAGACAGGAACGTCGCCAGCAGCAAATACATGCATGGGAGGCTCAGCAAAAACAGATAGCCGAGATAGAAGAGTTTATAGAACGCTTTAGAGCGCAAGCGGCTAAAGCAGTGCTTGTGCAAAGCCGTATCCGTCAATTGGAAAAGATGGAGCGTGTGGAGATAGATGAAGAAGACAAATCGCAAATTCGTATTCGCTTCCAGCCTGCTACACGTTCGGGTAATTATCCGTTGACAGTAGATATGGTGACGAAGAAATATGATGATTATCTGGTTTTTGAAAATGCCAATCTAATGATAGAGCGTGGTGAGAAAATTGCTTTGGCAGGAAAAAACGGAGAAGGAAAATCTACATTTGTAAAATGCGTGATGGGCGAAACCTCATACGATGGCAGTATACTTTTAGGGCATAATGTACAGGTTGGTTACTTTGCGCAGAACCAGGCTGATTTGTTAGATGAAGATCTGACTGTCTTTGAGACTATCGATCGGGTTGCCGAAGGGGATATACGTACTCAAATTCGTAATATTCTGGGAGCGTTTATGTTTAACAGGGACGATTCGGAGAAGAAAGTAAAAGTACTTTCGGGAGGGGAGAGAACACGCTTAGCTATGATAAAGTTGTTGCTTGAACCTGTAAATCTGCTTATTCTCGATGAGCCTACAAACCACTTGGACTTGAAGACTAAAGAGGTGCTGAAGAATGCTTTGCTAGACTATGATGGAACAGTTATTCTTGTTTCCCACGACCGTGATTTCTTGGATGGGCTGGTAACAAAAGTCTACGAATTTTCGGATAAAAAAGTGCGTGAGCATATCGGAGGAATCAAAGAGTTCTTGGCTAAGAAGAGGGCCTTATCTTCCTAAAAGATTGGCTTCAATATATGTTTTAGCTATCTTTGCTTTCTTATTAAAAATCTTAACATAATTAAAAATGAAAAAGTTATTATTATCATTACTCACAGTAAGTCTTGTTTTAACCTCTTGTGGTGGAACGTCTCCTCTTAAATTTAACGATACGATTGTAGAGGCGAATGAGACCATTTCTCATGTAAGCGATTCGTATACATCAACTCTTTCTGCGGCGATAGCTTCCGGCTCTTATGAAAGTATTGCTGCTGCAACAGATAGTGCTTTGGTGAAGATTGACACAGAGCTGGATATTGTGAAAGCCTTAGAAGCTCCAAAAGGTGCAGAGGAATTTAAAAATGCAGCTTTGAAAACATACCAAGATCTAAGAGCAATCGTAGAAACCGGAAGGAAATTTACCACTTTAACAGAAGAATCTTCGGACGAAGAATTCGATAAGATTTCGGACGAATATGATGCTAAGATGGATGCTTATAATGCGAGTTTTGAGCAGTTAGCAAATACTCAAAAAGCATACGCCAAGGAAGCCGGATACGAATTGAAATAAGTGTCTAACTAAATACAAAAGCACCTCATCTTTTTATAGATAGAGGTGCTTTTTTATAATGGTTTATCTGTTATCTGTATCTTTAGGATTTGTGTCGTAGATTTGTCTATTTTAAATCGATCGTCTGAACGTTCGCCGACAATCCACACAATATTATTTTCTGAGCAAAGTAGCCAGGCTTCTTCTTTTTCGAACAAAGTAAACTTCTGATCGGTGAAATAATCGCTCACCTTTTTCTTGCCCTTCATCCCGAATGGAATAAACCAATCGCCTTGATGCCACCTTCTCAGTGTCAGTGGGAATTTTATTTTATCTTTATCCAGATAGAGAATATTTTTATTTTTCTCTATTACAAAGCCATTGTCTATTTGGATCGTTTCGATAGATAGTTGTAATGGATAGCTCATCAAGCGATCTTCTTCCCTTATCAGAAAGCTGTCTACAGAGAGCTTCTCTCTTTTCTTTATTATAAAGAATTCCCTATCCTTAATCAGCTTGTGCGTGTCGGAGTAAAATATCTTCCCGGACTGACTTATTATCGATTCAAAAATTTGTCTTACGGTTGCTGTATTAAAATTGTAAGGAGCAAGCAACTCATAGAGGATCGCTTCCGGCTCTAAATATTTAATCAGCGTTCGGATGTTGATGCTATCGTCGCTCAACACATCAGCCTTTACCTGTTGGATATAAAAATTATAGATATTCTCCACCTGCGATAAATGCTCGCCTGTACGGATAATAGAATCTTTTACCGATGGGTTGATAGTCTCCAGCAATGGGATGATATTTAGTCTTATCTTGTTCCGTGTATACAAGTCCTCATTATTGGTACTGTCATCTACATACTTCAAAGCTCTGTCTTTAAGATACTCTAAGATGTCTTTTCTGCTGAGGCACAGAAGAGGGCGAATAATGTTATTGTTTTGCGCCGCTATTCCCGTCAATCCTCTTATTCCTGTTCCCCTGGTCAGGTTTAGAAGTATGGTTTCTACCGAATCGTCACTATGATGTGCGACCGCAATCTTATCAGCCAGATGGATTGTTCTTATTTGTTCAAACCAATTATATCGCAATTCTCTTGCTGCCATTTCTATAGAGATGGAATGGATCTCGGCATAGGCCTCTGTATCAAAATCTACCCTTTCATATTTAAGGTTGTACTTTTGGCACAATTCTTCTACGAAAAAAGCATCACGATTAGACTCTTCTCCCCGAAGATGAAAGTTGCAATGTGCCACCACACACTCATATTTCAGCGTGTGTAGGATGTCTAGCAGAGCGACTGAGTCGGCTCCACCGCTAACCCCTACAATAACCTTGCTACCGTCTTCTAATAGTTGGTTCTCGTCTATATATTGTTCGACCTGTACTATATTCATAATTAAGTACAAAAGTAATATATCTTTATTTTAATTGTTTGTCGGTAATATCTTAAGATAAGAAAAATAGTGCTTTTCTACTTTTTTTGATAGCAGTTGTATATTCAGCATGTCCGAAGCCTCGGATATGTCTTTTATTGTGCCATCATTATATAAAATATCAATACTGTCGTCCACTTCATTATACATATTTGTGTAGATAACATCTGAGGAACAGAAATAAGATGCTTCATTCTCAGTAATATCAAATTCACTCATATATCGCTCTATATACTCCTGTATATAAGAGGCCGGAAGTTCTTCATTCGTTATTTCTATCTTAAACAATTTTCTGTTAACAAGACAATCACTCAATTTCGACAGTACCACATCATCGTGATCAGCCCACACCTTGAGAGCGCTCCAAATGTCATTGTCGTCTAACTTGACAAAGTGAAGTAATACTTCGTCCATTTTCTTTTCGAAATAAGCTTTATCTATATTTTTTTGTAAGAAGAATTGCAAAGCAGGAGAAGCAAATAGACTAACTCCTCTATTTGTTAATTCTTTAGCTCGTATCAGGACTTTTATCAACATCTTTTCGGCAGCAACAGCCGTCTTGTGGAGGTACACCTGCCAATACATCAATCGACGCGAGGTAAGAAAGTTTTCAATAGAGTAAATGCCTTTCGCTTCTACAACTAGTTTGTCGTTTTTTACATCAAGCATTTTTATAATACGTGCCGAACCGATATTTCCTTCCGTCACACCTGTAAAAAAGCTATCTCGTCTGAGATAGTCCAAGCGATCAACATCGAGCTGTCCACTAACTAACTGATGCAGGAATTTCTTTGGATATTCATTCTTGAATATTGATATACATGTGCTTAATTCTCCTTTTAGCTCTTTGTTGAGGTAATTCATAAGCGCCAAAGAAAAATCTTCGTGATGAATACCATTTGTCAGCGTATGTTCCAAAGCATGAGAGAACGGTCCGTGACCAACATCGTGTAGCAATATACATGATAAGGCGCCATTTGCCTCGTCGTCTGTTATTTCGTGCCCTTTTATCCGTAAAACCTTTATTGCCTCATCCATCAGGTACATAGCTCCTATAGAGTGGTGCAGGCGTGTATGTTGTGCTCCGGGATATACAAAAAAAGCTAATCCCATTTGCCTGATGCGGTTTAGCCGTTGGAGGAGAGGATGCTGAATCAATTTATATAAAAATAGATTAGGTATTGTGATAAAGCCAAAAACAGGGTCGTTGATTATCTTTTTCTTTATGGTCATGTATATTGTGAAATTATATGTATTTATAGATATTTAAACAAAGATACATCATATTTTATAAATATGTTTTTTAATATGTAGACGTCATAAAAATAAATTTAAACGAAGTTAATATTTAATCTAATTAATTGTAGATGGATGTTTTATGTATTATATTTGTCTCTTAAGAATGTATTAAGAAAGCAAAATTGAAGACAAAACTAAAAAAACTACTGCTTAAGATCCAGTATATGCTGGGGTTTATAAAGACAGATGGTGAAGCTGTTATAAGAGACTATCTAGAAAAAAAACCTTGATTATTTTTTGTGTCAAAATGTTTATTAATTTTGACACAAAAAAATAAAGATGGAAATTCTAGAAACATTTTTTTTGCCTAGTGCATGGATTGCACTTCTGACTTTATCCTTTCTGGAAATTGTACTTGGTATAGACAATATTGTATTTTTGTCTATAGTATCAGCTAAGCTTCCTGCCAAAGAGCAGCCCAAGGCACGTACTGTGGGGCTTATTCTGGCTATGCTTTTTCGCATCGCCTTGCTCTTTTGTATATCGTGGTTGATGAAGCTCACTAAGCCCATTATTAGTTTTGATACACAATGGCTCGATGGATCTATATCGGGGCAGAGTATCATTATTGTAGTAGGGGGACTTTTCTTATTATATAAAAGTGTGACCGAGATACATCATAAGCTAGAAGGTGAAAGTGATTCGGTTACAGCTAAATCAAAAACTAGTTTTTGGGGAGTTATTGCTCAGATCGTAGCACTTGATATTGTTTTCTCTTTCGATAGTGTTCTTACTGCTGTTGGACTTGTAAGTTTCAGCGAGTTTGGTTATGTAGGTGCTATGACGATAATGGTTACGGCAGTAGTTTTGGCTGTAATAGTAATGCTTCTATTCTCGGGGCCCGTAAGTAAGTTTGTAAATGAGCATCCTACTATTCAGATGTTGGGGCTTTCGTTTCTGATATTGATTGGGGTAATGCTGATCGTAGAAGCGGCGCATTTATCTAACCTTTCTATATTTGGAACAGTGGTGGGTGAGATACCTAAAGGATATATTTACTTTGCTATCGCATTCTCTTTACTTGTAGAGTTTCTGAATATGAAACTACGAAAAAAATCAAAGCCTGTAAAGCTTATTGATTCAGAAATTGTTGAAAAAGAAAAATAACTAAACGCTCTTATACGACAAGAGGCTGTCTTACTTTATTGATAAGACAGCCTCTTTTTTATTTTTTGCAAAAAGTTTTTACTTTGTAACAGCGGTGAACACTACCACACGATTCCACTGATCTGTAGGGAATAATTGTTCTTTGTCTCCACTGGCTTTGGTTGTTATTCTGCTTCTTGAGATACCATACTCTTCCACAAGAACTTTAGCTACAGCTTCAGCACGTTGTTCAGAAAGTCTTTGGTTGATAGCTGCTGTACCTGTGCTCTTATCAGCATATCCTGTAACTATAACATTTACCTGAGGGTTATCTTTTAGATAACGGGCTGCATTATAAATGTTGATGTCTTGGTTTTTTTCAAGTTTTGCACTACCAATATGGAATACAACAACAGCATTCATCAATATCTCTGTCTGCTCTTTGACCTCTTTCGTTTTTTCAACTACTACCTGAGGCGCTGGTTTAACGGCTAACTCTTGTTTTAATCTGCTGATTTCAGAGTCTTTACCTCCTATTTGTCCTCTAAGTTCGTTGATTTTGTCGTTCATTACCTTGATTGCAACAGGGTCTGCTTCATCAACCATTTTAAATCCACCTTTAGTGAAATTATAAGTAAGGCCGATAAGGGCATTTACTATACCATCGTATTTTCTGTCATATACAACGCCATTAAAGTTGTCAGCATATAGGTTGCCTATTACTTCCAGGTTTAAGCTTACAGCCTCATTTATACGGAAGTCTCCCTGAAAACCAATACGAGGAACAATACTATTTGTTCTACTAATACTTCCTATTCCTGCAATATTATCTTTTCCAAAACCGTGAGCATAACCGATACCGGCAATACCAACTAGATTAAATCCTCTTTCAGGACTATAAGGCATAAAAAGATTTGTTAAATTAAGTAAACCGTCAACACTTGTTTGGATGTAATCCACTTTATATGTTCCATCTTTTACTTGTTTATTCAGAGTATATTTATGATAGTTTTTTGATTGCCATCCACCCACTTGTAAGCGTGCTCCGGCTACAGGCGAAAAATATTTACCTGCCGATATAGCTACATGAGGGGTTATTAGATCACCAAATTTGGCGTCACTGTGGCGTTCGCTTACAGTATAAGAACCTCCGACTTGACCTTGTATAAACCAATGATCCCAAAAAGATGTTGGCACATAGGCCTTCTCTTGTGCAAAACTATAGCTTCCTGCTATAACGATGGAAACTATTAATAAAATAATCTTTTTCATTTTTTTGTGTTTTTAACTCCAGCCTGTAGTATAAATAGTACTGGATTGTTTTGAATTATTATGTTATGCAAGTATTTTTTTACATCAAACGTAAAAAACTAGGTCAAAGCTAGCATAAATATATTATTGATACAATAAAAATGATAAAATAAATAAAAAGTAGTAAAGAATAGAATTTGTGACTTTATGTTTATTTATTTTCGAGAATCATTTTTTTTTGATAATTTTAAACATCGAAAAAACCTCATTTTAATAAGTTCTTTTAACAAGGACGAATACTTTTATATCAAATTATACTGAATTTTTATTGTAGAAAATAAAATTATATGGCTCACCTTCCTGATTTTATAAGTGATCTGGCAATTATATTAATAACTGCCGGAATAGTTACTATTATATTCAAATGGCTAAAACAACCTGTTGTATTGGGATACATTGTTGCAGGATTTTTGGCAAGTCTTCATTTCAAGAAATTCATAGAAAAGCTTGTTATAGATATATCGGGAGCCTCGGATGAAAGTGTAAGATCTATATTCAAAGCCCTGCCTGAGATATCAGATATGAGTAATGTTGGCATATGGGCAGAGATAGGCGTAATTTTTCTACTCTTTGCTTTAGGGCTCGAATTTAGTTTCAAAAAACTGATGGACGTTGGCGGTAAAGCTTCTATTGCCACGCTTATCAACTTGGGGTCTATGATAATAATTGGCTACCTGGCGGGGCAGTTGTTTATTGTCAACCTCATAGATGATTGGACTCGGATGGATAGCATCTATTTGGGCTGTATGCTCTCTATGTCGTCTACTACTATTATTATTAAGGCTTTTAATGATATGGGACTGCAAAAGAAAAAGTTTGCAGGAATCGTATTCGGAATGCTTATCGTTGAGGATATTGCAGCTATTATAATGATGGTTTTGCTGACAACATTTGCATCGAGCCAGCATATAGAAAGCGGCGAATTGGCAAACAGTGTTATTAAACTATTTTTCTTTATGCTTATCTGGTTTATTGTAGGTATTTATATGATACCCACAATACTCAAGAAACTGAAGAAGTATCTGAATGACGAGACCTTGTTAATTGTGGCAATCGGACTCTGCCTTGGCATGGTTCTTTTTGCTTCTATTGTTGGTTTTTCGGCTGCTTTGGGTGCTTTTATAATGGGGTCTATATTGGCAGAGACAATCGAGTCTAAACATATCGAGCACCTCATGGAGCCATTGAAAAATCTGTTTGGAGCTGTCTTCTTCGTATCTGTGGGTATGATGATCGATCCCGCTATTATTGCCGAATACGGCGTGCTGGTGATAATTCTTACTTTGGTTGTGCTTATCGGACGGATCACTTTTGCAACATTAGGTGTTTTAGCTTCGGGTGAGAGTCTGAGGGTGGCTATGCAATCAGGATTCAGTTTGGCTCAGATAGGGGAGTTCTCTTTTATCATAGCTACTTTGGGTGTTAGTCTAGGTGTTATTACAGATACATTGTATCCGATAATAGTGGCAGTGTCGGTGATTACAACGTTCACTACTCCGTATTGCATTAAGCTGTCCGATACCGCGTATGGTTGGTTGGAGAAGAAGATTCCCAATAAATTCGCTAAGATTAAAGATGGGTATGGCGCATCGGGATACGATACGGTGAATAAGCAAAATGACTGGAAAAAATTATTGAAAAGTATACTCACTTTAGTTGCCGTATATTTCACTATATCTTTGGCTATTCTCTTAGTGTTTCAGAATTTTATAACGCCATATATTGTAGAGTATGTTCCCGGAAGTATCTGGGGACAGATTCTGGCAGCTCTCATTACACTCACTCTGATGGCTCCATTTTTACGTGCCATTATGATGAAGAAAAATCGTTCCGAAGAATTTAAGAATCTGTGGAAGGATAACCGCCTTAACAGAGGGGCATTGGTTTCGTTGATTGTGTTTCGTATTATTATCTGTATTGTATTGGTGCTAATGGTATTGATTCCTCTATTCCCAAGACTTACAATATTGATGGTTATTATCTCGTTGGTTGTTGTAACATTGATTATATTCTCTCAAGGGTTCAAGGCTCAGTCTCGTAGGATCGAGGCGCGATTTCTTGAAAATCTTAACCTGAAGCAAAAGCTTAGTGAAAAGAATGCTGCGATCTTACCAACTGTAGCGAATGACTTACGCTCCAAGAATATACATATCGCTGAATTTGAGGTGTCTCAGTCGTTTTCTAATATAGGAAAAACCTTGCGGGAACTTGACTTTAGACAAAAAACGGGTGTGAATATTGTAACCATAGTCAGAGGGTGCAATAAGATCAATATCCCTGATGGGAACACACGTATATACCCATTTGATAAATTAGTTGTTTCGGGGTCGGATGAAGAAATGCAAAAGTTATCTCAGTTTCTGGAAGAAAAGACGGAGCAAGATTTGCTCATGGAGGAAGAAGCTGAATATCATATATGCTTATCTCAGTATCTGGTAGAACCGGGATCTCCACTTATTGATAAATCTATTGTAGATGCAGGTATTCGCGAAAAAACAGAATGTATGGTAATCGGTATTGATAGGGGAGACGAGTCTATCATCAATTTTACTTCCAGCTTTATGTTTCAAGAAGGTGATGTAGTATGGTTGGCAGGTGAGAAAAATAAACTAAATTCGTTCGAGGAAAATATAAAAGCTTCAGCGATCGCATCTTAAAGCTACTATTGTATTTTAACCTATAAGTTTAGATATGATAGAAATACCCGAATCGGCAACAATAAGCTCACAAGCTGAGAATATCCTGATAGGAAAACGAATAGCAAAAGTTATTCAGGCAACTAGTCCGCACAAGTTTACATGGTACAATGGCAATCCGGCATTGTATCGTAATATGCTTGTAGGTCGAGAAATAGAATCGGCAAGAGGGCATGGTGCATTTGTTGATATTATCTGCGACAATGATACTTATATTTCTATAAGTGACGGTACAAACCTGAAATATTATACGGCAACCGAGAAATATCCGGTGAAACATCAGTTGTTAATATTGTTCGAGGATATGACATGCCTTGCTTTTACAGTATCTATGTATGGATCGATATTTGCCTATAAAGGACAGTTACAAAATGTATATCATGCCGGAAGTCTCAACAGTATCTCCCCATTGAGCGACACTTTTGATGAGGCGTATTTTGATTCAATCTTTGCCGGTGTACAAAAAGACATGTCGGTGAAGGCCTTGCTTGGTACTCAACAACGGATTCCAGGTTTGGGAAACGGCGTTTTACAAGACATCTTTTTCAAAGCGGGGATACATCCCAAACGGAGAATATCTACAATGTCTGATCTCGAAAAAGGTGATTTGTTCCATTCGCTGAAGGTTACTCTCCGTAATATGACCAATAAAGGAGGACGTGACACTGAAAAGGATTTTTATGGTAATTGGGGTAAATATAGAACCCTTTTATCCAAGAAAACATACAAAGAACCATGCCCTATCTGTGGAAGCGATATTGTAAAGGAAGCATATCTGGGTGGTACAATCTACTTTTGTCCTAGCTGTCAGAAGGAGTAAAAAGAGTCTGACTTGTTTTGCTAATTGCATTAAAAATACCTTCTTATAATATTTAAATAGATTTAAGATGTCTTGAATCAGTGAGAAAATCCCTTAAATAATTCTTATCTTTGCATCCGAAAATTTTCAGGCATCATGAATCAAAAATATCCATCAGCTTTATTAGAAAATGCAGTAAATGAATTCGCAAGGCTTCCCGGCATAGGGCGTAAAACGGCTTTGAGGTTGATTTTGCACCTGTTGAGGCAGGACAATGCAATGGTGGAAGGTTTCGCTCAGGCATTGGTTTCTTTAAAGCATGAAGTAAAGTATTGCAATGTTTGTCATAATATATGTGATGACGATATTTGCCCTATCTGTTTGGATAAGTCTCGTGATGCAGCCACTATCTGTGTTGTAGAGAATATAAAAGAGGTAATGGCTATTGAGAACACGATGCAATTCAAAGGCTTGTATCATGTGTTGGGAGGTATCATATCGCCGATAGATGGTATAGGTCCTTCCGATCTGGAGATAGACAGCCTGGTGGCACGTGTAGCCAAGGGTGATGTGAAAGAAATTATTTTGGCATTGAGTACTACCATGGAAGGAGATACGACCAACTTCTATATCTATAAGAAATTATCATCTTTCGATATAAAGGTTTCCATGATTGCACGGGGTATCTCTATCGGAGATGAAATAGAATATGCCGATGAAGTAACACTAGGACGATCTATCTTGAACAGGACATTGTTTAACGAATCGTATAAACTATAACAGTCATAATGGAGAATAAAGAACGAAAGCTATATAAAACTTTAATGTTGTTATTTTGGGCGAACATTCTTTTGCTGTTGACTGTTCTCACATTTATATTATTTTCTAAAGGTTTAACTTTTGGTACTGCCACATCTACCAATATGGTGTTTGAGCAATATACGATTATAATATCGTTGGCTAGTATTCCAATCGCATTGAAACTATTCCATACTCAGTATCGGAGGATCGCTGAGCTGGAGCACAAGAAGTTTCTCGAGAAGTACCTTTCGGCCTATATTCTGCGTATGTTTGTGCTAGATGCGGCGGCTATATTGAACATAGCGGGACTGTATCTGTTTAATTCAAAGAACTCTGTGTATATGACAATTATAATTATATTTGCATTGTTTTTTTGTTATCCTAACCGAAAGACCTTAGAAGAAACTAACGATACTACATCAAAATAAAAGATTAAATAAAATGGTTATTGCAGTAGACTTTGACGGAACAATCGTCGAACATGAGTATCCTAAAATCGGACGCCCCATTCCTTTTGCAATCGAAACACTTCTAAAGTTGCAAGAAGACGGGCATATCCTTATTCTTTGGACAGTGCGAGACGGCAGCTTGTTGCAGGAAGCAGTAGATTATTGTAAAAATAAAGGGTTGCATTTTTATGCAGCCAACAAGAATTATCCGGAAGAAGATTCTTCAAAAGCGTCTCGGAAATTAACCGCAGATTTGTTTATTGACGACCGCAATCTGGGAGGACTTCCTGATTGGGGGGTGATATATCATGCGATTAAAGCGATGGAAAGAGGAGAGTTTTCCTTCGAAAATATAATGATGTCTTCGGGAGAAAGTCAAAGAGCGAGAAGAAGAAAGAAGAATTTCTTTATACGCTTGGGCGAAATGTTCGAGAGAGGAAATTATTAACAACTAAGTCTTTTACAAAATGCTATTGAAAAACAAAGATATCGTTTTGCGAGCCGTAGAACCCGAAGATTTAGAAATCTTATATCGTTGGGAAAATTCTACAGTCTTGTGGTATCATGGCAATACTTTGGCTCCCTATTCCAAGCTGGTGCTGAGGCAGTACATTAATGATGCCTTGGAGATGGATATATACCAAAGCAAACAATTGCGCTTGATGATAGACCTCGTAGAAGAGAAAGTCACTATCGGAACCATTGATCTTTACGATATCGATGCCCACAACCGTAGAGCCGGTATCGGTATCCTCATTGATGATGACTATCGCAGAAGAGGCTTTGCCAAACAAGCTTTGGGATTGATGAGCAACTATGCTTTCAGCTTTTTGTACCTTCACCAAATCTATGCATATATAGCCCAAAGCAATACCAATAGTATCAGCTTGTTCCAGAAAGCAGGATATCAACCTGTCGGGATTTTGAAAGACTGGTTGCAAAGAGGTGAAGAGTTTGAAGATGTTTACCTTTCTCAGTTGCTTAACGATAAATAAATTATGGAAGAAGATATAAAAAAAGCTTTTGAAGTGCTTGTTTCCGGTGGATTGATTTTGTATCCTACCGATACGATATGGGGAATAGGCTGTGATGCTACAAACGAGAAAGCTGTACATCGTGTATATGAACTAAAGCGAAGGGTTGACAGTAAAGCCCTTATTACTTTGCTCGATAATCCTGTTAAGCTCGATTATTATATCGATGAAGTTCCTTCTGTAGCTTGGGATCTGATAGAGTTATCCGAAAAACCGTTGACCATAATTTATGATGGAGCACGAAACGTTGCACCTAACTTGATGGCAGAAGATGGTAGTCTTGCTATCCGTATCACAAAAGAAAAGTTTTCTCAAGAGTTGTGTAAGCGTTTTCGTAAAGCCTTGGTTTCTACATCTGCTAATATCAGCGGGGAGCCTGCTCCGGCTAACTTTGATGATATAAGTGAAGAGATAAAGCAAGGTGTAGATTATATTGTAAAATACAGGCAGGATGATACAAGTAAATCGAAAGCATCGAGCATCATAAAATTGGGTAAAACCGGGGAAGTGAAAATAATCAGAGAGTAGGAAAGTGCATGGTTGTTAGTGAAGACATAATTTTTGAAGGTAAATCTTACGTAGAAGGATTACATAAGAAGTCGTTTGATAATTGTACTTTTTCGAAATGCGATTTCTCAGACTCGAAGCTGATAGCTTGTACTTTTACGGATTGCTCTTTTGTTGATTGCAATTTGTCGATGGCGGAGCTCAACCAATCTACCCTGAATAATATTCATTTTAAGAATTGTAAAATGCTTGGCGTGAAATTTAATAACTGCCATGATTTTGTTTTTCATGTCGACTTTGAAAACTGCATATTGGATTATGCTTCTTTCGAAAAAAGAAAAATGAATAAAACTCGTTTTAAAGACACGTCGTTGAAGGGGGTTGACTTTGGTGAGGCCGATCTGAAACAGTCGAAGTTTCTGGACGCTGATTTGGACGAAGCGATCTTTTATAATACCAATATACAAGAAGTCGATTTTACCACTGCATATAATTATACAATCGACCTAAGTCAAAATAAAATCAAAAAAGCACGCTTTTCTAAAGACGGATTGGCGGGGTTGTTAAACCAATTTGATATTATTATAGAGTAGCTACAAGTCTTTATTCATAACATAGTCTTCCATCAGGAAGCCGTTGCCGATATCTATATTTTCATTTGCAAAAAAGTCGAAGCCCATTCGTTTGTAAAAATCAATAGCCTTGTTGTATCGATTTACATTCAGTGAAAGAAGGGTATTGTTATTTTTTAGAGCCAATTCACTCACCACATTTATAAACAAACGACCTACTCCTTTACCTTGTACAGAAGGCAATACATATATCTTGTGTATTTTGGTTATTGGCATGCCTTTGTAGTTGAGTTCGTACGATAAATAACCCAAGTATTCGCCATCTTCTTCTGCTAGTAAATAATGATGATTTAGTTCTTTCATTTGCTTTTCCAGCGAACTTGTACTATACATCATATCCATCATGTAGGCTATCTGTTCTTGCGAAAGTATATTGCTAAATGTTACCGGCCAAATAACATTTGAAAGTACTTGGATATTATAAATATGGTCTGTAGTAGCCTCTACTATTTGCATTATTAGTATATCAAAGAGTTTGTTAGTTTTCTAATGTGAAAGATCTACTGCCTATTCTATTGCCATCAGCAAAAATATCCACGCGGTATGTTCCCGGCATCAGATATTCTTCTACATTCCAATACATAGTTACACCAACTTCTTCACCTCCATATTCTATAACTCGTTTGATGGAGTAATTGATATTTCCATTCTCGTAAGGGAATGTATTGGCTCTGCTTTTTGTCAATACATCATCATCGGGTTTCATGATACGTGCATATATAGTACGTTCACCCGGCTCGGCAGTAATATTCTTTGTTATTGTGAAATTGATTATCAACTGCTCTACTTTATTTATTTTCTTTTGTACCTTTCCTTTGCTGTTTGTGGCTTGCACGCTTATATTGGTGGCATCCAGCTTGGCGGCTTTGGTTACTTTTTCGGTCAAGTCCTGCTTTTGCTGAGTTACCTGATTCAGGGTTCTTGATGTTTCCTGATACTTATTTGTTATTTCCTGCTTTTCTTGTCTGAGCTGAGCGTTTGCTCTGTTTAGAGAGTCGATCTGTGCAATGTATGATTTTAATATTTGGCGCAACGTTGCCAGCTCTTTATTCAAGCGAGAAATCTCAGCTTTAT
The DNA here is from genome assembly GCA_023437305.1 of Bacteroidota bacterium. Lineage (GTDB taxonomy): Bacteria > Bacteroidota > Bacteroidia > Bacteroidales > Dysgonomonadaceae > Dysgonomonas. The sequence continues at coordinate 321,502 of JAEZGN010000009.1, forward strand.
TTTCAGCTTTCACAGTCTTCAATTCTTCGAGCAGCCTTTGCACTTTGGTTTGTTCATTTGTTAGCTTTTGAAGAAGAGAATCATTTTTTATATTCAGCTTAAATCCTTCGTATTGCATCGACAGGCTCTCGTACTCGTCTTCCAGCTGCTGTTTGTTCAGAACACTTTCCTGTTGCAGCTCATCGATTTGAGTTTTTTGGCTGAATATAAAGTAACTAGCTATACCTATCCCCAGAATAAGCAGGGCTATTATTCCAATTAATATTTTCGAATTACTCTTTTTTTCTGTATCCATGATGATGTTAAAAATCTGCGACTACAAATATAACGGATTTATACAGATTGAACAAAAGGCATTTAAAAACCTTTCGCTTTTTTTAATAAAATAGGGATATTTTTGACGAACAAAATCTTCTTTATTTCAGAATAAGCATGTACATTTGTTAGGCTTTTAGGCGAGATTGTTTAGTATCTGTTTCGGTCTCGTTGCAATATGAAAGAATCAAATTATTAATTAATATATTAAATCAAATTATTATGTCTAAAGTAACAGTAGTAGGTGCCGGAAATGTAGGTGCTACATGTGCAAACGTACTTGCGTTTAATGAAGTGGCTGATGAAGTAGTGATGCTTGATGTAAAAGAAGGAGTATCGGAAGGTAAAGCTATCGATATGAACCAGACTGTGCAGTTGTTAGGATTTGATACACGTATAAAAGGTGTGACTAACGACTATGCAGCAACAGCTAACTCTGATGTAGTTGTTATTACTTCGGGTATTCCTCGCAAACCGGGTATGACTCGTGAAGAACTAATCGGGGTAAATGCCGGTATTGTGAAGAGCGTAGCAGAAAATATCCTTAAATACTCACCGAATGCTGTTCTTGTTATCATATCCAACCCAATGGATACAATGACATATCTTGCATCTAAGGTGACAGGTCTTCCTAAACATCGTGTTGTAGGTATGGGTGGTGCATTGGATAGCTCACGTTTCAAATATTACCTAAGCGAAGCATTGGGTTGTAATCCGAATGAAGTGGAAGGTATGGTAATAGGTGGACACGGAGATACTACAATGATACCTGTAACTCGTTTAGCTACATACAAAGGTATTCCTGTAACAGACCTTTTGTCTAAAGAAACATTGGATAAAGTTGTTGCCGATACGATGGTTGGTGGTGCTACTCTTACCGGATTGCTTGGTACATCGGCTTGGTATGCACCGGGTGCTGCCGGAGCTTATGTAGTAGAAGCTATCCTTCACGATCAGAAAAAGGTCGTTCCTTGTTGTGTGTCTCTCGAAGGAGAATACGGACAAAATGATATTTGTATTGGTGTGCCTGTAGTTTTGGGTAAAAACGGATGGGAAAAAGTTATCGACCTTAAGCTTACAGCAGACGAAAAAGAAAAATTCGAAGCATCAGCAGCAGCTGTTCACAAAACAAATGCTGTTCTGAAAGAAATAAACGCTATCTAACGCTTATTTGCAAAGTTTGACTAAAGAGAAGGGATGCTTCATATATATGAAGTGTCCCTTTATTATTATATTGTAGGGGTATTTTTCTTTGCTAAATTTATCTGATATAATAAGGGCTTTTGTTTGTTAAATTATGGCAGGAAAAGTGACATTAAAATATGTATTGTTAAGTGTTACTTTTGTTACTTTTTGTAGACTGGAACTGTTTCTTGTTTTCTATTGATCCTTGCATTGAAGTATTATTTACAGGGATATTTAATGTTACTTTTTTAAATGTTAATTAACGATTCGATAGCCGATATGCAATAAACGATGGTTATATTTGTAAAATCAACTTAAAATACCATAATCATTAAACTTTAAACCTGTAAAAACTAATGAAAAAACTTACGCCAATCATTTTATTTATGGTGACCATTTTAATGCTTTCATGCGGAGGAAGTGAACCCACGGTTCATAAACCATACAATGAAGGTATAAATATTACACCGCTACCACTAGAGTTGACGCAAAAAGAAGATACTTTCAAACTTGGGAAAAGTGTCGTGTTTGTTGCAGACAATGCAGACGTAGAAAAAGTTGCTGCTTATTTTGCTGCAAAAATCAAGGCGTCTACAGGATACAACTTGAGTATTGAAAAGACTAAACCTGCAACAGATTATATTAATTTGTATATTGTCGCAGACCTTTCGGTTAACGAAGAAGGTTACTTGCTCGACGTTACCGAAAAGGGGATAGATATTCAGGCTAAAACACCGCATGGCTTGTTTTACGGAATGCAAACTGTAATGCAGTTGCTTCCTGCCGAAATAGAAAGTCCTACACTTGTGAAAAATATTGCATGGAAGGTGCCCGGAGTAACAATAAAAGATGAACCTCGTTTCAAATACAGAGGAATGCATCTCGATGTTTGCCGCCATTTTGTTGATGTAGACTTCATCAAGAAGCAATTGGATGTGTTGGCTATGTTTAAGATCAATACATTCCACTGGCATCTGACCGAAGATCAGGCTTGGCGCATCGAAATAAAGAAATACCCTAAGCTTACAGAGGTAGGGGCAAAAAGAACAGAAGGTGAGGGTAACGAATATGGCCCTTATTTCTATACACAAGATCAAATAAAAGATATTGTGGCATACGCTAAAGAACGCTTTATAGAAGTTATACCCGAAATAGAATTGCCCGGACATGGTGTAGCGGCAATTGCTGCATATCCCGAGTTGTCTTGTACAGGCAAGCAGATAGATGTACGTTGTTTCTGGGGTGTGGCAAACGATGTGTATTGCGCCGGAAACGATTCTGTATTCCAGTTCTTGGAAAATGTAATAGAAGAAGTAATTCCTTTGTTCGAAAGCGAATACTTCCATATTGGTGGCGACGAGTGTCCGAAAGACAGATGGAAAGTATGTCCTAAATGCCAGGCTCGTATAAAAGAACTTGGCTTGAAGGCGGATAAGACTCACTCTGCTGAAGAGAAATTGCAAAGCTACTTTGTGCAACGTATCGAAAAGTTCTTGTTGAAGCACAATAAGAAGATGATAGGTTGGGACGAAATCCTAGAAGGCGGACTTGCTCCAACGGCAACGGTAATGAGTTGGCGAGGAGAAGAAGGCGGTATTGCTTCTGCAAACATGGGGCATGATGTGATAATGACTCCGGGAGCATGGATGTATCTGGACAAATATCAAGGTGATCCTAAGAATCTTCCGGTAACTATTGGAGGCTACTTAACTTTGGAGAAAGTGTATGGTTATGAACCTGTTCCGGAAAAGATTGCCGAAGATAAGAAGCATCATATCTTAGGTGCGCAGTCTAATGTATGGACAGAGTATAAGTATAATGGCAATGGTATGGAATATGATATTTATCCGCGTATTATTGCATTGTCTGAACTGAACTGGACTCCGAAGGACAAGAAGAACTACAAAGATTTTGAGCGTCGTATCGATAATCAACGCGTGCGACTTGATATGCATAGTATCAATTATTATATACCGCTACCGGAGCAAAAGGGTGCGCCGTCATGTAACTTTGTAGCATTCACAGATCAGGTTACACTCGAATTTAAAACAACAGAACCAGTAAAAATGGTATATACCACCGATGGCAGCGAGCCTGTATTGACGTCGCAGGTTTATGATAAGCCACTGACATTTACTGAAAATACAACATTAAAAATACGTTCGGTACTTTTGTCTGATAAGATGAGTGATGTGCGTACTATCACTATCGAGAAGCAATCGTATGCACCGGCTGTAGAGAAGGAAAAGGATGCTAAGCCGGGACTTAAAGCGGAATACTATAAAGGATATACAAGAACAGTAGCAGAGTTGGAGGGTAAGACCACTAGCGAAACCGAGTATGTAGCCGCTCCGCAAAAGTCTAAGCATAGAATACCGAATTATACAGAACCGTATGCCGACGACTATTATTCTACTGTCCTTACCGGATACTTAAATATTCCTGAAGATGGAGTTTACTACTTCAGTACAGATTATGAATTGTGGATTGATGGTAAACTGTTGATATCTAACGAAAAAGATAACAACGGAACAGCGCGTAGGTTTTCACGTAGCGATAAGTCGGTTGCATTGGCCAAAGGTACTCATTCATTCAAGCTAATTAGGCTGGGTGCTATATTTGGCGGATGGCCTACCCAGTGGGAAGATATTTATGTAGGAATCCGTAAGGCAGATCAGCCGGAATTCAGTTACATGGATGAGACTTATTTTAAGTAAGAAGCAATAGTGTAAATAGATATATAATGTAAGAGATGTGCCGGTTCATTCATGTGCCGGCACTTTTTTTGTGAGTATCGTCAGCTCCTATTTGCTAAAAAGATTATATTTGTATGTATCGTACTGATATTGGAGTGTGGTGAGTAAATGTTCGAAAGAAAACAGGAAGTTGAAGAATAGAATATTACATAAATGACGCAAAAAGAATACAGGAATTTGTTCGATGAAGAAGATGCCGTAGGATGGTTGGAAATTGATAAAGTAGTGGAAGATATCTATGGAGATCAAAAACCTCGGCATTATGCTCCTCCTCTACATTATATGGTGGGCGGGGAAGACCCGTTAGATGGTGTGAGTATATACGATTCGCAAAAACAGATGTTTCATCGCCACTTAGTAAGCTATGGCATGTCAGAACTTTATTATAACGAAGAAGCTGCCGGAGGTGAATTTAGTAAATGGGGATTTGAATTTACATTCCGTCTCAAACCTTTTGACGAAGATGGCGACGATCCTACTTGGGTGGTCAACCTCATGAATAATCTTGCCCGCTATGTAATAAAGAGCGGTAAGTGGTTTGAAGAATATCATGTTATTCCGGCGAATGGCCCTATTCGTCTCAACTCTACAGCCGAAATTAATATTGTAGGGGTTGCTTTTGTTTCCGACCCTGAATTGGGAAAGATACAAACTCCGCACGGAGAAGTGTTATTCTTGCAAATGGTAGGGCTTACTGCAAATGAAATGGATCGGATTACATCGGCAAACTCGGCTTATGATGAGGTGAAGAAAGTCTTAGACGAAATAAAGACAACAAATCCTTTGATGATAACCGACTTGCTTCGTAAATAAATTATAACGCAGTATCTGAAAGCTTTCTGTCTTGTAAGTGTGTTTACAAAAGGTTTTCCATAATTAATCTTAATAGTACACTAAAAGTGCAAGATAACTGTTTTCGGAGTAAGAGTGAATCACTTTTTTTGGTAATTTTGTATCTCTAAAAAGGAAGCGATATTAAACGGTTTAAGCAAATATTTCTCACTGTATTAGGTATAATAGTTGGACTCGTAACCCTGCTATTTGGACTGTTGAATATGCCTGCTGTGCAGGAATATGCTAAAGGTATTATTGTAGATGAACTAAAAGCAAAAATTGGGACCGAATTAGGTATCGGTAAATTGCATTTTCAGCCATTCAATACTGTTCAGTTAGACAGTGTTTACCTGTATGATCAGTCTCAGGAGAAAGTCCTGTTGGCCGATAAGATATCAGCCAGTGTTGATCTCATTTCTTTGATGCAAAATAAAATAGTGGTGACCTCTGCATGGCTTTCCGACTTCGAAGTTCACCTTTCTAAAGAATCTGATGATTCGCCTCTGAATATACAGTATATTATCGATGCCTTTAAACCAAAGGATGATAAGCCCAAATCGAAAATAGAAGTCAAGCTAAATGCTGTAAATATTACGAATGGTCAATTCTATTACGATGTAAAAGATAAGCCGTTAGTTGTTCATCTTTTTGATAAAAACCATATAGCCGTATCCGACTTGAATGCAAAGTTGGCGATGAAATCTCTAACTTCGGATTCGTTGAACATTCAAGTCAAAAAGTTCGCTCTTAGAGAAAAAAGCGGATTGGATATATCTGATCTTACTTTTCGTGTAATCACTCAGGGAAAGAAAGTTTCTATAAGAGATTTCGAACTCGACTTGCCTTCTTCTTCATTAGAACTAAGTCGTTGTGAAATAGATCTAACTCCTACCAGCGATACCGCTAAGATAATGGACTACGCAAGTGTCGATTGCGTTGTTGCTACTTCTTATATATTGCCGCAGGATGTTTCTGCATTAGTACCTATTTTAAAGAACTTTGATGATAAGATCATTATCAGCGGGCAGGTCAAAGGTAAGATTGATGACCTCACTGTATCGAGATTATCTTTAGATTACGGAAAAAAGATGCATTTGATTGCGAATGCAGAAATCAGAGATATGAGAGACCCATCCAAGACATATGTACTAGGTAGTGTCGATGAATTATCGTTAACCCATACTGAATTGTCGAGTATTATTGACAATTTCTCTTCGAAAAAGGGTCAGTTACCTGCTCAATTAAAAAAACTTGGGACAATATCTTTTAGAGGCGATATTTCGGGCTATTTGGATCAACTTATAGCTTTTGGAAGTATCGATACTGATTTGGGTGTGTTAAAAACAGATGTACTTTTCGGTGTTAATAATCCCAAGCCGGGTATCGAAACATACGTAAAAGGTAAAGTATATACTACCGATTTCGGTTTGGGAACACTCTTGGATAATAAAGATCTCAATAAGGCTTCTTTAAGCTTGACAGTGGATCTTGAAAAACCAAAAAATGGTAAGCTGAGAGGTAAAGCCGAGGGGATTATTCCAAACTTCGATTATAAAGAATATTCATATAAAAATATTAAGCTCGATGCCGGATATGATGGTTTGCGCATCGATGGTAAGTTAGCGATTGACGACCCGAACGGAAAGCTTGATATAGCGGGTTTGTTTGATCTTACAGATAAGAATATGCCCGAACTCGTTTTCAAGGCAAAGGCGACAGACATCCAATTAGATAAATTGCATTTGGTAAAGAATATGCCTTATTCTTATTTATCGTTTAATATAGATGCAGACTTTGTGGGTAAAGATATAGATAATGCGCAAGGGTATATACGTATCGATTCGGTTGACTTCCTTCGAGAAAATCAAGTTTTCAAGATGGACGAGTTTCTTGTTAAGTCTACTATAGATTCTTTGGGGCATACACTAAGTATAAAGTCTGATATACTTAACGGACATGTCAATGGTGATTACTCTTTCTCTACGATGGCAAATAGCATTTTAGAAACACTGCATCCATATTTGCCTGCATTGATAAAAGTAAATGGAAAGAAGGTTGAAAAAAGCGTAGTTAATAATAATTTCACATTCGATTTTGCTATTAATAATACGGAGACTCTCAGTTCTGTATTCAAACTACCTGTTACAGTCATAAATCAGGCTAAGATCGTAGGACGGTACGATAATCATTTGGATAAATTTAAAGTGGAAGTCTTTACTCCGGCTATCAAAGCTGCCGGAATGAATATAAAATCAGGCTATGTCCTTGCCGAAAATGAGAATTCAGATAATGTGGTCAACACTCGCATAGATGCCTCTATAATTGGGAAAAAAGAAGTAACAAATGAAATTTCTGTAAAATCTACATTAGCCAACAATAAGATAAATACCAATATTTCTTTCCTTAATGATGGAATGCAGAAGGCTAAAGGTGATTTTTCTATTTCCACGCTATTTACCAAAGAAGACAGAAGGCCTTTGATGATTGATATTGAAACATTACCAAGCGAGCTAATGCTGAACAATGCGACTTGGAAGATGGAAAAATCTCATATTAAAATACAGGATGGGCATTATGCTGTTAATAATTTTTCGGTATATACAAGTGACAAAAGTCAAGAGATAAAGATAAACGGCAGTTACTCGCCAAGCAGCTCTTCGGATATATTGAAGCTAGAGTTGAAAAAAATCAATCTAGAATATGTATTCCAGACATTAGCTATCGATGTATTGAGGTTTGGGGGAGCGGCTACAGGTAGCTTGTTTATGTCCAGCATCGAGAATAAGCCGTATCTGAATACTCGTTTAGATATCACAGACTTTAAGTTTAATGGAACAGAGCTTGGGCGGTTAAATATATTCAGTGAGCTGGATGACGAAACCAACAAAATAATGTTGGATGGCATGATTGTCAGCAAAGAGAATAAGAAAACAAAAGTAGATGGAGAAATAGACCCGATACATCAGGGGCTTTCTATAAATTTTGATGCGGATAGTCTGGATATCAGTTTCCTGAATAGGTATGCAGAGGCTGTTTTTCAGAATATAAGTGGTAGAGGTACAGGTAAAGTCCATTTGTTCGGAAACTTTTCGGATGTTACCGTTGAGGGCAAGGCTTATATTAAGGATGGAAATATAGGGATCAACTTCCTGAATACAAATTATAAGTTTTCGGATACGATCTACATGAAAAAAGATCTTATCTACTTTACCAACATCACTCTCTTCGATGAATACAATAATAAGTCTTTAGCCAGCGGAAAGGTGGCTCACGACTATTTTAAGGATTTCATGTATTTAGTCGATCTCTCAGCCGATCATTTCCTTGTATATAATGCCACCCAAAAACAAAATCCAATCTTTTATGGGAAGGTATTTGGTAGTGGAAAAGGGACTATTGGTGGTGACGAACGAGCCGTAGATATAGATATTAGCATGAGAACCGAGGACAAGACGGTTGTCCGTATGAATTTTATGGAGAATATCATAAATGAATATTCGTTTATCAATTATAAATCGAAGCAAAAGACCGACTCTATAACCTCTCCCAATATAACAGAGGTCGCACCCCCGATACAAGCCAGCTCCGGGATGGAAATAAATATGAATTTTTATATTGATGCCACTCCTAACGCTACAGTAGAAATTCTTATGGACCCTGTGGGCGGTGATCTAATTAGCGGAACGGGTAGTGGTGCTATGCAATTTCAATGGAGCACAAAATCTGCGCCTCGCCTGTTTGGGACATATACTATAAATAGAGGGAGTTACAATTTTACTTTCCAACGATTGATGGAAAGGCGGTTTACAATAGAGGATGGAAGTACAGTACAATTCAAGGGTGATCCGTTCGAAGCTATTTTGGATGTAACAGCTATCTATAAACTGACAGCTAGTTTAAGAGATCTCGATCAAACTTTAATAGAAACAACCGGGCAGACTACTATTCCGGTAAACTGTGTTCTGGATCTCACAGGGCCGTTGAGACAACCTGCCGTCGGACTTGATATACAATTCCCTGCTGCCGATCCGGAAGTGGCACGGCAGGTGAAAAGTCTTATAAATACTCCTGATATGATCAACTGGCAAGTTGCATATTTGCTGCTCTTGTCTAAGTTTGATAGCCCTAAAGGATCGAATACCCCTTACGAAACTTCAGACTTTGCGGCCGTGGCTTCGGCTACACTGTCGAATCAGTTGACCAAAATTGTCAGCCAGATAGATAGTAGATGGGAGCTTGGGACGAATATACGTTATAGTGATAAAGATTTTACAAGTACAGAAGTAGAACTCATATTGTCTAGTCGTTTGATGAATGATCGGCTATTAATAAATGGAAACTTTGGATATCGCAATGATGTAAATATCAATAACGGTAAAGAAGCCATGATTAGTGATGTTGATATCGAATATTTGCTCAACAATGCCGGAACATGGCGCATAAAGGCATACAACCACTATAACGAGAAATTCTATTATACCGGAAAAACATCGCAATCTCAGGGGGTAGGTCTTATATACAAGAAAGACTTTGATAACCTCAGAGACCTGTTTGGATTCCCTACATTAAAGACAAAGTCTGTTCGAGATACGATTACTCCTATATTACCTGACTCTACAAAAAGAGGTAGCTCGTTGAGCCGATTCATCAGAATGAAAAAGTAATGCTAAGTCCTTCACTAATAGATTTTATAAAAGATCATGAGTGTGATGATATTCATGAGCTTGCTTTATCTGCAAAGCGATATCCTGATATAGATATTCAATTGGCAGTACAGCAAATTTCAGGACGAAAGATCGCAAAAGAGAAAGTTCCTTCGTGGTATCATATCGATTCCATTCTATACCCTAAGCATATCTCAATGGAACAATGCTCTTCGGAGCAGACCGCCAGATACAAGGCAGGCTTGGTGGAAGGAAATTCTATGATAGACCTTACAGGAGGTTTTGGTGTCGATTTCTCTTTCATAGCTGCAAAATTTAAAGAGGCTATTTATATAGAGCAGCAGGAGGAGCTGGCTGAAGTTGCAAAATATAACTTAGATATTTTGGGTCTCAAAAATTTTAGAGTAGAGAGTACCGATGGAATAGCATATCTTGAAAAATTACCGCCTGTTGATCTCATATATATCGATCCGGCAAGGCGTAGTAGCGAAGGACGAAAGATATTCCGTATAGAAGATTGTACCCCTAATATAATTGAAATAGAAGACTTGTTGGACGCAAAGGGCGAGAGGATAATGATAAAACTATCACCCATGCTTGATATTTCATTAGCTCTAAAGTCTTTGAGAAACGTATCTGATATTTATATTGTAAGCGTAGCAAACGAGTGCAAGGAGTTACTTTTTATAAAAGACAGGAATAAGAAAGATCAGCTTATTCATTGTGTGAATATACAAAAGGATAAGACTGATATATTGTCATTTCGTAAAGAGGACGAAGATTCAGCTCATGTTAATTATGCTTCATCTGTTGGACAATACCTATACGAGCCCAATGCTTCGATATTGAAAGCCGGAATGTACAAATCTGTAGCGGATATTTACAAATTAGAGAAGTTGCACCCAAGCAGCCATTTATATACGTCTACTGATCTGATCTCTGAATTTCAGGGGCGCAAGTTTGTTGTTGAAACTGTATGCTCTTTCAATAAGAAAGATATAAAGCAGCACCTATCCACTATAAAACAAGCGAATATAACTACACGTAACTTTCCCGTTTCTGTTCAAGAGATCAGAAAAAAGACAAGAATAAGCGAAGGTGGAGAAATTTATATATTCGCCACCACACTATCTGATGAAAAAAAAGTCCTTATTATTTGCCGTAAGGTTTGAATATTACAGGCAATTTTCGGCATGATAAGAAGATCGTACGAGTGGACCGCTTTCTACATAAGAAAATCCTTTCTCCAGAGCAATACTCTTTAATCTCTTAAACTCATCCGGGTGAATATACTCTACTACAGGCAAATGTTTTTTGCTTGGTTGAAGATATTGGCCGATAGTAAGAACAGAGCAGTTTGCCTCCAAAAGATCGTCCATCAGCTGATAGATTTCCTCCCTTGTTTCTCCAAGCCCGACCATCATACCCGATTTTGCCTTTAATCCGTTTTCTGCAATCCGTTTCAACACAGACAGGCTTACATCGTATTTAGCAGCACTTCTCACTTTTGGAGTCAGGCTTCTTACTGTTTCCATGTTATGGGAAATAACATTTGGTGCGGCTTTGCAAACCATATCAATCAACTCGGTATTGCCTCGGAAATCCGGTATCAGAACCTCCAGAGTTGTATTGGGGTTTACTTCCTTCACCTTCGTGATTGTTTCCACCCAGTGCATAGCACCCTGGTCAGGCAGATCGTCCCGGTCTACCGATGTGATAACGGCATGTTTCAGATTCATCAATCGGATGGATTCCGCTACATTTTGCGGCTCTTTTGGATTCAATGCCAGAGGTTTTCCGGTTTTCGTGTTACAAAACTTACATGACCTGGTACATATATCGCCCCCGATCATGAACGTGGCCGTTCCTCGTCCCCAGCATTCTCCCATATTAGGACATCTTCCGCTCGAGCAAATTGTATGTAGGTTATGTGATTCTACTATATGTTTGGTTTGTGAAAAATTATTATTTCCCCCAAGTTTTATTTTTAACCAATCTGGTTTTTTTACGTGTTCCATTGAATACTTTTCTATTATTGAATAACAAAGATAGGAGATAGATAATAAAACCTTAATTTTAAAAGGTTAAAATAAAAGCTAGATTATAAGAAATGTAAAAATCCTGACTTGTTTCTTCACAAATCAGGATTTTCTTACAAACACTCCCTTAATATAATGATACCAATTCTAAGGGTTTACCGCTTACTTTTGTTCGATCTATGGCTGCCAGATTGCCATCCGCATCATATTTGTATGTTATCATATCACTACTATCATTCCATTTTCCTTTTCGATCGTTCCATTCTATGTAATAAATGTTATCTATCTGATCGTTGGTGTTATACTCGAATTGGTATAATGATAGGGCTATCCATCCAAGGGTTTTGTCCCATTCATAAGATGTGCGTTTTGTTCTGTATCCATTGCAATCATATTCATATACAATTTTAGAGGTAATCTCATTATTCTTATATATTAAACATTCTCTCTCTTGTGGTTGTCTTTCTTTTAATGTTACCTCAACTTTATTCTGTGCATATATTCCGATAGATAGAAATGAGATGATTGCTAATGCGATTAGTTTTATTGTTTTCATAATTGTACGCTTTATAGTAAAACATTTTATTTTATTACTATAAAGTCAATTACTGTGCCATTGCTTTTAATGTTCAGTATACTAGATGTTTATGTTGGTTGTAGGAAAGTTTGTTGTGTTCATAAACGGACATCATGTATGTTTATAAATAGAAAATCCTGTACTCAATAGTTGAGTACAGGATTTTTTACAATATTGTAATACTTAACCTATCGAGATTAAGCTTTCTTTTCTTTAGTCCATTTCACGTTGCGCATATCGCCGGTTTCCATAAATGCTTCGTGGAAAGCAAATCCGTCATATAAGTCAACAGGAGTTTGTCCTTGCTCGCAGCGAGCAAGATACTCTCTTAGCAATGGACGATATTCCGGATGAACACAGTTTTCTATAATCGCTTCTGCTCTTTCTTTAGGGCATTTACCACGAAGGTCTGCAATACCATATTCACTGATAATGATTTTAACAGAGTGCTCGCTATGATCCTGATGCGATACCATAGGAACAAATGCACTGATTTTACCATCTTTAGCTACTGATGGGGTTACAAATACAGATACATAAGCACTACGGGTAAAGTCTCCCGAACCACCAATACCATTCATCATTTTAGAGCCTGTAACGTGAGTAGAGTTGATATTGCCATATATATCAGCTTCCAGAGCCGTATTGATAGCGATAATACCTAAGCGACGCACAATACCCGGATTGTTAGAAAACTCAGAAGGACGAAGTATAAGTCTTTCTTTGAAGAATTCCAGATTCTTGTAGATCTTTTCGATAACAGGGTTACTTACTGTTAACGAACATCCACTCGCAAATTTTACACGTCCGCTTTCCATCAAGCTGATTACTGCATCTTGAATAACCTCTGTGTAAACCTCAAAATCAGGTATTTCTTTGCTTTGACCCATTGCAGCCAATACCGCATTTGCAATATTACCTACACCCGACTGAACAGGAAGGAATGTTTTAGGCATACGGCCTTCTGTCATTTCTTTAACGAAAAAGTTAGCAACGTTTTCTCCGATTTTTGCTGTTATTTCATCTACAGGGCTAAAGCCACCACCTTCGTTAGGCGTATTTGTTTCTACAACGATTATTTTGCTAGGATCTACTTTTACGCAGTCGGTACCCATACGGTCTTTTACAGAATATACCCCGATCTCTCTACGGTGTGGAGGGTTTGGCAATTCTGCAATATCATGCATACCACGCATTTCTTTCGGATGCCATCTGTTAAGTTCTACAATTACAGTTTTAGCAAGGCGAGCTACAGTAGGAGTGATTCCTACACCGCATGTTGGTACTATTTCACCGTCTTCGGTAATGTCACACGCTTCGATAATAGCAAAATCCACTTGTCCAAGAAAGCCATAACGTATCTCCTGAGCAAGCTGAGAAAGGTGCATATCAAAATATTTAACCTCTCCGCTGTTGATAGCATTTCGCATATCTTTACTAGACTGGTACGGTGTGCGGAATTTAACTGCATGAGCACGAGCCAGAGACCCGTCGATAGAATCGCCTGTAGATGCTCCGGTAAACATTCCTATCTTGAATGGATTCCCTTTTGCATGTTCTGCTTCAGCTCTTTTAGCTAACGCTACTGGTACTACCTTAGGACATCCTGCGGCAGTAAATCCGCTAAATCCTACATTGTCATTGTGTTTGATAAGTGCGGCTGCCTCATCAGCAGTCATAAATTTTAAAGCCATGTCTTTTCTAAAAGTATGATTAAATAAATTGTATAAAGTTGATTTTTAACACCTTCTCTTTGGCGCTGCAAAAGTACAAAATTATTAACTGAACAACTAGAGATTAACATTAAAAATTGAAATATAGCGGTTTATTCCTACTTTTTCTTGTATATAAGTTTTACAGACACCGGAAAATGATCTGAAGGCAGACGTATATCGCATCCATCGAAGGAATATTCTTTCGGGAAATCACCCGTTTTGATGTTGTTTTCACCATCTTTTGGAGTACGATATGTATCGGTTAATACACCATAGCGTTCTACAGACATGCTTGGGCTTACAAAAATATGATCGATACGACTACTTGTTAGCAGGTCGGGTTTGAATGCATTGAATGTTCCGTTCAGTGCATATCTCACTGCTGCACGGTCGTATGAGTCGGTAAGGATTCCCGATGTGCTTAGCAATGTATAGCTTTTGTGTGTTTGATCTACATTGAAGTCGCCGGTTAAGATTACAGGATCATTGCCGCACATTTCTTTTATTTTAGCCAGTACCAGCTTAGCACTTTCTTCACGGGCTATTACTCCTACATGATCCATATGTAGGTTGAAGAACCAGAACTTAAGCTTGCCTTTTGTTTCTTTCAGTTGTACCCATGTACAAATACGTGGAAGTGCGGCATCCCAGCCTTTGTTTGGTTCATCGGTTTTTTCTGCCATCCAGAAATGTCCCGATTTTAATACTTTGTATTTATCTTTTTTGAAAAAGATGGGGGCATACTCACCTTCGGTTTTCCCGTCGTCTCTACCTACACCTACATAGCTGTATTGTGGCAATGCATCGAGCAAGTCTATCAGCTGATTGTGTTTTACTTCTTGTGAACCCCAGATGTCGAAATCGTTATAGGCTATAAGGTTGGCAATAACAGGACATCGGGTTGCCCATCCGTTGCCTTTGTTGGCATCACCTTGATTATCATTTCTGATATTGTACGTGGCTACATTGAGCGTTTGGGCAAAAATAAAAGAGCATAGACAAAGGAGGATAATCCCTAAAAGTGTTTTTTTCATATTTTGGACATTTATAGATTGTTTGAGTACAAATTTAACCCATAAAAAGGAAATAACCCGCCGAAGCAGGTTATTTTATATACTACATATCGTAAAAGATATTAAGTTGGGGAAATACAATTTATTGTTTCTAATGCTAGAAAATATATCGTCTTTCTATTACAGTTCTTTTTCCAATTCTATCAATAAGTCACTTTTGCTTGTATTATCGCCTTTCTTTACCAATACTTTTTTTATGATACCTTTGGTACTTGCCAAGATCGCATTTTGCATTTTCATGGCCTCCAAGATCAAAAGAGTATCGCCTACTTTTACCGTATCGCCGGCCTTCACCAATACATCGAGTATTTTACCCGGCATAGGTGCTTTTAGCCGTATCGTAGTAGATTCGCTTAGTAAGTTGGCCAATAGCTTCTTACGCTCCAACGAAAAAGGAGATTCAATCGAAAATACATAACTGACACCATTCACCAGCAATTCATATTCATTCTGGTGCTGGGCTATTACTTCTACAGGATAGGTAAGCCCATTCACTGTCATTGCGGTAAAACCATCAGGCGTGTTTTCTATTTTGAAGTCCAGCTCTTTAGAATTGTGTGTATATTTTCCATTTTCATCGATAAGGAAATCAAATGTTTTGTTCGAATTCTTATCTAAAGCTATGATTGGTTTATGTTGTTTATTTTTCATAATCGATGTATTACATATTATTAATCCTGTTTCTCATAGCCCAAGGGTCTGTTTCTTCTTTCTTCTCTGTAAGAGCCTCGTTTTGTTTCTTAAACTGATTGGCAGAGAACAGTGCTGCAAAGAGGTCTTCATCTTTCTCACGATATACGAGTGAGTCTAATTGCTTTTCGATAAAAGATGTATTATAATCACCTTTTTGAAATGTTTTGTTATGCAGTACAGCTTTGTCGAACGGTATTGTTGTCTTTATACCCTTTATATGGAATCTATTGAGAGCCTTGATTGTTCTTGCAATGGCGGTATCCCGATCCTTTCCGTGAATAATCAATTTGGCAATCATAGAGTCGAAAAAAGGAGTAACCTCAGAGCCTACTACTACGCCTTTATCTATTCTGGTATTGCTTCCTTTTGGCAAGCTCATTGCTTTGATGATACCTGTACAAGGTGAGAAATTAGCTTGCACATCTTCTGCATTGATACGGCATTCGATAGCCCATCCGTTGAGTTTTACATCGTCTTGCGTAATCGGGAGTTTTTCTCCGTTGGCAATTCGTATTTGCAACTCTATAAGGTCTAATCCTGTTATCATTTCGGTTACAGGGTGTTCTACTTGTACACGGGTGTTCATCTCCATAAAGTAGAAGTTTTTGTCCTTATCAAGTAAGAACTCTACTGTTCCCAAACTGATGTATTTAGCTTCTCTTGCAAGTGAAACAGCAGCATCGGTCATCTTTTTCCGCAGCTCATCGTCCAGAGCCGGAGAAGGGGCTTCTTCGAGCAACTTCTGATGTTTGCGTTGTACCGAACATTCTCTTTCTCCCAGATGGATAATATTCCCATGGGTGTCGGCTACTATTTGTATTTCAATATGTTTCGGATTCTCCAGGTACTTTTCAATAAATACAGATGGGTTGCTAAATGCAGCGAGTGCTTCGGATGAAGCGGACAGGTACATTTGTTTGAGGTCTGATTGTTTGCGTACAATACGCATACCTCGTCCTCCACCTCCGGCAGAAGCTTTTATGATTACAGGGAAACCAATCGATTTTGAAATTTCGATAGCCTCGTCCAGTGTGCTGACGCTGCCGTTGCTACCCCCTAGCATGGGAACATTGCCTTTGGCTGCGATATTTTTTGCTGTGATCTTGTCACCCATATTCTGTATGATACGTGGCGAAGGCCCTATGAAAATAATTCCTTCTTCGGTACAGCGGGTCGCAAACTCTGCATTTTCGGATAGATAGCCGTATCCGGGATGGATAGCGTCTATTTTGTTTCTTTTAGCTAATAGCACCAGGCATTCTATATCCAAAAATTCAGGCGTTTCGTTTATCTCCCTATCCGGAAAATTGACGATGCGGTCTACCTGAGTCAGAT
Organism: Bacteroidota bacterium; assembly: GCA_023437305.1. GTDB lineage: Bacteria > Bacteroidota > Bacteroidia > Bacteroidales > Dysgonomonadaceae > Dysgonomonas. The sequence continues at coordinate 338,688 of JAEZGN010000009.1, forward strand.
AATATGCATCAGGTTCTTTTACTGTGCGTATACCTACAGATTCTATGCCCATTTTCTTGGCAGTCTGCGCTATTCGGATAGCGATTTCTCCTCGGTTGGCAATAAGAATTGATTTTATCTTATTTTTATTTTTCATCAGATACAATTTTAAGTATTACAAAGGTAGGTTACCATGCTTCCGCTTAGGACGTAACTCAATTTTGCGTTCAAGAGCTTTAAGGCTCGAAGCAATTTTCTGTTTGGTTACAGCAGGGTCTATCACTTCATCTATATATCCTTTTTCGTCTGCTATATACGGATTTGTAACCTCTTCTCGATATTTGTCGGTAAGTTCTTTTTTCAGTAGAGCCGGATCTTCCGCTTCGTTCAATTCCTTGCGGAAGAGAATAGCAATAGCACCATCGGGTCCCATTACTGCAATTTCGGCAGTTGGCCACGCAAAACTAAAGTCACCTCCAATTCCTTTGCTGTTCATTACTATATATGCCCCACCATAAGCTTTTCGGAGGATAATTGTTATTTTGGGTACATTGGCAAATGTATAAGCATACAAAAGCTTTGCTCCGTGACGGATAATACCTTCATGTTCCTGATCGGTTCCCGGAAGGAATCCCGGAACATCCACCAGCGTTACTATTGGTATATTGAATGCATCGCAAATATTGATGAAACGTGCTCCTTTTACCGAAGAGTGTGTATCGAGTGTCCCTGCCATTACTTTGGGCTGATTGGCTACTATTCCCACAACACGGCCATCGATACGGGCAAATGCTGTAAATATATTCGCCGCATGGTTCTCCGATATTTCCAAAAAGTCTCCATTGTCTACGATCAATCTCACTACTTCTTTTACATCATAAGGCTTGTCGGGATCTTCGGGTACAATATTTCGGAGTTGCTCATCATCCCGTGTTGCCGCTTCTGCCGGTTCGGTGAGCGGCGGATTCTCCATATTATTTGATGGGAGGTAGGATAGCAATTTCTTGACACCCAATATTGTATTTTCGTCGTCGCTATATACAAAGTCCGCTACTCCCGATTTTGAAGCATGTACAGATGCTCCACCCAAATCTTCGGTAGATACCGTTTCGTTGAGTACTTCTTTCACCACGTTAGGGCCGGTAACAAACATATAGCTTGTGTCGGCAGTCATAAATATAAAATCGGTGAGGGCAGGGGAGTATACTGCACCTCCGGCAGCAGGTCCCATTATTACTGATATTTGAGGTATAACACCAGAGGAAAGCACATTTCTTTTGAATATACTTGCATATCCATCCAAGCTACTGATACCTTCCTGTATACGCGCGCCTCCCGAGTCGATAAGTCCCACCATCGGCGAACCTGTTTTGAGCGCCATATCCTGTATTTTGGCTATTTTGGCGGCATGGGTTGCTCCAAGAGAACCTCCAAGTACATTAAAGTCTTGTGAATATGCATACACCAAACGCCCGTTAACTTTTCCGAATCCTGTAATCACTCCGTCTCCAAAAGCTTTTACAGATTTTCCGAATGAGGATGTAGCAGGAGGAGCGTAAGCATCTGTTTCTTCAAATGTATCTTCGTCGAATAGAAGAAGGATGCGTTCGCGTGCAGTTAGTTTACCTCGCTGATGTTGTTTTTGGTAATATGTGTCGTCATATTGTTTCTTCAAGAGCTCTTGACGAGCAATGAACTGTTCGTATGATTTCTTCATTTTTATGTATTTATTAAGATACTTTTGGTTGGAATAATAAACTCTTAATTCTGTAGAAAATAAAGATATTGTTCGTTATTTATTTTGTTTCCTTCGTATTTTATATTAGTTCAAAACAGTAAATATAATAGAAATATTTTATTTGAATGTTGAACTGCATAAAAATTATCAATTACAGAACCTCTCCTGAACTGTGGAGGACTGAGTATCTAATGGATATAATGTGAATCGAGTTGTTCTCTATATGTGTTTTATTATTAATTCTTTATATTCTTTTTGAACAATACCTATCAAATTTGTACTCTATTTAAAATATGGTTTGATTTCATAGATTTTTAAAATATTTTTTCCTTGACTATTCCTTTCTATAAGTGTTTGATGTTTAAACTACTTTGCTTTAAATTATTTAAGCCGTTGTCCGTTCCTTCTATAATTCTAGCTGATATACATAGGTGAAGTTGTGCATAATTTCTTTACTTTTGCAGCGATATTTTATTATTAATTAACTAAACAAAATGAATCAAAAACAAGCAAACAAACCGCAGGCTTATCGCTTTAAAAGATTTTTGCGTAAAGCCTACAGTGCATTCAACAGTATGCACAGGCTTGTTAACATTGGAGTTGTGACAGGGTGTGCACTTACATGTCTTCATGTATCGCTCGCATCTGCACAGACTACAAGTAATGAGCAACAACAAAAAGTGATGGAGAAAGAGCTCGATGAAGTGATGGTGACGGCGTCGCGGGTAGAGATGCCGATCAACCAAACAGCCAAGCTGGTAACAGTAATCACTAAAGAGCAAATAGAGCAGGCGCCCGTCCGAAGTATTCAAGACTTGTTAGTTTACGCCGCTAACATAGATGTTATTCAACGAGGCGGACATGGTGTACAAGCCGATATCTCGATCAGAGGTGGCACATTCGATCAAAACGCAGTACTTCTCAACGGAGTAAATCTCTCCAATCCCCACACAGGACACTACAGTTTCGACATTCCAATCAATCTTTCAGACATCGAACGTATCGAAATTATTCACGGCCCATCAGCCCTAATATACGGAGCCAGTGCATTTTCGGGGGGAATCAATATTATTACAAAGAAAAGTGCGGATTATAAAGCTTATGCCAGTGTAGAATCAGGCATGCACAAACTGCGTGGCATGGAAGTCCGTGGTGTGGCAAAAGCAGGCATAACAACAAATAGCCTGTCGGTAGGCTATAACTCTTCTGCGGGTTATATAACCAATAGCGACTATGATCTGTATAATGTGTTGTGGCAAACACGTTTCAGACTTAACGAATCTAAAATTGACCTGCAATTAGGTTATAACGATAAAAAATATGGAGCTAATACTTTCTATTCGGCGAAGTATCCCAATCAGTATGAGCGTACAAGCACATATATGGGGTCTCTGAAAGGAGAGTTTGGTTCTAAATTCAAAATAATTCCCATTGTATATTGGGACAGGCATCACGATCAGTTTGACTTGATCAAGGATACCGACAAGGGGCGCAACTATCACCGGAACGACACCTATGGGGCGAATCTTATCTTTAGCTATGAATCCCGATTGGGGACTACCAGCTTGGGCGGTGAGTTGCGCAAAGAAGATATAATGAGTTCGGTATTAGGCAGACCGATGGTAGAACCTCACCGGAAATATAAAATGTATGATGACCGCACCAATGCGAGTGTGGCATTCGAGCATACTTTAAGTATCGAAAAAGTTGTGCTTTCTGCAGGTGTTTTGATGAATCATAACACATTGTTGAGTGGTAAATATAGGTTTTACCCCTCGGTGAGCGCTACATATCGCCCTGTAGAAGACTTTAATATATCGTCATCGTGGAGCAAATCGACACGGATGCCTACTTTTACTGATCTTTATTATACAACAGAAACCCATAACGGAAACAGTGGATTGAAACCTGAGAAGTCAGAGTCTCTCGATCTTAACTTCAAATACAATAAATCGTTTTTCTCTGCATATCTCACAGGCTTTCTTCTCTGGGGACGAGATATGATAGACTGGGTAAAGGTGAATGCGGATGATACAAAATGGGCATCGTGGAATCTTACAAAAGTAGATACAAAAGGCGTTGAAATGGGAGTGAAATTCCGATTGGCAGATGTGTTCCCTGTATTAGGCGAACAGTCTTCCGTATCTCTTGACTATGCACGTATGCATCAGACCAGCGATGCGCAAAATATGATATCATTGTATAGCTTGAATTACTTGCGCGATAAGTTTACGGCACAGTTTCATCATCAAATTTATAAAGGATTTTCGGCAGGCTGGTATTTCCGTTTTCAAAAACGGATGGGATTTTATGAAAAGTATGAAAATCTGGTGAAGGTTGGTAATGAGCATTATCCGGCATTCTCTACACTCGACCTGAAACTTAACTACAAGTATAATGACCTGCAGTTGAATTTGAGTATGAATAATTTGTACAATACTCATTATTTTGACAGAGGAAATATTCCTCAACCGGGTTTTTGGCTGATGGGTGGTATTAGTTATACTTTTAGATAGAATTATATGGGATTGTCTGTTGTAATAGACATAGTGTTTTGTTATACTGAACAGAGTAAAATATCTCTTATGGCAACAGACAGTTCGTTTTACATACCTCAATAATATGAAAACAATTGTTCTTATTTTATTCCTATTGCTTCCATTTCATATTTCAGCCGATAACTTTAAGCTGCAAGCGGGAGACCTTATTTTTCAGGAGTCTTGTTCGGGAGATATAGGCAAAGCAATAAAGGAAGTAACCTCGAGTATCGATCAATATCATTTTACCCATGTGGGCATGGTCTATATAGATGAAAATGATAGCATCTATGTAATCGAAGCCACTCATCCCAGAGTTGCTGTTACTCCGTTGCATGAGTATCTCTATCCCGAAAATAATAAAGGCTGCTATCCTGTATCTGTTGTGGGGAGGTTAAAGGCAGAATATCAATATTGTATACCCCGGGCAATACAAGAAGGTTTTACGCTGGTAGGGAAAGAATATGACGACGGCTTTGTGATGAATAACGATAAATATTATTGTTCCGAATTCATCTATGAGATATTATTAAGAGCAAATAACGGGACTGCGATTTTTCCTCTTAATGTTATGACATTCAAATCTCCCGGTTCGGATGAAATAACAGAGGGTTGGAAGGAGTATTTCGATAAACAGAATCTTCCTGTACCCGAGGGTGAGCTTGGTCTAAATCCCGGAGCAATGTCACGATCGGATGTAATAGATATTGTTCATTATTATTAAAAAAATAAGCTGTCCTAAAAGTAATTTCAACTTTTTCTTTGTCATGTTGAACGAAGTGAAACATCTCGTGTCTGGAGAGTCGAGATTCTTCATTACATTCAGAATGACAAAGAGAGTAACACTTTGGTTGTGTATTTTACTCTTAGGACAGCCTATTTTATATATTCTAGTTTGGTGCTTATCTCAACTGTGCACCTAACTCGCTTTCTAAAGATTTTTGGATCTTTTGCATGATGCCATCAATCTGTTTGTCATTCAGAGTTTTTTCATCGTCCTGAATAACGAAGTTTACTGCATAAGACTTTTTTCCTTCAGGTAAATTTTTTCCTTCGTATACGTCAAACAAAGAAACGTTCTTTAATAACTTACGTTCGGCTTTGTATGCTATCTTCTCTATCTGATCGAAAAGGATATTCTTATCTAATAACAGGGCAAGGTCACGTTTTACAGCCGGGAACTTTGATATTTCCGTGTAAGTGATGCTGTGCTTCTTGATCTCTTTCATCAGACTGTCCCAGTTTAGTTCGGCATAGAACACTTCGGCATTAATGTCTTGCGATTTCAGGAGTTTCTTGTTAACGATACCTAATACGCCAAGCGATTTACCTTTCCCCTTGGCTTGTATGTCTAAAGCTGCTGTAAATATTTCGTTCGATGTCTGTACGTATTCATACCTGTTGGTTGCGATACCCAAACGGGCTAATATATTTTCAACATACGCTTTTAGTTGATATACAGATGTCTTTTCATCGCCTGCTGCCCAACTATTGCTAATATTGTTTCCACTAAGCCATAAGCCAAGATGGAACTCTTCGTTGTATTCTTTTAAAGTTTCACCCTCCACCTTCTTAGAAGCATCATAGAAATAGCAGTTCCCGAACTCATAGAATTTAATGTCAGGATTCTGATGATTACGGTTATAAGCAATGCTCTCCAAACCTCCGTAAATCAACGTTTGACGCATAACACTAAGGTCGTTGCTTAGTGGGTTTATAACCCGTACGCTGTTAGCCACAGGATATAATTGAGAGTCTGAATAATAGGCTTCTTTTGTTAGCGAGTTATTCATTATTTCTTTAAAGCCGCTACCTGTCAATTGCTCAGAGATCAGGTTCTGTAAGTCATAACTTTTATCCGTAGGTGTTTCGTACGAAAGGTTTGACTTCAGGCTGTCGCCTATTTCTATGTTGTTATATCCGTACACACGTAATATATCTTCGATCACATCTACATCACGCAATACATCTACTCTATAGGTAGGGATAGACAGGCTAAGCGTGTCTTCTGTTTCTTTCTCGATTGCAATCTCTAAACTTTCGAGGATAGATTTTACTGTTTCTTTTTCGATAACTTTTCCTATCAGGCTATTAACCTTATCGTACGACAGCTCTACTGTAGGCTTTGCTACAGGATTAGGATATATATCTTGTGTCGGGCCTACTATTTTACCTCCCGCAAGTTCTTGTATCAACAACGCAGCACGTTTCAATACATAAATCGTGTCGTTCGGATCACAGCCACGTTCGAAGTGGAACGAAGCGTCGGTATTTAACCCATGACGACGTGCCGATTTGCGTATCCATGTCGGGTTGAAGTATGCACATTCGAGGAAGACATCGGTAGTATTTTCGGTAACTCCCGAATCTAATCCGCCAAATACACCTCCGATACACATGCCTTCTTTATCGTTGCATATCATCAAGTCTCTCTCGCTAAGTGTACGTTCTACTTCATCTAGTGTAACGAACTTAGTTCCTTCGGGTAAGGTTTTTACAATTACTGTTTCTCCCGAGATATGAGCTACATCGAATGCGTGTAATGGATGTCCCAGTTCTTGCAATACATAGTTGGTAACATCTACTACATTATTGATTGGGCGCAAGCCTACAGAAGTAAGTCTGTTCTTCAGCCACTCGGGACTTTCGGTAACTTTTACGCCTTTTATTGTTACGCCCGCATAGCGTGGGCAGGCTTCCGTATTTTCTACTTTTACAGGTACACCGCCGTTTGGCTCATCCAATTGAAAGCTTTCAACTGATGGGCTTTTCAGTGACCCTTTTAGTTTGTTTTGTTTCAGATATGCAGCCAAATCACGGGCAACTCCAAAGTGTGAAGCACCGTCTATACGGTTTGGTGTAATATCTACTTCGAGAATATATTCGCTTTGTATATTGTAATATTCTTTTGCCGGAGTACCTACCTTAGCATCGGCAGGCAATACGATGATTCCCGCATGGCTTGTGCCAATTCCGATTTCGTCTTCGGCGCATATCATACCAAGCGACTCCACACCTCTGATTTTAGATCTCTTTATCGTAAAAGACTCATCGCCCGAATATAGTTTTGTCCCTACTAAGGCAACCACCACTTTTTGTCCTGCGGCAACATTTGCGGCTCCGCACACTATTTGCAGCGGCTCATTTTGCCCCACGTTTACCGTTGTGATGTGCAGGTGGTCTGAGTCGGGATGATCTACACAAGTGAGTACTTCACCTATCACTAGACCTTCGAGACCTCCTTTTACTGTTTCTACTTCTTCTACACCGCCGGTTTCGAGACCGAGAGATGTCAGGGCATCGGCAGTTTCCTGAGCGGATAAATCGAAGTCAAGATAATCTTTTAACCAGTTGTACGAGATGTTCATATATTAATGTTTTTATTTTTTCGAAAAAGTCCGTCAAAAATACAAAATTTATTTCATTCAGTTGTTAATATAGTCTATCGAATCATTTATTTGAGAAATAGGCTACATTCTGTTTCACGTATTTATTCCTTTATCGGTGATAAGGTGTAAAATAATTAGAATTGAATAGTTTTTTCAAACTTTCTTAATATCTTAATAAATATCAAATAAATGTATTTTGCATTTATAATATCTTTACCTTCGCTTGACGAATATTAATAACATATATGGAAATCACAATCATTGTTCTTCTGATATTGTTGAATGGTGTTTTTTCAATGTCCGAAATAGCTGTTATCTCAGCACGTAAGTCAAGTCTCAAAACCGAAGCAAAGCGAGGCAGTAAATCTGCTCAGGCTGCAATACGATTGTCCGAAAATCCCGACCGTTTTTTATCTACTGTTCAGGTTGGAATTACTCTTATTGGTATTCTCACCGGTCTCTATTCGGGTGATGTATTGGCGGGTGATGTATCGGCATTATTTATCAATTTGGGGCTTTCGGCAAGCTATGCATATCTGCTTGCTAAGTTTGGTATTGTTATAATAGTTACTTATTTCACAATAGTTTTTGGTGAATTGGTGCCAAAACGTATCGGTATGAGTTCGGCAGAGAAGGTAGCTAAGGTTATAGCTCGCCCGATGTACTATCTGTCTATCGTTGTATCTCCTTTTGTATGGGTATTATCCAAAAGCTCGGCTTTAATGTTTAACATGCTGGGGGTTTCCTTATCCGAGTCTAAAGTTACAGAAGAAGAAATCAAGTCGATGGTAATTGAAGGGGCTGAAGACGGGGAAGTGCGTGATGTAGAAAAAGAAATAGTAGAACGTGTCTTTAATTTGGGCGATAGAGATTTGGAATCTATCATGACCAATCGGGGAGATATCGTATGGATAGATACGGATATGACAAATGATGAGATCATAACCCTTATACATAAATACCCCTTTGATAAATATCCTGTAGCGACCAAGGATTTAGATCATGTACTGGGAATAGTTTATTTGAAGGATATGTTTGGAAAGATAGAATCTGCGGACTTTGACGTGAAGACTGTTGTGCATCCGGTTCAGTTCTTTTCTGAAAGTATGGAAGTATATAGTGCGCTGGCTGATATGAAGGCTAATCATATATCGTATGCCCTCGTTTGTGACGAATTTGGGGCAGTGAAAGGAATTGTTACACTAAAAGATATTCTGGAAGCATTGGTTGGTACTTTGTTAGACCCGCAAGAGGAGCCTGCAATAGTACAGCGTCAGGATGCGAGTTATCTGATAGATGGACAATGTTCATTTTACGATTTTCTTGTTTATTTCAGAATGGGGGATATGTATAACAAATACGACTACAATACAGTAAGTGGCCTGATTCTCGACAAATTGGGACATATCCCTAAAACCGGAGAGGTTCTGAGGTGGAAAGGTTTTGTAATCGAAATTGTAGATATGGATGGCGTTCGTATAGATAAAATACTAGTTAAAAAAAATTAATATATATTATCCTTGTATATACGCTATTTATTTAAAATAGAAAAGGAATCGAAAATAAACCATAATTTTGTCTTCGATTAGGCAAAAATATTATTTAGTACTTATATTTATTTATGGCTGTTAACGGAGAACTTATATATGAAAAAATTTAAGAATCTGTTTTTTTACATTATATCGATAGGGTCATTCTCTCTCATATTACTTATTATACTTCAACTTGGTAAAAATAATCTGGAGGTTGGACGAACCATCTCGGAGCAAACAACAGGAGAATCGGCATGGACCGAATTTGGCAAAAGTTTACTGCATAATATAAGTGTTCCTTTCGCCATCCTAATGTTACAAATAATTGTGATAATGCTGGTGGTGAAAATTTTTGGCTGGATCTGTAAAAAGATCGGTCAAACTTCCGTCATTGGGGAGATAGCGGCAGGTATCGTATTAGGACCATCGTTATTAGGCTTGTACTTTCCTGAAGTTTCACAATTCCTGTTTCCTGTGTCTTCTCTGGTCAATATCAACCTGTTAAGTCAGGTAGGACTGATACTCTTTATGTTTATTGTGGGTATGGAGTTGAATCTGAATGTATTGAAAAACAGAGCTCATAGTGCAGTAATAATAAGTCATGCCAGTATTATCTTTCCTTTTACACTAGGGGCATTGCTGGCGTATTTTATATATGAAGATTTTACTCATGCGCATTCCGGATTTGTTTCGTTTGCTCTCTTTATGGGGATTGCGATGAGTATAACAGCCTTTCCCGTTTTGGCACGTATTGTGCATGAGAAAGGAATCAACAAGTCACCGGTAGGGCCTATGGTTATTACATGTGCAGCCATCGATGATATTACTGCTTGGTGTTTATTGGCTGCAGTAATAGCAATAGCCAAAGCAGGAACTTTCACCAGTTCACTATATGTGATCTTAATGGCTGTTGTCTATGTCCTAATAATGTTTAAAGTCGTTCGCCCTATCTTGAAAAACATTGCAGATAATCATCACCTGAAAGGGATGTCTAAGACAGTGATGGGCGGCTTTATATTGGTGTTATTCTTGTCGGCATACACTACCGAGGCTATTGGTATTCATGCTCTGTTTGGAGCTTTCCTTGCAGGAGTGATAATGCCTTCGAATATACGATTGCGTAATCTCCTGACCGAAAGAATGGAATATGTAACACTGATAATCTTATTGCCTCTGTTCTTTGTTTTCACAGGATTGAGAACCGAAATCGGGTTGTTGAATAGCGGACATCTGTGGCTTGTATGTCTTGTTGTGATTGCGGTTGCTGTAATAGGTAAGTTTCTTGGTAGTGCCTTGGCTGCACGTTTTGTGGGGCAAAACTGGAAAGACAGCTTGGTAATAGGTGCTCTGATGAACACCCGAGGACTGATGGAGCTGGTTGTATTGAATATCGGTCTCGACTTAGGAATATTAACGCCCGAACTATTTGCTATGATGGTTATTATGGCTTTAGTTACCACGTTTATGACATCGCCTAGTTTAAATATTTTGGATAAGATATTTAAACGAAATGAGCATTATTCTGAAATCTCGGCACAGAAGAAGTTTAAAGTATTGGTGCCTTTTTCAAGCCCTCAAACAGGGCGTAAGCTATTACTTTTGGCAAGTTATTTGATAAAAAGAAAACAGTCACAGTCTGATCTGACATTATTGCACTTGACGGAAGGAAGCCCAATGCATCAATACAATATAGATGAGGAGGAAGATCGTGTTTTTCGACCTGTAAAGGACGAAGCCTATTCTTTACAACAGGATATAAATACCATGTTTGAGGTTACAAATAATTTTCAAAACAGTATTATAAAAATAGCAAACAAAGGAGAATACGATTTTCTCTTGATTGGAAATAAAGGATACACCTATTCAGACAGGTTTTTGGGGCGTTTTTCTAATGCTTTGAGCTATATTCCCGACTATATTTTATCCATAGTACAAAATAAAATAAGGAAAAAAGGAACATTCGACGCCCCTTTCGATGACCGTACCCGTTCTATTATCTCGAAGACCAATATGCCTGTTGGCATATTTATTGATAAAGGATTAATAACTATCCGTAACATTTTTGTTCCTATATTCGATGAGGATGATATTTTTATGGGTGAATTTATGGAAAGACTGGCCGAAAACTCATATGTGAGGATAACATTATGGGATCGTGTAGGATTGGCCGAAAACTCCATCGAATTTGTAAAGTCAGTAAAGGCAATAAAAGCTGTAAACCCATACCTATTCCAATTGTGGAACAACAATATACCTGTAGATAGTGATATATTGATGAAACAAGATTTGATCTTGATTAGTCTCAATAGTTGGAAAGAACTGAATGCGAAAAAACCAAATTTGCTTCGAGATGCTCCTTCTACATTGATAATGACTAATTGAGCATAACCATACATAAGTATTTAAGGATGAATAGTCGCGATATAATAGCTCTTAAAAAAGAAATTCTTCAAAACCTGTCAAAAAGGCAGCTGAAAGATGTGTTTGAGTCACTGACAAAGTTGGTAGTAAACCTTCAGGATTGGAAAGTGTCTGAAACATTGAGCGAATTAGAAACAAACTACAAATTTATGCTTCATTATCTCTTCGAAGGTGTTGAAGATACCGAACGAGATAATGTTTATCGTAATCTGTTAAGATCTTTATACGAGCTCACAGACGATGTTGCTGATGAACTCTTAAATATAGAGTCGACCAATATATTTTATGAAAAGTATCGGATTAATAGGTTGAAGAGTTATTCTTTGCCTGATTATCTGAAGCAGTTGAAGGATATTTCCGATTCTATGTCTATTGTAGATTTGCTTGAGGCAGGAGAAGAAAAGAATCAGAGAAAACTCGACTTGGCGGTAAAGCGTGAACGTATAGCTTCCGATTTATTCTCCAAAGTATATGTTTCTCCACGAGCAGAGGAAAGCGATTATAATGATTACATCTCTTTTCTTGAGAATGAGGTAATGCCTGTAAGAGAAAAGAGCCTGCTTTTGTCAGCACTGTCTCTAAGCCTGTTTCATCGCTTCGACTATCGAAAAGTACAGGTGCTGATGTACACTTCTTTTTCCGACAATATGCAACTGCGGGTAAGGGCTATTGTAGGTCTTGTGATTCTCATGCAAATGTACGATGTGCGCTGGTCATTGTATCCTGAACTGCAAAGTCAATTGGATATTATGTCCGAAAATCAGGATTTCCGTAGGGCTGTTCGCCGTGTTGTGATTCAGTTGATTCGTTCACGCGAGACGGAGCAGATTAGTAAGAAGATCAGGGAGGAAATTTTGCCAGAGATGATGAAGTTTAATAATCTGGCCGGCCGCAAACTAAATATGGAAGAGCTGATGGGTGGCGATACAGACTTTTCGGAAAAAAATCCTGAGTGGCAAAAGGAACTTGAAGAGTCGGGGCTTGGTAAAAAGCTACAAGAATATTCCAATTTGCAAATGGAAGGTGCCGATGTGTTTCATTCTACATTTTCGGGATTAAAGCACTTTTCTTTCTTTTCCGAAATGAGCAATTGGTTTATGCCTTTCGATCCTTCGTACTCTGAGCTTATGAGTCTGTTTCCCGAAGATAGCGGAAGTAATCTGCTGAAGACTGCCGTTCTCGATTCGGGGCATATGTGTAATTCCGATAAGTATTCTTTCTGTTTGAGCCTATTGCAAATATCTCCTGCTCAGCGGGATATGATGATGGGGCGGATGGGTGCCGAATCGGAAGAGATAAAGCAACTGCAAAAAGAGGCGCAGGCAATGAATCCTACTATCGATGACGAAGTTACCTCAAATCAATATATTCAAGATTTGTATCGTTTCTTTAAATTACATCCATATCGCAACAACTTCTTTGATGTATTCAAGCTGAGTTTGAATTTCTATGATAAGAAGTCCATTGCTCCATTGATATCCGATGTAGAAAGCATGAGGAAAATTGCACAGTATTGTTTCGACAAAAATAATTTCAGTGAGGCGTTGGATGTCTTCAATCGCCTGATTGATATTGATAGTCAGAATGATGATATCTGGCAAAAGATAGGGTATTGCAAGCAAATGCTCAACAATCAGGATGGTGCATTAGCGGCATATTTGCAAGCAGATGTGCTGAACCCCGATAATTCGTGGATCATAAGGCGTATCGCGCAGATATACCGAACACTGAAGAAGCCGGATATGTCATTGTACTATTATCAGAAGGCTGCAAAACTGAATCCTGACAATATAAATACAGAACTGAATATAGGACATTGCTATCTGGAGATGAACGACTATGAGCAGGCTTTGAATACGTACTTTAAGGTAGAATTATTAGATTCGAGAGGCACAAAAGCCCAGCGTCCTATTGCATGGACTGCATTTTTGTTGAAGAAATATGAATTAGCTCAAAAATATTACAAGCAAATTTTGGAAGGCAAGCCTACTATACACGATTTTCTGAATGCCGGACATGTAGAACTATGTGCCGGTAATATGAAAGAAGCTATCGAGCATTATAAAAAAGCGGTTTATAAAGATAATGACTTCGAGCTGTTTGCAATGTTGTTTGATGCAGACAGAGAAAGCCTTTTAAATCATGGCGTAGACGCAAAAATATTCCCTTTCTTATTCGATCAGATAAAATACGGAATAGGATAATTTGAAGGTGCCTTTGAATAATATATATTTTTAAATAAAAGCTTACTAAAATACTTCAAAGAGTATGATAGTTGAAAACGACTGTAAATAAAGAATTTATAGTCGTTTTTCTATTTGAACAGAATGAATAATTGCAAACACTTACCGAAAAAACTGAATCACACAAAGTAACCATATAAGAATATTCTGATTACTATCACTAATATATTTTTGATTCCTGACATAGGGCTGTCACCGACCATGTTTAATTTTGCCTCATGAGTATTTATTAAACAGTAAAAAAGATGAGTAACAAAACTAACACAAAATTTAATTCGATCGAATTTCCAAAGCCTAACATGATTTCAATCAATGGCGTATTATTAGAAGTCTTTGAAGCAGGAGAAAAAAAATCAGGTAAACCTATTGTTCTCTGTCATGGCTTTCCTGAGCATGCATTTTCTTGGCGTTATCAGATACCGGCGCTTGCCGCAGCAGGTTACCATGTCATCGTTCCCAATCAGAGGGGCTATGGCAACTCGTCGCATCCGACCGAAGTAACTGATTATGATATTGAACACTTGACCGGAGACCTTGTCGCATTACTCGATTATTACGGATATAAGGATGCCACTTTTGTCGGTCACGACTGGGGGGCCAATGTTGTTTGGAATTTAGCTCTATTGCACCCTGATAGGGTGAATAAAGTAATAAACTTGGCTTTGCCCTACCAGGAGCGTGGAGAACAACCATGGATTGAATTTATGGAAGCCGTATTTGGAGCAGACTTTTATTTTGTTCACTTCAATAGACAATATGGTGTTGCAGATGCTATTATGAATGAAAATGCAGCCCGGTTCCTTCGTAACATGTTTCGCAAAAACATGCCTCCCGCATCTCCCGCACCAGGCATGCAAATGATCAATTTGGCAAGAGCAGAGAAGCCACTTGGAGAGCCTTTAATGAGCGAGGACGAACTCTCGGTATTCGTTTCTGCATTCGAATCATCAGGGTTTACAGGGAGTATAAATTGGTATAGAAACATGGATAGAAACTGGCACTTGATGGCAGACATTACGCCAATCATTCATCAGCCTGCTCTTATGATATATGGCGAACAGGATACGATCCCAAAGTCTGAAAACCTAAAAAGTGTAGTTCCTAATTTGGATGTTATTAGCTTAGATTGTGGTCATTGGATTCAGCAAGAAAAGCCGGAGGAAACAACCCGATCAATTTTAAAATGGCTGGAACAACAGGAAGCCTAATAAGGAAATAGAAACATATTACCCTAAAAGCCGAACAGATTGTTTGGGCTGATGTTTTTTTCAAACATTTTCTCCAATCTGTTCGGTTTATTTATTACACAAAAAAGTCTAGTATTCTTACTCTTTTGCGTTTATTTTCTTTAATCTAAAAACTCATCTTTTTCTTTTGAGATACTTTGTTCCTCTCAGTATCACAAGAGATACACTTAAGCTCGCCGCTTGTTCTTTATTAATAAAATATCAATTTATCAGAGCAGTTTTCCGCTTAAGAACATCGCTGCAATAGAGAAATAGATGATAAGTCCGGTAACATCCACCAGCGTTGCTACAAATGGAGCTGATGCGGTAGCCGGGTCTAATCCTATTTTCTTTAGCATGAGGGGGATCATCGAGCCGGAGAACGTTCCCCACAAGACAATGAATATGAGCGAAACGGACACACTCAAAGCAACCCATAGCCAATATTCACCATAGTCGTATAAACCCAGTTCTTGCCATATAAATATTCGAGTAAAACCTATTACACCAAGAATAGAGCCCAAAAGCAGACCTGATAAAATTTCTTTTCTCATCACATACCACCAGTTTTTTAGCTTTAGTTCGCCTAGTGCCAATGCACGGATAATAAGACTGGCAGCCTGCGAACCCGAGTTACCCCCGCTTGAAATGATTAGTGGAACAAACAAGGCCAACACTACGGCTTTCTCTATCTCCTCGTCGAAGTGTCCCATCGCTGATGCTGTGAGCATTTCTCCTAAAAAGAGGACAACTAGCCATCCTGCACGTTTTTTTACCATTTCGGTCAGTGATGTTTTGGTATATGACAGGTCGAGCCCTTCTGTACCCCCAAACTTTTGGAAGTCTTCTGTGCTTTCTTCTTCAGCCACATCCATCACGTCGTCGATGGTAACAATGCCCAGCAGTGTGCCGTTGGTGTCCGTTACGGGTAAAGCTACACGGTCGTGATCTGAGAATATTTTTACGGCAATTTCCTGATCGTCGTATGCGTTAAGCGAGATAACCCGATTGTCGCTAAGCTCGCCAATAGTCTGATTGGCTGAAGCCAAAATTATTTCCTTGATACGGATATCGGCGATAAGTCTCCAGTTGTCATCTACAACGTATATTACATTTAGTGTTTCGGAGTCGCGTCCGAATTTTCGAATATGGTTTATTGCTTGCTCTACTGTATAATAGGGTCTTACTGCAACATATTCGGGTGTCATCAGACGTCCGATGCTATCTTTGGGGAATCCCAGTAGCTTGGTGGTGATTTCTCTTTCTTCGTCCGATAATATCTGCATCAGACGCTGGCTTACTTCGCCCGGTAGTTCTTCAAAGAAGGCCGTACGGTCGTCCGGATCAAGATCATTAAGAAGAGATGTAACTTTATTGATATTAACAGCCAGTCCTTCGATGATATCTTCTTTTTCGTCGTGAGAAAGGCGTTTGAAAGTCTCCGTTGCCAATTCCTGTGGCAAGAGGCGGAATAAAATGATCTGATCAGACTTGGGTATGTCTGCAATGATTTCTGCTATCTGAACAGAATCGAGGTTGTTAAGTTCTTGTTTTACGATTTTCCAGCTTTTGTCTTCAATAAGCTGTTGGAGGCGGATTATTATTTCACTCATGATGTAATCTCCTTACTTTATCTCTGTAAGGAAATCACAATAAGACCCTTTACAGAGAGGTTAATACTTTTGTTTTGTTTCTGTAACTCGGATACGGGTCTTCGTCCATGATTTTTAATTTTTAGTGAATACTAGCCCAAATGAGTAGGGGGCGTTAAAACCGCTGCAAAAGTAATACTTTCTTCGAGAACCGCCAAAAAGAACTTTTCTTAAATGGGATGCGATACGGGGTGATTAGGTTTTATTATACTTTATTATATTTTTAGTATTCACCTGTTTAGTTTTGTATGAAGAATCAATAGATTAAAGCAAATGATTGGTCTGAGCATGGAGTAAGACTATATTTCTTATATCTTCTTACCCCCTCAAAGCAAAAAATTGTTATTTTTGTTATTCGCATTTTTGTTTAGATCAATATAAAACTAAAATAAAGAAGAAAGCATGGAAAACAGTGAATTGCTGGCACAGGTAACAGCTAAAGCAAAAACATGGTTGTCGGAAAAATACGATGCCGATACACGAAAAGAAGTTCAGGCATTGTTGGATCAAGAAGATAAAACTGAGCTTATAGAATCTTTTTACAAAGATCTTGAATTTGGAACAGGAGGACTTCGCGGAATTATGGGTGTGGGTACCAACCGCGTGAATATATATACAATCGGAGGTGCAACACAAGGGCTGGCTAATTATCTATTGAAGGAGTTTTCTTCATTAAAAGAAATAAAAGTAGTGATCGGTCACGATTGTCGTAACAATAGCCGTTTGTATGCCGAAATTTCGGCAGATATTTTTGCGGCAAACGGAATCAAGGCATATCTGTTCGAAGACTTACGACCTACTCCCGAAATCTCGTATGCTATCCGCAAGCTAGGTTGTCAGAGTGGTATAATGATTACAGCATCTCACAACCCGAAAGTATATAACGGCTATAAGGTATATTGGGAAGACGGCGCGCAGGTTATCCCTCCGCATGATAAGAGCATTATCGCAGAGGTTAACAGAGTGAAAGTTGACCAGATCAAATTTAAAGGAGGAGATAAAAAGCTGATCGAAATACTCGGCAAGGATATGGACAATGCCTATATACAGGATTTGAAAACATTGCTGCTTTCTCCCGATTCTATCAAGCGTCATGCAAATATCGGTATTGTTTATACCCCTCTGCATGGTACAGGATTTACCATTATCCCTAAAGCACTAAAAGAATGCGGGTTTACCAATATTATAAACGTACCCGAACAGGATGTATTGAGTGGTGATTTCCCTACAGTGATTTCTCCAAACCCTGAAGATCCTGCCGCTATGGCATTGGCCGTGAAAAAGGCAGAAGAAACAAATGCCGAGTTGGTATTTGCTACCGACCCCGATGCTGACCGCTTTGGTGCGGGAGTTCGCAACGATAAAGGAGAATTTATCTTGCTCAACGGAAACCAAACAATGCTTATCCTTATCTATTATATAATCACACGCCGTAAAGAATTGGGATTGCTCTCAAAGAAAGATTATACAGTGCGTACAATCGTTACCAGTGCATTGACTCAGGTTGTATCTGAGAAGAATGGCGTGGAAATGTTTGAATGCTACACCGGCTTTAAATGGATCGCTGCTGTAATGCGCGAACTGGAAGGCAAGCGTAATTATATAGGAGGTGGTGAAGAAAGTTACGGATTCTTGGCCGAAGACTTTGTGCGTGATAAAGACTCTGTTTCTGCCGCTATCTTGTTTGGTGAAATCGCCGCATGGGCTAAAGACAATGGAAAAACATTGTATGAAATGCTTCAGGATATCTATGTGGAATATGGCTTCTCTAAAGAGAAAGGTATTTCGGTAACAAAAGAAGGTAGGAGCGGTGCTGAAGAAATAGAAGCGATGATGAAGAATTTCAGAGAAAATCCGATCAAAGAAATAGCCGGCTCGAAAGTGATATTGATCAAAGACTTTGTGACATTGAAGGCACAAGATTTTAGTATCAATGAAGAATATACTCTGGAGATGCCTACTACTTCGAATGTACTTCAATACTTTACACAGGATAAAACAAAGGTGTCAATCCGTCCTTCGGGAACAGAACCGAAGATAAAATTCTATATTGAAGTTCAGGACAAGCTGAAATCACGTGAAGATTATGATGCAGTAAATGCTGCTACTGAAAAGAAAATAGAACAAGTATGTAAAGATCTGGGCATATAAAAATTGCCTGATAAATTAATATAAAGCACTTCAAAGTTGAGCTTATGGGCTTTGAAGTGCTTCTTCTTAGCATATTATATCTATCTGCGGATTCCCTTAACATCCGTTTTTGTTAGATAATTATTATATTCAGTCTCTTATAACCGACTGAATAACCGTGAAAAATAAGAATTAAGCTTAACACAAGAGGTTAAAAGTAACCTCACCATGACTTTATAAAATTACAAAATTCAGACATGATTAAACTTATTGGAATGAAAACTTTACAAGTATTGCTTGTTGTTACCCTCTGCTTGGGGATTATTGGCAATATAGATGCACAAACTACACAAGCTAAAGCAGAAGAACTGAAAAATCAAGCAGAAAGCAGTTTAAAACAGAAAGACTATCTCCATGCACGTTATTCATTCAGGCAGGCATATAAGGCTTTTATGATGCAGGCTAATTATCCTCAGGCTATCGAATGCGGTCTTCAGACGGGAGCGCTTTACTCTCGCGATTATACCGAAGAAAGCCTCAAAATATTTCTCGAGGTAGAATGGCTGATTTCAACCTACGAAAAAAAGATAGGTAAAACGCTTTACGACTTGCGTTTTGCTTTGGCTAACGAGCGTTTACAGGTATATACTAAAAGGAAAACATCGGATCGTGCTCAGATAGAGTTAAATAAACTTGAAGAAATTACGCGACAGGCAAATAACGATTCTCTGAAGAAGGTGATGTTATACTCCGAAGCTGAATATTATTATGCATTCGGACTCAACAAACAGGGAGATGCTTCTATTCAAAAACTTATTAATCAATATAAAGAGAATAAGGAATACGCAAAAGCTACTGAAGTATATCGTAACTTGATTGAGAATGCGAAAGCAAAAAATAATACTCTGATGGCTAGTCTGGCATACGAACGTTATATATCGTGGACAGATTCGGTAAAAAAGCTCGAAATGAGGGATGAGCTCGAAATTCAGGAGAAAAAATATAGCGATAGTTTGCAAACCATAGAGGAAAAAGATGAAGCCTTATCATCCAGAATGTATATCATTGCGGGGCTCTGCATTCTTTCTGCTATATTAGCGGGTGTCTTAATTTTTCTGGGAGTTACTCTGCTGCGCTTTATTGTTCGCAATCGCATGCTTAAGAAAAGTGTTCAGACTGCGAATGAACATAACATATTGAAATCGGAGTTTATACAAAATATTTCAGGGCAAATGGCTCCGACCTTAGATGCGATATCTACCTTGGCTGACGAAATCGCAGACAAGGCTACTGAGGAGGCTGCCGAGATCAAGAAGTATGTAGAGGCCTTACAGAAATTTTGCGATAATATCCAAGAGCTTTCAGAATTAGAAAATACCCTTACCGAACCTTATGAGACCGAAGAAGTCGATATGGACATTCTTTGCGAAAGGAATGCTGATGCTATCAGGGGGCTTGTACGTCCCGAAGTTTTAATTTCGGTGAACGCTCCTAAGTCGAAACTCAATACCAATGAACAACAACTCGACCGCATATTGCAGCACTTGTTGAAGAATGCGGCTATGCATACTCAGAGTGGGTATATAATTCTTGATTTTAAACGAAGGGGGGCCCGTGTTTATCAGATTGTAATTACAGATAGCGGTCCCGGTATTCCTGAAGAAATGCAAGAAAACCTGTTCAAGCCTTTCACCGGTGTCAAAGACCTGTCTTTAGGCGATGGATTGGGATTACCGATATGTTCGCTTATTGCGATCAAATTAAACGGAACTCTTTCTCTCGATAATAGCTACACCAAAGGCTGCCGCTTCATCTTGGAACTACGTCCGTAAAATGTATTCTTTAACAATACAATAATAACTTAGTGCAAGGCATTGTCCTTGCACTTATTGTTTTATAGGGAAGGGTATACTGGGATCTTGTCACTAAGGCTGAAATAAAGTGTTTTATAATTGCTGTGTGAGATTCTTCACTTCATTCTGAATGATAAGGAACGGTTTTGATTTATATAACTTCTGTCATGTTGAACGAAGTGAAACATCTCGTCTATCTTCATACGAGATCCTTCGTTTCACTCAGGATGACAAAAAACTATAAAAAAAATCGAAAAATCTCTCTTGTCATTTTAAGCACAGTGAAGAATCTCACGCATAGAACAACAAGCCCCCTCTTCCCTTTGAGCTATATCTTCATCATTTTCTTTCAATTTTATCTATTATAGTAGTCAATAATAATTACTGTCTTATATTCTTTTTGTCATGCTGAGGAACGAAGCGTCTCGACCCATCAATGCCTTATAATGATGAAAAAGGCGACAATAAATTTATTCCTGGCACTTAATTTATAATAGATATGGCAAAGTACACAGAGCGATTGGTAGAAAGGATAATTTCTTTTATCGAAGAGGATACATATAGTATTTCGGAAATATGTAAAGCATTGGATATAAATCGAAAAACATTCTATGAATGGCGGAAAACAAAACCTGAGTTCAACGAGGCCGTTGAAAGAGCGATGGAATGTCGTGATGACAAACTTTTGATGGTGGCACGTAATTCGTTGAAGAAGAAGCTGGAAGGCTATACCCTCACCGAAACTCGGACTATTTATGTACCCGATAAGAGCAATCCTGAAAAGTTAGTGTTGAAATCCCGCACTGTCAGGCAAAAGGAATATGCTCCGGATACCCATGCCATAAAACTGGTATTGTCGCAGAATGAAGCCAAGGAAGAGAAAGAGGCTGATCATAAGCATGAACCTGCTTTAACAATCGTGGTGCGTGATCCTGCCACAGCAGAGAGTCTAAACCTCTTGCGTGAAAACCTTAGAAATAATCATTCGGTAGAACAAAAGAAAAAGGAGGAAGCGGTTGTAGACGATCAGCCCATGAAACCGTCAGATAAACCCTTAGCAGTAAAGGAAGTTGATACGGAGGTAGAGCCTCAGCCAAAGAAAAAATCAAAACATGTTACCATTCCCAATCTCAACACCGGCCCGTTGCCTCCCGGATACCGTTACAGAAGGTGACAACTGAAAAAGGAGGATATGTGTTACTTTTGTTACTTTTTATAGAAATAGTTGGAGGAATAAGACAAAGCAGCGTAAAAGTATAGATTACCTCAATCGATAGAGTCGTCAAACTCCCGTTCCATATCCATCAACTCTTTTCTTATCTGTTCCAGTTTTTGGATAACCTGAATTTTGCGGGCTTCTTCGTCTTTCTTCTGTCTTAGGGTCTGACGTGCACCTTCGAGGGTAAGTCCTTTTTCTCTTACTAAATGATAAACGATGGCAATGTTCTCGATATCGGCTTTTGTATACTGGCGTGTACCACCTTCCGTTTTTCTTGGTCTGATGATGTCAAACTCACCTTCCCAAAAACGGAGCAGCGATTCGTTCACTTTAAAGTGCGAAGCTACTTCTCTCAGCGAGTAGTACAGGCGGTTACTATTTTCGAAATCGATTTTCATAGCATCATCAATCCATTACCTGTCCGTGGTTAGCGGCAATTTGCAACATCTTATCATACTCTGCAGGAGAAAGATCCATGAAGTAGTACTTGGCCGGGTTATCCGGTTGACCTTTTACATGTACCTCGTAGTGTAAGTGTGGACCTGTCGATTTACCGGTGTTACCCACTTCTCCGATCAGTTCGCCACGGGTAACCTTTTGTCCCGGACGTACTTTGTATTCGTTGAGGTGAGCATATAACGTTTCATAGCCATAGCCATGACTGATCATAATACATTTTCCATATCCCTGCTTCCAGCCTACCTCTATTATTGTACCATCGCCGGTAGCATACACAGGTGTTCCTATGTTTGCGGCAAAGTCCATTCCTGCATGAAAGCGGGCTGTACCATAAATAGGGTCGATGCGTGTTCCGTATCCCGAGGCTACTTGTTTCAGGTATCTGTCGGGTACAGGTTGTATACTTGGTATATGTTTCAGACGATCTTTTTGGCTTTTGGCAAGGCTGAGCACTTCATCAAACGAGTTAGACTGTATATAGATTTGCTTTTCGATGAAGTCCATCTTCTTTGTAGTTTGTATAATCAGATCCGGGCTTTTCAGTTCCATCAGGTAATCGTACCTTCCGATACCTCCGACTCCCGAACTACGAATGGAGGAGGGGATAGGGTCGGCATGGAATATTGCTCTGTAGAGATTATCGTCTCGTTGCTGTATGTCTCCGATCACGTTTATAACTTCATCCATCCTTTTGGACAAGACTTCGTATTGTGCACGGATCAACTCATCCTCTTTCTTCTGGGCTCTATCCCAAGGCGTATCGAAGAAATAGGTTACTGCTACCAGACCCACTATGCCAACTACAATACCCGATATCAGGTGACGGAAAACCACAAAAATCCTATCTTTGCGGCTAGGATAAACTCTGTCATATGTAAGTGTTTGCGGATTGTATCTATAATATACTTTTCGCTTCATTTTATGGTTCCTGTCATTTTTATTTTCGCGAGTTCGACAAAAGTAAAGTTTTTGCGCTATTTTTGCAAATTGATTATAATAAAGAAACAGAAATTAATGTGGCAACATGAAAATGTGAAAATTAGCAAACAGGACAAGCATATCCTATGTCTGCTAATTAGCTAATTTACTAATTTAAAAAATATGATGACTTCTAAAGAAATTCGTGAATCGTTTAAATCCTTCTTTGCATCTAAAGAGCACAAAATTGTACCATCGGCACCGATGGTGATCAAGGGTGACCCTACACTGATGTTTACTAATGCGGGTATGAACCAGTTTAAAGATGTTATTCTGGGTAATGCGCCAATCAAGTATGCACGTGTAGCCGATTCTCAAAAATGCCTTCGTGTGAGTGGGAAGCATAACGATTTGGAAGAGGTAGGGCACGATACTTACCATCACACGATGTTCGAAATGCTTGGAAACTGGTCTTTTGGAGACTATTTTAAAAAAGAGGCGATCGAATGGGCGTGGGAATATCTGACAGAAGTTTTGGCATTAGATAAAAACCGTCTCTATGTTACTGTTTTCGAAGGCAGCCCTTCCGAAGGCTTGTCTCGTGATGATGAAGCAGCAGCCTATTGGGAAAAGTATTTGCCGGCAGATCGGATTATCAATGGCAACAAGAAAGATAACTTTTGGGAAATGGGCGACACAGGTCCTTGTGGCCCCTGCTCCGAAATACATATAGATTTGCGTTCTGATGAAGAACGTGCGAAAGTTGACGGGCTGACTTTGGTGAATCAGAGTGACCCTCAGGTTGTAGAAATCTGGAACCTCGTGTTTATGCAATACAACCGTAAGGCCGACAAGTCGCTTGATCCGCTTCCAGCTAAAGTGATTGATACAGGTATGGGATTCGAACGTTTGTGTATGGCTGTTCAAGGCAAGACATCGAACTATGATACAGATGTATTCCAGACTATAATAAAGGCTCTTGGCGCGTTGGCTAACACTACATACGGAGAGGATGCGAAAAAAGACATTGCGATGCGTGTGATTGCCGACCACGTGCGTACTATCGCTTTTTCGATAACAGACGGGCAGTTGCCATCGAATGCCAAAGCGGGTTATGTGATTCGCCGTATTCTTCGTCGTGCCGTTCGTTACGGATATACGTTCCTTGATCAGCACAAGTCGTTTATGTATAAGCTGCTTCCTGCATTGATCGAAACAATGGGAGATGCCTATCCTGAACTTATCCAACAGCAGACGCTGATTGAAAAAGTTATGAAGGAAGAAGAAGAATCTTTCTTGCGTACACTGGAGACGGGTATAAAGCTACTCGACAAGCAAATAGCTGATACAAAAGCAAAAGGAATGAAAGTACTAAGCGGTATTGAAGCCTTTACCTTATATGATACATACGGATTTCCTCTCGACCTTACAGAACTGATTCTGAAAGAGAATGGTATGTCTGTAGATGAAGCCTGCTTCAAGGCAGAGATGCAAAAACAAAAAGACCGTGCCCGCAATGCCGCAGCAGTAGAAACAGAAGACTGGGTGACATTGAAAGACGGTGATCCAGAGTTTGTAGGCTATGACTTCACTGAATGTGAAACCGAAATATTGCGTTACCGCAAGGTAAAACAAAAGAATAGCGAGTTCTATCAGATTGTATTGAGTCGCACTCCATTCTATGCCGAAATGGGAGGACAGGTAGGTGATAGTGGTTGGCTGGTAACCGATGACGAAACAATCGAAATATCGGATACTAAGCGTGAAAATAATCTGGCAGTACATTTGTCGAATAAGCTGCCTCAAGATCTAACTGCTACATTTACAGCTCGTATCAATCTAAAGAACCGTACAGCAACAGAATGTAACCATACAGCCACACACTTGTTGCATGAAGGTTTGCGTGAAATACTGGGTAGTCATGTAGAACAAAAGGGGTCGTATGTTTCTCCGTCTGTTCTTCGTTTCGACTTCTCTCATTTCCAAAAGTTGACAGACAAGGAGATTCGTGAAGTAGAACGTTATGTGACATCTAAGATCAGAGAGAACATCATCCGTGAGGAAATGCGTCATGTACCTATTGCCGAAGCGAAAGAAATGGGCGCGATGGCTCTCTTTGGCGAAAAGTATGGTGAAGATGTTCGTGTAATCCGCTTTGGCGATTCAGTAGAACTTTGTGGGGGAACTCATATCTCTTCTACAGGACGTATCGGTTCGTTCCGTATTATCAACGAGAGTTCGATTGCTGCGGGTATTCGCCGTATAGAAGCTATTACGGCTGAGGCTTGCGAAGATTATTTTTATGCTCAACAAGATATATTGACAGAGGTGAAATCCCTGTTTAACAATACTCCAAACCTGACTCAGGCTCTTCGTAAATTCTTTGAGGAAAATGCTGAAATGAAGAAGACCGTTGAAGAGTATGTAAAGGAAAAGACAGTTCAGATTAAAGATGCTCTGATCAAGAAGAAGCAGGTTATAAATGGCATTGACTTCTATGTATTGAATGGACCATTCCCGGCTGAAGTTGTGAAAGATATAGCTTTCCAGATAAAAGGACAATTCGCCGAAAATACAGCTTTCGTTGGAGCTACCGAATACGAAGGCAAACCATTACTTACTGTGATGCTAAGCGACGACCTTGTAAAAGATCATGGATTGAATGCATCCCAACTGGTACGTGATGCCGCTAAGCATATACAAGGCGGAGGTGGAGGGCAACCTCACTTTGCTACAGCTGGTGGTAAAAATACCGAAGGCTTGACAAAGGCTTTGAACGAAATAATGGAAAAGATAAAATAAGGATATACTCTTTATTCTAATTCAGAAAGAGCCTAAAGTTAAATTTTGGCTCTTTTTGTTTCTATTTATCTAAAATCTCATATCTTCGTAGAAATCCTAATACCATAAATGAATATGAGAAAAGCAATGTTAATTGTATCTGCTGCACTTTTCGTTGTGCTGGTACTTGTTTATATATGTACACGTTAAGTTTGTATAGCTGAAAGCTTATTTTTTAGCTCTTGGTAACCATTCTTTTGGGCTTGACTATCTCTGTATTCGTATATAGATAGTATATATACTTTTGGGTATAATGAAAAAGATTAAATCTAGATTTTGACGATTGAAGACTTGCTCAAAAGTGATGATAGGATATAAAACAATAAAATGCTTATTTTTGTGTTTTATATTATGATTAATCAGCTGTTGGTTTATACGTGTCACAAAATAATCTAGTACGTACACTATACATAGGATTTGGTGTATTGTTTATCCTCCTTATCACATCGTCATGTTCTAATAAGAAGAACACCGCCTTGACACGTTTTTACCATTCGGTGAATACACGCTATAATATACACTACAATGCTGATATAGCTTACAAAGAAGCCCTCGAAGCAAAAGAGAAGGGGAGGGAAGACAATCTTTCTCAATTGGTCTACATTTTTCCCAAAAGTACAGACTCTCTTAACGCATCAACGGGGAATTTTACAACCACGATAGACAAAACAACTAAAGCAATCAAGCTACATTCGATAACCGCAAAACCCAAGCGTGATCCCGATAGGCGAAACGATGCCGAATATCAGGCGTGGATTCGTCAAAAAGAATATACTCCCTTCATGGATCAGGTATGGCTGTTGCTGGCAAAAGCTGAATTTCAGGACGGGAACTATTTGCAAGCTGTCAGCACGTTCCTGTATATAACCAAAATATACAGTACCAATCCCGAGATTGTAACTGAATGTCAGTTGTGGATAGCCCGTGCATATACCGAAATGGGATGGCTATACGAAGCCGGCGATATCCTGCATAAGATAGAAATAGCAGGAGGAGCCCCCGAAAAGCATAAAGGTTTTTATGCATTGGTGAAAGCCAACTATCTGGTTTATAATAATGAGTATGATGCTGCCATACCTCAATTGGAGGTAGCCATAAAGAGCGAAAAGAACAAGCATCAGAAGACTCGCATGAAATATCTTTTGGGGCAGCTTTATGCTCAGCTGGGAGACAAAGCCAAAGCAGATAAGGCGTTCGCGTCTGTTAAAGGTATGAGTACACCTTATAAGTATACATTCAATGCACAACTCAGACAAATAGAGCTGGATGACTCTCCGGCAAAAACAAAGGCTCTATCCATGCTGTCGGGCATGTCTAAGAAGACGCGAAACAAAGAATATCTCGATCAGATATATACTACTTTGGGAGATATATATCTAGAGAAAACAGATACCTTGAAGGCTCTTGAAAACTATAAAAAAGGAGTAAAAGAGAGTGTTCGTAACGGATACGATAAGGCAATGGCCCAGATAAAACTCGGAGACCTCTATTTCCTTAAGCGGAAATTTGTCTTGGCTCAACCATGCTACTCGGAAGCTTTGCCCCAATTGAATAGATCTCATCTCGATTACCCAAAAGTAGCTTTAAGATCGAGTGTGTTAGATGAGTTGGTTGTACATGTTAAAGTGGTAGAAGAGCAAGATAGCTTGCAATATATAGCTCAACTTCCCGAAGAGGAGCGTCTTCGCATTATTAATGATAAGATCGTAGAGCTGAAAAAAGAAGAAGAAAAGAGACAAAAAGAAGAGGAGAACCAAAGGCAGATCGAAGAACGGCAGGAGCGTATATCATCGTGGGATGATATAAATGAGCAACTGTTTGATCAATCGAATAAGGCTACTATAGCACCTCCTGCTATTACACAGCAAGGCGCAGCTGCATTCTATTTTTACAACGAGCAAGCAGTAAATCAGGGTAAAATAGCATTTCAACAACAATGGGGAAATCGTAAGCTGGAAGATGACTGGCGCAGGCGTAATAAGCGGTCTACAGGAATCTTTTATGAGGTAGATACAGCGCAAGAACCCGATTCACTGGATACAGAAGCGCATCGGATAAAGGAGCTTCAAGCTCAGAATGAAGAACTGAACAGGCCCAAAAGTGCCGTTGATGATGAATATTCTGTCGAATATTATCTGCAACAACTACCTCTGACTCCAGAAGCTATTACAGAATCGAATATTCTTATCGAGGATGCTCTGTATAAGATGGGGCTGATATATAAGGATAAGCTGGGAGATATGGATTTGGCAATTGATGCCTTTAATACAAATATTCATCGTTTCCCTAATACTCCTAATCTGGAAGAGATTTACTATCAACTGTTCCTTATTTATATGCGTTTGGGAGATAATAATATGATGGCTACATACCGATCTAAACTGATGAATGAGTTTGCATCGGGTAAGTACGCCGGGCCAGTTTCCCAACCCGACTATGAATGGAATTTCCGAAACATGGCTAGCTTGCAGGATTCGCTCTACAACGAAGCTTATAAAGCATACCAACACGCAGATGTGGAAACAGTAAGGCGCAACTATGCGGCAATGAATACCAAATATCCGTTTACCGACCTGATGCCTAATTTTACTTTGCTGAATGCATTGACTTATGCCCAAGAACGTGATGCGGGCAGTTTGGAAGCGAGCTTGACGGATTTGGTGAAAAAGTATCCGAAGTCTGGCATTACTCCTTTGGCCGGCGAAATCCTCGAACGTCTGAAAAGTGGGAAAATATTACTGTCCGATGGTTCTCCTGTCACCGGATTCGACTGGAGTAAGGCTTATCAGGGTGCTGATTCTCTGTTAGCTTCTAAAGGGAAAACGTTGCAATACTCCGACACGTTGGATGTGCCTTATGTGTTGATGCTGATGTTTAAACCAAAGACGATAGACCGAAACGAATTGCTGTATCAGGTGGCTGATTATAACTTTACCAATTATGTTATTCAGACATTCGACCTGAGCTTTGATACAGATCCGCCGTATGAGGTGTTGCAGATGAAAGGATTTAATTCTTTTGCAGCAATAAGGTCATATCTCTCGAAAGCATACAGCAAAGAAGGGCTCATACAGCATCTCGATACGGCAATTCTTGTAGTGCCGATATCAACGGATAATTATATCAACGTACTTCCTCGTCTTGGCTTAGGACAGTACATGACATACTTTAGAGAGCATTATGCAGAACAATTCCCTCAGTTGATAGCTTCATGGAGTGGTGAGAAGTATGTAGAATCTACCCAGCCTGTAGAAATTGCAGAAGATGTTGAGGCTAAAGAGGAGAGTAAGGCGGAAGAGCTTGATAAATCGGTAAAACAGCCTGTAATTATATTACAGACACCTGTTGTTCCTGAAAAGCCTATACAAAAACAACCTGAAACGAATGTGAATGATAAGCAGATAACAGGAGATGATCTGTTGTCGAAAGATCAATTGCAAAAAGCCGGAGAAGTAAATGAGGTTATAGAAGATATATCTAATGTTGTCAGCAACCCTGTTGATGGTATTAAGAGTTTGTTTGACCGATACAAGAATAGAGAAAAACTGACAAAAGAGGAAAAGCAAGCGATCAAGGAAGAGGAGAAATTGCGTAAAGAACAAGAAAAACAACAAAAAGCAATAGAAAAAATACGCTTAGATTCTATCAATAAAGTAGAGAAAGCCCGAACAGACTCGATAGCGAATGTAGAAAAAACACTTGAAGATTCGATTAAGGCAGCGAATAAACAAGCTGAGGAACAAAAACGACTGGAAGAAAAGCAAAAAGAAGATGCAGCCAAAGCTGCTGTGAAGGCTCGTGAAGATGCCCGCAAACAGAAAGAGGCAGACCGTAAGCAAAAGGAACGTGAACAGAAAGAACGCCTGCGTCAGCGCGAAAAAGAACGAAAGGAAAAAGAGAAGGTTAAAGAACAGGAACGCAAACAAAAAGAGCGCGAAGCGGAAGAAAGAAGAAAGCAGCGTTTGAAAGAAAAAAGATGAAAAATGACCTTTTGGCATCAAAAACTAAAAAAGGTGTGCTCTGATAGTTGAAATAACAAAAAAAAATCATTAATTTGCCTTATGAATTACTAGAGGCTATGCCTTTCATCCTAAAAACTAACTATATGAACGAGAACCTAAATCCTGAATTGCCAGAAAATAATCTACCAGAGGAAGTTACAAACCAATCTGTTGAAGAGGAAGCGAAAGAGCAATCGGAAACATCTACAGAGACTTCGGTGGCAAAGCAAGTATCTTTGACCAAAGATGAAATAATTGAAAAATTAAAAAACTTGACCGCACAAACTGAAATTCCTTCGAGAGCTGAAGTAGAGTCGCTTAAGCAAGCTTTTTATAAGTTGCGTTCTGCTGCTATAGAAGAGCAAAAGGCCGAATTTGTTGAGGCCGGAAACGATGCAGAAGCATTTGTTCCTGCACCCGATCCGAGTGAGGATGTACTGAAAACTTTCTTGAGCGAATTAAAAGAAAAGCGTGCAAGCCAGGCAGCAGCCGAAGAAAGTCTTAAAGAAGAAAATTATAATAAAAAACTTCAGATAATAGAGTCAATTAAAAACTTGACCGAAAGTTCTGATGATTTCAATAAGCTGTATAAAGAGTTTAAAGACTTGCAGCAGGGATGGAATGATATAACTTTGGTTCCTCAGTCGAAAGAGAAAGAATTGTGGAAATCTTACCAAATATATACAGAGAAGTTTTATGATTTGATAAAGATCAACAATGAATTTCGTGATTATGACTTCAAGAAAAATCTTGAACTCAAAACTGCGATTTGCGAGTCGGTAGAAAAGCTGATAGATGATACAGATTCGGTTTCGGCCTTTCATCAGTTGCAGAATTTCCATCAGCAATGGCGCGAGATAGGTCCTGTTGCCAGGGAACTGAGAGAAGAAATTTGGACTCGATTTAAGAATGCTTCTACAGCCATAAATAAAAAATATCAAACTCATTTCGAGTCTTTGAAAGGCAGGGAGGAAGAAAATCTGGTTGAAAAGACTGCAATTTGTGATGCCTTGAAAAACATAGATTATTCTACTTTGACTTCTTTCAAAGAATGGGATGAAAAGAGCAAGGAAGTGATAGAGCTTCAAGCTAAATGGAAGACAATCGGTTTTGTTCCTAAAAAAGTAAATAATCAGATATTTGAAGAGTTTCGTTCGCTGTGTGATACATTCTTCGAAAAGAAGAGTGAATTCTTCAAAGGCGTGAGAGGCGAAATGGACGAAAATCTGGAGAAGAAACGTGCATTGACAGAACAAGCAAAAGCCTTAAAAGACAGTACAGACTGGAAGTCTACAACAGATAAGTTGATCGCTATACAGAAGGAATGGAAGACTATAGGCCCTGTACCTCGCAAATACTCGGATGCTATATGGAAAGAATTTGTAACGGCTTGTGATTATTTCTTCGAACAAAAGAAGAAAAATGAGTCTTCTCAGAAGAGCGAAGAATTGGATAACTTGGCTGCTAAAAAAGAGATAATAGAAAAGATCAAAAATGTTGATCAGTCTTTGGACCCATCCGAACTTATCGCTAAGGTGCGTGAGTTAGCAGACGAATGGCATAAAATCGGTTTTGTTCCATTCAAAGAAAAGGATAAAATTTATAAAGAATTCCATCAGGCTGTTGATGCTCATTATGATCGTCTGAAAGTGGATAAAACAGAACGCCGTTTCGAATCTTTCAAATCGAATATAAAAGACATTTCGAAACAGGATAACCCTAAGAGGGCTTTGTACAGAGAGCGTGATCATTTGATGCATCAGTACAATAAAGTGAAATCAGATCTTCAGACTTATGAAAACAATATGAACTTCCTGTCTATTTCGTCTAAAGGGGCAAGCGGACTGTTGAAGGATGTAAATAATAAGATTGAAAAGCTGAAAGAAGAAATGGAATTGCTTGTTAAGAAAATAGAAGCTCTTGATGAAAATCTGAATGAATTGGAAAAGTAGAATTTGTTGAAAATACATAGAGAAGAAAGGTTGTCTGATATGGACAACCTTTTTTGTTTTGATACAGTGTCTGTCATTTATTTTTTATATAATACTTTCTGTTTTTAATCCAGTGGATAGCGATGCGAACAGGCTCGCCGGAGTCCGAGAATGTAAGATTATGTCCTAATGTTGAAAATAGGCAGTACTCGTAAGGTTTGCCTTCAACCTTAAGCGTATTTAGACGCTCTATTGATAATCTTGCCGGTATTTGGATATCCTTCTCCCCAAAAAGCCAAAGTCCCGGAGTTGAAAGTCTACTAAGGGTTTTGTAAGAGTCTGTGTTTATAAACTTGTAAGATTCTATTTTATAGTGCTCATCAAAGCTACTATTATTATGCAAACTTTCACGAGCCTCAGCTTCGGTATGGGTATTCCAAAAATCAGGGTTTCCATTTGTGAAAAACTGAAATCGTAATTGCTCAAGTGTTGAAATTATAGGGCCACTAAACAGCACCATGAAATCGACAGATGAATTATTGCTTGCAGCAATAGGAATGATCCATCCTGCCTGACTAAAGCCAACTAAACCAATTGGTATATTCTTGTCTCGCTCATGAAGTGTATTTATGGCAGCATTTGCGTCTTTAGCTAATAGTGTAAGATTGCAGGAGTCAACATTATTCGTGCCCACCTCCGGACCCATATAAGTTCCACCCGATTCGCCTACTCCCCGTTTATCGTAGGTTAATACCGAAATTCCATTTTGTGCCAAAAGCGATGCAAATTCATTCATTCTATGCTCCTTCCCCGAACCATGTACTAAAACTACCGCAGCATCCGAATGTTGAGGTGTGTACATCGTGCCGGCCAGAGTTATTCCCTCGCTCTCAAATCTGATATTCTCAGTGGTAACTTCCTGCGATTGAGCTTTTATGTGATTTAATGAGGTTAAAAGTAATAGCAGAATGAAAACTCTTCGATTAAGAAATAGTATATACCTTAATCCTTCAATGTTTTTAAAGTAATTTATTATAGTATTTTTATTAATCATATCTTCTGTGTTTTTTAGTTATATTTTTATTCCTTATAATGATAGGACACAGCATATATAAAAAAGGTTACAAGTCTTTCTAGAGTTATGCAATTTAAATTATATTTGTTACAATAATGTAGAGTGAATTTGTTGATAAAATATAAGAATGGTATATGACGTACTTTAAATTACTTATAGTTTATGCTTTGTCCTTATTTCTATTATATGCATGTATGACTACTAGTAAGTCTTATACAGAAAAAGAAATACTAGAAGAACTTGATTCTACATTTTATGGAGTCACAGGTAGATATATTACCGATAAGAGCGACTATTCATATATATTTTTTCTTGACTTAGAGCATGGATATTCTAATACTGTAGGAAGTCGGATTCATTTGTATGCAGATGCGAATAGATGGGCTGTTGTTTTCGAAAAGAGTGCCTATCAGAATAGAGGCGGATATGCTGATGTTGAGTTGGACTACGTGGGCAACTGTATCGAATACATTAAAGAATCCTCTTATAAGGATAATCGAATATCTAATATGGAGTCTGTCATTCTTATTCCTAGTGACGAATTTGCACGTATTAGTAAAGTGAGAGGCAAGAACGAATTGTTTGAACTTGTTAGTCCCGAATCTGATAGTGTAAAGGTGAGAGGAGAGATGGTAAAAATAGAACATGATCCTTCCCTGTATAAAGCTTTAGAAATACAACCAAACAAACTTTCCATTTCTGATGAATGGATTGGCTTTCCCCAATTGATTCGATACCTTAATGAAATAAACCCAGATTTGCTAAGGGCGAGAGAAATCGAAATCAGACGATATATACCCAAAGATATTCCTAAGATAATGGTCATAGATGAATTCCATTTTTCAAGCTTCTACAACAAAAGTATTCCTCCAAGTAAGCAAGAATTATATCAATTAATAGCGAAAATTTTGGTTAGCAGGGATTCTGCACTTTGGAAGCCTACACAAAAACCAAATAACCATTGGAGTAATTGGGAATCTGGGAATTTATAAAGTGTATCAATATATATTTCGTTTATGCCCTCCTAAAGAAACCTTTTCTTGTGATTTTTATATATAAAAATTGTCTAATATAGAAGCAGTCACCTTTAAGAGTAACTTCATCTGAGGGAAAAAGTGACAATAAATAATATGCTGATACCTGTTACTTTTGTTACTTTTTGTGTTGAGAAAATTACTTTGGTTGCTGAATATGAGATCGTAATA
The DNA here is from genome assembly GCA_023437305.1 of Bacteroidota bacterium. GTDB lineage: Bacteria > Bacteroidota > Bacteroidia > Bacteroidales > Dysgonomonadaceae > Dysgonomonas. The sequence continues at coordinate 373,037 of JAEZGN010000009.1, forward strand.
CGAACTTGAAGAAAAAAATAAAAAGCTGTAAAACTGCTTTTTAATGATAAAAATAATATATTTTTGAATAAAGAATATTAACTCAAAAAATATCAGGTATGGGACTTTTTGATAAGCTAAGAAATGAATTAATAGATATTATCGAATTTTTAGATAATACGCAAGATACTATTGTTTATCGTTTTGAGAGGTACAACAACGAAATAAAAAACAATGCGAAACTGATTGTTCGCGAAGGGCAGATAGCCGTATTTGTAAATGAGGGCGAAATCGCTGATACTTTTACTCCCGGCACTTATACGCTTAACACTCAAAATCTGCCGATACTCACCACGCTGAAAGGATGGAAGTATGGATTTAATAGTCCGTTCAAGGCAGAAGTCTATTTTGTGAGTACAAAGAACTTTATAGACCAGAAATGGGGAACCAAGAATGCCATAATATTAAACGATAACCGTTTTGGAATGGTTGAAATAAGGGCATTTGGGATGTACTCATTCAAGATCACCGATGCCCCTGTGTTTATCAGGGAGATTGTTGGGACGAATCAGACCTTCACTACCGATAATATCAAAGAACAGCTGAAGAGTATCATTGTTACCCGCTTTTCGGATGCAGCAGCAGAGTCAAATTTGCCGATAGAATCGTATGCCGCTAACTTGAATGAACTTTCGGAAGTTATATTCGGCTATATGAAGGATGATTTTGGTGCATACGGTATGGATGTAACCAAATTCCTGATAGAGAATATCTCTATGCCTGATGAGGTGAAGAAAGAGATATTCGAACTTAGCCGTCTTGATAAAATAGATTTGGATAAACTGACCAAAATGAAGGCTGCAAAGGCTATGGAAGCGGCTGCCGAAAACCCTTCGGGTACAGCCGGTATGGGAGTTGGGCTTGGTGCAGGTATGGCGATGGCTAATCAGATGGTACAGTCGATGGCTAATCAGACACATCAAGCTAACCAGAGCGCTTCGGGACAAGCTGTGCCACCACCACTTCCGAGCGTAGCATCTTACTATGTGGCTGTGAACGGACAGCAGGCAGGTCCTTTTGATAAAGCTGCATTAGTAGAACTGTCAAAGAGCAATACACTGACCCGTGATACTTTGGTTTGGAAAAGCGGATTGGCAGATTGGGCTCCGGCAGGAAATCAGCCGGACTTGCAAGATCTTTGGACAATGACACCTCCTCCTCTGCCAAAAAAAGACTAGAATATGTCGGATAACGTTCAAATTACATTGAATGGCAGCGACACATATCAATGTCCGCAATGTGGCGCTGCTCTTAAGTACAAACCCGGAACAGATTTTCTTCATTGCGATTACTGTGGGATGGATACTCCCATCAATAGTAAGAAAGTAGATGATGTTCATGAGCTTGATTTTGATGCTTATGCAGAACAAGCGGAGGCATTAAATACTAAGGCTACGAAAGTAATCAGTTGCCGTACTTGCGGTGCAGAATCTACTTTCGACGAAAGCATGAAGTCTGTAGAGTGTCCTTATTGTGCAACACCGCTTATTGAGTCCGATGCCTACGAGGAACGCCTTGTTCAGCCATCGTACTTGTTGCCATTCAAGATTTCTGATAATGAGATCGGGAGCTATATGTCTGTTTGGATATCCAGACGATGGTTTGCTCCAAATAAATTAAAGTCAAGGGCTTTGTACGATCGTAGGCAACAGGGTGTTTATATCCCTTGTTGGACTTATGATGCTCAGACCGAGACGGATTATACCGGCGAACGAGGCGATGATTATACCACCACGGTAGGAGCCGGTAAAAATCGTCGTACCGAGACACGCACACGTTGGAGTGATGTAAGGGGGCATATCTCCTTGTTTTTCGACGATGTTATGGTTCCAGCATCCAAGATTATCACAACACAAGTGATGACCGAGATCAGCAATTGGGATATGATGAACATGGTAGAGGCGGATAACCGCTTTCTTAGTGGCTTTATTACAGAAAAGTATAATATAAATATGCAAACCGGCTATGCGGCTGCAAAAAGTAAGATGGAGTCGGATATTGACTATGCCATCTATCAGGATATCGGAGGTGATAAACAACGTGTACATTCTAAAAAGACATCTTTTAGCGATGTGAAATTCAAGTTGATCTTGTTGCCTGTGTATATGTCATCTTATACATATAACAACAAGCTATATCATTTCTTTGTGAATGCACGTACGGGACGTGTAACAGGCGATAGGCCATATAGTGCTGCTAAAATAGCTTTGGCTATTACGGCGGGCCTTATTTTGCTGGCTCTGTTTATTTGGTTCGTGAATAATTATGGATGATAAACGTGTCAGTTGTTGGACAGTATAGCTATAACCTGAATTGTATATCTAGTTGTTGATAAAATACCTGACAACTTCTCTAAAGAAGAAGAAAGACAGGATAATTGCAACAGCTAGTTTCATTATGATTCCAGCTAAGAAACCGACAAAAGCACCAAAGCCCGCTTTTAGTGCGACTCTAAACTCTTTGTTATCCAATATTTCCCCTATTACAGCGCAGACAAAAGGCAGTATAATAAATCCCCAAGGAGGGAAGATGAAAAGACCTAACACCATCCCTATAGCACTTCCCCATACACCATACGAACCCCCTCCCAGTTTTTTAGTGCCCCAGATAGGGATGTAATAATCTAATAGTTGAACGATTATAATAATTATACCCCAAGCAACAAGAAATTCTGTGGAGAAATTTATTTTGGACGTATATTGTAATAGAATAATGGCTATGTAATTTAGCGGAACTCCCGGCAAGGCGGGTAATATACAGCCGATAATCCCGATGATGACAAGGACTGTTCCGATTGTAATAAGAATAAAGTCAAGAGCCATTCTATTATGTTTTGCGGTTAGGTAATCTTGTTTAAGTTATTTTGTATGTAAATATAGATTATTGAGTAGAGAGATTGTAGTCTTCTTGATTTATTTGTTCTATATAAGCGAAAAGAGACCATGTTTATGATCTCTATTTTCTTCCAATACTCTATTCGATTCCTTAAACTGTACCAAGACCTTGATAGTCTTATGGGCATTGTACTAAATAATTCAGGATCGTACAATCTTCAATGGTTTCTCTCATTTTCTTACCGACACACTCATCTGTTATATTTTATTATTTAAACATAGAACGGGTGAAAAAGTTTTTAAAAGATCATTTTTTTTTTATTCAAAAAGTATAGCCTTTTAGCAAAAGTTAGTCAATCTCAATTTCTATTGGATCAATATCCATTACGATATAGTCTGTTGTTCTTACTTTTATGTTTTTAATATACAATCGGGTTCCTGTAGGTAAGTCGCTAATCCATTTTTTTTGCTCTTTGGAGAACTTCCCTGAGTTCGATTTTATCCCACTATTCAGGTCATTTGTGTCAGATACAGTAAATGAGTTAATTCGGTAATTACATTTTATATCTGTGGGGAACCATAGGTCTATTTGTCCCGACTTAATTAAAACCTCCTTGCTTATATTACCATTCTTTGCTTCACGAATCGTAGCATAGGGCTTGTCTAAGGGCAGTACTGCAAAACGTCTTTGTTTATATTCTTTTATCGTTCCGTTGCGGTTTAGCTTACTTATCGTTAGTACAGCCATTCCCGTTTTTTGCGGATGAACAACGTAGCTTGTCTTATCAACTTTTACCAGATAGCCATTGTCTACAGATACCTCTATCTGTGCGAATTGATCTTCATCATCATAAATAGAGATAGGGTTATCGGCGAGTGCATATAGTATATCTAATTCTTTTGGGTTGGGGTCTACTTCATCTTCGGTAATCATAGAAAGTACTCCAACGGCACATCCGGCTTTACCCTGATCGAACGACATTACAATCTCATAGGTTTCGGACTTGTTGCATTCAAAATCAAATCGTTGAAGGTCTGTTGAACTTTGCGTGTCAAATGTGCTGCCTATCAATTTATCTTTCAGATATAGCTGCAGCATTACTTTGCCCTCAAACTCTTCGGCATTACATACATTGAACCTGTATTTCATGTCTCTGCTCAACAAAACAGGATATTTGACCGAAGGTATAGTTTTCGTTTGCCTTGTTTCATCCAACCGAACCTTAAAGTCTCGTAAATATACAGCGTTAGCTCCGCTTTGAGATACTGCTTTATCTACTAGCGTATTATTGCATTGGGCGATAGCTTGCCCATGGCAAAGACAAAAGATAATAAGAGATAGTAAACAAATATATTTCATAGCTTTACTTTTAGGGATAAATGCCGATTTCGGCAGAAATTTTTACACTGTAATTGTCTCTTTCCATTTGAAACCATTGGTGAGATAATGAATAATGCCAAGTTTTGCTTCCTCCTTTTCCCGAATAGTTTATACGTTGTCCATAATGAACTGATTTTGGAGTGAAGTCATCGTTCGTTTTGGAGCGGCGTCTTGCAGTGTCGGTAAATTCCGAATCGCTCGAATAGTAGCTATAATCGTTAGGGAATATTCCCTGTATTCCTACAAAGAAGCCATTAGGAGGAACTGCTATTTCATATTCAGATAAGTCTACATCAAACCATCCGTCGGTACCTTGTGGTGGTTGAATAACCAATATTTCGGAAAGGAGATCTTTTCCCGGTGCATGGGTTAAAGTGTCAACTTCAAAGATACGCACTCTAAAAGGAGCTTCTACATTGCCGCTGTTAGAGAGATGATAGCTGACTTTTCGTATATAGCCCTCCAATTGTTTTTTATTCTCCATATACAACGCAATTTGTTGTCCATGGGTGTCCAGATATATTGAGCCGGTAGTGAACCAACCTCGATTGCCGAGGGTCTTTGTCTTATTTCTCCTAGAGGTTCTTTCGGCTGTAACGGTTATCGAGTCCATATTTATGGCTTTCTCTTTTAGGTAAATAGTTATCTCAGACTTCGATAACAGGCTATCCGAGGTAAACGTTCGCCGTTCATATCCCAGACAAGACGCCATAAGGCTATCTGCCAATTCCAAATCAGTCAGCATAAGTTCAAAGAATCCTTTATGATCGGCTACAACACCTTTTGGTTTGCCTTTGATTTGTAATATGGCATAAGATATTGGATCTCCTGTCTTCTCATCACAAATTGTTCCTGTAATATTGTACTCTTTGAGTATTAAAGTCTTTCTCGGAAAAAGGATCAACTGTCCGGCATGAACGGTATAGGTAATTTTATATGGAGCCAGAACTTCATTCAGAATAGATAGTAACATCTCGTTTTGTGCATTGAGCGATACAGGGGAACATCCCGAAAACAAATCGCTTGAATATGCTACCTGTATACCCGCTGTTTTAGCAATTCTTTCGATCGATTTTTCCATTGAAACAGAATTCAGCTTTATGTTTATACGCTTCTCCAAGACCGAACTTTGTGCAGCGGCATATATAAAGCCGGCACAAAGGAAGACTGAAAGTATTATTATCTTAAAGACTGATTCTTTTCTCATCGGAACAAAGATTCAAATTATTTGCTGGTTAATAAGAATCCATTCTCGTTTACTTCGGCTTTTACTTGCAGGGTTATTTCGATAATCTGGATTATTTGTTCCAAGCTTAGCTGATCAAAAGTACTGGTAATTTGTAGCTCGGCAATAGATTTATCTACTGTAATTGGAGTCTGGTACACTTCTTCTATCACTCTGGCTACTTCTGCCAGTTGAGATTGTTTAAATACTAGTACTTTCGTTTTCCATGCGAGTATATTTGGATCAGGATTTATATTCTTTTCCAATATTTTTTGTTTGAGATTACATACGCCTTGTTCACCCGGTTTAAGCTCAATATGAGTGCTTTTTCCCTCTGTAGAGAAATTAATTATTCCCGTTGATACGGTTACAACAACCTGACTTTCATTTTTTATAGCTCTAACACCAAAAGAAGTTCCCACTACCCGGGTTTGTGTATTGTTGGCATGTATGATAAATGGTTTGTCAGCATTGGGTGATATATCGAAGAAAGCCTCACCTTCTAAATAGACTTCGCGCGTCTTTTCTGCAAATTCTTGAGGATAACGAATAACGGACGATTGGTTGAGCCACACTTTACTGCCATCCGGCAAATTGAATTCTATTGTTTCTTTTTCATCTGTAGCTAAAGCTAGGAGTGAACCTGTGACAGAGCTTAAAGACGTCTCTTTGCTTTTGTCTCCTATAACGCTTATCAATATCATAGTTGCAGCCACTGCCGCTACGGCTACACTGCCAATAGTCATCAATATCCGTTTCGAACGCATCTTCTTCTTTTCTCCGATACGATGGCTCACTTTCTGTAAAGCATGCTCTACATTGGGTCTAAATTCGTCGGATGGAATTTGCTGCCATATTCTCGAAAGTTCATCCATCGTTTCAGGATGTTTTTCGATCCATTCCCGAACCTGTTGTTTTTCGTCATCATTACATTCTCCTGCTAGATAACGGGCAATCAGTTCATAAGGGATATTTTCCATTTTTATTTATACTTTAGCTTGATATTATTAGACAATCCTGAAAAGCATTACCCCCAAGAGAATGAGAGTAAAAAGTGAAATAGCCGATATTTTTTTCAGTTTAGGCTGTAGATAGTCTCTGAGTTTTCGTAAAGCGATTCCCATCTGGTTGTCTACCGTTTTTTTTGAGACATCCAGGTAAGTGGCTATTTCCTCATAGGTTAACCCTTCTTGTTTGCACAGGATGAAAATTTCTCTACACTTCTCTGGCAGCGTTTCTACTCCTGATTGTATCAATTTTGCAATTTCTAGAGAAGATATTTCATCCTCTTGTTCGTAACCTTTCTTGTACTCTGAATATTTGTTTAAATAATGCTGTTCTGTTTGCTGTTTCTTTATAGCATTCAGTGTATAATTTCGGGTAGAAGCGTATAGATAAGCTTTTATAGAAGTTCCAATTTCAATTTGGGGGGCTTTCTCCCATAAGTTTACAAACATTTCTTGTACACTTTCTTCTGCGTCTTCGTGAGAAAGACACATGGCAAATGAAAATCTACACAATAGCGTATAATATCTTCGGAAAAAGATATCAAAAGCCGATTTGTCCCGAAGCTTTATTCTCTCAAATAATTCACACTCGTTCAACCTAAAAGAATTTTAATTAATGATCAGAAATACGATGATATATCAAAAGTGAGAGCATAGTATATGATCATTTGAAATTCATAGTATTGCCGGTTTTGATCTTAAAGATATATATTTTTCACAATTCTTGCGGTTTATACTGCTATCTTTTTGTATTAAGATTGTAAATGAAAGGTACTGAAAAAAATAAAAGCCTTGCATAACATGCAAGGCTTTTATTTTCCGACTATTCGGAGGCTTTTATTTTTTTGACCAATCACCAGATTTATTATCCCATTTATAAAGGGTAGGGGTTGTTGGCTGATTGTTCTTGTCGTAGCTATATTCATATTTTTGAACACCGATCCATCCTTTTGCTCCATCCCATTCGTAAGTTGCTTTTTCTTGCATACGTCCGGCAGCATCGTAGTTATAAACCGTTTTGGTTAAAGGAGCATTAGTGTTTTTGTCACATAACAAAAATTCCTTTACACAGCCTGTTTCGGTTGTTTCTATATTGCTGAACATAACTGTTTCTGGATCATTAGCATATACGCTCAATGATAAAAATAGAACTGCGAATAATAATAATTTTTTTAAGTTCATGGCTTTATTTATTTAGTTATACAAAGATACTTTTATTTCTTTATATATAAGACGTGTTTTGTGACAAAAGGTTACAAATTTATAGTTAAATATAGTTAATTATGGCTTTTTTTATTTGAATTGTCTTTGTTTTGTCTGTGTTTATATTTCAAAATGATATTATTGTTGCTCTTGAATAATATGGATGTGAATAGAATGACTGTTAAGGTGAAAAAGAGTAATAAAAAGTCATCAAAAAATATCAAAAATTTAAAATAAGTAAAAATATAAGATGGGGTTACCAAAAATCCTCCTTGATGAGAATTAATCTCTTTCATATATCAAAAAAAATGACGAAATTTGCATGCCTTAAAAATGAGAATATTAAACTATATATAATCAATAAAAACAAATGAAAAAAAGTGCGTTACAAATTGCAAGAGCTGCTTATAATCCTAAAATGCCAAAAGCATTGTATGGCTCTGTAAAAGTTGAGGAAGGAGCAGCTACTCAATCCGTAGCAGATCAGGAAGAGGTGAAAAAATTATTCCCTAATACATACGGGATGCCGACTATCAAGTTTGTAGAAACTTCAGAAAAAGTAAGCCTACCTGCTATCAATGTAGGAGTTATACTTTCCGGAGGACAAGCTCCCGGTGGTCATAATGTTATCGCCGGTCTTTTTGATGGTATAAAAAATATGAATGTCAGCAGTCGTCTTTTCGGATTCCTAATGGGCCCGGGCGGTTTGGTTGATCATGATTATAAAGAACTTACAGCCGATATTATCGATGAATATCGTAATACAGGAGGTTTTGATATTATCGGTTCTGGTCGTACAAAGCTCGAAAGCAAAGAGCAATTTGACAAAGGTCTTGAGATATTGAAGAAACTAGATATAAAAGCTCTTGTTATTATCGGTGGTGACGATTCGAATACAAATGCTTGTGTGCTTGCTGAATACTATAAAGAAATCAATGCAGGTGTTCAGGTAATCGGTTGTCCGAAAACAATTGACGGTGACTTGAAAAATGAAATGATAGAAACATCATTCGGTTTCGACACAGCTTGTAAAGTATATGCTGAGGTTATCGGTAATATACAACGCGACTGTAACTCTGCTCGCAAATACTGGCACTTTATCAAGCTAATGGGACGTTCTGCTTCTCATATCGCATTGGAATGTGCTCTTCAGGTACAACCTAATATCTGTATTATCTCTGAAGAGGTAGAAGCTCAGAAATTGTCTTTGGATGATATCGTTACAGATATAGCAAATGTTGTGGCTAAACGTGCTGAAAACGGTAATAACTTCGGAACTGTGTTGATTCCTGAAGGTCTTATCGAATTTATTCCTGCAATGAAGGGTCTTATTGCAGAATTGAATGATTTCTTGGCGCATCACCAACGTGAATTTAATGCTGTACCTAAAGATGATCAGCTTGCATATATCCAAAAAAATCTGTCTGCCGAAAATGCGAAAATATTCGCAAGCTTGCCTTCGGGTGTAGCTCGTCAGTTGACTTTAGACCGTGACCCTCACGGAAACGTACAAGTTTCTCTTATCGAAACAGAAAAGCTATTAGCTGAAATGGTAGGTAATAAATTGGCTGAAATGAAAGCTGCAGGCAAATACAAAGGCAAGTTTGCTGCTCAGGAACACTTCTTCGGTTACGAAGGACGTTGTGCAACTCCGTCCAACTACGATTCAGATTATTGCTATTCGTTAGGATACACAGCTGCTGCTCTTATCGCTGCAGGCAAGACCGGTTATATGTCTTCTGTGCGCAACACAACAGCGCCTGCTAGCGAATGGATCGCCGGAGGTGTACCTGTGACAATGATGATGAATATGGAGCGTCGTCATGGTGAAATGAAACCTGTAATCCAGAAAGCTCTAGTAAAACTTGATGGAGCACCATTCAAGTATTTTGCTGCACATCGTGAAGAGTGGGCTATTGGAACAGAGTTTGTATATCCGGGACCAATCCAGTTCTTCGGACCATCAGAAGTTTGCGACCAACCTACAGTTACATTAAGACTGGAACAAGGAAGATAAAATATTCAAAATATTTTAGCAAGAGGCTGTAATTTCATTGCAGCCTCTTTTTTATTGGCTATGAAATGATTAGGGATGTTGTTGTGTCAATAATCCAGTGAGCCCCGTCTTCTTTTATAAGAAATTCAACAAAAACATATCGAAAAGCTTTGTTTATTAATAAAAAACTTATACTTTTGCACTGCTTTTGAAGCAAATGGTATTGTCTCATGGTGTAATGGTAACACAACTGATTTTGGTTCAGTCGTTCAAGGTTCGAATCCTTGTGAGACAACTACAAAAATAAGAAAAGAGCTGTATATCTTGATATACGGCTCTTTTCTGTTTTTATACTTATTGTTTCTTTTGTGTTGCCACTACTATTTTGAGTTCAGCATAAAGTATTCCAGACTTTTCTTGATATCATCTATTTGAGAATCTCCGAAGCTTTCGTACTCGGTAGAAATAAGCCCATTGAAGTTTTGTCTTTTCAGTTCATTGATTACTTCTTTTACTTGCAATACTCCTGTTCCCCATGTTGTATCCTCCATTGCTTCGTTCAGGTCTTTCATGTGTACAACCTTTATTCGTCCATCAAATTTCTTAAGAGCCTCTATAGGGTCGTTTCCTGTTCTTTTCCAATGTCCGATGTCGGCACATACGCCCATTATCTTATTTCGTCCTTCGAGGGCTTTTACAAGTACATTCGGATTTGCATAGATAGAAGGTTCAGGATGGTTATGTATGGCTACTTTGATATTGTATTTGAGTGCAAGTTGTTCTACAAAGTCAAGTTGTTCTAATTTTGGTTCACACGTCACGGTATGTACTCCCATATCTTTCGAGAAACTGAAAAACCGCTCCCAGTCTTCATTCGTATCATACGATGCTACACCGAAGGCATATAAGGTAATATCCCGGTCTTTAAATTCCTTTTTTAGTTGTGCTTTTGTTTCTTCAGACAAATCAAAGTTCAGATAAGCCGTATCAGGGAAATTCTTTCCTAAAGCCTGAGAGAAGAATGCTTCGGCATAGTGGATACCCAGATCTTTTGTTTTGTCAAGTGTCTCCATCAGTGTGAACTTGTGAAATGTATATGTCTGGATACCCATTTTCCATTCGGGTTGTTTTGCCCCTTCTTTGCATCCGATAAAACATAAAGAGAAGAGTAATAATAAAAGCTTGAAATTTTTCATATTGTTTGGTATTAAAAATAAGTAGCTATAATCTGGGCGTTAATTGATTCGTATACATTGCATTCTCATTCTGAAGAATATGAGAGTATGTCAAAGATATAAATATTATCGGATTAAATCATCCTTGACATACTCTTGATATCTAATTTAAGGCATGGCAGGTAAAGACCACCCATCCCTATATGTGTGCTTTATGTATTCAGCAGCGGCGGCTTGCGCATTTGATGTTATATGTTCTCTTTCAAAATGTGGATGTCCGTCTTCTACACGGAAGCTATCTTTTGAGACAATTTTCAATTCTTCGTTTGCCCCTATATTTGTAAACTTCATATTTTCTCCATCCCATTTCAAAATTTTATTCAGGCTTTGTAAGCGTATGGCAAGAACACCCAGCAAGACCATTTCGTTGAATGGCCCGGCATATCCGAAGTTGCTCGATGTTTCAACCCTGTTATCTGCCGATTCTTTACACGCCCTGATCCAATCCTGCTCGTGATATCCGTCAGAATACCCTGTAGCACCCGGAATACGCCGAAGGGTTTGGGGAACATTTGGTGTACGTCCCGAGAGCAATCGAGGATTAAATCCACCGCAATCAGTTAGCAGCGTATCTTTCGAGCCAACGAATAAACACCCTCCAAGCCCATCTCTCATCAGATCGGTTCCGTCGGGGAGTAAGTCGGGGCGATGAGGGAAAAGCCCGCCATCATACCAATATACCTTTACCTCAGGCATTGCTACTTTAGGCATATTGTCTCGTGAAGGAAATGTAAACTCAACTTGTTCGCTCTGAGGTGGAGATTCGGTATTGATAAGGGAAGAGCTACCCTGTATCTTAGTCGGATAACCGAGTTTTAGTGCTTGGTAGATAGGGTCGAGCACATGGCAAGCCATATCGCCAAAAGCTCCCGTGCCGAAATCCCACCAGCCACGCCAATTCCAAGGGGTATATACAGGATTGTAAGGGCGGAAAGGAGCAGGTCCAATAAAGTTGTCCCAGTCTAATGTCGAAGGTACTTTTACCACTTCTTTAGGACGCTGTAATCCTTGAGGCCATATCGGGCGGTCTGTCCAGGCATGTACTTCACGTACTTCGCCGATTTCGCCATTCCATATCCATTCGCAGACCTGACGAACTCCATCGCCCGAATTTCCCTGATTTCCCATTTGAGTAGCTACCTTATGTTTGGCAGCCAAACGTGTTAGCAGACGGCTTTCATATATTGAGTGTGTTAATGGCTTTTGACAGTAAACGTGTTTGTTCATCGTAAGTGCCGTTGCTGCTATGATGGCATGTGTATGGTCGGGGGTAGATATCATTACTCCATCAATCTCTTTACCTATTTCATCAAACATTTTGCGCCAGTCTTTATAACGTTTGGCTTTAGGGAAGTCATTAAAACAGTTTTTAGAATAAGCCCAGTCTACATCGCAAAGGCCTATTATATTTTCAGTATTCATTCCTACAAGGTTAGGATGTCCTTTTCCTCCTACGCCTATACCTACTATATTAAGTTTGTCACTAGGGGCTTTATGTCCCAATCCGCTGATAACATTTGATGGAAAAATGTATAAACCGGCAGCGGCTATGGCTGATTTTTTAATAAAATTTCTACGAGAAGTCATATAATAGTTGTTTAAAGTCCTTTGATCATAAGATTTTGATACCCTACTTTCGTTCTGTGATTTATTTTGTTTATAATTAATCAACAGGAAAATGAAAATTCATGGATAATTAAGGTTTCGAATAGTCGCTACTTATTTTGTCTAAAAGTATATTTTTCATCATCTTAAAACAAAAATAGTGAATGCGGAGAATAAAAAAGATAGACTATTTTTGCTAAAAAGATGGATTATTATTGCTATTTTTATTTGATATCTAAAAATAGGGTCAAATGATGCAAATAAAACATGGCTTTCAGGGACAATGGAGCATAATACTCCCATACTTTATTGTTGATAGGATGGGTAAGAATCCAATGATGAATGATTTGTATTTTCACTCCTTAGGATATTTTCCGAATGCAAAATATCATTATATAAACAGGCCCGAGGGATGTCCCGAAAATATTCTTATATATTGTACCAAGGGTGGGGGATGGATCGAACTGGATGGAAAGACGCAGGCTGTAGGCGAGAATCGGTTTGTTATATTGCCGGCAAATAAAGCTCATAGCTATGGTGCTAATGAGTCGAACCCATGGACAATTTACTGGATACACTTCAAAGGATATAAATCCGAGTTATTCTCAAAAATATATGGTAAGGTAATTTCTTTGGATTCGGAAAATACATTGCGTATGGATGATCGCTTCAAATTGTTTGAGGATATCTATAATGTTTTGCAGGATTCTCATGATGATGGTGCACTACAATATGCAAATTTTGGATTGGCTTATTTTATGGGTTCTATTTTGTACGTGAAGACAGATAGAGATTCTAAAACGGAGAATAAATACGGAACTTCTCTAATACATCTGGCAACGCACTATATGAACGAAAATATAGGCAATAAGCTGAGTTTATCTGATATTGCAGGGCATTTTGGATATTCTGTATCTTATTTTTATCGGTTGTTTTACAAAAATATGGGAATTGCTCCGATGGAGTATTTCAATCAACTCAAGGTACAACGATCATGTTATTACTTGCTCAATAGTAACATGAAAGTGAATCAGATATCAATTATGGTTGGTTTTGATGACCCTTATTACTATTCCCGCCTTTTTAAAAAGATGATGGGTGTATCACCTGTAAGATATCGGACCGCAAATAAGCAATCTTCTAAACTCACTTAAGTATAAACGTGCTTAATACTGCTCTATGATCTGAAGGGTAATCTTTAAACCCTATATCGCTCAGAGGGCTTTCTTCTCCTACAACCTGAGAATTTTTTAACTCTATTTTTTCACCCGAGAAAAGAACGAAATCAATACGGTCGAGAACTTCTTTATATGCAGTTGCTTTGGGTAGCGTTGTCCATGTATGCCCCGGATTTTTAACTTCATCGGGATAGAATGTGCGATATGAATCTTTCATGCCGCCCTTGTCTGAAAATGCCTTTGTAGAAGGCCACTCAACAACTGTTTTGCAAAGTCCTGCTTCAACAGCTTTTTCCGTCCAGTCGAGATAAGAGGGCTCGTTGAAATCGCCTGTAAGAAATATAGGATAACCCTCTTTTCTTACTTCTATTATATCGGTTATATTTGAGTCCACTACTTTTCCTCTAGATTTAATAGCTGATGCTATGGCATCGTCGGCAGAGTGAAGTATCGGCGCACCACAGTATTCTATACCGTTCAGTTGATACGGTTCGTAAGGGCAGTACATAAGATGAACATTGAACATCCATACAAAGTGGTGTTCATCAATCTTTATTTTTACACCATGATTACTCGCCGAGGTATCTACAATCGGATATTTTGTTACGATTGTTCGCCCTTCATAAACGTATGAATGCCAGCCCAGACTATCAGCTAGATGAGTGGCTGTGTTCTTTCCTTCGTGTGTCGATTCCTGAATGCCAATTATATCGGCTTGGCTTTCTAAAAATACTTTTCCTGTTGCACCAATGGAAGAGCCTCCTCCGTGCCAGATATTGATACTCATGACTTTCAGTTCCACAGGGGAAACAGATTGTTTCCTATTGCATGAGCATACAAGGAAAATGAGTAATATAATTAATGGTACTTTATGGGTAAATTGCATCTTGGGATTGGGGTTTTAAGATGGGATTTATTATATGATACAGTTTTGGTTCTTTTGTTTTTGATAATAAAAAATAGTTAAAATCGCTTCGAATGTACCCATGTAACTGATGACTATGGACAGCTTTTATTCTTTTTTAAACTAAATGTTAGTGATCGTTTTCGTTTCCTCTAATATCTCAATTTTATACTCATACTCTGTTTTAATCAAGTCTAGTTGTATTTTTGAAGATTTTAAATAAATCAATATTTCTTCAACTTTGTGTGTTAAGAAATATTGCTGAAGTGAATGAAAAGTCTTCGTCTCTGTTTGTATTTCTATATGAATACAACCTCTCCATAGATAAAAGCAACTTAAATTCTGAGTTGTATAATTTTGGAGTGTCTTAAAAAAAGAATTTACAACCTTTTCATAAAAAAAATCATTTTCTAAATCTTTACTTGGGTTATAAGAATATTTTTGAGTATATATTGTTTCCCATTCAAGAGGTAATTGCTTATATCTGTAAATAAATTCATCTTTGACGGACTTTCCAATTTGAATTTGGACAATATTATATTCTAACAATTCATTTTTTATTTCTTTAATTGCATTCTTTAATTTCAGAATTTCTAATTTACTTTGAAAGTCATTCATTACACCCTCCTTTTTTCTCAAAGCCTTCCTCATCTTCTGGGAAATGCCCATCATATTGATTATAACGTCCTTTATCCATAGGACTACCTTTAGCATCATCAGCTCCATGAAAATGAGGACCTCTACCCATTTTATCTTCTTCATGAAGAACTACATACTTCTTTTTTCCATCAACATTAAATTCATATACAGTCCTATTTTCAGAAGAACTATCATAAACATACCGATGCGTTGTATGTTGACTGGATGCAGGTATACTTGCTGCTCTTTTAGCTTCTCTAAATTGAGATTTTCTAGAGGCGAGTCCCAGTTCATCTACCCATTCATTCGGATCATGTACATATCCATAGAGATTATCGCCTCCTTTCAACCTTATCAGATGCTGACTGATATATATCCCCTCTTCGGGCGAATAATATCTGAATCGGTTGAAATAGAGCCCTGTCTCCGAGTCCTCGTACTGCCCCTGATAACGGAACGGACAATCGGTCTTGTGATGTCCCTCAAACTTTCGTACTCTACCGTAACTGCTCAGGCTGCAACTCCATGTGCTGCTGCCGCTTTGGTCGTACATTGCTTCGGGCGTACCCATGTAGTTGTTGACGATGGACAGCTTCCTGTTTACTTTAATGATTTACGCTCTATTGATATATTTTGTGGATTAGATATAGGTAATATCCATTTCTGTTCTTTCGAATTAAAAGCAACTATTTTGTCATCTTGAATAGAAACTTTAATAAAAGGATTACTGTTATCTAAAAATAAGAACCACAATAGTTTTTTATCACTCTTTCTTATTAAATAAATAATGCCATCACTTCCCATAGAGCCTTCTCCAACAAATGCCTGATAATCTTCATTTTCATACTTTGTTAAGATATCAAAAGAGGTTGTGTCATCTTCATCATTATATTTAAAATAACTCTCAATTGTTGATTGGCAAAGGATACGTACTTTTTGCTGATTGAAGGAAGGATATTCTAGTATAAATAACTCTCCGTTAGATAACATCAAAGAATTTACTATAGGATACCTATATTCAAGCAATATCATATTTAAATATTTTTCCATAAAAGTCTATTTATTATTACTTCCAGCACATGTCGGCTTTTCACTAAGACCTTCTTCTGGAACTGGATTTCCGTCTTCGTCTCTATTCCTTTTATCTCTGAAACGCTCTCTGAATTTTTCTCTCCATGTTTTTCCTGTTGTTGAATCAGGATGAGGAGCATCAGGGTCTACGATTTCTACTTTAATGGAGTCCAATCCAGCATTTTGTGCTGCTAAAAGTCTCCTGTTGTTATAAGATACATATCCTCCATCTTCTGTTCTCATTACTCTAATGGGACTATATTTAGATTCATCCCAAACTCTGATATCTGAAACTGTTCTTTGAGAATAATTTATCTCATTAGGATTTAAGGATGTTTCTGTTAACCCAAATGCATCAGAATCTATGTTCGGATCAGATACATATCCATAGAAAGTAGGATTATTTCCCCTCAATCTTATCGGATCCTGACTGATATACATTCCCTCCTCCGGAGAATAATATCGGAATCGGTTGTAATATAGCCCTGTCTCCGAGTCCTCATATTGCCCCTGATAACGGAACGGACAATCGGTCTTGTGATGTCCCTCAAAATTTCGGACTCTTCCGTAACTGCTCAGGCTGCAACTCCACGTGCTGCTACCATTCTCGTCGTACATTGCTTCGGGCGTACCCATGTAGTTGGTGACGATCGACAGCTTCTTGTTACCCTTGATCTTTGCGGCAAGCACAAATGTGCCTTCCTCAAATACCCACGTGGTGAGATCATCTGCCTGTCCCATGATGTCGAACACCTCCGACTCCTTCCACTCGTGCAACGGCACATTGCCGTCCCACAGCCAGTGTGTTACGTTGTTGTTGAAGCGCTTTTCTATCCTGCGCCCCAAGGCATCGTACCTGAAGGTCACCTCTTTGGCATCCGGTCGTTTCACTCTGGCGAGCATGCCCGCCTGATTCCACTCGTAACGCCATGTCTGCCCGTCCTTCGCTTTCTTTCGGATGAGGTTTCCCTCACTGTCGTACTT
>JAEZGN010000031.1 GCA_023437305.1 Bacteroidota bacterium
AGTATCCAAAACCATTAATCATTGTTATATAGCCCGCATCAACTGTAGAGGTTAGTCGCTTAACGCCATCAACTCCTTGCCCTTTTATTTCTACACCATCAAGAATCCATTCTACCGGAACCTTTAAGCTTACTAATGCCGTACTTCCGAAATAATCTTCTCTTTTTGTTGCATCACTAGCAAATGCTGCCGGAGTTGTTCCTTGTGTATTAAAGATGAAGAATGTTGGAGATATAGCACTTAGAGGCCATGCATTACCCGCTCCATAAACAGATGCTGACAAGTAATGACTTGTAGGAATAACGGAAGCCGGAGAAGGGTAAGAAGTCGTATTGGTATATTGTCCCGAGATATCGTATGTACAATAATATTCAGAGTTCGCTAAATTTACCGAATTACTATAGGTTGTAGTATTGTCTACTGCATTTTTTAATGCAATTACAATTTGCTTACCGGATGCTATTTTTACCGGATTCTTAAAATACCAGATAGCTGCTCCTGCCGGAACCCATCCTTCTGCCTCGTACGAAAGCTTTCCGTTCGAATAGTATTTATTAGCAGATGTAAAATTGTAAGGTATAGTTGTACCTAACGCTGTATTTTCTAAGCTCAAATCAATACTTGAGTTATTATACAAAACAACATATGCATCATTCTGAAATTTTCCCGATCCATCATTCTTTTGACATCCCCCAACATATAATTCTTTGATAACTATTTGTCCTGTCTTGGATGCATTCAATTTTAATTCAACCGGGGCGGCACTAACCCAATTATTACCAATGGTAAGATTCGATTGGCCATTCAAAACATAAGAGCTTCCACCAACGGCCCTATTATCAGTTGCTGTTACCTGATAGATACCTGTAGAGACTTTAAAAGATGCCTCCCCCGAAGCGTTTGTTGTAGCCGTATATGCTGCTTTCGTAGTTGTATTAACGAGTGTAACAATAACATTTTCAGATGAAGTGTAATCATCCGGATAAACCAGTTTTACAGCCACATCATAAGTTTGATATTTATCATTATCATCAGTGTCATTACAAGAAGTTCCAATTGTAAGAACTGCTATTAGTAAGAAAAATAATTTTTGTAAATTCATAAGTTACTTTTTATATGTTTATATTTATTTTACATCTTTCTCAACTATCCTTTTACAATTTGATACGAAGAGTTAGTCCGTAATAAAATTCAGGTAAATAACCAGAGCCGAATAAAGAATATTCACTGTTATTTTGTTTATTCTTAACCTTTGCAACATTATTAAAAAAGTTATTTGCCAGAAATGATATTGAAACATGATCACCCAACTCTTTTGTCACATTCAGATTCGCCGAAAAATATGCGGATATATCTGTAGGTTTGAAATAGTAATTAACATTTGATCGAACCACCATTCTTGCCAGCTCGTTGAATAAAGCGGAATCATTATCTTTGGCCCATAAGAACTTTTCTTTAAATGGAATTTTTGTATTCATATCATCCAAGCTCACATAATATAAAGGATAAAGAGCAACGAAATAGTCTCCTTTATAGATATTTGTCTCTGAATTTGAAGGGATGTAATCACTCCTATTATCTATTACAAAACCTCGTGAGCCTGTAGATGATTCGCTCAATTTTTGCTTATAATCATACAAACAACTTTCCAATCGAAGAGATACTATGAGTCGTATTGCAGGTATATGAGTACTTATTAAAAGATTATTTGTTATTTTTTTAGAGAGGCTGCCATTAGCAACATCATCCGTACCTTCATATAGACCGATATATTTATAAGGATTTCCATCAGCCATATTTTGAGAAAGGCTAGGTGAATATGCTATCAACCTTGTTTTTAGACCCTTATAATAGTTGTAAGATCCATCTACTTGGAATGAAGTATGAATAGAGGGGATTTTGCCGAAATTAATTACCCATTCCAGCCCTCTTTTCGAAAAATCAGATTCATTGTAATAATAACTATTGGTCTTAAATGTATTCCTTTCTTTATAAGCTAACTGTTGGCTAGGCAAATTTCCTGTCAAATCTGAAACGGTAACTATTCCGGTAGTCTTATCTATTTGGTATGAACGATTAGCTTCAGGAATTAAATTATTCTCAAGTGCTGTCTGATCTGTAAATTTATAAGAATACGGAGTGTATAGGGTAGCATCAGCATAGGGGGCTATTGTCTTACTGTTATAGGCTAGTAACGAAATATCTACTTGTCCAATACGAGTATTGAATTCTAATTCTATTAAACGGCTTCTTTGCCATTTAAGATTCGGATTGTAAATAGTTGTACTGGGCATCGTATTGTATGCGTAATACGTTGTGTTTTCTGCCGTTGTACCTGGTGTAAAAACCAATCTATCCTGATAGGTAGGAGTTGGATTCAATATATATGAAGAAGGAAGCTTTACAGCATCTCCAAATCCTGCACGTAAACTCATTAAAGAAAGAGTGTTTTTGGGACGATTCCAGAATATATATTTTGCACTAACCCGAGGTGACAAACTATTAATTGTTCCGTACTCAGATTTACTTATATATGTTAAATCACTTCGAAGACCAACTGAAGCCTTTAATGAAGTTTCACTAGGTAAGAGAAAAGCTACCTCATTTTCGGCAAAAAGAGCCAGATTATTTACTGCAGACTGATCGCTATATTTATATTCTCTCCATGTAGGAGCATAGCGCATATCGGTATAATATATTCCCTTGCCTAGATTTGTAGTCCGATTAAAATCGGAGCCAAGCATAAATCGATTAGTCACATCCCCGAATTTTCGTATCCAATTAGCTTTCATCTTTGCTGTAAACAAAAGAGGTTTACTATCTTCTCTTCTTATTGTATACCAATATCCTCCGGGGATCAGTATAATCTCGGCATGGGGGTTGATGTCATACAAAGAACCGATAAAATAACCAGATTCTAATGTATGAATAGCAGCAGTTGAAGTATTACTATCCTTGTTTTCTTTCTTCTCACTTTGTAGATCCGAATAATTAAGAGTTCCCAAAAATTCGAATTTAGTAATCCACGGTTTGTTAAGTAGCCAATCTAGCTTCATATTCAACCGAAGTGCATTATCCCTTTCTTTAGTGTAAGTATCTACAAAAGCATCCGGATCTCCTTTCGAATTATAGCCTCCAACATTCCCAGTCAAACCCAAAGAAAAATTTAAAGGATTATTCCGATATGGATTAAATACCTTGGAATAAATCAGAGATAGATTGTTCCTGACATAAGTCGTATAAGGCGAAGCTATATCGGAGTTAGATTTTGTATGCTCAAAACTCGTATTAAGTACCCCCCACTTCTTTCCTAGGAGGAAGCCTTTATCGAAAGCGATAGATTTTGTATTCGGCTTGGTACTTAGTTCTATATTTAATGGCGATTTGCCTTTCTTCGAATTTATACGTATCATTCCATTGGATAAGTCTCCATGCTCGACAGAAGGAACTCCCGTTATAACCTCTACAGACTCAATATTATTTGAAGCGATATTGCGGGTATCAGCTCCCTTTACTTCTTTTATAAATTGACTATTGTTGGATATTCGTACACCATCGACTTCAACTACTGTTCCAAAAGAAGATAAGCCTAGTTCACTTCCTCCGTTAGAGCGAAGATTAAAGCGGTCGGCACCTGCACGGCTAATAGCTAAATTTATTTTTTTACTGGTTTGGCCTCCGGGTAAAAGAGCTGCTATTTCAGTGATATTCAACACTTGTATCTGATCTAATGCTGCACGTTCGATAGTATAGGCTGTTGTAAGATCTTCCACTTTCTTCTCTGCAGTAACAACTATCTCATTCAATAGTAAGTTATCCTCTGCCAAATAAAAAAGCAGATCGTTTTTATTCTTATCTACTTGTATTTTGAATGCTTTTTTCTCATATCCCAAGATAGAAATATTCAGCTCAAAAAATCCCGCCGGAATATTTTTAATAGTGAATTTCCCTTCAATGTCGGAAGTAACAGCTAAGTCAAGATCTGAGATAGAGATTGTAGCATACTCTATGGGCGTCTGATGTTTCTTGTCTAAGAGTTTTCCCGATATAGTGTAGAACTGGCAATATGCAGATTCAATAATGCATAAAAATAAAAAGCAGAGTAATAAACTCTTTTTCATTGGTTTTATAAAATATTAGAGATGCAAATGTAGTTGTTCAACCAAAAGCCTTCAATCGCATTTTCTTGGTATTTTGATCCCAATAAATAACATATAGTAGGTATCTCTACTCCGTTTTTATAAAATAAACCCATAGCGAAAAAGTAAATTTGAGCGAAGTGTAGCGAATTAGCTGATAGATAGCTCGTTACGCTTTATTTTTCTATTGCACAGAGCCAACGAAAAGCCAACATGAAGCCAAACTGCGCAAAAGTTCAGTTACCAGCCCGTTACGGGAGTAACGGGTATGGATTTCTTGCTAAAGGTTTCTTAATCTGATGTTTGAGTAATTTTATATAGCGGTTGGTAACTCACCAAGAACTGATTTTGTAACCCCAAAAGTAGTGAGTTATGCGTAGTACATTCAAGGTCTTATTTTACGTGAAGTCAAATGATTCCGATAAGGAAACAGATAATAAACAATAAGCAAAAGCTTGCATCTCAATGGGTTGCACGCTTTTTGCGTTTATGGGGTTCATGGTTGCTATTCGTTTTCTATGGTTTTTTTATCTCTTATTTGCGACATGTTTGCGACAAGACAAAAAAGTAGATAATGTGGTACTTAATCACACTTATACATACTAATACATACTTAAAAGTAGATAACATGCCAACAATCGGATTTGAAATCAAACGGAAGTGTATGGTCTGCGGCAAAGTGTTTGTCGCAAAAACACTTGACAGTCACTATTGTTCCCCTAAATGTGGTAAAGTGGCTTGGAAACGCAAAAAGGATGCAAAGGATAGAAACGCGAAGTTAGAAGCCATTGCCAAACAAGTATCAGACATCAGAGAGTACATTTCTGTAAAGGAAGCCGTCGCTATGTTCGGGGTGCCTGTAGCACTCTGTATCGCCTGATTAAATTGGGACGTATTCCAACTATCAATATGGGTACAAGGCTCACACGTATCAAACGCTCTGAAATGGAACGGCTTTTTCTAAACAGACCGGAAAGTATTGCGGAGAAAGAAAAGCCTGCTCCTAAAATATACAGCTTAGAGCCGGAGGATTGCTATACCATTACTGAGATTTGTGAGAAGTACCATATTAATGACAGTTCAGTATGGGCACATGTTAGAAAATACTCTATTCCCTCAAGACAAATAGGAAACTATGTGTATGTACCCAAGCAAGAAATTGATAATCTATATAAGTCAGAAGTAGAATGAAGAAAGCATTACCTAATACCGAAGTGACCGTCAAACTCAGAAGGTCGAATTATAAAGAAGAGTGGTATCTGATTATAGAATCATACCCAGTTTATAAGCGAGGTTCTAAACGGGCAAGCCGTGTGGTGGAATCCATTAACCGGACTATATCCACGCCTGTTTGGGACAAATCGTCCATTGCTCGTATTTTGCCAGATGGAACATTCAACTATAAGCCTAAGCGTGATTTGAATGGGATTATCCAATGCCGTTCAACGATAGACCAAGAGGCTTGTATCTATGCTGACAATGTCCGTAAGTTACGCCAACACGAATACGATAGTGCCATCCTTTACACTGATAAGGAAAACGAAATCGTTGCACAGAATGAGCGGAGCGAACAGGATTTTATCAAGTATTTCAATGGTATTATAAACACACGTCATCCCAATAGTTCCGATTCGATTATAGTCAACTGGAGGCGTGTAGGCGAATTATTGAAAATGTATTCGCAAGGCAACCCGATCCCGTTTAAGGCGATTTCAGTTAAACAGCTTGAAGATATAAAGATGTTCCTTCTCCGTGCTCCAATGGGAGGGAATAAGAAAGGTACTATCTCTCAAAATACGGCATCAACCTATTTCTCCATACTCAAAGCCGGACTGAAACAGGCATTTATTGATGAATATCTTACAGTTGATATAAGTGCAAAAGTAAAGGGAATAACAAACATTGAGAAACTCCGTGTTGCACTTACCATGAATGAGGTGCAAATGTTGGTTGATACCCCTTGCAAGGATGATGTTTTGAAACGTGCGTTTTTGTTCTCTATCCTCACAGGATTGCGACATAGTGATATTCAATCTTTGAAATGGAAACAGATTCAACAAACAAGTAAGGGAACATGGCAAGCGGTCGTTGTACAGCAAAAGACAAAAAGACCGGATTACAAGCCTATCATCCAACAAGCACTTCAATTATGTGGCATACGTCCAAACGATGATGAAGCACTTGTTTTTGAAGGACTGACCGATGCCTCTTGGATTTCTCGTCCTCTGAAAGTCTGGATAGAAGCATCCGGTATCAAGAAGCACATCACCTTCCATTGTGGCCGCCATAGCTACGCTTCGCTGTTGCTGGAAAATGGCGTTGACATATACACAATCAAGTCTTTGATGGGACATACAAACGTCAAAACTACGCAGATTTATACGCATCTTGTAAACGAACAAAAGGAGAAAGCCGCCAATACACTGTATATAGAAAATTTGGATTTATAGGTTGTGGTGGTTATATCCACCATTGAGCACCAACGACTTATGTAATACCAATCATATACTTACCACCATTTGCCCCTCATGAAGCATCGGTTTTTTGAGGGGTGTTTTGTAGCATTGAGACTTTCGGTGAGGAATGTGTTAGTCCCAATAATAGTTTATTCCCCTTTTATTATGTTTTCCAATAAATTCTCGTATTAATGAAACTTAAATCTGTCAGTGGTAAATGAGCGGTTGATTGGTGCTGGTCAAGCACCTATTTAGCACCTATAAGCATCCCTATACTTTTGCGGCATAAACTTTAATACGAAGAAAAAATGGCTTATAAAGTAAATTCATTGGAGGAAATGCCGAATGCGTTGTCCTACTTGATTGAGTCCGTAGAAGTACTGCAATCCAAAGTAAATGCCTTGCAACATAAGCAGGCAAGTAACTCACCTAAGTGGATGGATATAGACGAGCTTTGCGCTTATCTTCCATCACATCCAGCCAAGCAAACGGTTTATGGATGGGTATCAACCAAACAGATTCCCGTACATAAAATAAATAAAGCGTTGGCTTTTCTGCAATCTGAGATTGACGATTGGTTGAAAAGCAAATCGCATAAGACACAGGATGACTTAATGGAAGAAGCCAGACGATTTGTCGAATCTAAAAAGATTATCAGATGATGGAAATGACAGACTATTGTTTTTCATTCTTTCGCAAGCCCATTCAAAACATCGAACCGATAAGGGCGTAGGCATTGTGGATGTGTATCGCTATGTCATCGGGCATTATGCGCAACCACAAACCGAGTCTCTGCGTTCGATGCTATCTTCTCCCGAATCCAAAAGATACAAAGCCACCCATTTCGACTATTGTACTTTTTCGGGATTATTCCGCAAACGGAATGAAAAGGAACTGATTATACACTCAGGACTGATGTGTCTGGATTTCGACCATGTGGAGAATATCGTAGGGCTAAAACAGCAATTACTCAATCATGAGTATTTTGATACGGAACTGTTATTTGTCAGCCCATCCGGTAATGGATTGAAATGGATAATACCTGTTGACTTGAAAGGATGGGAACATTCTCGGTACTTCAGGGCTGTTGCCAACTGTATTAAAGCAACAGGTTTGCCATCAGTGGATATGTCCGGCAGTGATGTGGCTCGCTCTTGCTTTCTGCCATACGACCCACAAGCATATATTAACCCTAAATACAAAGATGATGTCGAAGAAAATATTTTCCGCCCAAGATTGGGAGAATGTTCCTTCTGAAATACTGCAAACACATACGCCTGATATTGCTCCTATATGTAATAAGGTAAAAGACGATGTAGAAAGTGTTGTTCAGGAGATAGAACAACGTGGCATTGATATAGCACCCAACTATAAAGATTGGGTGGAATTGGGCTTTGCACTTGTGGACGGATTGGGAGAGAACGGACGGGAGTATTATCATCGCATCAGCAGATTTTACCCTACCTATCGAAGGGAAGAAACAGACAAACAATATACGTATAGTCTCCAATCCAAAGGGCAAGGCATTACTATCCGTTCTTTCTTCCATTTGGCAAATCAAGCCGGAATCTCATTGGCTCCGTTCAGTAAAGAGCATTTTGCCATTTTGCCAAATATCTAAAATGGTAAAACGAGTAAATGGATAAAGTCTGAGGAAGAACTTCCTGCATTTCCTGAATGTGTGTTTGAGCATCTACCTCCTTTTCTAAATGAGGTTGTCAATAACTCCATTTCAGTAGATGTCCGTGATACGATACTGATTGGGGCTATTGTGTGCTTGTCAGTCTGCTTTCATAATGTTTGTGGCGTGTATGATGAGCGCATTGTTTATCCGAATCTATATCTGTTCGAGGTGGCAGATGCCGGTATGGGAAAAGGAGCATTGACCTTATGCCGAGAACTTGTAGCTCCCATCAACCGCCATTTGCATGAACTTTCAAAACAATTAGAACTGGAATACAAAGAAGCGATGAATACTTATATCAAAGGTAAGAAAGATAGCGGAATGTCTATGCCAGCTGAGCCACCCATGCGTATGCTCGTCATTCCTGCCAATAGCAGCGCAAGTTCTTTCTTGAAGATATTGGGAGATAATGACGGAATCGGACTTTTATTTGAATCGGAGGGCGACACGTTAAGCCAGACTTTGAAGTCGGACTATGGTAATTATTCCGATGTGTTGCGAAAGGCATTTCACCATGAGTTGGTCAGTTTGAGCCGGCGTAAGGACGGAGAGTATTGTGAAGTAGCTAATCCGAGAGTGTCAGTCGCTTTGGCTGGAACGCCTGAACAGGTAAGAAGGTTGATACCTGATGCGGAAAACGGATTGATGAGTTGCTTTTGTTTCTATATTATCCGCTTCAAACGAGGCATAAGAAATGTGTTTGCCACAAGCGACATTTCTCAATCCAAGAATGCCATATTCAAACTGTTGGGAGATAAATTCTGCCATTTGCATGAGGAATTTGTACGGCAGGGTAATTATTCCTTTTCTCTTCCTTCCGATTTACAGGAACACTTTATAGAATATCTCAGTCGGGTGAATGAGGAATGTTGTGACGAAGTGGATAACAAGATGCAAGGAGTAGTCAGACGGATGGGACTGATTGCTTATCGTATAATGATGGTGTTGACCGCTGTCCGACGTTTGGATAATGTGATTCACGAATATTCTTCTGAAGAGACTGTACAATTGGTTTGCCATGAGTTTGACTATTCTATAGCCATGAGTATTTGCGACACCCTGCTTTATCATGCCGTATTCATTTATCAGAATTTGTCAGGAAATCATTCTAAACGATTCAATACCGCTACGCCGGAGACAGGCGTTTATGCACGAAGGAACACCCTTTATAATATGTTGCCTGACACTTTCACAAAGAAAGATTATGATGCGGCGGTTTTAACTTTGGGCGAGAATGGAAGTACGGCAAACAAGTGGATAGAACTGCCACTCTCAAAAAATCAAATTATGAATTATATAAAGTTTAGATAAGTATGAAGGATAAGAAACTTGGTGGTCGCCCAAAGTTGGCGCGTTATCAGAAACGTACGAAATGTTTTCGGATTATGTTTACCGAGAACGACTACATTTATATCCAATCCAAAGCGGAACAGGCAGGATTGTCTGTCAATGAATTTTGCCATCAGGCGGCAATGGATTGTCAAGTCTGTCAACGCATCAGTCCTGAAATGGTATCGGCTATTCGTGACCTTTCCGGTATTGCCAATAATGTCAATCAGATTGCCCATCAGATGCATACCTATGGGTTAGAAGCTGTCAAGCAACAATGCTTTTCAATCATATCAGAAGTCAGTAGAATCATCACCCAAGTAAAGAACAATTGCCATGATAGCGAAGATTAAAACAAGAGCGGATTTTGGTGGAATTGTGAATTACGCCAATGACCAAAAGAACAAGAAAAAGAGTGCCACACTTTTGGTACACGAAGGTGTCTGTGCCATTAGCAATAAAGCCATAGCCGATTCTTTTCAGATACAAGCATCTATGCGCCCGAAAGTAAAAAGTCCGGTGAAACACGTATCACTTGCTTTTTCTTCGCAAGACATTAGCCGTTTCCCCGATAACGAAGAAGGAGATGCGCTGATGGTAGAGATTGCCAAGAAATGGATGGAACAAATGGGGATTCGCAATACTCAATATATCATAGCCCGACATCACGACACGAAACATCCTCATTGTCATTTGGTGTTCAATCGGATAGACAATGATGGCAACCTCATTTCTGATAGCAATGAAAGAATACGTAATACTAATGTATGTCGGGCTTTGACTAAAGAATATGGACTATACTTTGTCCCTAAAAATAGTAAAGCCAGAAACAAGAGTCGTTTGCGCCCTTATCAATTGCGGAAGTATAATCTACGTTCTGCAACTCTTGATACACTGGCTGTATCTCGTTCATGGAATGATTTTCTTGGCATTCTCAAAGGTCAGGGTATAGATATGCGTTTTAATCGTGCTGATAACTCTGATAAAATTCGTGGTATATCATTCTGTCAAAATGAGTATAGCATAGCTGGTTCTAAACTTGACCGCGATTTGAGTTTTAACAGACTTTGCGTTACGTTGGGCAATGTGGCATCAGAACTAATTGTTCAACCTCATCAAGCCATAACTTCCGGTGGAGGTGGAGGAACAAATAATGAGCAAGGATAGCGAGACGACAAAGACAAGGATAACCAAAGAAACGAACCTTTTTATAAACCCTCAAAACGTAGAAGATAATGAAAGAAGATGTAGTAGCTGCTAATCTTGCCAATTTGCGCCAAAGTATCAACGAGCTAAAAGAGTGTATTGAAAAACAGAATACCACAGTTCCTAAACCAGAGCAATCTGTAAAAGTGGACTTTGATGAAAAGACCGTTTATAATGGAGTCGCCAAAAGTTTCTGTTCCTGTTGGAACGAAGCCTTGTCTGTGGTAAAGCAACATGTCTGGAAACAGCAACCGGACACATTGCTATTTTCACTATGGTTCCCGAAGCTTGTTGAGCTGTTTAAACAGAAATTCAAGTTGCTTGAATATCTTTATAGACACGTTTGCGATTACAATCTTAATCGTATGACTATTGAGGCAAATACCGATTGCATATTAAGACGGCAGAATGAAATACTTGCAAGAATCAATGAGTTGAAAAATCCAGTAACCATTATTCCACCCAATATTAATGGCATGTTTATACGTGGGCATCATATAAAACTCCAGTATGTTGTGGTCTTTATTGTCGCTGTTGTTACGTGGGCTATTACTGCTTCTGTTAGCAGTATGAAGTATAAGGAAGAGAGCTTTGCATATTATTCGATGTATCGGGCTGTAAAGGAACAATCTGAACTTATATTAAAAAACTGGAGAAACTCAAAATAAAGAAATAGAATCTGTTGCATATAAAAAATACTGCTTATTAAGGATTTATTCTTTCATATTCTTATAGAATATGGCTAAAAGGATTTTTCTTGTTATTATGGGATATTCTATAAAGTATAAATAATAAAAAAAATAAAATTATGATTTACGGATACATTAGAGTAAGCAGCGATAAGCAGACAGTAGATAATCAGCGTTTTAAATTAATAATTTCTGTGAACGTTATAAACTTGTAATTGATGGTTGGATTGAGGAAACCATTAGTGGTATGAAATCATACAATAAACGTGAATTGGGTAGGCTTTTTCTACAGATTCAGAAAGATGATCTCATTATCTGTGCAGAATTATCACGATTGGGAAGAAATCTGTTCATGATTATGGAGATATTAAATATTTGTATGACCAAAGAATGTCGTGTGTGGACTATAAAAGACAACTATCGTCTTGGTGATGATATCCAAAGTAAGGTTCTTGCCTTTGCTTTTGGACTATCTGCTGAGATTGAACGTAATCTTATTAGCCAGCGCACGAAGGAGGCTTTGGCAAGAAAAAAAGCTGAAGGTGTGACGTTGGGACGACCAAGGGGAAGAAAAAGTTCTGTAGAAAAATATAAACTTCATGGAAAAGAAAATCTTATTCATGAACTTTTAAAGGCAAAAGTCTCTAGGCGTAAAATTTCTAAATTATGTAAAGTTGATAGAAATACGCTTGACCGTTTTATAAAACAGTTTTTGACGGAATGAAACCGAGCGATTTTGCGTGGCAGAGATATTAGGAGGTATGGATATGAGTGGGCTGACAAGTACCTCATAGCCACATTTCCATCACGTCACTACGACATAGAGCTGTACCCTGCCGTAAAGCGACATCTTCTTTCATTTGGCAAAGAAAGACTGGAGCAGACAGGCAAGACCTATTCTATCAACGGCGAAAAAATCAAAGCTCGCAAGAAGACTCACAATAAGTGGTTTGAAACACAAGACAGCATCAGCTATTGGGACAACTGCATCAAGATTACAAATATGAGGATTATGGTGTAGTATGCCCTCAAATTCTTTTATGAGGGTATTGTTGTCTCTATTCGTGAAAAAGTTAGAATGAGTATATTTTTTAACATTATCCATGTTCTTGATAATTTAGATATTTATTTCTGAGTGTTTTCTTTTTCCCTTCTTTCTTTTACTTTTTCCAATCCCGGCATCTTTTTAACCAATGCACTTTCTCCTGCTGGAAAATAGAGAGGAAAAACTTTATATAAGAAACCCACAACTTCACTACGACTTTTATCCATATTGTAAAAAGCAGAGCAGACAAAGTACATTAGTTCTTGCTGACTACATGTTTCTTTGGGCTGTATGTTTATTGAGGGAACAACTATCAAGTCATGTTCAGCAAATGATAGAGCACTAGCAAGAATAGCTTCCTGTTCTTTTTCGGTAAACATCTTTATTTTCCCAGCCAACCATTCAAGCTCTCTTTGTTGAAGTGCTTGTTGTTTTTCGTTTTGATGCTCCAATAGGATTGCTACATTTTCTTGTTGCTTTTCTGTCAAGGCGTTTTCTAATGCTTGGTTCTTTCGTTTAAGAACATTGAACTCCAGTAAAGCGGCAATATACATACAGAAATATCCTACTGTAATATCGAATATTAGGACAAGCAGATTATTGTTACTTGATTTTTGTGTGTCACCAGCCATATACTCACTAATAGGGATAACAGCAAATAGCATGATGATGGCTATTGCATAAAGTACCCTGTATCGCATCTTGTGGCTTACTTGCGGCAAAGAGGCAAACAAAAAGGCGATAATCAAAACGGCAATTATTGCACTGAATGGTATGAAAGATGTCTCCATAGTTTTATTGCCCAGTTTGAGGGTTAACAATAATGCGCCAATAGCCACCATGATCTGCTCCTTCACGAGACAAAATTCCCATAGAACGAAGCTTTGAAATATGTTTTTCTATGGCTCGGGAGCTTATTCCTATTTTATAGGCCATTGCTTCTGCAGACATTGATGGGTCGGAAATGACGAAATCAATAATCTTTTGTGCGGTTTTCCCAATGCTTTTAGATTTGTTTTTCGAATCTCCGAACTTTTTCTCCGAATCTTTTTGGATTATCTCCGAACCTTTCTCCGAACTTTCTTGCGTATCACCAAAGGTTTTCACCGAACTTTCTTCGTTTTCAGGGTACTTTTCGAGGGTACTGTTTATCCTGTTAGCCACTTCCTCAACAGGTATTCTTCCGTTGTCACCCCAGTTCAGATTATAGAAAGTGGTGTAGAAAGAAGTCGCTTCCGTTTGATATTGAGGTTCTTTGCCTTGCAGGAAATTGGGTAGTTTTTCCGTAAGCTCCCGCATTTTGCGTAAACCGGAGCCACGTTTCTCCATATAGTCCAACTGTGTGAACATGTCTGCAATGACAGGGTTGCGGCGCATGGACGGCACTTTGTATATGTCACGGTCTTGAATCTGTGTACCGTCAAGCATTGCGCCCGGTGATACTAGTTCTACTCGGTCATCGTAAATGTCAATATGTACTTCGCCGCCCATCACGGTGTAATCCCGATGGATAAGGTGGTTTACCAATCCTTCGAAGATGGAACGGTCTGAATAGTCGGGGAGGTTTAGACGATAGTTCGGCATCTTCACCCAACCACTCATGGTATAGTTCTTGATGAAGTCCATGCCGTATTTCAATAGCAATACAAGGTTAGCCCGATGCTGATTTTATCAGTGAAATGATAAAGGCACGACTTGACCCTGTGCCGGAAGTTCAACTTATTCCGATAGAACACGAAGGGCATACCCTGCTTGAAGTGAAAGTAAAGACAGGAACGCTTACACCTTATTACTATCAGGATGGAGCACGTACCGCATATATGCGAATTGGCAATGAAAGCGTGGAGTGTAATTCGCAACAACTTCTTTCATTGGTATTGAAAGGTACGCACATGACTTGGGATTCACTGCCTACCCAAGTGGATGCCAGCAAGCATTCTTTTGTTATCCTTGCCAATACCTTCCGTGAGCAAACCCATCAGGAATGGAATGACAAATATTTGGAATCATTCGGACTAGTAACTCCTGATGGCAAACTGACCAATGTCGGATTGCTGTTTGTGGATAATTGTACCGTATTTTAATTCTTATCACAAAGGTAATGATAATATGATAATTTCAAGTGTTTTAACTTACAAAGAAAGTCTCAAGTCTGCTAAGAGAACAGCCGTTTCCTGTTCTTTTTTTTGTGTATCTTTGGGTTTCCATGCCACAACGAACCGTACAGATGCAGATTGCACCTTATAACCTCTTTGTTCCCATTCAGATAACGTGCCCTGCATTCTTGATGATAATTTTGCTATAGGTTTATCGACCGATGAACTATACAAGAAGAAATCATTGTAAATTAAAGAATCTCCTCCTCTTAGTGCTAAAACCTCTTGTTTCCGTTCTTTGAAGAATCCTAAATAGACATCTTTGTGAGAGAGCTGTAGTATAATTTCTTCAGGCATATCATAGTGTTGTTGGTCAATGAGGTATTGGTTTGCACTTAAATGATTGAAGCAATCGCCGTTTGTATGTATGAATAGTCTGTTTTTTGCACGGGTTATTCCTGTGTAGTATCGACGCATCAGATGGGCATCCTTTACATAGTTGTCGGATATGAGCATATATACATCATCAAACTCCCTGCCTTTGGCCTTGTGGATAGTTGATACCACGACATCGGTGCCTGATGTGTCGCAAAAGTCTTCCACTGACGACTCAAATACAAACTCCTTGAAGTCACTGAAATATTTTGTTTTGTTGGTTTGTTCAAACAGTTCCACACACCGCTTCACATACATCAAACTCATACTTCTGTCATAAATAGAAAAGGTTGCATGCTTGGCTTCTTCCCATAGTTCTTCTGTGATTAGCGGTGTTTTTATCCGTTTGTCTATATACCTTAGGAAGTATCTCATTTCCGCCATGTTCCAAAAACGTAAACCGTCCATTGATTGTATCAGTTTACTGTTTATGCCATGTTTCCGCAAAAGAGCCATCAGGATAACGGCCTCTTCATTTGTTTGGGTCAGTACACAAGAAGTTCCTTTATCCCTATGTTGAAGCAAGTTTTCGACGAGCGGCTGATACATATATTCCGATTGATAGCGTATTACTTCAACCCAACCCTTTTCTTTTCTCATGGAGATAATTGGTGTACTTTTTATCCTTTTATGTATGTTTTTCAAGAATCCGTTGGCAAAATCCACCGGCTGGCGCGCACTGCGGTAATTTTCGGTCATTTCGACAAACGTGCTTCCGCTTTCTTGTGCCAGTCGGGACATATAACCGGAATCGGAACCGCGGAATTCATAGATGTTCTGGTCATCGTCTCCCACTGCTATCACACGCATCTCCTCATTATGAGTCATTAAAGCCTTTACAAGCGCATGCTCTTCAGCTCCCATATCCTGAGCCTCATCTATGACTAACACCGTCTTGCCAATCTTATTGGGTTCCACTTCTCCTTGACATATCATCTCGGCTGCATTTGAAACGACATTTCTTGATTCTTCAAGATTTCCTATCCGCCCCAGGAGGTCGAAGCAATAGGAGTGGAATGTTTTTATTTCGACAAAATGGGCGGCGTTACCTATCAACTCCATGAGCCTTTGTTTGAATTCCGTAGTGGCTGCCCTTGAAAACGTCAACATCAGGAGCTGTTCGTGTTTCACGTCTTCAAGTAGCAGAAGTGAGGCCAGTTTGTGGACCAATACTCGTGTTTTCCCACTGCCCGGACCTGCTGCAACCACAATGCAACGTGAATCCTTATCGGAAATAATTTCCATTTGCCGTTTGGATAATTGCCCAAACAATTGCTTGTATTTCTGTGGCGTCAAGTTGCGTTGTATCTCGCTTACTCTGTCTCCTTTAAAGTATTTTGCGATAAACTTCCTGTAGTCCATTTGGAAATAGTCTTGAACATATTGCAAAGCTACATGGTAATCCCTCACCATTAGATTTGCATATTCGCCTACAATATGCACTTGCTGGATTTTCAACTTGTAGAATTCGTTGAGCATCCGGTAGTCATCTTGCTTGTATCTCGACTTGTTGTCCTTTATTCTTTGGATATTCATAGCGTTATAAAGCACCAGAAAACCGCCTTCAAGTTTTAGTGCACCGATTTTCGACAAGTACAGAAGCGCTTCTTCCACGTCTTCCAACTGGATGTTATCAAGTCCGCTGAAAAGGGATTGAGAACTCGACCTTATTCGATTCAGAAGTTCTATTACGGAGAACTGAATGGCTTTGTCGGGAACATCCTTCTTTTCTGCATCTGAAGCTAATCTATATAACCATCCCACGGCAAAACGACTTATTTCCAATCGTTTCTCAAAACGCCTTATGGTCGACTCCAAGTCTGCTTGACGACTTATTTCCATATTACGAACCGCATCTTCTTTCTTACGGGTATAACCCTTGACGGTGAGGAAATAGAGTAGAGTTCGGATGTCTTTTTCTTTGGACGTACTGATTCCGTCGTTCACGGCATTTTCATTCAATTGCTTGCATGATATTCGTAAAGACTCTTCGGGAATATGGTTGAGAATGTATTGTTCAAGTTTTGCAAAGCGTTCGAGGAGCATTTGTGACTTTCGTTCCGAATCGCCTGCTTCCAATAAATAGGCTGATATATCTTTGCTGTCTGCCAATATGCCTTCCTGCCGCATACGTTCCACTACGGATATAACTTCTCTTTTGCTCAGTCCCAAGATATCTGCCAGATAGTCTACCCGTGATTCTGCTTCCGAATCCTGAGCTTTGGCGATATGTTTTTGAGAAATCAATGACTTGATGATACGGACTGCCTTTTCTATTTCATCGCTGCCAAAAAGTAGTGATGCTGCTATGCGTTCTCTTGCTTCGTCCATATTCTTTACCATTATTCCCGTGGCATATACATGAGGTACATTGTTTCCTCTTACCAAGTATCCGCTTTGTTCCAAAGCTGCTAATGCTGTCCGTACACGGGTCTCAATGTCAGATACCGAATCATCCCATCCTGCTTGCCGGGCAATTTCCAACGCAGAACAGTTGACTTTCATACGGTGTTTGGTAAGGTCTTTGACGGCTTTCCATACCTGTTGTATTTCACTAATGCTAAGTTTCGTTTGGTTTAGCAATATAAAATGCTTGTCCAAATCATTGTCACTGTAAAGCACATAACAACGTGCGCTAAGATCAGGATCACGACCTGCCCTGCCAGCTTCCTGTACATAATTCTCCAGCGAATCGGAAATATCATAATGCACTACAAGACCGACATCTTTCTTATCGACTCCCATACCAAATGCAGACGTGGCCACGATGATGTGTGCCTGATCGTTCATAAAAGCATCTTGGTTGGCAATTTTTTCATCGGCTTCCATTTTCCCATTGAAAGGGAGTGCCTTGTAACCGTCACGAGTCAGTTTTGCAGCCAGTTCCTTTGTCCGTTTGGTGCGTGACACGTAAACAATTGTCGGACAATCGGCTTCTGCTACAAGTTCTCTCAATTTTAAATATTTGTCATTGTCATTCTCTACATGTATGACGGAATAGTGTAGATTTGTTCTTGAGGCTGTTGATGCGAATAATTCCAAGTTCAAATCCAAAGTCTGCTTGAAATAGTCACAGATGTCTTGGATTACTTTCTGTTTTGCCGTGGCCGTGAAACAGGATACAGGTATCGGGGTTTTGCATTTTTTCTTTTGCTGGTATTTTTGGATGAATTTGCCAATGTAGAGATAGTCAACTCTGAAATCCTGCCCCCATGAAGAAAAGCAGTGCGCTTCGTCTATCACAAACCTTACAACGTGGCGCGCCATCAATATTTTCTCGATTGTTTTTGAACGGAGCATTTCGGGAGAGATATACAACAACGAGGCTTCTCCGTCTTGTACTCTTTGTATGGACAGTGATCTTGTGATAGGGTCTAACATCCCATTTATGGTTACGGCATCCGTGATGCCTCTGTCGGCAAGGTTGTCTACCTGGTCTTTCATCAAGGACTGCAAGGGGGAGATGACAACCGTAAGCCCGTGCACAGAGTGTCCCGCCATGAGTGCAGGCAGTTGGAAGGTAAGTGATTTACCACCGCCGGTAGGAAATATTGCCAGCAGCGATTTCCCTTTTACCGCAGCTTGGGCAGCACGTTCTTGCAGTGGCTCGCCTTCGTATGTCCGGAAGCGCTCATATCCGAAAAATGTTTTTAGGTTATGGAGCACATCCAATTGCGTATGGCAGTAGTCGCAGCTTTCTTTGCAAGTAGTGTGTCGCAGGAGTTTTATGATAAATTCCACTTCCGGATAATTATAAAGTACCCATCCGGGAGTGATGGAGCGGTAATCGGTGGTGTCAATCAGAGCCAATGCGTATGCCAATCCGCATGGATATTGATTGGTGAGCATGTCAAGGTCGGCATGTTGGCAAATTTTTCCGGCATAAAGTTCTTTAATAAGTTCAGGTATTCCTTTATGGATATACTCCGCACTTACCATACTGAGAAATCCTTCAAATTCCTTCTTGCCCTTCAGCAGCGATGCAAATAGTATACGCTTTTCTTCCGGTAATGAATGCCAGCATGCTATTTCATTCAACAATAAGTCTTTTGCTTTCTTGCAATCGTTCACCGGATTGTTCATTTGTTCGCTCATCAGTTTGTCATCTTTCACAAGCCTGTGGTAAGGGTATTCAGGGAACAGTAAAGGCGAAACATAAAGTGTATCAACTAAAATCCAGCGGCATATTTTGTCCGTAAACAGGTATTTAGCATCATGGTGAACGATATTGTGTCCGCAGATGTAGTCTACATCGTTTAAGAAAATGAATAGTTCTTCTTTTGAGGTTTTATGAAATGTCGTGTTATCATGCTTGAGGACTCCTATATCATGGATTCTATGGTCTTTCAAGCCTATTTCAATATCTACTATGGCATAATTGTGGGCACTACATGGTACAGAGGTGGTTTTATTGCCGATGATATTGTTTCTATCCTCGGTTTTCTTGATTCCTATGAGTTTGCTCCATATTGACATATCTCAATATAATAAATAGTTTTACAACTTGAATTTGTTATGTATCTGCATCGTTTTCTTATTGTTGTTTGGGTATAACATCCCAATATCATACACAAAGGTAAGGATAAAACCGAAGAATCTGTTAAAAACATCGCTTTCTTTTGATTTTTATGTGTTTACATCTCTTTATTTATGAATAAAAATCGTACTTTTGTGAGCAAGAGCTGTGGTTGCTTATGGATGCTTATTTTCGGGTTTGCGTTATATTTGCAACACGTTTACGCAAGTCGCTGATAGATATATCACGTTGATTTTCAAGAAGAAAGGCGGCGAGAAGCGGGGCGGCAACCAGCCTCTGATGTGCCGTATCACGATGGAGGCGAGGTTAAACAGTTCAGTTGCAAGCGGGACGTTCCCCTGCGGTTGTGGGACGTGGAGAACAACCGAGCTTCTGGCAAAAGCATGGAAGCACAGAAAATCAACCTTGCGGTAGATAAAATCCGTGTAGGAGTAAACCGCCGTTATCAGGAACTGATGCAGGCGGACAGTTATGTTCCGCTAAACTCAAAGACGCCTGTCTCGGTATCGGCGTCAAGCAGGAAACTTTGCTAAAGCTGTCCGAGTAGCACAACGCCGAGTTTGCGAAGAAAGTCGGACACAGATTTCTGCCCCATACCCACAAGCGTGAGGACATCCCGTTAAAGGAACTCAACCTCACATTCATCAACGACTTCGAATATATCCTCAGAACGGAGAAGATATGCCGGAACAATACCGTGTAGAGCTACATGATTGTGTTGAAACACATCGTTTCGATAGCGAGAAACGACGGATGTTTGCCGTTCAATCCCTTTACGGGATATATTAACTCTCCCGAAAGCGTGGACAGGGGCTACCTCACCCAAACGGAGACACAGATGCTCATGGACGCCCCCGTGAAGAACGCCACCTATGAACTTGTACAGGACTTGTTCGTCTTTTCGGTGTTCACGGGTCTGGCGTATTCCGATGTCCCTACATTTTCAGAGACCCTGAACGAGTAAAAATTTGTTTCTTCTTAGATTGCTCTAACGTCTTCA
The DNA here is from genome assembly GCA_023437305.1 of Bacteroidota bacterium. GTDB lineage: Bacteria > Bacteroidota > Bacteroidia > Bacteroidales > Dysgonomonadaceae > Dysgonomonas. The sequence continues at coordinate 20,617 of JAEZGN010000031.1, forward strand.
CTGACAATGATCCCTTCTAAAATAATTGTTGCCATAGTAATGAAATTTAAATTATTTATAAAATTTTTTATTCTTATGAGGAGTGAGCTTTTTCAAAAACCTTTTTCGGCCGTTAAGAAAGTTGTCGCCGCTCCACTTTCTTAACGGCCGAAAAAGACAAAAACATTCCGATCTCCCCCGAAGGAGGCTTAGAAGCGGCTTCATGATCTACATTTTGGGGTCTACTGCTTTTTTTATTATCTTTGTTCTTGAATACAACGGGTTTATTTTCTCCGTATTTACTTAATTCTTTAAGTATTTAATTTGTTCTGGTTGGAACGGTACCGTCTTTAAAAATATAGCACCGTTTTCTTTTTGTTTTTTTATCCGTGTTTATATGATAAGGACAATATCAAGTAGTTTTAATTATCTATTTTAAACATGCTTGCATAGTCAATTCCCTAGCGAAAAAAATCATATATTTGTATAAAGCTTAATATAATTAACACCATTAACTTAAATCCTATAATGAAAGAGTTTTTTGCAAGTATGGATGGCACTCAACAATTTTATTGGTATATAGCCATCGGAGCTAGTGTAATATTTATTATAC
>JAEZGN010000003.1 GCA_023437305.1 Bacteroidota bacterium
AGTATCCAAAACCATTAATCATTGTTATATAGCCCGCATCAACTGTAGAGGTTAGTCGCTTAACGCCATCAACTCCTTGCCCTTTTATTTCTACACCATCAAGAATCCATTCTACCGGAACCTTTAAACTTACTAAGGCTGTACTTCCAAAATAATCTTCTTTTTTGGTAGCATCGCTGGCAAACTCAGCCGGAGTTATACCTTCTGTGTTAAAGATGAAAAACGCTGGAGATATAGCACTTAGTGGCCACGCATTTCCTGCTCCATAAATAGATGCTAATAAGTAGTGGCTTGTTGGAATAACGGAAGCCGGAGAAGGGTAAGAAGTCGTATTGGTATATTGTCCCGAGATATCATATGTACAATAATATTCAGAGTTAGCTAAATTTACGGAATTGCTATAAGTCGCAGTATTATCAACTGCATTTTTTAACGCAATTACAATTTGCTTTCCTGATGCTATTTTTACCGGGTTCTTAAAATACCAGATAGCTGCTCCTGCCGGAACCCATCCTTCAGCCTCATACGAAAGTTTTCCGTTTGAATAATATTTATTAGCAGAAGTAAAATTGTAAGGAATGGTTGTACCTAACGCTGTATTTTCTAAGCTCAAATCAATACTTGAGTTATTATACAAAACAACGTAAGCATCATTCTGAAACTTTCCAGATCCATCATTCTTTTGACATCCTCCAACATATAATTCTTTAATAACTATTTGCCCTGTCTTAGATGCACTCAATTTTAGCTCAACCGGAGTGGCACTAACCCAATTATTCCCAATGGTAAGATTCGATTGTCCATTCAAAACATAAGAGCTTCCACCAACGGCTCTATTATCAGTCGCTGTTACTTGATAGATACCTGTAGAAACTTTAAAAGATGCCTCCCCCGAAGCGTTTGTAGTAGCGGTATATGCTGCAGTCGTTGTTGTATTAAGCAATGTAACGATAACATTATCAGATGAAGTATAATCATCTGGATAAACTAGTTTAACGGTCACATCATAAGTTTGGTATTTATCATCGTCACTGTCGCTACAAGAAGTTCCAATTGTAAGAACTACTATTAGGAAGAAAAATAATTTTTGTAAATTCATAAGTTACTTTTTATATGTTTATATTTATTTTACAAGTTGCTCAATTATCGTTTTACAATTTCACACGTAGAGTTAGTCCGTAATAAAATTCAGGTAAATAGCTTGAGCCGGATAAAGAATATTCACTGTTGCTTTGTTTATTCTTAACCTTTGCAACATTATTAAAAAAATTATTTGCCAGAAATGATATTGAAACATGATCACCTAACTCTTTCGTTACATTCAGATTCGCCGAAAAATATGCGGATATATCCGTGGGTTTGAAATAGTAATTGACATTTGACCGAACCACCATTTTTGCTAGCTCGTTGAATAAAGCGGTATCATTGTCTTTAGCCCATAAGAACTTTTCTTTAAATGGAATTTTTGTGTTCATATCATCCAAACTCACATAGTACAAAGGATAAACAGCTACAAAGTGCTCTCCTTTATAGATATTAGCATCTGAATTTGAAGGGGTGTAATCATTTCTATCGTCTATTACAAAACCTCGTGTGCCTCTAGATGATTCACTCAACATCTGCTTATAATCATATAAGCAACTTTCTAATCGAAGAGACACTATGAGTCGTATTGCAGGTATATGAGTGCTTATCGAAAGATTATTTGTTATTTTTTTTGAGAGGCTACCATTAGCAACATCATTCGTACCTTCATACAGTCCTATGTATTTATAAGGATTTCCATCAGCCATATTTTGAGAAAGGCTAGGAGAATATGATATCAATTTCGTTTTTAGCCCCTTATAATAGTTATAAGATCCATCTACTTGGAATGAAGTGTGAATAGAGGGGATTTTGCCGAAATTAATTACCCATTCTAGCCCTCTTTTCGAAAAATCAGATTCATTATAATAGTAATTATTAGTCTTAAATGTATTCCTTTCTTTATAAGCCAACTGTTCGCTAGACAAATTCCCGGTCAAATCTGAAACAGTAACTATCCCGGTAGTCTTATCTATTGCGTATGCACGATTTGCTTCAGGAATTAAATTATTTTCTAGAGCTGTCTGATCTGTAAATTTATAAGAATACGGAGTGTATAGCGTAGCATCGGCATAAGGATTTATTGTCTTACTATTATAAGCGAGCAACGAAATATCCACCTGCCCAATACGAGCGTTGAATTCTAATTCTATTAAACGACTTCTTTGCCATTTAAGATTCGGGTTGTAAATAGTTGTACTTGGCATCGTATTGTATGCGTAATACGTTATGTTGTCTGCTGTTGTACCCGGGGTAAACACTAATCTATCCTGATAGGTAGGGGTTGGATTTAATATATATGAGGAAGGAAGTTTTACAGCATCACCAAATCCTGTACGCAAACTCATTAGAGAAAGAGTGTTTTCGGGACGATTCCAAAATATATATTTTGCACTAACCCGAGGTGACAAACTATTAATTGTTCCGTATTCGGATTTACTTATATATGTTAAATCACTTCGAAGACCAACTGAAGCCTTTAATGAAGTTTCTCTTGGTAAAAGAAGAGTTATCTCATTTTCAGAAAAAAGAGCCAGATTATTTACTGCAGACTGCTCGCTATATTTATATTCTCTCCATGTGGGAGCATAACGCATATCGGTATAATATATTCCCTTGCCTAGATTCGTGGTCCGATTAAAATCTGTTCCAAGCATAAAGCGATTGGTCACATCTCCGAATTTTCGTGCCCAATTTGCTTTCATCTTTATCGTAAGCATAAGTGGTTTACTGTCTTCTCTTCTTTTTGTATACCAATATCCTGGAGTGATTAATATAATCTCGGCATTCGGATTGATGTCATATAAAGAACCGATAAAATAACCGGATTCTGAGGTATGAATAGCGGCCGTTGAAGTATTACTGTCCTTGTTTTCTTTCTTCTCAGTTTGTAGATCCGAATAATTAAGAGTTCCCGAAAACTCTAATTTAGTAATCCACGATTTGTTAAGTAACCAATCTAGCTTCATGTTCAACCGAAGTGCATTATCCCTTTCTTTAGTATAAGTATCTACAAAAGCGTCCGGGTCACCCTCCGAATTATAGCCTCCAATATTCCCTGTAAAACCTAAAGAAAAATTCAAAGGATTATTCCGGTATGGATTAAATGTCTTGGAATAAATCAGAGATAGATTGTTCCTTACATAGGTCGTATAAGGTGAAGCTATATCAGAGTTGGATTTTGTATGCTCAAAACTCGTATTAAGTACACCCCACTTCTTTCCTAGGAGGAAGCCTTTATCGAAAGCAATAGATTTTGTATTTGGCTTGGTACTCAATTCTATATTTAATGGCGATTTGCCTTTCTTCGAATTTATACGTATCATCCCATTCGATAAGTCGCCATGCTCGACAGAAGGAACTCCGGTTATAATTTCAACAGACTCAATATTATTTGAAGCGATATTGCGGGTATCAGCCCCCTCTACTTCTTTTATAAATTGACTATTGTTGGATATTCGTACGCCATCTACTTCTACAACTGTTCCAAAAGAAGATAAACCAAGTTCGCTGCCTCCGTTAGATCGGAGATTAAAGCGGTCGGCACCAGCACGGCTAATGGCTAAATTTGTTTTCTTACTAGTTTGCCCTCCGGGTAAAAGAGCTGCTATTTCTGTGATATTCAATACCTGTATCTGATCCAATGCCGCTCGTTCTATAGTATAGGCTGTTGTAAGATCCTCCACTTTCTTTTCGGCTGTAACAACTACCTCATTTAATAGTAAGTTATCTTCTGCCAAATAAAAAAGCAGGTCGTTTTTATTCTTATCAACTTGTATCTTGAATGCTTTTCTCTCATACCCCAAAATAGAAATATTCAGTTCGAAGAAGCCCGCTGGAATATTTTTAATAGTGAATTTCCCTTCAATGTCGGAAGTAACGGCTAAGCCAAGATCAGAAATAGAGATTGTGGCATACTCTATTGGAGTCTGATGTTTCTTGTCTAAAAGCTTTCCCGATATCGTGTAAAACTGGCAATATGCAGATTCAATAATGCATATAAATAAAAAGCAGAGTAATAAACTCTTTTTCATTAATTTTATAAAATGTTAGAGATACAAATGTAGTTGTTGAAAAAAAAATCTTCAATCGCATATTCTTGGTATTTTAGCACCAATAAATAACATATTTTAGGTATGTATACCCTGTTTTTATAAAATAATAATTATGATTTGAAGAAAGAAGATATCAAACTAAAGATAGAGTGTAACTAATTAAAATATTCTAAGAAATAAATGTATGTCCAATATTTTTTACAAAATAAAGTGCCCCGAATCTCATATATGAGATTCGGGGCACTTCCAAAGTATGCGTTGTTTGAGAAAGAATTATATTTTACTTTTGATCTTAGTTGTTAGATATTATATTGGATAAATTTATAGTTACTAGCCAACTAATATTCTTTATAAACAAAATTACCATTTTTCTTATAAGAACATGCTTCTTGTTTGTTTAATATCCGTAGTTCTGTCCATTTGGATCCTGCGGATTTACTCGATCTAAATGCTTTTGAGGTATAGGTCTAAATCGATGGAACGGCTTAACATTCGGTGCTGCAAAAGAATTACGTTCTTTGAGCATTTTGACAAAGAAATCAGCTCCATTTCTTACTAAATATTCAAAACGATGTAATTCACCTTCTGTCTCTTTACCATTTTCGTCAAGGAAGAATACTAATCTTGCATCATCGGTCATAGCACTGATAAAGCTTGCAGTAACTTTCATTTCATCTACTGTCGATTTTTTTCTGTCGGCGTAGTTACCTCCATCATATTTCCAATAATGTGAATATTTGCTTTCTCCTTCTTTCCATGCAGCGCGTTCGCGAACAATATTTAGAGCTGCGGCCGAATTTGCATAATCACCTTTCATAGCCAAAGCTTCAGCTAATAAGATATATGTTTCTCCTAAGCGGTAGCAGAAATAATCTCTAAACCCTGCTTGGTCGTTGGTTGATGCTCGACGACTATCCAAATATTTTATTAGGGTAGGGAAGGTATTTGTTATTCCGTCTCTGATACCTCTGTTGCCAATCTCAGTTTTTGTGATGGATTGCATCGGTATATACCAGTAAGGTTCCATAGAACGAGCTAAAGCAAGCTTCTCAGAACGAGTTCCACTCTGAAAGCGTTTATCCAGATTCTCTACAGAAAATACGATCGCTGTATCGCCTACCGCATAACGAGGTGCCCCTTCAGTCTTACCTATCGATGTAGGATCAAAGGTTCCTGCGGCATTCGAGAAAGATTTCCAGTTCACATCAGCCGAAGGTGTTTGGTTGGCATAGTATACCCATACATGGGATTTATAAAGACGAGAGTCTATCAGTTTACCTTGTTTAGAACTTGCATAATATTGTGGCCCGTAGAGTCCGTTATCAGCATATAAGAAAGGTGTCGGAGAAGTACGTCTCCATCCGCGCCCTGTAATTAAATCACGCCCTATTCCCATACTGGTACCTCTACTTACACTTTCTGTTCCTTTTCCATTTTCAGTAACCATAGGCATACCATCGGCCTGTGTAGTAAACATCATATGTAGCCAGTTACCTCCATCATTGACTTTGTCTGGAGTCTGGTTGTTATAAAAGTGGTTAGTTGAGAACTGTATGCTAAAAAGAATCTCAGGACCTGCATAATCACCCGGAGTAGGACCTCCTGTCTTAGGGTTAAATCTCCATAAGTCAGCATAGTCGGGGCTAAGAGTATGATTACTACCACTTCCTGCACCTGTACCGAAATTACAAACTGCACTTGCATATTTTATCGCCAAATCTAAATCGTCTGCAGTTGCTCCACGATCTTCATTCATTTTAGGGTCAGACTGATTTTGTGTATATTTCTGACAGTAACGGAACATATGTGACTTAGTTAGTAAATGTCCTGCAGCACCTTTACCCACACGACCATAATCACCGGTTACTTTTCCTTGCGCATCAGCCCACGGAAGTAAATTCCATGCTTCTGTAGCATCATTTATAATTTGTGCCCAAATTTCTTTTTGAGGCGAACGTACAAAATTGAGCTTTGGTGCATCAACCGGCTCTAGTACTAACGGACAATCACCGTAGTGTATAGCCAGCACGTAGTAATAATATGCTCTAAGGAATAATAGCTCACCTTTTCTTATACTCTTGATATCAGCTGCCATAGTTGTATTTGATTCTATGTATTTTAACCCAAGGTTAGCTCTAGCTACTCCATTGTAACAATCTGTCCAAAAGGCAGAGAATGTCTCATTCGAAGGATTCATTGCCGATGTATATAAAGCAAAATCAGTACCTCCGTCTCCTCCTATTGTGTACATATCTGTACCTATCTCCTGAAAGATTATTCCTGATGGAGTATTCGATGTTGAAAACATTCCCCTTCCGTTTTGGTAAGCTGATACAACCAACGCATTAAGCCCTTCGTTGGAATTGTAGTAGGTATAATTCGTGTTATATCCTTTTTCTTCCAAAAAATCTGAGCAGGATGCCATAATACATCCAAATATTCCAATTGTAATTATATATTTTAAGGATTTCATGTTTCTTATTATTTAATTGTTAAAATGTTAAATTTACGCCAAACATATAATTTCTCAGGGTTGTAGGCTCATTATAGGATTCGTGTTTGCGAGCATAGTCTCTTGTTGCCTTAACCGAGCCTTCAGGGTCGTTATTTGGGTAACTAGTAAAAGTGAAGGGATTTTGCAATTGTGCGTAGAATCTAGCTTTTTCAACACCCACAATTCTTGTAAGACTAGCCGGTAAAGTATATCCTAACGTAATATCTGATATTCGCACGAAATCGCCCTTGTTATACCAGTATGCTTCTCTATGCGGCTGGTCAGCATCTCCTTTTGTCGGTTTTCTGAATCGACTTTGTGTGTTTTCGGGCGTCCAATAGTTTACAACCCGTGTATTCATACGACCATCGTGCCCTACTCCCGGATCGCTATAAATTGTATGTCCAAACATTCCATACATAAATATATAAAGGTCGAAATTCTTATAATAGAAATTATTCCCCATACCAAGATTCCATTTTGGCATTTTCTGTCCGCGGAAATCACGGTCTTTTTCATCGATTTTGTAGTTTCCATCCAGATCGACAAAACGTAAATCACCGGGTTTGTAAGAATGGCCGTTTGCATTAAATTTTGCCATTTCTTCCATATCCTCTTTTGAGTATCCCCAAACGTTTTTAGTATTTACATAATCGTAATATGTATCAACGGGGTGTCCTACGAACCACATATTGGCTACATCTTTTTCTAGACCGGATGCTAATTTCACAATTTTTTCTTTATTCATCGAAAACTGTAAAGAAGTATTCCATTTGAAGTCTTTTGTTTCAAAGTTTACAGTGGAGATAGCTACTTCAATCCCTTGATTTTCTGTTTCTCCAATGTTTGAAAGAATTTGACCAAATCCCGATACTTCAGGTAATGCACGGAACATTAACAGATCTTTTGTCCTTTGCTTATAAACATCAACAGAACCTGAGATACGCCCTCTTAATATTCCAAAGTCAACACCGAGGTTGTATTGTCCTGTAGTCTCCCATGTTAATAGAGGATTAGATAGTGAATTAGGTGCATAACCTATTGCGCCGATCTCTCCCCATGTGTAGCGGCTACTAGAGATCTGTCCTATAGTTTGGTATGGATTAACAGCAGAGTTTCCTGTCTTTCCATAACCTAAACGTAGCTTTAAGTTAGAAACTACAGGTATGTTATTCTTTATAAATGCCTCATCGGAAATACGCCAAGCAAAGGATGCAGATGGGAATGCGACCCATTTATGTCCTTCAGCCAGACGAGAAGAACCATCACTACGGATAGATGCTGTTAACATATAGCGATTATCTTTGAAACCATAGATAGCACGCCCCATCCATGACATCATTGACCATTGTGTGTAACCACTTGTAGCAGATTGGGTCGTTGCTGTTCCTAGATTATAGTACCATTGAGACTCAATTGGTAGGCCCACACCGCTTGCAATGACAGGCTCATCGATTGATTTCTCAACAGATTGTACTCCTGTTAAATTAAGGCTATGTTGTCCAAACGTTTTGTTATAGCTGAGTATGTTCTCAAAGGTCCAACTTCTTTTAAACTCCAGATTTTGATTGGCTCTGGCATGACCAAACCCTTGTTGTGTAGAGGCAGAAGCGTAAAAAGCCTGCTCTTGTCCACTATAATAATTTGTTCCGAAATTAGCTCGGTATGACAATCCATTGTCTAATGTTACTTGAGCATATAGGGTTGCATCAATCTGGTTTCTTTTGGTTTTCCCTTGATTTCCGGTAAAGTCATAGAAAGGGTTCCATAACATACCTTCTCCTGTTGGATGTGGAACTAAACCTAAAGCAGGATCTCCATTTTTAGTAACATCACCTCCATTACCGTAATCACCACTACCACCCGGAGTATAATAAGGTGTTCCTAATGGGTTCCAGTTTCCTCCAACTCCAGTACCATTAAAATATTCCCAATAAGCGAAGTTTGTAGTGGCTCCCATATTTATATGTTTACCAAGTTTTTGGTCTACGTTCATACGTAAAGTATATCTTGTTCGGAAGGAGCGTGGGGTAATTCCCTGATTATCCATAAAGGAACCGGATAGAAAGACTTTGGTATCTTTACTTCCGCCACGTATACTTATATTATGATTTTGAGATATTGCCTCATCTCTGTAGCCTGCCATTTGCCAATTAAATCCGCGAAGCATAGATGGATTATATGTACCACTTTCCCATGCTTTGCGTACAGACTCAAGTACATATCCGGATTGATCACGCGTAATATATTCCATTTTTTGATCATATTCCCAATTCGGAGTCATGGACGGGTATGCCGAGGTAGGATCTAAGGTATATCCTCCTTGTCCGTCATAGATATATTTGCGATCGGCTTCTCGTAAATATTCTATATACTCCGCCGCATTTCGCACTTTCCTCATATTATCTATTTTACCAATAGTGACATAACCACTATATTCTACATTAACTTTTCCTTCTTCCCCCTTTTTGGTTGTCACAAGTATAACTCCATTTGCTCCACGAGAGCCATATATTGCTGTTGCAGATGCATCTTTTAAAACTTCGATCGAAGCAACATCCGATGGGTTGATTACACTTACACCGCTGGCAGATGGTATTCCATCAATGACAAATAATGGGTCATTGGTAGCTTCAATTGAGCGATTGCCTCGTATACGAATCATGGGGTCGGCATTTAGATCAGCTCCCGCAACCATCATACCTGCTACTTTTCCACGGAGTGCCTCTTGGATTGTTGTTGGTGCTGTTGCAATTAGATCTTCGGCCTTCACTTGTGAAATAGAGCCTGTTAGGTCTCGTTTCTTTTGCACACCATAGCCAATAACCACTACTTCATCTAATCTCTTATTATCTTCCTTTAAGATGATTTGGATATTATTTTTATTTGAAACATCGATCTGCTGGGGTTCCATTCCAATGTATGAAATTATAAGAACTTGTTCTCCTGAGATTAGCTCAATATTAAATTCTCCATCTGTATTGGTTACAGTGGCATTGGCTGTATTTTTTTGTACGACTGAAACACCAATCAGAGCTTCCTGTGTTTCATCTAACACTTTGCCATTTATTGTTCTACCTTTTTGTTGTGCTAAAGTAGGCAAACTATATAAAATACCTAATAGTAATATGACGAATAACGACTTGCTCTTGGATAGAGAAGTAGATTTGTATAAAAATGTATTTTTCATTATAACAATTTTAAGTATTAAAAATTTAATTGTTTTATAAGCAATACCCTCCTTATAAGAAGATTGGTTTTATGTTCTTTTTCATTAGATGTTATTTCATAAATATATAATTTAATTGTTGTGTATTTTTCATCATTCACTGTTTTTATTCCACAAAAAATCTAAGAATCTAATAGAATTACTACATAGATTTAGGTTGTTCAATTAAAAGAAATTTTATCTGGATACTATAAATTATCTCAATAGCAGATTTTTGCTATTATATTTTAAGGTTAAATATTAAAGAAGTTCAATTGTAATAGATTTAATGTTTTGTAGCCTTTTCGCAATATAAAATATTTACATTTTTGTTTTCATAAAAAAGAGAATTCTTCGGTCATAGTTAAATAAAGACTATACACCAATCGATGTGCCCCTCTGAACTTAGTTCAGATTCCATTACAGTATTCATGCAGTTATACCGGTATTTATGCAAAAATACGTTAAACAAATCTAGGTATTAGGTATGGTTGTTGCTTAATAAAACCATCTTTTATTTATTCAAAATGGTTGCACTGAAATCATTTCTGTCGCATATTATTTTGTTTTTGTCGCACCATAAGCTCTTTAGTGCCAGTTGGGATGGGAAATATAAAAAATGTATGTTAATGTGTTGTAGATAAGTGTGTTGTTTTATCTTTTTCTGTTTCTTGATTTATGCTTATTTGTGCGCTAATTAAAGCATTGTATTATTTATAATACATAAGAAAATTTCTCTTTTAAATAGTATCTTTGTTACGATCTAAAATTAAACTATGAAATACCTATACCTTTTATCTATATTGTTATTGCTTTGCTTAAGTAAAATGTTTGCGCAGAATAGCCATCCTTATAATATGAAAGATTATCGGATGACAGAACTATCATCAAATCTTATCAATAAAATAGTTCAGGATTGTAATGGTTATATCTGGGTTGCTACCGATTATGGGTTAAATAAATTTGATGGAATAAAATTTACTCAATATTTACACGTAGAAGAAGATAGTACATCTTTATTGAGCAATAATGTTAAAACATTGATGATCGATAAAGATAATATACTATGGATTGGCAGTAACAAGGGAATTCAATATTATAATTCTTTAGAGAATTCTTTTAAAACAATAATTTTCCCAGAAAATTTATCTCCTCACGTTTCCAATATAATAGAGTTGCATGATGGCCAGATGTGGGTGACGACAGCCGGTAGTGGTGTTTTTTCTATTAACAAAGATAACCTGACCGCAAAACCTCTAGAAGATATTACACGGTTGACGGGCGATTTTATTGCATATATCTATCAGGATAAAGAAAAATACATTTGGTTTGGAATTAATGACAAAGGACTCATTCAAATGAATCCTGTCACAAAAAAAACGAAGAAATTTACGACTCCGGATATTCCTTCTAATTCTATCATTTGTATGCTTGAAGATGACAACGATAGATTACTAATGAGTACATCAAATTCAGTGAGCTATTATGAGCGAAATAGCCAAAAGTTTACCCCCTTAGTATGGGATGGACAACCTGGGTATGGGATTACAGATATGATGCTAAGTCATAATGGAACTGTATTTATTAGTACTACCACTAAAGGTCAGGGAGTGAAGTATATTGACAAGGACAGCCGAAAAGTTTTAACATATACAAATCCTACAAATAGTATAGCAATTAATACTGCAAGGATTTATACACTATTAGAGGATCGTGATAAAAATCTTTGGTTAGGTTGTTTTATGAAAGGGTTATTGGTGATTCCTAATAAATCGACTCAATTTAATTTTTGGAATATAATAGATAGTCAAAATCAGCTAGGAAATTTAATTACGTCAATACATAAGGATCATGAAGGTTATATCTGGTCCACAGTGGATAGAGTAGGGGTTCTTAAATTAAATAATAAAGGAGAAGTTCTAAAACAGTTTACAGAGGTCGACGATATAATATCTATATTGGAAGATTCAAAAAATAATATTTGGGTAGGTTCTTACAGTAAAGGTCTTGGAAAACTAAATCGTAATACAGGCAAATGCAACTTCTTAAATATACCTTTTTACGGTTATATGAAGACAATAAAGGAAGGTCGGGATAATTTACTCTATATTTCAACTTTTGGAGCAGGATTTATTCAGTATAATCCTCAAACAGGTACTTCTAAATCTTATAATATGAGGCAAGAGGACCCTCAAAGAGGTAGGCTTGGCAATGATTGGATTAATTCTATCTTATGTGATTCCAGAGGCCTGATATGGTTTGGCCATTATAAAGGAGTAAGTTGTTTTGATCCTTCTCAAAATCGTTTTATACCTATCAAGCATGATAATATTTTATCAAATCAGATATGTTTGTCTATTATGGAAAGTGATGATGGCAATATATGGTTGGGTACGTATAACGGACTTTTCTGTATAGATAGAGTTACTCAGGAGCTAAAAAATTACACAGTAAAAGATGGACTCTCAAGCGATGTTATTTGTGGTTTGGCTCAAGATAAAGAAGGCAATATTTGGTGCAGCACGTTTCAGGGTATTAATCAAATAAAAATAAAAGAGGAGAAAATAATAAACTATTATATAGGGAACGGATTATTTGATAAGATTTACAATAGAGGTGTTTATTTTCAAGGTAATGATGGGGTTATTTATTGGGGAGGAAATAATGGCATAACTTCTTTTTATCCTGAAAATATTATTACACCCAGTTACGAGCATGAAATATTGACTACAAATCTTTACGTTCATAATCAGTCTGTGAATATTAATACTTTATCAGGAGGAAAACATATAATTGATTTGGATATATTATCTGCTAAAGAATTTAAGTTTTCATATGAAGATAACACTTTCACTTTTGAATTCTCAACAATGGACTTTATTGATCCGGAAAATATCTACTACGAATATAGATTAAAAGAATTAAGTAGCGAGTGGAGCTCAACACTTCCCGGAATCAATCAGGTAACATATAATCATTTAAACCCAGGAAAGTATACTTTAGAAGTTAGAGCAGGCAAGTTTGGAGCTTTTTCCCAACCGAAGGAGTTTTCTATTATTATATCCCCTCCATGGTATAAGAGTACATGGGCATATGCTTTTTATTTATGCCTTGTTCTTATTTTCGGAGTGTTGATTGTAAATCTTATTCGGAAGAAAAGAAATGAACAGATAAATGAGTCGAAGCTTCAGTTTTTTATTAATATTTCTCATGAAATAAGATCTCCTCTTACCCTGATAATAAGTCCTATGGAAAAGCTTTTGAAAAGCAATTTCGATACAGAAACCATGAAAACTTTGCAAAATATGCATCGTAATGCGAATCGAATATTGGGACTTGTAAACCAATTACTTGATATAAGAAAGTTAGATAAGGGACAAATGAAGTTGAGGTTTAGTGAGACAGATATGGTTGGTTTTATAAAAGAATTGTTTGATATATTTGAATACCAATCAGTCAAGAGAAATATCCAATTTACTTTTCAACATCAGGATGAAAGTTTAGATGTCTGGATAGACAGGAATAACTTCGACAAAATATTGATGAATATATTATCAAATGCGTTCAAATACACTCCTGATGGTGGAGAAATAACTGTATCATTAGCTACAGGAGTAGATAGCAGTGTTTGGGGGCCACTTCATAAGTACATGGAGATATCAATCGTTGATTCAGGGATAGGCTTAGAAGAGGGGAAAATAGAAAAAATATTTGATAGATTTTATCAAGGTCAAAATCAGGAAACATTTACTACTGTAGGGTCGGGTATAGGATTAAATCTTGCCCGTACATTGGTATTATTACACTATGGCGTTATTACAGCAAAAAATAGAGAGGGTGCAACAGGAAGCCGTTTTACCATTCGTATCCCCCTCGGAAACCAACATTTGAGAAAGGATGAAATAGCAGATCAAACGTCAGATAGCCGTCCATTATTGAAACAAAGAAGTTTTGTCCAGAACATTGAGAATGAAAACGTGGATACATATAGGAGAAGAACTAATTATAAAATTCTTATTATTGACGATGAAGAAGAAATAAGAGACTTTCTTTCTCAAGAATTAGGAGAGTTATTTAAAGTAACTACAGCTGTTGATGGAGTAGAAGGATTACAGATAGCCATAGAACAATTACCGGATTTAATTATTTCTGACGTAATGATGCCAAATATGGATGGTTTAAGTTTGGTGAAAAGACTAAAAAGCAATAGTAATGTAAGTCATATACCTATTATTCTTCTGACATCGAAAACCGAATATCAAGACCGTATACAGGGCTTAGATCGGGGAGCAGACGCTTATTTGTCTAAACCATTTAATATAGAAGAATTAATCGTCACAATAAATAATCTAATTTTAAACCGGAGGCTGCTCAAAGGGAAATTCTCTGGAGCTCAGGATCAAGAAGATAAAATAAAACCTGTTGATTTCAAATCAGGTGATGATATCTTAATGGAACGTGTTGTTACAGTAATAAATGAGAACATAAGCAATACCGAGCTCAATGTAAACATGCTGGCATCTCAAGTTGGTCTTAGTCGATCGCAGCTACATCGGCGTATGAAAGATATGACCGGTATAGCGCCAGTAGACTTTATTAAGAATATTCGACTCAAGCAAGCTGCTAATCTGCTCAGAGAAAAGAAGATGGATGTGTCCTTAGTCGCATATTCTGTCGGATTCACGAATCAATCTTATTTCTCCACAATGTTTAAAAAACTCTATGGCATTTCTCCTACTGAGTATATCATGAAATCTCAGGATGAAGATGGTATAAAAAAATAGAATTAATATAAACCTCAAGAATTGCCTTGAGGTTTTTTCTTGCTATCGAATAAGAGTGATACAGATCTTTCGAAATTTAGTTTGCCAATTTCTTTAACTCCAAGTAGATATACCCAAAAAGTGACAAAGGTGACAAAAGTAACAGGTTTTTGTATATATTTTCTTGTTACTTTTTCATTCGACTAACCTATATATAGATAAATAATCCTGCCAAGAATAACACTGGCAGGATTAAATCTTTTATAGAAGATTATACAGTTGGTTTTATAATTCGCTTTTTTTATTACAAAACAAAAAGGCTGATTGCACTACAATTTAAATATTTAAACACCACTATAAGCACTAAACCCGCCATCGACAGGAAGTATTGCTCCGGTTATAAAACTAGCTGCATCACTACATAGAAACTGTACAACTCCGTTTAGTTCTGTAATATCACCGAAACGTCCCATTGGGGTTTTAGCCAATACCTTTTTACTTCTTTCTGTTAACGAACCATCGGGATTGATAAGCACAGCCCGGTTTTGTTTTCCGATGAAAAATCCCGGAGCAATAGCATTTACCCTGATTTTATCTCCGTATTTTAGAGCCATTTCGGTAGCCATCCACTGTGTGAAATTGCTTATCGCTGCTTTTGCTGCCGAATAGCCAGGGACACGACTTATAGCAGAATATGCAGCCATGGAAGAGACATTTATAATATTTCCACTTCCTTGTTCGGCCATAACTTTTGAAAATATCAGACTTGGAAAAACTGTACCGTCCATATTGAGTTTTATAACTTTTTCCCAATCCATTGTTTTCATTGTATAAAAATCCTGATCTGGAGCTAAAGTTGCTCCCGGAACATTACCGCCTGCGGCATTAACGAGGATATCTAACTTGCCATATATGCTGAGTATCTTGTCTCGGCTTTCTATCAGCTGATTTTCATCCATCACATCGCATTTGATGAATAAGGATTTACCTCCATTTTCATTAATTTCCTTAACAAGAGTATTTCCTTTATCTTCGTTGCGTCCTAGTACTACAACATTTGCCTTTTGTCCTGCAAGGTGTCTGGAGATACTGCCGCCTAATACTCCGTAGCCTCCTGTTACAATTGCAACTTTTCCTTCTATACAAAAGAGATTCTGTTTTATTTTTGTATTAATATCTGTCATCTGTTCAATTCGTTTTTTATGGTTTCTATCACCCCATCCATCTGTGCTAGAGCATACATGCGCCCGTAGAATGAGTAACCGGGATTATAACCTTTATCAGCATCATCGAGCATTAGCCTGCCATGATCTACTCTCATGGGGAGTAACGGATTTTGCTTCTCAAAAATACGTACCAGTTCTATTAGATGTCCGCGTCCTTCCAGATGTGGTGCTTCGATAAAATTCTCATCCGAAAGGATATTTGTACTTCTTAAATGTACGAAGCGTGTACGCGATGCAAATTGCCGAGCCAGTTCCGGAACATTATTGTGTATTCCTGAACTTAGCGATCCTGCACAAAATGTGAGCCCATTATGTGGGTTATTAACAGCATTTAATATCCATTCAATATCTTCTCTGTTAGAAACAATACGAGGTAAACCTAATACCGGATATGGCGGATCGTCAGGATGAATACACATATTAATACCGTATTCGTCACAGATGGGCATTATACGCTCCAAAAAGTATTTTAAGTTTTCTCTTAATGCTTTTTGATCTATTCCATTGTACAAAGCTAGAAGTGTTTTAAAAATAGCAACAGGATTTTTATCCCCCTCCTTTATATTACCATTGATAAAACCCTGTGTCTTTACAATGATAGTATCTATCAACTGTTCTTTTTCATGTTCTGTTATAACCTTATCCAGTTGGTAGACCTTATCCATTTCTTCTTTTGAGTAATCCTCTTTTGCACCCTCCCGTTTAAGGATCATGTAATCAAAGTAAGCGAAGCGTGTCTTATCAAAATAAAGAGAGAAAGTACCATCAGACCATGGGTACATGAGATCTGTGCGAATCCAATCTATAACGGGCATAAAGTTGTAGCAGACAGTCTTAATTCCGGCTTCTCCAAGGTTTCTGAGACTTGTTATATAATTATCTATCAGTAAATCTCTATTATCTCCTCCATATTTAATGGCTTCGCTAACAGGCAGGCTTTCCACAACAGACCAGTGCAGCCCGGCTTCTTTTATATAGTTATTCAGATCGCTGATTGCTTCCGACGACCACACTTCACCGTTTGGTATATCATGTAATGCAGTCACAATCCCTTCTACTCCGATTTGCCTCAACATAGGCAGCGTAATCTTATCTTTTTTCCCAAACCACCTCCATGTCTTTTTCATTTTCCTGTTAATTATGGTGTTTCATATCTAGTTTTATTTTCATCAAGTCATCGAGTTCATATATCGGACGTTCTAGATCATAGGGGATGGGCTTTTTTGAGAATGTCTGGAAGTACAACAAACAAGCATCTCTCCACCATACGGCATCTCGTGCCTGAATTTTTAATTTGGCTTGAACATCTTCGAAACGTCTGTAGTCTATATATTGCTCCATTCTATCCCAAACTTTCTGATACTCTCTTACCTGCTGTACACCCGAATCATACTTATAACAAAGAGCATCCCACATCGTTTTACCGTCATTCATCTTATAGCTCCATGGAACATGATGAAACCACAAGAGTAAATTCTCCGGACAGGTTGATATGTCATTATAAATATTATTCAAAGGATGAAAATAATGGGATACGGCATCACTCCCCGTTGCTGTACGATTAAAACCGAGCCCTATACTATCCGCTTTGTGATAGTATACAGAAGTCCAGTCTTCTCTAGCGGCTTGAGACAACCAAGGCTCAGGTCCGTAATGGTGGTCTTCGGCAAAAATATGGTGAAGTCCTAGCGGCATCATATAGTCAACAATGGTTTCCCTAGAACTCAGCATCATATTTTTCACCGGTTCTACAAATTCGTTATTATCCGAGAATGTCATTCTTATCCATTCATCAGCTATTTGGTTTGAAGAAAGTTGATGGTTCCAAGCTAAGCGTCCGAATGCATACCAGTTAGCCTGTGCAAAATGATGTCCACACCAGTTTGTATCTTCACCTATATTAGCTACAGCCGATATAGCCGTTGTTTTAGCCGGACGTAATGTCCCGTCTGTTATTTTGGCTACCGTAGAGCCTTTTCCATCCGAATACGTATCGCTATCAAGAGTTTCCTTGAATAAAGGAGCCAGATATGCAAGATGGTTAGAAAAACCGAGATACTCTTGTGTTATCTGAAATTCTACCATTGCCGGAGTTTTACGCAGTGCGCCAAACAAAGGATTGAATGGTTCACGTGGCTGAAAATCGATAGGACCGTTCTTTATCTGAATAATGACATTATCCCGAAATTGTCCATCCAATGGCACAAACTCCAGATATGCTTGTTTTGCTCGGTCTTCCATGCTCGGATTGTATACAAACGATCGCCACATAACTATACCCTTGTAAGGCTTCAGTACATCGGCTAGCATATTTGCTCCATCGGCATGAGTTCGTCCGTAATCTTGAGGTCCGGGTTGCCCTTCAGAATTAGCTTTTACCAGAAACCCTCCGAAATCGGGGATTAGTGAATAGAGCTCTTTGGCTTTGGCTTTCCACCATTTCTGCACCTCCGGGTTCAATGGATCCGAATCGGATAGACCGTCCAATACCTTAGGAGAAGAGAAATTTACAGAGAGATACACTTTCAGCCCATAGGGACGAAAAATGTCAGCTAAAGCTTTTACTTTTTCCAAATAATCTTTCTTTAGAATATTGGGTGAGGCATTAACATTATTCAAAACAGTGCCATTGATACCTATCGAAGCATTTGCACGAGCATATTCTTTATATCGTGGAGAAAGCGTATTAGGTAGTTCATCCCATTTCCATAACGAATAACCCGCATATCCACGTTCGATAGTTCCGTCCAGATTATCCCAGTGATTGAGGATACGTATATCATAAGAGGGCAGTTCTTCTATATCTAAAGTCGTAAGGTTTGCTCCTGTTTGTTGCAATCGTAATAAACAATATGATCCATATAGTAGTCCGACATCAGAATCTGCTGAAATAGTAATTTTCTGATTATTCGATTTAATACTATACCCATCTTTAAGATGCTTGAGTTTTTTATTTAACTGTAGCTCTACGTTCTGTCCTTGCCAATGATTTGATAATTCATCCAACGCAATATCGATAGTAGGGCTACTATGTGATGATAGTATCGATTTTTCTTTTTGCTTTGTTTCAGGGTAACGTAGCCATAAGCGGCTCCCGTCTTCAGCCCATGATAGGAGAGATGATAAAACAAAAATAATAAAGAACGAAATATATCTGATTGTCATATTAATCCTTTTAATATTAAATGCAAGGGCGAACATTCATTCGCCCTTGCCAGAAAACTAAGAGTTCAAAAAATTAACCTAAAACCTTTAAACCTAAAATAAACTAATAGCTTTCTAACCCTTCTATTGTTTTAATTGTACCATCATTGTTATATTCCAGTTCGATAACTTTCATGCTCCTGAGCCATGTTTTTCCGCCCGAGGGTACAGAGTCATGATGGAAAAGGTACCATTTGCCTTTGTATTCTACTATGCTATGATGTGTTGTCCAGCCTACTACAGGAGTGAGTATAACGCCACTATAGGTGAAAGGCCCGTAAGGGTTGTCGCCTATAGCATAGCATAGAAGGTGCGTATCTCCTGTGGAATACGAGAAGTAATATTTTCCATTATATTTGTGCAACCACGAGGCTTCAAAGAATCGTCGATTGGTGTCACCTTGCGTCAATGGATTGCCATGTTCATCAAGAATAATCACATCTCGAGGCTCTTCGGCAAACTCAAGCATGTCATCTCTCAGGCGTGCTACCTTTGCACATAAAGCGGGTTCGTTGTCGGCCGGAAAAGCAGCGCACTCCAATGCTTTATTTTTGTGATAGCGTTGCAGCTGTCCGCCCCAGATGCCCCCAAAATAAATATAATACTGTCCGTTTTCTTCAAATATGCAAGGGTCTATACTATAGCTTCCTTTTATTGGGTTATCCTGTGGGATAAATGGACCGGAAGGTTTATCGCTAACAGCTACTCCCAAACGGAAAATATCATTTTTGTCTTTCATCGAGAAATATAAATAATACTTGCCGTCCTTAAAAGCCGTATCGCTATCCCATAGCTGACGACCAGACCAGGGAATATCTTCTACTGAAAGAACAACCCCATGATCGGTTACCTCTCCGTTTTCCACATCTTCTAAAGAGAAGACATGATAATCTTTCATATTAAAATGATCTCCGTTGTCATTTTCTGCAATGCCACTTTCCCAATCGTGGGAAGGATAAATGTAGATCTTACCTTCGAATACATGTGCAGATGGGTCAGCCATATAATCCTTCGGAAATAAATATCGTGCTTGTTTCATTTTTTTATTAGATAATGATGCTTATTTTTTGCTTATCTTTTCTCTTTAGGAAGACTAGCCATCTTGATAATCTCCTGAACAACAGGTTTAGCCTTGTATTGTCTGTCAAACAATAAAGGATAGTCGGTACGGCCTTTCATTGGAAAGTCGTTTTTCCACGAATCTACATCGCTTACACCCCATAAGGTCACACGGGTTATTTTTTCCTTATTATCTATAAAGAGCTTAAAGAAACTTCCCATACGTTCTGTCCATGCTACTGAAACAGAATCAGGTAGTCCGGTTGTGTATGGATTCATTTTCTGATTATATGCCTCTATATCAGAGATGTTTGCTCCAGTGTTGCGACGAGGAGAGGGTAGGGCACTAAGATCTAATTCTGTAACCATAACTTTTACGCCTGTTGAAGTATAATCATCAATAGTTGCCTGATATTCTTCCAAACTTGGGCTGTCCATCCCAAAATGTCCTTGCATACCAACAGCGTCGATTCGTATGTTTTTCTCCTTAAACGATTTTATCAAATTGATAATAGCTTCACGTTTGCCTTTATGCCATTCGTTGTAGTCGTTATAATAGAGTTCAGCATCAGGGTCAGCTTCATGAGCATATTGGAAAGCCAAAGGAATAAACTCTTCTCCAAGAATTGTATAAAATTTGCTTTTACGATATGACCCATCTTCCATAATTGCTTCGTTTACCACATCCCAGCCTTTTATACGTCCCTTGTAGCGAGATACTACTGTCGTAATATATGTTTTGATGCGCTGTTTAAGAACTTCAGGTGATACGTCTTTTCCATCATTATCTACGAAGAACCACGCTGGAGCTTGTGAATGCCAAATTAGACAATGTCCTGTGATAAAAAGATTGTTTTGTTCTCCAAATTCTACAAACTTATCAGCATCTTCAAAGAAAAATTCACCTTCTTTAGGTTGCAGGAACATGCTTTTCATACAGTTTTCTGCTACTATGGCATCGAATTCGTTTTTCACGATATTTATCGATGCGGTATCTTTTCCATGTATCTGAGTTACATTGAGAGCTGTCCCTATATAAAATTTTCCTTTTAGGGCTCCTTTTAGTGACGGTTCATTTTTTATTTCTTTATTACTTTTTGCGCTACAGGCAAATGCTGTCATCAGCAATAAAGAAATGAGAAAATAATAAATGTTTTGTTTCATATTAAAATATTTTATAGAGTTATTTTTATTTCAAATGTCTCTCTTCAATCTCCATATTTATTTTGTCGATTACATTATCTTCCAGCTCATATCGGGATATGATGAACATGGCTAAAAGAAGAAGTATTGCAGGAATTACAGCAACAAGCCATAAAATACCTTGTTCGGCAAAGGCAGATTGTGTAACTTGGTTGTCTTTGTCGAATCCGACAAATGCCAATACCAGTCCCGGAACAACACCTCCTAAGGCCATTCCTGCCTTATAGAAGATGCCTGTCAAAGCATTGACGATGCCCGAAATTCTTTTTCCTGTAGTATGCTCTCCATACGAGATTACTTCCGGAACCAGAGCCCACATATATCCCGTAGCAACAATTATTCCTGTCGATTTGATGAATTGAGCAACGAAGACTAGCCAGACCTGAGTCTTAAGTGCAGGTATTACCGAAATTGCATATAACAATCCCATACCAATAATGGCAACCGTTAAAAATACATAGAACATTTGCTTTTTGCCGATTGCTCGTTTGATGGCAGGCACCATCGGCATAAAAATAAAGGCAGGGATAGATCCCAAAGCCATAAAGTATGGAAGCATATCGGGAGCCTGCACGTTGTAAATCATATAATACGACCCGGCCGAATTGCCGATTGCCATCATAGCAAAAGCTGTGATGAAGAAAAAAGCCAGTATTCTCAGAGGACGATTATGTTTAAATTCTATCCACAAGTCCGAAACTTTTACATTTTCTGTTTCTTTCTCAGCCATTACTACCCGTTCTTTAGTCTGAGTAAAGCAGAAAATTAAAAGGGTTAATCCGACTAAGGCATAAATAGTCATTGTGATAAACCATGCGTTGGCAGATTCCGGCGAATTAATTTTTCCGTCGGATGAAAAGAACTTTACAAGAATTGGTATTCCATAACCTACCGCCAGTCCTCCCAGATTTGCCATAAACATGCGTACCGAAGTCAGTTTGGTGATTTCATCTGTGTCGCGTGTAAGTGAGGCATTCAATGCTCCATAAGGAACATTTATAAGGGTATAAAGCATCGATAAACCAACATACGTAATATAAGCATACAGCAATGACCCCGAAAATCCATTCCAAAAACAGAGGATGGCAAAGCCCGTAAGCGGTATACCTCCAAGCACCAGATAAGAACGGTATTTACCTAATTTCGGATTGTGTTTATCTACAAATGCTCCAACTATAGGATCCCATATTACGTCAACAATGCGTACTATAAGAAACATAACACCTGCTGCGGCAGCAGAAATGCCGAATACATTTGTATAGAAAATGAGAAGGTACATGGATACCGTCTGATAGATAAGGTTTTGGGCTAAATCGCCCGAGCCGAATCCAATGCGTTGTATTCCCGATAATTTGTAAAAACCTTTTGACTCGGCTTTACCTTGTGATGTTGATTCCATTGTATGTTTTATTTATTTTTTAATTAATTCAACTTCGAATGAAGATGCGGGAAGACCTTCCTTATTCTTCAGGTTGGCTCCTTCTGGATTGTCAGCCCAGCCATATCGTACAGATATAGGTTGTTGCACCTGATTGCTCCATACTTTTATTGTATTTCTGTTTAATACAGCCGCTTCTGCCCAAACATACCTGTTATCTGCCCCTGCAACAGTGAATCCGTTAAGCACCTGGTTGGAATATAGACCAGATCCTACAGAAGAGAAAGTGAGAATGATATTGTTACCTTTAACCTCGAAGCTTTCTAATTGGGGGCCTCTGCTTACAATTGTGGTGTCGTCATAAGCTACACGTTGAGCTTCCAAAGCCAAACGAAGACCTACTCCTTTTTTGTTTTGCGGGTGGATATCGTTCCATTCACCGAGTCCTAAAGTGACAGCCATACCTGTACATGGTAAACTCAAGGCTTTTCTTTGTGCTTCTCTAAGTTCTGCCATACCACTTTCCGAAGGATATTTATTTGCTCTGTTAAGTTCCGGTAGTTGAGCGTATATAAATGGTAGTTCCGGTTCATTTCGTTGGATTCTCCAATCTTTGATCAAATCCTTAAATAAGGCTTCATATTCTTTTGCCCTGCTTATGTTCGACTCACCTTGATACCAGATTACACCTTTGATCTTATAGTTGTTTGATGGAGCAATCATGCCGTTATACAGCGCGGTTGGTTTATCCTGATAAGAAGTATAGCCTCCATCTAAAGGTAGATTTTCTACTCCGACACGATATTTCCATTCTCCAGTTAAATCGATTGTCCTGTCGCTCAGAATCATTTTATATGGCTTTTCTTCCATAAATGTACCTCCTCTATTGGTAACAACTCGTATAGCAACTGTATTTTTCCCAGCTTTAAGTATTCCTTCGGGAACATTATAGATACGTGGCGGATATTGATAACTTGTTGTACCAACAAATTTCCCGTTAACAAAGGTTGAGTCCGCATCTATTATATATCCTAAGCGTAAGATTGCTGCTTGGGCTGCTTCATCTTTTGTTAGTTCAAACTCTTTACGAAACCAAATGACACTCCTATTTACTTCCATGTCTTTTTCTCTCCATGAGCCCGGGAGATAATAATCTTTCCATTCCGATATATCAATACCTTCTTTATGCCAGCTACCTGCACCTTTGTCAATTGGTCTGATGCCAGACCATCTTTCAAGTCTTTCTTTTTGTTCTCTTTTTTTAGTATCTTCGATAAATCCTACTGTTGCAAACTTTTCAGCTTCAGCATTGAGCTCTGGATATTTCTTTATAGTCTCGCCACTAATCCATGCTTCAACAGGAGTGCCTCCAATGGCAGTACTTATAAGTCCTATAGGGACTTTATACTTATCATACAACTCTTTTGCAAAAAAGTATGCTGTAGCCGAAAATTCCATGATGTTTGCCTGTGAAGCTTCTTTCCATTCACCATCTTTATAATCAACTAGGGGATCGCCGAAAGCATAATTGTTTGGCATACGGAAAAGTCTTATATATGGATTATTAATCTCTTTTACTTCTTCACGGTACAAATCGAGTGTTCGTCTGATCGGTAATTCCATGTTAGATTGCCCAGAGCATAACCAAACATCTCCAAATAAAATGTTTTTAATTATAATGTCATTGATCTGTATTTCGGAGGGTTCCCCTCCTTTTTGTGCAGGTAAAATAACTGCCCAATCTCCATTTTTATCGGCTTTTGTCTTATATGTTTCTCCTCGAAATTTTACAATTACAGATTCTTTAGGTGATGCCCAGCCCCATACTTTTACAGGGGTATCTCTTTGAAGTATCATCCCGTCGCTAATCAGGCGAGGTAATTTTACTTTCGCACTTGATTGTATACCATAACCCAAAATGAATAGTACAATCAAACAGAATTTTACAATATTTTTACTTTGCATATTATTAAACTTTATTTCAATTTGCTTTCAGGTGCACCTAAGTAGGAAGGTTTAAGACCTCCAGTATCTATTAATATTTTTTGTAGAACAATGCCTGGTTCTAATACCCTGAATCGAAGACTGTGTTTTCCTTTTTGCATTATCGTATGCTTTGTGGTCGATTTAATTATCGCTTCTGCCTGCCATAGACCAAGCTCGCCTTTGTAATGTCCATTGAAATTTACAATTTGTTCATTTTTACCATCAAATGAGATTGCATAACGAAGCCCTTTATTTGCATTGAAATTCAATGTCGGAGAAAGTAATAGATGTACATTAAAGTCTCCTGTCGATTCGAAATCAATGTCATACTCGAGATAGATATTATCATTTTCTTTTGGATAGATATTTTGAGGGAAAGTAGTCATGGCTGATTTTGTCTTCCCCATATCCGGTATCATGTCCCAATATATCCTGTCTGAATTATTCAAGCGACTGTAATTGCCCGCTTCAATAGAAACATAACCGTTTTTCTCGACAAAAACTTTGTCCTTATAGTCTGTTGTCTGCATTATGTATTCTACCTTAGGTATAATGCTTTTAGGTGGATTGTTCCAACTTTTATATCCTATACGTACTTGATCCATCATATGCGGCCATTTACCTCCGGCTATAGTCTGATTGTAATGTATAGTCAATAATGAATCTCTCTGAAAACATTCTTTTACTTTATCTGCCCAATAATTAGCCTGTACATCTTTTTTAGCTGCATAAAAGTTATTCTTTGCTTGAGCATAATACATTTCATAAAGATTGGAACATGCATTGATTGGAAACAATACCAGCTGATCGAATGCATCTTTATATTCACTCGGCATGAGGTAATATAAACGCATAGCATCGATTACCAGATTGCGATAATCGTTCATTACAGTCTCAAATTCGTTATAATTGTCAAGGCTATAAGTCTTAGCATTCAGTAATTCAGGAGTAACGCGTCTATTGTATTTTGAGTAAAGATTAATCAATCGTGCCGCTTCTTTTGCGTATGTACTTCCGAATTGCTGTTCGCACCACTTTTCTGTATGATCCAATAGGTTATGCGGCTTGAATTGGCTGGGATTCCATGCCATATCGAGAAAGAAACTGATTGGATATTCCATTGGTTTCAGATCTCCTACATTAACAACCCATATACGATCCACTCCATGTGTGTAGGTAAGATTCATCTGTTCCCAGACACGTTGTATCGGATTTATATTGATCCATTTCGAGTTTCGGGGAGCACCTACATAATCGAAGTGATAGTACATTCCATATCCTCCTTTATGCGGTTTCGAGTTGATTTCGGGAAGTTTTCGTACATTTCCCCAATTGTCGTCACAAAAAAGGAGTGTGACGTCATCAGGCACTCGCATACCTTGATCGTAATAATCTTGTACTTCTTTATACAGAGCCCAAACCTGAGGTGTTTCTTCCGGTTTCTTTCCTGTAAATTCGCTTATTATCTTTCGTTGATCCTTTACTATTTTTTCGAGTAAAGCGATGTTTGTGTCTTCGCTCATCGCTTCATCTCCATCACCGCGCATGCCCACTGTTACTACTTTTTCCCAGTCTTTAGCTCGCTTCATTCCAAACTTCCAAGATTCTTGTAGCGCTTTTGTGTTTTTAGTATAGTCCCATATATTTGGCAGGTTATTTCTTCGTACATAACGATGCCAGTCGGATTGTGCCATAGCCATCGGTTCGTGGTGAGATGTACTCATAACAATCCCCATTTCGTTTGCTAAAACTCCGTTTTGGGGATCGTCGTCATAGAATGCGCTTCCCCACATGGCCGG
The DNA here is from genome assembly GCA_023437305.1 of Bacteroidota bacterium. GTDB lineage: Bacteria > Bacteroidota > Bacteroidia > Bacteroidales > Dysgonomonadaceae > Dysgonomonas. The sequence continues at coordinate 26,460 of JAEZGN010000003.1, forward strand.
CCAGAGGAAATTTCCTTTCAGGCGAAGAATTAACTCAAAAACTTTCTCGTAAAATTTACTATTAAATCCTCCAAATGTTGCATTAGCCCAACCACTAAGGGCAGGGGCTTCATCATTAAGGAATATGCCTCTGTATTTTACAGCAGGTTCTCCTTCTGTATATTTTCCTCTCTTTATATATATATTCTGTTGTTTTTTTATTGGAACATCTGCCCAATAATACCAAGGAGAAACTCCTATTTGTTTAGACAGTTCGTATATACCATATATGGTACCTCGTTTATCGCTACCAGCTATAACTAAAGCTTCCTTTACTCCTTCAAAAGGATTTTGTACCGTTTGAATCAAATATTTCTCATATTTCCCTTGCAATTCAGAGGCATTGACTTTTTTATTTTTTACCAAATCATCAATGTATTTGCTCTTACCGATAGTGCCGATCAACAATACAGTTTCTTCGGCAGACACTTTATCTACTTTCAATATAGGAGATACTCCTGTTACTTTATCTATATCCACAGATAAGTTGGTTATTGCTTTCAGTATTCCGGAGTCTATATTGTTATCGATCAATATAGATGCGGCAACGAAAGGTTTTACCAGTGTGAAGGCATCCTCTTTGGCAGAGAATGAAACAAATTGATCTGCCTGAGCAAATAAAATCAAAGGGAATAAACAGATCGTTAATAGAATGTACTTTATATTTTTCATGATATATGATAGATTTTCAGTATCGATAGTTATACCATCATGCCGATATAAAACCGGTTAATTTTAGTCTAAGAATATGTATGGTATGTATTAAACAAAATTAAAATAAGCAAAGTGAATCGGATGCTTTTATTGTATACTATTACCCGAATAAATGTCTTATCTACATCGTATTTGTTGCATATCCTTTCGTTTTTGTCTTACTACTGTTGTTTAAGCCATTAAGCTTATTTGAAATTCTAATTTTAGTCTGGAAAAATTATGATTAATCAAGTGTTATTTTTTATCTCCTCATTTTAAGGAGCAGCCTTCATTCAATAGTAACTAAGAAAATAACAAGCAAATTCCACTTAAGATATATTAGGAGGTTTTAAATCCATGAGTATTAATGCTTGTTTTTAAATGTCCAATCAATTCTAAGCTTATTCGATGAACATAATAATCTTTATCAAACTTCTTGTTTTACACTGAATATATAAGCTTACTTTTTCGTCTTTTTTTTGTGAAATATTAAATTCAGGATATCGAATTATTTTTTTTGTAGATATAACGTATCTATATGTGGTTAAGGTGGAAAATATTTTGATAAATAAGTTGTTGGATCTTGCTCGTGCGACAAAAGTGAAAGAATATGCGACCCTTTTTATGTGCATAAGACATTTATTCGGGTAATAGTATACAATAAAGGTGATTAATCTTTTTTGCTTGTCTTAAATTTGTTGTATCTCATAAGCTCGGTTTTTTACTAGCAATAATTATATATAATATCTACTATAACCATGAAAAATGTGATGTGTCTATAACTATAAATTACATAGATAAGAAAAATATTCTTCTTTATTTAAACAGCTAAGTCCGCTGCTTTTAACAATGTCAGACCTTTGGTTTACAACTTTAAAGAAAATCTGGCAAAATCTACAGTATTAAACCATTGCCTCCCGTGAACGCGGATTTGGCATTAATATCCCATAACAAACATTTTCGAAATGAAATTCTTGATAATATCCGCAGGTTAGACGTAGAGTTCGATGTTGATAATCTCGGTATTCACACATTGAAGGTATTTATGGTGGATCCGGAAGCCGTTCTTGTAAAGATTGTCGTAAATCCGGATAACAAATATCCCAATTACTTTGGTGCTATACCAAAGTTGTTTAAAAAAAGAAAGACAGAAATATTAAAACAAATATAACATAAAAAAATGGCTTTAAAATCGATTTTATTAGAAAAGTATAAGATGATAGCATTAACAGCTTTTCTCATACTTCCATCTATATCAGGACTATGTACTGGTATCCAAACTGGAAAAGCTCCATCCATAGCTCTTCCGATATTTACAAACTTTGCATATCAAGGCAATGACCTAGTGTATAATGAAAACCCATTAAAACCGGATGAGTTTTACAATCCTATTCTTCAGGGGTGTTATCCCGATCCAAGTATTACTCGTAAGGGGGATGATTATTATTTAGTTTGTTCATCTTTTGCAATGGTTCCTGGTGTGCCTATTTTTCATTCCAAGGATTTAGTTAATTGGACACAGATAGGTCATGTGCTTGATCGACCTTCCCAACTGAAAGTTGAGACAACGGGTATAAGTATGGGAATATATGCCCCTGCTATCAAGTATAATAAATATAATGATACCTTCTATATGATTACAACCCAGTTTGCAGGGGGATTTGGTAACATAGTAGTAAAGACAAAAGATCCTCTTAAAGGATGGAGCGACCCAATCAAACTTAAATTTGACGGTATAGATCCATCTATCTTTTTTGATGATAATGGTAAGGCTTATGTTGTACATAATGATGCTCCGAATAAAGGAGATGAATTGTATAGCGGACATCGTGTGATCAAAGTTTGGGAGTATGATTTAGAAAATGATCAGGTAATCCCGGGTAGCGACCAGATAATAGTCAATGGTGGAGTGGATATTACCAAAAAACCGATCTGGATTGAAGCTCCTCATATTTATAAAAAGAATGGCAAATACTACCTGATGTGTGCTGAAGGAGGAACAGGTGGATGGCATAGCGAAGTAATCTTCATGAGTGATTCTCCTAAAGATCCTTATACGCCTGCGCCAAGCAATCCTATTTTAACCCAGAGGTATTTTTCTCCAAATAGGAAGAATAAAGTGGACTGGGCCGGTCATGCAGATCTTGTAGAAGGTCCGGATGGAAAATATTATGGAGTCTTTCTCGCTATTCGTCCAAACGAAAAGGGTCGAGTAAACACCGGGCGTGAGACATTTATCCTGCCTGTCGATTGGAGCGGTACATTCCCTATTTTTGAAAATGGGCTTATACCGATGGAACCGAAATTAAAAATGCCGAAAGAAACAATAAACCAAACAGAAAGTAACGGCTTTTTCCCGAATGGAAATTTTACATTTACGGATAATTTTGCTTCTGATAAATTAGATTATAGATGGATCGGCGTAAGAAGTTGGCGGGAAGACTTTGTTAAAATAACAAAGAAAGGATTACAAATAAATCCTTTTTCAATCAATATTAAAGAAGTAAAACCAATATCTAGCTTGTTTTACAGACAACAGCATAAGAATTTTACAGCTACAGTTACATTAGATTATCTGCCTAAGTCAGAAAACGATCTTGCAGGTATCACATGTTACCAAAGTGAGTCATTCAATTATGTATGTGGAGTCACCAAGAATGGAAATGATTATTATTTAGTTTTGGAAAGAACCCAAAAAGGAAAATCTACAATCATAGCCAGTGAAAAGATAGATGTAAAGAAGCCAATCCGCTTACAGGTATCCGCCAAAGGGGATGAATATAAGTTTAACTTTTCTATTGATGGAAACAATTTCAAGAATCTGGGAGGAATGGTATCCGGAGATATTCTTTCTACTAATGTTGCCGGTGGATTTACAGGTGCTTTGATAGGACTATATGCAACGTCTGCAAATGATATCAGATTATAGAGTTTTTGCTGTATGAGGATCGATAATTTGTTGCGACTCTGAATAAAGTAAAAATATGGGAACGGTGAGATTATATATCGTAACTCTCTTTGTTTTATTAACTATCAATGTTTGGATACAAGATTTCAGACCGTGGTACGATACACCTGCTAAAATATGAGATATTTCAAGGGAGCTCATTAGAAGGGATTTCTTTAAGAGAAATATTTGAATATGATGTTCCTTCTCAAATCGGGAAGAAGTATGTTTTTTCACAAAGGCATACTTAAGTTCAAAATACTTCATTGACTAAAATTTAAACAGTTTTTTACAGGTTCTAATATTTTACTATTTAATACCAATGAAAAAGATAATTTTCTTCATATTTATTGTATTTACTTTTGGAGGCTGTAAAACTTCGGATAAAATAACCAAATTTACGAATCCTATCATGTGGGCTGATGTGCCTGATATGTCGGCTACCAGAGTCGGGGATGATTTTTATCTGATAAGTACTACCATGCATTTGATGCCGGGAGCTCCTGTTATGAAGTCGAAAGATTTAGTTAATTGGGAAATAGTAAGTTATGTTTTTGATAAACTAACAGATACTCCAAAATATGATTTGAAGGAAGGTACTGTTTACGGACGAGGACAATGGGCTTCATCAATCCGTTACCATAATGGTAAGTATTATGTTTTGTTCTCGCCTAACGATCAACCATATAAAGCCTATATATATTCTACTACAGATCCTTCTACAAAATGGGATTTGGTTTCACGCACTCAACACTTTCATGACGCATCTCTTTTTTTCGATGATGATGGTCGGATATATGTATTTTCGGGTACCGGATCATTAAATGAACTTAAGAGTGACCTCTCGGGCGTAAAAGAAGATGGGGTGAGCATGAATATTTTTGAGCGTGATGAAGATGAGACAGGGCTATTGGAAGGGAGTCAGGTGATTAAATACAATGGTAAATATTATCTGCTTATGATTTCATGGCCTAAAGGAAAGCCTCGACGGCAAGTTTGTTATCGTGCCGATAATATTACTGGTCCTTACGAAAAGAAAGTCATTCTGGAGGATAATTTTGCAGGGTTTCCTTATGCGGGACAAGGTTGTTTGATTGATGATAAAAATGGGAATTGGTATGGATTAATTTTTCAGGATCGTGGTGCTGTTGGTCGCGTACCTCTCTTAATGCCATGTCGTTGGGTTGATGGATGGCCTATGCTGGGTAATGAATATGGCAAAGTTCCACTGACTGGCGAAATTCCATTGGCAATATATGACACCGGTCGACGCATCGTTGAGAGTGATACTTTTGACGGAACACAGTTGAAAATTAATTGGCAATGGAATCATAATCCGATTAATGAATCATGGTCTTTAGTAGAGCGTTCGGGATATTTAAGATTAAAAACTAATAGAATTGTGGATAATCTTTATGCTGCTCCCAATACGATTACACAGAGAATGGAGGGACCGCAATGTAGTGGAATTATATCTATCGATATTTCTAAAATGAGGGATGGTGATGTTGCCGGATTTAGTGCATTTAATGGACATTCAGGAATTCTATCGATAGTCAAAGATGGTGATATTAAATATTTGACAATGTCTACCAATATTGTCAATCTGGAAGATCGTAGTAAGTCTATACTTAGTGTAGATATAGACGAAAAAGAACGTATAAAATTTGATCCGGATATTATTTATTTGCGTATTGATGGGGATTTTAACCTAGGTAAAGACATAGCTTCGTTCTATTATAGCTTTGATAATAAGGAGTGGAAAAAAATAGGAGAGGATTTTAAAATGATATTCGATTATAGAAAACTTTTTATGGGTACTAAATTTGCTATTTTCAATTATGCAACTAAAACTGAGGGAGGATATGTTGATGTAGATTACTTTGAATATAAGAAGAGTGAAAACAAGGTGTATTGAATATGAAACAGATAAAAAATAAATAATCTAAATGTTTACGCATGAAAAACATTATTCTAGTGTTAGCCTTGCTTGTATGTTCTATAGCAGGATGTAAAAATAAGCCGGCAGTCAAAAAAGAAAAATTTACTAATCCTGTAATATACGCAGATGTTCCCGACATGGATGTAATCAGAGTTGGGAGTGACTACTATATGGTTAGTACTACTATGCATTTAATGCCCGGAGCACCTATTATGCGGTCGAAAGATCTTGTTAATTGGGAAATTGTAAGTTACCTCTTTGATGAAATAAAAGATAGCCCTTTATATGATTTGGAAGGTGGTAACGTATATGGACAAGGGCAATGGGCGTCATCTCTTCGGTATCATGATGGGAAGTTTTATGTTCTGTTTGCTACTAACAGACCACAGAGAACATATATTTATGAGACAGAAGATCCTACAGGCAAGTGGAAAAAGATAAGCGAGTTTGATAAAAACTTCCATGATGCATCACTTTTGTTCGACGATGATGGTAAAGTGTATCTGGCGTATGGTAGCGGTCAAATTCGTATAACAGAACTGAAGAGTGATCTTTCGGATATTAAACCAGATGGACTTGATGTCGTTGTGATCAAAGGGAAAGAGGATGGCTTCCCTAATCTGTTGGAAGGTACTCATCTATATAAATACAACGATAAGTATTATATGTTTTTAATCTGGTGGCCTCAGGGAGGGATTCGTACTCAATTATGCTTTCGTTCAGATCAAATCGGAGGCCCTTATGAGTCAAAAGTAATATTGTCGGATTTTATGGATAGACCCGGTGCGGGTATTGCACAAGGTGCTATTATCGACACGGAAGATGGGAAGAATTGGTACGGTTTTCTGTTTCAAGATAGAGGTGCTGTAGGACGTGTGCCGATATTGATGCCTTGCCGTTGGGAAGATGGTTGGCCAATGCTAGGTAATGAAGAGGGGAAAGTGCCTAAAATAATGGAAAAGCCTATACAAGGATTTAATGCAACGCAATTAGTTATAAGTGATGATTTCGATGCCGATAAATTAGCTCTAAACTGGCAATGGAATCATAATCCTGATAATAATCTGTGGTCTCTTTCAGACCGTCCGGGGTATATGAGATTGAAAACAGGTAAAGTAGTTGAAACTATATTTGAAGCTCGTAATATTTTATCACAAAGAACAGAAGGTCCAAAATGTAGTGGTATTATTTCTATGGATATTTCGAATATGAAAGATGGAGATATTGCAGGGCTTGGAGCATATTGTGCAGAACCGGGATTAATTTCCGTAGTAATGCAAGGGAATAAGAAGCACCTTGTTATGACAGACCGAGATCAAGAAAAAGCAAGAGTTGACCTATCTGTTGATAAGGTATATTTACGTATGGATTGCGATTTCAATACTGATAATGCTAATTTTTTCTATAGTGTTGATAAAGAAAATTGGATACAGCTAGGCACCGAATTTCATATGATTTATAACCTGAAACATTTTATGGGCAACCGTTTTGCAATATACAATTATGCGACTAAAGCTGTCGGTGGGTATGTTGATGTTGACTATTTTGAATATGCTAAAAGCGAATAATATGAATGTATAAGGGGGGAATAGTTTCAAGGTGAAATTGAATCCTAACCGTAGTGTTTTATTCTAAGCATAAGTTGATGTACTTAATCTAAATCATATAGTATGAAAAAAATTTTCTTTTTACATTTATTTATTTGGGGACTGACTGTCGGTGCTATCAGTCAAAATTATAAAAGTGCGCCGAATGGATATGATATACCCCGTACAGGAATATCTCATGGACAAATAGATACAGTAACTTATTATTCTAAGACTGTAGATACAAATAGAAAAGCGCTCGTTTATACTCCTCCTGGATACACTAAAGACAAAAAATATCCTGTATTGTATTTGTTGCACGGTATTGGAGGAGATGAAAAAGAATGGCTTAGTCATGGACAGCCCCAAGTAATTCTTGATAATTTGTATGCTGATAAGAAAATAGTACCCATGATTGTCGTATTGCCTAACGGACGTGCGATGAAAGATGATCGTGCTATTGGAAATATTATGGAGGCGCCAAAAGTAGAGGCATTTGCTACTTTCGAGAAAGATTTGTTAAATGACCTTATTCCTTTTATTCAGAAAACTTATTCAGTGTTGAAAAATCAGGAAAATCGCGCGCTTGCGGGCTTATCGATGGGTGGCGGACAATCTTTGAATTTTGGACTGGGGAATCTTGATACATTTGCATGGGTAGGAGGTTTTTCTTCTGCGCCCAATACTAAAGCCCCAGAAGTGTTAGTCCCTAATCCGGATGAAGCAAAGAAAAGATTGAAGCTCCTTTGGATCTCTTGTGGTGACAAAGACGGATTACTTAGCTTCAGTAAGCGTACCCATGATTATTTAGCTAAAAATCAAGTGCCTCATGTTTATCAAGTTATACCGAATGGATATCACGATTTTAATATTTGGAAGCAAAACTTGTATATGTTCTCCCAATTGCTGTTTAAACCTGTTACAGCTGGTCTTATCGAACAATACAGCTATATTCCTGAAGAAGCAGAAGTAGGTATTCCTGCATCAACGAATGTTCCCGGGGCTCAGTATCCTCAGATATTATCCGGAAACAGAGTGCTATTTCGTATAAAAGCACCTGATGCAAAGAAAGTGCAAGTGGATCTATTAAAGAAGTACGATATGGTTAGGGAAGAAGAAGGTTCGTGGGCAATTACTACCGATCCTATTGTCGAAGGATTTCATTATTACTCTATCCTTATTGATGGCGTTGCTGTTTGTGATCCTGCAAGTCGTACTTTTTATGGTATGAGTCGTATGGCAAGCGGCATTGAAATACCCGAAAAAGGGATAGATTATTATAACTTAAAGAATGTGCCTCACGGACAAATAAGGCAGATTCGTTACTTTTCTGATGTGACCAAAGCATGGCGTAGAGCATTTGTATATACGCCGGCAGGATATGATACAAATACTTCGCAAAGATATCCTGTGCTTTATTTACAGCATGGTGGAGGTGAAGATGAAACAGGATGGCCTAACCAAGGTAAAATGGATGCAATTATGGATAATCTGATAGCAGAAGGTAAAGCTAAGCCGATGATCGTAGTTATGGATAACGGCTATGCTGTAGATCCGTCGGCGTCTTCAGCTAATTCGCCTCAAGGGCTTAGAGGATTGTTTCAGAACAGTGCATTGGAAAAAGTTTTTATTAACGAGATTATACCTTTGGTAGATAAAGAATTCCGTACTATCCCGGATCGTGATCATCGAGCTATGGCAGGCTTATCCATGGGAGGCTTCCAGTCATTCCAAATTGCTATGACGAATTTGGATAAATTTGCTTATGTAGGCGGATTTAGTGGAGGTGGAATTATAGAACAAGGCGGTGATTTTTCTAAAATGTATAATAATGTTTGGTCTGATGTTGATGCATTCAACAAAAAAGTCAAATTGATATATTTAAGTATTGGAACTGCTGAGCCGACCAATATGTATCAAACCGTGAATAACTTTCATAAAGAATTCGAGAAAGCAGGAATCAAACATGTTTATTACGAATCGCCGGGAACATCCCACGAATGGTTAACATGGAGAAGATCATTGAATCAATTTGCTGAGTTGCTATTTAAGTAACGATATAATTAGATTGTTATACGGAAATAATAACAGTCTAAAGATTGAATTGCAAGAAACGAATATAATTGACAAGTATCATATACGTGAAAAACAATTGTTATAGGAACAACAAAATATAATCTAATGAAAAAGAAAGCTTTGATTTTTTTCTTGGGTATTTTGCCATTGGCGATAGCTACTAATGCTCAAAACCCAATTATCACTCACATGTTTACAGCCGACCCTGCACCTTTGGTACACGACGGCACAGTATATCTTTATGCCGGACACGATGGTGCAACTGAACAAGATACAAACTATAAAATGCCCGACTGGTATGTTTTTTCGTCTACCGATATGGTAAATTGGAAGGATCATGGATCATGTCTTTCGCCTTCAACGTTTTCGTGGGCTACAGGCGATGCTTATGCTGCACAGTGCGTCGAACGTAATGGTAAATTCTATTGGTATGTATCAACTTTTCATAAAAGTGACGAAAACTCTAAGGGTGGCGCAGCAATAGGAGTTGCCGTTTCTGATAGCCCTACAGGCCCATTCAAGGATGCGATAGGGAAAGCCCTCGTGGTAAATGAAATGACTACAGATATGAAACATGGATGGGATGATATCGATCCCTCTGTATTTGTAGATGATGATGGGCAAGCTTATCTCTATTGGGGAAACGGCAGTTGCAAATGGGCAAAACTGAAGGAAAATATGATTGAGCTTGATAGCGAGATCAAAGCTTTCAAACCGAAAGGATATATTGAAGGTCCATGGCTCTACAAGAGAAATGGAATGTACTATTTAATTTATGCAGGAGCCGGTACAAAACCCGAGATGATCGAATACTGTATGTCGAATAGTCCTGAAGGACCGTGGGAATATAAAGGAATAATACAAGATAATGTTCCCAATAGTTTTACGACTCATCCCGGAATTCTAGACTTTAAAGGGAATACCTATTTCTTTTATCACAACGGAGCTCTTCCTACCGGAGGAAGTTATCGTCGTTCTATTTGTATTGATTATTTATATTTTAATCCGGATGGGACGATTCAGAAAGTTGTACAAACAAAAGAAGGAGTAAAGCCGGTTTGATAAAGTATATCAAGACCTGTAATTATATAATTTAGAATTATGACAACAAAAATATTTAGAAAGGCTTGTCTCTTTTTGAGCCTGACTTTATCTGTTTCGTTTTTGCAACTTTATGCTCAGAAATCTTCGACGGCTAAAATAACTGTTGATGTTGGAACACCGGGACATACAATTTCGCCTACTTTGTTCGGTATATTTTTCGAAGATATAAATCTCTCTGCCGATGGAGGACTATATGCGGAACTTATTCGAAACCGTTCGTTTGAAGATGCCGATACATTACAGTACTGGAAGTTCGTTGGAGCTAATAACAAGTCAACCGCTAATATTATTAAGGCCAATGTTAATTCTCAGCCACCCGTGCCACCGTTAAATCCTTACAATCGTAAATCACTTCTTATTGATTTTGATGGTTCTTTCAAATTAGAAAATAATGGTTACTGGGGAATACATGTAGTCAGTGGAGAGCGATATTTATTCAAATTAGCTGCCTGCGCTGTCGACCGACTAAAAACTCCATTGCAAGTAAAGATTGTAAGTGCGGAGGGAGCTGTACTTGCTTCGGGAGAAATAAGCGGTATTACGTCTGAGTGGAAATATTATCCTCTCGTACTTACTGCTTCTGGAAGCAATTCCAATGCCCGACTTGAAATTTCAGGTAGTGGAGATGGTAAATTATTCCTGGATATGGTTTCGTTGATTCCCGAAAAAACGTGGAAAAACAGCGGATTACGTATAGATTTGGCTGAATCAATCAACGCATTGAAGCCAACTTTCCTTCGTTTTCCCGGAGGCTGTTGGGTCGAAGGAGAAGATTTAGCCCATATGAACAATTGGAAAAAGACTATCGGCAACATAGATACCCGTACACCATTGTGGAATATATGGGGATATAATGCTACACACAGCCTAGGGTATCATGAATATTTACAACTATCCGAAGATCTTGGAGCTGAACCTCTATTTTGTATCAATGCCGGTATTTCTCACCGCGAGGTAGTTCCAATGGATCAGATGGGGCAATGGATACAAGATGCATTGGATGCAATCGAGTATGCGAATGGTCCTGTAACTTCTGTATGGGGAAGTATTCGTGCCAAAAACGGGCATCCCGAACCATTCAACTTGAAATACTTAGAGATAGGTAATGAAAATGGAATGGTTCCTTATGCTGAACGTTGGGAACTCTTTGTGAAGGCTATTCATGATAAATATTCGGATATTGTTTTAATTGCTAACGAATGGGCTGGGGGACATCCAAAAAATCCAAAACCACAAATCGTGGATGAGCATTATTATAGTAATCCTGATTGGTTTATCTGGAATTCGAATAAATATGACAGTTATGATCGCAATGGCTCTAAAATATTTGTGGGGGAGTATGCTGTCACAAGTGGTACAGGAAATGGAAATCTACGTGGAGCTATCGGTGAGGCAGCTTGGATGACGGGTATGGAACGCAATTCTGATATTGTGGTTATGGCAGCTTATGCACCACTTTTTTGTCATGCAAAGCATAAGGCATGGCCTGTAAACCTGATCAATTTCGATAACAATCGCTGGTTCGGTATTCCGAGCTATTATGTTCAGCAGATGTTCGCAACCAATCAAGGGACAGTAAATTTGCCCGTTAATATAGACTATGCACCGAATGTTGAGATGCCACGCTCGAGTGGATGTATCGGGTTGGGGACATGGCTGAATTCGGCAGAGTTCAAAGACTTGGAGGTAACAGCACCGAATGGTAAAGTATTATTCAAACCCGATTTTACTAAAATAGATGAAACATGGAAAAATACGCCTAGCAGTGAATGGTCTGCAACCAATGGTATATTGAAACAATCTGCGATTTCACCTAATACCACTATTTATATGGGAGATACGCTCTGGACGGATTACACAATAAAAGTGAAAGCCCGTAAAATAGAGGGCGAAAATGGGTTTCAAATTTATTTTCATAATAAGAATAGAGGAGAGCGTACCCGTTGGGATCTAGGTGGTTTTACGAACTCTGTGAACATGTTAGAGGTTGGGTTGATAACCGAAAGTATGCCTTATAATGTCGAACCCGGTCGTTGGTACGATGTGAAGATAGAGCTCCGTGGTACTTCCGTGAAAGCATATCTGGACGGTAAACTTATACAGGAAGTCTCTGCTGATGAAAGCCTGAAAGTAAAAGGTCTTTGCTCAAGTGCTTCACGCGATGATAAAACAGGTGATATTATTTTGAAAATAGTGAATGTTACGGGTAAAAGTGTAAAGACTGAGATCGACTTGAAAGGTACTGATTTACTTACAGGAAATGGGGAGGCTATAGTATTGACGTCTGCTAGTCCGTTTGATGAAAACACATTGGACGAACCCACAAAGGTTTCGCCTAAAAGTGAGAATTTCAAATTCTCAGGGAAAAAACTTACACGTTCATTCCCGGGTAATTCGTTGACAGTATTGCGTCTGACAACTAAAAAATAAAAATTGCGAAAATATTAGAATATAGGAACAAGTACGAAATCTATATTAATTGAGTCTTAAAAAATGCGAAAGCGTCTCAATGCGAGATGCCTTCGTGTTTTTATTATATATTAAAAACGAATATAGTAATATTCTTATGTTACTTTTAGGTTTGATTTTTATGATATCAGCATATTCGAAAAATCTTTACTTTAAGTTCAAATTAAATATCTAATTTCTCAATGTTTTGTATATAATTAGTTGTATAATATCTGTATTTCTTTTTTATGGCTTTATTCAATTATATTTGTTATCTGTTTTGGACTTTTATTATAATCTTAAAGCTGATATCTTTAACTCTTTCTATCCTAGGAGCTATATACAAGGCTAAGAAAGTGCTATGCCTATTATAGCTTTAATGAATGGACATCATATATCATGAAGAATATTTTACTTTTACTTCTTTTTTTGATATCTACAATTAGTATAATTGCTGCTGATATCCGATTTTATAATATAAATGATGTTTATGGCACGTCCATTCGTGAAGTATATTCTATAACTAAAGATCATGATGGATTTATTTGGGGCGCCTCCAAAACGGGCATATTAAGGATATCTTCTAATAATTGCAGAAAATATCAGCTACCCCATAAATCTACCGATATTTACTTTACAAGACTCGATTATTCGGACTCTACATTAGTGGCTTACACCAATAATAGTCAGATATTTAAATACGATCCTCTATATGATAGGTTTGATTTATTGGTCGACTTGAAGCGATTATTAAATAACGAATATATTGCTACAAAAAGAGCTGTAGTAGATAAGAATAAAAATATCTGGGTTGGCACCTCGAATGGTATGTACAAGTATGAGAATCAACAATTGAAATTAAAAGTACACGATGTAGAGATCGTTTTCATAAGTAAATATACTTCAAACACCTTGTTCTTAGCTACTCCTAAAGGAATGGCTGTTTTTTATACGGATACAGATAAACTCGAGTATATATATAACTATAGTCGGGATAACGAATTGGAAGTTTCCTCATTTTTATACGATGCGCAAACAAATAAACTTTGGATAGGAACAATTTCGAATGGGCTTTGGTCTTATGATCTTAGTAATCGTCAATTGTTAAATAAACAAGCGAATAGGTTACCCAGACAGCCTATATTATCGATAAAAAAAAATATAAACTTATCTCTTTTTATTGGTATTGATGGTCAAGGATTATGGGAGTTGAGTGAAAATGGAGATAAAGTATTGAATATTTATAAAGAAGATGTTAATGATTTTTTCTCGCTTCATGGGGATGGTGTATATGATATATTCTGTGATGATGATGAGCGTATTTGGGTAGCAACTTATACCGGAGGTCTATCATTTTTCGATCAGAAGATTTTTCCTGTAACTCAAATTACTCATCAGATAAATAACCCCAATTCTCTAATAAATAACCATGTAAATAAGGTAATTGAAGATAAAAAAGGGAATATATGGTTTGCTACTAATAATGGTGTAAATAGATGGAACCCAAAATCAAATAAATGGGATGCATTTTATGATAATAAGCAAGAACAGGCTAAAGTGTTCTTGGCTTTATGCGAAGATAATGATGGGAATATTTGGGCAGGAAGTTATTCCTCAGGAGTATATGTTCTTGATGGCGATACAGGAAGAGAATTGAATCATTATTTTCAAGAGAAAGAAGAAAATGGTTTTTCCGGTAAGTTTATATCCGATATATTTAAAGACTCTCAAGGCAATATCTGGATTGGAGGCACAGGCAATATTATATGTTATAAAGAGATAGAAAAGCGTTTTCATATTTTTGATCGTCAATCCATGTACGCTTTTGCGGAGTTGTCGTCCGATAAACTTCTTTTGGCTTGTGATTATGGATTAATATCTATGAATAAAAATACAGGTAATAAAGAGTTGCTCTTAAATGATTGTCTTGTACAGGATATTCTTATTAATGGGGATGATATCTGGCTAGGGACTTCAGGCAATGGATTGGTTTATTTCAACTATAAAACAAGAAATTCAAAGAAATATACTATCGAATCAGGATTGACATCAAACTACGTAAATAGCATTGTGTTAGACGATGATTATTTATGGCTTGGAACCGAAAGTGGTTTATGTAGATTCAGCATTAAAGATAAATCGGTATATGAGTATCCATCATCATTATCACTAAAGACGGTATCATTTAATACAAATTCGAAATACAGGCAGAAAAACGGAAATTTGATTTGGGGAACAAATAAAGGAGCGGTTATTTTTAATCCTGATTTATTATATAATAATGAAACTAAAGGAAAGATATTTATTCAGGATATAATTATATCAGGAAAATCTATACGACAAAATAAGGATTTATTGAGTGATATACCAATCAATAAAAGATCTGAGTTAACATTGAGATATGACCAGAATAATTTTACGATCGAATTATTACCATTAAGCAGCTCTTTAAGTGGATATAAATTCTCATGGAAACTAGAAGAATTTGATTCAGACTGGAGCAATCCTAGCGATTTATCCATTCTAACATATACAAATCTCCAGAAAGGAAATTACAATTTGAAAATACGCATGTTCGACAGCTCTGGCGAGCAGCTTGATGAGCGTTCGTTGCTTATAAGTGTAACCCCTCCATTCTGGCAAACATGGTGGTTTCGCCTTATTCTTTTTATAATTATAATAGGGATTATAGCTTACCTTCTAAGGTCATATTCCAATAGGCTGAAACAAAAGCATGCCAGAGATAAGATACGATTTTTCACTAATATTGCACATGATATTCGAACTTCCGTAACATTGATAAATTCTCCGATTGAAGAACTGGAGAAAGATCAAATGATGTCCGAAAAATCCAGATATTACCTGTCTTTAGCACAAAATCAGTCGAAACGTTTACTCTCTGTTGCTACACAATTGCTCGATTTTCAAAAAGTAGATATAGGGAAAGGACAGGTTTTTTTATCGATGACAGATATTGTAACATTAATATCTCAGCGATGTTTGATGTTTGAAGAAATGTCGAGAAAGAGAAATATAAAATTAAACTTTTCTTCAAATCAAAATTCATATACTACTGCATTGGATGATATGAAAATAGAGAAAGTAGTAGATAATCTTGTTTCCAATGCTATAAAGTATTCGCACGATGATACTCAAGTCGATATAATTTTAACATGTGAGCCTAAGCAATGGATTTTAGAGGTTAAAGATTACGGACTAGGAATATCCGAAAATGCAAAAGGTAAATTATTTAGAGAATTTTACAGAGGAGATAATAATATAAATTCCAAAATAGTTGGCTCGGGTATTGGGCTATTACTTGTAAAAAGTTATATACTCATGCATGAAGGCAATGTTCTCTTCGAAAGTAAAGAAAATGAAGGCTCTAACTTTAAAATAGTTGTTCCTTATAAACATGTTGAGGTGGCGATGCCTAAACCAGCTTTGTCCGAAATGAAAAATAACATAGAATCAAAAGATGATGTTTTATTTAGCAAAGATATTGATCAGAAAAATACTCAAGATAAACAAATGTCGATATTGCTTGTAGAGGACAATATAGATCTTCAGAATTTTTTAGCTTGTTCTTTTAGAGATCAATACAATGTTACAACCGCAAGTAATGGGGGGGAAGCGTGGGCTATTATTCAATCCAAATCTTTCGATTTGATTCTTTCTGATATTTTAATGCCTGAAATGAATGGGTTGGAATTGTGTAAATTAGTAAAATCGACATTCGAAACATCACATATACCTGTTATACTTTTAACATCTCTTGCCGAAAAAGAAAATCTGATAGAAGGGTTGGGTCTTGGTGCAGATGATTATATAACAAAGCCTTTTGATATCCGTATTCTTAATTATCGAATCAGTACAATCATAAAAAATAGAATTATAGTCAGGGATAAAGCTCTAAAGCTAATTAGTCAATCTGATACAGAGCAAGATATTTTTCTAAATGAATTGAATGATAAATTCATAAAAAAAGCATTGAGTATAGTTCATGAAAATATGTCAAACACTCAATTTGGGAAAGACGAATTTGCTTCAGAAATGCACATCAGCTCTTCTCTTTTGTATCAGAAACTGAAGGCACTTACAGGACAATCACCTATCGATTTCATCAGATCAATAAGATTTAATCACGCCTTGGAATTATTAAAAACACACCAATATACTATTTCGGAAGTAAGTGATATCTGTGGCTTTTCGAGTAATAATTATTTTAGTACAGCATTCAAAAAATATTTTGGAAAATCCCCCACAGAAATATAATAACACTACATGTAATTAGAAAAAAACAGGCTGATTTGTCTAAAATGTAAGGTTTTTTATCTGAAATCAAACATGAAAAAGTGAGTTCTGATATTAGTTTTGTTAAATCTTATTTGTTAATGAAATCTAATATACAATGAAACCCAGTCTTATTTTTTTACTTCTATTTCTTACATGTGGCTATACTTCATCGTCAATAGCTCAAAATTATCAGGATACACAGTCCGGTATTCGAACTACCATAGGTGACATAGATATAGAGCTTCGCTTTTACACGCCATCTTGTGTTAGAATTTTAAAATCTCCACAAAATCATCAATACAAAAAGGAAAGTCTTTCGGTTATCGATAATAATCGTGCTGTAAATATCGAAAAAAAGCAAAAGGGAGATGTTCTAATATTAAAGACTCCATCAATGCATGTTACTCTGGATTTAATATCGGGACAAATGTTTTTTTACAATGCGCAGAATAAACTTTTGCTAAAAGAAAAGGGCAAGCCTGTATTTACGGATTTTGATGATGCCGGAGAAAAAACGTTTTCGGTTTCTCAAACATTTGTTCTTGAAAAGGATGAATCAATTTATGGTTTAGGACAGCTGCAAAATGGAAAAATGAAGCAACGAAATTTAACCAAATATTTAATTCAGGGAAATGTGGAGAATGTTGTAACATTCTTCCAATCAAATAAAGGCTATGGTGTATTTTGGGACAATTATTCTCCAACTACATTTAAGGATGATCAAGAAGAGACTTCTTTCTCCTCTGAGGTAGGAGATTGTGTTGATTATTACTTTATGTATGGCGGAAATTCGGATGGAGTAATTGCTCAAATGCGCGAACTTACAGGGCAAGTACCCATGTTTCCGTTATGGACATACGGTTTTTGGCAAAGCAAAGAACGATACAAAAGTCAGGATGAAACAGTTGGTGTTGTAAAAAAATATAGAGACTTGGGAGTTCCTCTTGATGGAATTATTCAAGATTGGCAATACTGGGGACATAACTATCTGTGGAATGCAATGGACTTTCAAAACCCATTATTTAACGATCCTCAAAAAATGGTTGATGATATCCATTCCATGAATGCCCATATGATTATTTCTATTTGGTCGTCATTCGGCCCTGCAACAAAGCCTTACAGAGAACTCGACAAAAACGGATTACTCTTTAATTTTACAACATGGCCTCAGTCCGGTATGGATACTTGGCCTCCAAATATGGATTATCCATCGGGTGTGCGTGTATATGATGCGTATAGTCCTAAAGCGCGAGATATTTATTGGAAATATTTAAATAGCGGTCTTTTTAAATACGGAATAGATGGCTGGTGGATGGATTCTACCGAACCCGACCACTTAGACTGGAAACCCGAAGATATGGATACCAAAACTTATCTCGGTTCGTTCCGAAAAGTGCGTAACGCATTTCCTTTGATGACAGTAGGCGGGGTTTATGATCATCAGCGAGCTACCTCTTCCGATAAGCGTGTATTCATACTTACCCGCTCTGGTTTTGCCGGTCAGCAAAGATATGGTGCTAACGTTTGGTCTGGGGATGTTAGTTCGTCTTGGGAATCTTTACGCAATCAGGTTCCGGCTGGTCTTAACTTTTCTATTTGTGGGTTGCCTCATTGGAATAGCGATATCGGAGGTTTCTTTGCCGGTGCTTATAATAAAACGTGGAATGACGGTAGTGCAACTCGTAATCCAATGTTTCAGGAATTGTATGTTCGTTGGTTACAATTTGGGGCTTTCAATCCGATGATGCGTTCGCACGGGACAGATACACCAAGGGAGATTTATTATTTTGGAACAAAAGGAGAGCCTATTTACGATGCTATTGAAAAAACGATTAATCTGCGCTATGCCCTTTTACCATACATTTACTCTATCTCATGGGAAGTAACCAATAAGCAGTCTAGCTTTATGCGAGCTTTAGTGATGGACTTTCCGAATGATCCTAAAGCGTTAGACCTGAATGACGAGTTTATGTTTGGCAAGTCAATCCTTGTAGCTCCTATCGTGAAAGCACAATACACGCCCGAAAAGATTGTAAAGGTAAATGAAGAAGAAGGATGGAACAGAGATGGAGCAAAAGATGCGGATGGCAATATGGTTGTTGATTTTACAACGAAAAAGCGTACTCAGGTATATCTCCCTGCCGGAACTACTTGGTATGATTTCTGGACTAATCAACAATATAAAGGCGGACAAAGAATAGAGATGGAAACAACTATTGATAATACACCATTATTTATTAAAGCCGGAAGTATTATTCCATTTGGACCAAAAGTACAATATGCTACAGAGAAACAATGGGATCACTTGCAACTACGTGTATATACAGGTGCTAACGGATCATTTGTTCTTTATGAAGATGAATTTGACAATTATAATTATGAAAAGGGAGAATATACTGAGATTCCTATTACATGGAATAATGCTTCCCGCACCTTAATTATCGGAGATAGAAAGGGATCTTATAAAGGGATGTTACTTAGTCGAAAATTCACAATAATTCTTCAGGATGCTACCCAAAAGACAGTTGAATACGATGGTAATAAGTTAGAAATAAAATTTTGATATATACTTAAATATAGAATAAAAGAAAAAATGAAAAGAATTGTTTGTTTAGTTTTTATAGCCTTTTTTATGTTTCAGGCATATAGTCAGAAAGCAACAGTGACTAGCCCTGATGGACTATTATCGGTAAATATTTTCCTTGATAATGGTATTCCTATGTATGCCGTTGAGTATAAAAATAAGACTATGCTCGAAAAGTCTCCATTAGGTATTATTACAAATGAAGGTGATTTTAGTAAAGGACTCGAATATATTTCAAAAAAAGAGGGAGCAGTAGATAAAAAATATACACAAGATAAGATAAAGCAATCAGAGATCCATTATAATGCAAATTCTTTGATTTGCACATTTCAGAATCCAAAAGGGAATCAAATATCTATCCTGTTTCAGGTTAGTAACAATAACATTGCTTTCCGCTACGAACTTCCGGAATGGGGTGAGAGAAAGGCTTGTGTTATAGAAAAGGAAGCTACCGGTTTTAAATTTCCTCAATCGACTACAACCTTTTTGTCATATATGATGAGCCCAATGCAGGCTTTTGCTCGTACCTCACCGAGTTACGAAAGTGGTTATACCAATGATGAACAAGTAGGGAAACCAACTCACGAAAATCAAGGATATGTTTTTCCCGGTCTATTTCGTATAAGTGATGCAGGTTGGGTTCTTGTTTCAGAAACAGGAGTCAACAGTTTGTATTGTGCATCACATTTAAGTGATGGTACGCAAGAGGGCTTATACACAGTAGCATTCCCGGATAAAAGGCAAAATAACGGATTTGGCAGCACAGGTGCTCAAGTTGGTTTGCCCGGTATTACACCTTGGCGTACAATAACTGTAGGAGAAACTCTCAAACCTATTGTAGAAACTACTATTCCATTCGATGTTGTTGATCCCCTATATCAAGCAAGCCAATCATATAAATATGGTCGGGCAACTTGGAGTTGGATTGTATGGCAAGATAATAGTATGAATTGGGATGATCAGGTAAAATATATTGATCTGGCTTCCGAAATGGGATACGAATATATTTTGGTGGATGCATTATGGGATGTAAATATCGGCTATACAAAAATTGAAGAGTTGATAAAATATGCGAAGTCAAAAAATGTAGATGTATTCTTATGGTATAATTCTAATGGAGGCTTTAATGATGCTCCTCAAGGGCCAAGAAATAAGATGAATACATCTATTTCACGCAAAGAAGAAATGAAATGGCTAAAAAAGATCGGAGTTAAGGGACTTAAAGTTGACTTTTTCGGTGGCGATAAGCAAGAGACAATGCGCTTGTATGAAGATATTCTTTCAGATGCTAACGATTATGGGCTGATGATTATTTTCCACGGATGTACTCTTCCTCGTGGTTGGGAACGTATGTATCCGAATTATGTAGGCAGTGAAGCTGTATTGGCTTCTGAAATGCTCGTCTTTTCGGAAGGTGTACGAGAAAATGAAGCATTCTTTTCCACGCTGCATCCGTTTATTCGCAATACGGTAGGATCTATGGAATTTGGGGGGGTATTCCTGAATAAATACCTGAATAAAGGGAACAAGCAAGGACAAAAACGATTAACTACCGATGCTTTTCAGCTGGCAACAGGTATTTTATATCAGAATGCTGTTCAAATGTTTGCTCTTACACCTAATAACCTTACAGATACACAAGGCTTCATTCTTGATTTTATGAAAAAAATACCTACGACTTGGGATCAGACATTATATATTGACGGATATCCGGGGAAATATGCTGTCATTGCCCGCCGTAATAATGACCAATGGTATGTTGCCGGAGTAAATGCCTTGAAGGAAACTCAGAAGTTAAAATTAAACTTACCTATGTATGCCGGTAAGAAGATTAAAATGTATAATGATGATAAAAACAGAGAAACTTATTTGAAGGAAATAGAAGTGAAACAGAATGGAGATGTGGAAATATCTATTTTGTCTCAGGGAGGATTTGTATTAACTTATTAAAATAAATTATGAATATAAGATTAACTCTTTTAAGCTGTTTTGTGTGTCTTTTTGTTATTAATTTATCCCAGATTAAGGCACAGTACCCACTTATACAGACAAGATATACAGCCGATCCGGCTCCAATGGTGCATAACGATACCGTATTCCTTTATACCACCCATGACGAGGACGATTCTAAGGGATTTAAAATGCTCGACTGGTTGCTTTATACCTCTACGGATATGGTAAACTGGACAGATCATGGGACTGTTGCATCATTAAAAAGTTTTAGTTGGGTTACAAAAGATAATGGAGCTTGGGCTCAACAAGTTGTTGAACGAAACGGTAAATTCTATATGTATTGTCCGATACATGGGCAAGGTATTGGCGTTTTAGTATCTGATTCTCCTTATGGGCCATTTAAAGATCCTATAAACAAACCACTTGTCTGGCAAAAAGAACATTGGGAGGATATAGACCCTACGGTTCTTATAGACGATGATGGACAGGCATATATGTATTGGGGGAACCCGAATGTTTATTATGTGAAACTGAATGAAGATATGATTTCTTATTCGGGAAATATTGTCAAATTAGATAAGAATCCTGAGCATTATCAGGAAGGACCATGGGTATATAAACGAAACGGACATTATTATATGGCTTTTGCCGCTACTTGTTGTCCCGAAGGATTAGGGTATGCCATGAGCGACAAACCTACAGGCCCGTGGACAACCAAAGGGTACATAATGAAACCAACCCAGCGTACTAGAGGAAATCATCCCGGTGTAATTGATTATAAGGGTAGTTCTTATGTGTTTGGTCTCAGTTATGATTTAATGCACCTAGAAACCTTCAAACATCATGAGCGTAGGTCGTCTATGGCAGCAAAAATGCATTATAATGCGGATGGAACTATTCAGGAAGTTCCATATTGGGCAGAGAATGTATTAGAGCAAATTGAATTATTTAATCCGTATCGCAGAGTGGAAGCCGAAACGATGGCTTGGGGATATGGTTTGAAAACGGAAAAGATGCCTGATGGCAGAATTTGTCTTACCGGAATTGATGATAATGAATCATTGTGTGTTCGTGGAGTTGACTTTGGAAAAGGTGCAAAAGAATTTTCAGTGCTTGCAGCATGTAATGTAGATGGAGGCTATATAGATATTCGACTAGATAGTACCAGTGGACCTTTGATCGGCACATTAGAAGTAACTCGTTCGGGTGCAATGGACAGATTTAAGCTGATGTCATGTGTAGTAAATGGTGCTAAGGGAGTACATGATCTTTATTTCTGTTTTAGAAGTACCTCTCAGAAAAATAACTTGTTCTTCCTTGATTATTGGGAATTTAAATAAAATTAGAATCCGAAAAGCATATGAAAGAAAAAATATATTTAATAATGTTGGCAATATTTATGCCAACATTATTGCAATCACAGAATCCCATCATACAAACGATGTATACAGCCGATCCGGCTCCAATGGTCTACAATGACAGGTTATATGTCTATACAACTCATGATGAGGATAACTCTACATGGTTTACAATGAATGATTGGAAGTTGTATTCTACAGATGACATGGTTAACTGGACAGATCATGGCGTAATTCTGAAATATACAGACTTCGAATGGGCTAAAGGTGATGCTTGGGCTCCTCAATGTATCGAGCGTGATGGTAAATTTTACATGTATGTACCTGTTATATCTGGAATAAATAATAGAGGAGCAATCGGTGTTGCAGTGGCAGATAGTCCGTATGGTCCTTTTTATGATGCTCTTGGTGAACCTTTGGTACAAACAGAATGGGGAGATATCGACCCTACAGTATTCATTGACGATGATGGTCAGGCTTATCTTTATTGGGGAAATCCCAAGTTGTACTATGTTAAGCTAAATGAAGATATGATCTCTTATTCGGGCGATGTAGTTCGTGTTCCGATGGTTGCAGAATCATTCGGCAAAAGAGAAAATAATCCGGAGAGGCCGACTTCATACGAGGAAGGACCATGGTTATATAAGCGTAATAATCTTTATTACTTATTTTGGCCGGGAGGACCTTTACCCGAATTTATAGGATATTCGACAAGCAAAAGCCCTATTGGCCCTTGGGAATATGGTGGTATTGTTATGCCTACAGAAGGTAAATCTTTTACAAACCATCCCGGAGTGATCGATTTTAAAGGGAAAACTTACTTTTTTTATCATAATGGAGCACTGCCCGGAGGAAGCGGTTTTACAAGGTCTGTCTGTGTTGAGGAAATGACGTTTAATGTAGATGGTTCTATTCCTCAATTAAAAATGTCTGAAGGAATTAAGCAAGGGATAGAAACTCTCAATCCTTATCGAAAAACAGAAGCCGAAACAATTGCTTGGTCTGAAGGTATAAAGGCATCTCAAAATAAACAGGTGGGAGTCTTTGTGACGGCAAAAAAAGATGGGGCATACATAAAAGTTAGGGATGTTGATTTCCAAAACAAAGGAGCTTCTAAGTTTTTTGCCCGAATAGGAACCACTCATAATGCGAATGTTACACTTGAAATTCGTCAAGATAAACTAGACGGAGCCTTACTCGGTACAATAAAAGTTCCACGTACCGGAGGCAGTGACAGGTGGAAGTTGGTTTCGATTGATGTCCCTAAGATAACAGGTGTTCATGATTTATATTTCGTATTCAAAGGGCCTCAGAATACTGATGTCATGTACTTTGATTATTGGAGGTTTGCTGAATGATATAATGCTTTTATAATCAATTATATCGTTAGATTTTTACTATTAAATATACATTTATATGAAAAAAAATATTCTTTTTATTGTATTGTTTTATATGTCACTTCATATGTCCATTGTAGCTCAGGAAAAGTTTCATGTTTTTTTATGTTTTGGGCAATCCAACATGGAGGGGCATGCGAAGATTGAAGCACAAGATACTATTGATGTAGATGGTCGTTTCATGATGTTGCAAACGGTTGACTGTCCTGAACTGGGACGTTATAAGGGGAACTGGTATAAAGCTATTCCTCCATTAGCACGATGTCATACAGGACTTAGTCCGGCTGATTATTTTGGAAGAACGATGGTGGCAAATCTTCCGTCAGATACGAAGGTTGGGGTAATCAATGTTGCGGTAGGAGGTTGTAGAATAGAACTCTTTGATAAAGAAAATTTTCAATCTTATGTAGATCAATCTCCAGAATGGCTCAAAAACATGGTTAATGAATATGACGGCAATCCTTATGTCCGATTGATAGAGATGGCTAAGCTGGCCCAAAGTCAAGGTGGTGTGATTAAAGGAATATTACTTCATCAAGGAGAATCTAATAACGGAGAGACTGATTGGCCGCAAAAAGTCAGGAAAGTATATGACAATATACTAAAAGATCTGAATATTGAGCCGAATTCAATCCCCTTACTAGCCGGAGAACTATTAGATGAAGAACAATATGGCGCATGCGCAAACATGAATTTAATAATAAATACTTTACCCAACGTTATGCCGAATGCCCATGTCATTTCTTCAAAAGGATGCGAAGGGGTTAAAGACCGATTGCATTTTAGCGCTGCCGGATATCGAACTTTAGGAACTAGATATGCTGAGAAAATGCTGCAATTCTATAAAGAAAGTTCATTAAAGAAGTAATTAAAGTGTACTTATGGAAAAATATTATTGTAAATTATTATTCACGGTACTTTTCTTGTTTTCTTTGATATCTTGTAACCATAATAAACATATCGAAGTCACTCCATGGGAGACAGGAGCTTTTGAATCCCAGAAATATAGAAATATTTTTACTGAATTAGGATACTCGAAAGAGCAGGTTGATGAGAAATTACAGGGAATATTTCAAAATCTCTTTTTCGGTCCGAACAAGATTTACTTTGAAGTAGGAGATTCGATGGCTTACATATCAGATGTCAAAAATAATGATGTGCGGACAGAAGGAATGTCTTATGGAATGATGATTGCTGTACAACTGAACAAGAAGGATATTTTTGATCGCTTGTGGCGTTGGAGCAAAAAGAATATGCAACATCAAGATGGACCTTTTGAAGGTTATTTCGCTTGGAGTTGCAAAACTGATGGGACACCTAATGCAAAAGGACCTGCGTCTGATGGAGAGCTCTATTATATTACTTCTTTGATATTTGCATCTAATCTTTGGGGGAATGATGAAGGGATCGATTATTTGAAAGAAGCTCAGAATATACTTAACTGTTCGATGAATAAAGGTGGGGGAAAGGAAGGAGTGACCAACCTTATTGATGCAGAGCACAAACTGATTACTTTTGTGCCTTTCAGAGGTGCCGCTCTGTTTACCGATCCATCGTATCACATTCCTGTGTTCTATGAAGTTTGGGCTAAATGGGCCGCAGATGGACGTTCTGAATATTGGAAAGAATGTGCTCGCTCTAGCCGAGACTATCTGCATAAGGCTGTACATCCTGCTACAGGCTTAACTCCTGATTATTCATATTACGACGGGAGACCATTTCGCACTGAATATGGTATTGTAGGTGAAGATTTTCGATTTGACTCTTGGAGAGTTCCTTTGAATATGGCACTAGATTATTCGTGGAGTTGTGCAGATAAAGAATGGCAACAAGACTATGGCACTAAGATACAAAGTTTCTTATACTCTCAAGGGTTGGAAACATTTGTAGACCAGTATACTATTGATGGAGGAGTGGTTTCTGATACATTACCGGCCGGGAACTATAAAAAGAATTTGAGACACTCTTTGGGGTTAGTTGCTACGAGTGCTGCAGCAACTACAATGTCTACTTATCCTAAGCGGAGTGAATTTGTTCATCATCTTTGGAATTCTGAACATAAGCCATACGAAGATGGATTTTTCGATGCATACTATGATGGACTATTGTATTTGTTTGCTTTTATGCATTTAAGTGGAAACTATAAAATAATATTTCCGTCCTAACTATTAAATATCTAATTATTATGAAAAACTGTATTTTGCTGTTTATTTTAGTTCTGTCTATTGCCTCTAATGTCGTAGCACAAGGCTTAGAGGGAAGTGTCTCGTCTGAGTACAATATTCCTGAAGGTCAATATCCCATAGTGAATAAAGATTTAAGTGCTACATTCCGCATCCAAGCCCCTTCCGCACAAAGTATGCAAGTTGATATATGTGGAAAGAAATATCCGATGACAAAAGATGCCGCCGGTATGTGGGAAGCAACAACCGACCCATTGGTTGTAGGATTTCATTACTACTTCTTATTGATAGATGGAGTATCTGTAGTAGATCCCGCCAGTCAAACATTTTTTGGTTGTGGAAGGATGGCGAGCGGTATAGAAATTCCGGAACCTAGAGCAGAATCTGCCTATTATTCGTATCAAAAAGATATCCCTCATGGTCAAGTTAGAGAATGTTATTATTTCTCAAAAGCAGAGGAGAAGCAACGTAGATGTTTTGTATATACGCCTGCCGAATATGAAACGAATCCTACAAAACGCTATCCTGTATTGTATCTTCAACATGGTATGGGCGAAGATGAAACCGGCTGGAGCAGACAAGGGAAAATGGCATTTATTTTAGATAACCAGATAAGTGAAAAGAAGTGTGTTCCGATGATTGTTGTAATGGACTATGGTAATTGCGGATATATACATGGGGCTAAAAAAGGAGAATCACAAAAGGAGTTTGGAGCATTATTTACCCCAATACTTATAAATGATATTATACCTTATATTGATTCAAATTTTCGGACACTTTCGGATAGAGACAACAGAGCCATGGCCGGTTTGTCATGGGGCGGTCATCAGACATTTGAGACTACATTGAATAATATAGATAAATTTTCGCATATAGGAGCTTTTAGTGGTGCTCTTTTCTTTTTGAAAGAAGATAATCTAAAGAAAGCCTATAATGGTGTTTTTGCGCAGCCTGATGTTTTCAACAAAAAAGTTCATACTCTTTTCTTAGGTATGGGCTCAGAAGAGGGTATGGGCAGTAAACGCATCAGTGAATTCTTAAAAGCGAATGGGATAAATAATACATATTATGAATCTGCAGGAACTCATCATGAGTGGCTTACATGGAGACGGTGTCTTAATCAATTTTTACCTCTAATATTCAAACAAAATTAGTGGTAGGATAGGGGTACTTTATAAGGGTCAGATATATCGAAGATTACTTTGTGTAATTTTGTCAGACGGATATTTCAATAATAAACAAGTTTTAGATATAAGGGAATATAATATAAATTGTGGTTAAGTGTCTAACTATCTGTATGTTTTTTTTTGAGTTGTTGTCTATTCATACTTTTGTCTGGTAACACAATATTATATAATGAATACGAGTCGGATAAATAATTATAAAAAAGATGGTATATTTGCATGTAATAAGTGTTTATTGTACACTCTATTCTTTTTTTTATTTAAATAAATTGAGATGATACCATCATTCTATAAAGAGCAAGAAAAATTCTATATATCCGTCGACTGTATAATACTTGGTTTTAAAGATGATAAAATGTACTTACTTATTTCGAAGCGAAAATTTAACCCATTAGAAGGTCATGATACACTCATGGGTGGATTTTTGCGATCGAATGAACATCTTAATGAAACGATCTCTCGTGTTGTTTATGAATATACCGGTATTCAGAACGTATATATGGAAGAGGTTGGTGTATATGGCGATATTAATCGTGATGCTGGAGAACGGGTTGTGTCCATTGCATATTATGCATTGATTGATCTGGAGTTGTTCGATGATAAACTTTGTAAGGTTCACAATGCCAGATGGGAAGAAGTAGATAAAGTAGGAAAATTGGTTTTCGACCATAACCAGATGCTATCAGATACATTAGTGATACTTAGACGAAAAGCTGCCACTCAGCCTATCGGGTTCAACTTATTGCCTGAAAAATTCACTTTACCTCAATTACAATCCCTTTATGAGGCGATTTATCAAACAAAATTAGATAAACGTAATTTCAGAAAGAAGATGTTGGAAATGAATGTGTTGGAAAAACAACAGGATAAGGATAAATCAACCTCGAAGCGAGGAGCTTTTTACTATAAATTCAACAAAGAAAAATATGATGAATTATTGAAAAAAGGATATTCCTTTTTTTCATATGTTGATTAACATTGGTTGCAGAGCATTAATATTAAACAAAAAAGAACCAAGATTAGCTAATCTTGGTTCTTTTTTCCTTAGTCTGCAGGTAATATTAAATAGCTATTTATCTTCTAATAACCTAATCTCTACAATTTTCGGTGTTGCATACTCCTTGTTTGCAGAGAATTTAATATCTAATATATCTTTTGTCATCTCGTTTTGAGGGATATCTACGAGTATAAATTGCATTCCGGATTCTGTCTTATTATCTATACTTAGATTTTGAAGTTTCTCTCCATTGACCGAAATTTCATAAATGCTTGGTTTATCAGAAGCCAGATATTTGACATATAGAACTTTGGCTTTTTTGTCTTTATTTCTCATTTGATAACTAAACCAGCCTTTAGCTTCCCGCCAGTGAATGTTCTCGAAAGATCCGGCATTCGATTCTTCAAATTGTATAAAGTGATCTGATTCCGGTTGTTGTTCTCCACAGGCTACTTTATCTATGGTTTTAGAGTCCAATTTTATACGTTCTTGTTCCTCTCGCTTTATTTGTTCTTGCAAACTAGCCAATCCTTCAGGAGTCGTCTGTGGTAAATATATAATATAGCGAGATTCATGCAATCTGAAAAAAGGTATAAACTCCAATTCTGACGGATATTTGGGTGAATAA
The DNA here is from genome assembly GCA_023437305.1 of Bacteroidota bacterium. Lineage (GTDB taxonomy): Bacteria > Bacteroidota > Bacteroidia > Bacteroidales > Dysgonomonadaceae > Dysgonomonas. The sequence continues at coordinate 55,875 of JAEZGN010000003.1, forward strand.
AGGCTACTCAGCATGAACGTTAAAGGTTTACCCGGTACAGGTTTAATTTTTGAAGTAATATCTTCTTTATCGCTAACCAATAGAGGCATTTCGGACAAAGGGAGAAGAGTTCCGTGTGCTATATGTCCACCACGGCTATCATCAGCAAACAAATCGGTCATATCTTCCTGTCCTGTTTTTGCAGCAAGAACAATAGGTCCATATCGAAATGAATAGTAATTTGATTTGTCAGGAAGTTGTTCTGCTACAATAGTCATCGGCAATTCTACACTTATGTGATCTCCTTTTTGCCAAGTTCTTTTTATTGAGATATAACCATCCTTTTCACTTGCAGAATATGTTTTTCCATTGAGCCTAATTTTCATTGTCCCTTTTTCTACCCATGATGGGTAGCGTACATACACTGTAAATACGCTTTTTTTCTTAGGGTTTACAGTGATTTCTGTTTTTGATTCGTCGGGGAATTTATTGTCCTGAATGATCTCAACATTTTTTTCTTTCCAGTTTAATGAAGAAGGAATGAATAGGTTTACATATAAAGCATCATCTGTGTGTGCATAAATCATTTCTCCATATTTCGCATGGCTTTCTATTCCAGATCCAACACAACACCACATACTGGTTTGAGGCTGCGAATATACACGATAATGGCCGGGGCGCATTTGCGTAAAATAAACTAAGCCGCCGGTTTGAGGATTTTGACTCGAAAGGATATGATTATATAATGCTTTTTCGTAATAATCAATATATTTTTTATCTAAGGATGTTTGATAAAACATTTTAGATAGACGGAGCATATTGTATGTATTACAAGTTTCAGGGCCTTCATTACTTGTTATCATACTCGAAAAATCATTTGTTGGGTGGAAGTGTTCTCTTACACTATTTCCGCCTATACATACCGAGCGATGTTCTACTACAGTTTCCCAAAAGAAACGAGAAGCCTCCGACCAAGATTCATTTCCTTCGATATCAGCAATGCGTTTAAAGCCCAAGACTTTAGGGATTTGCGTATTCGCATGTAAGCCCGTTAGTTTATCTTCATGAGCTAATAATGGGTTTAGTATTAACTGGTGAGAAAACTGATGGGCTAATTTCAAATATTTTTCATTTTGGGTTATTACGGCAACATCCGCAAAAGTTTCGTTTAGTCCTCCGTGTTCGCTGCGCAGCATATCTTGTATTTGCTCTTCAGACAAATTCGATACTAGTTTTATAGCCCAGTCTGTCATTTTAATCAACATATCCTTTGCTGTCTCATTACCTGCAATAAGGTAGGCATCACGTAAGCCTGCATAAGTTTTATGAATATTGTAGAGAGGAACCCACCTGTTGTTTAGCCCAAAACCAGAGGCTCGAATATCACCTTTGGCTATTTCATCCCAAATAGCCTTTCCGCCCGGAACACCTCCAATGTATCCATTACCATTTTCATCCTGACATCGTTTCAATTCACTTATCATATAGTCAAGACGACTTTTTACCTGTTCATCTCCTGTAGAAGCATACATTAAAGCTAGTGCTGAAACATAATGCCCTCCGATATGTCCGTCAAGACCAGTGTTTTCCCAGTTCGTGTAACTCTCTGCCTTTTTTTGCAATCCGGCTTCTCTTAGAAATGGAGCTAAAAGTCTATCTGCATCTAAATCTAAAAGATATTTTTTATCAAGATCCTGTGCCCTTTTGAATGGACTATCCAATAACGTTATGTCTTTCAGATCAAAATATTTGATTTTAGGAGTAGTTTCCTGGGCACAAAGGTGAATGACGAAAACGAATGAGAATATTGTTGTAAATAATTTCTTCATTGATATTGATTTAATTTCTATACATAATACTATTGAAAATAGACAAGCTGATATACTTCTGGTTGACGAACCATTCTGTAAATCAGCTTTCTGTTTTTATATTATTTCAGATATTCTTTCACCTGTTTATATACATTTTCAGGAGTAAATCCTAGTTTTTCGTCGAGTACTTTGTATGGTGCAGAGAATCCGAAAGAATTCATTCCCCAAATTCTGCCATTGTCTCCAACCAAACCTTGTAATGTCACGGGTAGGCCGGCAGTCAATCCGAATT
>JAEZGN010000001.1 GCA_023437305.1 Bacteroidota bacterium
TGAAAGCTTAAGCCCAAAATGCAAAACTGTATTTAAACTCAGCCGCTACAGCCGTATGAGCTACACTCAAATTGCAGAGCAAGAAGGTATCTCACAAAAAATGGTAGAAAAACATATTTCGGTAGCCCTGAAGAAGATAAAAGCGCATATACTCAAATCAATGCCTCTCTGGATTATTTTTTTCTCTTATGTAGAAAAAACATTTAAAAGGAGTTAGGCTCCTCTAGGAAAACTATTTTATATAGAAAGTCATAAAAACTACTTAATGATCACTCAACCAAACAACTTTTAATGATTTTACAAGCCGATCTTTTGTTTTCACCCCCCTATTCCACTTTCATCATATTCTCCTTATAACAGAATAGTTATAAAAACACACAGTCAATCACCCATCCATCCTTGAGAAGAAGACTATTTAGCATAAATACTAGAACCTAAAAACGACACTGTTCTAGATTTTGTAAATGCCTAAAACTATAAGTTTGCTCACTTGTCGTTTTTTATTTATGATTAAATTTAGAGAAAGGACGATATTATGGAAATACCCAAAGAGTTTTTAAGCAAGGAGTTCCTGAGTCAGTTTATGAGTCAGGGAGATGTAGAAGTTTTTTTACCGAGTTTCACGTCAAAGTTTACGAGAGTGCGCTTCAAGGTGAGACGGATGTTCATTTGGGCTATGAGAAAAAGAGCAAAAGAAGGGATTTAATAGAGGGAACTCCTCCAAAGGAAGCTATCGTAAGCGTATTGAGGGGGTACGCAGGGGGATTCTCAGATTGAGGGTTCCCGTGATCGAGAAGGAGAGTTTGAGCCTGTTATTGTCTTCAAACATCAAAGTCGTGGCTTCTCCATTGAGCGTTTGGTCTTATCCCTTTATACTAAAAGAATGAGAGTTTCGGATATAGAATCGGAGATGCACGAGATTTAGAAAGTTAATCTCTCTACTTATTTCTCATATCCCCAATAAGGTCAGATAGGAATCCATAGAGTGGCAGGATCGTCCGTTGGACAATCTCTATCTGATGTTTGGATGGGATTGTATTTAAAGTCAGGGATAATGGTAAGGTCATCAATAAGCTGGTTTACCTGCGCGTTGGACTTACTAAAAATGGTTTTAAGGAGGTCTTGGACATGTCGGTTGGTAAAACTGAGTCTGCATCGTTTTGGACGAGTGTTTTAATTGATTTGAAAGCATGAGGTGTGGAAGATATGCGGGGTACAGTAACCGATAACCTGACAGGTTTTACCGATACTATCAAGAATGTATTCCCTGAGTCAACGATTCAGATTTGTGGTGTTCATCAGATATGTAATTATTGTTGTTATGTGGTCTGGAAAGAGAAGAAAGAGTTTACATTGGATCTGAAGCTGGTCTATAATATACCGACCAAAGAGGCTGCCAGCATGGAAGGTATCCTTCCATGCTGATAAAATCAAGGAGGCAAAGAAAGATATGGCTTGCATTGAAAAACGCATGGAGCGTGATCAGGAAGGGTTTCCCGTCAATAAACTGACGATTAAAGGGGGGGAGGACTGTACGGACATTAAAGTCATTGCCGTCCGCTTGCAAGAGATAGGTGATAAGGTACGTACCAAGAGTGAGTACAATAAAATAGGGGTGATTTACGGATTTTCCATCATGGTAAAGACGGAAAGTTCAGACAAAGAACTGTTTGACTGTTCCTTCAACCGGTTTTTTGTGAAAGGGCAGGAGTGCATCTACTATACCTACAACAACGGCAAGCTGGCTTCAGACCCGAAACTCGCCTGCTGGAACTTCTTGGGTGTCTTGGAACGTATTCTGAAAGTGATTGAATCGCATGAAAAGGAAATGGCAAAGGTGGTTGCCAATAAGGACGTATATGCTGCTATTGCAAACGGCATATGGAAAAAGGAAGACGAACTCCGGACGTTGAAAGGACAGGCGATGGAGTTGGATAGAAAAATAGCCCTTATGCTTGCTTCATCGGAAGAAAGGCAGGATGAAAAAGAGGGAGAGAAGCAGACACAAGACATCCCGCAACAGTCTGTTGTTGCGAAATATGATATGACTTCATCAACTATTCAGGAGAGGACAAGTGAAAATAATGTGATGAGCTGTGTGGGGATTACCTGACCAAAATCTAAGTAATAGGGGAAATAAAATCTCAACTATCAATTCTATGCTGTATACCTTTCTGGTAACAAATTGTACTCTTTTCATGATTAAATTACCATGCAAGGTTATAGAAATGAGAAAAATATCTGGTAAAGCCTTCGGGTGCCTGATAAAAAAATTTACCGGATATACTATATTAACTCTATTGATACTGGGTATTATTGCGGTACTATGGCATGAAAAAAAAGATCTTCATCAGAGCAGAAGAGGAAGAGAATGCGATGGTTGTACAACGAGAACTGCTCGACAGGACATTCAATGGGCTTGTCCCCTTGTTTTTGGGAATGGGAGTATACCTGAGCAAGGACTCAGAGTCGGAACAATACAGCGAGAGAGAAAGCAAGGTCTTTTCCTTGTTAAATGGACTGCACCAAGTATGTACCGATTCCCTGTAACTGACGAAGATAGATATTGTAGAATACTTTCTCAATCAAAAATATAGCATATCCGGTTAGTGAAGAATATATCATTTGCACTCATGCAAATGGACAGCATACTGACTACACTGTTTCATGGGCAGGAAAGAAAAATGATTGTTTCCGTTGTTACGGCTACTAAAGAAAAGGAAGAGCCATCCAAAAAGAATTTCATAAGCCGGCTATTTTCTGGAAAAAGGAACATCAGGAAACGAAAACTTCTGGAATGAGCACCGTCAAACCAACCGAAAATATTCGTACTGTCCAAAAATTCGGAAACGAAATGTATGAGGAGTTGGGGGTACAAAGTTACTTTTTCGAATCCCTGATGGATTCACTAGATCAGAAGAACGGTATTCTTAACAGAAACATTTTGTAGCCTATCAATGAATTGAAGAAAGATGTCATGCAGCGTGCCACAGACGCCCCATTATAGGGGTTCCGAACTGAGGAAGGATGTATTTACACAATCTGTGTCATATCTTCAGCCACTCTGCTGGGCGCTTTACAGCTTTCTATATTCATATCTAAAGATATACAAGGGAAATACCGTAAAAGGAAAGAACTTGAAGACTCTAATCATCTCAATCGGGAAATGCTGGAGATGCAAAAAAATCATTATTACGCTTTCTCATGACATAAGAGGATATTTAAGTGCTATAAAGGGAAGGGTGGAACTAGCCAAGGACAGTAAGGATAGGAAGCGCCGTAATGCCTATCTGGATAACATACTAAACTACTCGGGAATATCATGCTACTCTGGATCTGTCACGTTTGAAGCAGGCTAAAGAAACATTAAATGAAATATCGTTTCGTTTGGACAGATTCTTTTCATCGATCGAGAGTGAATATTGTCGTATCGCATCGTTAACGATAAGGAAATTCTATTTGTCGGGGAATTCAAGGGTCTGATGAGACTGTGCGGGGAGATGTTGACCGTATAGAACAGATAGTCAGCAATCTGTTGTCCAATGCTGTATATAATAATTAAAAAAGGGTTCAATTTCTACTTGAAAAGTATACCACTAAGAAAGGATTTTCGAAGAACTTAAAAAAGCTATCTTGTTGTCTGTTTGGTTGATGTTTTTTTTAACACGATAGGATTGTCCATTCATATTAATCGGAATGTTGAGTGCCAAAATCCGAGGATGGGAATCTTATTATCAGCATTGTGCGATATATGATTCATTCATAGAATTGACCATCAGATATTTCTTTCCTTGTGGCAATGGGCTAAACGACGCCATTCCAATAAAGGGTAGCGATGGATTAAAGACCGCTATTGGCTCAATAGCCGAGGAAACAACTGGACTTTTGCGGCTAAATTTAAGAAATCAAATGGAAAGGAAGACCAACTCACATTGCAGACATTGACTTCCCCATACTCCTTTCTCTCATACATACAGATAAAGGGTGATATAAATCCGTTTGATGCCGATTGTTGTCTGTCCTTCGACAAGGGAGTGATGTCGAGAATGCTTATGACATTTAAAGGACGCAAATCCCTGCTTTACCTTTGGGAAAAACAAGGGAGGAAACCCAATATGTGGCGAACCGATAGACATGCACAAGGCATGGAATGTAATGTCGACTGTTCAGAATGGATGGAAGTGCAGCCTGTTAGTTCATGATAAATGTTTCAAATTATCTCGAAAATCCAATGATAACAAGACGTAATATGAGCTGGTCTCTGTACACGAACAGAGACTTTGAAAAGCTTGAGCAGTATGAGGGGAACCCCTCATCTACGGTTCTGAGGGGGGAAGAGGGTAGTAATGCCCTTGACCTACTCGATCGGCCTTCCGATTTGAAACAGCGTAGCGGATGAGTCGTGCGCAAGGGAAATCTTATAGCTAAAGAGTAGTTTGCTGGCAACAAGGTGGATGCCGTGGGATGGTCGTTGGATAGCTACAAGATCAACTTGCTGTACAACAAGCAGTTTTTCATCAACCAGTTAAAGAAGAATACGCTTGGCAGCCGTACCATTGACGAGGGGGCGATGGACGAGGATAGCGGCATGAATTTCTCTGAATATGTAGCCGTATTGTCGGGTAATACCGATCCTTTTGGAGAAAGCCAGACTCGACAGGACAATCACCGTTCTAGAAATAGAGCGGAAAAACTTTCTCAGAGAACGTGATACCGTGGCAGTCAGATTGGCAGAAATTGAAATTTTCCTGTTTGCAAAATAAGATGAAGAATAAAAAGATCCTGAAATTCATCAAATTTCAGGATCTTTTTTATTTCTATAAAGTGGTAAAAAACGGCAAATTCGGGAATAGTTCATTAACAAATAATAGGAAATATTCAAAGTATTTCCTATTATTCACTAAAATTATCAGATGTAGGTTGGAGTCGATTTATTTAGCAGTAGCTTCTTCGTATTCCTTACCTTCATCATCCAAGATAACAACTTTAATGCTTTCTTCTGATTTTGAAGATAGAGTTATTTTAGTAAGTTTCTTATCTGCATTGTAGGCAAGAGCTATAACATTATACGATTCAGTGTATCCTTGTATCGCAGCTTGTACTTTCTCATTCAAGTCTTCAAACTTCACGTCTACATATCCATCATCGTTTGTTTGATTGATAGCAACAACTGCATTATTTTCACTAGAGAAACCTTGTACATTTGCAAAAGTTGATGTTCCAAAAACTATCGCAATGGCTAACATCATAAATTTCATTGTTTTCATGTCTTCTAATTTTTTAATTACTATTAATTAGGCATATATAGTGTAATCTTCAGTTACACTATATAATTTACAATAGCTATGCCAAAAGAAATAGAAATATCTTTTATTTTTGTAACATATTTATTATTAGGAGTGTATCGCAAATTCCTTTTAATAAAGAAGAATAATTGAACTGCAGAATTGTAGAAAATTTCTACAATCTAAGTTGTGGAAAACTAAATAGAATCATTAATTGTTCGTTTTATATATAGAAAAGACTAAGTAATGGTAGAAACTCCCGAGAAAAATATAAGATTCAAAGCTGTACTGATATATTTAATCGTAGCTCTTATTTGTTGCGGAATGCTCATTTATATATATAAACTTAGAGACGATATCGATGATCAAAAAAGGAGTGTTTTGCAGTACTATAAGGAGTTGTCATTTGTAAACAAGCTGATTGATTCTGTAAATGCATCACAATTGGAAGTAAACCTTTATGTCTCTTCGAAACAAGTAAAGCATTATAAACTCTTTAATGAAAGGCTAGACATTGTTCGATATTTAATGGATTCTCTAAGTCATATGAATCCTCTACATAATGAGAAGCTACAACAGATTAATAACCTTTTGGTACAGAAAGGCGTGATTGTATCAAATTTGAATAAGCAGTTTAGCAATAAAAATCCAATCGAGTCAATAAATGAAGTATTAAAAGAAATTGATCCTGTTATCAGAAAAGATACTGTTTTAGTTACTGCTACCATACAAGATACTATAATTTATTCTGGTTCTAAAAAAGGTTTTTGGAAAAAACTGGGTGAATTATTTTCATCATCAAAAGGATCAGATACTGTAACTTCTATTACTACAGCTAAATTAGATACATTGACCATGCCTAAGAATGATACACTCCATATAGCATCAGAAGTCACAGAAATAGTCGAACAAGCTAAAGACGATTATGTAAAACGAATTATATCAATCGAAAACAATCTAAGTAATCTGATTGTAGCAGACCAAGAAATTTCTTCTGAGATTACAACATTGCTTATTGGTTTGTATAACCAGACTGTACAGACAAGACTTGATGAAATTCAGAAAAGCGAACAACTTATACGTGATAATAATACTTACTCTATAATAAGCAGTATTGTTTCTCTTATCCTGATTTTTATATTCATATTACTTATAATAAGTGATGTAAATAAAAGTTATAGGTTGCGAAAGAATCTAGAGCAGGCAAACCGAAGAATCAAGCAGATTATGGATAGCCGTCATAAGTTATTACTGTCTATCTCTCATGATATTAAAACGCCTCTAAACTCTATACTCGGAACATTAGAATTAAAGAAATCAAGTAATGATTTTCTTGCTGATGATATCCGTATGATGAAGGATTCGGGAGAATATATTCTTGCACTTTTAGGAAATTTATTAGAATTTTCGAGTATTGAACAAGGTACTTCAAATATATCGAATCGTGTCTTCAATTTACATGATCTGTGTCAGCAGATAGTCGATATGTTTATTCCTTTAGCCAATAAGAAGGATCTAACATTGTCTTATTCATTTAAATTCGATGAGAATCTGGTCTTATCATCAGATTCTCTAAAAATCAAACAAATACTAATCAATATTTTATCCAATTCGATAAAGTATACATCTGAAGGCTCCGCTCAATTTGATGTAAAATATTCTAATTCCATGTTATATTGTATTATAGAAGATACGGGCGTAGGTATTCCTGAAAATCAGATAAAAAATATATTTCTACCATTTAGCCGGATAGATCAAAATTCTCATTTATCCGAAGGCTCAGGCTTTGGCCTGTACGTAGTTAAGGGGTTAGTCGATTTACTAAAAGGGAGTATAAAAGTTTCTTCTCAGGAAGGGAAAGGCACGAGAACCGAAATATCTATTCCTGTAAGCGAAGTCTTTGTAAAGGATAGTTTCATTCCTAAGAGAATATTAGTGGTAGACGACGATATGTCTTATCTGATTATTATTCGTAATCTGTTGTTAAGACTAGGTCATATACCATCTATTTGTAATAATATAGATGAATTTGACGCGATAGCAACTGAGATTGGTCAATATGATGAGATCTTGACAGATATGGAAATGGAAACTTTTAGTGGTATTGATGTTTTAAATAGGATAAAATACAGTGGAATAAATGTACCGATTACAATAGTCACAGCCCGAGAAGATGTCGATTATGATGACTTTATAAGAATGGGCTTTAAAGCCTATATCAAAAAGCCAGTGTCAATAAGTGATCTAAAATTATTATTTGGAGGGCAAATAAAAGATAAAAATGTGATAGGTTTTAGTTCACTTAATAAAATGCTGGAAGAAGATTCTAATGCTTTACATGAGGTTCTGGTATCTTTTGTTCAATCTACAGCAGAAAACGTAAATAGACTTAAACAGGCTCTCCTCGATAGTGATTTTAATACGGCTCAACTTATTAGTCATAAAATGCAGCCGATGTTTATACAACTTGGGGCTGTTGATAAGTTAGATATATTGAAGAAATTAGATGCACATCGCTTAGATGCTACTGTAATGTATCCTGAGTGGGAGAGTGACGTCCTCGAACTTATCGAATATGCCGAGCAGATAATGACTGATGTTCAAAATTATTTGCATTCTCATTAAATATCCATACCATATTGATGCATTTTATTGTAAAGGGTTTTTCTATCAATATTTAGTAGGTTTGCTGCTTTCGTTTTATTGCCCTTTGTTATTTTTAAGGCTTTGAGAATTTGCTCCCGTTCATCTATTGGCAATAAGATTTCCTCTGTTTGCTTCGGGATTTGGATAAACTCAGGTAAGAGGTCTGGAGTAATTTCTGTTCCTTTCGTAAACAATACTGTTCTACGTATAACATTCCTTAATTCTCGGAGATTTCCAGGCCAGTGGTATTCTCTTAATATCGACATACATTCTTCCGAAAATCCCTCCACTTTTCGTTCCAATTCTTTATTGGCATCAGTTAAGAAGCTATTTGCAAAAAGAACAATATCATCTTTTCGCTCGCGCAAGGGTGGAACTATGAGTGTAAATTCATTTAATCTATGGTACAGGTCTTCACGAAAACGTCCTTCGCAGATAGCTATTTCCAAATTTTCATTCGTTGCAACTATCATTCTTACATCTACTTTTATGTCTGTGGCAGAACCTACCGGACGTATTTTTCGCTCCTGTATGGCTCTTAATAACTGAACCTGCACTTCATATGACAAGTTTCCTACTTCATCAAGAAAAACAGTACCTCCTTCTGCTTGTTCAAATACTCCCTTCTTGTCTGCAATAGCAGAGGTAAATGATCCTTTAAGATGTCCAAACAGTTCACTCGGGGCTAATTCTTTTGATAGGCTACCACAATCTACAGCTATAAACTGAGCTTGTTTTCTTTGACTGTAATCATGTATCATTTTAGCCGTATATTCCTTTCCGGTGCCGCTTTCTCCTCTTATAAGTACAGACAAATTTGTTGGTGCTACGAGTTGTATATGCTCATACATTTGTTTAGATAAAGCACTGGTGCCATAAACGATACGTGTAGTAGAAAGGATTTCCTTTGGTATTTGAGTTGGAGTGTGATTTAGAGCTTCGTCTATTTTTGATTTTAGGACTTCCGGGTTTATGGGTTTTTCCATATAATCAAAAGCTCCTAGTTTAATTGCAGAGACTGCACTTTGAACTTCTCCGTAGCTCGTCATAACAATAACCGGCGTATTTATTTTCTTCTCTCTGATCCAAGTCAATAACATTATACCGTCTCCATCAGGAAGTCTTAGATCTGTGATAATTAACGAGAAATCAACCTTTAATAAATCTTTTTTAGCTTCTTCTACAGTCGATCTAACCAATGGGTCAAATCCATTTCTATTAAACCATTTTTTTAGGACAATTCCGAATGTATTGTCATCTTCAATAATTAAAACTTTGGAAGCCATTATTCTTATCAGTTAGAGGGATATTCTCTCAAAATTATTTGTTTTTATTTTCAGACGAAAACTTTTATTCATAATTAACACTAATGAATAAAATGCTATTAAATCCACTGTTAAATCAAAATTAATATCAATGATATGTTTTGTAAATGAGATTGATAAAGGAATGTGTAAATCAATTCCATTTAAATAGTTTCATACCTATAACGAAACAGATAATTCCAAGAGCTGATAAAGTACAAGTCGGATAGATCACTTCCATCCATCCTGCTCCCTCATTAAAAATGCTACGGATTCCATCGGTTAGTGCCGTTAGCGGAAGTAGTTTAATTGCTCCGGTGCTCCATTCAGGGAAATTATGGTAACTAAAGAAGATACCCGATAACAACATCATAGGCATTTGTCCTGCATTAATCCACCCTGTGCCCACCTCGGTTTTAGTAGTACGGGATGCAACTAAGATGGCGATTCCTGTAAATGCAAGGTTGCCGGCTAAAAATAAAACAATCAACGCTCCGATGTTTCCTTGGATATGGATACCGAATATTAGCCATGCGAAAAACAGAAGAGTCAGAGACTCAACTACATTCATGAGAATACGTACAAACATCAATGCAAACAAGAAATTAGATTTCTTCATTGGTGTCGCAACCATCCGTCTTAACAGCTTCTGAGATCTTCGATCGATAATTGTATAACTAATTCCCCACATAATAGAACTCATTAATCTGAAAGCAATTAGCCCCGGAATAAGGAAGTCAATATAACGAACACCCAGTAATGTTAATGGTTCTATATTAGTGTTTTCTGCATTCATGGTTGAATCGGGTGATTTTACCAATGCAGAAAGTTTCATATATGCTAATTGAGACTGAGTGTTGAGCGGGTCGAAATGATAGATGGCCTTTCCTAACGAGTATGTTACAATGACATCTGCTTCACCCCTCTTTAATGAAATGATAGCAGAATCCCAGTTGCTTTGTGAGAACTTAAATACGGTATTACCCAATTCTTTGTTACTAATTTTCCAATTTAGGACGTTCCTTTCTTTACTCTGTACACTTGTTCCATAAATATGAAGGAGTGAATCTAATTCTGTTTTATTCTTCTTAACAAGTATAACGTTAAATTTTGATTCTGTTTGCTGTGTAAAAGCCAAACCCAATCCGATGGAGATGAGTACAGGAAAGATCATATCCCAAAAAAGGACTTCCGGTTCACGGATTGTTAATAAGAATTGGGTCTTGAAGAGTTGATATAGTTGATTGGTTTTGATTGATTCCTTTATTGACATAATTGAAAGGATATAAGTGTTATTTACAGTACAACATTTCCGATCTCTCGAAGAGCTTTACCTGTGAGATTGATAAATAATTCGTCGAGGTTACGGGAATTTTCGTCCAACAATTGTTCTAGTTTTCCTTCCTTTAATATTTTTCCTTCATCAATAATAATTATATGGTCGCAAAGAGATTCAGCTTCTTCCATATAGTGTGTTGTCAGGATAAGAGTGGTTTTTCCTTTGTCTTTTAATTCTTTCAGAATATTTCACAGATCGAGTCGTGAATGTGGGTCGAGTCTGGCTTTTTTTTTCCTTCCATCATCTCAACCATTGTTTTCCGGCTCCATTAGGCCCAAGCAAAGCTGCAAATATACCGGGTTCTATTCCAAAAGGGATACCTCTTACGGCATGTACATCCTTAAATGACTTATATACGTCTTTTGCTTCTATTTGATACATTATTCTAATTTATTTACCCTACCTATTTATTATTAAGTCATAAAAGCAATAACGAATTTTATCACTACAAAGTTTTGGTATCTGGTAATCTATTTTGATTATGGCTCTAAACTCATCTTTATAGCCATAAAGTTAAAGGTTTATGTTGCTCATTCGTTTGTTGTTGTATGTTTCTGTAAAAATATTTGGGAGATGCTGTATTTGTGATATTCAATACCGCTTTAGAAACGCAAGATCTACGTTCTTGATCATATTAAAACTCTTTGATATTATATTTTCGAGGGGATATCGAAGAGTTGAGTATTACTAGTTCATCATACTGAGTAAGATCCTCGTCCCCTTGTATCAAGTCGACAATAACAAGATGCTTGACAAATCAACTGGGATATGTATTCCATAGTGAAAATATGGATTTTCATCCATCAAAGCATATTTTAATATAAAAAGCATCGAACGACTTCCTTTATTTTGTTGTGTAAGTGCAAGTATTTACACAACAAAATTGCACGAATACATCAAAAAAGCTACCATTGCTCCCGTTTTCGCAGCATCTCATCGATTTCTTCACGCAGGAAGAGCAAGCGTCCGTTGGCCTTGGTATAGGGGATTTTTCCTGCCCATACCCAGTTGTATACAGTTTTCTGCTCCACTTTCAGGATTTTGGAAACATCTATGATGTCTAAATATTCTGGCTTTAAGGGGGGACTGGTAGCCGTTTCAACCAGCTGTTCCTGCAAGACCATCAGCTGATCGAGTTTCTCCTCTACGCATACCAGCCTGTCGAACAGGCGTTTTTTCCACAAGTCTTCCGGATGATTGTCTATGTATGGCATCGTTCTCCTTTTTGATAGTTTCCACATGAATCTTGTACCAAGATCCGTTGCTCTTTCATATAGGCAATATATTTCTTTGCCGTGCGCTCTTTGATTTCCATTTCACGCATCAGGATGTCACACAGGTCCTGATAGGAGAGCTTAAGCGTATTCAGAAAAGTCCCCCTGACCAAGGCGATAAGTTCCCCGGTCTTGCGTTTCTCCTTGTCTTCTTTCGATTTCTCACCGCGATAGACATGCATATCAGCCTCCTTGTCCCATCCGAAAAGCATCATCGGAACGTCTAAAGGACTCCCGTCGCGGACTTTCAAGGCTTTGACCACCGAATATTCGGGATTGTCGTCTTTTTCGATGGAAAGGATGCCCGCCGCTTTGCGCTGCAGTTCAGATCCGATATGCCCGCGAAGCTTGATGCCGTTGGGCACGAAGTGCAGCACACAGATGATACAGGTGTTATATATTCCAGCCAACCGGTAAAGCTCATCCACGATGGCAATGCTCTCCGTCTCGTCATTCGCAGAGCGTATCAGGTCAGCGATACCGTCAATCACGACAAGGTGGATGCCTCCGTGTCTGTGATGATACAGGTCCATGCTTTCACGGATAAGTTTCAGGCGGTCTTTGCGCGAAAGAGAGGCCAGGTACAGGGAATGGTAAAACTCTGGTGCAGCCGTCAGGGAGGCTCGGCGCAGGGTTCTGCCCAAATTCTTGTGCAGCTGGGCTTCCGACTGCTCCGTATCGTAGTGCAGTATTGCGAATCCGTTGGGATTAGCGGAAATCTCCAGCCCCAACGTTTGCTCCTGCGGCATCCGTTCCTTTCCCAATGTTCCAGCAAGAATGGCACCGATATAGTTGCTTTTCCCGGTTCCCTCCCCACCGGTAATACAGAAAAGGTTGTCCTGCGTGCCGAGCGGTACGCCATTGACGGCTATGACAGACTTTGAAATGTCGGGAGGATTGTCATAGTCAATCTCGCATGAACGCAACAGCATCATCGTCTGGCTATATATTTCCGAGAGTTTTTGCGAGAGCAACGTTCTTAATTCTGTTTCCGTCCGTCCCAAGGCAAAGAAGTCAGATACATCCTTTTCACTCTTTGTGCCTTGAAGGGGTAAAGTTAAGACCTGAACGTTGTATTGCGCCAACAGCCCTGTTTGGTTATATGCTTCGCGCAATCCTGTTTCATCGGTGTCATAGAGCAGGACGATATGCCGGAAACGGAGCAGCAGGCTCTCGATGATGCTTTCAGGAATCGTCGCCGTTTCGCTGTTGAAGCAAATAGCATTGAAGTGGTGGGCGGACAGTGAAAGGACATCCTTCTCGCCACCTGTTATAAAGAGCACGTCCCCTTTGCTGGGTAATTGCTCGAAACCGAAAACATAGTCCCCGGTCTTGGCACCCCCATAAAGGAAACGGAGACGGCTGCACGGACGATAAATCTTCACAAAGTCACCCAGCATATAGCAAAAAACCGGCTCTTTATCCGTTGAGGCCAGCGTATATGGTCGTCCTTGATTGGAGACTGCTTCGTAACGGCTCAATGATTTAACACCGTAATGCCGTAATACCTTTTCCGTAATACCATAGCGCTGCCAGAAAAGCAGTTCAGAAGTACTGAAAGGCTGTTCGTAAATTTTAAACCATTTCCTGCCATCCCCTTGTTCCGGAATAAGCTTCTTGGAAAACAGAGGTGTCGTGCAGATGTCTCTTTTCTTTTTCGGCTCGCTGTTGTTTCTTTCTTTCTGCTCGATAGGAATATTGAGATTCAGGTCATGGATGATGGCGGTCAAGACTTTGGGGAAATCCGTTCTGACATCAAGTCCCAAAATGGTTGCCGCAAACCAGAAGCAATCACCCGAAAACGCGTCGTTCCCGAAATCTTTCATGTAATAACACTGGCTTCTGGAATCCAGATAGATGTTGCACGACGCACGGGTGTCTTCATACAAAGGGTTGCGGAAATTGCGTTTGGGCACAAAATCAATCGGCATATAGAAGCAGAACACTTCCAGTCCGCGATTGGTGCGTTGCAGGATTTCTTCTTTCAGGTTCATAGTTCTTCGAATAAGGTCTGGTGCTCACCCATATAGCCTTTCAATACACCATCCTTGTAGGCATTTAGGCGCTGCAAGGCTTCCACGCGACGAAAGCCCTTGAACGTGGCACGTCCAGTCTTAATGGCTATATATAAGCCTTTGAAAGGATAGACGACATGGTTACTGGAAATATAACGGTAGGGGACGGCATTCGCCTCCCGCCAACGAGCCAGCGAAGCCTTGGAAATACCGAGCAAACGGAGAACATCCGATGTCCCCAACTCTATTTTATCTTCCAATACAGAATAGTCTTGTTTCAGTTCCAAGATGAAACTGGCAACCTGCCTGAGCTCTTCACGCAAAGCCCGAAGTTCAGCAGACAAAGTAAAGGCATCATACTGTTCCATTTTCATGTAGTAGATTTTGACAGACTTCCAGCATGGCAGAGAGGAATCGCTTCATGAGGATTTCATCCGTATCCTTTATCATTCGCTCCCAAATAGATTCAAGTCCAAGCCATAGATGTGTCTCCCTAAATTGGAAAAGACTTTCAAGAACCTTCATCAAGTCTTCCTGCCCGATGCAGTAGCATCGGTTACTCAAATGCCGTTTGGGTGTGGCTACAGACTCTATCAGACCGCAAGGCAAATGAACAATCAGCACGTCCTTCCCGAAACCTGCAGCACATTTCTGATAGGTGCTGATTCTGATGTCTTTTGTCAATTTACAGGATTTAACGAAATTAGAATACTCGATGCCGCTGATGTCAGCAGCAATCTTCACGTTCTCACAAAATGATACCATGACATCAAGGGGAGGATGCACAACATACAAACGTCCCTTGACATTCGGATTGTAGTGTTTCTTCTTTTCCATAATAATGACCTGTCATACTATAATAGATATAATAGGCTGCAAAGTTCCGAATGAAAGTGCTTTTATTGATAATTTTTAAGTACCTTTTTCTGGTATTATAATACTATTTGTATTTAAGAAAGAAAATTTATAAAAAAAAACGTCAGTGCACGGTGCAAGATCCTTTTATATATAAGGACTTGCACCGTGCACTGAAAATGTAGCCAAAAAAGTTGCAAAAGATTTATTCTAAAATATTTGGTGGAAGTTCATTTTTTGAGTACCTTTGCACCCAAGAAAACAAGTGTGTATTTCTTATGACAGTATCTGTAGGTACTCTCATAATACTCTCAGATGGCTACAATTTGGCTACACGGAAAATACATATTGATATAAAATGTTACGATACAAGGAGTTGAATGTCTTGGTTCATAGACCTCTCTCTCCGCTGAAAAGACCAATCAATTGATATATAGTTGGTTGGTCTTTTTATTTGTCTCCGAAGAACATCTGAAAATAATATTGGTTATCAGAATGTTATACTTAGATATAGCCAATGAAAATTATTTTTGTGTAACGTTTTTGGATATTTGTAACACAAAGCGTATCACAAATGTACATTTTAACAGCCTAGATGACCTTAAAGATAGCTCGGACTTTATTACCTAAAGAACTAAATATTGGCTCTAACTTTCCGCCTTTAACATTAAATGGATTTCCATGTTGATTACTATCGTCTACAATAATATCTTCTGTGTCAAAAAACATAAGACCTACAGCTACAAATAATGATGCATCCTCTATGTATATAATCTCTCTGTTTCTTTCATACCAAACCGTATCTTTATATTCATTATATGATAAAAATAATCTGAAATCAGGGATGGACAATGTATTAATAGCATTTGATCCTCTTATAAAATCATCATACGAAATTTTTTCTTCTAAAAGGGCAACGAATAACTTTGCGATATACTCTGCTTTTTCATAATCGTCAGAACGATCTAAAATATATAATAATTTTTCACCTACTTTTATACGATATCTTTCAGAAGAATCTATTTTATCTATTTCTTCTTTCCGTTTTTTAGGGTCTATTTCTTTAATTTCATTTAGAAAAGAAATTATCTTTTTTAAAAACAAATATTCACTTATGTTAGAAGATACTTTTATAATTCCAAGAATAGATTTTACTATAGGTATCTCTTTTAATATCCCATCACTTAAAAAACTATCAATTGAAGATTCAACGAGATCTTTACTAATGTCAGAAAGATCAGTATTTCTTATAGTATCTTGAAAAGTATCTGGTAAATTGAGTTTTTCCATTTTTATAGGATAAGATTATTATGCTTAGTACAAATATACTATTTCTTAATTACGTATTTTATATATTAATTTATTGTGTAACGTTTGTGTCTCATTTTTATATAAGTATCTGCTTATTACTAAAATAAAAAGGAACTCTCTCCGCTAGAAAAGCAAGAATAACTCAACAAGTTGCTAATAATTAGAGACTTGTTTTTATACCCTTTCTCAAAATAAAAAATGAAACTGGGTCGGAACTATTTTTTTATTCCTCTTATATTAGAAACTATTATCGAGAATATTGTACACTTAAAGAAAAAGTAATAAAAAAGGGTGCGTTCACACTTTGGACACACCCTAATTAAATAAATTGTAAAATATGGAAATCACGAAAGTACGATATAAAGAACTGGAATTGTAAGACCCAGCAGTAAATACCATTTACCCCGTCCATTAATACCACTTTTTCCTTTTACCATAATAAGACCTGATAAGGCAAAGAAAATGAGAGATACAGCAAAGAAGTCAGCCATTACACTCCAACCTTTCACTTGATTGTAGTGCAGTTTATTTATCCAATAAACGAACTGTCGTTTGCTATGCT
>JAEZGN010000011.1 GCA_023437305.1 Bacteroidota bacterium
GGCTACCGAAATATGTTTTTCTACCATTTTTTGTGAGATACCTTCTTGCTCTGCAATTTGAGTGTAGCTCATACGGCTGTAGCGGCTGAGTTTAAATACAGTTTTGCATTTTGGGCTTAAGCTTTCAATGGCTGTTTCTATACTTTTTTCAAATTCAACCCTGTCCACGCAATCGTATGCTTCATTCAGTTCTTTTTCTTCATATATCCATTTGGTGAGCAACTCTTCGTGAAGTTTTATATCTCTAAAGTGGTTTAATATACGGTTACGGGCGGCGGTATAAAGATATGCTTTTATATCATCTATTTGGAGCAATTCTCTATTTACCCATAGACTACAAAATACATCTTGGGCAATATCTTTGATAACATGCTCATCTTTAGTATAAAGATTTAGGAAATAACATACTGGTTCATAATAGGTGTTGAATATTTCCTCAAATTCAGACTCTATATAACTACGCATATCTTATATTCTTATTTGTAGAAGGAGTCACTATTCTTTCTGATAAATACGTACATAATCAATATCGAAGTAATGCGGAAATAAGGTATCATCTACACCTTTTATACCACCTAAACCTCCGCCTATAGCAAGATTAAGCAGTAAATGGAATGGCTGATCGAAAGGCCAAGCATCTATTCCCGCTTGTTTGTCGAATGTGAAATAATGAATCCCATCGATATACGATCTGATCTGATGCTCATCCCATTCCATAGTATAAACATGAAACCTGTCGGTAACTAGTGGAGCGTGAATTGATTTTCCTACCTGTGTGCCTTTCGTATGGTTATATGTTTGGGTATGAACAGTAGAGAATACACTGTCGGGTGAAAAACCTACGTGTTCCATAATGTCTATTTCACCACATCTGGGCCAACCTCCATATTTACTATCTGTAGGCAACATCCATATTGCAGGCCAGGTTCCTCTACCTGTTGGGAGCTTTGCACTTACTTCTACCTTTCCATATAGCCAATCTCCTTTCCCCTTTGTTCTTAGTCTTGCAGAAGTATATTGTTTACCATTAGACTCTTCTTTCAGGGCAGTGATTCTTAATATACCGTTACATACACGAGCATTGTTTATATTCTTGTCGGTATACCATTGCCGCTCGTTGTTTCCCCAGCCATACGAGTTGCCATGTGTATCGAAACTCCATTTTGTAGAGTCAGGTAGACCCGTATATTCAAACTCATCAAACCAAACTAATTTCCAATCATCGTTTTGTGAGAATAACGATTTAGGTAAAATAAATAAAATCAAGGCGATTAAGATTATTCCTTTTTGGATATTATGGTTCATTTCTTTAATTTTTTAGTTATACTTCCTTTCTCCACCATAAGATTTTTTACTCTTCATACCAAATCCTTTTTTTAGCGAATATATGTGACTCTATGGTCCCTTTTTTTACAATCTTCTTTACCCCTATTTGATAACCTAAAAAACAACTCTCGTTTGATAACTATAAGAAAACCATAGAGCACATAATAATTATAGATGAAGATACAAAAACAAGCTGAATAATTGATATAGTTTATAACAATTGCATATTATTTAAGCAACCACATCAATTTATTGATTTCGTCATAGCCTTCGTACTGTTTATCCAGTGCTATTTTTAAATTATCACGATTGTAATTTGTTTCTGAACTCGGATACAACCAACGCATAGGTAATCCATTTTTATTATTCTCATTCAAACTTGTTTCAGGATTGATAGGAAAGTCAGGGTAGTTGTTACGCCTGTATTCAAAGAAACTAGTTTGAGATTCCTGCATAAAGTTAAGAATGTAGCGTTGCATCCATATCTGTTTCAATTGTTCGTCGGTAGAGGATTTGAATGCGGCATTGCCCGTAAAATAGCTGTCAATATATCCTTGAGTAATAGCTTTGCCATGCGCATATTCAGCCTTTGTAGCCATAATAGAGGCAAGAGCCGATTTTACGCCGCTTTCGTAATAAGACTTTGCATCACCTGTTGTTATCCAGCCTCTTACTCTTGCTTCTGCAATGATTAGTTGTTGCTCGGCATAAGTTAATACCATGCGTGGTTCACAAGCATCTTCTTTTAAGTAACGCTTGTTTAATAGCGAATATTTATTTGCGCTATGACCGGCATTCATTGCAGAATAATCCATTGAAACATCAACACCGATATAGGCTTCTTCGTCCGATTCTGTTTTACCTGCAGCGATAGCTGCCCCTGCAGGTTCTGCAAAGTAGAATAATCTTCTGTCTCCTAGTAATTTCAGATTGTCGACAAGCAAAGAACTGATAATTGTTTTGCTGGTAAACAAATCATTGGTACTTGATAGTGGATGTCTGTTTAGACTTGAATAGTTAAGCCCGAAAAATCCTGTTGAGGCTTCCAGTAGGTTCCCACTATTAACGATCTCTGCAAAACGTTTCTTTACTTCTAAAGATGCAATATTTTCTTTTTTACTCAATGTTATCAAGACTTTTAGTGCGAGCGCATTTGATGCTCTGCGCCATTTAGCAGGATCACCATTATACGGAGTGGGATCTCCATCGAAGTTTGTTCCGTTCGCAAAGAACTGATCTGCCTCTTTCAACTCGTTTAGAATACCTTTAAATACATCTTCTTGAGTGTCATAACTTGGCTTGTACACACCTGATGCACCTTTGTTTGCTTCACTATAGGGGATATCACCTAATTCCATTGTTAGTTTGAAAAAGGCAGCGGCACGAACAAATTTTGCCACACCTTTGTATGAGTTCTCCATCGGGCTACCTTGTGCATAGCCTAGCATTTTATCTATGTTAGGAAGTACTGTCAGTATTTCGAAGCTACTACTCCCTATTGTGTTGTATTGCGTACTCATTTGTCCTTCGTTAGCATAGCCTACATATTTGGATAATGCGTTATCCGAGATCATTACCTTAGCGTCTCTTCCATCAAATCGGGCTACACGTAACACTACATTTGTGCATAGCAATGATGCACTAACCTGAGATGTAGAGTCGGGATTCGTATTCAAATCGTCGAAATTGCTGCATCCTATAAATATTGATAAAAGAAGGATGCTTGCTATAATCGTGAATTTATTTATGGTTTTCATTTCGTTTCAGTTTAAAGTTTTAAAAATCTATTTTCACATTAAATCCAATATAACGCTGAGACGGGTCGCTGAAGTTATCTGTACCACCGTCAGGGTCAGAGTATTTAAAATCTTTAGCCCATAATAACATATTTTGCCCTACAGCCGATACTGCAATATCTTTAGCTCTAAGTTTAGCCGATAGTGTTTTCGGAAGGCTATAAGTCAGAGCTATTTCTCGTATTTTGAAGAATGTGGTGCTGTAAGCATCCAGCGATGAAGGCGAGCCTCCCCATGCAGTTCCTTTATGCAGATTTTCGATATATGTTTTGTAAGTAACAGGCACATCATTAGGAGCATATTCGCGTGTGTCGCTTGTAATGTTTCCGTATGTATCGTACGTTGCTTTCCCCGATATTACTTTTACTCCTTGCCCTGTATAGTTTTTCGTTCCGGGCTGGGTGGCATCTAAATAACGTTCAGGAACTATTGAGTTAGGATGTGATCCTGCACGCCACATATACATTTCGGTAGTTGTTTGAGCAATACCGCCTACACGTCCGTCCATCGTCATTCTGAAATGCCAGTTTTTGTACCTTACACTTGTATTCATACCCCAAATCCAATCAGGATCGTAATTGCCAAACTTAGAATCGTATGCCGAATAAAGTGGTAGCCCATTACTGTGTATAATATTACCTTGCGGATCTTTTTGATACTCTCTGATTATATAATGATCTACTCTCTTTCCAACTTTTACCCAAGGCTTATCTTGCGAAAATGTTTCATCCAGTTTTGTATAATAGCGGGCATATTTCGACCAATTCAGAGTTACATCCCATTCCCAATCTTTTGTCTTGATTGGTGTTACTGTAGCTGTAATTTCAAAACCTTTACGAGTGATTTCTTCTCCCGAATTGATATAGTTGCTTTTATAACCGGAGGCCGGACTTATAGGTGCTTGTACTATAAAGTCGTACATGCGTTTGTTATAATATGCTACATCTAAAGAAGCTCTGCCTTTGAAAAAATTGAGGGCTGTCCCTACTTCGAATGTTGATGTAGACTCTGCTCTTACGTTTGTACCTCTGATAGATGTAGGATATGTCGCCGAACTCAGATTTCCCCAAGCGTTTTGCGTGATCGCATAGTCTGAATTAATCTCATATATGTTAGCGGGCTTTTTGGAAGTTGTCCATGATCCGCGAAGTTTCCAGAATGATAGCCAATTCACCTCAGGTAGAAGCTCAGAAGCAATAAAGCTACTTGCTACCGATGGATAGAAATAAGAACGTTCTGATTTTGAAAGGGTAGAACTCCAGTCGTTACGCATAGTTGCTTCTATATATGCCATACTGCGCCATGATGCACCCACACGACCGAATACACTGTTTACTTGTTTCTTATACAATCTTGAACTAGTAAGTACAGAATTAATAGATGCCTTCAGTGAGTAGAATCCCGGTATCGAGAGTCCGCTTTGTGTGCGAGCTTCCATTCCTTCGTCTTGGTTGTAGGAAATAGAACCTCCTACAAATCCGTCGAATCGGAAATCTTTATATGCCTTGTCTGCAGCTAAGATAAGGTCGCTGTTGATGCTGTAACCTCTGCCCACGCCCATATTGAATGAGCCCTTTGCTGATTCGCCCCATATCTCTGTCCCATTTTTTATTACGGTTGATGTACCTCCTCCTGTGAACGAACCTTTGGATATGCGTACATCCTGACGGTCACTATAACTGTCGAATCCTGTTCTTAATGTAGCTTTCAACCAAGGAGTAATATCGTAGTTGAGGGAAAGTGTTCCGTTAAAAATATCTCTGTTCAATGTATGCAATCTCTCGTATCTGTCGAAGTATGGATTGTTGTTTGTACTTTCATAGCTACTATTTTGCTTCTCGTTTTTTATTAGCCAGTAGTCTTTATAGTCTCTGATATCGTAGTCGGGAGCCGACCATACCAATAGACTGTACATAGGATCATATCCGGCATATCCATTGAATCCTAGATTGGGAGAGGTTTGTTTGTTGAATCCTAAGCTCGAAGACAATGTAAACTTATCAACTTTCATTTCTCCACCAAGGCTATAGGTATATTTATTGAATAAAGAGTTGGGATATTGACCTTTATTTTGTACCCATGTCGCAGATGCTCGCAAACTACTATTTTTAGTTTGTTGTACAACATTTATATTGTTGTTTAGTATATAGCCCTGCACCAGGAAGTTTTTAAAGTTGTCTTTTCCTCTAGCAGTGTATGGCATTGGCGTCATTGTTTTTGAAATAGGATCCCATTGTACTACTTCTTGTCCCTCCATCGGTACGCCCCACGAACCATCGCCTGTACGGGCATAGGCATTCGTTGCAGTATTCACGACACGTCCGTAGGTTGATTGCATTTCGGGTATGGCAAGATAACCTGCCGTAAACATTGTTCCACTATTTATAGAAACGGATAAGCCTTGTCTTTCCGAACCTTTCTTTGTTGTAATCATGATGGCTCCTCCATCACCTTTAGATCCATAAAGGGCAGAAGCAGTAGAGCCTTTTAATATGTTCATAGATTCGATATCGTCTGCAGGTAAATCGCGCAATGTCATATTTGTATAAGGTACTCCATCTATAACAATTAAAGGGTTTTCTCCACGAAGGGTTATTTCGGGTACAGCTCCAAATTCTGTACTGTTCAGTACATTTAATCCGGCCACTCTACCTGTAAGCGATGTCCCAACATCTAACGGACGTACAGTCTGCAAGGCTTGTCCCTTTACTCCTTGTACAGCGTACCCAAGAGCCTTTTCTTCACGTCTGATGCCCAATGCTGTAACTACAACATCTGATAACACTTTTTCGTCTTCAGTCAGAATAATGTCGAATACCGATTTGACTCCCACTGTTACGGCATATGTTTGAAAGCCGA
>JAEZGN010000008.1 GCA_023437305.1 Bacteroidota bacterium
AACAGAGAAGTTAAGCCCGGTCGTGCCGATGGTACTGCGTAAAAGTGGGAGAGTAGGTTACCGCCGTTTTTTTAGAAAGAGTCCGTATACAAGTAATTGTATGCGGACTTCTTCGTTTATAGAAATACTTCTTTTTACAAAATTATATTCGAATTGTTACGATTTTCGGAGACATAATTGTCCTGAACATTTTTAGCATAGTTCACAATATCAGATACAGTTAATTTTGTATTAGGGTTGTTTAATATATATTGTACATAAAATCCACGAGTATAACCGTGAGGTAATTCAGTGTATCCTTCGGGAGGAGAGTCTTTAATATCTAGTTTCTTTATATCTGTTTTGTCCTTATTGATATATAATTTATATCCTAGTTCTATATCCGTTAATGGCCTGCACCACCGTACATTGAGATAGTGATACGATTCGTATTCTTTAGTACTCATATAATCGTGAATGCCGATATATCCAGGAGTATTATTTGTATTTTTGGTTGCCAGGTATACTGCATAGAATAGATGATAAATATCACCCCTTTTTCCATCATCATAGCAGCCTCCATTAGGTCCTAGGCCATTGCACCATCTGCCGTCACCATTGAGGCGAGCTCCCCCGGGCATCATATTAAAACCATATATATTTGTTGACTTTTCGAACCAATATACTTTATAAGGGCTATTATTATCTTGATTAATATTAAACGCTAAAGGATTTTCATTATTCTTGCTGCTTAAGGCAAAACGGACATCTCTTTCATTAAGATTGGTATGGCTCGCATCATGAGATGTATTGAATGGAGACATAGCGAATAGTTGTCTGTAATCGGCAGGGAAAGGTAATCTCCAGCCTTCAATTTTATTCCCATTCTCATCCGCCATAAAACAATATTGATTCATATAATCTATACTAGGATAACTATAATATCTTCCATAGTATTTCTCAAAATCTGCTATATTCGATAATTGGTAATATTGGGGATTGATGCGTACCCGTTCAAGATATTTATTTAAGATGTTTTGAGTGATAGGTATGTCATTTTCGAATCCATTCCCTTTTTTTATTGTATGGGTAAAACTTCTATCAATCCAGTAATATTCACCAATACGAACAGCATTATATTCACCTAGGTTTATAAGCCCTTGATAATTTATAAATTGAAGCTTCTGCTTATTCGGTATTTCTTTCGTCTTGGAGTCTATATATGAGAATGTAACTTCTGTACAAGAGTATTTCAAAATAACTTCTATTTGCTTTTGACTAACGTAATAATTTTCTGGAGAGCTTATTTCTTCTACTACATATTTTCCTACAGCTAAATTGTTGATATTCATTGTTCCGGAAGTGAGCGTATATGTTCCTACTACTTTATTACTAGCATCGAGAATCTGATATTGTCCGCCATTTATAAATGATTTGTTGTTGATCTCTTTTGCGGATATGGTAAGACAAGTATCCGTTTCTTTTTCATTGCATCCATAAAATATCCAAGCGGCGAGGAATAGTATACTTGTGTATACAAATAATTTAGTTTTCATTATTTCATATTTTAGCAAGGTTGCTAATTCTATTGAAACTTATAATATAAAAGAGCATTTATTATCCACATGATGTATACAAACATATTCCTTTTGTATATTAAAAACGTCTCAATGACACAATTGTTTTTTTGATAATGTTAAATTATTTAATATCTATAGACTTTTTAAAAAATGGCAAATCTTTTAATATATATACAAAGGCGGATGCATTTATAAAAAAAATGTATCTTTGCCCGTAGACTTAAATAAAATAATTTAGATATGCCAAGAATATCTATAATAACACCAACATACAATTCAGAAAATACATTACATGGTACAGTAGAAGCTTTGTTAAGACAAACTTTCTCTGACTTTGAATATATCATCATCGATGGTGTATCGAAAGACCAAACCCTAGATAAAATAAAGAGTTATATACCCGCCTTTGAAAAGAAAGGAGTAACAGTACGCATAGTAAGCGAACCCGACAAAGGTGTTTATGATGCTATGAATAAAGGAATTTCTCTCGCTACCGGAAAATTGATAGGGATAACCAACTCTGATGACTGGTATGAGGATAATACCCTCGAAGTTATGTGGGAAAAATTTTCTGACGGCGTGGTAGATCAGGGTAACTCTATGATATATGGTATAGAGCGCGTGTGGAAGGACGATAAAATTTTTAATGTACAACGCCGTGGAGCTTCGTTTATATCGGAGAGTGTATTGCCTCACTCTACATTTTTTGTATCTAAAGAGGTTTACAATAAATACGGAGCTTTTGACCTGTCTATAAAGGTTTTGGCAGATTACGATTTTATTTGTAGATGTGTAAGTAAAGGTGTAAAGCTCGAAGAAGTGGATGTCGTGATTTCTAACTTCAGACTAGGAGGTATATCTTCTTCTTATTTCGATTTTTATTCCGATTATTATATGATACAGCATAAATATGGTTTTATTTCAGATAAAAAATACAAGGAATATAAATACCTTCTTCGTTTGAAGAAAATCATAAATAGGTTTATAAAAAAATGGTAGATACATACCAGTCAGTATTTAATAAAAAAGAGAAAAGGGACTCCCTCTTCTCTTTTTTAGTTTATAATATGTCGTATTAATTACTTAAACTGTGGATCCATCCAACTTGATCTATTTTTTATCCATGTCTTAAGATAAGAAACTTCATCTGTGTAACTTATACGGCTTTGGTAATCTACAGGGTTAGGCCATACGTAAATACCTAGTATTGGCCATTTCTGAAAATTGTAATATTGAGATACATTTATTTTTTCAGCCATACTGTCAATGAACGTATTTATATTTGTATCACTTAATTCATTTCCGCGTAATTCGTTCCATCTGTCTTTTACCATATTTTCAAATTCGGGATGAGAGAAAAATTGTTGATACCAAGGAGCTCTTGCACGTGCATGCCATTCTGATACCATATCACAGTTGTCGTAATTTACATTCCCGAAAGCAATATCATAATCCCATACCGGTCCGAAATATAGCTTATCGTCTCCTCTGTTTTTATAGACGAATGTACTTAGGCGTAGGTTACCATCAACGTTTTTGGATAATTCGTTTAATAATAAGTAATCTATGAATGATTTCATGTCCAAATACTTCGGTAATTCTTCTACAGGGTTTACATCATTTTTTCCGTATATGATGTTTTCTATATTTTGGATATAGTTTGATATATATTCTATCTGATTAGCCGGTATGTCTTCCGGTGTGTTTACACAGAATGTCATTTTTGCTTCTAGTGTTTCAAACCATACGGGTTCGCCTTTTCGCTCATCTATTTCGAGCAGATATCCTCCTGTAATATCTGTATCTGCTGATTTCAATTCGGGGATATTGACCCTATTCTTGTCTACGCGTATATGCTCTCCAAGCATGTAATTTCCTATATATTCTCCATTAAGCACAACATCCACATACTGCATGCGCGGAGTCCAAGCGAATCCCATACGACGGCTCATCTCGAAAGCCAGTTCGTTTCGCATCAATGTCTTATCCGAGTAATTGGCAAGCAACACCCAATGTTTGTTTTTAGGCATGCCCAATACTTGTGCCGATTCTTTTAGTTTCAGTTTGTAAGGTTTCTTTTCCATTCCCCAAGTGCTGTTTCCTCGGCCTTTTATTTCGGTGTCAGCTTCCATTAGCTTCTCTTTTATAACCCCTTTACTGTCTCTTGATTCTATCTTTATAGTGGCGTCCATATAGTCATCCTTCGATATAATTGGTGTGCCGTTTTTAGTATTGATAGTCAGTAGCGGGAAATAGTACCCTTCGAGAGCTGCCGGAGGGGCAGCTTCTTGTTGTATGCTTACTCTTTGTATTTTTGTTTTGGTTTTTATAACCAACTGTGTTGTAAGCCTAACCTCTTGTGTATTTTCTTTGGTTTCTACTGTAATCGTTACATCTCCCTTTCCCGACATGGGGCTCACAGTGCACCATGAAGGAATGTTCTTGTCAATTTCCCACTTGGTATTTGATTTGATCGTAATGCTTTGTTTTTCAGTTGAAACTTTAAAAAATAATTGACTTTTTGATAGACTGAGCGTATCCTCTATTTCATTGTCTTTATCAGAACAACTCGTTATGAAAAAGAGGATGCTTAAAATAAAAAATAGAAATGTGAATTGTTTTTTCATCGTATTCGGTTAAATTATTTATTGGACATATCGAAGAATACAAAGAAAACAAAAGCAATCAGAATTTTATTGGGTTTTACATGTTTTTATATAAATAAAACTGTTAATTTTTTGATTCTAATCTTTATTTATAAGCAAGCAAAACGATGGCTTCTATTCTTGCTTATGTGGATAAAAATCTGTATATTTGTTAGATTTTTCAAACGCAAAACCTCAGGCGATTATTCGCCTATTTAATAGCAAAATATAAATATGACTGAGAACCAAAAAATTGCAAGCGAATCTTATTCCGCACAAAATATTCAAGTGCTCGAAGGCCTTGAAGCTGTAAGGAAAAGACCCGCGATGTATATCGGTGATATAAGCGAAAAAGGATTACACCATCTTGTGTATGAAGTTGTAGACAACTCTATTGACGAGGCCCTGGCCGGATATTGTGATGATATCAAAGTTACCATACACGAAGATAATTCGATAACAGTACAAGACAATGGTCGTGGTATTCCGGTGGATATAATGGCTAAAGAGAAAAAGTCGGCTCTAGAAGTCGTTCTTACTGTCTTGCATGCCGGAGGTAAATTCGACAAAGGGACTTACAAAGTTTCGGGAGGTCTCCATGGTGTGGGAGTGTCGTGTGTAAACGCATTGTCTACGCACTTAAAAGCCGAAGTACACAAACAAGGGAATGTATATGTACAGGAATATTCTTGTGGAAAACCCCTGACAGGTGTAGAAAAAATAGGAACTACAGATCATACAGGTACAATTATAACTTTCAAGCCGGATGATTCTATCTTTGTAGTAACAGAGTACAAATATGATACACTGGCGTCACGTCTTCGCGAACTGGCATTCCTTAATGCCGGAGTTCGTCTATCGTTGATCGATCGTCGTCAGGTAAAAGAGGATGGAACATTCAAAACAGATACTTTCTTCTCTGAAAAAGGGCTGGAAGAATTTGTACGATATATAGATGCATCTAAAGAAGCATTAATAGAAGATGTGATACATATTGTTACCGAAAAACAAGGAGTGCCGGTAGAAGTGGCAATGACATATAACACATCTTATAATGAGAACGTATATTCGTATGTAAATAATATCCATACAATAGAAGGAGGTACACACCTTACCGGGTTTCGCCGTGGATTGTCGCGTACGCTGAAAAAGTATGCGGATGACTCGAAGATGCTAGAGAAGGTAAAGGTAGAAATTAGTGGTGATGACTTCCGAGAAGGACTTACTGCCGTTGTTTCTATCAAGGTTGCTGAACCTCAGTTTGAAGGACAGACAAAGACTAAACTTGGTAACAATGAGGTTATTGGAGCTGTTGATCAGGCCGTAGGAGAGGCTTTGGGTATATATCTTGAAGAGCATCCGAAAGAAGCTAAAATCATTGTAGAGAAAGTTATTCTTGCAGCAACAGCACGTGCAGCGGCTCGCAAAGCCCGTGAGTTGGTACAACGTAAATCTCCGCTTACAGGTGGTGGATTACCGGGTAAACTGGCCGACTGTTCGAGTAAAGATGCTTCGATATGCGAGATTTTCCTTGTCGAAGGAGACTCTGCGGGTGGTACTGCAAAACAAGGTCGTGACCGTGGATTCCAAGCAATTCTTCCTCTTAGGGGTAAGATTCTGAATGTGGAGAAGGCGATGCCTCACAAGGTTCTTGAAAGTGATGAGATAAAAAATATATACACAGCACTGGGCGTAACGATAGGGACGGAAGAAGACTCAAAAGAGTTGAATCTCGAAAAACTTCGTTATCATAAAGTGGTGATCATGACCGATGCCGATGTGGATGGAAGCCACATTGCAACGCTGATTCTTACTTTCTTCTTCCGCCATATGAAAGCTCTGTTGGAGAAAGGGTATATCTATATTGCAACGCCTCCGCTTTATCTTTGCCGCAAGGGTAAAAACGAAGAGTATTGCTGGGATGATCGCCAACGTCGTGCATTTATCGAGAAGTATGCTGATGGTGACGAGAATGCAATTCACACACAGCGATATAAAGGTCTTGGAGAAATGAATGCGGAGCAGCTTTGGGATACGACCATGAATCCTGAGCACCGTACATTGCGTCAGGTAACGATAGAAAATGCTGCTGAAGCCGATCATGTTTTCTCTATGCTGATGGGTGAAGACGTAGCTCCGCGCCGTGAGTTTATCGAAGAAAATGCAACTTATGCTAAGATTGATGCGTAAGTAGTATATTTACAAAATAGAAGAAGCCGTAATTTGATTCAAATTACGGCTTCTTTGTGTATAATTGCTTCCTTCTTTCGGATTTTTTCGCTCTTTTTTGTTCTTTCAGATTTGCAATCCGAAAAGACGATAGAAATGTAACTTTAGGCTATTGTCGCAAGTAGTCACTTTATTTTTTTATTGATTTACCTCGGAAAATGAAAGGATGAATTATTATTTGTAACTATCTTTGAATTATAATCTTATCAGATATACTGAATGCTTGTATATAAAAAAATAAGGATTTATTATTTTTCGGGAACAGGGAATGCGAAAAGGATTTCCTATTGGATTCGAGAATTTGCGACCGAAAAGAATATAAGATGCAACTTAGAGAATATAGATACAGCAAGACACAACAGTATTGACATAGATACTGATACTTTGGTAATTATTATTTCACCAATACATGGATTCAACTATCCCCCAATAACTCTCGACTTTATTCGCCGATTTCCAAAAGGCTCTAACGATATTATACTAATGAATACAAGAGCCGGACTAAAGATTGGTAAAACAGTAACACCGGGTTTGACAGGAATCGCATTTTTTGTATCAACAATAATGCTAAAAATGAAAGGATATAAGATTAAAGGACAAATACCTTTCGATATGCCGTCTAATTGGATGTCGATTCATCCGGCATTGAGTCAGAACGCTGTGGCATTTTTGCATGAAGCTAATTTTTATAAAGTAAAGAAATATTGTGACAGAATATTTGAAGGAAATTCTGTTTTTGTATCATACAGGGATATTGTTCAAGATATACTGATATCCCCTATATCTTTAGGATACTATATTGCAGGGCGTTTTGCCTTTGCAAAATCATTCTATGCTTCAACTGCTTGTGATGGATGCCAGCTGTGTGTGAAACAATGTCCTGTAAAAGCAATCAAAATATTAAACAAGCGTCCTTTTTGGCTCTTGAAGTGTGAAAGTTGTATGCGATGTATGTCTCTTTGTCCTAAAAGAGCAATAGAAAGTGCTCACGGACTCTTTGTTATTATAAGTATATTCTATTCTACACTTGCAACTTATCTGTTAAATAAATTATCTTCCGATTTTTTGCATTATCCTTTTGTCGAAAAAGTCTTTTCTTTTATCGTCTTTTTTATTCTTCTTATTTTTTTCTATCGGATTCAACATCTTTTTCTTTTGAATAAATACACCGGACGGCTAATTTCATTTTTCTCTCTTACTCATTATAAATTCTGGGGAAGATACAGATCTATTGCTGATGCTATATGGAGACAAAAGAAAAATTGAAAAGATATTCGTCTAAAACATATTTATCACTTTCTTAAATAATTATCTATTATAAACAACTTATTATAATAGATATGGCAAAGTACACAGAAAAACTAGTAGAGAAGATTGTTACACTGATAGAGGCGGATACTTATTCTATCTCGGAGATATGCAGGATATTAAAAATTAGCAGAAAGTCTTTTTATGAATGGAAAGATACAAAGCCCGAATTCAGAGAAGCAATAGAAAAAGCGATAGATCGTCGTGATGATATGCTACTGATGGTGGCTCGCAAGTCACTAAAAAGGAAACTGGAAGGTTATACCCTTACAGAGACAAGGACGATATACGTTCCCGATAAAAATAATCCTGATGAGCTGGTGCTAAAATCGCAGATCGTAAAACAAAAAGAATACGCCCCTGATACCCATGCGATAAAGCTTACACTTTCTCGTCAAGACAGTAAAGCCAATAAAGAAGAGGAGAACACACAGTCTGCTTTAACCATTATTGTTCGTGATCCCAAAACAGCGGAGAATCTAAATCTACTGCGTGAAAATTTAAGGACAGGAAACACCCCAAAAAAAGACAAAGATTTACATCCGAAAAAAGACAGTGAAACTTCCGAATTACAAGATATACCAGATTGTTCTACAGTGGAGAGTGATGAAGCAAGCAACGACAACACAGAAGTTGAGCTTAAACCGAAATTTGTTAAGGTTAGGCGTAGTGGTGAAGTCTTACCTCCCGGATATCTTTACAGAGGGTGACAATATATAAACAATATGATATGTGTTACTTTTGTCACTTTTTGGAGTTTGATCTCTGATGTGTTTCTGTCTAGTGAAGGTGCTAATCGAAAAAACTCTTAAATGAAAACCTCTACCTCACAACAAATCTCTATATTTGTAGATTGTATTCTGTAAAGTAAACTAGTATAAGATGGCAATTAAGAACATATACATTACATGCATGTCTTTAATTTTTATAGCATGCTCGTGTGGGAAAACAACTCAAAATGCGAATACGATGGCTGACTCGTATCAGAAAGTATCGCCGGACTTCAACGCCGATAGCGCATACGCTTATGTAGACAGACAAGTTGCATTCGGATACCGTGTGCCGAACACTAAAGAGCACGTTGCTTGCGGCGATTATCTGGTAGCCGAAATGAAACGTTTCGGAGCACAAGTGCAGGAGCAGAAGATGGTGGTAACGGCATACGATGGTACAAAGCTTAATGCCCGTAATATAATAGCCTCTTATGGTTTGGAGAAGAAAAATAGGGTACTGCTTTTTGCCCATTGGGATACTCGTCCCTACTCAGATCAAGACCCTGATCCGGCTAATCTTAAGAAACCCTTGCTGGGTGCTAATGACGGCGCCAGTGGAGTAGGAGTATTGATGGAGGTAGGAAGAGTGCTTCAGTCGAAAGATCCTGAGGTGGGAGTAGACATCATCTTTTTTGATGCAGAAGATTATGGTATTCCTGCTTTTGCAGAGAAATCCTTGATTAAAGGAGAAACATGGTGTTTGGGCTCTCAGTACTGGGCTAATAATCCGCATGTACCAAATTATAAAGCTAAATTTGGGATATTATTGGATATGGTTGGAGCAGAAGGTGCAACCTTTTATAAGGAGGCTATATCCAAAGAATATGCAGAAGATATACTTGAAAAAGTATGGAGAACAGCCGGACTGCTTAGTTATGGCAAGTTCTTTATTGGTAAAGATGTGGGTGGAGTTACAGACGATCATGTCCCTGTAAACCAGATTCGCAGGATACCGAGTATCGATATTATCGATTACCGTCAGGATATGGATCATGGGTTCTTCCATTCATGGCATACACAAAAAGATGATATGCGTAATATCAGTAAAGAAACATTGAAGGCCGTAGGACAAACAGTGCTGGAAGTTGTATATAAGGAAAAATAAACAGAGGGAATAAATGGCTACAATAAACGAAGTTCAAGACGAGATTATAGAAGAATTTTCGATGTTTGACGACTGGATGGATCGTTACGCATTATTGATAGAATTGGGAAATTCACTGGATAAATTAGACGATAAGAATAAGACAGAAGACAATCTTATTGTTGGTTGCCAAAGCCGTGTATGGCTACAGGCAGATTACATCGACGGTAAAATAGTGCTTAAAGCGGAGAGCGATGCCGTAATCGTAAAAGGTATTATCGCTCTACTGATAAAGGTGTTGTCGAACCGTACACCGGATGAAATTATAAATACTGATCTTTACTTTATAGAGAAGATTGGGCTGAAAGAAAACCTTTCACCTACACGCTCCAACGGGCTTGTGTCTATGATAAAGCAAATCCGCTTTTATGCGATGGCATATAAGGCGAAGGAAATCGGAGAGGTAGGAGCTTAACGCTTGGGAATAATCAAAAAGCCCTGTAAACGATCATACGTCCGTTTGTTTCTATCATGAACTCATCGCTTGTAGACTCGTTCAGGGTAGCTTGCCACCAGTTGGTAAATATCCGCTTTTCGATAGCATACAAAAG
Organism: Bacteroidota bacterium; assembly: GCA_023437305.1. Lineage (GTDB taxonomy): Bacteria > Bacteroidota > Bacteroidia > Bacteroidales > Dysgonomonadaceae > Dysgonomonas. Next base: position 10,210 of record JAEZGN010000008.1, read on the forward strand.
ATTGTGCGATGTTACAATGCTTTGATCTATGCAGAACAAAGAGACTTGCTGCCCTTTATAGCTTTCGAAAAGAGAAGTGGAGTCTATTCCGTTAAATACACCGTAGTTGGTAATCATTTCTACGTCGGCATCATTCATATACTCGCATAGCAGGCTTATATTGGCAATGGTATGATCTTCGCGTTTGCCTGTTGCGCCGAGTATTGTCAACTCTTTTCTTCCTTGCTTCAAGCAGAATCGTACGGCTTTTGTAAGGTCGTTGGTCTCTTGTTCGGGAATTCTGTGTATAATATCCGCAAACCGTATTTGGTTCTCCTCCGAGAGCGAATCGCAATCACCAACTATTGCATCGGGTAATCTGCTTGTGTTCGCCAGATTATTGGTTGCTCCGTCGCAACAGACAAGGTACTTGCAGTTGTTGAGTATCGATAAAGCCAAAGGATTGGAAGGAAAATTGCCATTTGCCAGTATGACTGTATCTGTCCGGCGGTTTATATCGGGGAGGATGTATTTTTTCATTCTGAAATTATCATATAATAAGAGGGGGTAAAATTAGTAAATAGTTTAGTATTAAGTTTTATTGATGTGAAGAAAGTAAAATAAAAGCTGAAATCTTTTATTTTGGAGATCAATCATAAATAAAGAGTATAATCAATTTTTATAGTAAATTATTTAAACATCGAGAATAAAATCACGACCTTTGCTGCTTGTAATTTTTTTGACGAAAAACTCAATAAAAATGATAGAAATAAATAAAGTACCGTCACCTTGCTTTGTGATGGAAGAAGAATTGCTTAGAAACAATCTCAGCCTTATCAAATCGGTGAAAGATAGGGCAGGAGTGAATATTATATTGGCATTCAAAGCGTATGCAATGTGGAAATCGTTCCCTATTATAAGAGAATACATACCATGTTCTACAGCAAGTTCTGTGTATGAAGCGCAATTGGCGTATGAAGAAATGGGAAGCTTGGCGCATACTTTTTCTCCTGCATATACACCTGAAAATTTTCCTCTTTTCATGCGTTATAGCAGCCACATAACGTTCAACTCTTTATCGCAGTTCGATCGGTTTTATCCTGAAACATTGAAGCATTCACACAAAGTATCTTGTGGTTTACGTATCAATCCCGAATATTCTACAGTAGAGACTGATTTATATAATCCGGCTACTCCGGGCTCACGTCTTGGCGTTTCTTTCGATCAACTGCGCGATAAGTTACCCGAAGGAGTAGAAGGACTTCATTTCCATACATTGTGCGAATCGTCTTCATACGACTTAGAGAAAACCCTGGAAGTGATTGAACAAAAGTTTGGACATTTATTGTCGCAGGTGAAGTGGTTTAATATGGGTGGCGGACACCTTATGACTCGAAAAGATTATGACGTGGAACATCTTATCGGCTTGCTCAAATCTTTTAAAGCGAAGCATCCTAATCTTGAGATTATCATGGAGCCGGGGAGTGCTTTTGCTTGGCAAACAGGAGTTTTGGTTTCTACAGTGGTAGATATTGTAGAGAACAGAGGGATTAAGACAGCAATACTCGATGTGTCTTTTGCATGCCACATGCCTGATTGTTTGGAAATGCCTTATAAACCGCATATTAGAGGCGCATATCACGAACCGGTACAAGGACTGCCTACTTATCGTATGGGGGGAAGTAGTTGCCTGAGTGGCGATTTTGTAGGAGAATGGTCTTTTGATGAGCCTCTTCTTATAGGTGATAAGATTATATTCGAAGATATGATTCATTATACAATCGTGAAGACTACTATGTTTAATGGTATATCTCATCCTGCTATTGCTCTTTGGAATAAGTCTAACCAGTTAGAGATTTACAGGGAATTTAGTTACGAGGATTATAAAACTCGTATGAGTTAGAATGTTAAATATTAGATCATAAACAATATAGATATAAGGTTGGCGTTTCATAGATAGAACTAACTTATTTAAGGAAATTGCCTATGAAAAAAAACTATACTCATAAGCTGTGCAAAGGTTTTGATAATGAAGGGGAGGTTGTCGCACCTGCCAAAAGTACGCTGGACTTTCTGAAACAGTTTGCACGAACATATTATGCTGAGAAATCTTTGCCAAGATCACTAAACGAGTTTTGTGTAAATTAAGAAATCTCTCAGAAAAGAAATAAAGGGTATAGGCATTTGATGTTTGTACCTTTTTTCTTTTTGTCACTTGTGCTCTTTTTCGTATTTTTGCTTTGAAGGATGATAACATCAAATTTATAACTTATAATTCAATAGTATGCATCATAAAATAGCTCCGTCATTATTGTCTGCTGATTTTCTTAATTTGCAAGCCGACATAGAAATGGTAAACAATAGTGAGGCCGATTGGTTTCATTGTGATGTAATGGACGGAACATTTGTTCCCAATATTTCGTTCGGCTTTCCGATAATTAAGCAGATCAGTAAAATGGCAAAGAAACCATTGGATGTACATCTGATGATTGTAAACCCCGATCAGTATATCCCTGTTGTAAAGGATGCGGGTGCATATATGATGAATGTGCATTACGAAGCTTGTGTACACTTGCATCGAACTATTACTGCAATACACGATGCGGGGATGAAAGCTGCCGTTACATTAAATCCTCATACTCCTGTTAGTTTACTCGAAGACATACTTCAGGATTTGGATATGGTATTGCTTATGTCTGTAAATCCGGGCTTTGGTGGTCAGAAGTTTATAGAACGTACACTCGACAAAGTGTCTTGCCTTAAAGATATGATTGTAAGACGAGGATTGCATACACTTATCGAAGTAGATGGAGGTGTAAATCTGGAAACAGGCAAACGTTTGGTTGATGCCGGAGCAGATGTTCTGGTTGCCGGGAATGCTGTGTTTGCAGATGCCAACCCGACAGAAATGATTCACAAGCTGAAGAGTCTGTAATAGACTTGATGTAGTATTGATAGGTGCTGTGGAATGAGAAATCCATTGTCAAAGATACCATTCCTTTTCCTTTTGCTCTCGTTGATCGTAGGCATCCTATTTCAGTACTATTTTAAGAACGAATATATAAGCATAGTCTTTTTCCTGTCAGGAACTATGGCTATGCTTTTGTCATACTTTGTGCCAAAGGATCGGCAATTCTCCATGCGCTGGCTCTTTGGTTTGGGCGTAGTTTTAGCAACGGTCGGGATAGGTGCTTTCTCTACATCCTATCGTCAGCACTTATCTGAATATACTTTTTCGGGGACAAGAAACCTTTATAGAGGCATTGTAACAGACTCTCCTCAAGAAAAAGCTAAGACTGTCGCATATAGGGTATTTTTGCCCGATGAAGATAAGCAGGTAGTCTGTTATTTTCAAAGAGATTCGTTGATCTCCGATCGATTGAATCCGGGGGATGAGTTCCTTTTTTATGGCGAGGTTCAGCCCTTCCGAAATATGGGTAATCCGGATGATTTTGATTATGTCAGGTATATGTACAATCAGAACTTTGTAGGTTCTGTTTATGTCTCTTCAGACGCTTATAAAAGGACAGGAGAAGTCTCATCTAACCTTAAGTATCAAGCTTTGCGTTGCAGACAAGCTATTCTCAATTTCTATAAGGCTTTGGATCTGAAAGAAACTGAGTACGCTGTTTTGTCAGCATTGACTCTTGGCTATCAGAATGAATTGAGTGATGATCTGAAACAAGGATTCAGGACGACGGGAACCGTACATGTTTTATCCGTAAGCGGATTACATGTTGGTATTATTTATGTAATGATAACTTTCTTGCTGGGCTTTGTTCATCGAAATTCAAAGTACTATTGGATAAAGCCAGTTCTCATAATTCTTTTATTGTGGGGGTATGCTTTTATTACGGGTTTGTCTCCTTCGGTAGTTAGGGCAAGCGCAATGTTAAGTGTGTTCTGTGTATCGGAAATAGTTAGGCGAAAAAGCTTTTCTATTCACGCCTTGTTCATCGCTGCATTCTTTATGCTTTTAGTCAACCCTTTCTCTTTGTTTGATATTGGGCTGCAATTAAGTTTTATGTCCGTACTCTCTATCTTATATCTTCACCCAAAGATGTTGGGTCTGATTAAGATAGAGAATAAGTATATAAGATATATCTGGCAGATGTTTGCTCTTTCAGTTGTTGCGCAGTTGGCTACGTTTCCTATTTGCCTTTACTATTTTGGAACGTTCCCTACATATTTCTTTATTGCCAATCTGATTATAGTCCCTGTCGTTTCTTTTATTATGTATGCTGCGGGAGGAATTGTTTTTGCAAAGATGTTGAGTTTTGCATTCTCTGATTTTAGTTATTACTTATACTATCTTCCGGTGAAACTTTTACAGGTATTAATTAGTTTTATGACCTACGCAATTCATCTGTTTGAACAATTACCCTTTGCTCTTTTGCAAAATGTAAAAGTTTCCTTTGTCGACTTGTTCTTGATCTTTGCGATGATAATCGGGATATTGCTTTTCCTTATATATAAGAAATCGAAGGCTTTAATTGTATGCTTAACCGCGATATTGGTATTGCTTACGAGTCATATTCACAGCAAGGTAGTTGATGATACAGAAGTGATAACTGTTTATAATAGAAGTCAGGCTTCAGAGATAAAATGGAGTAAGTCTGGGGTTCAAACAAATATCCTGCCGGATGATACGACAAGTGACTATATATACATTGATAATCAAGCAAACAATCTGCTGGTTTTGTCTTCTGATAACTGGAAAGAGAAGGCTACAGAAGAAAGATTTAAGATTAATAATTTGGTGCTTACTCAAAGTAACAGTTTCTCTTTATATTCTTTAACTCAGCTCTTTTGGATAGAAAATGTGATTTTAGATGCTTCATTATCAAGATATACTAGGCGTCGGCTAGCTAAAGAATGTCAAAAACTAAATATTCCTTATCATGATGTAACTCAAAGTGGTGCATTTAGTTTGATTTTTTAGTACTTTTGTTGTTTGTATTTTAATTAGAATAAGGAGTTCTTGTAAATGATATCGAAAATAATAGCTAGTCAGAAGATAACAGCGGTAGAAGAGCTACTCGATCAATATGACAAAATTGTAATAGTTACCCATGTTTCTCCTGATGGAGATGCTATTGGATCTTCTCTTGGTTTGTACCATTATTTGAATGACTTGGGTAATGATGTAAATATTATAGTTCCTAATTCATTTCCTGATTTTTTGAAATGGATACCCGGAGCGAAGGATATTTTTGATTATGAAAAATATCCTGAATATGCTCAAAAGCTTATAGCAGAGGCTGAGCTTATCTTTTGTCTCGACTTTAATGTGCCAAAGCGGTCACACCATTTGGCTCCATTTATTGAGGCTGCTAAGGGAAAGAAAGTCTTGATAGATCATCACCCTGATCCAACAGAGTTCTGTGATGTGATGATTTCATACCCTGAAATATCATCTACTAGCGAACTCGTGTTTCGTTTGATCTGCCGTATGGGAGATTTTGAAGTGATGAGTTATAATACTGCTACTGCTATTTATACCGGTATGATGACCGATACAGGAGCATTTACTTACAACTCCAATAATATTGAAATATATTATATCATAGGAGAATTACTGAAAAAAGGAATAAATAAAGATCAGATATATTCGAATGTATACCATAACTATACCGAAGATCGTTATCGTATGTTAGGATATACATTAAGCGAGAAAATGAAGGTTTATCCTGAATATAACTCAGCTCTCATTTGGCTTACGAATGAGGAGCAAAGTCGATATAATGTAAAAAAAGGTGACACAGAGGGTTTTGCAAATTTACCGTTGAATATAAAAGGAATTATTTTTTCAGTTTTTATTCGTGAAGACAATGATTTTATAAAAATTTCGTTTCGTTCACAAGGAGACTTCCCTAGCAATCAATTTGCTTCAAAGTGTTTTAACGGTGGTGGTCACCTGAATGCAGCCGGAGGGGAGTTTTACGGAACAATGGATGAGGCTATCGCAATATTTGAGAAAGCATTACCCGAATTTGGAGATTTATTGAAAAAGAATAATATACTTACTAAATAACATAAATATAGATGAAAAAAATCATTGGTGTTATATTTGCTTTTATTGGATTTGCTATCATATTTGTTGCATGTGGAAGCGAGACTTATGCCGATAAGTTAAAGAAAGAAGAGAAAACAATCAATCGCTTTATCGATACATCAGGTATAAAGGTGATTAATAAATATCCCGAAACCAGAGTTTTTAAAGATAAAGAATACTTCAAAGACCCTAAAACAGGGATTTACATTCATGTGATTGATTCGGGAACAAAAGACAAGATCAAATTAGGTGATTATGTGACAATGCGTTTTTATGATACAAAAATGCTGCAAACAAATCCGGATACTTTAATTACGAATGATATTCAAGGAGTTACTGAATTTGCATATATGTATATGGATTATGGAAATACCAGCTCATATTTGTTTAGTAATAGCAACTATATCTATAGTTTGTCTAGTGAATATTATATGTACTATTTCCTTTCACCGGGATGTGCTTTACCTTTAGACTATAATCTGGGAAATCAGGCACAGGTAAGTTTAATCGTTCCTTTTTCAAATGGATCTTATTATCAGCAATCAGGATCGTACGAGCCCATATATTTTGGGCGTCTGAAATATACAATTATACCTGATGCAAAATAAGTTTTAGACAGTTACTACATTAATAGAATAAAAATGACCTTAATTAAATCTATTTCGGGAATTAGAGGTACCATTGGCGGTAGAGTCGGCGATGGATTAAATCCTTTAGATACTGTGAAATTTGTATCAGCCTATGCCGCTTTCATCAGAGAAAGTAAGAATAATGATTCGAACAAAATAGTTGTTGGACGTGATGCCCGTATGTCGGGTAAGATGATGGAACAGATTGTTACTGGAACTCTTATGGGGATGGGTTTTGATGTCGTTAATATTGGTTTGGCTACAACACCTACTACCGAGCTGGCCGTAACGATGGAAAAAGCATGTGGTGGAATTATACTTACAGCAAGCCATAATCCAAAACAATGGAATGCCTTGAAGCTTCTGAATGAAAAAGGAGAATTCTTGAATGCAAAAGAAGGAGAAGAAGTTCTTCGTATAGCTGAGGCCGCAGATTTTGATTATGCACATATAGATCATGTTGGTACGCTTACAGAAAAAGACTATACAGATAAACATATACAGGCGGTTTTAGATTTAGAGCTTGTAGACGTAGATGCTATTAAGGCCGCAGATTTTGAAGTGGCTATCGATTGTGTAAACTCTGTGGGAGGTATTGTACTGCCTAAACTATTAAAAGCCTTGGGGGTAAATAGAGTCAATGAGCTTTATTGTACACCGAATGGTGATTTTCCTCATAATCCTGAGCCTTTGCCGGAGCATCTCAAGGATATATTTACAATGGTGAAGACTACACCTTCTGATGTGGGCTTTGTTGTAGATCCGGATGTAGACCGTTTAGCTATTGTATGTGAGAACGGAGAGTTTTTTGGAGAAGAATACACACTGGTTGCCGTTGCTGACTATGTGTTGAAACATACTCCGGGAAATACCGTATCCAATTTAAGCTCTAGCCGTGCTTTGCGTGATATAACACATAAATATGGTTGTGAATATAATGCTTCTGCTGTGGGAGAAGTAAATGTAACTACACTGATGAAGGCTACCAATGCCGTGATCGGAGGAGAAGGAAATGGTGGTGTTATCTATCCTGCAAGTCACTATGGACGTGATTCTTTGGTAGGCATTGCATTATTCCTTTCTCATTTGGCACACGAGAAGAAAAAAGTAAGCGAAATACGTGCATCGTATCCCGAATATTTTATCGCAAAACAGAAAGTACAGCTAACACCAAGTATTGATGTGGATGCTATACTGAAGGCTGTTAAAGAAAAATATAGCCAATACGATGTAACAGATATAGATGGTGTGAAAATAGATTTTCCCGACAAATGGGTACATCTGCGGAAGTCGAATACCGAGCCTATTATCCGTGTATATTCTGAAGCACATTCTATGAAGGAGGCAGAAGATATCGGTGCTGAGGTAATGGCTGTTATCGAGCAACTTGCAAAATAAAAATAAAATAAATAGAGAATAGCAGTTTTGTAAAAAGCTGCTATTTTTTTACCTTTATATTTAGGAATAGAAAATGATCATATATAGAGGATTAATATAGATATGAAAGAATTAACATTCAAAGGCTTTACTCCAAATACTTTTCAGTTTCTCAAAGACCTGAAAGAGAATAACTATAAAGAATGGTTTGATGAGAATAAGCATGTGTATGAGAAAGAGCTGTTGAACCCATTAAAGGCATTGGTTACAGCTTTGTCTCCCGCAATGCATAATATCGATCAGGCTTTTGAACTCCGCCCACACCGATGCCTATCGAGGATATATAGAGATACACGTTTTTCGAAGAATAAAGATCCCTATAAAGATTTTATGTGGATGGCTTTTCAGATACCCGTAACAAACGATATATGGAAAGACTATCCGGGATACTTTATGGAGATATCGGCTACCGGCTATACGCTTGGCTTAGGGCTGTTTCAGCCAAAGAAAAAAGTTATGGATGCTTTCCGAGACGAGGTTACTTATGATGCTGAGGAGTTTCAGCGAATCACTCAACAATCGGTGTTGGATCGGGGATATGTAATAAATGGAGAGGAATATAAGCGACCTATACCGAATGATCTGCCTGAGTACTTCCAACCATGGATACAACGCAAAGGGATATGGGTAAGTAAGACAAGACCTGTAGGAGAGGAATTGTTTTCTCCTAATTTTGCCAATTTGATAAAGGACGATTTTCTTGCGATGGAATGGTTATATAACTTTATGAAGGAAGCTACTCAAATATAATCTGATTAATATGTAATTATAGTTATAAATCTAACAAATATAAATCAATATCAATGAATAAAATTAGAGCAGCTATTGTAGGTTACGGAAATATAGGACAGTATGTATTGGATGCAATTATTGCTTCACCCGACTTTGAGGTGGCCGGTATTGTCCGTCGTGATCCATCGAATGTACCTGATGAACTAAAAAAGTATCAGGTCGTACAATCAATAAAAGAACTAAAAGACGTGAATGTGGCTGTGCTTTGTACTCCAACTCGCAGCGTTGAAGAATATGCTAAAGAGTGCCTTGCTTTGGGTATCAATACGGTAGATAGTTATGATATACACGGTGGTATTGTAAATTTACGCCGTGAGCTGGATGCTGTGGCCAAAGCAAATAATACGGTATCTATCATATCCGCAGGATGGGATCCGGGTACAGACTCTATGATTCGCTCCATGTTTGAGTTTATGGCTCCCAAAGGCGTAACATATACTAACTTCGGTCCGGGTATGAGTATGGGACATACTGTTGCCGTAAAAGCTATTAAAGGAGTAAAGGCAGCGTTGTCGATGACTATTCCACTGGGTACAAGTATTCATCGTCGTATGGTGTATATTGAGGTCGAAGAAGGCTATAACTTTTCTGATGTAGCGGCAGCAATTAAAAGCGATGACTATTTTGCACATGATGAAACACATGTGATGCAGGTTGAAAATGTAGACAACTTGAAAGATATGGGGCATGGAGTGAATATGGTGCGTAAAGGTGTATCGGGTACAACTCAGAATCAGCTCTTAGACTTTAATATGAAGATTAATAATCCTGCTTTAACAGCTCAGGTGCTAGTTGCTTCGGCTAGAGCAACAATGAAGCAAGCGCCGGGAGCTTATACAATGATAGAAGTTCCTGTTATCGACTATATATATGGAGATAAAGAGGCTTTAATCAAGAAGCTGGTGTAATAATTATATCAAGAAATCTGCCTCAAAAGTTAGGACTCCGTTTGTTTTTATTATAAACAAATGATTTGCTTTTGAGGCAAACTGTCAAAAATCATTAGACTTATACTCAAAACTGAAATATGATAACCTTTCCCAATGCAAAAATAAATTTAGGGTTGAATATAGTATCCAAGAGACCAGATGGATATCACAACCTTGAAACAGTTTTTTATCCTTTAGCAATAAAAGATGCTCTTGAAATCATTGTAAAAGATGGGCAAGGTAAGGATACTTTTTTCGAATCAGGAATTAAGGTTGATGCATCACCCGAAACAAATTTAGTGATGAGGGCATTGTCCTTAATGCGAAAACATTATGATTTTCCATTTGTGGAAGTTTATTTATTAAAGAAAATACCGTTTGGCGCAGGCTTGGGGGGGGGGTCGGCTGATGCATCATTTATGCTGAAGCTGTTGAATCAAACTTTTCAGTTGAATGTGTCTGATGAGGAACTAATCAGATTGGCTGTTCAGCTTGGAGCTGATTGTCCATTTTTTATATATAATCATCCCGTATTTGCCACAGGAATAGGTGAGGTTTTTGAAAAGATTGAATTGTCTCTCAAAAACTATTATTTTGTACTGGTAAAGCCAGGGATACATGTCCCTACAAAAGATGCTTTTGCATTGGTTTCTCCAAAACAACCAAAACAGTCTTTGATGGAAATCGTAAAACTGCCTCTTGCAGAATGGCGAGGTTTGATGGTAAATGATTTTGAAGAAAGTGTGTTTGCTAAATATCCGGCTATAGGTGATATAAAGAATAGTTTATACCAACAGGGTGCGCTGTATGCTTCAATGTCGGGTTCAGGTTCATCCGTTTATGGGATTTTCAGCGAACAAATTGAGAACTTGGAATCTATTTATAAGAACTGTTTTTGTCAACAAGGGAAATTCGAATACTAAAGACTGGAGGGTCTGTGGTGCTCAAAAGTCGGTGCTTTAAGATAAATTATAGATAAGCAATGTTTGCCGGACTTTTACTTCCAGAAATAAAATTGTACCTTTGATAGCTATTTTTTTAATGAAATATTACAAAACTAGCGATAAATGAAGAAGGTTTTATTGTTCACTATTCCAGTTGTTTGTGTCTGTGTTTTAGCCTTTGTATTATTGTCAAATAATAGCCATAGCGAAACAGAGTCTAAAGCTCCTTATGTATTATCCATGACGAAATCTATAGAGATACCGGAGAAGGTCAATTTTGCGGGAGAGGAGATAAAGCTTGACAGATACGATCTCCATGAGCGATTCGATCGTGAGATAAATGGATTTACATATTTACATTCGACGACGTTATTACTTATAAAAAGAGCTAACCGATACTTTCCTATTATAGAACCGATCTTAAAAGAAAATGGAATTCCCGAAGATTTTAAATATCTGGCGGTAATAGAAAGTAGTTTAGACCATAGAGCTGTATCCTCTGCCGGCGCTGCCGGGCTATGGCAGTTTATGCCAAAAACTGCACCCGGATATGGTTTAGAGGTCTCTTCTGAAGTAGATGAAAGATATTCGATAGAAAAATCAACTCGGGCAGCATGCAAATATCTGAGAGAAGCTTACAACAAATATGGTAGTTGGACAAGTGTGGCTATGTCATACAATGCCGGACAAGGACGTATCAGTGGAGAACTGGATAAACAGCAGGCCGACGAAAGTCTTGATCTATGGCTGGTTTCTGAAACTTCACGCTATTATTTCCGGATGTTGGCTATTAAGCTACTATTTGAAAATCCTTCTAAATATGGATTTATTCTCACAGAAAAAGATCTGTATAAACCGATTGAATTTACAAAAGTTGAAGTAACAGAATCAATTCCCGATCTGGCATCTTTTGCAAAAGAAAAAGGGTTGACATATGCACAGTTGAAAGACTTTAATAGTTGGCTGAGAGATCGTAAGTTAACAATTTCGGCTAGAAGCCAAAATTCATATACAATTCTTATTCCTACACAGGAATCATTATACTACAAGAAAGGTAGTAAAGTAAGAGTCCATGATAAAACATGGATTTCGCATGACTAATTAAAATATGAATAATTAGACAAGGAGCGTTTGGAAATTTGATGGAGACAATTATACCCGAAGAAAAAGACGTCATAAATGTATATGGCGCACGTGTTCATAATCTTAAAAATATTGATGTAGAAATTCCACGAGATTCGCTTGTTGTGATTACAGGACTTAGTGGAAGTGGTAAATCATCGTTAGCATTTGATACTATTTTTGCAGAAGGACAAAGACGTTATATTGAAACGTTTTCGGCTTATGCACGTAACTTTTTGGGCGGAATGGAGAGACCTGATGTAGACAAGATTACAGGTCTAAGTCCGGTAATATCTATAGAACAGAAAACAACAAATCGTAACCCTCGATCGACAGTAGGAACAACAACCGAAATATACGACTTTCTTCGCTTGTTATATGCCCGTGCGGGAGAAGCTTATTCTTATCTCACCGGGGAGAAGATGGTTAAATATACCGAAGACCAAATCTTAGAGCTTATCCTTGAACGTTATATCGGAAAGAAAGTATATTTGCTTGCTCCTGTTGTTCGCAACAGAAAAGGTCACTACAAAGAATTGTTTGAGCAAATAAGCAAAAAAGGCTATCTGACAGTACGTGTAGATGGTGCAATTCGTGAAATTATACCCGGTATGCGTCTTGATAGATATAAGATGCACAGCGTAGAAATACTGATTGATAAGTTGACCGTTTCCAATAAATTTGCTGATAATCTCAAAACCAGCTTGCGCACAGCGATGAAGCAAGGCGATGGGCTGATTATGATACAGGACGTAGATACAGGAGAGGTAAGGCATTTTAGCCGTCAATTGATGTGTCCGTCTACAGGGTTATCTTATAGTGATCCGGCTCCACATTCATTCTCATTTAATTCCCCACACGGAGCATGTTCTCGTTGCAAAGGGTTGGGAGTAGTGAACAAAATAGATATGGAAAAGATTGTGCCGAAACCACAATTGAGTATCTATGCCGGAGGTATAGCCCCATTGGGAAAATATAAAAACTCATTATTCTTTTGGCAGATAGAGGCTATCTGTGAGAAGCATGGCGTTACGATTAAGACGCCAATTAAAGATGTTCCGGAGGAAGCTATAGATGAGATCATGTTTGGAACAGAAGAGCGTTTGCAAATTAAGAACGAGTCTTTAGGAAGTTCTAATTATGTAGTCGCTTTTGAGGGTGTTGCCAAATATATCGAAATGCAGCAGGATAGTGATTCTTCTGCTTCGGCACAAAAATGGGCAGAACAGTTTATCAAAACGGATGTCTGTCCCGACTGTAATGGGCAACGATTGAGTAAAGAAGCTCTTCATTATAAAATAAATGATAAGAATATAGCCGATCTTGCCGAGATGGATATCCAACATCTCTACGAATGGATACAAGATATGGATGTGCATATCTCAGAAAGGCAAAAGCTGATTGCCGGAGAAATAAAGAAGGAGATTGTATCCCGCTTGTCCTTTTTGTTAGATGTGGGTCTTAATTATTTATCTCTAAACCGTCCATCCGTATCCCTTTCGGGTGGTGAAAGCCAACGTATACGCTTGGCTACACAGATAGGCTCTCAGCTTGTAAATGTACTTTATATACTCGACGAGCCTAGTATAGGTCTTCATCAGAGAGATAATACAAGGCTGATAGATTCGTTGAAAAAACTGCGTGATACGGGTAACTCTGTTATTGTAGTAGAACACGATAAAGATATAATGCTCGAAGCAGACTATATTGTAGATATGGGGCCTTATGCCGGCAGGCGAGGGGGGAAGGTTGTTTTTGCAGGTACACCAGACGATATGCTGAAAACCAATACAATGACAGCCAATTACCTGAATGGTAAGCTCGAAATTGAGATACCTAAGAATAGACGCAAGGGCAATGGAAAGAAGATTACATTGAAAGGCGCAACCGGACATAATCTTAAGGGTGTGGATGTTTCTTTTCCGTTGAATACCTTTATTTGTGTTACGGGTGTTTCAGGCAGTGGAAAATCGAGTCTCGTAAATGGAACATTACTACCTATTTTGAGTCAACATTTGTATCGGTCTCTGGCCGATCCGTTACCATATAAGACGCTTGAAGGAATAGATCTTGTAGATAAAGTGATAAGTGTAGACCAATCGCCGATAGGACGTACACCACGCTCAAATCCTGCAACCTATACCGGTGTTTTTTCAGATATAAGAAATTTGTTTGTTAATCTTCCCGAATCCAAAATACGAGGCTACAAAGCCGGACGTTTCTCGTTTAATGTAAAAGGAGGGCGTTGTGAGGTTTGTGGAGGTAACGGATATAAAACCATTGCAATGAATTTCTTGCCGGATGTATATGTGCAATGTGAAGAATGTCACGGTAAGCGTTACAATAGAGAAACTCTAGAGGTGCGATTCAAGGGAAAATCGATAGCAGATGTTTTGGATATGACCATCAATATGGCTGTAGAGTTCTTTGAAAATGTTCCTAATATACTGCATAAGATTAAAGTATTGCAAGAAGTGGGACTTGGATATCTAAAACTTGGACAACCGTCAACCACATTGTCCGGTGGGGAATCTCAACGTGTGAAACTTGCGACCGAACTAGCCCGAACAGACACCGGAAATACCATATATATATTGGATGAACCTACTACCGGCCTGCATTTTGAGGATATACGAGTTCTACTTGGCGTTCTTAACAAGCTTGTTGATAGAGGAAATACGATAATTGTTATAGAGCATAATCAAGATATAATAAAAAGTGCAGATTACATCATCGATATGGGACCTGATGGTGGAATTGGAGGGGGAACTGTGGTTGCTTATGGTAGACCCGAAGATATTGTGAAAAAGAGTAACAGCTTCACTTCCGAATACTTAAGAAAGGAAATACGCAAGTGAAATCGCTAAATAGAATTAATTTTGAAAAAAAATAGATAGTATCTATTGTTAATGTGTAAAATTTACTATCTTTGCTGAGCAAATAGAGATAATATTAATTTTTTAAGATAAATCCAATTGGTCAGGTACAAATTACCACTTCAAAATGAAGGATCCGTTGTTATTTAAATTAAAAATACAATATAAAGAAACACAGAGTTGGTTCCTGAAATACATTTGAACCAAGTAATCAGGCTGCAATCAGCTCTATTGTGTAGTTTTGTAAAGTTTGTGTTAAGGTTGGGAAGTCTGCGAAGGTGATTTCGCGGACTTTCTTTTGCGCAGAGAAAAAAAGATAAGCTTAAGCTCTTAATGATAAGATTGTATCTATATGAATTTTATAATAATAAATCCTGCTGATAAATAATAGAAAAGATTGGATTATTTTTTTGTTTTATTTTTTACAATATTGATACTTGCCTCTACTTCTTTTCTTAGATCTGATTCATCGTTTTCATCTAATATTTCTATAACAGTCTGGTAATCTTGTAGGGCCTTATTGTATTCTTCCATTTCATAGTAAGTATTTCCTCTATTATAATATGCTATAGCTGAACTCTCAAGCTTTAAGGCTTTGTTATAGTCAAGTATGGCTTTGTCGTAATATTCAAGTTTTTGATATACTAACCCGCGATTGTTGTAGGCACTGGCATAATCGGGCTGTAAGTCTATCGTTTTATCAAGGTCTAATAAAGCTTTATCGTATAATCCCATATTGCTGTATATTGAGCCTCGGTTGTAGTATGACATTGCATCTTTAGGGTCAAGGTCTATAATATCTGAGCATACATTCAATGTTCGCATCTCATCTCCCATCTGATAATACGCTGTAGCGAGGTGTATATACGTCTTCAGTAGCACTTTATCGCGCCATTGGGTATCTTTTTTGTATTTCTCATCATTATTTATTCGTTCGATGAGTGTATTTAGCATGTCTACTTTTTGTTGAGGAGTATCTAACTTTTTTAATGCAAAATATAGATCGTTATTAAATTTAACTAAGCTCTTTTCTCCTTTCTTTTTTCTGCGTGCTATCAAGAAAAACATTAAGGCAAATAACAATAACATGGTGCCGAACATTGCCATGATTCCAATTATGCCTATATTTACAAACGAAGATGTGTTACACGATGTAAATAGTGGTGACAACAATGATATATATATAATCCTCATTTTAAGCAGAATAAAGTGTTGATACTGTTTTAAGCGGCTTCTTTTGCAAATTTAGATAAAAAGATTAATTATAGAAACTTTCGGACAAAAGCTATTGAGCTATTTTTCGTCTCGAACATATAAAATTAGTAGATTTGTATTGTTAACCTTTCTTAAATCGATATGTCTCTAAAACTACATGCGCGTATAGATCAACAGATGGACGATTCAGACTTATTCTCTCTGATACAGAAAAGTAATAAGAACGCTTTTACTATCGTATATAATAGATATCATAAACAATTGTATCTATTAGCTTATACATATCTGAAAGATCGAGATATGTCGGAAGATGCTATTCAGCATGTTTTTTCTAAATTATGGGAATTTCGTAAAGATATTAAGATTAAAGCCAGCCTAAAGAATTTTCTTTATACCATTACCA
The DNA here is from genome assembly GCA_023437305.1 of Bacteroidota bacterium. Classification (GTDB taxonomy): domain Bacteria; phylum Bacteroidota; class Bacteroidia; order Bacteroidales; family Dysgonomonadaceae; genus Dysgonomonas. The sequence continues at coordinate 26,591 of JAEZGN010000008.1, forward strand.
AAAACTATATACTAAACCAGATCAGAGATAATAATACTGCTATAAAAAAGAATTATGAGTTGGCCTTATCTGTAGAATCTTATGAAGATAACCTATTGGATATTATTGAACAAAAAGAACTAATGATGCTTTTCAGAAAAGCGTTGGAAATGTTGCCTCTACAAAAAAGGCAGGTTTGTTTATTAAAAATGGAAGGAGATTTATCAAATCAAGAGATCGCAGATAAAATGCAAATTTCTATACATACAGTGAAGACTCATTATGCGCAATCAATTAAAATATTAAGAGCTCATTTAGGAAAAATGTTAATAAGTATTTTATTTATCATTCTTTCATAGACTATGTGTGTCAATATTATATGAAAATGCTAACATATTATATTATAATTCGTATTAAAAATGGAAAGACCATCTGAAGAAACTATCAGAAAAGTTGTTGATGGTATTGCAACACTCGAGGAAATAACAACGGTAGTAGAATGGTTTGCTACCGAGGAAGGACAAATGTATCTGTCTCATGAGATGGATATGCGTTCTTTTAATGCAAAAGAAGGCTATGAGGAGCTTTTTGTTGATCATGAAATTCCATCAGATAAAATGTTTAATGAAATACTTGCTAGAGAAAGGCGGCAAAAATTGCGTCGTACAATGTACAGAGCAGCTGCTATCGTTATCCCATTTATTTTACTTCTCGGATTGGGGTGGCAGGTGAATAAAAAAGTGGATCTTTTTGGTAAAACAGAGTATGTTGATGTATATGTACCTAAAGGGGAGCGGTTGCAGGTTATGTTTCAGGATGGCACAAAAGCGTATCTGAATTCAGATACCCATTTGCGTTATCCTAAAAAATTTAGTTTGTTTGACAGAAAAGTTTTTTTGAACGGAGAAGCCTATTTTACAGTAGATAAAAATCCCGACAGACCATTTATTGTACAAATGGATGATGATATGGTAAAGGTTTATGGTACAGAGTTCAATGTCAAGGCATATTCTACCAGTAGCTTAATATATTTGGCATTAGATAATGGTAATATAAGCCTTATACCTTTTACAAAAGGACAATATTATGTAAAGCCGGGAGAAAAACTTGCATATGATCGAAAAACAGGTGAATGTAGAATTACAAAAAATGAAAATACAGGCTTTGTTTCGTTATGGAAAAAAGATATTCTCGCATTTAAAGATACACCTCTAAAAGATGTTATTGCAGATCTCGAACGTTGGTATAATGTCTCTTTTACAGTAGAAGATGGGCGAGCTTATATTTACTCATATACCATTGTTTCGGAGAATGTATCATTAGAAAAGATTTTAAAAGATTTAGAAAAGATATCTCCTGTAAGATTTATTGTTGATGGAAATAAGGTGATTGTCAGGATGTAATAGATCGATTTAAATAAAATAACAAAAAAATTACACTTCCTAGTCATACTTTTTTTATGCTCGAGGGTCTATTATATAAAGGACCTATTTTTTAACCTTAAAAAATGTAAACTATGAAACGTGTAATTTTAGCTTTTCTGGTTATGTTTCTGTGTACGACATTAACAGTGTCTGCACAAAAGGTAACTATGAATCTTCAGCAGGCGAAGCTGGAAAAAGTTTTATCTACAATTGCCGAACAGACAGGTTATACTTTTGCATATAGCCAACCTGTAGTCAATACTGATAGAATTGTAACCATTGAGGTAACAAACTCAGACTTGCCTCAAGTGTTACAGAAAGTTTTTTCTGGAACAAACATCTCTTACGAAATAAGAGACAAAAAAATCCTCCTTTCTGAAAAGAAAGACGTTAATCAGGATCTCAACACAACACAACAAACTCAAAAAATCACAGTAAAAGGAATTGCTCTTGATGAAGCCGGAGAACCTTTAATTGGTGCCAGTGTATCAGAAAAAGGTACAACAAATGGAACAATGACAGGGGTGGATGGTGATTATAGCTTGACAGTTCCTGCAAATGCTACTCTTGTAATCTCGTATGTTGGTTATCATCCACAAGAAGTCGTTCTAAAAGGGCAAACTACAATAGATTTTACATTGAAGGAAGATTCTCAAATACTTGATGAAGTTGTTGTAACAGCATTAGGTATTAAGAAGAAAGAAAAGTCTCTAACTTACTCTACTCAACAGATTGGGAATGATGATCTGACGAGGGTAAAAGATCCAAATATGATCAATGCTCTTGCAGGTAAAACTGCAGGTGTTCAGATTAACAAAAGTTCCTCAGGATTAGGAGGCTCTTCTAAAGTTGTTATTCGTGGTGGACGTTCTCTATCGGGAAATAATCAGCCATTATATGTAATTGATGGTATGCCTATGTCAAACGGTACAAGTGAACAACCATTGACCGTATTAGGCGGAACAAATGATGCGGGTGGACGTGATGCCGGAGATGGTATTGCGAACCTCAACCCTGATGATATAGAAACCATGAATATACTTAAAGGTCCTGCAGCGGCTGCTCTTTATGGTTCAGAGGCTGCCAATGGTGTTATCCTTATTACTACAAAAAAGGGTAAAGCCGGAGCTGTTAAGGTTGATTTCTCTAGTAACTTGATGCTAGATTATGCTTTTGAGACCCCAGATCTTCAAAAAGTATACAGCGGTAATTGGGGGGATAAACTTTCAGGTGGAGGTCACAATAATATAAAAGACTTCTTTGATACGGGTACTACATTTACGAACTCGGTGTCGTTAAGTGCAGGATCAGATAAGATGCAGACATATTTTTCATATGCAAATACTTCTGGCAGTGGTATAGTACCTAATAATTCTATGATGAAGCATAATCTGAATTTTAGAGAAACTGCTAATTTTTTTAATGATAGACTGTCTCTGGATGCGAATATAAACCTGATGAATCAGACTATTAAGAACAGACCTGTAGCAGGAGGTTATTATATGAACCCGTTAGTAGGTTTATATAGATTTCCTCAGGGACAGAGACTGTCTGACTATAAGGGTGACGGACGCTTTGTGTTTAATTCTGATAGAAATTTGAATGAACAAAACTGGTATGATTTCACAGAAAAAAGTCAGAATCCGTACTGGTTAACATCGATGATTCCTAGTAGCGATAAAAGAAACCGCATAATAACATCATTGACTGCTAATCTGAAAGTTACAGATTGGTTAGCTTTACAAGCCAGAGGTAGTGCTGACTTTGCTGCAGACAGATATTGGCAGAAAATGTATGTTGGAACGCATACAGCTCTTGCAAAGGGAGGTAATGGACGCTATATAAAATATACAGGTGAGCAAATGATCACCTATGGGGATGTTATGGCTACATTTACACCTAACATAAAGGGCCCTTTTGGATTACAAGCAACTATTGGTGCTAGTATTAAGGATGAATATTACAAATCGGAGCGTTTCGATTCCAATCCGGGAGGTATGAAGTATGCAAATGTATTTACACTTCAAAACCTGATATCGATAGAAGCTACAGCGACTCCGGTTGATAATCATTCTCAGATGCAGTCAGTGTTTGGCACAGCGCAGTTCAGTTACAACGACTATCTCTTCTTGGATGTTACTGCCCGTAATGATTGGTCTTCTAATTTGGCATTTACGGATAATATAAGCTTTTTCTATCCGTCGGTAGGTCTAACAGCTGTAATTTCTGATATGGTACAACTTCCTAAAGCCTTCTCATTTGGAAAAATTAGGGGCGCATGGAGCCAAGTTGGTAATACTGTACCTATTTATTCCCCAAGACAGCCCGGTTCAATGGCTTCTGATGGAGGTTATTTGGAAAGCGAAGTTAAACCAGATCCTAATTTGAAACCTGAAAAAACGACTTCTATAGAAGTGGGTACGGAATGGAGATTTATACAAAATAGAATAGATTTTGATTTCACATATTATAAAACTAATACCAAAAACCAATACTTTATGATTCCTGCTGAATCAGGTCTTGGCTATGCTTACAGAGGTGTAAATGGTGGAGATATACAAAATCAAGGTATAGAAATTACACTAGGTGGTAGTCCTATAATGACTGAAGAGTTTATGTGGAAAACATCATTTAATTATTCTTTAAATAGAAATAAGGTTAAGAAATTACATGAAAAAATGCCTGTGTTTATTCTTGGGAATAAGACTCAAACGGGTAATTATCAGATGGTTATTAGAGAAGGCGGTTCTGTAGGCGATATCTATGGTATAGCCTACCAAAGGGATAATAATGGAAGTATTATCTATCAAGAAGGACTACCTTTACGTACGTCAGCTTTAGAAAAAGTTGGAAATACTGCACCGAAATACAATATTGGCTGGTCAAATACATTTACATACAAAAATTTCATACTAAACTTTTTAATAGATATGAAAGTAGGAGGAGACGTATTGTCTATCACGCAGGCTGACCTTGACTACAGGGGAGCTACTCAGAGTACGGCACGTGCTAGAGATGCAGGATATGTTATGTTGGAAGGGACGAAGATAAATGATGTAAAAGGCTTCTACCAAACAGTAGGTTCTGAATTTGGAGCAGGTTTGACAGAGCATTACATGTATGATGCAACGAATATTCGATTACGTGAACTTTCTGTAGGTTATCGTTTCAGTCCGAAATTATTACTCAAGACCAAAGCTATAAAAGCTGCTGAATTATCATTTGTTGCAAGAAATTTATTTTTCTTCAAGAATAATGCACCATTCGATCCGGATGCAATCTTATCAACAGGGAACGACCTGCAAGGTGTCGATGCATTTGGTATGCCTTCTACCCGCAGCTTTGGATTTAACCTAAAACTTAGTTTCTAATACAATTAATATCAGTTGATTATGAAAAAGATATTCAAATATATATGTTTATTGGTTTTTCCAGTAGCAATATTAATAATGCCTTCTTGTACAGATAGATTCGAAGATATGAATACATCCGATCAAGGTATTTATGACGATGACTTACTGCCAGATGATAATCTTGTAGGAGCCTATTTTCCTGGATTTCAGGCAAGTATAATTTTTAACTATAACTATGGTTCTGGAACGGACTGGACATATCAGCTTTATCAGAACCTAAATTCTGACATGTTCTCACATTATATGTCTTCTCCTAGCTTTGGTGCTTCTTCAAACTTGACATATGCTATGAATGATGGTTGGAACTCTTATGCATGGACCACAGCAAATAGTTATACGATGGCAAACTTCATGAAAATGGAGAAAAAAGCTGAGCCTTTTGAAAATCTTGCTATTTACACCAAATGGGGAAAAATACTGAAAGTTGCAGCTATGCATAGAGTTGCAGATATTTATGGACCGATTATATATACAGAATTCGGAAAAGCTGATTCGGGCGCAGCCTATGATGATGTAAAAACACTTTATAATAGATTCTTTGAAGATCTGGATGAAGGTATTGCTGGATTAGAAGCTTATGAAAAAGCAGAACCGGATAATTCGAGATTTGTGAAAATTGATAATATTTATGGTGGGAAGATGAAGCAATGGGTTAAATTTGCTAATAGCCTTAGACTAAGATTAGCAATGACATTGGTTAAAGTAGATCCGGCTACAGCAAAAGCTCAGGCTGAAAAAGCGATGAGTCATGAGTGGGGTGTTATTGAAGCTGTTGACGATATAGCAAGAGTATCCAATATGACTAATCCGATAGCAACAATTAGTAATTGGGGCGATTGTGCTATGAGTGCAGATATGGAATCTATGTTGAAGGGATATGCTGACCCACGACTTACAAAATATTTTGTACCGGCGACAAAGCCTTCAATTAAAGGAGAGTATAAAGGTATTCGTCTGGGAACAGGTGTAGATCGCGATATATATGCTAATAGCTCGGCCATAAATGTAGCATCGAATACCCCCCCTGTTCTTATTAGTTCGGCCGAAGTATATTTTCTAAGAGCAGAAGGAGCTCTTCGTGGATGGAGTATGGGTGGAACAGCTCAGGAATTATATGCAAAAGGTGTAGCATCATCATTTGAACAATATGGTTTGTCTGGGGTTGACACATATTTAGCCTCTACGTCTTTACCAACGAGGTATGAAGATTTAATAGTTTCGGCTAATAGCCATGATGCGGTAAATCTGGTAAGTCCAAAGTGGGATAATGCTGATAACAATGAAGTAAAATTACAAAAAATAATAACTCAGAAATGGATTGCCATGTTTCCTGATGGAACACCTGCATGGACTGATTATCGTAGAACAGGTTATCCTAAATTATTCCCTGTCGTTAACAATAATAGTCAAGGGGTTGTGTCTACAGAGTTAGGCCCACGGCGTATACCATTCCCGTCTTCTGAAGCAGTAGATAATGCTACCAACTACGCTGACGGTGTATCTAAACTTGGTGGAGCAGATAAAGCCAGTACACGTATATGGTGGGATGTTGACAAAGCTAATTTCTAATCAATTTTAATATTTTGGAAGATAGAAGAATGCAAGAGTATATTCTTGCATTCTCTTTCTCCATATTTTATAATTTTCTGTATATTTATCATCTACTTTGAAAAACAGATAAATTACTCAACTCAAATGCCATGATTCACGAAAAACTATTATCAGTATTTGTATTACTGTGTCTCCTTTTTTCTGCAAACTCTTGCAGTCAACAAGAAGAAAATATGCATCAAAAAATTAATCTAGCTACCAATTGGTATATTCAATCGTCTGATAGTATAAAAGGTAAAGGAGACTTTGTTTCTAGTCCGCAACTGTCGATAGAGAATTGGTATAGAGCAACAGTGCCATCTACGGTGATGGGTGTTCTTACTGCAAATGGAGTTTTTCCTGATATTTTTGTCGGAACAAATATTAAAGATATAGATAAAAAACGGTTTGATAAACCATTTTGGTATCGCAATGAATTTGCATTGCCTCAGTTGAATGAAAATCAGCATATAACTCTTTGTTTTGATGGAATATCATATTTTGCTAATATTTGGTTGAATGGGAAATTAATAGCATCCAAAGATTCTATATATGGTACATACCGTCATTTCTCTTTTGATGTGACCCCATATGTAAAATCAGATAATAATGTTTTAGCAGTAGAACTTTTTAAAGCCACACACGGAGATCCTAATATAGGATTTGCCGATTGGAATCCTCGCCCGGCTGACGAAAGTATGGGAATATACAGGGATGTATATTTATCTATAACAGGAAATACAAGATTAAACAATACATATGTGCAACCTCAGGTAAATACTGAAACTTTAGAGGAGGCCTGGCTTACGATAGAAACTGAAGTGGAAAATCTTACAGATCAGGAAATTTCAGGAGACTTGCTTGGAGAAATAGAATCGAAAAAGTTTTCTTATTCTGTTACTTTAGCTCCTTACGAAAAGAAAAAAGTAAAGATAACCCCGGTTGAGGCGGCAATGTTGCACATCAAGAATCCTCGACTTTGGTGGTGCAATAATATGGGGAGTCCTGAACTATACAACCTGAACTTAAAATTTAAAACAGATAATATAGTAACAGATAGCGAAAACATAACATTTGGTATACGTCAAATAGAATCTTATCTAACAAAAGAAGGATACAGAGGGTTTAGACTAAATGGAAAAAATGTTTTGCTAAAGTCTGCCGGATGGACAGATGACATATTCCTGCGCGATACACCAGAGAGTAATGAGATACAGGTGCAGTATGTCAAAGATATGAATATGAACATGATTCGTTTCGAGAGTTTTTGGGGTACAAGTTCTAATGTATACGATTTGTGCGATAAGTACGGAATAATGGCCGTTGTAGGATGGAGTTGTCAATGGGAGTGGGAGGCATATTTTGGAAAACCATGTGATGAAATGTATGGTTGCATACTTACAGATGAAGAAATTGATCTTATCGCAGAGTCCTTTGCCACACAAGTGCTATGGTTGCGCAATCATCCGAGTATTATATCTTGGATGCCTGGAAGTGATATGCTTCCGACCCCAAAATTGGAAGAAAAATATCTAGCATTCTTAAAAGAATCAGATAACAGAATCTATGTAGGTGCTGCAAAAGAAAGAACTAGCGAACTGTCGGGTAAAACAGGTACTAAAATGGCCGGACCTTATGAGTATGTAGGACCAAACTATTGGTATATTGATACTCTTTATGGTGGTGCATTTGGCTACAATACCGAAACAGGAATAGGAGCACAGCTTCCGGTTTTAGAATCGATCAAAAAATTTATACCTGAAGATAAACTGTGGCCGCTAAATGATACATGGGATTTCCATTGTACGACATCCACAGCTGCAATGAATTCGTTGAAGGAGCTTACAACTGTCATAAATAATAAATACGGACAGGCTAAAAATCTGGAAGATTATCTAATGAAGGCTGACCTTGTCAATTATGATGGTACTCGAGCTATGTTTGAAGCATTCAGAGTAAATATAGGAAAAACAACTGGTATTGTTCAATGGATGTTAAATTCAGCATGGCCATCTTTGTATTGGCAAATGTACGATTACTACAAGGTGCCTACTGCTGCTTATTATTCTGTGAAGAAAGCGAATCAACCGTTGCAGCTAATCTATAATTATGGGAATAATAGTATATATGCTGTTAACGAACAGCTAAAAGATATAAGCGGGTACAAGGCTATTGTACAGGTGTTTGATATAAATTCTACCGTTAAGGAGAAAAAAGAAATACCATTCGATATCAGAACAAATACATCTGTCAATATTTTACAATTAGCACCTCTAAAAGAAAATGTATTCCTTTCTCTAGAAATATTGAATCAGGATGGTGAGGTTGTTGCCGATAATTTCTATTGTCTGTCCTCTAAACCTGATGAATATTTGTGGGATAAAACCGATTGGGTGCATACTCCTGCTAAAAGTTATGGAGATTTCAAAAATCTATCTACTTTGGAGCCTGTTGAGTTAGGCATTAAGACAAACAAGACGGAGGAGCGAGATAATATAATTTATACTGTAGAAATGAAAAACCCTTCAGATAAAATAGCCTTTATGATAAATCTGAAATTAAAGGATAACAGAGGGGAGATAATTACTCCTGCTTTCTGGTCTGATAATTATATAAGTATATTACCCGGCCAAAAGAAGATCCTACAATGCAAGGTAAATAAAGGGTCTATCAGTAACGATAATATTAAGCTTGAAATTAAAGGCTGGGACAGCCCGTTGTTGGAGGTTAGTATTTAAGAAGTAATTGAGTGTAAATTGAAAGACCACTGATTACTTGAAGAGAACCCTAAAAGCTATCGGCTTTTAGGGTTTATCTATTTACATGAGTTTCCGATATATTAGACAAATTGATATATAGATTTTAAGAAATGATATTTTTACCATTATTCATAATTAAATGTGTCTCAATCTAAATGTTTTGTTTTTAATTTGTACTAATAATCTTTGCCTTACTCTTTTTTAATATTACATGAAAAATTCAATTCATCTGAAATATTTAATAGTGAATGAAAGCGATCAGCTTTGGGGCCTGACAATTAACTCTGTGGGGTATCAGTCTATTGCGCCTCAGACGGTATATCCACCAAGAAATCACCCTACGCGCTATTTGTTTTCGACAGAAAGGGGGCGTATTTTGGATGAATATCAGTTATTATATATAACAAAAGGGAGTGGAAAGTTTATTTCTAATAGCATCGAAACAAAAAAAATCCAATCAGTGAAGGACGGAACTATATTTTTACTATTCCCCGGAGAGTGGCATAATTATATGCCGGACAAAAACACCGGTTGGGACGAATATTGGATTGGATTTAACGGAATAAATATTGATAACAGGGTTGCTAATGGATTTTTCAATCAGAAGAAACCTATTTTTCAGGTAGGATTAAATGATCAGATAGTAGCTTTATACAAGCAGGCAATTGAAATAGCAGCAGAACAGAAATCAGGGTTTCAACAAATGTTGGCCGGAATAGTCAATCACTTGCTAGGACTGGCATATTCTTTAGATAAGAATTATTCGTATGAAGGTTCCGAAGTTATAAATCAGGTAAACAAAGCAAAAATACTTATTCTTGAAAATTTCAGAGATATAAAACCGAAGGATATTGCAAACGAATTGCATATGAGCTATTCCAGTTTTCGCAAGGTTTTTAAAGAATATACCGGATTTGCTCCTTTGCAATATATTCAAGAACTAAAAATACAAAAATCAAAAGAGCTATTGACCAATACCGCTATTCCGGTGAAAGAAATTGCTTATCTGATGGGATTTGAAAATCAAGAGTATTTTTTTACTGCATTCAAGAAGAAAACAAATATTACTCCCTTAGAACATAGAAGATTTACTCAAGGTGTATGGGAAGATAAAACGAATAACGGGTTTTAATATTCGATTTGTTAGAACGATTATTGTTTCATTTCTTTATCCCTTAACAAGAAACCATCCAGACTTCTCCTTATCATACTCGTATGTTAGAAAGTCCGGATGGCTGTATTATTGATCTTATTAGCTGTATTAAAACTGTATATTAAAAGGCTCTATCAGACCTTTTATTTGTTCTTTGGTTAATCCCTCAGGTGTATATCCGCAAGTTTTGGCAAATGCATATATCTGTGCCGATTTCGAAAGTGTGTCGATCAAATCGAACGTATCTGTCAGATTCTCACCCACGGCAAATACTCCATGCTTTTCCCAAATTACAATATCATGTTTATCGAGTACAGGAAGTGTTAGTTGCGCTATAGCTGTAGTTCCGGGCACTTCGTAAGGCACAAGACCTATACCTCGAGGTACAACGATAAACGTTTCAGGGTGCATTCCCCATAATAGATCATTCAAAGCCTCGCTGCTTTTCAGCTCGGGAATATGAGACAATGCAATAAGATCTGTTGGATGCGTATGCAACACCAGCTTATTCTTTGATCCTTTTTTCTTGAATGAAGATAAAATAGAAAAATGTGACGCTAACTCAGATGTTGGCTTTACGTTTTCTACTGCGATAACATCATAAGAGTTGCCATCTTTGGAAACTCTCACGATAGAGCCATTTTTTAAAGGGTCTTTTGCCACATCTCGCATTCGTTTTCCTGTTCCTGTTACGTAGAAAAAGTCACCGGACAATTCTATCATATTCTTAGGAAGCTGAAAACTAGACAAAGGGGGCATGTCTTTGTTTTCATCTCCGACAATATCAGTTATGTTTATTGAAATATTTCCGGCATTGCGTTCTGCCCATCCTTTTTGCCACAGATAACCTACAATTTCGGCTACTTCATCAAGCTGTTCTTTAAGCCTGTCATTAATATTAAAAATCATTTTCTATTATTTAAAGTTGTGGATAAATTATCGAAAATATTAAAATTGCTAATCCTGTTACAAGTATTACAATCGTCTTTTTCTTTACACCTTGCCATTCTTTGAGTATGATACCCCAAATATTACTAAACAGTACATTGAGGGACATCAATATGCTCCACGAAAATGCCATCATAACACTTCCCGGCTCGAAGAAGCTTTGTCCTACTCCTAATCCGAAAAACTGAGAATACCATAATAGTCCTGCCAATGCGCAGAATAGAAGGTTATTAATCCAATTGGATGCTGTGATTGTCGTATAATCTTTGAAACTCTTATTCTTATAGTTTTGGAACAAGCAGTAACATGCATTTGTTACAAATCCTCCAATAGTGACAAGTAATATAATGGGATTCAATGCTAACAGGCTTTCTGTTCCTAATGAAAGGATACGAGCCTTAATCGGTGCTCCGGCTTCAAGCCCAAGATTGAAGCAGGCACTCATTACTCCGGCTAATATTGCAATGAGTAAACCCTTCTTTAAGGCAAAATCTTTTACAGCCTTTTTCTTTGCATCCTCACTTATGTTGCTCGATTTCAATGCACCGGCATATCCGATAACGGCTATCCCTGCAATGGCAATGCTGACACCTATAAGGAGAACTAATCCTTCGCCTCTAAACAAATATTGCCCTTTGAGCAAAGCCGGAATTAACGTTCCGAATGCCGAACATGTACCCAAGGCGAGAGACTGCCCTAAAGCGATTCCTAGATAACGCATACTCAGACCAAATGTTAAACCTCCAATTCCCCAAAGAATTCCATAGCCAATCGACTTATAAACAGCCATACTTTCCTGTAAATAAACATCGAAAAGGGACAGTCCGTCCGGCATCGCTAAGAGTGCTCCGACAAAAGGAAAAACCAACCAAGCAAAAATACCTTGTATCAGCCAAAAACACTCCCATGACCAATTTTTTACTTTATTGATCGGAACATAAGAACTGGACTGCCCCAAGCTCCCTATTGCAATTATAACCAAACCTATTATTGTATTCATACTAAGAATGCTTTTTTCGCTTTATAGATATTTTATATCCTTTTAGCCGTTACATCTTTTTCATACTGTTGTACTTCCTTAATATAATTTTCTCCTACAGCAATATTGTTTTTGAGGCAGAAATAGTCCCAAACAGCATTCCATGGCAGAGCTTTAGCTTCTTCAAGAAGAGCAAGGCGTTCAAAGTACTGTCCGTTCGCTTCATATCCGCGTAGTGTTGCAATTGGCTCAAGTAAAGCTTGTAGTAGAGCTTTTTGTGTAGCTCGTATGCCGATGACGTACGCACCTATACGGTTGATAGATGCATCGAAGAAATCGAGACCAATGTGTACACGATTTAACGCATCTGCTCGGATAATTTCTTTTGCCAGTTCGATAACATCATCATTCAGTATAACAACATGATCCGAATCCCAACGAATAGGGCGGCTTACGTGCAGCATTATTTCGGGAGTATATAACAGTAAAGATGAAATTTTGTCTGCCACATTTTCGGAAAGATGGAAGTGTCCTGTATCCAATGTTACTATTTTTTGTTTCTTTGCTCCATAACCTAGGTAGAAATCATGAGAGCCTACAGTGTAACTCTCCAGTGCAATACCAAAAAGTTTAGACTCCAAACAATCTTTCATATTGTGATATTCTGTGGCAAATATTTCATCTAATGATTGTTCCAATATCTGACGATATTTGTAGCGGTTTACAGTCAGGTCTTTCATTCCATCATGTATCCACAAGTTCATGATACACGGATCATTTTGGAATTTACCCATTTCTTCAGCCACGGCACGACAGCGTTTTGTATGTTCAATCCAGAAATCGCGAATAGCTTTGTCCGGATTTGCAAGTGTTAAATCTCCGCTTTTGGGGTGGCCGAATGAGGTAGAGTTGAAATCCAGTTTTAAAGAATTTTCTGTAGCCCATTGCATCCAACCCCTAAAATGAGAAGGTTCTACCTGATCTCTGTCTACTGCTTTATTGCCAAATTCGCCATATATCTCATGTAGGTTTAAACGATGGTTTCCTCCTACTAGGGTTAACACTTTTTCAATATCGGAACGCAACTCGTCAATATTACGAGCTTTACCCGGATAATTTCCCGTAGCCTGAATACCGCCGCCTCCTACATTTGTCAGATTTTCAAACCCCGTTACATCGTCAGCCTGCCAACAGTGAATAGAGATTGCAACATCTTGTAATGTCTTAAGTGCAGCTTCTACATCAACGCCTATTCCCGAATAGCGTTCTTTTGCTATTTCAAAAGACTTTAGTACTAATTCATTCTTTTTCATGGTCACTCCTTTATTTTTTTATTAATTCCAAAATTTTTTCGTAAGCATTATTCCACAATTCGGTATCTTGTGGTTCATAAGATTCAAGAGTAAATGATTCGTTGATTATAGCTCTTATTTCCTTAAGAGATTTTACCAAGCCCAATCCTTTGGCCTGCATCATAATATTTCCTATGGCTGTAGCTTCGTATGGACCGGCCACAACCGGAAGACCTGTTGCATTAGCCGCAAACTGGTTCAATAATTTATTTTGTGAGCCGCCACCTATAATATGCAGTACTTCGATAGCGTGAGGAGATAGTTCACGAAGACAGCTTAATACATACTTGTATTTTAAAGCGAGACTATCAAAAATGCAACGTATAAATTCAGCATCTTCTTTTGGTACATTTTGTTTGGTATCGATGCAGAATTTTATAATAGATTCTATCATACTCTCCGGATTGGCAAAAGCGGCATCGTCTGGATCAACAAAGCATTGAAAGCCTTTTGCTGTTTTCGCCATTTTTATAATTTCATCGTAAGTGTAGGTACGCCCTAATTGTTCCCATTCTTTACGGCATTGCTCCAGCAGCCACATGCCTGTGATGTTTTTTAGAAAACGAATTGTACCCTCAACGCCTCCTTCGTTTGTGAAGTTCATTTTATATGATCGCTCATTTATAATGGGCTCATGTACCTCTATGCCCATCAACGACCATGTGCCGGAACTTATATATGCAAATTTCTTATTCTTTGCCGGTATTGAAACAATAGCAGACGCAGTATCATGACCTGCTACTGCAATAATCGGAATTGTATTTAATCCACACTCTTTAGCTATTGAGTCTCGAAGCAACCCAACTACTTTCCCCGGTTTTATTAGTGGAGGAATGACAGAGGGATATACTTCTATCGCTTCTAGTAGTTTATTCTCGATCTTTTTTGTTAACGGATTCAGAAACTGAGAGGTAGAAGCTATAGTATATTCGCAGGCTTTGTTTCCTGTCAAAAGATAAGATAATGCATCGGGAAGAAACAATAGCTCTTTTGCAGATTGTAATGCCGCCGATTTTTCCATCTTGGCAGCATATAGTTGGAATAAACTGTTAAAGTTCATGATTTGTATTCCGGTAAGCTTATATACTTCTTCTTTAGGGATGAGTTTGAAGTATTTCTCAGGACTTTTCTCTGTATATGGATCTCGGTAAGAACGAGGGAGATTCAATATTGTTCCATCTTCGGCCACATAGACAAAATCGACTCCCCATGTATCTATACCTATTGCATTAATAGCTATATCCAAAGATGCTGCTGCTCGCATGCCTTCCTTTATGGAGTTGTATATAGAATATATATTCCAGTAGTACTTTCCTTGTATCTGTAATATATCATTGCCAAACCGGGTCAACTCTCGCAATTCCAATTTTCCATTATCAAACGTTCCGAGTATAGAACGTCCGCTAGTTGCTCCCAAGTCAAAAGCTAAAAAGTTGAAAGTGTTATTCATGTTTTAAAATTTCTATTCATCACAAAAGTAGACTATAGAAATTTCAAAAAATTACACAATATGATTTTGATATTTTACAATATGATTTAAATAACGAAGAGTGGTAGTTGTAAAGCCGGAGCTTATATTTATAATCCGAATCGATATCCTATACCTGATTCGGTAATTAATAGAGTTGGTTTAGTGGGATTGTCTTCTATCTTTTTTCTCAATTGGGCAACGAACACACGCAGATATTGGGTTTGCTCTACATATCCATATCCCCATACTTCTTTGAGTATATACTGATGGGTGAGGACGCACCCTTGGTTTTTAGCAAATAGACTTAATAATGAAAATTCTGTTGGTGTTAGGTCTAATAATTCATCTTTTTTCTTCGCAATGTGGTTTGCTATATCCACGGAGAGATCTCCGATCTGAAATATAGGAGTGTCGTTTGCTGTTTGCCCCTGTCTTAGTGATGCTCGTATACGGGCAAGCAGCTCTCCTGTTCTAAAAGGTTTTGAGAGGTAATCATTTGCTCCCTTATCGAGGGCATGTACAATATCTTCTTCCGAATTGCGTACCGATAAAATAATTATTGGCTTATAAAACCACTCCCTCAGATTTTTCAACACATCTATTCCGTCGATATCAGGTAAACCCAAATCGAGGATAATAAGTGAGGGTTGGTGTGAAGCCGCCATCAGAAGTCCCTCTTTACCCGTGGTGGCCTCTATCGTTTTGTATCCGCTGGCCGAAAGAGTTATTTCCAGCAGTCGGCGTATTTGAGTTTCGTCGTCTATAATCAGAATCGTATCTGTATTATTCATCCTGCTTATACGTTTATGTAAGATACTTTTGTCGGTATTTTTATTGTGAAGCGTGCCCCTCCATTCTGCCTGTTTTCTACACTTATTGTTCCTTTATGAGCTTCAACAAATCCTTTAGCAATAGATAGTCCCAAGCCTAACCCTCCTGTTGTTTTATGTCCTGTTTTGAAGAACTTATTGAAGACAAAAGGTAGTGTGTCAGGTGCAAAACCTGGCCCTCGATCCATTTCCTGGATAATCAGATATTCATTATCATAGAAAGACTTCAAGCGGATTGATGTTCCCGGGGTTGAGTATTTACATGAATTATATACTAAATTATGCAATACCTGTTCCATCAGCCCGAAATCGAGTTTGACTAAAGGCATTGTTTGCGGTACAACAATATCCAACCGGTAAGGTTTCAGTTCGTCTCGTAGATTATCCGTTACTTTGTTAAACAAATCATTCATGTCGCACCAATCGGTATGCAATGTAATCTTTCCTGTCTCGAGGCGCGATATATTCAATAGATTTTCTACCAGACGGTTCAGCCGTCCCGATGCTGTGAGTATTTCGTTATATAGCTCCTTGCGTACTTTTTCAGGATGTGAATCGGCTAGGAGAGTGTCCGATGCTCCCATGATTGTGGCAATCGGAATCCTTAACTCATGAGATATGGAGTTGAATAGTGTTTTGTACAACTTATCTGATTCGTCAAGCAGATTTGCTTTTTTTGCTTGTTGAGCAAGATCATGATGCTCCAACGTATTCGATATCTGTGTAAGGAATGTATCCCAAAATAGCTCAGTCTCTCCGTTGAATTTCTTTTTAGGTTTTATCGCAACAACTCCCGCTTTCGTTTTCATTCCTTTCAGAGGATAGAAAGTATATTCACTTAAAGAAAGCGTGTCAGTGTATTTTCCTGCCTTTTTCGAATGTTTGAAAACCCATTGTGCTATACTATATTCTGATTCCGTAAAGTCTCCCGGCTTCGCATTTTGTTGTTTCTTCTTTAATCTGCCTTCTCCATCCTGTAGAAGAAAATATGCATCTACGCCAAAATAGTTGTTTATATCTTCTTTAGAAACCTCTAAGATTTTTTTTGTATTTTCTGCATTTACGAGTTGTTTGGTCAGGTGAAACAAAGCATTTGTTTTCTCGGCTCTCTTGCGTGTTAGCCGTTCCTGTTTTCGTACTTTTGCTGTTAGTGTTCCAGTTACTAATGCCACAGCGAAGAACATACAGAATGCAAGTAAATCCTCGGGTTGAGTTATCTTTAATGTATGTTGAGGTGTTATAAAAAAGAAGTCCCATGCTACGGCGCTTACTGCCGAAGCCATCATGATAGGACCCAAGCGGAAAAACATAGATAGTATGAGGATTACAAATAGCAGAATGAAAGATATTGATTGATAGCCTGTCTCCCTAACAATAGGCAAGCAAAGCAAAACAGTAGCCAATACGGCTAGAAAAGCTATAATGTAATGTTTGTATGACGATGAAAAATCCGGATAAGAAACTAATTTTCTTTTGTATTGTTTTGCTTCAAATCCCGGTTCTATAACGTAGATGTCTATCTCTCCACTTTCTTTCAGTAGCCGATTGACAAAGTTGTCACGAGAAAATAGTGATGAAAAGAAACTCTGTTTGCCCGATTTACCAATGATAATATGCGTAATATTCTCTTTATGTGCAATATCCAGTGTTGTGGAAACAAGGTCACTTCCTGAGGTTATTATTACTTCTGCACCAAATTCTCGGGCAAGATCAATATTTTTAGACAATTGTTCTTGTTGCTCTTCATTTAATACCTGTGTGTTTTCTACATGTAAAGCCACGAGGTCTGCACCCATCGTATATGATAAATTTTTTGCCCATCGTATCAGCTTGGCAGAAGATTTACTTGGCCCTACAAGAACCAGCAGATGTAACCCCGACTTCCATGGACCAGCTATTTGTTTCTGCTGCATGTAAGATTTCAACTGCTTGTCTACCCTGTCGGCAACAAGGCGGAGCGACATCTCACGCAATGCTGTTATATTCCCTTTCCTGAAAAAGTTTTTTGCGGCTTCTTTCGATTCCGGTAAGGCGTATATCTTGCCTTCTGCCAAACGGTCGAGAAGAACATTTGGAGTGATGTCGATCAACTCCACATCATCTGCCATTTCAAACAGCTCGTCCGGAATAGTCTCTTTAACGGTTACCCCTGTTATCTGGGCTACGGTATCGTTTCTACTCTCCAGATGTTGGATATTGACAGTAGTATATACATTTATACCATTGTCTAGTAACTCCTGTATGTCCTGATAACGTTTTGCATGGCGGCTTCCTTCTGCATTGGTATGTGCAAGCTCATCTACCAAAACCAGATAAGGATGCCTCAAAATAATGGCATCCAAATCCATCTCCTCAAGAGATGTTCCTTTATATTCTATTTTTTTACGGGGGATAATTTCGAGGCCTTCTAATAAGGCGCTTGTTTCGGGTCGGTTGTGAGACTCTATATATCCAACCACCACGTCAACTCCTTTCGACAAATCTATATGTGCCGTCTGTAGCATCGAATAGGTTTTGCCTACACCGGGAGACATTCCGAAAAATATCTTCAACTTCCCACGTTTCTTGATTTCCTCTTCCTGATTTATCGAAGTTAAAAGCTTATCAGGATCAGGACGATTTTCTTCCATTTTCATTTCAACTTATCCAGTTCCAAATTTAGCATAAAAACATTTACTCTCTTGCATCCGAATATACCAAATTGAGGTGACTCTATCAGTTTATCTACTAACATACTTAGTTTTTGCTTTTGTTCTTCCGAAAATCCTCGGGCTTCAGATATCCGTTGTATTTGTATCTTTGCTGCCTCGGGTGAGATATGCGAATCTAATCCACTAGCCGAAGCGAATAACAAATCTGCTGGGACGATGGTTTCATTAGATAATTTATTCTTTGTGATGATGTCTATTTTTCGCAATTGCACAAGTTCGTATAGCTTCTTACTTGTCAGGCTGAGGTTCGATCCTCCCGATGCCAGCGTGTTATAATCCGTTGCCGATGGTCGGGGATTGAAATAGATAGCTGTATCTGTCTTTTGACCAATCAGTTCACTACCTCGCAAAATACCGTTGACTTCAATCAGAGATCCATTTGCCTTTGACGGAAAAGCGAATTGGGCAATTCCGGTTATGAACAAAGGATAGATAACGCCTAAAAGCATAGTCATTATTCCCAATATTTTTAATGATATAATTAATTGACTTTTCATATTTGTTCAGAATATTTGTAATAACATATCTATTAGTTTGATTCCAATAAAAGGTGTTGCAATACCCCCAAGTCCATAAATAGAAAGATTTCGTAGCAAAGACTTAGAAGGTGATTCAGCTCTGTATTTTACTCCTTTCAGGGCAAGAGGTATCAGAAATATAATGATAAGGGCATTGAATATAATCGCACTTAAAATTGCATTCTCGGGAGATGATAGACCCATAATATTTAATACCGACAATGCTCCTTTACCTGATATTCCCGCATACAATGTAACAGCCATTGCAGGAATGATTGCAAAATATTTAGCTACATCATTGGCTATACTGAATGTAGTTAATGCACCGCGGGTCATAAGCAATTGTTTGCCGACCTCTACTACTTCTATCAGCTTGGTAGGGTTGCTATCCAGATCGACCATGTTTCCTGCTTCTCGTGCAGCTTGTGTGCCGCTACTCATGGCTATGCCAACATCCGATTGGGCAAGAGCAGGGGCATCGTTTGTGCCGTCACCGATCATCCCTACCAGATGACCGTTCGTTTGCTCTTCTCTTATTTTTCGAAGCTTGTCTTCCGGTTTTGCTTCAGCCAGAAAGTCGTCCACTCCGGCTTCTGCTGCTATTGCTGCAGCGGTCAACGGATTGTCTCCGGTTATCATCACTGTTTTTATTCCCATTCTGCGCAATTGAGTAAAGCGTTCTTTAATACCTCCTTTCACAATGTCTTTCAGGTGTATAATACCTAACACCTTGTTATCTCTTGCTACTATTAGGGGAGTGGCTCCCTGTTGTGCCAACTCATCAGACTTCTGTTTTATATCTTCAGGAAAGAATCCGTTATTGTTAAAAACGAAAGAACGTATTGCATCTACAGAACCTTTTCTTATTTTTTGTATCTTTCCATCAACAGTTATATCTACACCACTCATTCGGGTTTGTGCGGTGAAAGGGATAAATTCGGCTTCTATACCCGCAAGGTCACGCCCCCGAATATTAAACTTTTCTTTAGCCAAAACTACAATCGAACGTCCTTCGGGTGTTTCATCACTCAGAGAAGATAGTTGTGCCACATTGGCTATTTCATTTAAGCTTACACCTTCGGCAGGAATAAAATCGGTTGCCATACGGTTTCCCAAAGTGATTGTTCCTGTTTTATCCAATAGTAAAACATCCACATCACCTGCGGCTTCTATTGCACGTCCGCTGGTGGCTATTACGTTGTGCTTCATAAGCCTGTCCATGCCGCTGATACCAATTGCACTCAGCAATCCTCCGATTGTAGTAGGGATAAGACAGACCAAAAGGGCAATTAGTACAGGCAAACTCAAATTGTTTGATTGCGGTAACCCTGATGCATGCAGACTATAGCCGAAAAAAGAAGGAAGTGTAGCCACAGCAAGAAGAAAAACAATGGAAAGTCCCGATAGTAAAATTGTCAAGGCAATCTCATTTGGTGTTTTCTGCCGTTTCGCTCCTTCCACTAATGCGATCATCCTGTCGATAAATGTATTTCCGGCATCGGAGGTTATTCTAATAATAATCTTGTCGCTTAATACCTTTGTTCCTCCAGTCACTGCATTTCGGTCGCCTCCGCTTTCACGGATTACAGGAGCTGATTCTCCTGTTATTGCCGACTCATCTACCGTTGCTATTCCTTCTATCACTTCGCCATCGGATGGAATTATATCCCCCGTTTCGCAGATTACAACATCGTTTCTTTTCAGATTTTCGGCAGCTATAATTTCTTCCCTTCCATCTTTCAGAAGGTGAGCTTTAGTTCGGGAACGATTGGCTTTCAGACTCTCTGCCTGAGCTTTGCCTCTTCCTTCGGCAATAGCTTCCGAGAAATTAGCAAATAAAACAGTTATCCATAGCCATATTGCTATTTGTAAGTTGAAAGTAGAGAATACTCCGTCTATCGTTCCTTTCAAAACAATGATGGTTGTAAGCAAAGCTCCGATAGCAACAATAAAAATAACCGGATTTTTGATTAATAAACTTGGATTTAATTTGATAAAGGACATTCTGATAGCCTCTATCAATATTTTTTTATCTAAGAAACTTTTATTTTGACTTTTCATTATTTTGGCGTTTTAAAATAGAACTCCGTTTTGCATTAGGATATGGTCTACAATTGGCCCTAACGATAAAGCAGGGAAAAATGTCAGACCACCAACTATGATAATAATTGATATAAGTAATCCAACAAACAATAGATTATCAGTTCGGAACGTACCGTGAGACATCGGAATGATTTTCTTTTGAGCAAGGCTTCCTGCTATCGCAAGCACAGGAATGATAATACCGAACCGCCCGATAAGCATCCCCAAAGCTATCAGGAGATTATAGAAAACGGTAGATGCATTGAGTCCTGCAAAGGCACTACCATTATTGCCTGCGGAAGAAGTGAAGGCATACAGTATTTCTGATAATCCATGTGAGCCTCCATTATTCAGGCTCGACAGTCCTTGCGGAATAGAACATGCAATAGCTGAAAATAATAGAATAACAATAGAAGGGCTAAGTATAGCGATAAGGGCCATTTTCACTTCAAAGGCTTCTATTTTTTTACCCAAATACTCAGGAGTACGCCCAACCATAAGACCTGCAATAAATACAGTGAGTATAATAAATATCACAATACCGTATAAGCCTGCACCTACTCCGCCATAAATGACTTCGCCCAACATCATGTTTATCATGGCTATCATTCCCGAAAGAGGAGTGAGGCTGTCGTGCATGGCATTAACCGATCCATTGGATGCAGCAGTTGTGACCGTTGACCACAGCACACTGTTTGTTATTCCAAAGCGGGTTTCTTTCCCTTCCATATAAGCCATATTGTGCCATGCCTCCGATTGGTGGAATTCAGAATACAAAGAGACAAAAAGACCAGCTCCCAATAAAATAAACATAGCTGCAAATATCGCCCAACCTTGTTTTTGTGATTTCACCATTTTACCGTAAGTGTATGTCAAAGCCGCAGGGATGAGTAAAATGGATAAAAGTTGCAGAAAGTTGGAAAAAGGTGTCGGGTTTTCAAACGGATGGGCGCTGTTTGTTCCAAAAAAACCTCCTCCATTTGTCCCTAACTGTTTGATAGCAATCTGAGATGCTGCTGGACCTTGTGGTATAACTTGTGTATTTCCTTGCAGGGTTGTGACATGGGTGTAACTATCAAAATTCTGGATTACTCCTTGTCCGGCCAATAAGATTGCAAGTAGTATGGATAAAGGCAGTAAGATATAGAGTGTAGAACGGGTAATGTCTACCCAGAAATTACCAAGGACATCTGTTGTCTTCCCTTTTATTCCACGTATTAGTGCTGTTAAAACAGCAATGCCTGTTGCTGCGCTTAAGAAGTTTTGCACTGTAAGTCCTATCATTTGGCTGAAATAGCTCAGACCTGTTTCTCCTGAATATGATTGCCAGTTGGTATTGGTTATAAAGCTCACCGAAGTGTTAAATGCTGTGTGCCAATTCATATTCCCTATCTGCTGAGGATTTAATGGTAGCCATTGCTGAGTTACTAATACTAAGAACAAGAAGATAAATCCGACGAGGTTAAATAGTAACAATGCCATGGTGTATTTCTTCCAATTCATTGATAGGTTTGTATCTACTCCGCATATTTTGTATATTAACTTCTCCGGTTTACTAAATATCGGAGTTAATATATTCTTCTCTCCATTTAATACTTTGGCCATAAATGAACCCAATATAGGTGTCAACGCTATAAGTAAAAATAGAAAAAGGAAGATTTGTATGTAATCATTGATTTCCATATCAATTATCATTAAAATTTTTCGGGTTTTATTAATACATAAATAAGATATCCTAGAATGAGGATAGCTATAATTGCTCCGATGATATAAGTTATTTCCATATTTTATATTCTTTTTAATTACGATACAAAGCTATAGTGAAAGTTGTAAGGATTTTGTAAAGAAAATAGATGCGGTATAAAGATTTTATAAAGATTTTGCGGAGTCTTGTGAAGTTCCTATAAGGTCGTTGGGTAGGGTAGAGTAGAGGTGTTTCCGAATTGAGTTTCGGATTTAAAGTAAAGCAAGACAATAGTCGAAAATATTATTTTCTCGTATTGCCTTGCTTGTTAAATTATTGAAGAGCTTGTTTATCGATAATATTGCTCTTGTTCAAAAAGATTATTGATATCCTTTATTCTGTTTCAGCTTTCCATTCGATTTGGTAACCTGAACTGCCGGATAAGGAAATACCATCATATAGTCCTGATATGGATTCTTTATCTTATAGTCTTGATAATCTGCGATTTCAAATGTGGACTCAGGGTTAGCACGATCAGCATACTTTCGTACCCGTGGATGGGAATTTAACTCTTTGTTAGCTAAAGCCTTAATAGTGGCATTCGAAGAGCGATTCCAACGTTTCAAATCGAATAGGTGGTCTGTGAATTCAAAAGCCAACTCACAACGACGCTCATGATACAAATCAGCCATTGTCGGTGTATGATCGAGAAGTGCAAGATTTGATCTTTTGCGTACGGCATCAATATCTTTTTTTGCTTTATCCGCCTGATTGGTCATCAGATAAGCTTCGGCACGGAACAGAAGCATTTCGGCAAAGCGGATAAGTGGAAAATTGATACGAGCAGTGGGCCAGTCTCCACTTGTATTCACATAACCGGCTTCAGATGCATTTGCATACTTGAACGGATCCATGTATTTATTGATCATAAATCCGGCTTCTATATCCGATGTTGAATAGAATTTACGAGTGGTGCCCCAAAACTGGAACTCCTGATTGTATTCAAGGATAGAACGTTTAAGACGATCGTTTCCTACTCCATCTTTTAGCATTTCTTCGTAAATATCGTATGATGGTTTGTTCTGTCCCCAACCATTAAAGATACCCCATCCTTTGTTTTCGAGAACAACTCCGGGAAACTCACTGCCACCACCGTTTGCTCCACCATCCGAAGGGATAGACCAGATATATTCACTATTCCAGAATTTAGAGAAATCGGAAGAAAATACTTCGGCGAATGTAGGAGCTAGTGCACGTCCGTAATTTGTTTCCAACGAATTTACCATATCTATTACATTCTTCCATTGAGTTTCGTCCCATGTTGCCCAATAGGCATAAACCTTAGCTTTGTAAGCAACGGCAGCAGCCTGATGTGCACGACCTTTGTCTTCGTCCGCGTATGCTTCAAACTTTGGAAGATAAGTGATTGCTTTGTCCATATCCTCAATAATATACTTGTAGTTATCTACAACAGATGCTTGTTGCGGAGGAATAGAGTTGTCATAGCCGTTCGGAAAATCTTCGTAGCGAACAAACGGTGCTCCCTGTTCGTTGGTTCCATATCTGTATGCCATAACGAAGTGAGACATCCCGCGCATAAAATATGCTTCACCCAGACTTCGTGTTTCAATGCTGCTAAGGGTTGTACTCTTTTGCTTTTTCAATAGCTCCTGAATTACCCAGTTGGAATAAGCAATATTTTCATAAAATAGAGTGAAGTTATTGTTCAAAGGACTTTCGTCTCCCGTATAAGCAAAAGTAGCCAATGTAGGAAAACCACGTGTACGTCCCCAAACGATGTCGCATGCAGCGCCTTGTTCCCAAAATAGGTCACGACCGTATGATGTTTCTCTGTGAAGAGGTTTATATAAAGCTGTTATTGCATCTATAGCCTGCTGGTCGTTCTTAAAGTAAGAAGTGGTAGTAGGATTCCCTTCCGACTGAACATCCAAAAAGTCGGAGCAGGAGCTAAAAGCCAGAACAAATAGGACTAATGCAATTATAATTTTTTTACTATCCATATACGTTGATTATTAATGCAGATCCTGTAATTAGAATGATCTGCCGGTTTATTTAATTAGTATTGAATATTACTTTTTAATATGTAAGTTTTACTCCTAAAGATAGAACTCTGGATACCGGGTATTTTATTGCATCCCATCCTCCTGTTTCAGGATCCATTCCTGAGTAGTTGGTGAATGTATACAAATTCTCTCCACTCACATAAACAGACATATTGCTGTTGCGTTGGGCAAGGTGAGATGATTTGCGAAGTATGTTGCTTAAGTCATAAGAAATGGTCAAGTTCTTGAAGCGCACATACGAAGCATCTTCCAAATACCAATCTGAAGCAGTAGCAAAGTTGCCGTTAGGGTCTGATTTTGATAGACGTGGTATATTTGATGATGTATTTGTCGGACTCCATGCATTCAATATTTCGTTTGAGCGGTTAAAGTTGCCTTCAACATCACTCAAAGTCATATATTTACCTACGTATAACGATTGTGCACCACCTACACCCTGAAACATAGCACTCAATGATACTTTCTTGTAAGTGAAGCCCAATGTTAAAGCAAATGTTGTTTTAGGTATTGCACTGCCACAATATTGACGGTCGGCAGTATTAATGGTACCATCATTATTATAGTCTACAAACTTCAAGTCTCCCGCTACAGCATTTGGTTGAATACGTTTTCCGTCTTTATCTACATACGCTGCGGCTTCAGCATCGCTTTGGAAAATTCCGTCTGTCTTTATTAAGAAATAAGAATTCAAAGGTTGTCCTTGTGCAGTTTGATACAGGTAAGGAAGGTTTCGGAATGTTGTATTATCTGTCCATACACCCGGTGTTCCGTCTGCATTTTTCACACCTATATCAGACACCCAGTTTCTTAAAGTAGCGAAGTTGCCGGACACGGAGTAAGACATATCTTTGTTGATACGGTCAGACCAGTTGGCCTGTACCTCAAATCCTCTATTACGCACTTCTCCCTGATTGATCCTCATCGCTTCTAATCCAATTGTTGTAGGCCAATCCATAGTTTTACGCTGTATTAGGTTGAAAGTTCTTTTATCAAAGTAATCGAGCGATAGAGCTAAGCGATCTCTAAACATACTTACGTCCAAACCAAAGTCGGTTTGCTCAGAGGTTTCCCATGTTAAGTCGGGATTAATAGCTGTATTTTTATATACACTTGTACCCCATTTGCCACCTGTTGGAACACCATATTGACCGGAATTGTTACCTGTATTTTCTTCTTTGGAGAGGATCAGTGATTTGTAATTCATAATTACCGATGATATATTACCTACACGTCCCCATGATGCACGCACTTTGAGCAGGCTTAGAAGGTCTGTTTTCTTGAAGAACTTTTCGCTCGAAATTTTCCAAGCCAGCGTCGTTGCGGGAAAATCACCATAATTGTTTTCTTTAGGTAAACGTCCCGCATAGTCGCGGCGCCACGATCCGGTAATGAAGTATCTGTCGTCGTAAGAATAAGCCAAACGTGCTATCAGTGAGACATTGGCATCGGGACCATTTAAATAATCTTGGGCTGTTGTAGATCCTGCAAAAGCTAGATATTGTAAGAAATCCGATTCGTCGGCAAATCCGGTTCCTGATACACTAAATCCACGTTGGTCGTAGTGATCAGCAGTAGTAGACAGGAGTCCGCTTACCGAATGTTTGCCAAATATTCCGTCATAAGTCAGTGTGTTTTCTGTTTTCCACTGATCTGAGCGATAAGTAGATTCGTTCAAAGTGTTTGACATATCGGGTTTACCTACTTCATCACGGATAGGTGTAAAATTCTTATAATAATTGCTTGCTAAATTATATGAAAAACGACTGGTAAACTTTAGTCCATCTATTATGTTAGCAATCTCAAGAGTTGTATTTGTCCATGTATTGCTTGTTTTGTTGTAATTATTATCTGCAAGGAGTAAGCGAACAGGGTTAATAGCATCTCCATGAATATCAGCAAAGTTTGAACCATATTTTGCAATATATGCAGGGTCTTCAGTCGTAACTCCTCCGTAAGAACCGTCTAGAGGATTGTAAACTGTAGCACTACGAGGCATATAAAGTGCAGAAAGGATAGCTCCCGAATAAGCACTTCCCGTATTAATTCCTCGATTTTGTGTATTCTTCCAAACAAAATCTTCAGAAATCGTTACCCACTTATTCAGCTTCATACTTGCATTGTAGCGGAGGTTTATTGATTTGTTGAATGTATTGATCAATGTTCCCTGATCGTTGTCATAAGAAAATGATATACGGTTTTTGAAGTTCTCGGTACCTACATTCAATGCTACATTATGACGTTGGTATGGGGCTGTTCTAAAAATTTCATCCATCCAATCAGTGCGTGTGGTTCCTACATATGGGTTGCGGCTAGTATCCCAACCAATAGGTAATGTAAGGCCTGCATTACTGAAAGAGGTTTTACGCATTTCTATCTGCTGCTCTGCGGTCAAAGATTGAAGGAGATTAGTAGCCTGACGTATACCGAATATACCCTCATACGAAATAGACGGCTCGCCTTTCTTTGCCTTTTTTGTGGTAACCAAAACTACTCCGCCTGCTCCCGATTGAGCTCCGTAGATGGCAGCTGATGCAGCATCCTTAAGCACTACAATAGATTCAATGTCATTCATCGAAGCAATAGGCATCCCCGGAACGCCATCTACTACCCAAAGTACGTTGTCTCCGTTTTGAGATCCTTGTCCACGAATTACAATATTGGGAGTAGTAGTAGGGTCTCCACCATTTGAGCTAATGGTTACGCCGGCCAATTGTCCTTGAAGCATATTCTCGGTAGAGCTTACGGGGCGAACGGTTAATTCATCGGCATTGCTGATAACACCTACGGCAGCCGATAAATCCTGTTTGCGGGCATTGCTTCCATAACCTAGTACTACAACCTGATCTAGCGACTGGGCATTTTCAGTAAGGGTTACATCAATAATTCCTGCATCAGCAACACGCTCTACTGTTTCATATCCAATGAATGAATAGCGTATAATAGACTGTTTGCTAGGAACGTCTAATGTATACTTCCCATCCAAGTCTGTAATTGTACCTATGGTTGTCCCTTTTACAGACACACTTACACCCACTAAGGGCAATCCTTCTGAGGATACTGTTCCTTTTACTTGCGTACTTTGTGCCCATACGCTCTGCGAGGAAATGGACATAAAAGTAAGAAACATGAAAATTTTAAATAAATACTTCTTTAACATAAATTTTGCTTTATATTTAAATTATCTCAAATTGCAGAGGCAAAAATAGATGTTAAGCCAAAAGAGATAGACAATATTATATTAAGTATTTATTAATTATTTTTTACAAAATATAAAGGTGAATTTTGCTGTTATCTATCCCTCTAAAGGCGATTTGATCTATCTGCCTGTTTAGGTTAACGTGCTGAAAATATTAAAATGATTATTATCTGAGCTGGTCTTCAATTATTCTGAATTTCATTATTGAAATTTGCTACAAAGGAATAAAAAAGTTGTATCTTTTTTGTAAAAAAACATAATTTTTTTACTTGCGGTTTATTAATTTTATAATTGGCTTATTTTCTGTTTAATTACTTCCTAAAACATAGATATTTAAAAAAGAAAAAAGTATTTAAAGAGACCTTTTTAATAGAAAAACTCCGAAGCTGTTCTTGTAAACAACTTCGGAGTTTTCTTATTTTGATATATCTAATATTACGCTCCTTGTTTCTTTAAAATAAAGAGTCTAAGTTTTTTATATCGACGTATAAAAGATAGTTAACCTAATTTCGTTAAGTATGTAGCCATCTCTTCTTGCACTTTTTTTGCTTCGGCTGTTGCTGCAAAAGCAAAGTCAACAGAACTGTCGGCATAAATTATCGCGCGGGAAGAATTTACGAGTAATCCACATTGCGAATTCATCCCATACTTTACGACATCGGCAAGGCTTCCACCTTGTGCTCCTACACCCGGAACAAGTAAGAAGTGATTAGGTGCATATTTGCGAATATCAGCAAACATTTCTCCTTGCGTAGCCCCCACCACATACATCAATTGCTCGTCTGTAGCCCATTCCTGAGATTTTTTGAGTACTTTCTCGAAAAGACGCTCGCCGTTTTTATCTTCTGTCAATTGGAAGTCATAAGAACCCTTATTAGAAGTAAGAGCTAATAGGATAACCCATTTGTTGGCATATTTAATAAAAGGCTTCACGCTATCTTCTCCCATATAAGGAGCTACGGTGATAGCACTGGCTTTCAGGTCTTCGAATGCAGACATGGCGTACATCTCCGATGTGTTACCTATGTCTCCTCGTTTAGCGTCTAGTATAATAAATTGATCGGGGTATCTCAGACGAATATATTCTATCGTTTTGTGTAAAGCCACTATCCCTTTTACACCCTGGCTTTCGTAAAATGCAGTATTGGGCTTGTAAGCAACACAATATTTTGCAGTAGCATCTATTATTGCTGTATTGAATGCATAGATAGGATCTTCTTCATCTAATAAAAAAGAAGGTATTTTATTTATATCGGTATCCAACCCAACGCAGAGGAAAGATTTTTTTCTTTTTATGTTCTCAAATAGTTCTTGCCTTGTCATTTTTGTATTTTCAAAATTAGAGTCGCTTTTATCTTATTCCTAACCCTTTTTATTTTTTACATTTCGCTTTCTTTAAGCCTTTCGGTATTTTCCGCAATTATCAATTGATCTATAATTGGCTGGATTTCTCCATCCATTACTGCAGATAAGTTATACAAGGTTAGATTGATTCTGTGATCAGTCATTCTTCCTTGCGGATAATTGTATGTTCTAATCTTAGCCGAGCGGTCGCCTGTCGATACCATTGTCTTACGTTTCGAAGCTATTGCATCCATATATTTGGATAGCTCTATATCGTAAAGTTTTGTTCTCAACATCTGCATCGCAAGCTCTCTATTGGCTAATTGAGATCTTGATTGTTGGCATACAACAACTAGACCTGATGGTTTATGCGTTAGCTGTACTTTGGTTTCCACCTTATTTACATTTTGTCCTCCGGCACCACTCGAGCGAGCTGTCTGCATTTCAATATCAGCAGGGTTTATCTCCACGTCAACCTCTTCGGCTTCGGGTAATACAGCAACAGTAGCAGCAGAGGTATGTACACGTCCCTGAGTTTCGGTAGCGGGAACGCGTTGAACCCGATGCACACCCGACTCGTATTTTAGAATGCCGTATACTCCTTCGCCTGTGACAGTAAATATAATTTCTTTGAATCCCCCGGAAGTTCCTTCAGTAATGCTTGTGATTTCTGTTTTCCAACCTTTTATTTCACAGTATTTTTGATACATGCGATAAAGGTCTCCCGCAAAAATAGCAGCTTCGTCACCTCCTGTTCCTCCCCGAATCTCCATGATTGCATTTTTGCTATCTTGAGGATCAGCCGGAACTAAAAGAAACTTTATTTCTTCTTCCAACTTAGGCATACGTTCATTAGCGGCATCCATTTCCTCTTTTGCAATTTCTCTTAATTCAGAGTCATCTTCGTTTTCAAGGATACCTTTTGCTTCATCTATCGTGGCTAGTAGCTGTTTATATTCTCTACGTGCTATATCTATTTTTTCTAAATCGCGATATTCTTTATTCAGTTTGACGTATCTCTTCATATCAGCAATTACGGCAGGGTCTGTAATAAGTTTCCCTATCTCTTCAAAGCGGATATTGAGTGCATCAAGTCTTTCTAATAATGACGATTGGGCCATATCTAAATCTATCTTATATTTAATTTGGGGCAAAGGTACTCAAAAAGGTGTCTAGATTATTACTAAGAGATAGAAAATTTGATTAAGAAATAGCAATTGAGTATCTCTGAATGGAGGCTTGGTTTGTGAATTTCTTACAGTATTATATAGTTGCAAGTATATAAAAGCAAAGAGACCGAATTCGGTCTCTTTAAAGTTTGACGCATCACTGCATTAAAAGCGTGTTTGTATGATGAGCGCGTAATTAAAGGAGCGCGCTCTATCTCCTTTTATTGATATTTTCAATTTATATGATCAATCTTCAGACCATCCTGTATAACGATAACCTACAACTTTATATGTTTTTCCAGGAAAACGAGAATTCGTGAAAGTGAAAGATATTGCGTCTGCAATAGTCCCAGAAGGAGCTGTTGCACCCTTCAACACAACTTTACCATCAGTCAATGTAAATGTATTTGTTGAAGAAGCAACGTTTCCTGCTAGATTTTCGATATTACTTCCTGAAAAACTGAGTGTTGATAAGTCGCAATTGACTTTTCCATTAATAGAATAAGCATTTGACCCACTTAATGAATAACTACCAATACGTATCCAACATTGAGTTTTTGATTCATCAGAAGTATTAGAAATCTCCGCGAAATTTTTATACACTTGAGCTCCGGTCTCATCTGTAACGATTACCCTGTACTTACCGCCTAAAGGGTGAATAGAAGAATATTCTATTTCATAATCACCGTATGTTTCGCAAGATGCAAATCCAAGCAGCAATAAAAAGAGGACTGAAATATATCTTATTTGTTTCATATGATTTTCTTTTAAATACTGAATATTAAGTTAAACTTAGCTCTATTATAATTAATTCCCTTGAGCTACCTGCCACCATAATGGTTCTTGGGTAGCCTTTGTTTGTGGGGCATTGCTATTGTAAAGAGCTGAAGCATTAGGAACCGGAAGACGGCGAGGTATTTCTCTGGCTTGTAGTACCGTTGTTCCCGGGCGTACTAATGTGCCTAATACGTATCCTTCTTCAAGTCCCGGAGTAATATTGCTTACACGAACTTTTTCGGCATCACTGATCGCCGGAATTCCTGTACGGTTACGATCCATCCATGAATCCCATGAATTTGCTTTTGCTCCCGCTACCCATTTTTGAGTTAAAATGCTCTTCAGCATAGTTTCTAATGATGTGCTATTGAAAGCATAAACACCTCCTGTTTTTATAAAGTCTGTAGCATTATATCCCCAACGGGAGAACGCTTTGCTTACACCATCATCATACGCTGATTTAGCTGCAGAGGTATTTCCTAATCTAGCTTGTGCCTCGGCGACAAGAAAGTATGCTTCTGCTGCATTCATCAAATAAACAGGATCAGAATAAGCTTGTTTATATCTAGATGAATTAACAAGAGGT
This sequence comes from Bacteroidota bacterium, assembly GCA_023437305.1. GTDB lineage: Bacteria > Bacteroidota > Bacteroidia > Bacteroidales > Dysgonomonadaceae > Dysgonomonas. The sequence goes on from JAEZGN010000008.1 coordinate 58,640, forward strand.
ACAGCATCATCCTCTCCGGCAGTTGTAGGAGGTTTAGTACCGCAAGGTAAACCTCCAAACTTTTCTCTATCGGTAAGAGTCTCGCCTTTGTTAATAGCTGCTTCAGCTGTAGCAGTCAATTCATAATACTCTTCAACTCGAGGGTCATTGTATGCTAGTAAGAATTCGAGGAAAGTGTGACAAGCTCGTATGTTTTCTTTCGTGTTTAGCTGACGGATATTGTATTCATATAGAGGATTACCTTTATTAGTAGCATCTTCAAAGGCTGTGAAGGCACAATCTTCAGTCAACAATCCACCAGCACTAAGCAAAGATGATATTTGAGTCTTATTAGCTTCGAAGTCACGCAGATAAAGTTTTAGCTTCAAACTTTTTGCAAAAGCAACCCATTTGTCAATCTTTCCTCCAAAGAAAAAATCTTCGTTGGTAAGAGTAGGATTGGTTGAAGCTTTTGCATCTGAAGCTTTTGCTATAGCTTCGTCCAGAAGAGCAATAATGCCAGGATAAACCACTGTTTTACTATCATCATATTTGGGCGCAGGATATTCTGCGGCATTTAAAGCCTCTGTAAATGGAATATCTCCATAAAAGTCAGTAAGCATGTGGTAATTATATGCTGTTAGAATTTTGCCTATTACCCAGTAATTCCAAGCTCCTTTTTTTTCTGCTAAAGAAATTAGTATCTTTAAATCAGGCAAAGTATTAGCATAAGCATTCGTCCAAAAAGTATTATACGAATCTTGAGTAATGCTGTAGTTTACTGTCGTATTATATTGATTCGTTGAATTTCCTTGAGTAACATATTGACTCCATAAATCTCCTACTAATTGCCCATTGAGCCCCCATTGTGCTACAGTAGTTGCTCCGGCAGAAGGAAGCAAAGTGGCAAGAGTGGCTTCTGTTGGATAGTTTGGATTTTTGTTTATATCCAGATAATCATCGCAAGATACAAATGATATGCTTGTCAAAAATAGAGACAAGGTAATATATATCAGATTTTTCTTTTTCATATTAAATTTTTTCATTAGATAAATTAAAATTCTACCTTGATAGCTCCTCCTATACTGCGATACGAAGCTGCACTTGTAATTTCACCAAACTCAGAAGTTATATCATTACCCATATTTGCTACTTCAGGGTCTACATAGTTATTTTTCTTAGGTGTAAATAAGAAGAGGTTACGTCCAATAAAACTTAATGTAAGTTTGCTTAATGGAGTAGATGCTAGCATTTTTTTAGGAAAATCATAAGATATAGTTATTTCTCGTATTTTGAAGAAATCTTTTGGTATTACGATTTCGTTTCTAACCAATGGATTGTAAGAATAGTTTCCGACAGAATAACTAAACTGATTTGTCATAGTAGGTATATTATTTTCAACGTACTGTCCATTTACTACTTTTACGGAATAAGGCCATATAAATGAATTTCTTTCATTATATACAGTTTGAGTTGAGTTCCCATTGAAGTGAGTAATATAAGATGTGTTTGAAGCCATCCAACCTCCTTTGTGCCAATCTCCAACAATTGTGAATCCCCAGTTTTTATATTTAAGGGAAGTGTTCAGTCCTAAAATAAAATCTGGCTGTGATGATCCAATTACTTCCTTCTCGGTAGTTGATTGAGTAAGGAATCCGTTATTGTTGACAATTGCATATCCATAATATGGGCTATTCTTATCAGTTACACGAGCAACAGATGGCACCTGGAATGTACCGATTTGCTCACCAACTCTCATTTTGTACTCTATCCCACGCCAAGTATAGATATTATATTCAGTGACTTCATTTCCATTTACATCACTCCAAAGATCAAGTACTTTACTTTTGTTTTTGGTAAACGTAGCATTCACATCCCATTGCCAATCTTTTGTACGGATCGGAGTTATTCCGGCAGCAATTTCTACCCCTTTATTTTCTAAAAGCCCTATGTTTTTGGTCTCAGAAGTATAACCTACTTCTGGTGCTAGAGTTGCGCCAATTATCTGATTTTTGGTACGTTTATGATAATAAGCAACGTCTATATGCACTCTGTTGTCGAAGAAGTTCCCTTGCAATCCTAGTTCATATTCTGTTGTGATTTCAGGTTTTAAGTTTATATTTGGCAACCTATTATTTTCACTGAGTCCTGATACTCCACCAATTGGTAAGCGAGTGTAGTAGAAGGTTGTTGAAGTAAGAGGAGTATACCAAGAGGATGTAAAATAAGGGTCTGTATCATTACCTGTCTGACCTATAGCTCCACGTATTTTAAGAAAATCTATTTTGTTGTTTTTTAGACTAGGAAATAGCTCTGTGAAGATCAAAGATAAATTTGCTCCTCCATAAAAATAGCTATTCTTGTCTAATGGTAGCGTTGAAGACCAGTCGTTACGAGCTGATAAGTTTAAATATAAGAAATCTTTATAACCAACTTCTGCTTGTGCGAATAATCCTATTAATCGCTTTCTGTTTTTATACTGTTCCGAAACGGCAGCAGATGTAGTATTTTGAAGATTATACCATCCTGGAACATCTAATCCATTTACATAACCGCCATTGTAAGAATATGTGCGTTGATTTAAGTTCCACCCGGCAGTACCACCTATCGTAAAATCAGATACTTTGTAATCTGCAGTTAAGAAGGCTGTTGCATCTAGCTGATCTCTATTGAAACTATAGTTTGAATAGTAGCCATTTTGTGGTGTGGCACCTCCTAAGTCACTATAAGAACCTGGAGTGAAAGAAGTCTTAGCATTAATATTTTCTCTGTTATAATTTAGGAAGTCGCCTCCTATACGTCCTGTAGCTTTTAGTCCTTTTATTAATTCATAAGAAGCTTCAATTTTTCCATAAGTATGATTATCTTGATATAAATAATAATTATTATCAATCATCCAATATGGGTTTGTTGCGTAATAAGTATAATAGTTATCAAGATTATAACGCTCATCGTTATAATTTTTCATGGCTGAATAATCTACGTCAACAGCATGTTGTAAAAGTTCCATTTCCATTTGTTCTGTACGACGAACATCTTTACGAGCATAATTGATAGACACGTCTACAGCTAATTTATTCCATTTTGCATTTCCTCGTAGAGAGATCGTATTACGAGAATATTTGTCTCCATCATTAGGTAAAGTTCCATTACTTGTAACATTACCGTAGGATGCGTAGAGGCCAAGATTGTCAGTTCCGTAACGTAGAGCAATAGTATTATTTAGTTCTGACCCTGTTTTATAAAAATTACGAATGTTATTTTTTACGTATGAATAAGGCTTAGTCATAACCGGATTTAATTGGTCCGAACCCCATTCATGAATAGTTCCATCCAGGCGAGCACCCCATGAGCCGTTCTCAGCTCTATCCCAAGAACCCCAACCTTGTCCGAATAGATCCTGCGTTTGCATTACGCGAAGTACATTTGAGGCTGTAAATGCTCCGTCATATGATATTGTAAGCTTTTCATTTTTTGCCCTCTTGGTTGTGATCATGATAACTCCATTTGCTGCACGAGACCCATAAAGAGCTGTAGCAGAGGCCCCTTTTAATACTGTGACAGATTCTACATCTTCGGAATTTATATCATTGGCACTATTCCCAAAATCAACATAATCATTTCCTGAACGTTCGTTCGTGATAGGTACACCGTCAACAATATACAACGGATTATTATTTGTTACAGAAGATATACCACGAATTAATACTTTTTGAGATGTACCTGCAGGACCGGCTGTAGAAATATTTACTCCGGCTATTTTCCCATTCAATCCGCCCATGACAGATCCGGATTTTGCAGCTGATATTTCATCCGATTTAACTTGAGTCGCAGCATACCCTAATATTTTCTGATCGCGCTGAATTCCCATTGCTGTTACAACGACTTCATCTAAAAGCTTGTCGTCATTTTCCATCACTACTCGCATATTTTGAGTAGCTTTAGTTTCAATACTCTTCATCCCAACCAGATTGAAAACCAGCGTGTTTTTACCATCCGGAACATTTATTGAGAATGTTCCATCCAGATCGGTTACTGTTCCGACTGTAGTTCCTTTCACAACAACAGAAGCACTTATTACAGGCTCACCATTCGTATCTATAACGGTTCCTGTAATCTTTGTTGTTTGTGCGGCAATATATCCTATGCTTAGCAGTAAGCAGGATAAAATCAATAACAACTTTTTCTTCATACTTGTACACATAAATTTATTAATATTAACACAATACACCTATCGAGTAGTACCGATCGGAGCTTCCTTTTCCTTTTTCACTATTTTTCCGTTCGTATACTTATTGGTACTAGTTTTGCGAGCTATTGGAGTCGCTTATAAACTTAAAGAATACAATGTTGAAGCGGAATCATGCTAAGTGAAGGGTAAAGAACCCTTTTGTGATTCCTTTGATTTAGATTGTCTTCTTGTGTGATATTTATATAGTTTTTGTATATAAATATTTTTGGCATGATAAAGCTAATTGAAAGTATTACAGTTGTATATCTGTAATCTGAAGCTATGTTAGCTTTAGTTTCCTTTATCTTTATTTTCATTATAGAACACTACTTTTATTTAGAGGTAAGTTTTGAGAGCAAACTTATTCCTGGAAGCAAATGTAAACTAAATTTTTATAAAAAGAATAAAAATGGAATATTTTTTTTAATTTTTGCTTCATAATGATTATTTATGTTGATTTGTTAGCCTGAAATGATACATTTTGAAATGTATAGTTTTGTTGATTATTTCTGTAAAATACAAATTGTTACATATTTTAAAATATGATAAATAAATTTATGTAAAAATATACCTCTTTATCAAAGTAGTAAATACCTATTAAATGGTATTTATATACCATGTATTAGGTATAGATATAGATAAAATAGCAAAAAGACCTCTTCGTTCTTTAAATAAAGAAGTATGATAGTTAGAAAACAGACTTATAACTTGATATGATAATATGATATTTTGCGACTATTCTTATTTACATATTTCTTTTTCAAGTCATTATTTTAGTAATTATTCCTCTCATTGTTAAAGTTTAGTTTGTATGAATATCTTATATTTGTAATATAAGAAGTTACAGTGTTACTTATCACAAAAGAGCCAGATGTAACTCTATGTTATTTAGGTTTTGATTGAATTGATAAACTAGAACAAACAGATATAGAATGAAAAGAGGATGTATTCTTATCGTTGATGATAATAAGAATGTACTTAGTGCCTTACGTATATTATTGGATAATTATTTCGAACAAGTATTTTTATTATCATCGCCCAATACATTGATCTATACATTGAGAGAAAAGAATCCCGATATAGTATTGTTGGATATGAACTTCTCTGCCGGAATAAATACCGGAAATGAAGGACTGTACTGGCTTTCGGAAATTAAAAAGATAGACTCCGAAATTCCGGTTGTTTTGTTTACAGCCTATGCAGATATCGAACTTGCAGTGAAGGCTCTAAAACTGGGTGCCACCGATTTTGTTGTAAAACCGTGGGATAATACTAAGTTATTGGCAACATTACAAGCGGCTTATGAATTGCGAATATCGAAAAAAGAGGTCAAGAAGTTAAGAGAGAAACAGTCTGTTCTTAATCAAGAGCAGAATAAAGATGATATATGCTGGGGACAATCAGAGCAAATGAAGAATCTGCTTTCTTTGATAGATAAAGTTGCCTGTACAGATGCTAATATCTTAATTACAGGCGAGAATGGCACGGGAAAAGAACTGATAGCAAAAAAGATACATTATTCATCGTTGAGAGCTAATGAAACCCTCATTAATCTTGATATAGGCTCTATCACCGAATCCTTGTTCGAGAGTGAGTTATTCGGGCATGTGAAAGGTGCTTTTACTGATGCCCGAACAGATAGAGCAGGGAAGTTTGAGGCCGCAGATAAAGGAACTCTTTTTTTGGATGAAATAGGAAACTTAAGCTATTCTCTACAGGCGAAGCTATTGACAGCGCTTCAGTCTCGTCAGGTAGTGAGGGTAGGGGGAAATAAGTCTATTCCTGTTGATATCAGATTAATTTCGGCGACAAATAAAGACTTGTTTCAGTCTGTACATGAAGGCGAGTTTCGTGAAGACTTGTTGTACCGTATCAATACGATACACATCGAAGTGCCTCCATTAAGAGAGCGAAGTGAAGATATAAAGTTACTGGCCGAATTTTTTCTTGACAAATTTTCGAAAAAATATAATAAGCCAGATATGGTATTGAGTGATAAAGCTATAAAAAAACTAGAGAACTATTTGTGGCCCGGCAATGTGCGTGAGTTACAACATGCTATAGAGAAGGCTGTTATATTAAGTGATAGTAATGTACTAGAGGATTATGATTTCCATACACGTAGAGTTGATGATCGGAACTCGGTAATAGATTCAATCACCATCGAAGAAATGGAAAAAATATTGATAGAGAAATCATTGAAAAAACATAATAAGAATATTTCTATAGTTGCAGAGGAGCTTGGAATTACGCGTCCTACCTTATATAGTAAAATGAAAAAGTACGAAATATCATGATCTATTAGCAGATGTTTAAATCTATTTTATACCGGCTTATCTTTTTCACAGGTTTACTAATCCTATCAGTAGCCTTGTGTACATATTTTATTATAACGGCTCAGTATGCTTATGCACTAATTCCCGCATTACTTATTTTGGAGAGCCTCAACAGTATGTATTTTCATTATAAAAAATATGATGAGAATATACTCTTCCTATTAAATGCTTTGGATAATGGAGACTACTCCTTTTCTTTTATCGAGAATAAGATATCGAGGAGAGAAAGAGAGTTAAACAGGATGTTGAATAGGATAAGAGCAATATTGACAAATGCAAGGAAAGAAGTCATTGAAAATGAGAAATTTCTTAGCCTTATTTTAGAGAGTGTTTCTACAGGTATTGCGATATATGATGACAAAGGGAATATGCATACTGTGAATCGTGCTGTGAAAGAACTATTAGGTTTACAGGTGTTTACTCATATTAGTCAACTGAAATATGTAGATGAATCCTTCCCTGATCTATTCAAGAATATACAGCCTAATGATAATACGCAGATAAAAATTATAAATGAAAGGGAAGAAGTACAAATTAGCTTAAGAGTGTCTCATATCCGACTCAATAGAGGATTGATGAAGGTGGTTATATTTAATAATAATGAGAACGAATTGGAAGCTAAGGAAATAGAGTCTTGGATCCGTTTGATTCGTGTGATGACTCACGAAATAATGAATTCTATAGCACCTATAACCTCTCTGACTGATACATTACTATATTCGCATAAATTCAATGACCAGAATTCTGAAACATTGCATGCAAATACAATAGAGGCTCTTGAAACAATTAATTCGACAGCAAAAGGATTATTGACTTTTGTTGAGTCTTATCGTCGATTTACAGGAATGCCTAAACCTCAACAACATCAGTTTGAATTAATACCTCTATTAGAAAAAATGCTGCATTTGGAGACAGCCCGTCTTGTAGATAAGAACATTTCTTTCGAAATAATTGCACCCACTCGAGTGATGCTATATGCCGATGAAAACCAAATAACACAGGTTCTGCTCAACCTGATCAAAAATGCCGAAGAGGCGATAGATATCAATATGGAAGGTAAAATATTGATTAAAGTAACAGATAATCAGGGTAGGATTCAAGTGGATGTATGTAATAATGGGAAAATAATCCCGCCAGATATAGAGCCTAATATATTTATTCCGTTTTTTACTACTCGTGAATCCGGATCGGGGATCGGGTTAAGTATCTCTCGTTATATAATGCGCTTACACGGGGGGAACTTAAAACACCACACCAAAGACAATTGGACTATCTTTAGCATGGTGTTCTGATCACTAACTATTATTTATTGTTTTATTCGCTTTTTATAGAATCTATCGGGTTGGCTGATGCAGCTTTCCAGCTCTGTATAGATATAGATATTACAGAAATAAGGAGAACAGCCAAGCCTGTTAGGGCAAACACCCACCAGCTGAGCGATATCTTATATGGGTAATTTTCTAACCATCGCTGCATGATGTAGTAGGCTATGGGAACAGCTATAGCAAATGCCATTATAATCCAACGGATAAAGTTCATGTTTAGCATTTTCATGATTTCACTTTCAGAGGCTCCATTTACTTTTCGTATTCCTATCTCTTTTTCTTTTTGACGCACATAGTAAAGCGACATGGCAAAAATACCCATTAGCAGAATGGTAAAGGTTAGTACTGTAAACGCCATTAATATTTTTGATGTTTTCTCTTCCTTGGTATACCATTCTTGGACTGTGTCGTCTGCAAATTTGGCTTCGAACGGTATGCCGCCGTTAAACTCAGAGTAAACTTTCTTTATCTCATCCGCAGTTTTGAACGGATCTGCTCCTGTCTTTATTTTCACTACTATAGACCATGGCCACCATCCGGCTTGTCTTAAGTTAATCATCAGCGGACCGGTTTCGGTATGTAAAGATCGGAAATGGACATCGTTAATTATGCCCGCAATCTGTCTCGAATTTCCGTCACCTCCAACGTTTACTGTATAAGAAATACTATCGGGTTGTAAAGCATCATAACCCTTCTGGTTCACCCATATTGTATTCTCGTTAGGAGTTATTCCGGTCGATTTTATTTTTATATTAAAAATATCGAAAAAAGCAGTGTCAACAGAAAAAATCTGAAAACTCAACGATTGTCCTTTATACTCGAACGAATTATTATTACCTCCATCCAAAGGGGTTCCGCTAGAGAATGAGATTTTTTCTACTCCCGATATTCCTTCTAATAAGCTTTTCAGAGCTGGTATACGTTCAGACTCTATCGTGTTTTGCAATTTTAGTATGTTGTCTTTATTAAAGCCCAAATCATAGTTTTTCATAAACTCTGTTTGCATCACGATAAAAACGCTACAGGCAAGAAGAGCAATGGCAACGGTATATTGAAAAGAGATTAGTATTTTCGAATAAACAGACTTTACTTTAAAGATATATGTCCCTTTTACAATTTCTATAGGCTGAAATTTGGATACCAATAGAGCAGGAATCAATCCTGATATCAATCCTATTAGAAATATTGAGACTACAATTGCTAGGCTGAATGGTATATTGAGCAATTGATGTTTCAAATCTAAATCAGTACTCAAAACATCGTTAAAGAAAGGTTCTGCAAGAAATGCGAGAAATAAACCGATGAAAAATGATATGAACGTCATCAAAACCGATTCGGAAATAAACTGTAAGACTATTCCTTTTTTATCACAACCCAGCAATTTTTTTATTCCGGCTTCTTTTCCTCTCTTTCCAGCCTGAGATACAGATAGGTTGATGTAATTGAGAATGGCAACTGTTAATATCAAGATGGTGATGGTGAGATATATAGATACAAGGGTCTTACTATTTGTCTTAATGCCTGAAAATGAAGTATCAACACCTGTGAAGTAGACATCAGTCAGAGGTATAAATGTAACGTCTTTAGCAAATCCCTGTGTATAAAGCCAATATTTGTTTTTGTGAAAAAGAGCCAATATTTGAGAGGCTTTGGATGGTAGGTTAGTACCTTCTTTTTCCATAAAATACATTCCGAATGAAGAGTTCCCCCATGAATTAAGGATATCACCACCCCAATATCGTTGGATCATCTGATAATTTACAACAACTTCGCTCTGCGGTATCTGTGTGTTTTGCGGAAAATCTTTCATTACACCGGTTATAGTCAAGGAAGTACTGTCATCCAGATTAAGAAATTTTCCTACAGGGTTTTCATCCTGAAACATTTTTTTAGCAAATGATTCTGTAACAACGGCTGTTTTTTGAGTTTCCAGTACTCTATACGGTTCCCCTTCTACCAAAGGAAAAGAGAATATCTTGAAAAACGTAGAGTCTGCAAATAGAGTCTTCATATTTATTTTTCCATTAGGAGTCTCTATTGTTACATTTCGGCTGACAATACGAGTAAATGCTTCTACTTCCGGGTAATTATCTTTTATCAGATTCACCACAGGGTTAGCGAAGTTTGCACTTTCCCTATTATGAGCAAGGAGGAATATCCTATCTTTGTTTTTATGGAATTGATCTACCGATAACTCCTGTTTTACGTATATACTAAGAAGAAGGACAAACATAAGGGATATGGCAAATCCCATCACTGTTACAAGGGTGTAAAATTTATTTTTGCCCAGAAACTTGCGGTATGTTTTCAAATTTGTCAACCACATAATTTATTTAGTTATTAGAAGTTAATACTTACAGTTTATTTTCAACTTCCGTTACTATCTGTCCATCAAACAGGTTGATAACTCGATGGGCATAAGATGAATCGTGCTGTGAGTGTGTTACCATTACAATTGTAGTTCCGTCTCTATTCAATTCAGAAAGCAGATTCATTACCTCCTGACCATTTTTTGAGTCTAGATTACCGGTAGGCTCATCAGCCAATATAAGTTTTGGGTTAGCCACTACTGCACGGGCAATAGCCACACGTTGTTGCTGTCCCCCTGATAGCTGGTTGGGATAGTGTCCCGACCGATGGCTTATACTCATTCTTTTCAATGCTTCTTCCACTCTGCTCTTACGCTCCGAACTTTTTATGTTAAGGTAGGTGAGGGGGAGTTCTACATTTTCGAAAACAGTCATTTCATCAATCAGGTTAAAACTCTGGAAAACGAACCCGATATTTCCTTTGCGTGTTGTGGTACGTTCTTTCTCTTTAAGATTGCCAACTTCTGCATTGTCCAGCTTATATTCACCCGAAGAAGGATTATCAAGTAAGCCTAGTATATTTAAAAGTGTAGATTTACCGCAGCCCGAAGGACCCATAATTGCTATAAATTCTCCTTTGTTTATATGTAGCGAAACACCATTCAGTGCTGTTGTTTCTACTTCTTCTGTACGGAATACCTTTTTTAAATCTGTGATTTGTATCATGACTATATGTTTTAGATTTGTTATTTTATTTTTATTATGTTATTCTGATTTAAGTACTTTTGCCGGATTTTGAGACAAGGTTTTAATTGTTACCCCTGATGTAACAACGATTGTAATAAAAGATTGTAACAATAGAGGAATGATAAAGATTGCCCAACCCAGAGAAACATGATTTGCATAATTGTTTAACCAGTCTGAAGCAAAATAGTAAACAATCGGGATGGCTATGACTCCGGCAATAAGTATCCATTTCAGGATGTCTGCCGAAAGTAATATAAAAATTGATTCGTGACTGGCTCCGTTTACACGTCTTATCCCAATCTCTTTTTTTCTGCGTATTGTACTCAGCATGTGCATAGCAAGTAGCCCTATTGCAGAAATGAAGATAGATAATGCCGAGGCTAGAATAAGTAGGCGGGATTGTATCTCGAGGTTGTCGAACTTGGTCGTGTAAATGTCCTCAAGCCATGTAGGATTGAGTATGTATGCAGAATCAAAATCTTTCAATACTTCTCGTATAGTTTGTTCTACTTCGTTGCGAGTCATATTATCCGCATACTTTATATATATGCTGCCACCTCCACCTATATACCGCAGTACCATAGGCTCTATTGGATTTTCTATCTTGCCGTAATAGAAGTCTTTAACTACTCCTCTTATCTCTTTTAGCCCTTTATAGTCTACTGTCTTGCCGACTACAGGGTAACTTAATCCTAAGTCTTTGATTGCAGCTTCGTTGAGGATAATCGTATTTTCATTTGTGGGATCATCTTCTTTATAAAATGCTCCTTCTACCAATTGAAGCTCCATCAGTTCGCATATTCCCCAATGGATACGATATTCATTAATTGATTTTTGACTGCTTTCGCCCGGTAAGGCTATTCCTTGTCCACTCTGTCCTCCACCAAAAGTGTGATGAGCCAAGCTCACCTTCTTAATACCGGGCTTCTTTTCCAATTCTTGCTTCAAGCTTTGATATGATTTTCCCATATCTTTACTCATACCTATACACAATACGTTTTTGGGGTTATAGCCTAGCGGCTGTGTGCGCAAGTAGCTCGTCTGATTATTTACAACCAGAATGAAAGATATAATGATAATCGATATTATAGCCTGAAAGGTTATGGATATACTGGTGAGTTTTCGCTTCGAGAAATGTATTCTTTTGGCTAAGATATCCAGAGTATTGAACTTTGTCAAGTAAACTGTTGGATAAAATGCCGAAAGAGCAACTGTTATTATAAATAAGAGTATAGCCGAGATTATAAAAACAGGATTGTATAATTGTGTTAGATCGATATCCCGATTGATCAGTTTAGAGAAATGAGGAGTGAAAATAATAAGCAATAAAAAGCCTATTAGGAAAGCGACAAACACAACCGTTACGATCTCTCGGAAGAATAGATTTGAGATATCTTTTTTTGTTGCTCCATTTGTTTTACGAACACCTATTTCCATTATACGGCTCTCGCCTTGTGCAATAAATAAGTTTACGAAGTTAGTGATAGCCAGCAGGAGTATAAATGCGGCAATAATTGAAAGCATCCATACAAACTCCATGCTGCTTCGCTTGCCTAGTGTGCTCGAGGCTTGTGTTTTTAAGTATATGTCTGTCAGTTTCTCGGTTTTTCCATAAGATGCTTCTACAAAACCTTTCAGAAAGTCTGAAACTAAAGCTGTATATTCTTTTTCGACGGAGGCTCGTGCTGCGTTCAAAGGAACGCCTTCTTTTATTTTATAAAAAGTAAAGAATTCTATCGATTGATAGCTTTTGGTATCGTTATCCATTGCTACAAGAACCTCAAAATGAAAATGAGTATTCAGTGGTAAGTCTTTTACTACACCGCCAATGGTATATGTTTCGTCACCAGCTGTTATTGTATTGCGCATCGCATTCGTTGCATTTCCGAAAATGAGATTTGCATACTTTTCGGATATTATTACCGACATAGGAACATTTAGTACATCTTTGCTCCCCTCTATAAATTGGAGACTAAAGACATCACAAAAGCTAGACTCGGTCATAAGAGCCGGAACACTAATGTAATCATCATTTTCGTGTTTGAAATCAATCTCTTTAATATTGTAAATCTGAGTAGCCGATTCTATCCCCGGTACTTTTAGAGGAATTTCGGTCAATGCTTTTCTTGTTGCAATTGGTATTTCATCCGGACTTCCATTTTTTATCATCACTGTATTGAGACTGACTATACGGTCGCAATCCTTTATATGTTTGTCATAACTTAGTTCGTTGGTTACAAACAGAATAAGCATAATGGCAGAGGTGAGTCCTATTGCTAATCCGGCAATGTTTACCCATAAAAAGAAACGAGTACGTTTATATGCCCTAAGTATATTCATAATGTTTTATTTTAGTGATAGTTCCTGTACTTCGCCATAAGAATCATACGACGAGGTTATAACTTTCTCTCCCGGTTCTAATCCGCTTGTTACTTCATAGTGTGTCGGATTTTGACGTCCTATTGTGATATTCCTTCTTACTGCTTTGCTGCCGTCCGGTGTAACTACAAATATCCATCTGCCTCCTGTAGCCTGATAGAAAGTGCCACGTGGTATAAGTACGGCTTCGATTGGTTGACCTAGCTGTAAGTTTATATAATATGTTTGACCTGTACGGATATTATCGGGACGTTCGCCTACAAATATAAAATCTGTTTTGAAAGATTTATCTCTTACTTCGGGATAAACTTTTCGTACTTGAAGGTTATATGTTTTATTTTGTCGCTCGAATGTGGCTTCCAAGCCAAGTTTTACCCTGTCGATATAATGTTCGTCGATCAGAGCCTCTATTTTATAGTCTGATAATACACTGATCTGTCCTACACGGCTACCGCTGTTTATAGACTGTCCGATCTCTACCTCCAATAGTCCGAGTTGACCTTCTACCGGTGCCTTTACATTCAGATTATCTACCCTTTGGCGTACTAACACAAGGTTTTGACGAATATTATGAAGGCTTTCCTCCATCTGGGCTATTTGTATTCCTCTGTATATAGAATCTTGTTTTTGGCGTTCCATTACCAGATTTGTTCCATTTACGGCAAATTCATAATCTTCCTTTGCCTGTAAATATTCTTCTTTAGATGTCAGGTTTTCAGAATATAGTTTCTTATACTGTTCATATTTTCTTTTCTTCCTTTGAACATCCATATCCAATTGCAATTTTTCTTTTTTGAGGTTCAATTTTTCCTGTTCCATCGAAACCTGTGTATTGCGAAGGAAGTTCTGTTTTTCTGCCAATTGTGCTTCACTGTCGAGTATGCTTAGATTAAGCATCGGGTTTGTAAGTCGTACAACAACTTGCCCTTGATGAACCATTGAGCCTTCTTCTACCAGCTTTTCGGCAACCATTCCGCCCTCGATCGCACTTAGCTGTATGGTATTGATAGGTTGAACCTGTCCGTTTATGCGGGTATAATCGTTGAATTCGCCCTTCGATACGGTTTGTATAGTTACCTTATTTTTGTCAATATTCAGTTTCGAACTATGATTACCAAATATCAACCAGCACAAAGCTGCTATTAGGAAGGTTCCTAGAACGATGTATGGTATATGTTTTTTCTTTAAACCCTTCTTTTTCTCTAATCTAGTATCCATGTTTTCTCTTTTTATTCTGTTATATATGATTGTCCTTTATAGTAGTTTACCAACTTTCGTTTCAGGTAATATTTAAGTTTTGCATTCAGCTCCTCTGTCTTTGCTTGGAATACACGGTTCGAACTGGTGTGAAGCTCTAAAGGGCTGATCAGTCCCTCGTTATATTTTCTCAGGTTTGCTTGTTGAGCAACACTCATCGCATCTGTTTGCTTTTTTGCTTGGTAATATTCATCTACTTGTCCGTTCATGTCCGCAACGGCTTGTTCTATTTCACTGTATATAGTCCGTAGAGTTTCATCTTTTTCGTTGCGCGCTATTATTACTTGTTGCTTACTGCGTTTTACCTGAGCCGAGCGAGAAAATCCACTGAAAATAGGGATGGAAAGGCTAATACCTATATAATGTCCTCTTTTGTCTCTAATCTGGTCTTTGAAGGGAGAATATTCACTTCCATCCATAAATCGTGAAAAGTTTGTAGAAAAACCGGCATCAACAGATAGAGTAGGGAAGTAGCTCCCTTTAGCTGCTTTATATGATAGCTCTTGTGCCGTAAGGGTAGATTGTGCTGCCAAGGCTTTGGGTAGAAAAGTCAGAGAACGATTATATATTTCCAATGCTGTTTCTTCCGACTTGGATATTATATTGTCAGCAGTATAATCTTCTATTAATAGGTCTTCATCGATAGGAAAATTCATCTTCTCTTTCAGTTTTATAACTCCTATTGTAAACAGGTTTTTCTGACGGGTCAAATTATAATTGTCAGCTGCTTCTTTAGCCTGCATTTCTGCTACATCTGGAAAACCTTTCACCCCCAGCTCTTCCATTCGCTGAGTTTGCTTAAGATTTGCTGTGCTTTCGTCTAATTGCTGTTGGGCTAATTTTACCGATTCTTTGTAATAGAGTACATTAAAAAATGCTTCCATTGTTTCATAAGCGATCACGTCGTTGGTGTCTTGCAATTGTTGTTTTCCCATGAGTTGATTCATTTTCTGCATCTTAATTTTATTTATATTGGCTAGGCCATCAAACAAAATGAGCGATGTATACAGACTATAGTTGTTGCTAAATGAATTGACATCCGTATATGTATTTGTTTCGGAATCGAGTCCTCGACCAAAATTGAAATAAGCGTTAGTGTTTGCACTTAATGAGGGAAGTAAACGCCCTATGGCTTCAAGATAGTTTTGCTTGTAAATACTGTTTTGTGCTTCTTGCTTATTTTTCTTTGGGCTATTTTCTATTGCATATATCATGCATTCCTGTAGCGTCCATCTTTTTTCTTGAGATGTACCTTTTATAGCCAACAGAATAAAAATGAGAATAAGAGTATGTTTCATAATGTGATTTTAACTTATATATATCTAAAGTTGTGCCATATTTATAAGTTATTGATATATATAGTATTAATTGATTTTGATTGTTGTGTGGATTGTAAAATTATTTTACACGAGAGAATGTTTTTTTACAAAAAAAGTTGTTTCAGGATATAGATATTTGATAGAAACTATTGTTGCTCTTTCAAGAGGTGCTTCCTATCGTTGGCATAGCAGCAGATGATATTATATAGAATAAGGAGTGTAGAAGGCTTCAAAAAAGCTAGAGAAGCATATTATATCTTTAGTTAATAAAATGTTATCTTTATATATCCATTCGCTAATATAAAATCATGGACAGGAAGAAAAGGACAGGCATATATCGAATTTTCGAAGTTTTGAAGCGAGTAAAAAAGCTTTGGAAAAAGGATATTAATGTCTATTTTATTTCAGGGATGTGCTATAATTGTAGTGTATTTGATAAAATCGTATTACCGGAGGGATATAAGAAAAAATATATTGAATGGCATGTTCCCATTCCTGGACAGACATTGCAGGAATATGCTTCTATTATGGCAAAAGAGATTGATATCTCCAGACCGTATATACTGATAGGATATTCTTTTGGTGGCGTTATAGTTCAGGTGATGAGTCATTTTTTATCTCCAATAAAAACAATACTTATTTCGTCTTTTAAAAGAGAAGAAGAGATTCCAATGCTATTTCGTGCAGCTAAAAGAACAAATGTGGCAGACCGCATTCCGATGCGTGTGTATGCTTCAACAGAGCTTATAACCGATCTTTTCAACCGTTTTGTTTACAATGTACCAACATCAGAGCTGGCTGAAGTAATGACCTTTGTTGATCCTGTTTATATTAAGTGGGCCATTGAGCAAATTGTAGGCTGGATACCCGAAAATAAATGTAAACATCTTTATCATATACACGGAACTGAAGATCAGATTTTCTCTTATGAACATATACGAAATGCATTCCCTGTAAAAGGTGGGGATCATCTGATGGTGGTAAAAAAAGCTGATGCAATTAGTACTATTCTGAGTGGTATCCTTTTGATAAAAGAAATTTAGATTTTCCGAAATCGGACTAGTATATATTTACGGCAACTGAATCTTAATTCTTCATATTGCGATAGTAATACTATCAATAACAACATCGGCATGACTAGTTTGTAAGGATTTTAATCATTGGATTGCAAATTAGAAGGGACGATGCGTTATTTTATTTAATTATTATTCAAAATTAATCTGAGGATCAAGCTACCGAATCCCCAAATCCATAAAAAGATAACTGTTAGAAGACTTATAAATGCCCATATCCGTTTCTTTTTAGTTGTAAACATCTCAAAATATTTAAAATAATCTAAATATCTATCTTTGTAGTCTATCAGGAAATAAGCAAAAATATATGAAGGAACACCTAACAACAAGAGTAAATAATCATCGTTTATATTTTTTGCAATATTAACTTCTTGCAAACAAATTAAAACAGAATTTATGGAACCCAATATAAATAGATATACTAGAGCATAAAAATGCATACCAGCAAGAGTTATCTTTATTCCATTCTTTTTATTTTCCGAAACCTCTTTTACTGCTTTAATGACTTCTTCTCCTTTTTTGTTGTTTTTAAATAAAAAATTATTTATCGGATAAACCGACATCTCATTTATTAATAACCCTAATTTATAAAGATTGAAATATATCAAATTACAAAATTTTATCATATGAGATTGTTTTGTTGTTCTTTTTTACTGGTACTTCTCCTGTAGAGACTATAAAGAGTTCGCATAACTACTTCTAATCGATGTCTCTAGTACATTTTTATATTCGTGCCTATCTATGTCTGCACGGGTAAATTTTCCACTATTTTTTCTTCTTAATTGAATTTGGGTATTATCCATATTATAGTCATCGTATCAATGATTATTTTTTCTTTTTCACAGATGTAGATTTGTCGATGTTGATAATCGCATAGTAAATGGCGTCAATAACTCCTGCCATTCGTTTAAAATCCAGACGATCCATTTTGTCTCCCGGTTTATGATAATTGTAATTGCGATAAAATGCACTATTAGTAATCATCATGGCATCAAAGCCGAGTGCCCAATAATTGCGATGATCTGAAAAATCTACTCCTTTTATCATTCCGGGACTTGTCAGACTTTTAGTTTTAATCGTTTTTGCATTGTAAAATTGTTTGGAGAAATCTTTTACAAATTGCCCATGTCCTATTTTCTTCGTTAAGAGTATAAAGTCACCCTTATTACCATAAAAAAGCTTCATCGGAGCAAAAGGATAACTCTGTGAATCTTCAGCGTCATTGAAAAATCCGATCATTTCTACAGCCACCATCCCATACACGGGAGTATTTGATTTTTTTAGTTCGCTGGCATGGATGTAACTACCCATAGATTGAGTACCGAAGAAGGGTGGTTCTTCGAGGGTATACGCAACCAGTTCTATCGGGCGAGTTAAGTTTGATTGGCTAAATAACCGAGCCAATTCCAGTATAGCCGTTACGCCTGATGCATTATCGTCGGCACCTTCTTGTTCCCCGCAAACATCGTAGTGAGCTCCGATTACAACTAACGCTTTTTGTTGTTTTGTGCCAAATCGACAAATAATATTCTTATAATTAACATTGTCTACTGAGTACGTTTGATAGTATGTTGTATCCGCATATTGGCTAAATTCTGTGAATATATAGTCTGCCACCTTGTTGAGTGTTGTAGTATCCTCAAAGTTACGAAAGCCATCTGTTTTGGTAATAGCTGTAAGATGTTTTTGTATACGGTTTGTATCCGACTGAGCATGCAGATTGTGAGGAACACATAAAAGAGTGGATATGATAAAAGTGTATATAAGCTTCATTTTTGTGATCTATAGTTTAATCTATGACAAATATAATTTAATATTCAAGATTTCCTATTTGTTTTATTTCTTACAGGCTAAATTATCTAATATTAAGATGTTTGTTATTGTTTATAAATGAATTAAAGTGACAATTTATAATATTACGTATAACTGTTACTTTTGTTACTTTTTGATATTTACATGTTTGATATATTGTTATTTATGTTTTGTCTGATTTTGTTGGAAATTGTAACCTTTTTGGATTTAACGGATACATGAGATTGTGAAACTCTAGTTGTGTAGATATAACTAAAAGTTGAGATGGCTTCTGTGTTAAAATGATTGATAATAAAAAGAAAAGTGTATTTTTGTATTCCAAAGTGAAAAACTTATAAAAGTATAATTCATAATTGAGATTTATGATTGATAGAATAAATAAGCTGTTGGCAGAAATTGAGGGACTGAAAGCTTCTAAAGCAGATGAGATAGAAGTTTTGCGTATCAAGTATCTTAGTAAGAAAGGCGAAGTATCGGCTTTGATGAACGATTTTCGCACTGTGGCTGCAGAACAGAAACGGGAGGTAGGTATAAAACTGAATGAACTAAAGGAGAAGGCTCAGGAGCGAATAAATCAGTTGAAAGAATCTTTAGAAAATTCTCAGACTGTGGATGAGACAATCGACCTTACTCGCACTGCTGCGCCTATCGAGCTTGGTACTCGCCATCCGCTATCAATTGTAAGGAAAGAAATTTGTGATATCTTCCGCCGTTTAGGCTTTTCTATAGCCGAAGGTCCTGAGATAGAGGATGACTGGCATGTTTTCTCTTCTCTTAACTTTGCCGAAGATCATCCGGCTCGTGATATGCAGGATACGTTCTTTATTGCACGAAGCCCTGAAATTGTATTGCGTACACACACCTCTTCTGTTCAGACCCGAGTGATGGAGAAGCAACAACCACCGATACGCATTATTTGTCCCGGTCGGGTGTATCGTAACGAAGCTATTTCGTATCGTGCGCACTGTTTCTTTCATCAGGTTGAGGCATTGTATATAGATAAGAATGTATCTTTTGCTGATCTAAAACAAGCTTTGTTATTCGTTGCGAAAGAGTTGTTTGGTGCAGATACCAAGATACGTTTACGTCCTTCATATTTTCCTTTCACAGAGCCTAGCGCAGAGATGGATATTTCATGTAATATCTGTGGCGGAAAAGGTTGCCCATTCTGCAAACACACAGGTTGGGTAGAGATATTAGGCTGTGGTATGGTAGACCCGAATGTGTTGGAAAATTGTGGTATAGATAGTAAAGTGTATACGGGATATGCTCTCGGAATGGGAGTGGAGCGTATTACAAATCTTAAATATAGAGTTAAGGATCTTCGTATGTTCTCCGAGAATGATCAACGTTTTCTTGATCAGTTTGAGAGTGCGTATTAAGATGTACTTATCGTAAATGCTGAGCGAAGTATTTTATGCATTTTATTTTGTTTTTATAAGCATCTTTAAAACAATATTATAGCTTACTTTTGGCTTCAATAATCACTTTTGAGGAGAAAATACTTTAGAATATATTTGCATAATAAACAAAACTATTTTACCTTTGCATCGCATTTAAGGAAAACGGCTACGTAGCTCAACTGAATAGAGCATCTGACTACGGATCAGAAGGTTGCAGGTTTGAATCCTGCCGTGGTCACTTTTATAAAGTGAATAAGCGTGTAAATCAATGGTTTACACGCTTATCTTTTTAGGTACTTACAGAATCACTTACAAAACTTAGCCTTTTGTCTCTCTTCAAAATAAATTCAAAAAATAATCCATAATTAATTTGCATATATAAAATTTTTTTGAATATATTTGCATCGAATGTTTGAGTCGAATTTTATACGAAAGTATGAGATTTGGCTTTTTTGTGTTTATATACCTACCTCATACTTTCTTTTAAAAACCTCTACAACACTTTGTCAGGTAGCCTTCAAAATCAAAAGGCACTATGACAACAATTACATTTTCAAAATCAGAATTATTAAGCCGGCTACAGTCGGTAAGTAAAATTATCTCACCAAAGAACACTCTTCCGATCATGGATAATATCCTCTTGGATATCCGAGAAGGAAAGGTTAAGATTTCGGCAGCCGATCATAGCGGCCGAATAAATACATCAATCGAAGGAATATTAATCGACAACGATGTTTCCATCTGTGTTGAACCAAAGTTATTGATTGAGGCCCTAAAGACATTACCGGAACAGCCTATCACAATTGCCATTGATGAAAAGTTAGCTATCACTGTCAAGTACAAAGGCGGTAAGTTTGAACTCGCCGGGCTATCACCACAAGAATTTCCCAAAGAAAAAGATGTTGCCAATGCAACAAGAATTTCAATACCTTCTAAGATCTTACTAAATGGTATTGAAAAAACGATCTTCTGTGCATCTACCGATGATCTTCGTCCGATAATGACATCAGTTTATCTGGATATTGTAGAAGGACAAATCAGCTTTGTAGCTTCCGACGGTCATAAGCTTGCTTTGTTAGAACTTCGGGACGAATCAATGACAGAGCAAATAAGCTTTGCCCTTCCTCTTAAAATCGCAACCATTTTAAAAGGCTTAATTAAGCCATCCGATGAATTAATAAACATATTCGTCAATAATAATTCAGTGCGACTAGAATATGGATCGGAGAGTATAATTGCGACCTTACAAGAAGGTAACTATCCTAATTATCGTTCTGTTCTCCCGCAGAATAATGATAAAATTTTATCTATTGGTAAAGCAGACCTTAACGGAGCCATCAAGCGGGTATCTGTATTTGCTAATCAAGCCAGTAGTTTGGTTAAACTCGAACTATCGAAAGATCTGATCAAACTATCAGCTCAAGATATCGACTTTTCTACAGCTGCTGATGAAACCGTTGCTTGTGGATATACAGGAACAGCAATGGCGATAGGATTCAAAGGTCACTTTCTTACAGAACTGATCTCTGCTATTCCTTCATCTGATCTTCAAATGTCGTTTTCAGACCCAAGCCGGGCTTCACTTATTACACCTGTTGATGAAGAATCAGAGGATAAGCTGACATATTTATTAATGCCAATGATGCTAAACAACTAAGCTATGACGAAGCCCGATTTAATAAGAAGGATAAAGCTCATCCTGAAACTCGATAATATCAAAAAGGAAGAGAATGCCGGAGCCAAGCAAGGACTTGAAAAAGCTCTCGAAATATTGGAATCGAATCAACGTGATTTATCCGGATTGGATGAACTCGATACAACTCAAGCAAAAGCGATCGCAAAGTTTGCAGTTGATTTTAATAATATGGAACATAACGGCGAGTTCTTTGTCGCCCTTGGTGAATCAATCGAAGGTAAGAAACCAAGCGAGAAGTTCTACAAGAAGTTATGGACGATTATGAATGAATTTGATAAGAAGTCATGACAGATCTGGAAATAAGCGAATTGAGGGAAAAATATCCAATTCCTTTCGAAGAAATATGTTTGTATAACTCTTTTGTACAAATCTTAGGTAAACATCCAAAAGATTATACCGAAGAAGATAGAAAAGCTCGCTGGAATAAGATAATGTCATTTAACAAACCAATGGCGAAGCGTTGGTCTGATACTTCTGAATGTATCGGATGCATTCATTTGAACGAAAAAGAAGCCTGGTGTAATTACCAAGGTTTACCATGTACTTACAATCCTATTTTAACACCATCTAAAGGTATGATTGGTAGGGCTTGTTATGGTGCTGCAAAAGAAGAACATCAACAATTAAAATTAGACTTATGAGTGCGAATAATTCATTTCAAGATACAATCAAAGCATACTTAGATAAGCGTGCATCAGAAGATTCTCTCTTTGCTGTAACGTATGCAAAAGAAAACAAGAATATCAAAGACTGCTGCAGCTATATAACCGGCAGAGCAAAAAAAGTACAAAGTGGTGGTTGTGCTGTCATATCCCATGAAGAGGTTTTCGGATGGGCGGTACACTATTATGACGAGGACGATATAATAGTCGAAAAGACTTCGAATGTTCGATCAGAGGTGATGACTTCTGCTTCTAAATCAGAGGTAAAGAAAGAAGCTACCAAAGCGAAGCTCAAGCCTAAGAAGAAAGATGATGTTGGACAATATAGCTTGTTTGGATTATGAAGGGAATATGCTTTATAGAGCCGTTGCATGACAAGACGGTCAAAAAGACAAAGACTGAGACAAGAAGGATTATTGTAAATCAACCTTTGGAAAATGAAATAATCAAGCCTTTTGCTAATGGATTCTTTGGAATATATCATAAGGTTGGCGGAATAGATAATTTAAAGGTAACTCTTAAACCTCGCTACAATGTTGGTGAAATTCTATATCTGAAAGAACCATACTTCATCCTTGAATCAAAACAAATTGAATATAGGTATGAGCCTACATTCTTTCTCGAAGGTTGTGTTATGCCTAAATGGCAATGGAAAAATAAACTTTTTATGCCTGCATCAGCCGCACGTCATTTTATCAAGGTCACTGCTGTTCGTGCCGAAAGGTTACAAAATATTTCTGATGAAGATTGTCTCAAAGAGGGAAACTGGTTTGGTGAAACATCTTCTTTCTATTACAATGGTTTATTTCACTCAAAAGGAAATTATAAAGGAAAAATAAAGAAGTACCTAACAGCTAAAGAAGCATATAAAGATCTTATCAATTCCATTGATGGCAAAGACACTTGGGATAATAACCCTTGGGTATGGGTTTATGATTACACTTTGTGTAACAGAGAGGGGGTGCAGTTATGAAACCACGTACAAAGCTTCAATTTGAGGTACTTGAAAACAGTAAGCATCTATTCGATATAGAAAACTATATACTCTCTTGGGCCAAGAAAGATATATTAGAGCATAAAGGATTCGCTACCAAGACAAGAGTTATTTGTATGGATTGTGGGGAGGCATTCTCCCCCGATCTTGTAAGCCGCAAGCACGCCGTTTGCCCTCACTGTCATACTAAGTTGAAGGTAGAGCAGACGAGGAAACGGACCGCCGAGCAACGAACTTACATTGCTTCTGCCGAGATATATGGTGAGTTTCAGGTGATCCGAAATTTTGAGTTGCGATCTTATCATAAATCGGGGGTATCTACAAAGTATTATATATCCGAAATACTGCAACATTGGATATTATCTAATGGCAAGAGGGAAGTTATTGCTCGCAGACATACTGTCAATTGGTATTGTGATTCATGGGGTGGTTATATGGAGATTCAGAATAAAAAAGATGAACGAAAATATGATATATATCCTCAAAAATATCATCCTGATTCAATATTTAAGACTGAGTATCTAAAGTATGGTATCAATAAAAATTTAGAAGGGCTTACTTTTCTGGAAGCAATAAAGATTGTACCAGAGAACCCAAAGGCTGAAACTTTATTGAAAGCAAAACGATATGATTTGTTAGGTTGCTATTGTGATTATAGTCTTAAACATGAAATTTATAATTATTGGCCGTCGGTTAAAATATGCTTGAGAAATAAGTATAAAATCAAAGATGTGAAAATATGGTTCGATTACCTTGATCTTTTACGATACTTCAAAAAAGATTTAAATAATGCTCATTATGTATGTCCTAAAGATTTAAAGAAAGAACATGATATCTATATGAAGCGCAAGCGTGAAGTAATGAGGATAGAAGAAATGAAGCGAGACTATATCCGT
This sequence comes from Bacteroidota bacterium, assembly GCA_023437305.1. Lineage (GTDB taxonomy): Bacteria > Bacteroidota > Bacteroidia > Bacteroidales > Dysgonomonadaceae > Dysgonomonas. The sequence goes on from JAEZGN010000008.1 coordinate 83,058, forward strand.
ATTTTAAAGTATTTCGGAGAATTTCAAGAAGCGGGCTTTTCATATCCCAAGAACTTAAATAGAGAATATCAGATATTAGTCGAAAGACAAAAACGAGATAGGCTCGAAAAGAAGAAAAAAGAACTTGAAGGCTTAGCTGTAAAATATCAAAAATTTATTCAGCCATTCTTGGACATACAGATCAGTGATAGCCTTATACAAATTATTCCTCTACAAAGTATCGAAGACTTCAAACAAGAGGGTGATACTTTACATCACTGTGTCTATACCAACGAATACTTCAAAAAAGCTGATTGCCTGATCCTATCGGCACGCATTAACGAATCTATACTTGAAACTATAGAGATTGATATAAAGAATATGAAAATAGTTCAGTGTCGAGGCCAACGAAACGGGCTGAGCGAGTACCATGATCGGATTCTCACTCTTATGAATAAAAACATGAGACAAATTAAAGAACGTCTTAAACCGAAAAAGAATGGAACTAAAAGAGATGTCACAGCAGCAGCTTAAATCCGGTATTATCCGATGCGAAGCAAGATTATGCGGTATTCTTCCTTTCGGATTAATGAAAAATGAGACATTCACCCGTGAAGCTATGAGAGAATACCAGACAGAACTGGATAAGAGAAAACAAACCGAATTAGATTTTAAATAAGATATAGATATGGCAACAATATTGAAGATAAATGATGGTGAAAACATTTTGGAGGTAACACCGCCAAATCAAGAAGGAGTATTAGTAGTGCGGACAGGTCTAGATATGGACGAACAGTCATGGAGGAGTGTTACATTGGATCGAAAAGACACTAAGAACTTGATTAAGTACCTGCAAGAACATTTGGAAGAATTATCTTAATAATGGCAAAGAAAGAAATATTGGCAAATTTTATACCTATTAGCCGCCGACTATTTGAGCACCGGCTTTGGTGCGAAGAGCGGGAATATTCGAGGTTCGAGGCTTGGCTCTATCTGATCAAAGAGGCAAGATTTGAGGACACGAAGCTGTATGATGGCAATAAGGTGATAGAAGTCAAAAGAGGGCAAGTTTATGCCTCTATCAGATTCTTTGCTAAGGCTTGGAAATGGTCTCCCAAAAAGGTTCTGGGGTACTTTGAATTATTGATAAATGATAAAATGATTGTCAAGGAAACAGTGAAAGAAACAGGTCAAAGCATTATAACTATCTGTAAATACGAAGATTATAATTCAATATCTGAAAATAGGAAACAGCAAAGGAAACAACAAGGAAACAGTACGGAAACAAAATCTAATATAGTAAATACTGATAATAATGTTATTCCCCCTATATCCCCCAAGGGGATTGATGAGAGCGAACCTAAAAAAACATGGAGAGATTCTTTTGAGGTCTACAAAGAAGATCTGAGAGAAGCATATCAAAAGTTGATATACGATAAGGAATGGATAGAGCAGCAAGAACGCTACCATCCGAACCTTGATATTGGCTTATCACTAGAAAAAGCTTGTGTACAATTTTGGGCATTAGAAGCTGGTTGGATTCACAAGAAGAAATCAAAGTCTGTCAATATTGACTGGAAATCAACATTAGCAAGTGCCATAGAGCGAAATAAAGTTTATAAACAAAAGCAATGAATTATCCACACGACATAGATCTGGAGAATATAGTTCTGGGAACAATCATATCGAATGCTTCCGGATATAATGAGATCCGAGACATCGTTAATGAGGACTGTTTTTACAACGATTTCAATAAGAAGCTATTTCAAATTTTCAAAGAGGTAGAATTAAAGGGAGAGCAACCGGATGCTGTCATCATTGCTCAAGAGTACCGAAAAAAATATTCAGAATTAAAAGTTGTAGAATTAATGAAAGTCTGTGATTATTCCTCCATGACAAATCTTTACTCACATACTTGTCGGTTAAATGACCTTTCAACCAGAAGAAAGTTTATTGACCTTGGAATTTATCTTCAATCAAAAGGGCAATCAGAGCGTGATGATATTTTAGACATTTCTTCTTATGCGGGTCAGTTTTTAGAGAATATCTATTCATTTTCAGAAAATAATATTTCATCGATAAAAGATGCAGTTAAGTCTGTTTACAAAATAGTTGAAGATAATAAATCATCAAAGACTGTTTTGACCGGATCGCCAACCGGTTTTCAGAAGATAGACAAAAAGACCGGAGGTCTACAAAAATCGGATTTGATTATTATTGCCGCAGAAACATCACAAGGAAAAACATCTTTGGCTTTATCCATATTGAATAATACCGTAAAGCATGGGACAAAAGTGTCAGTTTATTCTTTGGAAATGAAAAAAGAGCAATTGGCTGCACGGTTAATGTCCATGGAAAGCGGTATCTCATCAAGTCAAATTCTCTATAGCCCTTTGGATGATTGGCAGTTTGAGCGGCTCGATAAATCAATAAACGGATTATATAATTCATCCATTTTATTCGACGATAGAAGTACCTCAAACATTGATACGATAATAAATTCTATTCGGGCAATGGTTTCAAAATACCAAATTGACGGTGTTGTAATCGACTATTTGCAGATCCTTAGTGTGAACATGAAAGGTAGTAATAAAGAACAGCAAATGGCTGATGTGGCAAGACGATTGAAGAATTTGGCCAAAGAACTGGATATATGGATTATTGCCTTATCACAGCTGAACAGGGATAGCCAAAACCCGGTTCCATCATTAAACCGACTTCGGGATAGCGGACAAATAGCTGAGGCTGCCGATGTCGTAATTTTTGTATACAGGCCCGAAATATATTTAAGATCATTCCCTGACCCATACAAAGATAAGGAGACTGAAGGATATGCTTTGATTGATGTTGCAAAAGGTCGAAATATAGGATTATTGAAGATGCTTTGCAAGTTCGACAAAGAGACGACTCATTTTATCGATGTCTACGAAAGCGATATCCCGACTAAATCTACAAGTGTGATAAAACAAAGTAATCCTTTACCCTTTTAAATTGGAATTGGCCGATGGCAAATGAAATAATAAACACATACATTTCACAAAGATACGATCGTTGGCTCGATTATGCAGTATACCATTGCTCACATCATGGGATGAATGAAGAGGCTGTCGATGTATTGAATGAAGTCTTGGCGATGCTTATAGAGAAATGCGGGACCAATGAGCCTTATATCCTGCAATTGTACGAAAGCAAGAAGGGACAATACAGGGAACTCGATTTCTTTGTCCTGCAGATGATAAAATTAAACATTCAGTCTCCGACATCACCATATCAGCATAAATACCGATCATTACCGGTAGATGCAAATGTTGACTTTCAACGTATAGATCTGATCGATGAAGAAGATGCGGAACAGGACAGATCAGGAGATATACTGCTGAAGATGCAACAAGTAAGAAGTATATTCAATAGTCTGCAATTATCAAGGAGAGCAAAGCGAGTGTTTTCTTGGAAGTTTTTCGAGGGTAACAGCTTCTCGGAATGGGAAGGTACTGAGGACAAGAAAGACCTGTATGATATTTACAATGGAGTTCTCGAATTAATTAAAAACAAGTTGAATAATAGAGAGTTATTTTGAATTGTTTTTCGTATATTTATGTAGTAATTAATTAGTTATGAATGACAAAATACTGAGTTTAGAAAAAAGAAAAGATGCTTTCCATGAAAGAAATGGAAAGGTTATTGATATGATGAATGAAGGTCGTTTATCTGTCGAAGATGCAAAAATGATATTGAGAATAAATGCTATTGAAATAGAAAGATTGTCTAACATTATTAACTTCGAATTACAAATTGCATTAACAGGAAAAGAACAGGTGGTAAAACTATAATAAACCTCTGCCTTTTATATTTTACCGATAAAAGGCATGTCTGAATTAAAATTTGATCCTAAGAATTACCGTATACACGGAGAGAAAAATAAAAGACTTATACAAAAGAGTCTTGTCGATTGTGGAGCTGGGCGTTCGATACTTATTGATAAAGAAGATTGCATCATTGCCGGTAACGGAGTGTATGAACAGGCACAAGAATTAGGTTTGAAAGTTCGTATTATTGAATCAGACGGTACTGAACTAATAGCAATCAAAAGAACAGACCTCAAGACAGAGGATGCAAGACGCAAAGCGTTGGCTCTTGCAGATAATTATACGAGTGACACATCGGTCTTTGACGTTGAAGCGATATTGGAAGATTTTACAGAAGAGGATATTGATGCTTGGGAATTCAGTATTGAAACAGGTGACGTATTTATACAAGGAAGTAATGATCCCAATAAAGAATTCGAAGATTTAGGTGAATTTAAATTTGCAAATAAAGATATTTCGGCATGGAAGCAAATCATTGTTAGTTTCAAAAATGAAGAGGACTTCGCTAAGTTTGCAAAACTAATAAATCAGAATCTTACAGAAAAGACCAAAAGTATATTCTATCCGGCACAAGTAAAAGAAGATATTATTGAAATTTATGAGCAGCCAAAGTAATATTCCAATTTTTATCCCTTCAAAAGGGCGTTGGGATAATGGTCTGACCTGGCATGCTCTTGATGCAATGGGTGTAGATCGTTATCGCGTAATTGTAGAACCTCAAGAATATGAGCTATATAGAAAAGTTCTCCCTAAAGAAAAGCTTCTTATTCTCGATATGGAGTTTAAGCGTAAATATGAAACATGCGATAACATCCCATACGAAGAGGACATACGTGTTGGCAGTGGCGCAGCTCGTAACTTCGGTTGGTATACTGCAAAGAAAGAAGGAGCTCCTTGGCATTGGATTATTGACGATAATATAAAGCGATTTTTCGTATATAACGACAACACTAAACTGAATGCAAAATTTGACACTTTTGCATGTGTTGAACGATTTGTGGAAAACTATTCGAATGTTACAATGGCCGGAATGCAATATGCTATGTTTGTTCCAAGAAAACAGAAGCATAAACCGCTTGTAATAAACACACGTATATTTTCATGCAACCTGATAAAAACTAACAGTCCTTTCAAATGGCGTGGAAGATATAATGAAGATGTTATTTTATCTATGGATATGCTCGAAAGAGGTTATTGTACGATACTTTTTCAGACATACCTCTGTGAAAAGATGACTACCCAGAAAATGAAAGGAGGAAATACGGATGAGATATATCGAAACGGAACAGAAGCTAAAAGCCGGTTATTGAAGTCAGTTTATCCTGATAAAGTAGAGTTGGTAATAAGATATGGTCGTCCACATCACCGTGTTGATTTTACAAAATTTTACGGAAAGAATAAGTTAATTAGAAAATAAGATTACATAACTTTGACGGAAAATAAATAAATCCGTCATGAAAATATCTGCATTTATGATATATAAAGAAGTACTCGAAAAGAGATTAGCACGAAAAAAAGAGCAGTTGGCGGAAATAGAAAAATACATCAATAGCGAGGGTGTTGCAGGGTCTGTTGATAAACGAAAATACATTGAACTGAAAGCCGTAGTGAATGAATTAGAGAATTGTATCGATATGGCCGAATCAATGGCAAAGATGGAGGGGTAATTTAAGTTTAAATGTTAAACAACAGAATATGGAAACTCTATTAGGATGTTTATTCTTTATTACTTCAGGGATTGTATTACTTCTATTGTCCATCAATTTTTATAAGAAATCAAAGGATAGTATAAAATGGTGTAAAACAAAAGGACAGATATCTAAGGCTTATCTGGATAAATTTAATGACAGCAATTCAACTTCATATAGAGTTGAGATTGAATATTCATATACAGTTGCTGATAAAGTTTATAATTCAAAAAGAAAATATTATGGTGACCATCTTTTGAGTTCCTTTTGGGGGAGTACTAAAAAACTTGTTGATAAATATAAGATAGGAGATACGATTGATGTATATTATAATCCCCAAAATCCAAAAGACGCTGTCTTAGAACAAGGAGTACATTTTTCTGTAATAGAGTTTTTTATTGCATCTTTAGTGTGTTTTTCAATTGGAGGTGTATTAATAGAAAGATTTTATCAATAGTCATTAGATTATAAATATTGTAAGAGGAGTTACTTAAAAAAGTAGCTCCTCTTTATATTTTAGGGTAAAGGATTACTCTATGGCAAAGTATAATCAAAAGTATAACAAGAAGATTGTTGAACGCATCTGTGAATTGATGAGTATTGATAGTTATACTGTTGCCGAGATATGCGAAATGGTTAAAATATCCGAGCGTGCTTACTACGAATGGCAAGCTAAGTATGCAGACTTTGCAGATGCTATAAAAAGGGCTCAGGATAAATTTGATGAACTCCTTATTGTAGAAGCTAAAAAATCCCTTGTAAAGATGGTGCAAGGTTATTCTGTGGATGAAACAAGAACTGTTACCGCAGATACAGGAAAGAAAGACGACAACGGCAAAGCTATTGTTCGGGTTAAAGAGCATGTCGTTACGAAGAAACACTATCAGCCTAATCCTACTCTTATCATATTCACCCTTACCAACCGTGATCCTGATAACTGGAAGAACCGACAGGAAAACAAACTATCCGGAGAGGTTGGCATCAAGAGTAACCTTGAAAACTTATCAGACGAAGACTTGCAAAAGATTATAGATGGCAAAGCTGAGTGACAGAGATATACTCGTAAGAAAAGCGGAAGCGGCCATCATACTGCGAAAGCGAGAAGCCCGGAGCGATTTCTGGGCTTATTGCTTGTATATGGATCCTTCGTTCTTTGCTAAGCGTCATTTCTTAAAGAAAGTCGCTGAAGCTTTTATGCGTGTTTATCTGGCTTTCTCTAACAATATGATTTATCGGCTTGCTGTGAGTATGCCACCTCGTGCAGGTAAATCTTACATTTCGTCACTATTTATAAGTTGGATGTTCGGACACTTCCCTGAAGAATCGGTCATGCGTAACTGTTGTGCCGATCCATTATATAACAAGCTTTCTTACGATACCCGTGATATTGTTCGCTCTCGCAAGTTTAATGAGATATTCCCGGAGATAAGGCTCAAGGGTGATAAGCAAAACGTACATGGTTGGAGTATTGAAGGCGCAAGACAAGTGTCATACTTTGGTGCTGGTGTCGGTGGTACTGTTATTGGCTTCGGTGCTTCTATGCTTGCCATGACTGACGACTTGTATAAATCGCTCGAAGATGCTTTGTCCGATAATAACAATGAGAAGACTTGGAGCTGGAAACAAGGTACACACGATTCACGTATAGAGGGCAATTGCTGTTCTATCGATATCGGTACTCGCTGGAGTGCATCCGATGTCTTAGGACGCTTGGAAGAATCAAGAGAGGGTAAGTATTATGACGAGATTATTCGTATTGCTGCACTGGATGAAAACGATAAATCATTCTGTGAAGATGTGCATACCACAGAATACTATCACGAGCTCAGAGCCGAAACAGAAGACAGTATCTGGATGGCTGAATATATGCAAGAACCTATCGAAGCTAAAGGCCTGCTATTCCCTAAATCGGAACTCAAACGATTCAAGAAAGCGGATATACAAGGACGTGTTCCCGATGGGAAGATCGGAGCTACAGACGTGGCCGATGAAGGGAACGACGATTTCTCGTCTCCGTTTGCAAGTGTGTTCGGAGATCAACTATTCATTACCGATATACTCTTTACCAAAGATGCCGTAGAGATAACAGGCCCTCGATTGGCTCAAATGATTATCGATATATCTCCCGATCGGATGCGTATCGAATCCAATAACGGTGGTAAGATATTTGCAAACGATGTCAAGCGATTAGTCAAAGAGAATGACAGCTATAACAGATGTCTTATAGAAGCTCGCCCAACTACCAAGAATAAAGAAACCCGAATCCTTATGAAATCGGGTTGGATAAAAGCGCATTGTCATTTTTTGGCCGAAACGGAATATGAAAAAGGATCAGACTACTGGTGGTTTATCAAGTGGCTAACCTCTTACAAGAAAGAAGGCGGAAACGCTCATGATGATGCACCTGATAGTATGACCATCTTAGCTGAGTTCTTCGAATCGATAGCCGGAAATATTAAAGGTGATAGGGATGTGTCGGGAATATTTAGTTGGTAGTATCTAAATAATTTTTTAAAAAGAGATTTTGTTAATAATTGTTTTCTAGCTTTGTGTAACTATTAATATTTTTTTATGAAAAGAACATTATTATTTCTAATACTACTTATAATTTCTGCAACCTTGATTGCACAAGAAGAGAAAGCTGATTCTACTTCCACTGAGCCTGCGAAAGAAAAAATTGTAAAAATCGATGGTGAGGTTTTTAATAAATCAACCGATAGATACAAGTTGTACCCTACACCCAATACATATAATTTTATAAAATTAGATACTCGGACTGGGATAATTTATAAGGTACAATGGCATTTAGACTCCGATAAAAGATTTCAAAAAGCTGTTAACTCCAATATACTTATCAGCGAATATGACGAACAGGTGAATGGAAGGTTTGAGGTTGTCTTAACAGAAAACTTGTATAACTTTATTCTCTTAGATAAAATCAATGGTAGAGTTTGGCAATGTCAATGGAATTTTGATGTTAATAAGAATTGGATTGAAAGGATCTACTAACTAATTATCTAACCTTCTAAATATACAGTTACTATAATCATATTAAAACAACCTTTATTTTCCTAATCCGAGCACTTCTGTTCGGATTTTTTATTTCGGTTTATATATTAGAAGAAAGCTATGTTTAAAGCAATCAAATTTATAGCCGACTTAGTTAGTCAGAATAACGACTACCAGAGGCTTCTTTCAGACATTATACTTCAATTGCATAATCCCAGTAATCAATTCATGCTTTCAGACATTGATGAAGCAAATTATATTTTCGAGAATATAAGAAAGCTGCAAAAAGAGAATACCGAACTAAAGAAAGAATTTGATCTCTTACGTAATGAAGTGACTGTCCTTGTAGAAAAATATAGCAACACACCAGATATCAATTATAAGGAGGATAAAGAAATAAAACCAATTTGAAAAAGAGGCATGAAAGTAAGAGTGTTCGGGTTGCAAACTGAAAACTTTTATTTCTGCGAAGTACAAGCAGATAGTGCCCCGAGATGAATAAGAAAGGCAATCGTTATGGCTGCCTTTTGTTTCTTTATATTACTCCGGAAGTTTTGTAGTAGCTTGATCGAAATTTATTTTACTATACTTCTTCTTTAATTGCTGATCTAAATTAGTTTTATCATCACTAAAAGAAACTAAGCCTGTGTTAAAATGCCAAGTTCCGATATAGTAAACTGAATTTGGTCTAATTTCTAGGTAATATGGTTCTAATTTATCAGGATCTATACTTCCATTTTTAACCCCTTTTGTATAGTCTTTAGTAGATGTGTCAATATTTTTGAAAATACGCTCTTCATGCATTTCTCCTCCGTACCATTTGCTTTTAGTCCAAAAATAACTGAATACCTTATACATTCCAGGTTTTATATAATAACAGAAAGGGTTTTCCTTTCCAGACTTCATTGTACCTTTTACATTGAAAGTATATATTTTATTTGTTATAATATTTTGCAATCTAATTTCCTGAGGGAATCCTCCGCTTGTAAAACCTAATCGTTGAATAAACAAACCATAAATAACAGATGTACTATCATTTAATTCCTTAGAAGAATCTGCTTTATTCAAACTTTCAATTTTTTGACCGCTAATATTGGTCGTTCCTCCAACTATTAATAAGAAGATAATGAATAGATACTTAGCCATAGTGTTTTCATTAGTTATTTAGAGAATGCAAATATAATAACAAAGTGTATTTCCTCTTATATTTTAAGAGAAAATCCTATGACAATCGAGGAAATATTAGCTCTAACCGATAAGGCACAACGTATTGAATACCTCAAGAAAGGCAGACGAACCGAGACTCCTGATGTTGTGAGGCTTTATAACGACTGGAACCCGAACAAACACGAAATTATTACGGATTTAGAGAAGTATCCCAAGATACGTGTTGTTGTCGAAAAAGGAAAAGAGGTTAAAAGCGATACCACAGGGAGAATGACACGTACTGATGATAAGGTGGAATACAAAGATCCGAACCGTATTGCTTTACCTCTCGAACAGGATATCGTTAATATTCAAACGGCTTTTACAGTAGGAACAGAACCATCCATCGACTGCGATACTGACGACGAAGGCGAGAAGTCTTTACTGTCTGCACTGAAGCAGGTCATTAGAAAGAATAAACTCAAATACCAGAATAAAAAGATTGTGCGTTCCTGGCTTTCCGAGCAAGAGGTTGCCGAATACTGGTACGCAGTTAAAGACGACGGTTTTTGGGCTATTCTAAAAAGGAAGATCGCTTCTATATTCGGACAAACGATACCCGAATACCGTCTTAAATCGACTCTCTGGTCTCCATTTCGTGGTGACACGCTATATCCTTTTTTTGATGATACCGGTGACATGGTTGCATTCTCCCGCGAATATAAAAAGACCAATCTGGATGGAACGGAAACAACCGTTTTCATGACATTGACTAACGACTCTATCCGTACATCTATCATTGGGGATAACAACCAAGACGAAGTTGTAAGCCATGGCTTCCCCAAACTTCCTGTTATATATACCTATCGAAAGAATGCTTATTGTGATGTCATTAGACCGATCCGTATCCGTATCGAAAAGCTTCTTTCTGCATTCGGTGACTGTATCGATTATCATTTCTTTCCTATCTTGAAGCTGTTCGGAGAAGTAACAGGCTTTTCCGGGACCACTCGTAACAGGGTTGTTAATCTTACAGGCGAGAAAGCCGATGCCGCTTATCTCACATGGCAGCAAGCAGCAGATCCTATCAAGTTAGAGCTTGAGACATTGTTCTCTCGTGCTTACTCCATGACAAACACGCCTCAGATATCATTCGAGAACCTGAAAGGAACAGGGAATGCATTATCGGGTAGTGCTTTTCGCTATGTTTTCATGGGTGCACACATGGCCGTTGAGAATCATGCCGAAGAAATAGGGCTATTTATGCAACGTCGAGTTAACTTCCTTATATCTGCTCTTGGTACTCAAAACTCTAGGCTTGCAGCTCCTGCACAGACTATCGATATAGAAGTGAATATCGTACCGTACATGATCGATAACATAGACGATAAGGTACAAACTGCTGTTACGGCTGTCGATGGTGGTATATGGTCACGAAAAGAGGGTATTCTCTTTGCCGGCAATGCAGATCGTGTGGACGAAGAGCTCAAAGAGATTGAAGAAGATAAACAAAGAACTGCCGAACGTGATAGTAAAGTTGGTATGACAATGGGAGGAGGTTATTGAAAAAAAAACTGGGGTTTCCCCCAGATCGATCTAACGATTTTTTGATGCAAACCTATCGTATAGTCGTAATATTAAATTTGCGACAACGATTACAGCCACATTAAAGATGAAAAGTAATAACATATTCATGTTTAATTGATTTCTAGTTAAAAACTAAAATATCTTGTTGTTTTTGGATGTCAAAGCATCCCTTCATCTTTAGTACGTCTCAAGTACGCACCTAATACAAAAGTAATAAAAAAAATTTATGTCCTCACTCTCATTCCACGACAAACAGCACGTTTTACGATTACTTAACCAGCAAGGGCAAGTAAAGCGAATTTTTGATGATTTCACACGTCGATCAGGTTTGATATTGACTAAGTGGACAGAGAAGAATACGGACAATGTTTGGGTACGTAATGCAACCTTAGAGAAACAGATAGATAACTTACTCGAAGAGTTACACGATAATCTGTTAATCAATATCGAAAATAATACTACCGATGCATGGGAAGCATCCAATTTAAAGAATGATGATTTGTTAAAGGCCTACATCAAAGACCTTGCTTTGCCTGAGATTATCGGTAAGAGCCGGTACGAAGAGTTGGAGAAAGGAATGTTTGCCCGCAATATGGATGCTCTTAATGCTTTTCAGCAAAGAAAGATTGACGGCTTAACTTTATCTGACATCGTATGGAAATCCGTTGAAGGAGCAAAAGAAAATCTCGAATATTATCTTTCTTCGGGTATATCAACAGGGCGTCCGGCTGCTTCGATCTCTCAAGATATACGTCAACTACTAAAAGATCCCGATAAACGGTTCAGGCGTGTAAGGAATGACGAAGGTAAGCTTATCTTGTCGAAACCCATGCGAGACTATCACCCAGGGCAGGGACAATACAGAAGCAGTTATATGAATGCTTTACGTGTTGCAGTTACTCAGACAAACAATGCCTATCATGAAGCTGACTTTCATCGCTGGCAGAGTCAAGGCTTTGTTATTGGGATAAGAGTTTTTCGTTCCAAATCTAATCATGGACCTTGTCCTATATGCGACTCTATGGCGGGAGTCTATCCGAAAGGTTTTAAGTTTACATCTTGGCATCCTTTCTGTATTTGCCAATCTGTACCGGAAATGCTAGAGGGTGAAGAATACATTGACTATCTCCTTACAGGAGTTGTACCGGAACATAAGATCATTACAACAGTTCCCCAATCAGCTATTGACTTTGTAAATGAGAAAGAAGCGAATCAGAATCAGTGGTTTGTTAAGGAGAATAAGAAGTATTTATTGAAATAAAATTTATAACAATCCAATATAATTCATTAATTTAAATAACTTTGAATTCACTATTATTATAAAAATAATTACTATGAATGCATTAAGTTATGAATATTTGATAAGGGCTGTATTTAAATGTGGTAGAACGATGAGATATGGTGCAGACGCGGATCTATATAGAGGTCTTGAACGTGCGACTACTCCTGTTTTAAATAGATCAGTTGATCAATACCAATTAGGCTTAAAAGTTGGTGAGATCTCAACCTATTTATTTGAAGCCCTAAAAGAAGTTATAGCTCAAAATGAAGAGAATAAAGATTTTGTAAAGAAAATAGAAAAATGTAAAGATTATTTATATGAGCCAACATTCGAGAAAATTGAGATGTGTATAGAAGAAACATTGAGTGCGTTTAAAGAGATTGGATTAAGAGCAGGATAATCCATCATTATTATAAAATATCAGCCGAGCAGTATTGCCCGGCTTTTTTTATGTCTCTCCGAAAAACTCCCTCGCACTTATATTTTAAGATAAAAACTTCAATTTTAAAATTAAGTGTATGAAACAAAAACTATTCGAAGCATTGAAAACAAAGTTTGTTGGTGTCGATGCTCAGATACTAGACCGGATAGCCACTAAAAAGGCAGAAGGTCAAACGGACGAAAACCAAATACCTACCATCTTGGAGGGAGTAAGTTTTCAGGACGTGCTACAAAGTTACGGTGATTTCCGTGCAGGGGATGCTTCTTTCAAAGCAGTAGCGAATTACGAGAAGAAGCATAACCTTAAGGATGGAAAAACCATCGAACAACCGGAACCAACTCCAAGCCCTAATCCTGAACCGTCGACACCGGATGATGCTCCAGCGTGGGCAAAAGCTTTGATTGATCAGAATAAGAAGCTCTCTGATAGATTAGATAAGTTCGATCAAAAAAACACATTAGAAGAGCGGACGGCTGCCATTCTGGCAAAGGCAAAGGAGTACAGTATTCCAGAAGAACTAGCAAAAGATTTCAACATTAAAGATGACGCGGATTTGGACGAATACTTCAAAGACAAAAAGCAAGTCTTTAATAATCTCGGGTTTAAAGATGCGAAAGCTCCTGAAAGCCCTGAAGTAGAGATCAAAAAAGAGGGTGAATCGATTGCAGCCGCAATCAATGCCCAAACCAAAGAAATTGTAGAACAATCTAAAAAGTAAATTATGTCAGCAGGATTTAAGTATAACTTAACCCCCGAGCCGTCTATCGAAGAACGGTATGACGTGAGTACCGGGATTCGTCGTCGAGGGCCATACAAACTCGACACGACAAATTTGAATGTCGGAGACAGTCTGCCTTCGTTTATTCCTATCGCTGCCAACCTGAAGAATAAGAAGTGCTATGTCGTTCGCAACGTGAAAGTAACTGAAGCTTACGTGTCAGGTGCTACAAGCCTTAAGATAAAGAAAGGCTCTTACGTGTACGCTGGTATGCACATCGGTAATGGAACGAAAGGTGCTACAGTATCGGCAATCAATAAATCTGACGCAGGTTATGACTTGCTAACGATCACTGATTTTGGCGCCAATCTTGGGGTTGGTGATGTCCTTTTCGAAGCGACAGCTGTCGCTGGTACAACACCAAAGAATGTGGCTAACTCTGCGCTTTATGAGAGCCGTAAAGTCGAAGAAGGTATTAACCTGATAGCCCTCTTGTCGGCAGCACGGGAAATTGAGCCGGATAAGCTTGTTGTTCCTTTCTCCGCGAAGGACAAAGAGAAGCTAGGCAGTGATTTTCAATTTAACGAATAAGGAGGACAAGGAATATGATGTTAACTATTGAAACTCTATTTAATGACCCGAACATCGTTTCGGCGATTATTTACCGCGTGCAACAAACACGCATGGATGTAATTTACTGGCAACAGTATCTTGACTTCAAGAAAACGACTAACCGTGTATTCAAAGACTATATCGGTACTGTCACCGGTGTAATGGCCGGCTCTATCAATTCCCGCTTTGGTGAAAAGACGGTTCGTGAACGTCGCAACATGGGTTCAGGATATGGTGAAATTGCCTATTTAGGTGATCGTTATCAAATATCAATCGACCGTCTATCTGAATTGCAGGACTTGATTGACAAGTACAATGTGGCTAAGCCTGCGGATCAGAATGCAGTATTAAAGGAAATTGTAGATTTCATCTATGATGATTTCCGCCAGATACTCCTAGCTGCTCACAAGCGTATGGACTTAGTTGTAGGCTCACTTATCATGACAGGTAAGGCTACAGTCAAGAACAAAGACGATCGTAAGGATACCGATACGGCAGACTTATTGGATATTGATCTTCCGTTCAAGTTTATTACTCCTGAAGTAGCTGTTGCCGACAAGTTTATTTCTTATTTGCAAAATCAGCTCAATGAGTTGAAGGCGCAATACGGTGTTTTCACGAAGATGATCATGACACGCGCTACGTTTGCCAAGAATATTATCGGTAGTCCAGAATTAGGCGATAAATTCAAGATGATCTTAGGACAACGTGAAATGATGGCCAGTGCAAATCTTATCTCTTCCGAGTTGGCCTCTCAAGTATTTACAGGTATCGGGCTTCCTGCTATCGAGATCAAAGATGATTATGTTCTCGATCAACAAGGTATCAACCAGCAAGTATATGCAGATGATCGTATCACCTTGTTGCAGCAGGACAAAATCGGTCACATGCGCTACCATACACCGTATGAAGCTGTCGATCCGATCCCGGGTCGTACGTACAGTCGATCGGAAGGTGAAATGTTAATCTCTCAGGTAAGAGACGACAATGGTCGTTATCTTGAATATACAGCCGAATGGATTCCACAAATAGCGAATCCGCACCGGATGGTAAATATTAATTTGTCTATTATGAATGGAATTGAGGAGGGTTAATTATGAAAGTTAAAGTAATAAGAATTTTTCGTGACATCTTCACTAAAGAATTATACTCAGTCGGTATGGTTATCGAAATTAAAGATGAAGCACGTGTTGAGGAATTAACCGCTCGTGGGTTGGTCGAAGTGGTCGAGGAGAAAGTAGATGATGAGGATCCTACTCAGATTAATATCTTCGGACAGGATGTCGAGAAGAAAGCCGTTATCACAGCGTTGAAAGCTATTGGTGAAAAAGCTGCATGGAACATGAAAGATGAAAATCTGATTGCCAATATAGCTGCTTTGGATGAAGAAAAGACTGCTGCTTTGAAAACCGCTTTAGGAATCGGGTAATGACAATCCAAGAGTACATAGAACAGAAATTTCAGACCTTCGGCATTGAGTTGTCGGGGGCTGATATTCTGGATATCTCTCTCGAAAGTGGTTTTGGCGTTGACGAGAATATCACTAAGGATAATCGTACACCTGTAATCATTGCTATCGTAAAGTTTATACCAGATTTGCTGTTATGTCCCACATCCTTTACGGAAAACAAATTATCCATGGACTGGGGCGATGTGGAAAAGAAAATTAAATCATGGTATTCTATGCGTTGCTCTGAATACGGATTAGACGATAAATTAAGCGATAAACCTAAAGTTGATTTCTGGTAATATGAAGCGTCATTCACACATAGCGATTGTATCCGGTGAAAAGGGTGTAAAGTTAGAACACGGTAAGCGTGTTAGCGGAACTCCTTTTGAAATTCCGATCAAAGGTCAGTACTATCCAAGTAACAGCGGAAATCAAGTGAAGATCAACAATCAGGGAAAAGAGTTCCATGTTAAAGGAGAGTTCTCGACTACCCATAAAAAGATTGACGATGTAACGCGGATTCAAATAAATAGCATTGGTCTTGATGAGAAGATTGAAAAATGGGAGCAATTCCAAACTCACTCTGTAATCTATATCTGACATGGCGCGAAGTAGCGGACTCACTCCACTCTGGAAGAAAAGCGATATAAAGAAGTTATTTGATAAACTAGCGCAAAGGGCCGAGTTTGTAATAATGAATTTATTGCAACGAACGGGAGAGGAGTTTGTGAAGATTGCACGGTTAGAAGGTAATTATATAGATCATACCGGGAATCTTCGTTCTTCGATCGGCTATGTCATTGTAAAGGATGGTAGAATAGTCGGAAAAAACTTTCAATTATCAGAGAAAGAAGGAACGGACAAGCAATCAGGAAAGCGCGAAGGGGAACAGCTGGCGATGGATCTTGTACGATCTTTTCCTAAAGGATATGTTCTTATCGGTGTCGCCGGAATGAAGTATGCTGTGTTCGTAGAAGCGATGGAGAATAAAGATGTCCTTTCACGTGCAGCAGATAAAGCCGACGATTTTATCAAGAAACACAGTCGATTATTGTTTAACCGCTTAGCAGCTTAAATATGGCAGATGAATTTGATATTGTAGATATAATCTTCGCAGCGGCAGAAAGTGCCAACACTGGCCTTGTGGGTTATGAAGGTAACTCCGTAACCGGAGAAGAAAACAATCACTTTGTGGTGGGTACTACCGGTATGGAGTCAAAGGATTATGTCAATAAAGCACCTGTTGTCAATGTCAATATATTCATCAAGAAGTATGATGATGGAACGCCTGATATACCACTGATGAAATCGACCAAAAGAGCCATCGAGAAAGCTATAAAAGAGAATATTATTGTACCGGAAGGTATGTACTGGAAATTAAAGATCGTATGGTCGGAACCTATGGGTGAATACAAAGCAGGCTTCGATTGTACAAATATTAGAATAGAAGTAATAACACAATTAAATTAATAAAAGATTATGCCAGAAACAGTAAGAAGTTTAGCAGTGGATATGAAGTATGTAGGTGCTGGTACGCCAGGTGATGGTGTTCCTGCTGCAGCATATACCCAGTATCCGACAATTCATGAGGGCTCTGTCGTTTTCAATTTTGCAGACGGATCTCAAGTACAATTTAAAGCAATGGGGCAAAGAGAACCATGGGCTTTGATTAACAGGGTAACTGACATATCAAGTGTAGAGTTTGCCATTCCTTCTCCAACAGCTCAGGAACAAAAAGACTTTATGGGAGGAACTGTTACCGGAGATAAATGGGAAGCTCCGATTGATGCTCCTAATATTACCAAGAGTATAAAGATGCAGACAGCGGATTATGAAGGTAAATATACCGAATATGTAATTCCGAAAGCATCTATTTTCGCTCGACTGTCTCAAGCTCCCGGAGAAGAAGCAACCGATCTGATGTTGGTACGTGCTACAATTATAGCACCTGTGACAGCCGCAGGAGTTCGTAAAACATCATTCACAAGAGAAGTGAAACCTGTAACACCTCCTGAAGGTTGATCGAAGAACAAGAAATGAAATGATAAGTAAAGGGTGTCGTGTTTTACGATACCCTTTATATTTTAAAGTAAAAAAAATGAGTGTAAAACAAATGTTATTTCGGGAGTCCGATGCAGCTGTCGATAAATCGATAAAGATTCCTTTTGAATTCAGGAATGTGCCGTCGGATAAAGTTGACAAAGTAGGTCAGCATATAGTTATTCGCCCCGCCACCGTAAGCACATGGTTTCGTTTAAAGCCACTATTGGCAATGATAGAGGGTAAAGATCTTGAATTGGCAAAAGCAGCAAAGGGCAAGGATTTTAATACGGATATAGCCGAAGTGATGGAAAGGTACGATACACTCATTATGGAGATCGTATATCTGGGTATTCATAATAATGACGGAGACATGCCGGAATGGTTTAAGAAAGTGCTCATAGACAGTTGTACATGGGAAGATATCTACATCCTCTTTAATGCGATTATCTATCGTCTGGGGACATCGTCTTTTTTGAATACTATCACAGCCATGGAAGCTGTGAGCCCGCTAGACGAAAGGGAGATAATAGCCCTTCAAGAAAACAAGGAAACATGGCTCAAAGCAGCTTTGCCCTCTTAGTACTGGCCAATGAAGCTTTCGGCTATACCCATCAACAAACATTAAACAGCAGTTACTGCATGATCATGTCCATGCTCAAAGAATATAACTTTTCGATGAATCAGCGTAACAAAGCCATAAATGGAGAAGAAGAGGTAAAAGAGGGTGAAGAATGGACTACAGTAATTGACTTTGATACAGGCCAGCCTAAACGAATAAAAAAAGTAAAGAGTATTTAGTTTTATATATTAAGTTGAATTTTGAAATGTAGGGTATTTTTCATAGTATTTCGTACTCAAGCGCCGTATCGTCTGTGAAGATAGTACGGCGCTTATATTTTAAGAGAAACCTCTTATGGGAATTCAGAATAGAGAAGGAGCCCTTTGGATGGCTACCGGCATCGATAATACAGGCTTATATAGTGGATTTAACCAAGCCGAAAAGCGCATAGATGATTTTGAAGCTTATATAAAAAAAGCCGGAAATAATATTACCCGATTAACAGGAATAGGTTTTGGTGTTGCAGGATTGAAAGCTTTCGGCTCCGAAATTATTAATGTTCGTGGTGAAATGCAGATGCTTGAAACATCTTTTGATGTTTTACTTAGCGGTAAAGGAGTATCAGGCTTTATTTCCGAACTTAAGCAGTTTGCTGTTGATAGTCCTCTTTCTCTGACAGGTGTATCACAGTCAGCTCAAACATTATTAGGTTTTGGTATAGCTGCCGAAAAAGTGATGCCTACAATAAAGCAATTAGGTGATGTCTCGATGGGTAATGAAGAACGCTTTAAATCCCTATCACTCGCATTTGCTCAGATGTCCGCTACAGGTAAGTTAATGGGGAATGATCTTTTGCAGTTCATTTCGGCCGGATTCAATCCACTCCAAACTATTTCCGAAAAGACTGGCAAATCAATAGGTGAACTTAAAAAAGAGATGGAATCTGGTTCCATTTCTTCTCAAATGGTTGCTGATGCTTTTGCATCTGCCACATCTGAAGGAGGCAAGTTTTATGGCATGACACAAAAACAAGCAGAGGGTATCAGAGGTTTACAAGCTCAATTGGAAGGAGGTATACAAGATGCATACAATAATCTCGGAAAATCACAAGGAAGTTTAATTGCAGGAGGGTATAAACTGGCAATTTCTCTTGTCGAGAATTATGAGACAATAGGTAAAGCCATATTAGGGCTAATTACTACTTATGGAGCTTATAAAGCTGCTGTCGTTTTTGCAACACAAGCTGAATCTGGTTGGAATGCTGTTCAACTGATCACTTATAACAGGCTATTACTTGTCGAGAAAGCTCAAAAATTTCTTAACGCAACAATGTTAGCAAATCCTTATGTCTTGTTAGCTACCGTTACAATTGGACTTGTCGCAACAATTTGGGCAATGCATGATGCTACAACAGCACAAGAGAGCGCACAGTCTAATCTAAATAGAATAATAGATGAATCAAAATCTAAGAAAGAAGAGTTAGGAAGTAAATCGTCGCAGCTAATTGATATTATAAACTCTGAAACAAAATCAATACAAGAGCAAATAATTGCCTATAAAGAGTTACAAAAAGAACACCAGAAATATTTAGGGAATAAATCTTTTGAAGATTTTAAAAAACTATCTCCCAAAGAACAACAACAGCTTATAGATAAATCAGCTTTTGAATTATCTGACACTGTAATTAATGAAAGTTTAACTAAATACAAACGATTACAAGATGCCCTTAATAATAGAAGTGGAGGTCTTAAAGGAGTCAATGAGGGAGTATCTTTACTAAAAGATATCAGTAAAGAACTTGGGGTTGAAGGTGCGTCTGCTGATTACGTACGAAGAACTTTAAGCGATACGATAAAGCTTCTTGAAAAGCAAAAGAATATTAGAGACCAGGCTTCTAGCGAAGCCGGTAAAGAAGCTAAAGCATATCAAGATCAGATATTTTCTGCAACAAAAAATGTACAGGACTTAAAAACTGAACTTAAAAATTTACAGAGTGGTATTATTCCTGCTGATTATACAAATGATCCAAGTTTTGATTTTGCAAAATCAATAGAGGATAAAGCCAAATCATTAAAAGAAGCTGAAGATAAACTTAGTTATCTACTTAATGGTAAGTCATCATCAGGACAAAGTAAAGAAGATAAGGCTGGTGAAACAGCAGCCGATAAAGCAAAGAAACTTCAACAAGAATTAAAAGCCTTGCAAGCTAAATTAAGTAATGAGCAACTACGCCAAAAATTAGACTCTAAGCAAAAAGAGATAGATGCGGATGAAGAAGGTTTTAATAAGCAACTAAAACAAAATGCACTCAATTACGAAAAGGAGCTTCAACAGATAAAAGAATTCGAGGACGATAAAACCAAAGAGAGAGCAGAAGCGATACTTAAATTCGGAAAAGATAAAGTTTCTGTTCAATTACCCGAGTTATCTGAGTCTAATATTAAAGCTCAGGTCGAAAAGCTCAAACAAGACGCATTATCTGCATTTAATAAATCAGACAATGATGTATTCAAAAAAATAACAGAGCAATATCAATCTTATGCAGATCAAAGACTCGATATAGAAAAGAAGTTCAACAAGGACATTGATACCCTTATAAAATTAAGGGATAAGGCTCAAGAGAAAGGAGATAAAGAAGCAGTAAATAAACTTAATAGATCCATTGCAAAAGCGACAACTGATAAGGGAAAAGATCTTATATCATTCGACTTTGAACGCATGAAAGAAGCTCCGGAATATATCAGAGCATTCGAAGATCTGGGAACAACATCAACAGAAACGCTTAATTCTCTTCTTGGTCAATTTGAAAAATTCAAAGAAGAGGCTGCAAAAACATTATCGCCTAAAGATCTTCGGGAATATACAGCTACCATACAATCTATAGCCGATGAGCTTTCTAATCGCGATTTGTACAGTTCTCTTATCAAGCAAAAAGATGAAGCTGTAAAAGCCAATCAACGATTAATAAAAGCTGAAAATGATTTAAGACTAGTCCAATTAGGTATTGGTGATCCACTATTAACGGAAGAAGAAGCAATAAAGAGGGTAAATAAAGCCAAAGATGAATATTATAATAAAAACAAAAAGGTTTTAGATACTCAAAAGAAAATAAGAGATCAGGTGTCGGGCTTAGCTAAAGAGATGTCAAATCTTGGCTCTGCCCTAGGTGGCACATCAGGTGAAATAATCTCATTCATAGGGGATATTACATCGTTCTACACAACTGCAAGCGAAGGTATAGAAAAAGTTGCCCAGACTGGAGCACAAGCTATTTCTGTTGTAGAAAAAGCATCTGTCATATTAACTATTATCTCTACCGCTTTCCAGTTGATGAAACAGCTTAATTCTATACTTCCTGATGCTTTCAATCAATACGAGAAGTATGATGAGAAGATTGAAAGAATAAATAGCATGCGTGATGCTGTCAATGAGTATGAAATTGCAGTATTAAAAGCTAGTCAAGCTGAAAACTCATGGTTTGGAAATGATAGCCTTCGAAACCTAAAAGACTATAAAGAACTACAAGCTAAGATATTTGATTCTTATCGGGATAAAATGCTTGAAGGGCAGGCTATTTATGAAAATAAAGGTTCTGGTGGTTGGTTTACAAACTCTCTCAAATCTGCTGTTGGTTGGGTTAGTAAGATAACATACGGATTCGACTTGCTTAACAAGAAGTATAAAGAAGGTACTACTGCGGCTGTAAATAATCTAAGGATAGAGACTAGAAAAAAGAGTAGTGGTTTTCTCGGTTCCGGCATCGGCGGTAAATCTCAGAAAACAGAAGATCTGCAAACATGGATTAATAAAAACAAGGATCTATTTAAGGGTTTAGACACTCAATTGTTTGGCTCTGATGGTATGCTCAATCAAGAACTAGCAGGTGTCATACTCGAAAAATACGGAGATAAATTAGTAGGGCAGACAAAAGAGACTTTAGAAGAATTAAAAACACTTACAGAGCAATATAATGAATTTAGAGCACAACTAAGAGAATATGTAAGTTCCTTGTATGAGCCGTTAGTTGATAATATGGTTGATTCAATATGGGACTGGTTCGATGAAGGTAAAAACGCTTTGGACAGCTTTAAAGATTATGCTAAACAAACATTCAGAGATATAGTTTCAGATATGATAAAAACTATATTGCTTAAGGATGTATTTAAAGACTTCAAAGATAATATTGCGAAACTTTACGAAGAATACTCT
The DNA here is from genome assembly GCA_023437305.1 of Bacteroidota bacterium. GTDB lineage: Bacteria > Bacteroidota > Bacteroidia > Bacteroidales > Dysgonomonadaceae > Dysgonomonas. The sequence continues at coordinate 105,648 of JAEZGN010000008.1, forward strand.
AAAGGTAATCTCACTGAAGCTCAATTATCCGAAGCTGTAGCAAAAGAAACCAACTCTGTAATGGATAGGTATAAAACCCAACTTCCTGCAATACAAGGTATGGTAGATACTATCAATAAAAATTTAAAGGATACTACCGGAATAGATTTGAATAAGTCAACTAGCTATTCTCAATCTTCATCCAAAGGCAGTTATGAAACAATAACACAGGATCAGGCAGGAGCTATTGATGGCAAACTAACCGGCATTCTTGAAGTAGATCTTCTGATTCAACAAAATACTTTTCAGTTAGTACTTCTATCCACTGAAAGCAACCAGCTGATTAGAGGCTATAAGGAAGAGTTTATGGCTATACGGAATGTCTTGGTTGAATCGAGGTTTCTATGGGAAGAGATTAGGGATAGCAATAATGAGCTATACGGTATAAGAGAAGATATTGCATATTTAAGAAAGAACGGAATAAAAATAGTTTAACTTTGTTTAATTGATTTATTAACTTTTAATATTAATTGCCATGCTGTTTAAATTTGAATTAGAACAAAGAATCGTAACTGTTTATATTGATTGGGAATATGTTGTAAAACCAGTGGTTGGAGATTACATTTATTTGTATGATTATCTAGATGAAAATGTGGGTAATATATCTTTAGAACTTAAAAAAGAAGATAGTGAATACAAGTACAATATGGATAATATTGATATTTATTTGAAAGATGTAAGATTTAAAATTGTAGAGAAAATGTGGATTCAAGGAAAGAAATTAGAGTATAAACTTGTAGAGTGCCCAATGTAATTAATGATATTATATATTCATTTTTAAGCCTATGATAAAATCATAGGCTTTTTTTTGTCTTATATCTTGATTTGACTTTTCAAATGTAAATACTTTATTAAGTAGAAAAACCCTGGTTTCAGGCCTTTTTACTTCCATATTCAAAGACCCTCCTTATATTTTATAAATAAAGGATATTTCTATGATAGGTCAATTATATATTAACGACAAAGATGCTTTTGCTACATGGGGGGCATACCTGGAAGAAGGCAGTGAAAATGTTTTACTATTACCTGCATCGAATAAAGAATACGCTTCGAATAATGCGCGTAGTCAACATGGCAAGCAGGTATTCAGACGTACTCCAAGAAAGTCCGATCGGGATGTTATTCTTTATTTCTGTATCGCTGCATCAAATAGAGACGAATATCTACAAAAATATGAAGCTTTTGTAGATGAGCTCGATTCCGGTATGGTAACAATGAAAGTCCCTTCTTTGAAAAAAGTATATAAGCTTGATGCTCTAAGCTATCAGGATCTGAGCTTCTTCGACTATATCGGAAAGCTTGCAGTAAAATTCAATGAACCCAACCCTAAAGACCGTATATCCCTATGATAACTAAACTAGAGAACTACAGACATAACCTTTCGTTAATCGGCATTACGATAGATGAAGTTTTGTTGCTGGATTTATATCAAAATCTACCTATTGATGTTCAGACAGGGGCAAAAGTCATATTATTGCCTATCGCAGCAAAGGAGGGTGTTGTATATGCAATGGATAATATAACAGGCGATCTGGTTCCCTTTAACTTCTCCCGCTCATCATCCGCTACACTATTCGACAAGGATAAGAATATGGAGCTTGTAGGTAACAACATCCCACGTATAGACTATGGAAACTATACGGATGGTGTTAAGCTGCTTGTGGAAAAGGAAAGTACGAATCTGATCCCTTACAGTGGAAATGGGAACTATGTAGTCTCAGGAGTAATTAGATGTATTTACAGCGGCGATAGTGCCCTTTCCTCAATAGTTCCTGATACGAGAATGAATCAGGCAATATATTACAAGGGTAATTATCCGAGACTTAATCAAATATCGGGGCTTTCGCCAACAAGTCAATATCAATGGTCTTTTTACTTGAAAGGAGATTCTTCTTATAACTTATCATTGACTGATTATCCTCCGGCTGAAACTCCAAATCCAATAATCTCCATAACTACCGACTGGAAAAGATATTCAAAAACGATGCCTTTAGGGCGTACGAGTTCAATTCTACACATGTATAGCAATTCCAAAGGGTTATTTGCTGCCAATATACAGTTGGAGACACAGGAGGTTACCTCTTATATTCCTACAACCACAACGACCGCCACACGTGCCGCCGATAAGCTTACGTACACATTGCCTGTATCATCGGGGATATATCTAAAGACCAATAAGCAAAGTACGTTATTGAATAAACCAAAAGGTTTGTGGAATATTCACGATGATTTGAACAACGAAGGATTAGAGGCCTTAGCTATTTTCTATGAAGATATAATCATTGGGTTTGACGAAGAAACAGCTGTAGAGGAGTTCATTATTCCAATTCGTGATAAGAACCAGGTTGTAAAAGCTCGATATGCCCTCAAAGATACAGACATCGAGAAAAACGCCTTAATGAGCGAGCATTATATTGAGCTATCTTTTGCATTGGATAGCTTCGTTAAGTTCGTGCGTTCAGATTATATCATTTGGGAAGGCGAGAAATACATTATCAAGGAAGATTATATACCGGATGAGGTAAATAAATGTAATTACAAATATACCCTTCGTTTCGACCACTGGACGACTTTGTTACAGGACGATACGTTCTATTATATGAATCAAAACCTTGAAGAGGCGGAGTGGTCTTTGATGAGTAATGCGGCTACTCACTTTCAGTTGCTGGCCGATAATGCAAATCGTTATTTTGGAGTTAACACTTTCAATGTGGGTACTATCGAATTCACGGAATTAAAATACCTTCGATTCGATAAAGTATCGATATGGGATGCAGCCACACAGATAGCAGAGGAATACGGCGGAGAATGGTATCTGACAGGAACAACATTCCATTTGGTAAAGAAATTCTCTTACGGCTCGGAGATCGATTTTGAGAGCGAAGTATCTGTTGAAAAGATGGAACGTTCGGAAGGTGAAGATTCGGAAAAATATACACGCATTCTTGCTTTTGGTTCTACACGTAATATACCTGCTAATTACAGAGAGACAACATCGGGAGAGGCTGTAGATGCTATCTATCAGAAAAGGCTTCGTATCCCTGCTTCTAAAGGCAAGTTTATAGATGCAAAGCCAAACATGTCACCTGAAGAGATAAAATCGGCTGTTGTTATTTTTGAAAAGGTGTACCCGAAAAGAATAGGAACGATGTCTTCTATATCCACTGTAGAATACACCGATACGGATACAGACACAGGGGTAGTTACAAAATGGAATGCTTACAGGTATAAAGATACAGGCCTTCAATTCAAGGAAGAATATTTAATGCCAGGTGTTGAGCTCCGTATTGCCATTCAAAGCGGAACGACTCTTAATGGTTTGGATTTTGCCGTTAAGTTCAATCCCCTTGGTAAACCTGAAACAGATCCCGACTCTCAGATATTCGAAATAGTACGTAATGAGGATTACGGCAAAGCCTTACCGAACGACACCTTAAGGCCTCAAAACGGAGATACATATATCCTTTACGGCTTCAACATACAGCTTGTTTCCGATCAATATATACCGGCAGGAGAAGAAGAGCTGTATGACACTGCTGTAGAATGGCAGCAAGATATGTTGAAGGATAAATCAGTCTTCGAGTGTCCTACCATGATACAGCATTTCGCCGACAATGAGATGGATCTGGAGATTGGGCAAAAGGTAAAACTCATACACGACCAATTTGAAGATGGTTTTCGATCATCAAGAATACAAGGATACGAAAAGCGTCTTTTAAACAAATATCAGGCTACTTATACAGTAGGGGATAATGCAACAGCTTCATGGGCTAAAAGTGTCGATAACTCGATAAAAGAGCTACAAATCGCAGGTATTACCTATCAGGCTACAGGTAAGAACGGTGTTTATCTTATCACTCAGTTTGACAATACACCTGCGAGTGATTATAACGCTTATTCGGGCAAAGCATCAGACGCCCGCTATCTAAATAAACAGACAGGCGGGACCGTACAGGGTGACGTCCTTTTTCAGAAGAAAATAAAAGCGAAAGAAGCTATCTCCGATCAGTTCGGCAATGAGACATTTATGCCTGGCATGTTGGGTAACGGTTTTCGGTTCTGGATCGAGAACGGTTTGTCATTCGGGCAAATAGATTACTTGACAGTAACAAAGGAGATGCTTATAAACGTCCTCACTGTAGCTGAGGTTAAGAGCGTTGATGGTGGTATACTTATTTCTTCTGCTAATATGGTATGCAGTAGCGTTGAAGATATAACCACAGGTTATAAATGCTACTTCGATAACGACGAAGGAAATATACCCAATAAGTTTATTGTGGGAGATCAGGCGATGTGTCGTCGTTTTAATGGGGCAAATGTAAAATACTATTGGCGTCTGGTTACTGAGGTAGGGGCAGACTATATCTTGCTGTCTAAGACAGATAAAGACGGCAGCGGGATACCTGAAGCTAAAGACAATATAGTTCAGTTTGGAAATAGAACAGACACGCAACGTCAGTTTGCAATTTATTCAGTTGCCTATGGCGATGCAGGTACTTACTACTATTATGGAGTGAACTCTTATGATTTGACAGGGAAGGCAAAAACATACTTCTCGAAATCAGGAGCCAGAATAGAGGGTGACTCTATCGTATTCTCTTCATCGGGAAAATCAGCAGCTACGGCCATATCAGAAGTTGACACAAAGGCATCAAATGCCCAGACAAGTGCGAATACGGCAAATGCGGGGTTATTGTCAAAGGTCGCCTATTCAGAGTATAATGCGCAAATGCAGGTTTTGAATACTCAAATATCATCGAAGGTAAGCCTGACTGATTTTAATAGCTTGGATGGTCGTGTGGCTTCTACCGAAAGCAGTATCACACAACAGGCGGGGCAAATATCGAGTGTTGTTCAAAAAGTGGATAATATTCAGATAGGTATAAGAAACTATGTTTTAGACAGTAAAAGTAAGTATCGCACCGGAAAAGGGTTCCTAGCTTGGGGATTATCAGACGAAATGCCGCTATCGGGTAAATTTACTCTAAGCTTTAACGGTATATCTACAAATGGAGGCACAGGAGGTGGTTTGGGCGTATCATTCACAAGTAATCCAAACGGTCAGCAAGAAAATTATTTTTGGCTTCCTTCACAACCGATAGGAGAATCTAATCAAAATATAACGATTGACTTGACACGTACAAGTGCCCAAAAATACATCTGTATCTGGTCTAATGATTTGGGGCGATTTGATGTTAACAAATTCAGTATAATATCGGGAAATAAGAAAACAGACTGGATTCCTGCACCGGAAGACACCCAATCACAAATAGACAGCAAAACACGCACATATTACCAAGATGCACAGCCTACAGCTCCGAGTGGCGGCTTCTCGGTAGGGGACATCTGGCAGAAGGTGACTTATACTGATACAACAGGCGTTGTGAACATGGATTCATCGAAAAATGTATGTCGATTTGAGTATAGGTGGAATGGCACAACATGGGTGCAGATCAATTTCAATGTATCAGGCTCATACGTCACACAGACAAACGATTCTATATCGTCATTGGTTACCAAAACAGGCATTAACGGTTTAGGAACTGGCGAAACGCTTAAATCGCTAATAGATCAGACTCCGGATAAAATAACTCTTGCCGTATCAGCCATACAGATAGGAGGAAGAAACTTACTAAGGAATTCAAATTTTGCAACCGGCGATATTACGGGGTGGAGTCTCTTTCAAGCCACCGCAAGTATTGTTACTGATGCGCAATTTGGATATATTGCTAAAGTCATCAAGAACTCGATACACACAGAAGGTCGCATTTATCAAACGCCAATATTAAGAATATCAGGAAATCAGTATACTGCGTCTGTTTGGCTTAAAGCTGATTCAGCTTCATCTATTCAAATATATTGGGAAGGTAGTCCAATAGTCGGAACTACATTTAACGTAACTACAGAATGGAAGAAATATACAATTACTGGAGTTTGGAATCCGGGAACGTATAGCGGTTTCTACATTCGATCATACACAAATGCTTATTTCTATGTTGCTAATGCTAAGTATGAAGAGGGGAACAAGGAAACGCCATGGACACCTGCATTAGAAGACACCCAATCGCAAATAGACGGTAAGACTACTTTGGCTGAGGTTGCAAGTTCTGTAGACATAGCTGCAAATGTTATCACTGTTGCGTCAAAGAATATTGTACTGAAAGGAGAAACAATTGCAAGTGCTATTAAAGCAGGGCAACTAAATGTTGGCAATGGTAACTTTACAGTAGATCCTTTGGGTATCATGTCAGCAAAGGGTGCTAATATCGAGGGAGCATTAAAGGTATCGGGAAACAATCAGATCACAGTTGCGGATGCAGGAGGAAACACCCGCGTTACTATTAAGCCAACAAACATCACTTCAATATCAAACATTGGTGGTGGATTAACAACCGCTTATGTCAGCACAGGAGGTGCAGCTGCTAGTGATTCTGTTACTAATCAAACAAAGACTTGGTATGGTCAGACCTTTACACTATCTGCCGGTAAAGTATACGATTTGGTAATTCCTGCTATTACTATTAGAGCGACTGTGCGTATGGGTTCAAGCAATCTGACTTATGCAAAAACGACAATCAGACTACGCAACACTACAACAAATGCAGTCTACAGTGTGGCTTCGATAGAAGCTATTCCTGTTGAAGATGGGGGTGGGGAAAGTTATCAATCAATCAAAGTTAATAATGTTGTAGCCGGCAATTGGCGAGTAGAAATTGAAATAATGGCCATCACCGATATTTATTCAGGTACCGCATATTTCAGTGTGCCTAGCCAAGCAACAATCCAAATAACACCTCTTAATCAATTTACAGAAGTTGGTTTGGATGGTTTTTTGACAGCATTGAGCGCAAGTAAGTATTTACATATTACATCTGATGGACTTTATATTCGAATGGACTTATATGTATTAAGGGTTACTAGCAATGGAATTCAAAAGTCAGTTAATGGAGGAGTTTCATGGACTAACATATAATAATAAAGGCTACCAAATGGTAGCCTTTATTTAATTTATTAATTAGTTGGTGCTGGTGCGTAATACCAAGCAATCCTGTTTACTTTCTCATTCCATCCTTGACCAATACTATTAAAGTATGGATAGCTTTTTATCTCCATAAGGGCTGATCTCCATGCTTCAAACACTGTTCCATCTACAGTTACAAAGGGCTTCCCTGAATAGTGAATGCCACTAGGTGCTGTAAACGGTTGCCCATCATTAGTCATCCACCACCATTTTGTTCTGAAAGACATTTGATCCGATTCGTCTAATAAAGTATAAACCCTTTCAACTTGCTTTACTTCATCTGTATTAGAGACTTTTAGGGTGTCTGGAGCACCATACACGTATACAAAAAAGGTTACTTTGAGGCCTTCTTCTATATTTGATATGTCATCAAGGCTTAACTTAACACCAAAAACACATCGTTGCATATCTATTACAGGATTATCGGAATTACTACCATTATATTCTGTAACCTCTCCGTAATATCTATCAAGATTAGGGATCTTATATTCATTAGGGTCAGCCTCATAACTTTCTTTTGTAGTTTTTTTATTAGAACTAGATAGCGTAGTTGTGCTTTGGTTTAGCAATGTCATAGCTCTTGTATCGTCTAGCGTGAACGTATTTGTCAACTGAACGCCTGCTGTACCTCCAAGTGCAAAAGGCTTGAGATATCCGTTTCCGTCCTTGCCTACCTTTGTTTTGCCATCTACAACTACAGACGATACAATCTTATATTCGGCATCTTTAGGTAGTTCAAGTTTTATTTTACTAAAATCATCGAAAAGGCCATAAGCATAAGGGCTATATTGCACTAAGCTACCTGCCTTTACGCCTTTGTAAATCTGAACACCGATCAGGTTGTTTGCTCCTGTAGGTGCTGCATTCGTGTTGAACTTATACGTGATGGTTCTTTCTTTCGACACCGGTACGGGATCATTGCCACTATCGCCACAAGCGATAAGTAGAGGCAAACAAAATAAAATAAGTAATAGTTTATTCATAATTAGATATTTAATTTATTTTCCTAATAATTTGGGTAAGTATTCTAATGCTTTAGGATCCTTCTTTGAAAAATAGTTTTGTGCATAGTTGGGAACCCATTCATCGAGGACAAAATTACGAAAGGCGGGAAGTAAATCATAATGATATTGTTTGCATTCTTGCTCGGCTCTGCCATCTGGAAATGTATGCCAATATTTTTTGAATTTATCTTTATCCGGATGATTTATCCTTTTTAAATAAGCTGCGAAAGTTTGTCCTACAGATATGTCTGGATATAGCCCTTTTCCGTCAACTCCCTTGTCAGGTATATCATATCCATATTTTGTTAATTCAGTTCCAAGAGTTACAAATAGTTCACTGATAACTGAAAAATAACCTTTCTCAAGTTTATGCATGTTATCTCTATATCGAATCAGGAAGTTAGGTAAAGCTGAGCGATCTATTTTTCCATAATAACCTTTTGTTCTTATTGAAGGAACCACTTCTTCAAAGAGCCAGTCTCCAAATTTTTCAGCAGTTTCTAACTCTGATCTTATTATTAATCTATAAACCTCGCTTTCTGGGACGAAATTAAGATTAACCCCACCTATACCATTTTCATGAGCAACATAACATTTCGTTATATTGCCTGATTTACAATGATCTATAACTGCCTTTGATGGATTCTTATAACCTAAGGCTTTAGCAACATCAGAGGCACAAAATAAAATTTTGCCATCTTCTTGATCTATCGTTCTTACCTCATTAAACATTTGTTCTTCATCAGACTCATATTTAAATACTTTAAGTTGCATGTTAACATTGAGTCTATCGTCGCGAAGAGTTATGCTATTGTCTTTCATAATTAGATAGGATTTAAATTTTAACAAATGTAACAATAATTATAAAATGAGATCTGATATATCATTATTAAAATATATCACTTCCAGAAATTATCCCAATCCGGTATATTTTATATAAAATATCAAATTTATACCATTATGCTTAAACTAATAAGTGCATCAGTAACAAAAGAGTCAACTTTGACCGTAGGAGGTTATGAATATCGTGTTGTATATACGATTGTTAACGGAGTGATATCCTTGATTTCATGCTCGATTCGACAAGAAGTGAACTCTGTACCAAATGAGGTCGGTAATATTCGGAAGGAAAACGGACAAGTAAATTTATTTCTCCGGGATACTGAGGATTATATCGCCCACGCCGAACAATTCAAAGCAATTGTCAGTGAGATAGAAAAAGAAGTACAACCAATAGAGGGATAATGCGATGGATAACAACTATACAGATGGTTTCCTTATTGGATTGCTTGAGTTCTTCATTTGGGCTAAATGGCTTTTAGCGGCTGCATTCATTCTAATAATGGCAGATTTGAGGTTTGGAATACCGGCAGCCAAAGCTCGAGGTGAGGAAGTAAAGAAGTCAAGAGCTGTAAGACGCACGTTTGACAAAATAACGAATTATTGTCTATGGATAATACTGGCCTATACTTTCGGTCAGGCTTTTGGTCAGCCTTTCGGTATTGATCTATTACCGCTTATTATCCTGCTTGTGATTTACGGTGTGGAGTTAGAGAGCATTTATGTGAATTATTTTGCTGCTAAAGGCAAAAAGGTAAAGGTAAATTTCTTCAAATTCTTTGGAAAGAAAGCCGATATCATAGAAGTAGAGGAAAAGGAGGATGATAATGGCAACTAAAAAACAGATCGATTTTGTCAAGGCGGTTTATCCAGCAGCAAAGAGACTGCATGAAGAAAAACCGAATGATTCTATACACCCCATTTTTGAAACGATGCAAGCAGCACTTGAACGTGGATGGAGTTTAGATGGTAAGCTTCCGAATAACTTATTCGGGATAACTAAAGGTAGTTCTTGGAATGGAGAAACACAGCTCGTAAGAACAACCGAGTACTTCAGCAATCCGAATGTAACTTTTAAGTCTCCTGAGATGGTTGTCGGTACTCCTGAAAAGCTATCGAACGGTAATTACAAATACGTAGTGTATCGTTTATTTCGAGTGTACGACACACTTGAAGATTGCTTATATGACCATCAATCGTTATTTCGAAAGTCCGGTTATGCAGATGCTTGGCCATATAGGAATGATCCAAGAGAATTCGTAAAAAGGTTAATGGATGATACAGGGTGGAAATATGCCACAGGTCCCGAATATATCAAGACTGCATTATCAATTATCGGTACCGTAGAACAAATCGTAAAAGAAGAAGGATTATGAAAAAAATAATCTTAATAGTTCTCTGTGGAATTGTCTGTCTGATTATAGGCTTCTTTATCGGTCGATCAACTATTGATTCTGAGCCGAAGAAAGAATATATAAAGGGTGAAATGGTTACAGGATCAGTAAGTCCGACACAGTTTGAACTGATAAAAGAAGAAAAGCCAAATATCCAATATAAAGACACAGGGAGTATAAAGTATTTGATCATTCCTGTTGATACATCTGCGATAATTGCTGATTATGAACTAAAGCGGACATATAAACTGACGCCCTTTGATAATAAGACGCAAGGTAAGCTTGAGTTATTCCCGGTTATTCAATATAACAAACTATCGGCTTTAGATTATAACTTCACTCCTGTAATAGAACGCCAGACAATATATAAGACTAAAGTATGGCAGCCTTTCATATCAGGCTCTTACTCTACTTTAAATTACATCGGAATTGGAGGAGGAATATTCTATCACAATCTAGGATTCGAATATCAATATCAGAAGAGTTTAGGTAGTCAGAGCAACGGACATTTGTTTGGGGTGATGTATATGTTTTAATTTATTAAAGGTTAAACTTATGGAGTCGTTTAGTCGTGAGATTGAATGTTTTTTTAATGTTTATTTTAAAATATTGAATATAAACAACTATATTCGCTTTAAATTTTAACTAAATCTAATACAGAAATATGAATGAAGATGCTCAACTTAAATTAGCCTTAATAGAGAGGAATTCAGAAAATGATATGCCCATACAGCAAAGATTAATGGATGGGTATATAAATGCAACAGAATTATGTCAAGCAAGTGGAAAAAATTTCAATGATTACTCTAGACTTAAATCAACCAATGAATTTATAGATGTGCTTTCTTCCGAAACGGGAATTCCCGTTTCGACTCTAATACAATCTGTTAGAGGCGGTGATGTTAGATTTCAGGGGACATGGGTACATCCACAAGTCGCAATTAATCTTGCGCAATGGGCATCGCCTAAATTTGCAGTATTAGTATCAAAATGGGTATTCGAATGGATGAGTGGTAATATCCCAAGCGCAGGGAAATTGCCTTATCATCTTCAACGATATATGATTAATAGGACCCAAATTCCCCCTACCCATTTCTCCGTATTTAATGAACTTGTATATAATCTGATAGCACCTTTAGAGGATTATGGGTATGAGCTTCCTGATTCAATGGTTCCAGATATATCAGAGGGGAGGATGTTCGCCGATTGGGTAAGACGAGCGAAAAAGCTAAATCCTGATAACTTTCCAAGATATAATCATACATACCCTGATGGTCGTAGTTTTCCTGCACGCCTATACCCGAATGAATTATTAGCAGAATTTAGGGAGCATTTTCATAATGTATGGTTAGTGAAAAATGCCCCAATATATTTTGCTCAAAGGGATACTAACGCGCTCCCATATCTAAGGAAAATGATAGATTCATTGCCCGAAGGTAAAAAACAAGAGGCTATTGATAGCTATAATAAAGTTGATAGAAAATTATTAAAATAATGCAATGTTCAAACCGCTTATCTGTTGAGATAGGCGGTTTTTTTAATATTTATCTTTAGAATGAGTTTGCTAAATATATGATAGCCAAATTTATTTTTAGATTAAAAAAATACATATAATTGTCAATATTTTCTATTTTTGTAACCTTAAATAATATTTAAAGTGGCAAAAAATCATAACCAAATATAAAAGATACCCATCTAGATTTAGTCAGACTTATTTTGGGCGGATTAAATCTAGTAAAGAGATGATTATAATATTTCTTTTAAAGAAATGGAGAAGGAAGTTGGAAATACAACTATTGTTGCAACTAGAATTATTGCTCCTTATTTAGATTCTTTGTTAATTAGATAAGATAAACAAAATATTTATGTTTATTTTATTTCCTCGATAGAGTCGCTTGTCTGGGAAGATATGCGGCTTATTTTTGCTTTCTCCATAACTGACTTTTATACTTAATTTATCCCAGATACCACTTCAATGCATCGATAGCCTCTTTTACGGATCGGACAACTACATACTAATTTGATCGAATTTGATGATTTTATTAATTTTACATTAAGCATTAAATATTTTTTATATTTTCAGAATGTATATTAAAATAATTTAATACATTTGGACAGAAGTATTCATAAGAAAAGCAAGGTAATTAAAAGAACTAATTTAACTTTTAAAATAATTGCTTATGGATATACATTTCAATTTCTTACACTGGATATTGTCCAATATAAATCTAACAATTTTATTGCCCAAATTCTCTCATCTATATCAATAGAGAAGAAGACTTATTAATCTTTTAAGAAGACAACGTAATGGATATCGCCCTGTATCCACATTCACACTTAATATAAAATAAAACATGAAAACAATTGCACTTTTTTTAGCAAGTGTTCTTGGCTGTGCTATACCTATGTCTGCACAGTTGAATACTTCCCACAACCAATACCGTGCTGGAGATGTACTGGTCAAACAGCAGGTAGAGTATGTAAACCCGGGAGAAAGCGGAACCAACAAGCTCTGGGATTTCAGTAAGCTCAAATCTGTCAACGATGAATATACTCTTACCTATTCTCTTCCTCCCTTGGAAGGTGATAGTATATATATACTGGGTAATACCCGTTATTTAAAGAAGAAGTTATCGGACAATGAACTGATTGTGGGTACAGAACACAACACGATGTACTATTATCATTTAACAAATGATTCTCTCTTGCAAACAGGACATGAGAACCCTTCGGTGGTATTGAACTATACCAATCCTATGCTACTGGTACATTTTCCGTTAAACTACGGGCAAAGGTCTTCATCAGACTACAAATCAAAAGGAGTTTATTCCTCTACAGTAGATATACAGACACAAGGGATAATGACTACTACAGCCGATGCTTATGGTAAGATGATCCTTCCATCGGGAGACACGCTTAGCCCTGTCCTCAGGGTAAAGACCATACAAACAATCTTTGATATACCGAATGAGAACAGTTATAGAACAGATGAAACTGACAATGCCGGTAAGCAGTTGGAAACCTGCCGTTGGTACAGCAAAGGATATCGTTACCCTGTTTTCGAAACAATAAGGAATATCAATTTGAAGGACAGTACGGAGATTTTCAAGACTGCTTTCTTCTTTCCGCCTCAAGATCATTTATATCTGGACACCGATCCCGAGAATCAGGCACTGCTGGATGAACTGTGGAAAGAACCGCAAGACAACAATCAGAACACAGACAAAGAACAAGTCAAGACTGTCACATTGGACGATGTGATGACCTGCCGGCTGTACCCGAATCCGGTGGAATCGTTTTTGAACATAGAATATGAGTTAAAGGAGGATGCCAAAGTCTCTTTTGAGTTGTATTCACTGGAAGGTATGCCTGTCAAGAAAGTCACTTCGAAGAACAGGACAAAAGGCACATACTATGAAACGATAGATTGTTCGCCGCTTTATCCGAAGAACTATGTATTAAGGATTACAGCTAACAATATGTTTGTTAATGAAATTATTATTAAAAAGTAAATGAAGAATACTATGAAAAAGATACACTTAATTATAATACTATTAGGGCTTTCAATTATTTGTTATGCACAGACAAATGTCAGCATAATTCCTCCAAATCCAGAAGCGAAACTCCTTGACAGATTTACGTTCTATCCGGTATCCCCCGCAACAGGTATCCCTGATATAAGTATTCCCCTTTATGAGTTTAAAACATATAATTACAGTATACCTTTTCAGCTAAGATATCACTCGGCGGGGATCAAATTTTTAGACGATAGTCCATATCCGATTGGATATGGATGGAACTTGTCATCATCTTTTAGAATAACGAGGAGTTTACGAGGAGGTAAACCTGATGAAAAGTATATTATATCACCTCAAGAATTACAAAATACAAAAAATACTCTAAATGCGTCAAATGATTGGACGCCTAAATCGTTAGAAAAAATGAGATATGTCGCAGATTGGGGGAATTCCTATTTGGGTAATAGTATTGATACTGATTATGATATATTCACTCTCAATTTACCGGATGCATCAGCTTCATTTATACTACAAAGAGAGTCAGATTCAAATCAATTAAAGTGTGTTTGCTTAAATAATCCAAGGCTTAAAATAAAAATCCTCAATATAAATGATTATATATATGCCTTTGAAGTAGTTAACGATAAGGGAATTAAGTATATTCTAGGAGCAGAGTCAATAACGGGGAGCCCTGGAGACAATCAGTATCTAGAAATGAATGCTGGATTTCCTTTAGGATGGATGCTCAATAAAATAATACTACCCAATAATGAACAAATAACATTCCAATACCAAAAGGAGAATATTGATTCCCCATATGGAAGATATTATGATCCTATTAGAGGAATACAGCAGAGAATAATTCATAATCCATCAGGAGGTACTCCTGCAGCTTGGACCTATGAAGATTTTTGTCCGTTCCCTATTGATACAGATAATTACGAAGATCTAATTTTTTATAGTATTCAGAATTGGGCACAATTTCTGAAACAGATTAACTTCCCTAACGGAAAAATGGTCTTTGATTACCAGAACAAGATGTTACAAAAGATGGAAATATATAATAATTCAAAGAAAATAAAAAATATTATTTTCTCCAGATCTTCTGAAAAACCATATCTATTGTCACAACTTCAAATCGATGAACAATCCCCTTATAAATTTAAATATGATACATCCAATGATTTTACAAATATGAATGCTGTTGATTTTTGGGGATTCTACAATAATTATTACCCCAATGTTATTAATAAGGATAGAATTCCAAAATATGCATTCGAGTGTAATATTTCTATTGGTAGTGCCGATATATTATCAAATGAAGCAACAAAAACGAATATATTAACTCAAGTGATTTATCCCACTGGCGGTTACTCTGCTTTTGAGTATGAGTTAAATGAATACTGGCAAGGGAGTGAAACAAATGGTAATAAGGCAAAAGGTTGTGGCCTTAGAATAAAAAAAATAAGACTGTATGACCCTATTACTAATAAAAATATAACAAAAGAGTATAAATATGGAAAAAATGAGTCTGGGTATGGTAATTTGCTAATTTATCCTCACGAATCTTTATATTTTTATTCTTCATATTCTTATAGTTATATAGCTGAAACAAATTATACATTTACGATACGTGAGACCTCATCAGGGCGTCACAGCAGATCTGAATATCTGGCCACCAATCTTCCTATATGGTATGATCAGATAACAGAATATGGTGATGAAGGGAAAATTGTATATACTTATGAATATTCTCCAAATTCATTTATTCCGGCACCTGATATTAAAACAGTCTACAATGATGATGTTTTTTCTTATTGTTCGCCCTCACCTTGGCTGAGAATTAAGAAAACCTTTGATAAGAATGATAAGCTGGTAAGGGAAGAAGAATATACCCGTACAATGATAGGGGCTGGAATGATACCCGGTCTTATAGTTAAACCCCAAATATCGGATGGTGCTCAGTTCGGAAATATGATAGGTTGGTTTAAGAATAATTCAACGTTTGATATTTTTCTTTCGTTCAGTGGAAAATATGTTTCCCAACCTTGTTTTATATGGGAATATAATCTGTATACTGGTGAAGAAAAATTATCTTCTCAAATTATAAAATCTTATGAAGGAGACAAGATTATTCAAAGAAAAAAGACATATACTTATAATGATATCGGATTACTTATAAAAGAGTCTGATGAAAACAGTGTAAACGGGATTTTAGAAAAAGAATATTCATATCCGTTATCAGGCACTCTTTTTGATAAGAATATGATTTCAACACTTTTAAAAACAAAAACAAAAAATAATGGTAAATCGATCGGTGTAACAGAAATCTATTATCCTTCAACGGCAATACTGCCTCAGGAAATGAGAACCTCTACAACAGATGAAAGTGGGATGCGTACTGAAATAAGTTACAATACATATGATACTAAAAACAATCTACTTCAATCTACTTCTTTAGATAATATTAGTACAGTCTACCTTTGGGGATATAACAATCAGTATCCTATAGCTGAAATTAAAAATTCTACATATTCGGAAGTTAATCAAAAGCTGGGACAAGTATTAATTGATAGAGTCTCTGCAGCTACAGTGCCAGCAACAGCAGACATTCAAAAAGTAAATGAACTCAGAACATCCTTGCCAAATTCATTTATATCTACTTATACCTATGACCCACTCATCGGAATGTCTACAATGAATAATCTTAATTTATTGACCTCATCCTATGAATACGATTCTTCAGGAAGGCTAAAGGGCATTAAAGATAATGAATCAAAAATAATTTCATCTTATGTATATCACTATGTACCGTATCCGCCGATGATACCTACTTGGAACGTATATGATGAGTATAATAAAGGGGCTTCGACTAATTTTACAGTTACAATAGAAGGAGGATCCGGAAACTTCTCTTATAGTTGGTATATAGATGGGGTATTAAAACAAAGTGGTAATAATTATAACTACATCCCGAACCAAATAGGGACAGTGAATTTGATCTGTGTAATAAAAGATAATACCTATAATAATGAAGTTACTTTAAATAAAAAATTGACAATAACGTATGCCCCATTGAATTACCAACTTAACAGTATCGATAAAACATACACTCAGACTGAGTTTTCAACAACAGTTTCAGGTTTCGGCGGATCTGGTAGGTTTAGTTATAGGTGGTCTATTGTAAATTTAAAAGGAACAGAAATTTATGGAACTACGACCAATACAAATGTTTTGAAAACAACAATAAAGGATAAAGGTGACTATCGAATTATTTGTACGATTAAAGATCTAGAAACAAATCTTGCTCAAGAAATGTCAAGATTTGTCAAACTCATTGTTTTCAATTTGAGCTTTGATAGTGATCCGCAAGCTGTAGTTGGGACTTCATGTACTTATGGGATAAGTGTGTTTGGAGGTAGTGGCTCTTATTCTTATAAATGGGCCCTTTCTGATATGACAGGAACTATTTTACAAACAGCAACATCAGAGAAGTTCTTTGTTAATCATACGACTTCTGAACCAAAATCTATTTCTTGTACGGTGAAGGATTTAGTAAAAACAGGAGAGGAGACTGTTTATAAAACGGTATACCCTGCCGATCAAATATTAAAATTTGAGAATATATTTAATAACCGTGATGATATATTTTCAACTACAACGGCGAGGTTAACTGCCAAAAAGAAAGCAACTATAAATTTGGATTTATATTTTATACAAGCAGCGGGTTATTCTAGTTTGGTCGTAGTAAAAATAAATAATCAGCGATTTGAATATACAACAGATCAGATCAATACAATTATTAGTGGCGAATTACAAGTTGGGAATAACAATATAACACTAGAATTAAATTGTCCTGACGACGGAGCTAAACCATCAACTTCTGCAAGGCTTCAGTTCTCTTCAGCGACACCAGGAACATTATTCGAGACTTCTTCTATTTTGGAAGCTAACTATTATTAAGTTATCCATAGTATTAATAGGAATACTCAATTTTTTAGTGTTATAAAAAAATTATACATTCAAATATGAAAACAAGATATATCCTTATATTTCTCTTTGTTGTTTTAGGCATTGCTAATCTGCAAGCTCAAACAGCAAGCCAGAATTATATTCAGACGCGTACTTATACAAAAGAAGATGGGACGACCTATTTGGATGCCATTCAGTATTTCGATGGGCTGGGACGCCCTGTGCAAGTCGTTCAAAAGGCAGTAACCCCTTTGACTGCCGATCTAGTGACCTATCAGGAATATGATCCCTTCGGACGTGAAGAGCGTTCCTGGCTCCCGGCTGTTGCTTCCGGTAATAACGGTGCTTATATGCCATTGGCTAATTATAAAGCAAAGGCTATGACCACCTATAATAGCACTACCTACAATACGGCGGCAGACTCGGTAGCATACAGCTGCCCTGTTTATGAGGCCTCACCGTTAAACCGTGTACTTGAACAATACGGAACGGGTGTGGATTGGAAAAACAATAAAAAAGCCGTACGTACGGGTTACCTGACCAATATAGCCAAATCCGGGACTACATGGGCAGATGCGGATTCATTGATTTGTGGGCTTTATAAGACTACAGATGATACAAAGACAATCAGCCTTTCCAGAGCAGCGAATTATGGAGCCGGAGAATTGTATGTAACCCGAATGAAAGATGAGAATGAAAATGTATCCTATGAATTTAAGGATAAACAGGGTCAGGTCGTATTAACCCGCCAGATAAATGCAGGAAAGCTGCATGATACCAATTACATCTATGATAGCTTTGGTAACCTCCGTGCAGTGCTTCCTCCGGAAGCATCGGACAGGCTTTTGAGTTCATCGAGCTGGACAGAAACCGATACAAACCTGAAGCTATACGCTTACCTCTATAAATATGACAGCCGCAACCGTTGTATAGCTAAGAAGTTGCCGGGCTGTGAATGGATATATTACGTCTATGATAAAGCAGACCGTGTTATTTATACTCAAGATGGGGAACAGCGTAGTAAAGGACAATGGTTGTTCTCTATTCCTGACGCACTAGGTAGGGCTGTCTTGACCGGTATTTGTAAAGATACGATTAGTGTATATAATAAAGTAGTGAAAGGTGAGTATTCGAATACAGGTAGCTATAAGGCATACAACATCCAAGTAGATGGAGTAACCAAGACCTTCACGAATGCTCCAAGTATTCTGTCTGCTAATTATTATGACAATTATGAATTTATGAACCAGGGTCCTTCTAATTATGCATACTTGATCTATACAGACAGGGATGATTATGGAAAAAGATATGGGACAGACCAAGAACCATGGAAAAGCAAAGGGCTACTTACCGGTACAGTGACGTTACTCGAAGGTGCAGGTTTGGACAACACCTATCTGTATTCTACAATGTATTATGATTACAGGAGTAGGCTTATACAGACTAAATATACACATCATCTGAATGGTATAGCCTCTGAATATTTCGCTTATAATTTCACGGGGCAGCCTCTTAAGCATTGGTTGATGATCGATGTACCTAATAAAGAACGTCAAACGGAGGTCTATACTTATACTTACGACCATGCCGGTCGCCTGTTGAAAACCACCCATCAGCTCAATGGGGCTACTGCTGTCACCCTTGCTGAAAATACGTATGATGAACTGGGCAGACTCAAAACTAATAAAAAAGGCGGAGTCGCAAATGCTTTGTCTACCTATGGTTATAATATCCGCTCGTGGACAAAATCCATTACCGGTAGCATGCATACAATGACCCTTTACTATAACGATGTCTTTAACGGCAGCACAAAGCAATATAACGGTAATATAGCCGCAAAAACATGGAAATTGCAAGGAGAAGGACTTACTCGTAGTTATGCATATAGTTATGACAACCTATCTAGACTAACGAAGGCAGTCTATGGAGAGAGTGGAACGGAAAATAACCGCTTCAGCACATCCTATAGCTATGATAAGCATGGGAATATACTCACCTTAAATAGAAGGGGTAACTTCCAAACCGGGATTCCAAGTGATGATGTGGATATACTGACTCTTAAGTATGTAGGGAATCAACTCAGCAATGTGACGGATACAGGCAAAGATGTATTATTCAGTACATCAGCAGATTTTAAGGATTATACCAAGGGGACGGGCACCGAATACCTTTATAATTTGAATGGAGCAATGAGTAAAGATTTGAATAAAGGAATAAGTGATATCCAATATAATTCATTAAATTTACCAAAACAGATGGATATAAAGAGTCCCGTTGCAGAGGCAAGGAACGAATATACTTATTCTGCAGGAGGGCAAAAGTTGAAAGTTGTTCAAAAGTGGAATCCAGGCTATTCGACAACTCCGGTCATTGGTTCAATAGTGAATACAAACTCTTTGACTCAGTCCAAAACAACCGATTATGTAGGCAATAACATTTATGAAAATGGTGTCTTGAAACGCATATTGATAGATGGAGGATATATTGAGGGTGGCGTATACTATTATCATATGAATGACTATCTGGGTAATAGTGTATTGGTTTTCAACCAAAGCGGAACAGTTATACAGAGAACGGATTATTATCCTTTCGGAATGTATTTTGCGCCGGGGATCAATCCTGAAAAACAGCCATACAAATACAATGGCAAGGAACTGGATCAGATGCACGGCTTGAATCTGTATGACTACTCGGCAAGGTATTATGAAAGCGCAATAGGAAGGTTTACGTGTGTTGATCCACATGCGGAAAAATATTATTCAATATCGCCGTATGCATATTGCTATAATAATCCGTTGAGATTTGTAGATAAGGATGGACGTGATCCTGGTGATCCTCCTAATAAAAAACAAAAAGAAGCATCAGCTATACCTATTGCTGTTATGTCAGGTTCAGCCGGTATTACTGTTTCTCCATTAGTTGTAATTTTGGCATTCCCACTTATAATGACAGGAGATACAACCGATAAATATCAACGTGAAGCCTGGAGGGAACAAAAGAAGAGGGATAGGAAAGCAAAAGAAGCATTAGATGCAGCTCAGGTCGCTGTAGGTAAAGCCATAATAGATAATCTTCCTGATCCAAATTTAGATGATGGAGGTGGGCCTAAACGTCCGTTAACTCCTTTAGAGAAAATTATTGCTTATCTTGTAGCGGGAGCAGGTATATGGCAACAAATATCGAATCCAGATCCTAGTCAAGATGCATATGATGCTGCATTAGAGGCCGCCAGGAAACAGCCGCAGCCGCAGCCACAGCCGCAGCCGCAGCCACAGCCGCAGCCACAGCCGCAGCCACAGCCACAGCCTCCATATTATTTGAAACGATAGCCAATTAGAATAGATGTTTATGAAAAATTTGATCAATATTATTATTAAAATAGGTGATTATTTTAAATTTCCTATTATTATTCTGGTTATATGCTTATATCTTTTTGAAGATATTTTAAATAATTTTAGATATATTAATATTATTAGATATATAGGATTATTTATTGTTTTATTAGGAATTATTAGTGGAATATTAGAATTCATAAATAATGGAAAGAAAAAAAGTTAAGAATATATTGATGTATTCAGATTATATTATTACATATTTATTCTATATCTACTTATCTATCTATTTATTTATAAGGTTAGATAAAATATCTATATATTTTAATTATATACTGATTTTACTATTAGGTATCCATTTAGGTTATAGATATATGATATGGGTAAGTGAATATTTAAAGAAATAACTTCCTTGCTCGCACAGGTACCAATCTGTGCGTTGCGTATCAATAAAGAAAATCCGTACAGCGATTAAACTGTACGGATTTTTTACCTCGTTCTTTCGTATTTGCAATCTGAAGATTAAAAGTAAAAATGTTTAATTTTCTATAAATAAATCCTGCCGATATACCATTGGCGGGATTATTATTCTATCCTCCTAATTTCAAACTCAATATACTCCTTTCCTTTCTTTACAATCTCTGTTTCAACGATAGCCTTCTGGATTAATTTATCATTAAAACCGTATTTCTTGCTTAAGATGTCTTGAGTCGGTTTTACCGGATTATCCCAATCGGATAAAGAATTACTAAATCCGAATCTGAAATGAATTTCATAAGGTGGCTCGGGTATCTTTATTCTAGGTAAAAGCCAGAGTAAGGTATTTTCATATTGTTTATATTTTTCTGTCTTATATCGTTTACCTTGCCATGTTTCGTTTACTGAGAGAGGTTTAATGTCGATGCGGACCATTTTATATTTAAAATATAATAACGCTGAACAAAAGCCTCTTTTACAAACTTCCCTCTATTGCCTGTTTCAGATTCATATTAGCAGCATGCCAATCGAATGACTTTAGCATCCATTCCCGGTACTCTTTAGGGATATCCTTAAAGCTTTCGCCCTTATATTTTCCGAATGGCATAGTATCAAGAGTTTTGCCAATTGAGTTATTTTGCTGTATTGACTTCTCCGCATCGCCTTTCTTTACTGTGCCGATCTCATGTATAGGAATACCAGATAAAAGCCTTCCTCCAGTACCGTACATCTTCCAGATTCGCTCTTTCTCGAATGTTATATCTTCTACTTTTCCGAAACGATCTACATTGCCTGCAAGGTCAGATATTAAGCAATTCTCTTTCTCATCGTCGATACGTGTTCCTCTTCCTAATATCTGATAATACAGAGCGATAGAAGCCGTTGAGATACCGAGAATAATACAATCTATCTTGGTATAGTCAAACCCTGTTGAAAGAACACGGACGTTGAATATGACACGAATATTACCTTTCCTGAATTCGGAGATCACTCGCTCACGTTCCGATGCGTGCATACCTGAATAGATGGCCGCCGAATTTGGGTACTCTTGTGCGAATTTAATTGCTTCGTCTATCGATGGGACAAATGCCAGAATATGCTTTCGATCACTATTTACATCAAGCTCTTGTTTTATCTGTTTATGTATGTCGTTGGTCGCAAAGGCTCGTTGCATACTATCTTCCGTAAACTCTGATTTGGAAGAGTTGTAAACGAGTTGTGAGCTGTCAAATCCGGATGTTTTATATTCTAATTTACTCCAGAAACCAAGCTCGATCATTTCCTGTACTTGGCTCACATGAACAATATCTTTGAAGAAGTTCCCTTTCTTGGACCTACTTGTAAGCATCACCAGCTTAGAGAAGCGTTCTCCATCAAGGCCTGTATTTGCTTGTAATTTAATAGGCGTTGCAGTTATACCGAGTACGTGCGAGATCTCACTATCTTCAAGAAAAGTACCCAGCATTGAATCGGCTTCACGCGGGTAAAGATGTGCTTCATCGATCAGCATTTTCTTAAATCCAAGCTGCTTGAAAGTCTTACCGATTTTCTTTATGCTGCCGATCGTTGCATAAGTGATCTTGTTGATATCCTTTCTGCCAAAAGAAGCGGAATAAACACCCGCTTGTGCCCCGAAGTCACCACACAGAGACATATACTTCTGATAATTTTGATGTAACAACTCGCGTGAGGGCTGTATCACGAGAAGCTTATCTTCTATCTCGTTAGCAACAAAAGCCGTAAGGATTGACTTTCCCCAAGCAGTGGGTAACACGATCAGCGAAGGAGCTGGGCGTTTCTCCTTGAAAAACGCCGTTGCCTTGCTTATTGGTTCTACCTGATTTTTACGAAGTGTTATCATAGGATTAGTCTTCTACGGTTATTTTAGTAAGATCTTCATCCGAATAATAGACTAAGTTTTCATCAGGCATAAAAACGTCTACGATATTGAGCTCTTCGATCTTTTTGAAGGTGTTGTAGATACTGTCGAACTCGTTTTGAGTCATAACAGCTTTGATAGCTGCCATCGCTTTATCGAAAGATGTCGCTTGTACAAGAACGTTCCTTGAACCTGCACTGCTTCCTTCTCCTTCGTCCTCTCCATCATCGAATAAAGAATATATTTGAGCTTTGTACCAGCAGATACGTTTCTTATTCAGTTCCAATTGCTCTTTCTCAGAATCATAGATCTTGATAACCTTGTTGTAATCCTGTTCATTGATTTTAATAAGCTTGAAGACAGCTTCCATGTTTACTTCGAGAAATTCGGAAATGAATACTTCGGCTGCCGCAGGACTGTCAGCTGTCACTATATAACTTTTCTTATTTCCTTTTCCTGTCAGAACTTTGATAACTGTTTCCCATAAGTTCAGATTCTTATCTTGCTCACCAAGCAGAGGAACATTTGATACCTTAATCGTTTTAATGCCATTTTCAAGAAGAAGCGATTTCATGATGTCGTTTATCTGAGTACCTTTTCCGCAAATGGTTTCAGATCGTTCCTCTGTAGACCGATCACCGGTATCTTCATCAATAAACTCTTCAGTCCAATACCGTTTTTCGGTTTGCATTAAATACCAGCCGTTGGCTTCTTCTACGGGCAATGTTTTCTTTTGTAATTCCATAATTTCAATATCCTGTTTTAGTAATTCTTAAATTTTCTCTTTCAAAACTTAGTATAGAGCGTAAAGCATCCACCTGATGGGTTGCAGCAGCATTCAGACGATCCAACCAGTCAACCAAGTAGGCTTCTTCTTCAGCGATACTATCTATCAATGTGTTTTGCACTTTTGCCGATAAACATTGTTCTTTGGCTATATTGATGATTGTATTGCTTATTTCGGAAGCTTTCTTGCGTCTTAATGCTTTCTTTGCTTCTGCCAACATAAATGCTGTACGGCTGATATATGGCATAATAGCACGGATGCGCTCGAGTATTTCTTCGGGGTTCTCGGAACATTCGATGTCGAGATAATCCTGTATTCGTTGAGCTTCTTCTTGGAGTGTCATATCAATAAGGATTTTTATTAAAGTCTATCACCAACCCTTTAAGGGCGATGTGTACATTTTTACCTGTCGCTTCAACTACTTTACTTTTGAATAGCTTTGCGTCCGAGTTCTGAGGGGATAAGTGTATAAGTATTATATTTTGTACACCTTTGAGATCATTCTTTTTCAAGGCTTCAACACACGTTTCAAGGCTCATGTGAGAGCGGATAACACGCTGATAACGCATATTGTCAATCTTACCGTCAATTAAGTTCTCATTCAATATCCTTTCTTCGTAATTGGCTTCTATCAATATTTGATTGAGTCCTTTAAATCGATTAGGGATGTAGTGAGTATCTGTAATAAAGGCACATAATCCCATTTCTTCATGCTGAATTAGGAAACCGAAAGGCTGATTACAATCGTGCAGTATATCGAATGGCATAATACCAAACTTACCTATCTGGTATCTTCTACCTGCTTGTATAGGGTTTATTCCGAAATCACTATTCAGCTTTTGAGATACTGCATCGATAGTTCCTTGTGAAGTGTAAACAGATATTCCCGATTTGATAAAATCTTTTATGTGCCTAGCATGGTCTAAATGTTCGTGAGTTATACAGCATCCAACCACATTGGAAATGTCAAAATTTAGAGCCTCCTTTACTTCTGAAAATTTTACTCCAGCTTCAAGAACAAGAACTTCATGCTTTGATTCGAATAGGTAGCAGTTCCCCTTACTATTTGATCCGAGAATTTTCAATAACATATTATTCTACATTTTTGTATTTCCAGAGATATCCACCAGCATAATTTCTATGCCCTTTACAGCATCGACAAATGTGAGATTTATTAATTCCTGTCGCTTTTTCAGCATCAGCCATACTCTCAAACTCTTTTACTTTCTTCAAGTCTTTAGAATATTGAATAATGCCAATAGAAAATACTTTTGCGATTCTTTGATTCCTTGTACCATAATTAATATTGTGTTTTTGCGTGCACCATTCCAAATTATCAGCTCTATTGTTCTGTGTATTTTCATCTTTGTGATTAACCACAGGGTAGTTGTCTGGATTTGAAATAAATGCTTCAGCAACTAACCTATGAATTAAAAACCTTTTCTCCTTGCCATTTAAACTAAGTCCAGCCGATACATATCCTGTCTTATAAATATTAGGCTTCATAATTCGAGATTTTCCAATATTATTATAGTTCAAAGACTTCACTCTCCCGAAGTTTGATACCTGATATTTACCAGCATATCCTTTTACATCTTTCCAAATTTCTTGTTCCATGAGATTTTTTATTATAAGAGAAAATCCATCAATCAAAAGGAGTGCAAAGTGTCGAAGCTGGCACGCCTAATAATTAATGGATTTCTTATTTCTTTTTCTAAACGGCTTCGACCTCGTTAGAACTACTTTAAAATATACATTGAAATAAGTTTTCTCTATTTGAACCTAAGACGTGGAGTTTCATCTCTGAATATGTTTGCTCGGTATTGATCCGATTAATTCTACTTCTTTAATTTTCCACTCACGATCATCATCTACATCTTGAATCATCGCTAAGTCTTTTTCAGCATGCTCTTTATTGCAATATGCTCTCAAAACTTTGTACCCAGCTTCCTGCAAATAAGAGCCTATGATTATGTATATTTTTGTTTCCATAATCAATAAGGTATTTCTCCTTGTGCATTAGTTGATTGAGATGCTTCTGTAGAAGCTTGTTCTCCCGATATGGGATTTCCCATGTTGGATTGAGGTGCTTCTGGTACATCCTCAAAGCTTATTTCTTCGGCATTGGCTTTGGCGATAATCTCTTGCCTTGATTCGGACATAACGTCCGGCTTTTGTTCGTTATCGTCTGAACCGCTATCTCCCATTAAAGGAGCATCATTTGAGGCACGAATAAGAAGTTTACACATACGATTGTAGACAGTCTTTATTGCCATCTGGTCAGAGAAGTTCTTGTGAGCATTAGAGTTGCCTTTCGAACCTCCTTGCATCCAGGCATTACGGATTTGAGTTATATTCATAATCTCCATATCCTGCGTGCCATCTTCAAGCTCGTAAGTAACATAAGCACCCATCACATCACCGCCAATAGATTCAAGGCTTTGCTTATGATGTATTAGTTTTCGTCTACCATCAACACCAACCTCGAATTTGAAATCATCACCGTTGAAGATGGCATTTGCTTTATGGTGTTTCAGCCCTCCGTATCTTTTAGCAAGTGCAATGTTTCCTGTATATTCAGGATCGCAAGACAGCTTATCTCCATAGGCTATAAAGTCACACTGCTTCTTGAGTGGAGACAAGCCCCAAACTACCATTTTTAGAAGAGAATTTGCGATGCTTTCTTGTGTGCAAGCTTCCATAACAGGCTTACCTTCTCTTGTTTTTGTTTCTAGGAGTACCAGATAAGCCGCTTTTAAAGCATTTTCGGGGCTATAATCAGATGGAAGACGAAGTTCGCCTGCTAGTTTAAATGTTTCTATCTTAGCAAGTACTTTTTCTGTTATATTCTTTTGTTGTACTGCTACTTGTTGTTTGTTTTCTGTTGACATGATTATTGTTGTTTATTGTTAAAATTCTAGTTGTAATTTATGACAGAAGACTATACCGTTCTTGTGGAATGATTTAATCATACTCTTGACCAGTCCAAAAGACATTCCGCTATGTCCTTGTGATTCGATTTCCTCTTTAGCTGATTGGTAAATGGCTTCAATATCATCAGAGGTGTTTAGTATTTTTACAAGCTTCAAAGTGCAATCCAATTCCGTGCCTTTATACAGGTCGCCCAATCGGATAGGTACACATTCATCCCAAAGCGTCCAATATTCAGGAGATATATGCTTATGGCCTTCTTCTATCCAATATTCAGTTAGTTCCGGAATTTTGGCTTTATGCTCTTCATCCTGTTTTTTCCATTCATTAATCTGATCTTGACGTCTCTTATCAAAGTCGGATTTTAAGCAACCAACGACTTTACTATAAGCTTCATCGATTGTGTCAGTAGAATAGATTTCTTTACCGTTGAAGTCAGCATAACATACCTGATTGTATTGCTCTGATGCTCGCTTTAATTCACTTAGAGCATCATCAATGTTTGTTGCTGCTATAATTTCTATCTTTACCATAGTCTTATGCAAATAATGATTCTTTAACACTCCCTTTTACAGTCAACTTTTCGCAGCTCTCATCCACAACAAAGCGGATAATCTGAGATTCGGAAGGAATAAGCTCAACTACACTTTCAGCATTGTCTACAAAGATTGGCAGATACATATTGAAGTGCTTAGACAGCGTATTGATACATTCTATACCTGCATTGATCTGTGCGGCATTATTCGCGGCTTGATAGGGTGTACCATCGATAAGAGCCTCACAGCATTCTTCTTCACTGCCAGTCATAAGTGGTTTGAACATCTTCCATTTGATGGTAGCGAATAGACCGTTGATACCGTTCTCAATAGCCTCAATCTTGGCTCGGTTGAATTTGTCGGCGATAAACTCTTTGCCTTCAAGTGTAGCCAGTTCTTGAGAGAGTGTTTTTAATTCTGATTCGAGGTCCTGAATTCGTTTCTTTTGAGTTTCGGCAGTAGTTTTGATATAGAGCTGTTTTTTCAATTCGTCTATATCTCGACTGATAAGTGCTTTCTTCTGGCGAAGCTCCGTTGTATCGGGTTGTTGAATCGAGCCTTTTTGCTTTTTCAGTTCGTCTATTTCACTGGCCAAACGTTGATATTCAGCATTCTTTTCAAGTAGATCTGAAGCAACGTAGTGTTGTTTCTCTTTATTACTTTCGGCTTCGATAGCTTCTTTCAACCCAATTGCTTCCGATCTCTTATCAGCTATCTGAAAGGTTATGGCTTCTTTCTGCTTTTTCAACTCTTCCAACTGAGCGACTAAGGATTCAATAATTTCTTTTTCTCGTTTACCTTTAGTTATATTCGCTTGTAGCTTCTGCGCTTTATCTGCATTGAATTTCTCAACAGCATTATCAAGCTTCTCTCCCGATAATTCAGAACCACAACTAGGGCAATGCTTATCGTCTTCGTGCATTTCGATGGCATTCAGATTTCCATAGTCAGTTCGAAGATTATCAAGAAGCTCTCTTTGGATCTCAATCTCCGATTCTTTATTATGAATTTTGGTGATAATAAGTGCCTGATCTGAATTAAGAGAACGAATAGTTGTCTCGAGTTGGGTAAGATCGTTTTGAAGTTTTACGAGTTCTTTATTTTGATCTTTGTTGAACTGGTTAACCTCTATCTCTGTATTGCTTTTTATCTCTGCAATACGACGCTCCTTTTCAAGGATAAAAGATTGCTGCTTTTTAATTTCTTCGGCTTGGCTCTCGTATGCTTTAGATAAATCGGAGAGTTGTAAATCAAGCTCTGAAAGCTCTTTGTTTTTGATCTCAATAGACTTCTCGATAGCTTCATAGTCCGGTTCTTCAGGAATAGCAAGGGTAGCCTCACGAATCTTAACCGGTATTTCTTCTATCTTCGATATTAGAGTTTTCTTTTCAGCATTTAGTTTCTTTCGGAAATCATCAAGATTGTTCTTTCCTAACTCCTCAATAAGCTTTGCGAAATCAGAACTGGTTGAAGAAAGCTTATTCAGGATAGCATCATCGGTAACTCCTGCCAACTCCATTAGTAGCTTACGGCGCTTTTGCCATGAGTAGTTCTTGTTATCGTCGTCAAGGAAGAAACGAGGGTTTGATAACAGATGGAACTGTTCGGCACTTCCGAATAGTTGATTTGCTCTTTGGTCGAAGTCTTTCTTCAAAGTCAAAGGAATACCATCCCAGAAAAAGGTCGTAGTATGGGTGTCAAGCTTACGTTCTTCCTCTCCTGTAGGTTTAATCCATTTTTCCTTGTATGTCCGGGACACTTTGTAGTTTGAATAATCGACATCCATATCAACTGAAACCGTATGCTCCAGATGGTGAAAAGGTTCATTATTTGTATCATTTGTCTTGATCTCATAATCTGCCCGTCCTTTCGCATCTTTACCGGTCCATAACCAAGACCATGCATCACAGATCGTAGACTTACCCGCACCGTTTGTTGCATGTACATTGGTGACATGTTCTGTCGGATTGAGAGTGTAATCTCTCTGCCCTTTGAAATTCAAAAGGCTTAACGCTTTAATAATAAGTTTCATTGGTTTATTTTTTGATTATTTGAAATCGAAATATTTCGAAATGTATTCCTGTAGATTTTTTATACCTGTTGCAAGAGATTCTAATTTCAGGTATGCTTCTTTCGCCTGTTCCGGATCATTCAAGTCGTTGTGAAGTTGAATGCTTCCTTTACAATCGTGGATCGTTAGTTTCATGATGCTATCTTCCATAACTTTTGCATGGTAAGAAGCCATACTTCTGGGGCTATCCGGTAATAGAAAATTCTTATTGTTGTATGTGGGTCTTTTCATCAGATTTTGAATTATTATATTCAGATTTTGTCTTATATTTTGGAATACAACATATAGCGAAAACTACAGCCATAAATGCAATGAAGATTACATAAGCCACAAATGCCAATATCAGAAGTATTATTTCCATTTCAGTTTACTGCTTTCAGTGGTACTTGTTTTATCAATCTTGCCGCATTCCAGAGATTTAAGACTACAAGGGCAATAGCCCAAAGCGGAGCTTCATCATTTATAGCCAGCGGAGCCCATGAAAGAGCGAAATAGGCTATATAGAGTTTATCTTTATTCTTTATCTTTTTCATATAAATAGTTGTATTAATCTGTTTATATCCGTCCTTTTGAATGTTTGAGCCGAATTTGAAAACCTTGCAACACTATGCTCGGTATGCCTGATTAATAATTATTATTTATCGTTATTTTTTTAGAGATGACTTACCTGTTCCGGATAACACTTCTTCCAAGTCCCAATAGATTGTATTTCCTATTCTCTTCTTTGGCTTAATCCATTTGAGACGTAGCCATTTAGAGATGGTATTATTGTTTACCCCTAGTTCGGCGGCCAAAGCCTTATTTCCTTTTATTAGGTTCATCAATCAGTAATTAAAAAGATTATTCTTATTAGCATATCTCATAAATTCAGGCATAGAGTGTACACCTAACTTCCTAAAGCTATTTTTTCGATGATTTTTGACAGTGTCTAATGTGATATATAGGTCTTCTGCTATTTCTTCATCAGACTTACCTTCGTAGCACATTTTCATTACATCTAATTGTCTTTCTGATAATTTAGAATTGAATTTGGGTGAGCATATCACACCTTGTCCGGTGCATTCTCCACGAAGAGGACAACTCACGAATTCAAACTTGAAATTCCATTCGTGATCTACATCGAGTACATTGTCATAGTTTCCCATATTACATTTAATGAATCTTCGGACCGCAAGAAAATCACGATATGTCTTTCTCTTTTCACTACGAGCGTATTCTTCCATAAGCTTTTTATAAGCATCAGGATAAAATTCTTCAATTACATTTAGAAATGAAGAAATGAAGTCGTAATCTGTCTCTTTTAGCTGATCTTCTGGCTTACCTTCTTCTTTAAGCATGACTTCTCCTTTAGGAGTCATATAGAATTCTATTGCTCGCATGACTCTATAGATTTTTCAGGGAATAAAACTTCGGCTGAAATACCAAGTTCTTTCTCAATAAGAATCTTAGCTGAAGCATTTGGCTGGTATGCACCTGCAATCCATCCGTTGACAGCGGATAGAGAACAACCTGTAACTTCTGCTATTCGGTGACGAAAGGCTTTTTTAGGTGATATGTTTTTCGCTACAGGTGGTAATGTGTTGTAATACTCTCTGAATGACTTTGCTTCTTGACCTTTTGGCGTTAACTTATTCATTTTGATCTGAATTTTATTTGTTAGTATTTTCCTTTTACTTAAATTTGATACTGTATTAATTAAATACAGATGCAAATATAAACAAAGTTTACCTTTTATGTCGTTAAAAGTAAACATTGTTTAGTTAAATAAAGTTAACTTTGTTTACCTTATGGTTTTAGATAGGATAAGAATAATTGTTAAGTGGCTAATTGGACAAAGAATTGCTGATACACAAGAGGGTATTGGTTTACTCCTAGGATATACAAATAAATCTTCGTTTTCACAGATTTTAAATGGTAAAAAACCTTTACCAGCTGACTTTATTGAAAGGATCTCCTCTCTTCATAAAAACATAAACAAAGTATGGATTGAAACAGGGGCTGGCGAAATGCTAATTGATAAGACAGCCAATATTCATAAGTACAAAGAAGAACCATATATAACAACACCAGCTGGTATAAGCTTCTTTCAAATATCGGAAGGAAAATATAGGATGCGAGTTCCAATGGTGCCCATATATGCATACGCAAAATACATAGATGAATTCCGAGATGCATCTATATGGGATGGAGATGGATATTTTGATTTCCCTACTGAAAAAATACACCATGGGT
This sequence comes from Bacteroidota bacterium, assembly GCA_023437305.1. Classification (GTDB taxonomy): domain Bacteria; phylum Bacteroidota; class Bacteroidia; order Bacteroidales; family Dysgonomonadaceae; genus Dysgonomonas. The sequence continues at coordinate 137,681 of JAEZGN010000008.1, forward strand.
TTTATCAAGCTTTTGAAATAAAGGGTGATAGCATGGATGATGATAGCAAGAGGAGTTTATCGCATGGAGATATTGTTAATGCTAGAGAATTATGTTGCGACAAATGGGTTAGTAGATTACATACAGATCAGTATCCTAACTGGATTATAGTTACGGATAATACAATTTTATGTAAACAAATAATAGAGCAAAATTTGGAGACAGGAGATATAACTTGTCATTCGTTAAATCCGTCACCAGAATATTCCGATTTCGTTATAAACCTAAATGAGGTAAGAAAATTATTTAATATAGTGCAAAAAGTTTCAAGTAGTTTTTAATAGTATTTTATGGACGAAAAAGATAAAATAATAGCCTCTTTGCGTAAACAATTACAAGATGCTTTAAGTAAAAATAGAGCATTGGAACAAGAAGTGGCTCTACTAAAATACCAGACTGAAAAAAGTAAGAGTGTTGTTAATCCATAGATCTCTTTACAGCTTCTTTCTGTAACTGTTCTGGTCTGCGGCGATATCTGTCAAATGCTTTCGAGTTCTCGGAGTGTCCGGACATAGAAGCTACAACATGAATAGGTTCGCCAGCTTGGCAAAGTATATCAACAAAGGTTCTTCGTGCCAAATGAGAAGTTGCCAGTTGATGAAGTTCCGATATCTCCTCGTTACCTGTGTCTCGGTTGAACTGCATAACCTTTCTATTAAGTTCGGCAATTCGAAAGACTACTTTTAACTGTTCATTATAATCATTCGGATTTAAAAATGGCATGATTAGGTTATCTTGTCCTTTACCCCTATACTTATTTATTATCTCATTAGCTCTATTAGATATAGGTACAACAATCTTATTTACATATACTTTTGTTTTGGAAGGAAAGTAGACTAAAGTACCCTCCTGGATATTATCGTAGGTAAGTCGAACGAAATCACCAACTCGACAGCCTAATGCAGCTTGTAGGCAAAACATGTCTCGAACCAATACCGTGATGTAATCCGGCATTTTCTTTTCATATAATTGGGTCAATTCCTCTCTTGTCATGCAAATAGGTTCACCATAAATTTCAGATCCTATTTTAGTTGCAAAGTTTATTCTGTCAAATGGAGACTCTTTGATGATCGATTCTATTTTGCAGTAATTATAGAATCCCTTTAGTCGCTTCATTATTGTCACAACAGTATTTGACGCACGTCCTTTAGATATATATTTATTATAATCTAGTATATTTAAATTATCGAACGTTAAAGGATTTTTCTTTTTCTTCTCGTACTCTCTTAATCGGTTTATATCTGCAACATAATGCCTGCGTCTTCCATCTGAAACTTTAGATTCATCTTTAAATTTCTCATAGGCCTCGAAAAATAGGATAGGGGAGTTTTCACTTGAACCTTCATTTGTTCCTTCGTATTCATTCAACTGAATTTGTAAGAGCCTTTTGAATTCATCTTTAGAAAATTCAATATTGCGTCCCTTAAAATTCTGTTCAAAAACAACAAGAGCTGCATTTTCAAGTTCTCTTATTCTAGCGTTTATTGTAGAGGCTGGTTCTCCAGCTTTATTAAATGTATTTTTCTTTACTTGCCATAGCAATATTCCTTTATCTTTTATTTTTATGAAGTTTTTCGGCTCGACCCGGTGTCCTATATAATAATAATTTTTAATACCTTCTATTGTTACAATTAGGAATATTTGTTTTTCATCTTTATCTTTACTTGAAGATATAAGATTAAATCGTATTAGATATTTTGATATTTCCATTTTAAATAAAAGTAAGTACCCTGTAAAAGTACTTACAAAAAATAGAATGATGAAAATATAGGGAAGGATAATTGAATATGTGTAAATATATTGTATATGATATTATATATCAGGTAATTGTATATGTTTGTTTGTAAAGAATACAAGATCAGTAATTTATATTATTTGATAATATTGTCCTGCCGTGGTCACAGAAGAAGCACTTACAATTAATTTTGTAGGTGCTTTTTTGTTTGTGATATTTGCAAAATAAGCTTTATAATTTCTATTGACGAAACCAGCTTCAATATTGTAGTAAAGTACAAAGGACGTAAATTTGATATTGTTGGACTTTTATCCGAAGGATCTCCCTAAAAAAGAGTAAACAATGCAACAAGGATTTCAATACCATCTAAAATATTATTAAATGGTATTGAAAAAACAATTTTTTATTTTGGCTTCATATTCTACTCTTAATTATATTGAAATCGGAGATCGTATATTTGATCACGATATTGGTGTTGAATATCAAAAAAGTTTGGGCAATCAAAGTAATGCACATTTGTTTGATTAATACTCAAAATGCTTATGTTTTAATATAAACGTTGTATAGAAAGGTATAATCTCCTAACATCATCACTGGTTGATGACGTATCTTTATTATCCACATTGATAAAATAATAAACACGATACCACTTATCATCTAAATTGATGTCCATAGTTAGAACTTCCTGATTGTCGGAAGTAATTCCCGTTTGACTAGTGCGACCACTGCCTGTAATATAATCGTTATACCCAAGGTTGGAATATATACCGTTGTCTAAGTTTACAAAACCGTTTGGTGCTAATACAATGTTTGCTCCATTAGCACGATCCACATTCGTAAGTGCTGCAAACCAGAATTTAACATTAGATGATGATATATTTACAAGTCTTGGATTAAAGCTTACAGTCCCTCCAATTCCTGAAGCAGATGCTGTGAAATACCCATCCAATCTTAATTTTCCTCCTATTACTGGTAGATTACTAGCATAATAGCTTAACCAACAATTAGCAGTTGTGCCATTGGCTCCACCACTTCCAATAGTGGACGGAATATCATCAGCTCTATAATACACCAAATCTCCGGGAGCAATACCATCTCCGGCTCCAATAGATGCATTGCATGTTTGTCCTCCAATACTTATGGGAAAAACAGTAATATTAGGAGTGGTAACTGTTGGAGTCCCTGTAATAGTATAACTTAAAACACCAGCCCCATTACTGAAATTACCAGCAGAAAGTTTAGCAGTAAGACCATTTATCGGGCCTATTGTTTGAGCTTCATATATGCCTCCGTTTCCATTAGTATAAGGAATATTCATTGTACCCTCAAAATAGGTTCCTGAAGTATATGTACCCGGTGTTAAAACTACACTGTTACATGTAATACTACCTATTGTGCCTGTTTCTAAAGAAGTCCCGCTTAATGTTTTCCACGAGCTTCCATCCCAAAATACATAGCCATTATATTTTAAAGTTCCTACTCCTGTATTATATACTAATAATCCTGTGGCAGGATTAGCAATAGTAATAACATCTGTCGTAGATGTCAGTGCCACTTTGGGACCAAGTATACCTTTATTTGTTACCCCCGAAATATCTAATATAGCAGAAGCATCAGGAATTATCGTTCCAATTCCTACTTTTCCCCAACGATATATAGAAGATATTTTGTCTCCCAAGGCATCTGTAGTTCCTCCAGCAGCATACCAGTCATTTATACCGGCTCCCATAGAAATCCATTTGTTGCCATCGCTGTAATAACATCCAGGAATAACATTGTTTGGAGAAGTCCCTGCTGCAGCAGTATTATAAACCACCATTCCTTTCACAAAAGTAGTCATCGGTAAAGCTGAAGTTGTACTTGTTAGAGCAACTCTAGGCAGTATAATACCTTTAGAAGCGGTTCCCGAAGCATTCTCTTTTAAATCCAGCAAGGCATTAGTATCTGGAGGATCATCTGAACCGATTGTCACCTGAGCCTTTGCAGAAAAGACTATAGTAAAAATTCCCCAAAACAGCAAAAAAATGCTTTTGATTACATGTAACTTCATTTCTTTGTAAGTTTATTAAAAAATAATTTAGACATTAACGCAATAAAAAAACGTTTGAATGGGTAAATTGTTCGTATTAAATAGATTGTGTTGAAATATTGAATGTGTAAATTTGTATTGTCTTAAAAATCTAGAAACGCACAAAACTACAATTATTTTTGTTTCTTTTTGGAAAGAAATATTCTGGATAATTTAGGCCTATTCTAATTTATTAGGATATATTAAAAACAAGTATAATGAATATTAAAAGTATCTTTAAAATAGAATTTCCCTTAATATAAGAGAGAGAATAGACTTTATAATTAATTTCAGTTATAAAATATAGCAATAAACGGTGTTAAATTATCCGAAATGTCATTTCGAAGTATTAATAGCTTTTTTGCCGATCTTACAATGATATATTTATTTAATTGTTTTATCTTGATGGCTATTCATCTTTTATTAGATCTTATTCTTTGTTTTTTATAATGCATTTTGAATAATTTGATATCTTTGTTTGAGAAGTATCCATAAAGAAAAGCAAGGTAAAAAGAAGGACTAATTTAACTTTTTTGACCGATTGCTTATGAAGACAAATTACTATAAAAACTCGATATTTATCTGTATAAATCGAATAGAAGACATTCAGCACTTCTTTCCAAAACTCTTTTATCTATAACTAAAAATATGACTTTTTAATCTTTATGGACTGCACAAGAAGACACCTGGTCCTATAATTTTGAATTTACGATAATATTAATTTAAAATAAAATATGAAAGCAATTGCACTAACATTAGCAAGTGTTTTCGGCTGTGCTTTTTCTTTGTCTGCACAACTGAACACCTCTCACAATCAATACCGCGCCGGTGATGTACTGATCAAACAGCAGGTAGAGTATGTAAACCCGGGCGAAAGCGGGACCAACAAGCTTTGGGATTTCAGTAAGCTCAAATCCGTTAATGATGAATATACTCTTACCTATTCTCTTCCCCCCTTGGAAGGAGACAGTGTATATATACTTGGTAACACCCGTTATTTAAAGAATAAAGTATCAGACAATGAACTGATCGTTGGTACAGAACACAATACGATGTACTATTATCATTTAACAAATGATTCTCTTTTGCAGAAAGGGCATGAAAACCCGTCGGTGGTATTAAACTATACCAGTCCTATGCTGCTGATGCATTATCCGTTAAACTACGGGCAAAGTTCTTCATCAGACTACAAATCAAAGGGAGTTTATTCCTCTACAGTGGATATTCAGACACAAGGGACAATGACTACTACAGCTGATGCTTATGGAAAGATGATCCTTCCATCGGGAGATACGCTTAGCCCTGTACTCAGGGTAAAGACCATACAAACCATCTTTGATGTAGCTCAGGAAGGCAGTTATGTGACAAGTGAGACAGACAATGCAGGTAAGCAGCTGGAAACCTGCCGTTGGTACAGCAAAGGATATCGTTACCCTGTTTTTGAAACAATAAGGAATATCAACTTAAAAGACAGTACGGAGATTTTCAAGACTGCTTTCTTCTTTCCTCCTCAGGATCATTTGTATCTGGATACCGATCCCGAGAATCAGGCACTGCTGGATGAACTGTGGAAAGAGCCGCAAGACAACAATCAGAACACAGATAAAGGACAAGACAAAACTGTCACATTGGAAGATGTGATGACCTGCAGGCTCTATCCGAACCCGGTGGAATCTTTTTTGAACTTGGAATATGAATTAAAGGAAGATGCCAAAGTTACTTTTGAGTTATACTCGCTGGAAGGTATGCCTGTCAAGAAGATTGCATTGAAGAACAGGGCAAAAGGAACATATTATGAAACGATCGATTGTTCGTCGCTATATCCGAAGAACTATGTGTTAAGGATTACAGCTAACAATCTGTTTGTAAATGAAATTATTATTAAAAAGTAAGAATTATGAAAAAAAATATCTTTTTGCTTATCCTATTGTTTGTGATATTATGTATAGAAGGGCAAAATACGAATATTCAAACACGTAGTTTTCAGATTATGCCTCAAACCCCAACAACATCTCAATTTTTAAGATACGATGAACAACCTGTAAGTGAATATACAGGCATACCTAATATTTCAATACCTATTTACAATATCCAGATAGAAGGCTTAAATATTCCCATTGAATTAAAATACCATGCAGGAGGAATAAAAGTAAATCAAGATGCCAGTTGGGTTGGTCTAGGGTGGGATTTGTCTTTGTATAGTGTTATCCAAATTATTAACGATTTGGATGACCTTTCTACCAATGAAACTAAAATCTTACCAGATTGGGTGCCAACCCCATCAAGTAGTTTTTACCAATATCCATATTACCCGATAAAACATGAGGATCTAGGATTGAGTGGATATGCCTACAGAGCTTTTCCTCAGGTAGATATGCCACAGCCAAATTCTTCATCAGTTGAAATGAAACATCATTATTGGATTTCTCCCCGTTGGTATTTCTCCGTTGATGGTGTCAGAAAAAGTTGGGAAAGATTATTTTCTAACCAATATCAGTTTGGAGTGGACTCAGAGCCTGATATCTTTAAAATTACATTACCAGGAGTTGTTTTAAATGTTATTATGGATTTTAAATCTGGGAGGTATATAATTTTAAACAAAAAGGGATATAATGTTTCAATATCTGAAAATATATGCAAAGTTATAAATCCTGATGGAATAGAATTTCATTTTACAGATAGAACAGAGACTAGAACAAATGCTTCAGAGTCAACATCCGGAACAATTCCTATTAAAATAAATGAAACAACTATGAAAACATGGTTAATTAGCCGTATTGTTACACCTAAGGGCAAAGAAATAAAGTTTAACTATAGTAAAACGTCCAGTGTATATCAAAATACAATCAAAACACAGAATAAAGATGAAAGTTTTGACCTTAGAGTTACTCAACGACCTAGTTCAGGAGTTACCCATTCCTCAATTGATATAACAACAGTATATGCTTTAGCTACCAACACGACAACAACCAAAGAATATCAATTATATTTAAGTTCTATAATATTTCCTGAAGGTTCAATTAATTTTTCAATATCAGATAGACAAGATTTATCCATTGTTAAGAAGTTGGATGAAATCAAAATTAACGCTTTAGGTAATAATCTAATTAAGTCTGTGAAATTTAATTACGCATATTTTTTAGAAAAAAATGTTTCTTCAAAGCGCTTGAAACTATCATCTGTAGTAGAAAACAATAAACTAACCTATTCTTTTACATATAATAATACCATTTTACCACCTAAAAACTCTTATGAACAAGACTATTGGGGATATCCTAATGGTTGTACTACTAACAATTCTCTAATTCCGAATCCAGCAAGATTTAAGGCAGAATATAATAATAAAAATAACGGAAATAATTTATCTGCGAATTTGGCATACACTAAATCGGCAATCCTCGAAAAAATTAATTATCCAACCGGAGGTAGCACTTCTTTTGATTATGAACTGAACGAATTTAATAATTACTGGGTACCGGACAAAGACTCTCTAAATAATAAAATATCAAAAGGGTATGGACTAAGAGTTAAATCAATAACTTATAATGATGGAATTAATGATATAAAGAAAACTGTGTATCATTATGGAGAGGGAATCGCAATAATAAAGAATTCCATGATAGAAAAATTTTCCAGACAATTTATACAAAGAATTTCCGGCGATTATGATCAAATACAACAAGATGATATTTTGAGTCTTAACACCAATGGATTCTACAGCTCTAATCCTTTAAGCTCTTTCAATGGTATAGGATATGGAAAAGTAACAAAATATAATATAGGTAAAACTGAAAAAAACAACGGAAAAATAGAAACTTTTTATCATAACAATCCGGATATCATACCCAAACAACCATCTAGCGGAATTAATATGGTAACATTTATATCTACGCCAGCTTTTAAAAATAGTAGTGTTCCTGAAAATGGCATGATTAAATCAACTAGATATTTTGATAATAAAGATATTCTTATAGATGAAACAACCTATAAATATCAGAATGTGATATCTAAGCTATATTATGGAGCAAGAGTGTCTCCTTATGCTAATCATGTGATATCAGATCTTCCAGATATAGGTTCTTCCAGCCCTCGACTTACCTTAATTCCTCTTCATACAGTAGGTTTATATCCAATCTTTGATTTTGAGAGTCTGATAAACGAAAAAATTGTCAGAAAATATACCTTAACGGACACTCTTGAATATAAAGAAGAATATAGTTATAATTCATATGGACAAGTTATAATTAAAAGGATAGATAAAGTTTTTAATAATATTAGCCATCATTGGATTTATAAATATCCTCAAGATTTTCTAAGTGAACAAATTTATCGAGAGATGGTGAACAAAAATATTTTATCTCCTATGATCGAAGAAAATGAGATTAATTATAAAGGAAATACAATAAATCTAAAGCGGACAAAATATAAAATAGAGAATAATATATATTTACCAGATTGTATGCAAACAAAACAAAAATACTTTGATGATTTTATTACAGATATAACTTTTGATAAATACGATACCAAGGGTAATGTTCAGCAAATGACAATCTTAAGTAATACTAGTACTGTTTATCTCTGGTCTTACAATTATCAATACCCTATTGCCGAGATAAAAAATGCAACATATGCTCAAATCGTAACAGCTTTGGGACAAGCTTTAATAGACCGTGTCGCATCAGCACTTATTCCATCTGAGGCTGATATGTCGGCCATAAATGCACTACGTAATAACACGAGTACATTGAAGGGTATACAAATCACGACTTACACCTATAAACCATTAGTCGGTATATTAACCTCCACCGATCCATCGGGTATTACTACTTATTATGATTACGATAGCTTTGGACGATTAAAGGAAACATATATCTATAAGGATAACATTGTGAGTGCTGCAAATAAACAAATTATTCAATCATACGATTATCATTATCAAAATCAATAAAATAACATTATGAAAAAATATATCATATTTACAATCTACTTAATTGGTTCCATATCTCTGAGTGCTCAAACTTTATCTTCCGGTATTACGGTTTTTGACACTAGAGATATTGACGATCTTCCTAATTTCAATAAAAAAGCCATTCGTGCAGATTTTAAGTCTAGATCTACGATTGGAGTTCCGGGAATAGGAATATACTCTAGTAATATTACAATTTCACCATGGTTTGATAAATCCGGGAATCTTAATCATCAACTTAACTTTAATGACGGAGGTATTTATTACCGTCAGGGACATTTTGATGAAACAACTTGGCGGACATGGTCGAAAGTGTTATTAGATAAAGGTAACCAGTCTATTACTGGTAATTTAGACATTAATGGAATTATTAGAACAAAAGAAGTTAAAATAGAAGCTACAGGCTGGGCTGATTTTGTTTTCAATAAAGAATATCAATTACCGACACTGTCTGAGGTCGAAAATCATATTAAGGAGTACAAGTGCCTGCCTGATATTCCTTCCGAATCCGAAGTCCTGAAAGATGGAATTAGTGTAGGAGAGATACAAGCGAAGCTTTTACAAAAGATCGAAGAATTAACCTTGTACATTATAAATCAGGAGAAGAGGATCATTGATTTAGAGAAACAACTTAACAGTCAAGATTAAACATTATCATTATGAAAAGAAATATATTATTAATATTTATAGTATTAAGTACATTTCCAACTTATGGACAAGTACTTAATACAATAACTACAACAGATTGGAATAAAATAAAAAGGTCAGGTTTTTATCAAAATTTTAATAAAGTAAATGCTCCTACCTCTAATACAAATGCTTATTGGGGAATCAATGTATCATACGTTGAATCAGATACTGCCATATATAATGGACAGATTGCATTTATGGTGAATCACACTCCTGCTGCAATTCCGGCAGTATACTTAAGGAGTACAGATTGGAAGGGTCAAGGTATATGGGCTAAGGTAATTCATAGCAAAGGTAATCATGCGATCGATGGAAAATTAACAGCCAAGGAAGTGGAGGTTAAGATTAACACAGGCGCCGACTTTGTATTCTCTCCTGATTATCAGTTAAAGCCTTTATCGGAGGTGGAGTTCTTTGTAAAAGAGAACAAACACTTGCCTGAAATACCATCAGAAAAACAAATGATTGAAAATGGATTGAATGTGAACGAAATGCAGATCAAGCTTCTACAAAAGATCGAAGAGCTGACTTTGTATGTTATCGAACAGAATAAGCAGAATAAAGATCTGCAAAAGCAAATAGATGAATTAAAAGAACAACTAAAAGCCTCGCAACGATGAAACAATTATTTACCATCATATCCTTTTATCTGATCAGTTTAGGGTTAACGAGTCAGGTAAGCATTACCTTAGAGACACCGCAAGCTACAGGTGGCACTCAGACAGCTTGCCAGACAATCAGTCTTTTGCCCGGCTTCAGTTTCAAAGCCACCAGCACATCGGGAGGTCTTACTTTAAGGGTGAATCCTTCGACCTGCGATCCTTATGCGGGTCAAGCCTCTTCGGTGAGTACATCCCAAAACTATATCCAGACCAAGACCTATACGGCGGATGATGGCAGCCGTTACATGGAAGCCATTCAGTATTTCGACGGATTGGGACGTCCCGTGCAGACCATACAGCGAGGAGTTACCCCTCAGGCAGCCGACCTTGTGACTTATCAGGAGTATGACCCTTTCGGACGAGAAGACCGTTCGTGGCTTCCGGCAGTAGCTGCGGGTAATAACGGTGCTTACATGCCATTGGCTAACTATAAAGCAAATGCGATGGCTACTTACAGGAGTACCACCTATAATGCTGCATCGGATTCGGTGGCTTACAGCCGTCCTGTTTATGAAGCCTCCCCCCTAAACCGTGTACTCGAGCAATATGCACCGGGGGCAGACTGGCATAAAAACGGGAAAGGCGTAAAGACTGAATACAAAACCAATATTGCAGGAAATGCAACCCTGAACTGTATTCTATACCTAGCAGGCGGTACAAACCAAAGTCCCACTTTGACAAAAAACGGAAACTATGCCACCGGGCAGCTGTATGTAACAGAGGTTAAGGATGAAGACGGGCATGCCTCCTATGAGTTTAAAGACAAACTGGGACAAATTGTACTGACCCGACAGATGGAAGGAAGCACTGCACACGATACCTATTATGTATACAATGATTTCGGCAACCTTTGTTTTGTACTGCCCCCACGTATCAACGATGAAGGCATAGCACAAGCCAAACTCGACCAGTTGGGCTACCAGTATAAATATGACGACCGCAACCGCTGTATCTGGAAACGACTGCCAGGTTGTGAGCCTATATACTATGTCTACGACAAGGCTGACCGCCTGATCTTCACCCAAGACGGTGAACAACGGGCAAAGACTTCGTCTCCCGAATGGACTTTTAATAAATATGATGCCTTCGGTCGGTTGATTATATCAGGGATATATCCATCCTCTGCATCACATGCAAGTCTAATAACTAAATGTAAAGATATTGTAGTAACAGAAAAAATAGACCCGAATAAATATTATGGGTATACATGGAATATTCTACCTGAAGTAGTCTACACCGGCTCTATGATAATTAACTATTATGATGCATATGATGCATTTCCCAACAATACCCAAATCAACTATAGGGAATTACTAAAATATACAGAAAAGAGCGGATACGGACAGAGGTATATCAACAACGGTCTGCAATTAAATACACCCAAAGGACAGCTGACAGCAACACGTGCAAGAAGCCTCATGCCTGATGGAAGTATGGAGGTTGGTACTGTTTCAATGTTATACTATGATAATCGTGGTCGTTTAATTCAAACTAAGTCAACGAACCATTTAGGAGGAGTAGACGAAGAGTACATCGCCTATAACTTTACCGGTCAGCCTACGAAGAAAATGCATATTCATACCAAAGATGCCAATGGAGGGGGAAAACAAACTGAGATATATGCCTATACCTACGACCATGCCGGTCGTCTGTTGAAAACCAGCCATCAGCTCAATGGGGCGGCAGTTGTGACTCTTGCTGAAAATACCTATGACGAACTGGGCAGACTCAAAAACAATCAAAAGGGAGGTCTCGCCTCGTCCAAAACAACTTACGGTTACAACATCCGTTCGTGGACAAAATCGATCGCCAGTCCGCTGTTTAGTCAGACATTGTATTACAACGATAAGGTAACGGCACATAGCTATTCAGACTATGAATCCGCCTACAATGGCAATATATCGGGTATGGAATGGCAGCTGCAAGGCGAAAGCAAAAGAAGCTACAGGTTTAAATATGATAACCTGTCACGCCTTCTGCATGCTGCATACAATGGAGTAACCTCCGGCGGAATGTACAATACCTCCTACAGCTACGATAAGCATGGGAATATAACAGGCTTGAACCGGATAGGAAAGACAAGTGCTGTGAATTATGCGTTGGTTGATAACATGACTCTGACTTATGCGGGTAATCAGATGATTCATGTGGCAGATGGTGTAAAGAACTTTGCTTATGCCCCGTCGGCAGACTTTAAGGATGTGCCCAATGCTCCGGGTGTTGTTGAATACACTTATAACAAGAATGGCGCAATGAACAAAGATTTGAATAAAGGGATAACTGAAATTCAGTATAATTCATTAAATTTACCCCGAGCTATAGAGATAGCCAACCCGAGCGTAAAAGGTCGTATCAAGTACACGTACTCGGCCGCAGGGGTAAAACTCAGAACAGTTCATGAAACAGACATGAATGTGCAGAATGCCACAGTAATGGCAGTGGCTCCATTCTCGACAGAAACAACCAATACGGAAACAACCGATTATGTGGGTAATGTTATCTATAAAGACAATGTCTTGAATAGGATACTGGTTGACGGAGGATATATAGAAGGAGGGGTGTATCATTACTATATGACTGACCATTTGGGAAACAACCGAGTGGTGGTAAATGCAAGCGGTACGGTAACCCAAAGAAACCATTACTATCCGTTTGGAACAGCCTTTGCTGAAAATACTACGGATGAACAGAAGAAGCAGCCGTACAAATACAATGGCAAGGAACTCGATCAAATGCACGGTTTGAACCTGTATGACTACTCGGCAAGGTATTATGAAAGTGCGGTGGGAAGGTTTACAACGGTCGATCCACATGCAGAAAATTATTACAGTTGGAGTCCATATGTATACTGTGCGAATAACCCGATAAATAGATTTGATCCTGATGGGAAGGATCATTATTACTCACAGGATGGTGTTTATTTGGGACAAGATGATAAAAAAACTCAATATGTCTGGGCCGTGGCTAATGATTCGTATACACAAAATAAAGGGAATACTATTATTCTTGAATCTGGATTAATTCAAATAACAGACAATAAAGGTAATGGAATGTTACATGACCAATTTATAGACCTTGCAGGAACTTTATACGCAGAAGGGGCTTCAACTTGGGAAGAGGCTGCTGGTATATATTCAGTTATGGAAAACAGGGCAAATGCTGAAGATATGACTACCTTAGATGTAGCAAAAGGAGGGGGTATCTATGGATATAAAGAGCGAGATAAAATAAATAGTAAATTTGCTAACAAAAACCAAGTTCAAAATGCATATAAAGGGTTAATAAGAGGATCTCTAGACTCTGATGACTATTCAGGAGGTGGATATTATTGGCATGGAAAGGATTTTGGAAAATCTACATGGCGAGCAAATAAAGATTATTATCAAGTAGGTTTTGATTTTACAGATTCTAAACATGATTTATGGGGGCAAGGAAACCACGTTTCTGGGAATAAAAAATGGGATTATAAATATGAATCAACTGGAGCATCTGGAGGTACTACATTTATGAAGCTAACAGATGCTTGGATGAAAGCAACAGGGGCAAAAAGGTGGAATGGGAAAACTAGGTAAATTTTTAATTATAATAGATCTGTTATTAATAACGTCATCCTATTCTGTATTGAAATCTCAGGATATATTTGGCGATTGTATTAATAAAGATTTATCTTGTTTTAAACAAGATTTTAAACCAATACAATTACAAGATTATTCTAAGTATAAATATATTATGACAAATGCATATGTTATAGAATGGGTTAAGAATATTGATGAAGAAAATATCAAGATATATTTGCTTTCTAACGGAAATCGAGAATACTTATTATTATCTTCAACAATAATAGCGGCAACTGGACTGGCTTCTAATTATTATAACTGGTTATTAATTAACATAAAAAACAACGTTATAGTTAAAAAGGATTTAATGAGTTTGTCCGATAATCCCAATAGTTTCTATTTTAGAGAGAATCACTTCTACTTTATCGAATATAAATTAGGAAAAAGGTTTATTCTAAATAAAGATTACGATAAACCTGACGTTGAAAGAATTCGATACATTATTAATAATGATAAGTTGAATAAAAAAGACTTTGGGGAAATTAAATGTAAATAGAAGCGAATGTATCTTTCGGAATATTTTATTCCGAATAAATTAAAGAGAAGGTTTACAATCCGCTATAAAAAATCAATCCTGCCAATATCATCATTGGCAGGATTATTTATCTATATATGACTTAAGGGAAGAAAAAAGGTGACAGAGAAAAATATATAAATAGCTGTTACTTTTGTCACCTTTTTCATTAAGTTTGTTTCTGGCTATAGAGATAGCCAGTGATTGACGGAGGATATATAGAAGGAGGGGTGTATCATTGCTATATGACAGACCACTTGGGTAACAACCGTGTGGTGGTAAATGCGAGTGGTACGGTAACCCAAAGAAACCATTATTATCCATTCGGTACAACTTTTGCTGAAAATAATCTTGCAGAGCAGGGAAAGCAGCCATACAAGTACAACAGCAAGGAACTGGATCAGATGCACGGATTGAACTTGTATGACTACTCGGCAAGGTATTATGAAAGTGCTGTGGGAAGGTTTACGAGTGTAGATCCGCATGCAGAGAATTACTATAGCTGGTCGCCGTATCATTATGCAGGGAATAATCCTCTTTTAATTACTGACCCGACAGGAATGGATTGGTTTGTGGAGAAAGAGTCTGGGAATGTTATTTTTGTTAGGGGTATTGATGATCTATCAAAATTAGATAGTGATTTGCAAGAAATTTATGGGATTAATGATATAGAAGGATACTCAAGATTAGGTGCGGATGATATGTTTGGCGATTATGTTGCATTTGGTAATACTGATAATGTTTTAGAAACATCGTTTACGAATATTGGAGAGGGGGATTCTCCTACATTTATGAGAGATAGAGGATATCGAAAAGTTGTATCTGCAACAGAAGGGGGAATACACTCAAAGAATTTGGCAGGTTACAGATGGTGAAGATCTTTACACTCAATTTGAACCTGAGTTTACAGTAAAAGAAAAAACAGAATGGACATATGTACAGAAAGAAAAAACAGAAGTAAAAACGGTAATAAGAGAGACTAATAGAGAACTTAAGTACTCTGGAATACCTGTGGCTTGGTCAACTAATCAAACATATAGAAAACGGCGAGATTATTTATATTCTGTTCCAAAGAGAACAAAAGCAGAAATGAATAAAATATATCCGGAAAGGAATAAAAATATATTAAAAAGAATAGGAGAATTATTTTTTCCATAAAATAAATATAATATGAGAAACTATTTGATTATTGTTTTAAGTATAATGCTCTATATGTTTTCTTGTTCTGATAAAAAAAAATACCGATCTGGAGAGGACTTAGCTATACCAGACTCTTTATATTCTTTTTTCCCAGAATCAAAGCAAATAAAAGGAGGAAATGAGTTTTTTAGAGCTTCCAATGCAAAGATAACATCAAGTGATAAGATATGGTTTTTTAGCGCAACTTACGATTTTAGAGTATATAGATTCATGAGTCCTGAACTTTTTGACTCATTAGTAAGTAAACACAGAGAGAATAGTATTGTAGAATTTAAAGTTAATGAGGACAGTACGTACTTTATTATCTCAGAAGAAGATGAAATGAAAAAGATATATGGATTAAAGAACTTAGAAAAGATATATAAAATATACAAAAATAAATATATATTACCTTCTTTTCATTCTCTTATGTTCGATAGATATGGGT
The DNA here is from genome assembly GCA_023437305.1 of Bacteroidota bacterium. Lineage (GTDB taxonomy): Bacteria > Bacteroidota > Bacteroidia > Bacteroidales > Dysgonomonadaceae > Dysgonomonas. Next base: position 153,599 of record JAEZGN010000008.1, read on the forward strand.
ATAATTACAAATATCAGACAATCTGTGGCTTACCTGAATATTATAAAATTCTTATAATAAATTCAGGAAGAAAATTTGTTTTACCAAAGAATCTAGAATACGACTGGTATATCCTTCCCCCAGAGTTAAAACATGGATATACGAGCGGAATAGCGTATAGTCGGCAAAATCTAGACATAATATATTGGGTTATTACTTGGTAATGTTCATGGAGCATTTAGCACGATTGCATATTATAAATATTCCCGTCCCTTCGGATTTGCAATCCGAAGAGTTATAGTAAAGGCTTATAATCCACTATAATTAAATCCTGCCAATGTCATCATTGGCAGGATTATTTATCTATATATGATCTTAAGAAAAGAAAAAAGGAGACGGAGAAATATATACAAATAGCTGTTACATTTACATACGCTTCGCTCCTGTGACCGTTGGTTGTCACCTTTTTCATTAAGTTTGTTTTTGGCTATAGAGATAGCCAATCGTTGATGGAGGATCTATAGAAGGAGGAGTTTATCATTACTATATGACAGACCATTTAGGTAACAACCGAGTAGTAGTAAATGCCAGTGGAACGGTAATCCAAAGAAACCATTACTATCCATTCGGAGCAGCTTTTGCAGAAAACACTGTAGATGAACAGAAGAAACAGCCGTACAAATACAATGGCAAAGAACTGGATCAGATGCACGGATTGAACCTCTATGATTATTCGGCAAGATATTATGAAAGTGCAGTCGGGAGGTTTACAACTGTCGATCCGTTGGCGGAAAAGAATTATAGGTTGGAGTCCGTATGCGTATAGCTACAATAATCCAATTCGTTATATTGACCCTACAGGAATGGACTCGTACAGAAATAAAGATGGTACAGCCTATTTATGGAGAGAAGGGGGAGACGATACTTATACACACGCTATTGGTGAAGGAGATAATATGGTTAGTATGGAAATGGAAAATATAGGGGAATCGTATATTCAGATCTTAGAAGATGGAACTAAATTAGTTTGCAATCAATTAGATTTGACCAGGGGAGAAGAATATGCTAATTTAGATGGAACTACTAATTATAAAGGGATTGAATCATTCACTAATACTGTTTCATGGTTGGTGCCAACAGGTGAGGCTAAATTAGGCTTGATTCCTTTAAAAACAATGAATGCTTCTCAATTCTCTCATATATTTAAGGGTACATTGAGTACATTCTCTCCAGCAACAAGAGGAACTATTAATAAATCAATGAACAATGGCGTGCGATTTATTAACAATCAGATTGATAGTGGAAATTCGGTTATACTTCCGGTAAGTGTAGGATCGTACTATAAACCCAATAATAAATGATATGAAAATATTATCTATTATATTTGCCAGTTTCTTTATTTTATATTTTGGAACATTCCTTCGCTATTTATATAAGAAATATTTAAAAAAAGAAGAAGGGGCCACTTTTAATAAATTACTTTTTAACGGTAAACGATCAAAAAATAAAGAATATGAATTAGACGATTTTGAAAATGATATATCAAATAAAACGTGGGGATGTATATTTATCATTATATTAGCCGTTTTACTTTGGTTTCTATCGACTAAATTGAGACTATTCTAATAGTCTGGTTTCTTTTCACCCCTTGGGATTTACAATCCGAAAATGAATAATGTAAAGATTTATAATCTGATATAATTTAATCCTGCCAATGATAATATTGGCAGGATTAGTTATCTATGTATGACTTAAAGGAAGAAAAAAGGTGACAGAAAAATATATATGCAAAAAGCTGTTACTTTTACATACGCTTCGCTCCTATGACCGTTGGTTGTCACTTTTTTCATTAAGTTTGTCCTGAATTTTTAGCACCCCTTTTATCGTATAGGGTTTAAAATCTACATATGTGTACCACCATCAATACGAATTTCTGTACCGGTAATAAAACTACCATCTTCAGAGGCTAACATTGCAATTACCCCTGCAATTGCATCTGGCGAGACAAGACCTTCACCAATACCAGGAGTTAGTTTTGCGTAAAGGGATTGATCCGCACCTTTTGGAAAAACGAGGTTGTTGGTAATGCCAGTTTGTACCCCGCCAGGAACTACCGAAACAGCCCTAACGCCTTGTTTAGAATATTCTGACGCAATGGTGTGTGTAAATGATTGGATACCACCCTTTGATGCGGCATATGCAGCCATATAAGGATGGGCAAAACTTGCCGATGTAGAGCTGAAATTTACGACAACACCTTTACTATCAACAATAAATGGAATCAATTCTTTGGTAACCAAAAATGTACCGGTTAGATTTACTGTAATTACCTCGTTCCATAATTGTAGCGATGTTTTATGGGTGTGTTCTGTACGTATAATGCCTGCGGCATTTACCAGCACATCTAGTTTTTTGGCATTTTTTACTGCCTCACAGATATTGGTTTTTACAGATTGTTCGTCAGAAATATCTGCCGTAACCAAAGTAATATTCTTGTCCAAACCAATATCAGATGCCAATGCAGCGGTTTTTTTCAATCCTTCTGCTGTTATATCTACTGCTATTACGTTCGCATCTTCTTTTAAAAGTCGCAAGGCTGTTGCCTGCCCAATACCAGAACCTGCACCGGTCACTAAAACCGTTTTGTCGGTATATCTTGCTAAATTATTGTTACTCATTTTGTTAAGTTTTTAAATGTTTTTGATTTTTTACTATTCCGCTCCAAAGCATATCAAAATACACCTCGAAAGCGCTCTTTTTAATTGGGATAATCTTTTGTAAAATGCCAAGGCTAAATCCGTATATACAACTGTAGATATAGGTAGAGAGTACGGCTATTCCAACATCAGCAAAAACTCCCTCTTTTATCCCCTTTAACAGGAGCTTATAAATTGCATTTTTTTCATTGGTTGCAAATAAAGTGGCACTTTTCAGTTCATCTTTTTCTATATTTCTATATTCCGAATGGAGATAGAGGTCGTAAAACATTACAACTTCATAATTCTTGACCCGATAGTTTACCATTTTGATGAATAAATTCCTTATTGAGGTTTTGTAGTCATCATGCTCATCAAAATTGAGTGTTAATTTTGATAGCGCACTTTCTTCTGCCCATATAAAAGCCTCTTTCAAGACCTCTTCCTTACTCGAAAAATAGGTGTAAACTGTACCAACACCTAGTTTGGTATTTTTACTTATTTCTGCAATGCTGATGCCTGAAAGCCCTTTTACCGATGCTATTTTATATACAGCATCAATAATTTTTTGCCGTTTCTCATTATCTAAAGGCTTCATTCTTATTTTAAACTTGATGTGCAAATATAAGCGAATAATTATTCGGTTAAAAATATTTAACACTAATTAACGTAAAGGAGGATTGCTGTTTTAAATTAAAATTGTTTTGTGAATTGTTACTTTTCAGTAGTTATCTTAATCAAAATCAGCTTTATGCCTAATGTTAACAAAGCTTATTTTGTTTAATTAGAAACTTATTTGCTAAAAAACTGAATCCCAAGTTTTATACAAACTATAAGAAAAGATAAAAAAAAGCAGTGTAAATTTTTTATTCTAATATAGAATTTTTGAATTTATATTTCGTCCCTTCGGATTGTAAATCTGAAGACCTATTAATTAAGGGTCTACAATCCGCTATAAGAATCAAACCTGCTAATAATATCATTGGCAGGATTATTTATCTATATTTATAACATTAAGAAAAGAAAAAGGTGACAAAAAAATACATACAAAAAGTTGTTACTTTTACATATGCTTAGCTCCTTTGACCGTTGGTTGTCACTTTTTAGTTAAGTTTGTGCTTGGCTACTATAGAGATAGCCAGCCCGAGTGTAAAAGATCAGATCAAGTAATGTCTTCATCATATTGGTATATCAGTATTGGTAGAAATTATGCCAAAGATATGTATTATTTTAATGGGAAAATCCATATTGGTTCGCAGTAGAATATATTCTATTGAGCTGATTCATAATCTATCTGCTTTTTCTGGAAATTCTTTAGAACCAAAAACTAAATTCATATTTACTTAAAACATTAAATACATATATGAAATTTATATCTTATCTATTTATGATGTGTTTATTCTTGTCTTGTAATATTATTAGTAGAAAAGAATATACTATAGATGTTATAAATTCAAGTTATGAGGGGCGAATAATAGAAAAATATATTGAGAACTCGAATCATGCAGCTAAGGTGGTTAAAGTCTATACGATTAATAACGACACATTAAATATAACAGTAGATTTTTATCCTGAATCATGGAACTTTTTAAATGTGGGTGATTTTATTGTCAAAAAATATGGTAAAGGTAGTATCGAAATAAAGAAAAAAAACGGAGGACGAAGAGAGTTTCCTTTATATATTCCAAATTAAGAAATATCTTTATTCTCATATTACCTCGTTTCTTCGGATTTGCAATCCGAAGATGAATAGAGCAAGTATCTATAGTCCATTTTAAACTATCCTGCCAATATAATACTCCTAGTAAAGACTCATATTGATGCTTATATTGAAAAAATGGAGCAAGAGAAGAAAAAAAGAGAAGAAAATATAATTTCTATTTTTATGAAAAATATAACCAAGCTAAGAGAGAAATTTCTTATATCAATGTGTATCTTAACAACGATATATTGTTTGTTTTTTTATGAATTGATTGAATCTTCTTGTCTTTCTACCATAATGTATACTTTAACTGGATTATGGATATTGCTAATTGTTATTTCTGTTTTTGAATTAATTGGGTTTTTAGTTTCTAAAAAGAGAACGAGGGAAAAGCTATATTATCAGTCTGATGGATTTGTGAGCTTTATATGTATATATTCTCAAATAATTGTAAGCTATTGTTTTTATATATACTTCTTTATATATTTTATATTTGATTTATACAAAGATGATATAATCTTCAATTATATATTACTTATAATATTGGGGGTGTTTATTGGATATAAGATAGCTTTTAAATCTTTCATATACTTAGAGAAAAGAAAATAGATGTATTATTTTTCAAGAGTTTTCTCCGTCCTTTTGGATTTATAATCCGAAAATGAATAGAGCTAGTATTTATAATCCACTATAAATCAAATTTGCCAGTGTTATTATTGATAGGATTGATTTTCTATAACTCATAAGATAAGTGAAAATTTTGTCAAAAAATGTTCTCTAAATACATTCCATTCGATTGAAATCTGAGAATTATACAAAAAAATGTATCTTTGTTCATGTTTATAAATCACTGAAAAAACAAATATGTTTATAATTTCTCTTTTAGATAAACTTGGGCACTACGCACTCCTCATGCAAAAGGTTTTCACCAAACCTCAGAAATGGAGTGTTTTTCTTCGTCAGTATCTAGCCGAAATAAGCAAATTAGGAGTAAACTCAATTTGGATTGTAATAATAATCTCCTTTTTCATCGGTGCTGTTATTGTGGTGCAAATAAAGTTGAATATCGACTCACCATTTATGCCACGTTATACAGTGGGTTATGTATCCAGAGAGATACTTATCTTGGAATTCTCGTCGACGATTATGTGTCTTATCTTGGCAGGAAAGGTCGGATCTAATATCGCATCCGAAATAGGGACAATGCAAGTTACAGAGCAAATTGATGCATTGGAAATAATGGGTGTAAATTCTGCCAATTATATCATTCTGCCTAAAGTAATAGCTTTGATGACTTTCGTTCCGGTATTAGTTGTTCTCAGTATGTTTTTTGGAGTAATAGGAGGATATGCTGTCTGTGTAATAGGACAAGTAATGCCTGCCGATACATTTCAGTATGGGCTTCAATTCTACTTCAAAGAGTTCTATGTATGGTATGCCATTGTGAAAACTATAGTATTTGCCTTCATTATGTCTACAGTTGCTTCTTACTATGGTTATTCAGCACGGGGCGGCTCATTAGATGTTGGTAAAGCCAGTACCGATTCGGTGGTTATGAGTAGTATCCTTATCCTTATTGCAGACTTATTACTCACTCAATTGATGATGTCATGATAGAAGTAAAGAACTTATATAAATCATTTGATGAACGAGAAGTTCTGAAGGATATAAATATTCTTTTTGAAGCAGGAAAAACCAATCTTATCATTGGGCGAAGCGGTTCAGGGAAAACTGTTCTTCTTAAGAATCTGGTAGGCTTGATGCGTCCTTCAAGTGGGCAGATATTATACGATGGTCGTGATCTTACTAAAATGAGTCTCAGCGAAATGAAAGATTTGCGTCAAGAAATGGGTATGATTTTTCAAGGATCTGCACTATTTGACTCCATGACTGTTTTCGAAAATGTTAATTTCCCATTGATGATGTTCTCTTCGATGACTAGGATAGAGCAGGAAAAACGGACAAAATTTTGCCTCGAGAGAGTAAATCTTGGAGATGCTGGTCACCTATATCCATCAGAGATTAGTGGAGGTATGATGAAACGTTCGGCCATAGCTCGTGCCATAGCTCTCAATCCAAAATACTTGTTTTGCGATGAGCCAAACTCCGGACTTGACCCTCAAACATCACTGGTAATAGACGATTTGATTCACGATATCACAAAAGAGTATGATATTACGACCGTTATCAACACTCACGATATGAACTCAGTAATGGGTATTGGCGAACGAATCAATTTTATAAAAGAAGGCGAACTAGAGTGGCAAGGCTCGAGCAAAGATGTGATGTCTTCTACAAATGAAGATTTTAATGACTTTGTTTTTGCCTCCGACTTATTTAAAAAAGTTAAAGCTGCCGAAAACGAAGGAATAAAGTTAACTTAATCCATTTTAATTTAATGAAAGTAATATCATATAATGTAAACGGCATACGTGCCGCCGTAAATAAAGGTCTTTATCAATGGATTGAACAAGAGTCTCCTGATATTTTATGCTTGCAGGAAATAAAGGCTACGGAAGATCAGATCGATGTATTGACTATTCAATCATTGGGGTATAATTACTATTTTCATCCTGCCGAAAAAAAAGGGTATAGCGGAGTTGGTATCTTGACCAAGCGTATGCCTGATGTGGTGAAAATAGGAATGGGTATCCCTGACTATGACAGAGAAGGACGTGTATTGCGTGCCGACTATGGAGATGTTACTGTCATTTGTGTTTATATACCCTCCGGTACAATGGGGGATATTCGTCAGGATATAAAAATGAAATTTCTGGCTGATTTTACACATTTTATAAACGATTTACGTAAAGAAAGACCCGAACTCCTTATTTGCGGAGATTATAATATCTGCCATAAACCTATTGATATAAATCATCCTGAACGTCATACCAAAAGTTCCGGTTTCTTGCCTGAAGAACGTCAATGGTTTGACGAGTTTATCGATACCGGACTGATTGATACTTTTCGTGTGTACGACCAAAGCCCCGAGAAGTATAGTTGGTGGAGCTATAGGGCAGGAGCTAGAGCTAAAAATTTAGGATGGCGTATAGACTATCATATTATTTCGGAAGAGGCCCGACCACGACTCAATAATGCTGCAATCCTTAGTGAAATAAACTTTTCGGACCACTGTCCTGTTTTAGTAGAAATGAGTTTCTAAAAATAGAAACCTTAATCATTTATGATCTAGCAAGTATTAGTTTGTTTAATAGTTTGATTTATTAAAGATAAAATCTTATAGATTTAATAAATAACTAATAGCCTGTTAAAAACGGGCTATTTTTGTGTTTTATTTACTATTTTTGCATTCGAAAGTCATAGCGACTTGAACATATATCAGATCTTAGTGTTAAATGGATAGTTGTAAACTAAGATTTTTATTTTAAACAACATATAAATAATAATGGCGAATTTATTAAACATAAAGAACTTACATGCCAATGTTGAAGGCAAAGAGATATTAAGGGGGTTAGACCTTGTTGTAAAAGAAGGTGAAATTCATGCAATAATGGGACCTAATGGTGCCGGAAAAAGTACCCTTGCTTCGGTTTTGGTAGGTAACCCTAACTTTGAGGTAACAGAAGGCGAAGTAACTTTCAGAGAACATGATCTTTTGGAAATGGATCCCGAAGATAGAGCTCGCGAAGGATTATTTCTCAGTTTTCAGTATCCTGTAGAAATACCCGGAGTAAGTATGACCAACTTTATACGTGCTTCCTTAAACGAAATCCGTAAACATAAAGGAGAGGAACCTATCTCAGCTTCAGACTTTTTGAAAATGATGCGTGAAAAGCGAGAATTAGTTGAACTTGACAAAGATCTTGCGGGACGCTCGGTGAACGAAGGATTTTCGGGAGGGGAGAAAAAACGTAACGAGATTTTCCAAATGGCTATGCTCGAACCCAAATTGGCAATACTAGATGAGACAGACTCAGGGCTTGATATCGATGCCTTGCGTATTGTTGCAGCCGGTGTAAACAAATTAAGGAGCAAGGATAATGCTACAGTGGTTATCACCCACTATCAACGTTTGCTGGACTATATCAAGCCTGACTATGTACACGTATTATACAAAGGACGTATAGTAAAAAGCGCAGGAGCTGAATTGGCTCTAGAGTTGGAAGAAAGAGGATACGATTGGATTATTAAAGATTTTGAAGAATGATAGAAAATCAATATATAGACATATTCACCCAGTATAGAGATAAGATTGATGCAAAGTCTATATCAGGGATGAATGGTCTTCGAGATAAAGCACTAAATATTTTTAAAGATCAGGGATTCCCTACCAAGAAAATGGAGGATTATCTCTATCTTGACGTAGCTGCCGAGTTTTTGCCTGACTTTGCACTTAATATTAACCGGTTGCCATTCACAGGGAACCCATACGTTGCCTTTAGGTGTGAAATTCCTAATTTGACTACAAATCTTTACTTTGTTCTCAATGATATATTTCATGAAGAACATAAGCCAAAGGTGAATTATCCAAGCGGGGTATTTGTTGGTAGTTTCAAGCATTTTGCAGAAGAAAAGCCTGAGGTTTTTTCTAAATATTATGGGCAGATAGCAGACATGGATAATAACGGAATTGTTGCATTCAATACAATGTTTGCACAAGACGGTTTTGTTATTTATGTGCCTAAGGGAGTTATCGTAGAAGAGCCTATTCAGTTGATAAACATATTGAAGAGTGAATTTAATAGTCTTGTCAATCGTCGTATTCTGATTATAGCCGAGGATGATGCTCAGGTGAAATTACTTATTTGTGATCATACTGTGGATGAGTCTCAGTTTTTAGCAACACAGGTTACAGAAATATTTGCGGGACGTAATGCCCTTATCGATTATTACGACTTGGAAGAAAACTCAGACAAAGTTACTCGTTTGACAAATACGTTTGTTCATCAGCTTGAAGCATCAAATGTATTGATCAATAATATGACTTTCAATACGGGCGTTAGCCGCAATAACTATAATGTAAAACTATCCGGACAGCATGCCGAAGCTTATGTATGTGGTATGGTTATAGCGGATAAGCATCAGTATGTAGATAATTTTGCTTTTCTCGATCATCTTGTGCCACATTGCACGAGTACGCAGTTGTTCAAATATGTGCTTCAAGATGAGGCTACAGGCGCTTTTTGTGGACGTATACGGGTTGAAAAAGATGCACAGAAAACTTTGGCATATCAGTCGAATAATAACTTATGTATTTCTCCAAATGCTCACATGTACTCCAAGCCGCAGTTGGAGATTTATGCAGACGATGTGAAATGCTCACACGGATTAACTACAGGACAGTTAGATGAAGAGGCTTTATTTTATCTTCGCTCTCGTGGTCTATCTAAGGAATCTGCTCGTTTGATGCTAATGCAAGCTTTTGCTGCGGGAGTATTGGAACATGTTCGTATCGATCGTCTGAAAGAAAGACTACTGGATTTGGTCGAAAAACGTTTCAAAGGAGAATCTGCTCGTTGCGGAAATTGTGCAGTATGTAAATGATAAATGAAACATGGTTTTCGGTTGCAGAATCTGATTATGCTGCTAACTGCTGACTGTTGACAGTGAAAAAATGAATATAGAAGAAATAAGATCAGATTTTCCTATTTTATCTACTACGGTTTATGGTAAACCTCTTATTTATCTGGATAATGGGGCTACTACCGAAAAACCAAGATGTGTGGTAGAGGAAATGACGAAAATATATTACACCACGAACGCCAATGTGCATCGTGGTGTACATTATTTAAGCCAGCAAGCTACAGACCTGGCTGAAGAATCGAGAGTGGTGGTGCAGCAATTCATCAATGCTAAACATAGTCACGAGATTATTTTCACAAGAGGTACTACTGAGTCGATAAATCTAGTTGCTCATAGTTTCTGTCGCCAATTTTGCAATGAAGGTGACGAAATTATTATTTCGGCAATGGAACATCATGCCAATATTGTATCGTGGCAATTGCAAGAGCCAATACGCGGAATCAAGCTTAAAGTAATTCCTATCAATGATAAGGGGGAATTGATGTTGGAGGAAATGGAGAAACTTATTTCGCCCAAAACACGTCTGATATCGGTTACACATGTCTCTAATGTATTGGGTACTGTAAATCCTGTTGATCAAATAGCAGAAATTGCTCACAAACATAATATTCCTGTGCTGATAGATGCAGCTCAGTCGGTTCAGCATATGACGCTGGATGTACAAAAGCTGGACTGTGATTTTCTTGTTTTCTCAGGACATAAGGTTTATGGCCCGAATGGAGTAGGTGTCTTGTATGGTAAAGAAAAATGGCTGAATCAGATGCCGCCTTATCAGGGTGGGGGTGAAATGATAAAAACGGTTTCCTTTAAAGAGACCACATTCAACGAGTTACCATTTAAGTTTGAGGCCGGAACCCCTGATTATCCGGGAGTGATAGCGTTGGCTACAGCATTGAAATACATAAAAAATATTGGGCTTGACTCAATAAAAGCATACGAAGATGAGTTATTAAGATATTGTACTGATGAATTACTGAAATTAGAAGGTTTACGAATATATGGAACTTCGGATAAGAAAAGTAGCGTAATCTCGTTTCTGGTAGATAATATTCATCATTATGATATGGGAATGCTTTTAGATAAAATGGGAATAGCCGTTCGTACTGGGCATCACTGTGCTCAACCTCTTATGGATGAGTTGGGTATAGACGGTACGGTGAGAGCATCATTGGCATTCTACAATACAAAAGAAGAGATTGATCAGTTGGTAATAGGGGTAAAAAAGGTTGCTTCGATGTTTCGCTAAACTGATCGTGAATCTCAAAAAAATATAATTGTAAAAGTTTATTTTTAAATTATAAAAGCTTTGTGTAAATTTGCAAACTAATTTTTGAGTAGAATGAAGATACGAATCCTGTGTGCCTTATTATTAGCAATGCTGCTTGCATCATGCGGCGAATATAATAAAATATTGAAAAGCCGTGATGCCGAGTTAAAGTATGAATATGCTAAGAAATACTTCGATCAAAAGAAATATGGAAGAACAATCACCTTGCTAGATGAGATTTTATCTGCATATACAGGGTCTTCCAAAGAGCAGGAAATATTGTATCTGTTGGCTCAGTCCTATTTCTATGATAAAGATTATACAACAGCTACTCAATATTATACCCGATATTATAATAAATTTCCGAAGGGCGAATTTACCGAGTTGGCACGATTTAACTCTGCTTACGGATTGTATCTCGATTCTCCGGATGCGAGGTTAGACCAAACAAGTACCTATAAAGGAATTCAGGAATTTCAAAACTTTTTGGAATATTTTCCTCAAAGCGAAAAGGCGCCTGAAGCTCAGGATTTGATGTTTAAACTTCAAGAGAAGTTAGCATACAAAGAATTTCTTGCCGCACGCTTATATTACAACTTGGGTCTTTATAATAGAGAGAACTATTACGAATCTTGCGTAGTAACTGCACGTGAGGCTCTGAAATCTTATCCTTTCTCTGAATTTACGGAGGAATTCCAGATTTTGATTGTTAGAGCGAGATTTGAACAAGCCGTTTATAGTGTTGAAGAAAAGAAGCCTGTACGCTACAGAGATTTGATGGACGAACACTTCAATTATAAAAACATGTTCCCTAACGGCAAGTACACCAAAGAAAGTGAACGTTACTATCGTGCAGCGTTAAAAGCATTAGGTCAGGAAGTAGATGATGCGACAAACGAAGCTGTTCAACAAGAGTTGAAGAAATAAATAACTGAAAAAAACAATATAATTATATTTTAAAATCATTATGGATTATAGAAAAACAAATGCAGCAAGCAATACCATTACCAGAGATATGATGTCTTTGTCTGAAGACACCGGTAATGTATACGAAACTGTTAGAATTATCGCTAAGCGTTCTAACCAGATTTCTGTTGAGATGAAACAGGATTTGGATAAGAAACTACAGGAATTTGCTTCATATAACGATAATCTGGAAGAAGTTTTCGAAAACAGAGAACAAATAGAAATCTCTCGTTACTACGAAAAACTACCAAAACCAACGCTTATCGCTGCACAGGAATATACAGAAGGTAAACTTTATTACAGAAACCCTAGTAAGGATAAAGATAATTTCTAATATAGAATGATACAGCGTATACAGTCGATATTTCTCCTTCTTACAACGATATTGATGGGGGCTACTTTTGTGGTTCCATCGCTTGAAATAACGAGTGAAGGTCTTAAATTTTCAAGTATATTGTTTAATTCTTTGGGAATATTTGACAACTCAATATCTTATCATGCATGGGGAGCGGCTATCTTTTGTGCTCTCTCTGCTATCGTAGCTTTTCTAAATATATTTCTGTATAAGAAAAGAAAGTTACAAATAAAACTGGGATTATTTACAGCTTTGTTGATAGCTATATATTATGTGACTGCCGCATTTTATGTAAATGCATTCTTAGATAAGATTACCCCAGAATATTCCTTAAATATTCAACTTGGAATTATTTTCCCTGTATTAGCTCTGATCTTTGATTTACTTGCTGTTTCACGTATAAAGAAAGACGAAAAGCTTGTAAAATCTTTAGACCGCATACGATAAGCTGTCATATTAGTTGATACAAATAATAGATGTTCGTTTCTTGGTATCAGTAAGCGAATATAAGTAATATAAGAATTTTACATTTGCACCCTTTTTCCTAAAGCCTCTAAAGCGTGGTATTTAAATAGGAAAAAGGGTGCAATGATATTATATTGTGCAGTCAAATTCCTCAATCTTCAGTATTACCTGTAATATCATAAATCTCTTTAATCTTATCAAGCTCGCCGTCCATATCAAAGAAAAGATCATGAAGTTGAGCATCTTTGATATCAAATACCCATCCGGCAACTTTAGGATACCCTTTTTCGTTATAAGATTTTTGCACTTCTCCCATTTTTATTATGTTACGGCATTGTTCATATGTGTTAAGTTCCACAAGACGTCGATGTCTCGCTTCGATATCATCAATAGCTACTAGTTCTTCTTTATGTAGCTGATATACGTCTCGTATACTTCGTAGCCATGGATTAAGTATACCATAGTCCGACTTTCTCATAGCAGCCTCTATACCACCACAGCCATAGTGACCACAAACGATGATAAATTTAACTTTCAGATATTCGACTCCGTAGTTGATAACTGAAAGAGCACTTAAATCAGTAGCTATAACCATGTTTGCAATATTACGATGAATAAAGACTTCTCCGGGCTTTAAACCCATAACCTGATTGGGGTGTACCCTGCTGTCCGAACACCCGATATATAGAAAATCTGGATGCTGATCTGCCGCTAATAATTTGAATAATCCGGGATTATCTACTTTGTTTTTTTCTATCCATTTATTATTGGCCTCAAATATTCGATTATATTTATCTTGATCAAACATATTCTCTTTTTTAGTTAGTTGCCAAAGATAGTATTATTTGTTTTTTTGATAATTCTTTTTTCTGATAATTGCTAGAAAAGTATATCGAGAGATGATAATTTCAGCCCTTTAGAAGGTGTTCTGTAGCTTTGCTTCATCTATCTAATGGTGTCTTATAAATATTCCTTTTTCAGATCATGCCTTATTAAAGCATAATTGTTTTTTTGATTAAGAAGTTCTGTTTTGGAAATATTAAGAGGTGGAACTTATTTGATTTAAATTATTATAAAATTATAAATGTTTTTGTTTTCAAGAGAACAAAACAGGATCTGCTGAATGCCATAAAGAATAATCAGTTCACTTATTTCATAAAGCCTTTGCGATATACAGATCCCGAATTTCTAAAAATGAAAACAGATAAACTGTCTAAGTAAGGATACGCCTTAGTATTTTAAGAAAAAGATAGCTTTTACATACTTTCTTGTTATATAACCCAATCTGCATGAAGACAGTGTTTTATATATAATTTTACAGGAAAAGAATTGTATAATTTTTATTTTCAGCCTTAATTGTTAGATATACAATTTTAATTTTTTACTCAAATAATTAAAGACACACTAACAAATATCAAAACTTTGTAGTAACAAAATTCGTTATTACTTTTATCACCGAATAATAAAATTGGTAGGTAAATAAATATACAATGTATCAGATAGAAATAAAAGACGTATATAAGTCATTTAAGGATGTACATGCTGTAAGGGGTATTTCTTTTGCAATACCTCCCGGAAAATTTGTGGCTTTACTGGGCCCTAACGGAGCAGGAAAGACAACAATGGTTGAAATGATGGAAGGGCTAAAGAAGCCGGATTCGGGAGAGATTTTGTTGCAGGGTAAAAATTGGCAAAAGAATGAAAAAGAACTTAGGTCAATTATTGGACTATCATTACAAGAAACACGTTTTTCGGACAAACTGACTGTCTTTGAGACCTTGTGCTTGTTTGCAAGTTTTTTCCGGCTCGGCGAAAAGCGAGCGAATGAAATTATTGAATTAACCGGACTCGAAAGTAAACGAAAGTCAATGGTGGGGACGCTTTCGGGTGGACAACGGCAACGGCTTGCTTTGGGGGTAGCATTACTAAATACTCCACAAATTCTTTTTCTGGACGAACCCACTACCGGACTCGATCCGCATTCACGACTCGACCTTTGGAATATTCTGAAAGAATTAAAAGACAAAGGAGAAACCACTCTCATTCTTACAACTCATTATATGGAAGAAGCGGAATCACTTTGTGACCACATCATTATTATCGACGAAGGAAAAATATTAAGAGAAGGGAAACTGGAAGAATTGTTGGATGAAAACTCCCACAACCTTGATGAATTGTTTATCAATCTCACAGGAAAAGCTCTTCGCGAGAATGGGAATCTTATACTGTAATAAAACTTATATACATTCAATTATGTCAATAATGAAATCAATCAACAACAACCAATTATATCAACTTTTCAAAACCCAATTCTTGTTGACAATCCGTGAACCGGAAGTCCTTTTTTGGGGTATGATTTTTCCCGTACTTATCTCTATTGGATTAGGCTTGGCTTTTACACAGCAAAAAGAATCAAAATTTAATGTTGTTCTTGTTGAAAAAAATCGGACAGAATTAGATTCGCTTCTCAATATTTATAGTACAAATGCACAAAGCAAAGAAGGAAACATTCAGCATTGGAAAATAAGCAATACAACGCTTGGTAATACCGTATTTAAGTTTTCACAAAGCGATTGGAACTCAGCTATTATCTCATTAAAGAGAGGTGAAGCAGATGTGATTGTTACAGATTCGTTAGGAAAAGCTGTTTATCATTTTGATCCACTCAACTCTCAGTCGCAATTAGCATATATGAAGCTTACAGCGTTAGTAAAAACACCTGACTCAAGTATGAATACTGAAAACTCAGATATAGAGCCATTGACATTAATGGGTGTTCGTTATATTGACTTCCTTATTCCGGGGCTGATTGCTTTCGGATTGATGAGTTCTATCATGTGGGGGATTAGTTATACAATTATTGAACGAAGATCTCAGAAGCTATTAAGACGGATGGTTGCGACTCCAATGAAGAAATCGAACTTTTTGTTTGCTTTGATGTTTGTTCGTATTCTTATGAATGTCGTTGAGTCTCTAATTCTACTGTTTTTTGCTTGGTTAATATTCGATATCCATATTCAAGGAAATATTGGAGCATTGATTGTTTTATTTTTGGCTGGTAATCTTGCCTTTACAGGAATTGCTATTTTGGTTGCATCCCGTACAACTAAAACAGAAGTGGGTACAGGATGGATTAATGCTGTGCAAATGCCTATGATGTTGTTATCGGGTATCTTCTTTAGTTATCATAATTTTCCTGAATGGAGTATCGGAGCCATTAAACTACTTCCTTTGACTGCGCTGACCGACGGAATCCGGAGTATTTTTAATGAAGGTGCCGGATGGATGGAAGTGATTTATCCGACTTGTATGTTATCTGCTCTCGGGCTTATCTGTTTCATTATAGGAATGAAACTATTTAAATGGAATTAAATTTGTAATTCTTTAAAAGATATAAATAAGCACAATAATTTAAGAGCCCTTGAATATAGAAAAGCCTAAAAATTATTCAACAACTATATTTATAGATTGACCGAGAAGGTATAATCTTAGCTTGCTATTGAGTTTTATAATGGGTGAGGAATAGAAGAAAACTAAAAATATGTTTAGAGGAATATGCAATATCTGGATTTGTCGCCCATGAAGATATAGAACCTTCAAAAGAATGGATGACTGAAATAGAGAAAGCTTTATTTACCATGAACGGATTATGTGCGATTGTTACTCCAGACTTCATAAAAAGTGCTTGGTGCGACCAAGAAGTAGGAGTTGCTATTGGACGTAGAGTTCTTGTTGCTCCAATAAGAAAAGATACCGACCCGTATGGATTATTTGGAAAATATCGGGGTATACAATCTAAGAATAAGGATTCTCATAAAATAGCCGAAGAAATATTTAAGATTGTAACTATAAACGAAAAGTCAAAATCTATATATGCCGAGATGATTCGTAATTTAGTATTAAATTCAAAAAACACGGAAGAAGGTTTAAAATGGATAACTCTTTTAGAAAGAATGCCTAATATTGGAGTTGCATATATCTCCGAATTACAATCAAAATTTTATTCTAATCATAATTTGGATGATGAGTCTGTCATTGAGATAGCTAATCGAATATTTAAAAAATACAATTTAGCATTAGTTGATCATAAAACTTTTATAGTAAATGATTTTAATCTCGTAGATGATTTACCATTTTAGAAATATTAGTCTATCAGACTAAGGAAACGCCTTAAATCACTGGAGAATCATTGGTTTTAATCCTCTTTTTAATTCTAAAGGCAAAAATCCTTGCAACCGTATACTGAAATTCAGTTAGTTACAAGGATATAATGAGGTTCCTGGCGGATTCGAACCGCCGTAGACGGTTTTGCAGACCGGTGCCTAACCACTCGGCCAAGGAACCATTTTGGGTTAGCGACTGCAAAGATATAATATTTTATTCAAGATGCAAGATTTTTTGTGCGATTTATAGCAAATTCTATCTTCAGATATACTAAATATCTAACTCTCAGTATCACTGTACAAGCGGATTTTTTATCATGGTAATACTGTCCGGTTTAATCGTATCTTGATTCGGTTTTATATATTCCGACACCTCTACTTTCATCAAGCCATGATGTACCATATCGAGCTCTTTAGCTGCAGCATATGATAAATCTATTATACATTTCTTCCTAAAAGGGCCTCGATCGATAACCTTTACTACTATTTCTTTATTATTCTTTAAACTCTTTACTTTCAATAGAGAACCAAAAGGATAAGTTCGATGGGCACAAACCATACTGTCTTTTTTGTATATTTCGCCACTAGCAGTCTTTCTGTTATTAAACTTCTTGCCATAATAAGTTGCAAGTCCTACACTTTGGGCTTTAAGCCCTACAGTAACAAAAGATAGAAGCAAGATTATCCCAATTATTATTCTCATAAACAATCAATTTATATTTGTTCAGGTTTCAGGACTGTTCCAATATTTTTTTTCCCATTTATTTTTATAACCATCGGATTTGAAAACTGAACATGTCGTATATAGTCAGTTTCAAATACTGCAGGCTGTTTATTCAGATAATCTTCATCAAACAATCCATCTTTAGATGTGAACGGATTGATAGAAAAATACCCGACCCCAAAAGAAGTTAAGTTCTGAAAGAAATGAGTACCCTGACTTGGCTCAATTTTATAGTTATCTAAGGTAAGCTCAACCAAAACCTGAGCATTGGATATTTGAGACCACTTAACCGGAATACCAAGCCAAGAATCACTGCTTCCCCATCTTCCGGGACCTACCAATATGTAGTTTTTTTCTTTCTCCAAAAATTCTGCATTCAGTTTATCAATTTCTGCGGCAATTTTATTATTATTAGCTGCATTAAAATTCTTCGTTTTCACGTAGATAATATCATAAACATCACTTATAACCCCATGCCCTAACGCATTATTAGAGTGCAATATCTCATCTTCAGGTTTTATCCGAGACAAGTCTTCAATCTGCAATTCTTTATTTTGTACTATGGGTCTTATTTGCAACAGATAAAATATACCTTCTCCTTTGTCTTTCAGATCTACTGCAAATTCTATTTCTACAGCGCGTCCCATTTCCGATTGTCCTATTTTCAAAACTTGCTGTAAGATTTCAGCCAGAGGAAAAACATTATGTTGCAAAACGTTTGCAAACGATATAATCTTTCGCCCACTATCGTAATATCCATCATATATAACCTGATCAACAGGATCGTAAGTAGAGGATATATATTTTATAGAGCCATCTTTTTCTGCATCTTTTATATTTAGTTTCAGAAGGTTAAAACCATCATTCGTTGTAAATTCCTTTTGAATATTCTTTGTGTCCAAAGCGTAAAAAAAGCGTTGAGTATCTCTTAATGCCAAATCTACGGAACTTAGCTGTACAATATTGTGTGGATGTGCCGGTGAGAAACGCAGATTCGAACCTCCTTCTACAATGTATTTACCCAAACCTAATACAATGTTGGCTATACCTTCTTCGGGTCGTTCGTTCCCTATCGGATAAAAATTCAAAGATCGTGCTACACCCGATATAGTAGGATAGAAATGATTTTCGTAATTAGTCCCTACAGCCTCTTGTATAACTATTGCCATTTTCTCCTGATCTATCAGGTTCTGTGTTGCAGTCATATAAGTTTTACTGTCTTTATAAAATACAGAAGCATATACCGCTTTAATAGCTTTACTAAGCAGCCCCAGCGTATCATACTTGTCTTTCATCAAAGGAATCATATACGTAGCATATACTCCTGCAAAAGGTTGATAATGTGAGTCTTCAAGCAAGCTGGATGAGCGTACTGCAATCGGAGCATCTATAGCATCCAGAAAGACCATGAAATCCTCGATAAGGCGATCCGGTAATCCAGCCCGAAAGAAGCATCTTAATATTTCATCATCCGACTTGTCCGATAGAGCTATTGGATACAGGTCGTTGGTCTCCATAAACTCATCAAAGATGTCGGTACATAACACTACCGTACGAGGAATCTTGACCGATATCTTGCTATCTTCATTTAACTCTAAGTGCTCCTTTATTATATTATCAATAAAAGCAATACTGCGTCCTTTGCCACCTATAGAACCATCACCCATTCGGGCAAAGTTAGAAAACTCATCGAAGCGATCTTTGTCGAATGTGGCAACTATACCTGTATTTTTCACCTTACGATATTTTATTATCATATCGTATATAATCTGACGAGCTTCTTCCATACTGCTAAAGTCTGTAACAGCAATCCGCTTTAGCCATTCTGCCAAAGGAAACATGGCTCTGGAATAGAAGAAACGAGAAAAGTGATCGTGTGAAAGATGGTACTCTATCGAAGCATCCGGGATATTAAATATATTCTTCTGCATATCTTTCAGATTGCGTATACGCATAATCTCATTTCCGGTCTTTGGATCTATTATGATAAAGTCTCCAAATCCAAAATTGTTAACCACCTGCTTTTTCAGATCGCGAGGAAAACTCTTTGAGTTCTTATCAATAAAACTACATCCTAATTCATCAGCATAAGCTTTGTTCTTGACTTCTGATGAAGTGAAGACTACCGGAGCAAATCGTCGTTGTTTCCGCATCCACTTTGCAAAATTGTATCCGGCTAATTTATCCTTCGTCCCTTCATGCGCATAGCTCATATCGGTAATAACACCTAAGATATTGTTATAGTATTTTTTATAGATATCAACCGCTTCTTCGAAAGTACGAGCCAACATAATTTTCGGACGTCCACGCATACGCAGCATTTGCTGGTGCTCGTTCAAAGCCTCTTTCGAGAACTCCTTTGATGCCTCCATTACAATTTTGAACAGAGTCGGTAGTGCCGAAGAGTAAAACCGCACAGAGTCTTCGATGAGGAGTATAACTTGTACACCTACACTCTCTGTGTCATGTTCTACATTCATACTATCTTCTATAAGTTTGATTATAGCTAATAAAAGATCGGGGTTGCCTAGCCAGCTAAACACATAATCAACACCCGACAAGTCTTCCGACGACAGTCTTTTCGATACCTCTTTAGAAAAAGGCGTAAGTACAATGAACGGTATTTCAGGATACAACTCCTTTATATGTTTTGCTGTAGAGAATATATCCGTATCATCCATGTTTGGCATCTGAATGATCAGTTCATAATGATTTTCGCTTATTTTCCGTATGGCCTCATCTTCTGAATATACCTGAGTAAAACGAGGCGGATAGTTTAGATTAAGTGATGTATATTCATTAAATATCTGTTCATCGATACGCCCATCATCTTCCAGCATAAACGAATCGTACTTTGTCGCGATCAACAAGACATTGAAAATGCGTTTAGTCATCAGATTGGCAAAAGATGTATCCTTGAATCGGAAAGCTTTTATATCGGGTAATTTCTCCATGTCATGGTTTTATCAATTGAGAGAACAAATATAATCAAGCAGCGCTTACTTTTTAGCGGTTTGCTTCAAAAGTTTACAATTTGGAGGTATATCTTCACTAAAGGTGACAAATGTTGTTCTTTTTAAGTGTTTGATATATAGTCTTTAATGTCGAAAAGGTGACAAAGGTAACACTTTTGATATTGTTTGATACCTTTTGTGTTTTTTATTAAATCTTATCTTTATTATTTGTGAGCTCTTTTGCTATTGAATAATAGATGGTCTATATATAAGATAAAAACGCCAACTGTAAGTTGACGTTTTTTGAATACCGGAATAGCTCCTATATTAAATGTGTTAGGCAGGTTCATTTTGTTTGTTCACCTTTTGTTTGTGTGCATCTGTAATTATCTGACGTTTTTCTTTTCTGAAATTTTCGCGTAGATCAGATAACTTTTGTTTTTGGGCAGCAGGAGCAATGCGGCTCATTTCTATAGCTTTCTTTTCTTTCATGTAGTTTTCTTTTAAAGCTTTTAATTTTTCTACGCTGGCATCATCTAATTTCATGCCTTTTCTACCTCCGTAAGTAAAAGTTTTGTTTTTAGAGAAATCCTTTCTGACATCTCTCAGTTTGTTTTGTTGTTCCGGTGTATAGATTTTATTCAAATCTTCACGATATTGTAGCCCTAGTTCTTTCGATTTGGCTCTGTAGTTTTGGTTTATTGCGCTTATTTGCTGTTTTTGTTCTTCTGTAAGGTTGAGGTCCAAGTCCTTCTTATATTGTATTGCTAATTGCCCTTGTCTGTTGTGTCTTTTGCCTCTCATACTCATTTCTTTCTCCCTTTTGCTTTGTAGTTCTTTCAGCTTTGTTTGTTGTTCAGGAGTCAGAATATTGTTTATAGCATCACGGTGTTCTTTCCTTAGTTCTTTAAGCTTTGTCCTTCTCTCTTCCTTCGAAATATTTGAATTACTTCTCAAATCCGATATTTTCGTTCTAAATTCGTTATTGGCAGAATCCACTTTTTGTTGCTGTTCGGAAGTTAAGTTTAATTCTTGAGGTAAAGAAAATCCGCGTTTACCATGCCTTCCTTCTTGTGCACTAACCATAGTTAGTGAAGTAAAAGCTAATATTGCTAATGATAAAAATAATCTTTTCATAACCTTTCGATTTTTAATTGTTTTATGATACTTAGATGGATATAACTTCTTGTGGTTTAATATGAAATTTTGTTTTAACATTTTATTATATGTTTAATAATCATTCGTTTTTTCTTTCTTATTGGTTCTACTCCGCTTGTTACAAGTGTTTGTGTGATATAATTCCAGCTTGTGCTTTTTTGCGATATAACATAATTTAATAATCAGTTAATAAAGTAAAAACAATAATTACGTCCAACGCTATTTTGATTAACTTGCGTAAAATAGATAAGATAAATCGATAAACTTATATTTTATGGCTTGGGATAGATTGGCTATTGCATCGAATGAAGAAAAAGGAGAGTTGGATAATATTCAAGACTTAGAGTCGGGCATAACAAAATATACATCAGTAATTAGAGATAAAATATCAAAATCTGCATCATTGAAAATTGATTTTTCTGAAGAATGGTCATTGTTTGCCGGAACTTCGGTTGAGAAAATTGATTATACGCAACCAATAGCAAAAGGGCAGGGGAGAGGTATTTTTCCTTTGACTATATCAGACCCAGTAAGGTACTACTTTGTGTTAGCCACAGCCAACGAAAAAGTTGTATTATCTGAGCAACATTTGCCGATGGCAGGAGGATACAATTTTAGAGATTTAGGAGGTTATAAAACACAAGATGGCCGTCGGGTGAAATGGGGTAAAATCTTTCGCTCAGATGATCTTCATAACCTGAATAATGAAGACTTAACCTATCTGGCTTCTATTCCTTTGATTTCTATCGTAGATTTCAGGTCTGAAAAAGAAATGATACAAGCTCCGGATAAAAATCCGATTTCGGTAAAGCAGAACTATCCGTTGTGTATAAGTCCCGGAAATCTTATGGCTGTAGCAACTTCCAAAGATGATTTGTACAAACTTTCAGTAGATGAAGCAGACTCCCTGATGAAAGGAATGAATACTCTTCTAGTTACAGATCCGCTATGTACAGACAGATACCGAAAGTTGTTCTGCTTGCTTCAAGATGAAGAAAATGTTCCTCTTATGTTTCATTGTTCTGCAGGGAAAGACCGTACCGGTATGGCGGCAGCTCTTGTATTATGGTCTTTGGGCGTAGATGAAGAAACTATATTGGACGACTACTTACTTTCTAATTTCTACTTAGCAGATAAATATGCCGAATATAAAAATGCCTCTCCGGCATTGAAATCTTTATTTGAGGTCAAACCTGAATTTTTGAAATCAGGCTTAGATACGATTAAAAAAGAGCATGGTACAATAGATGCGTTTTTGAAGAATATTCTGAATGTGGATATTGAAAAAATGCGTGAGCTGTATTTATTTTCATAAAAAGATAGTGGAGTAAAAGTTATTTAGATTTTCTCTTTGTCATGTTGAACGGAATGAAACATCTCATGCCCCAAGGGTGGATATTCTTTATTACATTCAAAAACAACGTTAGATAAAGCAAAGCAGAGTCAATAGCAGAGAGTGTGGCAACTGACTACTACTTTTACTTTTTACTCAATCTCCTCTTTCTAAATAGCTTTGTATTTGAATTCTTTAGCTAATACTCCATCATAGTATTGTTTGATAGGATAGCCATCAGTATCGTATTCGTATGTAATATCTTTGGTGTCAGTGCCAAATCTAGAGTCTAGTGTAGTAGCCTCAATAGCATTATTATGTCCTAAAAAGTCGCTACACCATTTCATATTATTCATGTGTAGTGTCCAAAACCAGAGGGGTAGACTTTCTATGCTGGAAAAGATAGACTTGTTCGTATCAAAAGAGTAATCAATTACTATATCCTCTTTACCGGAAATTGAGTGAACTGAATATTTTACAAGATTATTGTGATTGTCGTAAGAAAATGCTTCCCATAAATTTCCATCTTCAAATGTTGTTTTACTCAATCTGCCTGAGTTATCTGTATAAATCTTATTATATTCTGTTATTTTGCGAAGCTGCTTACCACTGCTTTTAACCTCTTCGGTTATGTAGTCGTTGTTATCATACATAAATTTTGAATTATTAATAGCTTCTCCTCTATCTCTGTTTATAAGACATTCGGCTAGTTTGCCATTTTTGTCATATTTTAGAGTGAATTCCCGAAAAATAATAGGTCCTTTTTCTTCGATATATATTAACTGATTTTTTGAATTATATTTCAGACTAACAACTTCTTTCGATTGTATAGAATTTATCTCTATAATCAACTTTTTGGTTTGGGCATCGATACTTAAATTCAGACAAAGTAAACTAAAGAGAACAAGGGCAAGAGTTTTTTTCATATATGTCAGATTCTAAAAAATAATATATTATAAACGATAGTTTTAAAAGTTTAGTATTGGTTGTAAAACATTTATTTGGATGATGATTCTTTTCAATGTAAAAGGTCAAAAAGAAATAGCCTGATTTTATTTCAGGCTATTCTAATATTTGTCAATTCAGATCAATTAATCGTATTCATTCCATGCCTTGATTTCAAGCTCATCTACATTCATCTTACAGAATGCCTGTATGAAAGCTGATGCAAGACGTGAATTGGTGAGCAATGGTACATTGAAATCTATCGCTGCACGACGAATTTTGTAACCATTGTCAAGCTCACTGGTTGTAAAATTCTTAGGAATATTTACAACTAGGTCGATCTGCTTATTGTGTATCATTTCCAATGCATTTGGCTGTTGATTGTCATTTGGCCAAAATACCTGAGTTGCAGGAATTCCGTTTTCTACAAGGAATCGTTGTGAACCTCCGGTTGCATATAATTCATATCCTTTTTGGTGTAGAACTTTAGCTGCTTGGAGCAACTCTACTTTCGATTTAGCCGGGCCGGTTGAGAACAATACGGTTTTTTTCGGAATCTTGTAACCTACAGACAGCATTGATTTAAGCATGGCATCGTAGAAGTTATCTCCGATACAACCTACTTCTCCGGTCGAAGCCATATCTACTCCCAATACAGGGTCGGCCTTTTGCAGACGTGAGAAAGAGAACTGAGAAGCTTTGATTCCCACATAGTCAAGATCGAAATCATTCTTATTCGGTTTCTCCACTTTTTTGCCAAGCATGACTTGAGTAGCCAGTTCGATGAAGTTTATTTTCAAAACTTTAGAAACAAAAGGGAAAGAGCGGGATGCTCTCAGGTTACATTCGATTACTTTAATCTCATTATCCTTCGCTAAGAACTGCATGTTGAAAGGTCCTGATATCTGTAACTCTTCAGCTACCTTGCGGGCAACTTTCTTTATGCGTCTTACTGTTTCTATATATAGGCGTTGAGCAGGGAATTGTATTGTCGCATCTCCCGAGTGAACTCCGGCGAACTCTACGTGTTCTGAGATTGCATACATTATGATTTCACCTTTGTTGGCTACAGCATCTATCTCTATTTCCTTTGCATTTTCAACAAATTCGCTCACTACTACCGGATGTTTCTTCGAAACTTCGGCGGCTAGTCCTAAGAAGTTTTCCAACTCCTGATCGTTAGAGCATACATTCATCGCTGCACCAGACAGTACGTATGATGGACGGATCAGTACAGGATATCCAACTTCGTCTACAAAGCCTTTGATGTCTTGCAGAGATGTTAGTTCTTTCCAGCGAGGTTGATCTACACCTATGCGGTCGAGCATACTCGAGAATTTGTGGCGGTCTTCTGCATTATCGATGCTTTTAGCTGTAGTTCCCAGTATGTTTACCTTAGCTGCGTCAAGGCGCATTGCAAGGTTGTTCGGTATCTGTCCACCCACCGAAAGTATTACTCCATGAGGATTTTCGAGTTCGATGATATCCATTACACGTTCAAATGTAAGTTCATCGAAGTACAGGCGATCGCACATGTCATAGTCTGTAGAAACCGTTTCGGGGTTATAGTTGATCATTACCGATCGATACCCCTCTTTGCGAATGCTTTGTAAGGCATTCACCGAGCACCAGTCAAACTCAACCGACGAACCTATGCGATATGCACCTGAGCCCAGAACGATCACAGATTTGTGGTCTCCTAAGTATTTTACATCGTTTTCTCTACCGTTGTATGTGATATACAGATAGTTGGTTTGAGCAGGATATTCTGCGGCCAGCGTGTCTATTTGTTTTACGCAAGGTACTATTCCGTTCTCTTTACGTATACGGCGCACATCGTGCTGAACTCTTTCTACCAGAGTTGGTTCTTTACATACAATTTTAGCTATCTGGAAATCAGAGAATCCCATCTTCTTTGATGTATGTAGTAAGTCTAAAGGAAGAGACTGTACATCGTCATATTTTTCAAGTTCTTTAGAACATTGATATATGTATTTCAGTTTTTGTAAAAACCAGTTATCGATTTTAGTCAGGTCATGGATTTGATCTACTGTATATCCTCTCTTGAAGGCTTCTTCGATGCAGAATATACGTTTGTCTGTTGGGTTTTTGAGTGACTCATCCAGATCATCCACTTCCAGAGGCTTGTTAGCCGCAAATCCGTGCATGCCGATATTGATCATGCGAAGACCTTTCTGTATCGCTTCTTCGAATGTACGTCCTATAGCCATTATCTCACCTACAGACTTCATACTAGAGCCAATCTCTCTGGATACTCCATGGAACTTACCTAAGTCCCAACGAGGTATTTTTACTACAATATAGTCCAGCGCAGGCTCGAAGAATGCACAAGTAGATTTTGTAACAGAGTTTTTCAATTCGAACAATCCATATCCCAGACCTAACTTTGCCGCAACAAAAGCCAGCGGATAACCTGTAGCTTTAGATGCAAGAGCAGAAGAACGGCTCAGACGTGCATTTACTTCGATTACCCTGTAATCTTCCGATTCTGTATCGAAGGCAAACTGTACGTTACACTCGCCAACGATGCCTATATGTTTTACGATACGAATGGATAATTCACGAAGTTTGTGAAACTCATCATTCGTTAATGTTTGCGATGGTGCTACAACAATACTTTCGCCTGTATGGATTCCGAGCGGGTCGAAGTTTTCCATATTACAAACAGTCATACAGTTGCCGTACTTATCACGAACAACCTCGTATTCGATCTCTTTCCACCCTTTAAGTGATTTCTCAACAAGAATCTGAGAAGAGTAGGAGAAGGCCTTTTCGGCAAGAGCTCGTAGCTCTTGTTCATTGTCACAGAAACCTGAACCTAGTCCGCCTAAGGCATAAGCTGCACGGATGATGATCGGGTAACCTAAGTCTTTAGCTGCCTTTACTGCATCTTCAATTGTGCCAACGGCGTGGCTCTTGATGGTTTTTACATCTATTTGATCCAGTTTCTTTACAAACAATTCACGGTCTTCAGTATCCATGATAGCCTGTACCGGCGTTCCGAGAACTCGTAAATTGTATTTTTCAAGAATTCCTTCCTGAAAAAGCTGTACTCCACAGTTCAGTGCTGTTTGTCCTCCAAAAGCTAACAGGATTCCATCCGGTTTTTCTTTTTTGATAACTTTCTCAACAAAGTATGGAGTAATAGGCAAGAAATATATTTTGTCAGCACTTCCTTCCGAAGTTTGTACTGTTGCAATATTAGGGTTGATAAGTACAGTTTCAATTCCTTCCTCTTTCAGTGCTTTCAGCGCTTGCGAACCGGAGTAGTCGAATTCTCCGGCCTCTCCAATTTTTAATGCACCCGAACCAAGGACTAATACTTTTTTTACGTCTATATTTATATCCATTTAAGCTGCTTTTTTATATAGTGGATTATAATTTTTCAATAAATAAATCGAAAATAAAGGCTGTATCTGTTGGGCCGCTACATGCTTCAGGGTGAAACTGAGCCGAAAAGAATGGTTTAGTTTTATGCTTGATACCTTCGTTTGTTCCATCATTCAGATTGATAAATAAAGGCTCCCATTCTGCACTTAATGACGCATTCGCTACCGCATAGCCATGGTTTTGTGAAGTGATGAAACATTGAGTCGAGTCAACCATTTTAACTGGCTGATTGTGACTGCGATGTCCATACTTCAATTTATATATCGTTGCTCCGCCTGCTTTAGAAAGTAGCTGGTTGCCCATACATATTCCGCAGATCGGTTTGTTTCCCTCCATTGCTTTACGAATATTTTTTACGGTTTCTTCGCAAAAATCGGGGTTGCCGGGACCATTTGAGATAAACAATCCATCCCATTCCAACTGATTGAAGTCATAATCCCAAGGCACTCGTATTACTGTTACGTTTCTCTTTAGTAAGCTACGTATGATATTGTGCTTAACACCGCAGTCTACCAAGACTACCTTCTTTTCTCCGTTGCCGTATGTCTGCACTTCTTTGCAACTCGCTATTGCAACCTGATTTTCGATATTCGGATCATAAAACTCAATTTCGTTTGCACCTTTGAAAACGATTTTTCCCTTCATCGAACCTTTTTCGCGGAGTATCTTTGTTAACTCACGTGTATCAATACCATAAATACCCGGTACATCATGCTCTTTTAACCAGTCTCCCAGACTTTTTTTAGCATTCCAGTGAGAGTATTCGTGCGAGTAATCTGAGACGATGAGTCCGCTTACTTGTACTTTTTCTGATTCGTAAAAATCGGAAACTCCATCGGTAAATGTATCATCGGGAACGCCGTAGTTACCAACAAGAGGAAATGTGACAACTAGTATCTGACCTAAATAAGAAGGGTCGGTAAGGCTTTCTGTATAACCTACCATTGCAGTGCTAAATACAACTTCTCCGGCTTTTGCGGTTTCAGAGCCGAATGACTTTCCTTCGAAAACTGTTCCGTCATCAAGAATTAGTTGAACTGGTTTGTCTAAATGCATCGTTTGTTTATATAAATATGTGGTTAAATAAGCTATTTACAAAGATAAAAAAAAAGGAACGGGATATCTGTTATATCTGTTCCTTTTAATTATAATAGTAAATATTGTATCTTTTTCTTTCTCATTATTTCAAATATTCAAAATATCTCATGCGAATATCTGAGGTACAAAGTTAAGTATAAAAAATGATATAAAGTGCCTTTTTGAGATTATAATTTTTCTTTTTTCTACTTAAAAGAATTCAATGCGACACAAAATAGAGTTTTTGAATATTTTACTGACAATAAATAACATTTATCTTACATTCTTCACATTTTCAGCTAAGTCTAATGCAAATTTATCTACATCTTTATAAATTTTCATTTGGTTGCCTACTTTTACTTCTGTTAGTGCAACAGTAGGTATCTTAGCCTTAAATATTCTATTCATATAATCTAATTCTTTAGGATATGTATAGAAAAATTTGCCTTTAGGATAATTATGTTCTCTTTGCCAAACTTCAAACTCTTTAAAGAAACAATCATGATTAGGAAATTCTATTCTTTTATAAAATTCCTCATCTACGATTTTTGCAAAACGATAAAGCCCATGTAACTCTTTTGCAAAACATTTTTCTAATTTGCTAAAATCTCCATTTTTTTGGTAAGCAGAACAGAGTCCCTGCAAACAAGTATTTGATTGTACTATATCTTTATTGATTAAGGATAAGAAGTATTTGACAGTCAATTCTTCCCAGATTGTAATTTTTTTAGATAAAAATTTCTGAGCTTTTTGTACAGATTCCTCATTCAAATGATCGTCCTTGTAATAAAGCACTTTTAATAAATTAGCCGAAACCTCAGTATAATATAAGCCTTTTGACAAAGGTAGTTCTTGCGGGAAAAAGTACTTTACAAGATCAAAATCGTTACACGCAAATGCAGACAGAACATCCATTAACGCAATGGCGTGATCTGTTCCACTGGCGGTCATGCCTGTTATTAAGAGTCTTCGTCTCGATGTCTGATAGAGAACATTATTCAATGTCTCAAAATCGCGATTCTGAAATGCTATATAAAAACCAAACTCCTTGTCATCATCAAGTAAATCGATATAAGTACGTGTCTTTATCGCTTCATTATCCCAATTTTCGGTACTTAAATATTTTAGATATATGTTATTATTCCATGTTTCAAATTCCACCCAATCAATAGGGGGGTAGTAATATCCCCATTTTTGTAAGGAGTCCTCTCTTTTCTGTTTATATAGCTTAATGTATTTGTCTTGACTGTTCATAAAAGAATTGAATACTGCCTAACCCTGAGCACATTATTTCAATTTAGCCAGAGTCTCTTTAACTCGTTTCATCGCTTCAATGATATTTTCATCGGATGTTGCGTACGAAAAACGGATATAGTTTGCAGCCTCGAAAGCTAGTCCGCCAACACATGCCACATGACCTTCTTCTAAAAGGAACATGGCAAGATCAGCCGATGTTTTAATCAATCTTCCGTTGTATGATTTGCCAAGGTAATAGCTGCATTCAGGAAACAGATAGAAAGCACCTTCGGGTTTGTTAACTTTAAATCCTTCTATTTCGGATGCTAGTTTTACGATCAGGTCACGGCGACGTACAAATGCCTGACGCATATTTTCCACGCATTGTTGTTCGCCCAGATATGCCGCCTCTGCTGCTTTCTGAGCAATAGAAGATGCTCCCGAAGTATATTGGCCTTGTAGTTTATTGCAAGCTGCTGCAATCCACTGTGGGGCTGCCATCCAGCCTAAGCGCCAACCTGTCATGGCATATGCTTTAGATACTCCATTTATAATTACGACTCTATCTCTGATATTTTCAAACTGGGCAATGCTTTCGTGTTTACCTGTATAGTTTATATGTTCATATATCTCGTCGGAGATTATGATTATATTGGGGTGTTTAGCCAATACATCAGCCAGACCTTTTAATTCTGCTTTGCTGTAAATACTTCCAGTAGGATTAGATGGGGAGCATAGTATTATAGCTCTTGTTTTGGGAGTAATTGCAGCTTCTAACTCAGCCGGAGTTATTTTAAAGTTTTGTTCTATACCTGTATGTATAACAACACTCTTACCTTCGGCAAGCTTTACCATCTCTATATAGCTTACCCAGCATGGTGCAGGTATAATGACTTCATCATCCGGATTAACAACACTTAGTACTGCATTGCAAACAGCTTGTTTAGCTCCGTTCGAACAAATAATCTGTTCAGGCTTATAACTTAATCCGTTTTCTGTCTCCAGTTTCTTACTTATTGCTTGTCGCAACGAAAGGTATCCGGGAACAGGAGAATAAAATGAAAAATTATCATCAATAGCCTTTTTTGCAGCCGCCTTTATATGATCCGGTGTATAAAAATCAGGCTCTCCCACACTCAGGTTGATCACATTGATTCCTTGAGCCTTCAATTCGTTGCTCTTTTGCGACATTGCTAAAGTTTCTGATACAGAAAGGTTCGCTATGCGTGCTGATACTTGTGTCATTTTCTATAGATTTTGATTATATTATATTCTTATTTCTATAATTACATAACAGATTAATCTACATTATGTAAATCATGTCCCATGCGCTCTTTTTTGGTATGCATATAGAACTCATTATACTTGTTCGGAGTAACTTCGATTGGTACATTCTCTACAACAGTAAGACCAAAGGACTCCAACCCTTTTCTTTTTACAGGATTGTTTGTAAGTAAGCGCATTTTGCATACATTCAGGTCGCGAAGAATTGCCGCCCCAACGCCATAGTCGCGCTCATCGGCACGATATCCCAAATGCAGGTTGGCGTCTACTGTATCGTAACCTTCTTCCTGCAATTTGTATGCCTCCATTTTTGCCATCAGGCCAATGCCACGACCTTCTTGATTGAGGTAGATGACAACCCCTTTTCCTTCTTTTTGTATCATCTCCATCGATTTGTGAAGCTGCTCGCCACATTCGCAGCGTTTCGATCCAAAGATATCACCTGTCATACAAGATGAATGTACGCGAACGAGTATTGGTTCATCTTTGTCCCATGTGCCTTTTATAATGGCTACATGCTCTAATCCTGTTGCTTTTTGTTTAAATGGAATTAGTTCAAAATCTCCATATGCAGTTGGCATTTTTACTTTAGCACCCCTTTCAATAAGAGATTCTCTTCCGAGCCTATATCTTATGAGGTCTGCAACAGATATAAGTTTGAGGTTGTATTCATCTGCCATTTTTCTCAGTTCGGGCAGACGAGCCATTTCCCCATCTTCTTTTTTTATTTCAATCAATACTCCGGCAGGATATAGTCCGGCTAAACGTGCCAGGTCTACAGCAGCTTCGGTATGCCCAATACGGCTTAATACACCTTTGTCCTTAGCACGTAATGGAAATATATGTCCCGGACGCCCAAAGTCTTCCGGTTTGGTTTCTTTTTTTGTTAGAGCCAATATTGTTTGTGCTCTGTCGTATGCAGATATCCCTGTTGTAACACCATTTTTCAATAGATCGATTGATACTGTGAACGGAGTAGCATGCATAGAAGTGTTGCTGGTTACCATCATTGGTAAATCTAGTTCGTCACAGCGTTCTGATGTTAGCGGAGCGCAAATCAAACCTCTGGCATGTGTCTCCATGAAGTTTATCTTTTCCGGAGTAATTGCTTCTGCTGCAATTATTAAATCGCCTTCGTTTTCACGATCTTCATCGTCTACTACAATAACGAAATTGCCTTTTTTAATTTCGTCGATTGCTTCTTCTACTGTGTCCAGTTTAATTTTATCCATTATTATATTATTTCCAGTCTGTTTTGTCATTTAATTTTTATCATCTCACGCTCTATATTCTTCTTTAAATAAGGATAGAAACCCCAGATAAATATAAAAGAACCCACAATGATACCAAACATATTTTTTCTTGTTTTTTTGTCAATAGATCTGTAGAAGTCGAAGTAACAAATAAATGATTTTGTAAAAAATACAGCATACGCTATTACTATCAAAGATGACAAGATAAAGCTTAGCTTTATTATCACTGATAATATAGCGAATAGTATAATAACCAGATAAATAAGCATGGCTATTTTGGCATTTTTCATAAATGCATTAAATATACTTTGAGATTCGGCATAGTTTATTTTTTTTACTTTCACATCAAAGAAACTTGCACCCTTATCTTTCAACACGCTTAATACGAGTTGCAAAGTATCTTCGTCATAACTATACTCTTTATGATTCTTCGCTATGTCTTTCAGGTTCTCAATACTCATTTCTTGCATATATGAAATCTGATCTGGTGTTGCATTGAGTGAAACCAGATCGGGAACAGTTGCAATATCAACCGATTGCTCTGTTTCATATATTGTCTTTTTCTTTAAACCTAATATCTTCCTGAAGAAGTTTCCATAGGCTTCAGGGTTGAATAGAGCTGAGTCGTTCATCGCCTTATACGTGAGGAATACCCCTAATGGGAAAAGAGCAAATGAGCTTAGCCACATACCTTGCCAAACCTCCCAAACTCCGTCACGTGCCATTTTGTACCCGATGTTATCAATAATATAATAAACGATAAACAAAAGGACTGAAACAACTACCGGCATACCTAGTCCTCCTTTTCTTATAATAGCACCTAACGGTGCTCCGATAAAGAAGAAAATGAGACAAGCAAAAGATAATACGAATTTGCGATGCCATTCGACTTTGTGCATACGTATATTCTTTTGCATGTTTATTTTTTGTGTAGTCTCCATGATATTGAACCTGCTACTTTCCGCTTCATTTGCTGCAGCACCTACATATCTTGATATTTCATCATTACTATATGTATTGAGTAATGAATCAAAATCTATTGTATTTATAGATTTTTTCTTCAAAGGTTCGTTCGCTTGTTCCTTATTCGGTAAGGCTGCATCTCTTGCATCCACCTTATTGTATGCATCAGAATTGCGATATGTTAGATAGGTGTTTTTTCCTATTACATTTCGGTCGTATATATTGACACTGTCGAGCCTCGAACTTAGAGAGTCTATGGAATTCCCTAATTGGATGATATTTTTTGATATTTGTGTTCCTTCCAGATTAGATTCGTCCATTCTATCAAATCCACTATTGAATGGAATGACTATTTTCTTTTCTTTAAAATTTTCCCTACTGTATGGAACAAACTGATTGTTTTGACGTGTTTCGTTAAGGCCGGATTGTGAAAAGTTTGCGAATCGCTGTCCCGAATATAAATTCAATAGAAGAAAGTCTTTGTTGGACGATATGCTCATAAGGGCGGAGTCGCAAACGAATACAGACATATTGTCAAATCCCTCGGATGTATCATAGATCATTACATCTTTCAGCATTCGGGTTTCTTTTTCTTTTTTCTTTACGTAAAGGCTGTAATTTGTTATTCCACTATAAAATGATCCTTCAGGAATATCCAACTCCGGAGATTTTTGCCGTATGGATATCATTAATGAGCGAAGTTTTACCTGGATGCGTGGCATCGCTTCGTTTTGGAAGAAGAAGGCACCCACTGCTACACACGAGATGAATATAATCAGAGGTTTCATAGTTTTTAAGAGTGAAACCCCAGATGCTTTTATTGCCAATAGTTCCAGTCGCTCGCCCAGATTTCCAAAAGCCATAAGAGAGGCAAGCAGTAAAGAGAGTGGGAGGGCAAGAGGGATAAGACTGAGGGTTGCATACAGGAAAAGTTCGGCAAGCACGATGTTGTCAAGTCCTTTACCGACAAGGTCTTCTACAAATTTCCATAGAAATTGCATCAAGACAATAAACAAACATATCCCGAAAGTCATCATAAAGACAGGGAAAAATGTTTGAAGAATGAATGTGTATAACCTCTTTATCCTTAGCATTAACAATTGACTGAATCAGGTACAAAAGTAGTAAAAAGAAGAATGTAAAGAGTAATATTGGAGTGAAAGATATTATTCTTAAATTTTATTAGGTAATTAGGCTTTGTATATGAGCTATTTCCGATATTTTTATTAAATATTTTTGCAAATTTCGGCTTTGAGTATTGTTTTATAAGAAATAAACTTCTATTTTTGCACCCGCTAACAAGATGATGGCGGGATAGCTCAGATGGTTAGAGCGCATGATTCATAATCATGAGGTCCCGAGTTCAATTCTCGGTCCCGCTACTTAAAAATTAGAGGTTTACAAGAAATTGTAAGCCTTTTTTGTTATATATTCCGTTTTCAAGCTTGATAATATTATAATCACGTCTATATAAATAGTAAAAATGAGTAGTTTATATTACTGTTTTATATTTATTAGTTATGGAACGGGTTTACAAAATCAAGAATAGCACGACAATAGACCAGCGATATGATTTTGCACCAAAAGTTAATATCGGTTTTCGTTTTTTGCCTATTTTTATGTTTTTACCTTTGTAAGCACAGTTCAATCATAATGAAAAGAAGTATCGCATATTTACCGAAGAACAAACAGGAAGACTTGTCTTTCATTGTCAATTCGATAAAAAAAGCGGTTACCCCAAACCGAAATGATTATTCTCTATGGTAGTTATGCACGGAATGAATATGTAGACTTTGACAA
This sequence comes from Bacteroidota bacterium, assembly GCA_023437305.1. Lineage (GTDB taxonomy): Bacteria > Bacteroidota > Bacteroidia > Bacteroidales > Dysgonomonadaceae > Dysgonomonas. The sequence continues at coordinate 188,874 of JAEZGN010000008.1, forward strand.
ACGAGAAGAATTTGGCATAATTACCTCTTTTCGTAGTGATTATGATATTCTGGTGGTAACAAGTGGCATATCAGACAAAAGTGCAGGGCAAAAACTTGACAATGTAGAAAATGCCTATTACAAAGACCCCGAAAGCCAAACGCCTGTACAGTTTATCAATGAGGAACAAGGATATTTTGAACAGAAGTTTAGGAAAGCAAAAGAGTTTTTAATTGATGTGAATAATTGTAATGAAAGGGGCAGCTATGTACAAGCATCTTTCAATCTTCATCAAGCAGCGGAAAACTACTATCATGCTATTTGTTTGGTATTTAAACTAAAAGACACAAAACAACATAATCTTTTTAAACTGTCTTCCTCCGTCAAGCATTATTCGCCGGATTTTGGCTAAAATATTTCCCCGACATACGGCAGAAGAAAAACGTTTGTTCAATCTGCTCAAAAATACGTATGTAGAGGCAAGATATAATGCTGATTTTCGGTTAACCAAAGAAGATATTGACGCACTTATCCCTAAAGTTGAACTATTACGGGACACAACAAAAGCAATTTGCGAAAAGAAGATAAAAGAGTATGGAGAGAAAATCTAATTTTATCCATTTAAATAGATATCTATGCTTCTCTTTTTTCCATGTTTTCTTACTTCGGTCTTATTTATTAGAAACTATTTTTTTACTCCTAACCATGTTAATTTATGCCATATGCTTTCAAATATACCTTGTTGATGTGTTTTTAGCCACCATTTACAGAACTGAATCTGAACAACAAAAATTATTATGCCAATAAATAAGCTTATAGTATATCCACAATAGGGAGCTAGATATAAACCTATCGGAAAATAAATCAATGCGCCTATAATGGATTGAGTGATGTAATTTGTCATACTCATTTTACCGTAATAACGCAAATTTGAAGTGATCCTCTTAAACTTATCCGTTTGATACAATAAGACAAAAGCAGAGACCAAAACAAATGTAAAAGCAAACTTCTGCCACATATCAAAAACCACACCAACACTTTGTTTAATCATTTCAGAACTACCATTATCGTAAACCTGTACTTTCAGTACATACAAAGGACTGAATAAAACAGCAGCAATAATTAAAGCCTTAACCCAGAAGCATATATTTTTTTCAGAGGCAACAAAAAGCCGCTTCCTGCCAATCAACAAGCCAACCATAAATAATCCTGCGGTTTGCAAAAAACGCCCTGTCCCGATAGCCCAGAATAAACTTGCCTTTTGTCCTAATGTTATATTTCCAAGAAAGAACTTACCATAATCCCCTTCTTTAGTATATTCTGCAACCTCATTATACATTGCTCCGACACCTAAATCGGGTAAAGAATATGAAGGGTTGATAAGGCTGGCGATATAATGAAACCATTCTACAGGCTGTAATAATAATATTATGGCAAAAATAAGCACGGCTTTATTGCTCCATTTTCTTACGATAAACAGGAAAATACCGACAATAGCAAATAATAATAGCACATCACCTGCAGGAAAAAAGGCAGCATTTATAGCCGCAAAACCAACTAAAAGTAGCAAGCGCCACAAAAAACGATAACCAAAATCATTTCCTTTTAGTTGTTGATTAGTATATTGTATGTAAAAAGTAAACCCGAAAAGGAGAGCGAAAATAGCATAAGATTTACCGGCAAAAAGTGCAAATACGACGTCTAACACACCTTGATCTAATACATTTAACCAATTAGGCATATTGACAGGGTCAGGATAAATCGGAAAAATAAAGTGTTCGAGGCTGTGAACTAACAGAATTGCCATAACTGCAAATCCTCGTAGAGCATCAACTACTTCGATACGGGGCATTTTGTTTAGAGTGGGTTGAGACATGTTTATTAAATTATATGTTTAAAAATCATAAATTTATGAGAATCGGTAATAAAGGTGTTTTTCGCTTGGTAAACTCACAAATGTATATTAATTTATTTTTTATTCATATAAACCCATAGAAATTATTAAATGATTTTTCCAAAAATGAATATTATACACTTAAAATGTTCACTTAATGATTTTATAGTCATAAGTTCGCGGGTTCAGTTCCTGATATAGTTCCTTTCAAGGAGAGGCTGTTTATAGATTTTTTATTTCAGACTTTTCTTAAACCGAACTACCGTTAATAAATCGCCAAGTTGATTCTCTTTACTTATATCAAAAATCATCGGAATTAGTTTCCCAATCGTTTTAGCTTTGGCAAATTCATCCTTGATTATTTCCGAAATATCAAGTTCTGCAATTGCTTCAAGGTGCTTTTCTGTAAAAAAGAAGCTCGTTTTGAAAAAACCTTCCCATACTGAAAGCCAAAAGATGGTTTTTTTCTTGTGCACAACCTTACCTAGCCAAGCTTTTCCATCATTATAATATCTCCATTCGAGGGTTAGAGCATTTTCATTGTTTGTAACAGTTTCAAGAAAAGATACTAATACGTTGTAAATATTTTCACCCAGTACTTCTTCAAGAATTCTGTCTGATGGGAATATATCCGCATCCCTTAATAGCATTTGTGCTTCCATGGTTTATATTAGTTAATAAAATTTTTCTCCTTTTTGAATCATCGTAATAGTTTTGGTGATGCGATCTGCTTTAGTTTGTTCAGTTTTAGCAGAATTAATCCAATTTACAAATGCTTTTTTCTGTCCGTCTGTATAAGCTCCAAATTTCTCTAGAACACCATCTTCATATTCCAAACACAGAAGTAGTTCCTGGGGGATTATTAAAGATGTTTTGTCCTCGTAAATAGTGATATGTACTATATCTCCTGCTTGCTTTTTTATTTTCTTTCTTATTTCAGCTCTAACAGCCAAACCTACATGTCCGTTTCCCATGGGCATTAGGTGTGTATTGGAAAATACATAATCGTCTATCTTTCCCTTTACTTTTAGCATTCCGAAAGGTGTTTTGGGCATAGGAATTTCAGGTATTTCAACAAAAGTCCAAGCTCCTTTACCTTCAGTTTTTAATAATAGATAATCTTTATCTACTAATGGCTTTTCTATTTCCATCTTTTAAAGATAATATAAAAATAGCTGTGCTAAACATTTATTTCACAGCTATTTTACATATTTTACTTGATGTGAAGATATTTATTTCACAGGGATACGTAATTCCACAACCCATGGAGCATTAGGGTCTTGAACGTCGCCGGCACAACTCAGATATAACTCATAGTGATCTCTTGAGTCACATTCATATCCTTTTTCATTAATTTCAACATATACCTTCTTCCAGGCTTCATCGTATTCGGCCATTGTGACCTCTACTTGCATTACGAAATACTTGCCTCCGCTTATTGTATAGCGTTTCATTCCATCTTCGGGCTCGATGCCCGAAATATCTTCCAAACAGGCTTCCGAACGTAATTTTTCGACAGGGGTATTCATCGGGTCGTCATGATAAACTCCGGCCATTTTAGGAGATGCCTCCCAAAGATTATTGGCTCCTGCCCATGCGGCCAATTTCTCAAATACGTTTCCAATACCTGAATAATCTCCTGTATGCGAAATAGCAATTGTATTTATCGGTTCGAGATTCTTTATCTCTGTACTATTTATTTTCATAAGTCTAAATTTTCAATAATTTGTTTAATAATTTCTTTTATTTCAAGGGGTTTAACAACCGTTGTTGTGTCGGCATTTGCCAATACCCATCTAGCCAGTCCTTCGAGTGAGTAAGCCATGTAGGTTTGTTCTATCCGTCCGTCTGTAAGTTCTTTTTCTTCGGTCAGTCCCATAAAATAGCATCGGTCGGCAAAATGTTTAGAAACCTCTTTACTTGTGCATAAAACAACTTCGGTCAAACACTGCGGTTCATCACATCCAAGAAGTGATCCAAGAGGTGGGTGCACTTTTGTATGCTTATCATCTGTTATTTTTATGTTACTGATACGATCAAGTCTGAATATTCGGTACTTTTTACGCAAATGACACCAAGCGGATAGATACCAACGAGGGTATGAATAGCTTATGCCCACTGCTTCCAATGCTCTTCTGGTCTTACTTTCGTCTGCATTAGTATAATCTACCTCTATAACCAACTTATCGTTTATACTATTTAATATCGTTTGCATTATATTAGGTAGGCTTTCTCCCGCATTCCGGCTTTTATATACTGCTATGCTGTCGTCCATATCGTGGAGATATTTCTTGTCCACAGATCGTAAAGCAGCTCGTATCTTATCCATTCCCTGGCGAAAGTAGTTGCTGTTTTGGGTATCGGTAAGTTGCTCGATAATTTTTTCGGCGGTGAGGAAAGCAATTGCTTCCTCTTTGGTAAACATGAGTGAAGGTAGCCTGTAGCCTTCTATTAAAGAATAACCAACTCCCGAATTTCCGCATATCGGCACTCCAGCTTCAGACAAAGTTCGCATGTCACGATAGATGGTACGCAGGCTCACGTCGAAGCGTTCAGCCATTTCAGATGCTTTGACAACCGGCCGAGACTGTAATTGTATCAATAGTGCCGATATGCGATCAAGTCGGTTTAATTCTTTATTCATGTTCTCTTTTTATTCTATGATCAATGCCCAAAGTACGCCAAATTTATCGATAATTTCGGCATAAAGTTTAGCATAAGGTGGTTGGCTGAGTTCACATTTTATTTGTCCACCCACACCCAATTTAGAGTAAATGTCTTTCAGCTGCTGCTCGGTGTCGCAAAATAAAGTAAGTGTATGTCCCAAAGAACCAAAGTTGGCCTTTGTGTTTGGTAAAAGATCGGCCATGCTGATAGTACAACCATTAAAGTCAAGATCGGAATGAATTATCTTGTCTTTGTATTCGGCAGGGCTTTCCATTGCTTGATATTCTCCATAGCGGAAAATTTCTCCGACAGTACCATTAAATACTTCGGTATAAAAGTTAAGTGCTTCTTCTGCATTGCCATTAAATGACAGGTAAGGTTTAATTTTCATAATTCTGATGTTTTAAAATTTATCTACAATGCAAATGTATCGCCCCATTATGACAACAGTATGTCAGCAAGTTTTTTTAATTGCAAAAATATACAGGTATAGTAAAGATATAGAAGAGAATACAATACTAAAAATTAGTATTTATAATCTTTTGAGTTCACTAACAGTAAGTTACATGGGTGATAAATGTTTCTATGAAACATTATATTAAAATTCACGTTTATTTACCAAATAATAGTTAATTTCGTGCGAATTAAAAAAATAACCTTGGATTAAGATCCAATAATTTATAGATATTAAGTTAACTACTAAATAATAAATTCTGATGAAAAATATAAAAGTTAGTTTGTGTCACTGTTTTGTGTTAATTCTTACCGTTTTTGCCTTCTTTTCATGCAGTGAGGATGACGCTCCGGAGCAAAAAGTGGATTACAACTTACTTGGCATAATCTCCGTTACGATTAACGGTAGCCGCATTCCTGTCAAAGCTGATGGCGTATTACTTGATTTAGCTGATTCTAAAGATATAGCAGGAACAGGATTCCTCAGTGAACCGTATAAAAAACATTTTGAAGTAGAATATGCTATATTGACTAAAGATTTGTCAGCGTCTTCTGTGGAGATACAGAGCAAATATCCGGACGTATCTATAAGTATATCTCATGTAGTTACTAGTCCATCTGTAATTACATGGATAGTTAAGATTACAAGAGAGGGTTACTCAGAATCTGTTATATATAATCTGGCTTTTTTTGATCCAAGTTTAAATCAAATGTTTCTAGAATGTTGATGCTTAATTAGTCCTTAAATAACAATTATGCTTTAGTGATATAATTAAAATTTAATGCCAATTTGTTCTAAAAATTTGTTAATTCGAAAATCTGTTATATATTTGCATCCGAAAATAGAATACTAACCCTTAAAAAATTAGAGAAAGGGTACAATTATGTTGGTCAATAAATAACACATACGCAAAGAAACTAATTAGACTTATCGGGATGATGAGTCTGACAGCAATCTAAATCTGAATAGAAAAACGGCTGCACAAAGACGCTGGTTAGTTTCATAATCATTACATTTTAATTAATTATCAATCGATGTTGATTCATTGACAATCTCGCTTTTGCGTCTATCTGTTTGTGCAATCACATCAGAGATTATCTTGTATTGGCAAGTAATGCTTGCTCGTCCTTGATATATCTCATATATCTGAAAAAATGAATATACGACTTAAAGAATTAAGTAAAATAGGATATACCAACAATATAGCACGTAGTCTCGCTTTGGCGATTATAAGCAAATATTGTAAGCATGGCACCAAAGAAGAGATATTAGTAATATTAAAAGACTTGTTGCAATATCCTGATAAATACAAAACAAATGAAATCTGGAGTAAGCTGGCCGAGCATTTTTCGCCAACTATTACAAATAAACAATTTACCGTGTATGATCTGTTAGATGAACCCTTACCATTCAAAACTTACGGCGGTAAGTTTATTGACAGCCTTGCCAAACAACAAATGGAATTGGCTATGCGCTTGCCTGTTACTCTTGCAGGGGCTTTGATGCCCGATGCACATGTAGGATATGGCTTGCCAATTGGTGGTGTGTTGGCTGTTGAAAATGCCGTAATACCTTATGCCGTTGGTGTGGATATTGGTTGTCGTATGAGTTTGACTGTGTTCGATGCGAAAGCTGATTATCTGAAACGCTATTCGCATCAGATAAAAGAAGCATTGAATGAATATACCCACTTCGGAATGGAAGGCGGATTAACGTTCGAACAAGAACATGAGGTGTTGGACCGAAAAGAGTTTCAAATGACCGATCTGCTGAAAAAGCTGCAAGGAAAAGCAGTCCGTCAGTTAGGAACGTCGGGTGGGGGGAATCACTTTGTAGAATTTGGCGAACTAGAATTGATGGAAGATAATGTATTAAAACTCCCTGCAGGACAATATTTAGCATTACTTTCTCATTCCGGCTCTCGAGGCATGGGTGCTGAAATAGCCAGACATTATAGCCAAGTGGCACGGGATGTTTGTCGATTGCCTTGCGAAGCTCAACATTTTGCGTGGCTGGGCTTGGATACCCAAGCTGGACAAGAATATTGGATGAGCATGAATCTTGCCGGAGACTTTGCGCAGGCTTGTCACGAGCGGATACACATCAACCTGAGTAAGGCTCTTGGATTGAAAGCAATAGGGAATGTAAATAATCATCACAACTTTGCTTGGCGCGAGGAAATAGTTCCTAATCGATATGCCATTGTGCATCGCAAAGGAGCTACTCCGGCAGCAAAAGGCGTAGCTGGATTCATACCCGGAAGTATGGCAACGGCAGGCTATTTGGTTTGTGGAAAAGGTGAAATACAATCGCTTAATTCTGCTTCGCATGGAGCAGGAAGAGCCATGTCGCGCCAAAAGGCAAAAGAGCAGTTCACTCAATCGGCTTTGAAGAAACTCCTTCAACAGCAACAGGTAACACTCATTGGAGGTAGTGTAGAAGAAATACCATTGGCATACAAAGATATTGAACGTGTGATGCCGGCACAAGAATCGTTAGTAGAAATTCAAGGTAAATTTATGCCACGAATAGTAAGAATGAATAAAGAGTAGATTTATTATGAGCAATAAAATATACTTACAGATAACATCGGGGCGAGGTCCGGCAGAGTGCTGTCGGGCAGTAGCCTTGATATTGGAAAAGATATTGAAACAAGCCAAAGATTTAAAACTTGAAGCCGAAGTGTTGGAACGTGAGCAAGGTGAAATTAATCGCACGTTGTTTTCAGCGATCATTTCACTTGAAGGTAGCAGATGGGAAGAGATAATAGATGAATGGGAAGGCGTTGTTCAATGGACAGCACAAAGCCCGTATCGTATCTACCATAAACGCAAAAATTGGTTCGTAGGTATCAAATCGTTTACACCATCCGAATTGAGTGAGGTGGATATGAAATACATTACTTATCAGACATTACGTTCTGCGGGGGCAGGTGGTCAGCATGTGAATAAGACTGAAACGGCTGTAAGAGCTGTTCATGGTCCTTCGGGACTAAGTGTTACGGCCTCCGACCAACGTTCGCAACATCAGAATAAGAAACTAGCAACCGAACGTTTATTGGTCAAACTATCGGCTTGGAATGAAGAACAAATAATACTGGAAGCTCAAAAGAATTGGGATAATCATAATTCGTTGGAAAGAGGAAATCCTGTAAAGGTTATTAAAGAATCATTGAACTAAATAATACAAGGCTATGAACAAGATAAGATTAGATCAGGAACCACCACTGTGTATCGAAGAGTGGGGGTGGAGATACCATCACATTGGAATTCCAACAGATAAAGTAATGCCAAATGAGAGATATTTGCCTCAGTTTAAATTTTATGTTTCAGGGTTTAATACAAGTCCATTTGGGATTGAGTGGATGAGATTTGACAAAGATAGTCCAATATCAGATATTGTAAAATCGGTTCCTCATATTGCTTTTGAGGTAGAGGATTTGGATATGGAGTTGACCAAACATAATCTGAATGTTATAGCTCCCCCAAACCCACCTGCAGAAGGAATAAGAGTAGCCATGATTTTGCATAATGGAGCACCAATAGAGTTAATAGAATTTAGAAACAAAACTAAAGGATCATGTTTGCGAGAAGAACAGCAACAAGAATAAAAAATGGAAGTGTGCAAAAGAAAAACAGACACACAAGAACACCTAATTATTGGAATACAAATCAACAAATAATCCAATTGGATATTGAAAATCCAGGGAAGGGTTATAAACACTTCCTCAAGAAACGGGATGTCAAGCGATTTTTGGAGATATTACCGAACAGAGAAGAGATAGATATTAAATTTGATGCGGTATTGTTGGCACAAGGAGATCATTATACCGACGGTTGGTATCAGAATGGCGTAATCGGAATTTGCGCATGGGAAAAAGAAATGACAAAAGAATATAGCCTAGAATATTTCAAGGCTCATAAAAATATCTTTGATAAATTAGGGGTTCAATATGTTGTAAAGCAAGATTATGTTATTTGTGATTTTACAGAGAATCAAATAAAAGCATATTTGCTTTTACATATATTTCTTCACGAATTGGGACATCATCACGATAGACTTAATACTAAATCGGGGAAAATAGCCAGAGGAGAAAACTATGCGGAAAGCTATGCTTTCAAATACGAGAGAATTATTTGGGATAAGTATTTTGAATGTTTTCCACTATAATTAGACAATTTATTAAAAATAGAAATTATGTAATTATTTCTTTCATAAGGGATGCGTTTCCTCTTTTTTGTGTCTGGTAATTTTATCAGACAAGATATTCATATATTTATAAACGAAATAATTACAATTATGCAATCACAAAAGTATGGTCGCACCTATCACTTCCCTTTTTCGCCGGGAACGACAAGCGACGACCGATTTAATCATACTTACTGGGAAGATATTCAGAGAATAGAATGCATTGTGCATACAGAAAAGTTGGATGGCGAAAATAATTGCCTAAATCAATTCGGAGTATTTGCCAGATCTCATGTTGCGCCAACTACATCTCCTTGGACAAGTCAATTGCGAGAACGATGGAATCTTCTGAAAAATGATTTAGGAGACATAGAACTTTTTGGTGAAAACCTTTATGCTGTTCACTCCATTGAGTATAAACGCATCGAAGAATATTATTTCATTTTTGCTGTGCGCCAAATGGATAAATGGCTTTCGTGGGAAGAAGTGAAGTTTTATGCATCAATGTTCGATTTTCCGACAGTCCCCGAATTGGCTATTTTGTCAACAGAAGGTTTAAAGCAAGAGTCATTACAGTTGGCTATCGAAAATTGGGCACAAGAACAAAGTGTTTTTGGTTCATTGAATCCGTTTACTAGTGAAGATTGTACACGAGAGGGTGTTGTTACTCGCAATGTTAAAGAATTTCCCGTTTCAGAGTTTATGCACAATGTCTTCAAATACGTTCGTAAAGGTCATGTGAAAACTGATGAGCACTGGACTCGCAATTGGAAAAGGGCTAAGCTGGTCTGGGAGCAATAGCTTTATAATAAAGATGTACTTATTTCTTTTTCCATGAAAGATATTAAAGACTGAAATTGTAATAACTTTGTCTTTGACAAATCTGTTGAGGATTAATATCTATTTAGAAAAGATTTTTTATCGTCGAGTAAATAGTAAATATTGAACTTTTAAGAATCAGAGTTATGAAAAAAATTAAACTATATATTGCTGCCTCGCTTGATGGATATATTGCACGTTCTGATGGAGAATTAGATTGGCTATTAAAGTATCCAATGCCAACCGGGACTGAATACGGGTATAAAGACTTGATGGATTCTATAGATGTAGTTATTATGGGTGGACGTACCTATCGTGAAATGTTGTACATGGATAGTGATTGGCCCTACAAGGATAAAAAGACTTATGTTATATCCCATCATTTTTTGGAATCGAAAGAAAATATAGAATTTATTACACAAAATGTAATTAAGAAAATAATTGATCTTAGAAATCAAAAGGGTAAAGATATCTGGCTTGTTGGTGGCGGAGAAATAATTACAATGTTACTCAATGCAGATTTAGTAGACGAGTTACAGATATCGTATGTTCCAGTTATTCTTGGTTCAGGTATTCCATTATTTCCAAATAATCCTAAAGAGTCTAATTGGAAATTAGTGAGAAGTACAGCCTATGAGTCGGGAATTATTAAATTGGATTATAATATTATAGATTGATATAACTATCAATAACTAATTGAAGTCGAAAAGAAGATGACAGACTATATTTTGACAACTGACCGATTAGGGTTAAGGCTTTGGAAAGATTCAGATATTGAGCCGTTCGCAGCAATGAATATGGATAAGGAGGTAATGAGGTTTTTTCCTAAGACTTTATCTTATTCAGAAACTCTGGATTTTATAGATAGAATTAACTTACACTTTAAGAAACACAATTTTGGACTGTTTGTCGTTGAAGAAAAAACAACGAAAGAATTTATTGGATTTACCGGATTCTCCATCCCTGCTTTTGATTCTTATTTTACGCCTTGTGTAGAAATAGGTTGGAGATTTAGAAAGGAATTTTGGAAAAAGGGATTCGCCACTGAAGCGGCAACAGCATGCCTTAATTATGGCTTTGATGTTTTAAACTTCAATAAAGTTGTATCATTTACTTCTGTTCTAAATATTGATTCAGAAAAAGTAATGAAGCGAATCGGTATGCATCTTGAAGGGTATTTTGATCATCCTAAAATAGAAAGAGAGAGCCCTTTGTGCAAGCATGTTCTTTATGAAATTAAAAGACCAAATAACTAGTATCGTTTATTCCTTATCATTAAAAAATGGATAATATAGTAGAACAAGTTCGTCAGGCATTGATAATGAGTATTGATGAAAGTACACTTAATACTAGCTCTCGATTTTTCAAAGAGGGAGAAGCCGCTAAGGTACATGGTGTGCGAATGAGTGAAGTCAGTAAAATAGGCAAGGAGAGTCTTAAACAGATGAAGGGGCTTTCTAAACAGAAAATATTCGGCTTATGCGAAAAGCTGTGGAAGTCCGGCTACTTGGAAGAATCAGTTGTTGCTTGCATTTGGGCAGAATCATTACATAAGCAATATGAACCTGCTGATTTTAAGATTTTTGAATATTGGGTGCATAACTACGTTATTAACTGGGCTGATTGCGATACCCTCTGTAACCATACTATAGGTACATTCGTAATGATGTATCCCGAATATATATCAGAGCTGAAAAAGTGGGCAAAATCTTCTAACCGCTGGGTAAAGCGGGCAGCAGCCGTTACATTGATTATTCCTGCCCGTAAAGGTCTGTTTCTAGATGATGTTTTTGAGATTGCAGATATATTACTCTTAGATAAAGATGATCTGGTACAAAAGGGATATGGCTGGATGCTGAAAGCAGCGAGCGAAACACAGAAAAAAAGTGATACCTATCAGAAAAGAGTGTTTGATTATGTAATGAAACATAAATCAGTAATGCCTCGCACAGCCTTGCGGTACGCTATAGAAAAAATGCCGGAAAATATGAAAGCAGAGGCTATGAAAAAGTAAGGATAATATTAGATGAGATATGAAAGAAATAAAAGTAAAGTCCTTGAAAGATATACACTTCGACGTAATATATGAAGCATTTAATCAAGCTTTTGCCAACTATGAAGTACAAATCAATAAGGTGCAACTCCAAACTATGCTTAAAAGACGAGGATTTGATCCTGAATTATCGTTCGCTGCGTTTGATGGAGATAAAATAGTTGCTTTTACTTTAAATGGAATTGGAGATTTCAAAGGAATACGCACAGCATACGATACGGGAACAGGTACTCTACAAGAATATCGAGGACAAGGTTTAGCCACACAGGTCTTTGAATATTCTATACCATTCTTAAGAGAAGCCGAGATTAAACAATACTTGTTGGAAGTCTTGCAGCACAATACACAAGCTGTTTCCGTATACAGAAATCTTGGATTTGAAGTAACTCGTGAATTCTATTATTCGATGCAAACAAATGAGAATATCAGTAATCTCATAAAGGAATCTGATACTCTTTATTCTGTTAAACCGATAAGTATCGACCAATTGGATTTGTTTACTGAATTTTGCGATTTTATACCTTCGTGGCAAAATAGTTTTGATTCTATACAGCGGGTAGCGAATGATTTTATTTATCTAGGTGTATTTGCGAAAGAGCGAGTAGTTGGATACTGTGTTTTTGAACCTATATCGGGAGATGTTACTCAGATAGCTGTTGACAGGGAATATAGAAGAAAGGGGATTGCATCTCTATTACTAAAAGAGATTTTAAATTTGAATAAAAATTCGATTCTCAAAATTGTGAATACGGATGTTACATGTGATTCGATTACAAATTTCATAAAAGCAAAGAATATTGAAGTGAAAGGAAAACAATTTGAAATGATCAGAAAAATTTAAAATCGACGATTTCCTTTTATAGATTCTGTTAGCTCATAAATGTCCCTTTTTTACAATTCATCAAAATCGAGGTTAATTAGCTTTGTACGATGGATTCTTTTGAAATTGTATAGCCAGCCGAGTTACGAATTATCACTCGGATAAATAACTAAAATATAAATCTTTATGGGTGAGAACTGGTAAGATTTTATGTTCTGCCAGTTTTATTTATTTATAGTTTTCAACAAAATTAAAAACTACTAAAAAGTGTCCTTATCTCTCTTTGCTTTTCTGAAAAATATGTCTATTCAAACTATCAAAATGAAACCTATTTTTCGATTATTCATGCAAATCCTTTCCATAATTATAGTTTTTTATTAACTTTGTGGCCAGTTAGGAGAAAATCTTCTAATAATCTAGAGTTGACTATTTAATAAAATCAAGACCGAAATTCTTTGGTATACAGTCGTATCTATGCTCTGGATTCTATTTATTAATATCGCATAATGTAGTATCGAGTCGTTTAAAATTGACTTCTAACTAGTAGCGTTATGCCCCCTTTGTTTTGCAAAATAGCATTTCAAAAATGATTATTTTCTTTGATTATTTCAAAGAAGGTATTCTTATGATCAATCCGTCAGATAATGAAAAGGATATTATTTATTTGCGCTATAACCATTTTTGTATCTTCTCTGAGAGCACAAGAAAAAGAAGATTTTTTCAAATTGGGTGGAGCAATTCGTTTTAACACATCAGTAGAGAATTATGAAAAAAGCAATAAAACTTTAAATACCTATATAAAACTCGATACGTGGTATTTGTCAGCCGATGCTCATAAATCAGGATTTGATTTAAGCTTTCAATATCGTTTCTATCCCGATTCTAAAGCCCACTTCTTACATCATGGTTATATTGGATACCAAATTGATCAGAATCTATATGTTAAAGGAGGGGTATTCCAAAAACCTTTCGGAATAGGAGATTTTGCGTCCCATTCGTGGTGGTTCCAGATACCCTACTATCTGGGGTTAGAAGATACGTATAACACAGGGATAGGCTTATCGTATCAATTAAGCGAATGGCGTTTTGATTTTGCTTATTTCAGACAAGCTGCTCCAAAGGGTTCTATTTCGAATAATACTTTGGATAATGATGTTGGCAATGGCAGGTATTCTTATGCTGTCGTTCCTACTACAGGTTATGCCGGTAATAACTTGGTGGATGCAAATATCAGAGAATTGGATCAATTCAATTTAAGAGCCCGATATAAATTGAATGAAAATATCGAGTTCGGCGTTTCCGGACAACTAGGAAGTATATATAATAAAGAGCTTAATAGTCGAAAATGGGGAATTAGTACTGCACTACACGTAGTCGCTGATTATAATAAATGGAATTTTAAAGGAGAGTTTATCTCATATGATTATAATGCTCAGGGTAATAATAAAGAAAAACTGGATATCCTACAGATGGCTGCTTATGGTGCAGCTTATGATGTGGCGGCTAAAGGAACGATTTATGTTGTGGGATTAGCATATATGATACCTATTGACAGAAAATTTATAAAATATATACAACCATATATAGACTATTCGATAGTCGATAAACATAAAAAAGAATATTTTAATACACAACACCTTATTCCCGGAGCACTTGTCTCTATGGGGCCCATATATACGTATGTTGATTTTGCTCTGGGTAAAAATCAACCGTGGCTGACATCTAACTTTGGAGAAGGTTTAGGTATAGGGACTGCAAATGCCAGATGGAATAGTCGCTTTAATATAAATATAGGATATTATTTTAATCAATAATAAATATGAATAAAATAGAAATGAAGAACTTGTTTCTAATATTTGGAACAGCCAAGAAGCAAGCTCTAAGAATGCTGAAAAGCGGAAAATCAAAAAAAGAAATTCACCAAAGAACAAAGTGTACAATTGCAGTGAATAATGTAAGCCTTTCGATTAAAGAAAGCGAAATATTTGTTGTAATGGGTTTGTCAGGCAGTGGAAAATCGTCGTTGCTGAGGTGCTTTAATATGTTGAATGTACCAACGTCAGGTAGCATTTCTATCGATGGCGAAGATATAACAAAAATGAATAAATCAAAACTACTTAATCTTCGTAGGAAAAAGGTGGGAATGGTTTTTCAGAATTTTGGACTTCTGCCTCATAAAACAATAATAGACAATGTTGCTTTTGGCCTTGAGATTCAGGATATAAATCTAAAAGAGCGTTATGAAAAAGCAAAAGAAATAATAAAAATAGTTGGCCTGTCCGGCTATGAGAATGAATACCCTTATCAACTGAGTGGCGGAATGCAACAGCGTGTTGGAATTGCCCGAGCCATAGCAACCGATTCACAGATTCTCTTAATGGATGAAGCCTTTAGCGCATTAGACCCGCTGATCAGAGCTCAGATGCAAGATGATCTGTTGGATATTCAACAAAAACTTAAAAAGACTATCATCTTTATTACACATGACCTTGATGAGGCTTTAAAGTTAGGAAACACTATTGCGATTATGAAAGATGGCGTGATTGTTCAGCAAGGTAGTCCGGAGGATATTTTGATGAACCCTGCCGATGATTATGTGAAAGCTTTTATCGGAAATGTTGATTTATCTAAAATTATAACAGCATCTACAATAATGGAACCATTTAGAGCAAGAGTGCAGTTAGGAAAGGATGGTTTGGCATCGGCCTTGAGATTGATGGAACGTCACACCTTACGTTTTGTGGCTGTTACAAGCGAGGATAATAAGTTTAAAGGCTATGTAAGAAAGAAAGATGTTGAACGTAAAATTGCTGCCGGAGAAAGGGGGTTGGAATCTATATTAATGGATATTCCAAAAGTGATGGAAGACCACTCGGTTTCGGATATGCTTCCACTGTTTATAAATCAAAAATATCCTCTTGCAGTGGTTGATGGTAATGAGAAGCTAATAGGCTGTATAAGATACTCTGATATAGTAGCTATGGTTACAGGATACGATGAAGAAGCTGTTAAGGAAATAATAGAAAATGCAAGTTAAATATGAATAAACTAGATATAGGTAAGTATATAGAACGTTTTGTAGATTGGTTGTCAGATACAGCAGCACCGCTCTTTCGTCAGATAACTATTATGATAGATAATAGCGTTGATGTATTACAAGAATTACTTGGGTATATTCCGTTCTACATCATTATTGCTGTTGTGGCACTGATCGCTTTTATTATTAAAAAGAAATCGTTAGGAAATGATAAAGCCTGGCAAAACAATATCGCAACACTGATAGGATTCCCACTCTTTTGTGTTTTAGGACTTTTGCTTATTTACTTGATGGGTTTTTGGGAACAAACAATGGATACGTTTATCCTGGTATTGGTAGCTACACTTATTGTGTTGATGATTGGCGTACCTTTAGGTATATGGTGTGCATACAATAAAAGAGCTTATGCTATAATTCGTCCATTACTAGACTTTATGCAAACAATGCCTGCTTTTGTTTATTTGATTCCGGCAATTTTATTCTTTTCGGTAGGTAATGTGCCGGGTGTTTTGGCTACGGTCATTTTTTCATTGCCTCCGGCTGTTAGGATGACAGCTTTGGGAATAAAGAGTGTACCGAAAGAGGTTGTAGAAGCTTCTGTTGCCTTTGGTTGTACAAGACGTCAGACTTTGTTCAAGGTGCAGATGCCATTAGCGATGACTACTATTTTGGCCGGTATTAATCAAGTAATCATGCTATCTCTATCAATGGTAGTTATTGCCTCAATGGTAGGAGCCGGAGGATTGGGCGAAAGTGTATATGCAGGTATTCAGCAGGCCGATGTTGCTTTAGGTTTCGAAGCAGGGCTTTGTATTGTAATATTAGCGATTATATTAGATAGAATGACACAGCTTTTAGGTAAAGAAAAGGAGGAACAGAAATGAATAAGGTAATATACATTCTACTCTCAGTCGTATTGCTCGGTCTTACATCTTGTGAGCCTCGTCATAAACAAGATGTTATGATATTATATCCCAACTGGGCGGAGGGTATTGCTATTACATATTTGGCAAAGGTTATGTTAGAGGATAAAGGATATACGGTAACCTTAAAGCGTATAGAACCGGGTCCAATTTATACAGCTCTATCTCGTGGTGATGCCGATATATACATGGATGCATGGCTTCCTCATACACAAAAAGATTATTGGGCTAAATATGGGCACAAACTAGATGTATTAGGAACTGTTTTTGACGATGGTATAACCGGTCTTGTTGTTCCTGCCTACGTTAATATCGAATCGATAGAAGAGTTGAATGAAAATAAAGACAAGTTTGACAAGAAAATCTATGGAATTGCTTCAGGAGCAGGGATTCATGCTAATACAGAAAAAGCAATAACCGTTTATAATCTCGATTACTCTCAGATTTCCTCTTCCGAAACATCTATGATAACAGCCTTAAAAAAGGCAGAAAAGAATAAAGAGTGGATTGTAATAACAGGCTGGAAGCCTCATTTTATGTGGACTCAATTTGAACTTAAAAAATTGAGTGATCCAAAAGGTATATATCCTACAGATAATATTCAGGTTATATCTCGGCGTGGGTTTAAAGAAGATAAGCCCGATATAGCTGCTTTTTTCGAGAGTTTTAAATTAGATGACAAGCTATTACACGAACTGATAATTGATGTAAGTATGGATAAAGATCCAGCGATTGGTGCTAAAGTGTTTTTTGAGAAATATCATACTTTTCTGTAATAAGAAAAGAGGGATGGAGGAGGGAGCTTTTAGTTCTTTTTATATTTTAAAGGCGTAAGATCAGTCCTCTTTCTTAATATGTGCCCAAAAAGGAAGAATTAGAAAAGTTCACCTCCTCCGATATCTGTAAGATACTCATATTTGAGCTCTTCAGTAAAGCTTTAATTGCCATAATAATTTATAACTGTCTAATAGTGTTTATATCCTTACAATTTTATCTGATACATATTCAAAATCCTTTAGGTGGGTGGCCATTAAAATAGTAATGTCAGGATATTCTCGTTTTATATTCTTAAATATAGCAATAGCATTTTCGGAACTAATACCGGCTGTTGGTTCATCTACAACTAACAGTTGTGGTTTTTTTAGCAAGGCTTGAGCCAGAAGCAATTTCTTCCGCTGCCCACCACTTAGAATTTCGCCGTTCTCTCCCAACCAACTATCCAATCCATCGGGAAGAGATAAACGCCAGCTAGTAAGATCTACTGTATCTAGTACTTGTTCAATAGCTTCGTCCGGGTGACCTTCAAAATTTTCGCGCAATGTTCCTGTTAATAAATAAGCTTTTTGGGTAACATAAATACATTCCGGAACAGGTAGATGAGACAATTCAGTATCATTGTTCCAGGCTAACGACCCACTTCTACGGTATTCAGGATAAAAAAGGCTGTTTAACAAAGTTGTTTTTCCTTTTCCAGTCTCTCCGAAGAGTGAAATCCATTCACCTTTTTTTATTTCTAATGAAACCTCTGAAGTTGTCACAGATGTCTCAGGGATCATTGCACTCACATTTTTAAGATTTAGGCTCTCCATTCTAGAATTTACGACTACAGCTTCCAGAGGTTTTTCTCCATCCTTTATAATCTTATTAACATCTTCAATTTGATGAGCAACAGCACTTTTTTCCGATTTTCCCGAAAATAGCATTTCTGCTAATTCGGCTTGTGCCATAATACCGAAAAATATTCCGATGGCTGTAGGTGCATCTATACCATTGCCGTGTGAACTCCATAATAAAAGTGATGCAATATAACTAAAACCTAGTCCGGCAATTAACTGTAACCAGAATGAATTCGTTTGTAATTTATCTTCCAATTGTTCGAGGCGTAATAGCCGTTGTTCGTATTGCCCGATAACTTTCTCCTCCAAATTGTATTTCGATATTTCTATTCTCCCTCTAAAGCTTTGTATAAGAACTTGATTGTTATCTTCGCGGCACATTTTTAGTTCTTCATAAAGTTTTCTGTTTTTCCTGAAAATTAATTGAGGAATAATAAATAAAAGAATAGCTGATGAAATCAAAAATTCTATTGCAATGACTTGAGAAAAGACAATAAGAAAGAAAAAATATATGCTGAGTGAAATTATTAGTGCCGTAAATGGTAAAAGCCACAAAAGAATATGGTTCAATATTTGGTCGATGCCATGTGTGCTGTTTTCAAGTAATGTGGAATTGTTATTCACTTGTTTCTTGAAATATGGAAATCTGGCTACGGACTGAAAGATTCTCAATTGCAAACTTTGCTGAGCATCTAGTGTGGCCTTGTGGTTCTCCAATCGCTCAAAGTATCTTGCGGCCGTTCTAAAAAACGCCATTAGACGGATTATAGCAGATGGTACCAGATACGAAAAAGTAGTACTCGCAGTAACAAATACCACACTACAGATCGCCAAAAACCATCCTGATATAGCCGGAAGAGCAACAAAAGAGATAGTCCATAATAATAGAAGAAATGTTCCTCGCAACCATTTGCCTGCTAAAGGCTTTAATATATATATTCTTATAAATTTATTCATGACTCATTTGCTCTCCCCAATTTAAGTTTACGATTGTATTCGCTACATTATCGAACATTTTCTCATGAGAAGCGACTATTACTAATCGGTCTTCTGCCAATTTCATTATTTCTGGAATGATAATTTCGATTGTGTCAGGATCCAGATTGGCTGTAGGCTCATCCAATATTGCTATTGGTTTTGGATACAACATCATTCGTGCAAGTGTAACTAATTGTTTTTCTCCACCAGATAATTGTTTGCCATTATGACTTAGTTTAGTTTCCCAGCCATCCTCCTTTTTAGCAAGTATTTTATCTAAAAACTCAGGATATTTTTGTGATTTATTCGTTTCATTTTTTAAGAAAACATTATATCTTAAAGTTTCGTCAAAGACGAAAGGAAATTGATTCATGTATGAAGAATTGGTTCTAAGCCACTTTTGCGAATACTTAGTATCCTTTCCGTTTACAGAAATGCTATTGTCCTGTAAATACAGGTTTCCGGAGCATATTTTCAACAAGGTTGATTTTCCGGAGCCTGAAATTCCCTTTATTAATACCAGTCCTTTTGAAGGAAATTGTACATTAATATTGTGTAGAACTTTCACCGGTGAATCGGGATAAGCGAAGTTCAAATTGTTAATTGCTAAGTCATTAAACTGATGATCGATATTGATTGAAGTTGTGTCGATGTCCTCATTTAATATTGGTATTAATAATTTAGCTGCGGCCACAGCTCTATTTCTATCGTGGTAGGCACTCACGAATTTTCGTAGATAAAAGAAAAAATAAGGAGACATCATTAGTAAAAATAATGCAATCTGAAAATCATACCCTTTTCCGTAATTAGGCCCTGTCATAATCCCGAGAAGACTCATCCCTAAATAGATCGCAACGACAGCAATACAAATGGTTACAAATAGTTCTAATACTGCTGACGATAAAATAGCAACTCGCATCACATTAGTCGTTGCTTTATTTAATTCTTTACTTTTTTCGGACAAGAAATGATATTGAGGTCTGAAGTTATCTAAATTAACTATTTCGGCTATAGTTTGAAGACGATTGTAAAATACAGCTGAATATTTCAAAAAGAGATTAATATGTTTTTTATGAAGAGCTTCAGCGCCTATGCCTATTATGATCATTTGCATTGGGATAACAATCAATGAAACCAAGAGGGTAAGGCCAACCCATTTTTCGATCCAAAAACTAACAATCAGTATCATCCCACTAACCAAAAGGGATGCCATTGCGTATGGAATAAAAAAGGCGTAAAAAGGTTTCAAATCCTCACAAATTCTGGTAATGTAGAGGGTACTTGCTACAGAGTCTAATTTATTGTTGTTTAATAATATTGGATATAGATTTTTTTTGACTTTGGATACAATCGTATTTCCCGCTTTATAATTGAATATCGAAGCAAAATGAGCAAAGATATATCTAGCTGTAAGAAATACTAATGCATATAGGAGAGGATGTGGCAAAAGTAATCCGCGATCAAGCCATAAGGCTGCAAATTCAGATAAATACCAGCAAAAAACGATAAAAGATACCGCACTTAAAATGGTAAATACTGCAGCTAAAATATATGGACCTTTGGCTTCAGCTATTTTTTTACTCAGCCATCGGGATGCATTATCTTGATTTGAACTCATAATGATTATCTATAATTTTTGTTCATTCATCAACAAAGATAATGATTTACTCCATGTTGTTACAACATATAGTATGATTTTCCTCTATCTTTATATTATGCTGCAAGAAACAAATTCTTGTCGTATCTCTAATTTTCTTTGCCTTCTCAGGTCTTATTATGGTAAAAGGAAAAATACATTACTAGACGAGATAAATGGTTCCTGTTACTAGTGGGTATAATATTAGTGCTTTATATTGTGCTTTCTTGATTTCAAGGTAAAAAAGGTATATCTATTTCTTGAGCATACTCTTTTTATATACAACCAATATCTATTGGAAATACCTTTATATTCTTAATATCAAATAATAGGCAAAAAACTGCCGGATATAATGTAATGGCTGATTAAATAAACTCATATAAAAACAGAGTAAATAGAAAAAGACTATTTACTCTGCATCTTTAAAGATGTAGTTTTATATGTTTTGTCTAAGATCAGGAAGTCCCGTCTTTTTTTCGCTCTATTTTACTGCGTATATTTGGATTTACAAGTATGTAGCACCCCTTTACATTTACTTTTATCAGATTGTATGCTGTACCGCAAGTAGTATCAGTGGTTACCCTACGATAGTAATATGTTCCCGATCTTATCTGCGTAGGAGGTGTATAAGATGCACTTATAGCTCCGGCTATATTAAACCAGGATATGCCATCTGTACTCGATTGCCATTGATAGGTATAGAATCCCTCTCCACCTGTCACTTCTGCCGTTAGAGTTACTTGTTCTCGTACGCATACCTCTAAAGATTGGTCCACAGTAGTCGGTGTGGGGAGCAAAGGTGGTGTCACTGTAACATGTACGCTGTCGAGTTTGGCTATACCACAAAACTCAGGTGTAACCGATACTTTATACCAACCTGTCATATTCGTATCTACATTGCTAATAGTTGGATTCTGTATATCAGAAGTAAAACCATTAGGTCCTGTCCATGAATAATTAGTGCTCCCCAGAGTTATGCATTTAAGCTGTATTGTTCCTCCAGTACAAATCGGATTTGAACTCGCATATACTACTTTTGCCGTCTCTAGGTTTGATATTATTATCTGCTGCTTAAATGCGTTTCCACATTGGTCGTTGATACGAATTGTATAAGTCTCATCTGCTAGTCCGTAAGTAAAATGAGCTATACCGCTGGTTGTTATATCTGCAACACCTGATATTTTCACTGTATTATCTGCATTCCACAACTGATAGGTATAAGGAGCAACTCCATTCATAGCTTTCACCGAAATATTTCCGGTTGTTCCTCCTACACATACAT